>NZ_JANJGU010000003.1:0-217900 GCF_024626525.1 Lederbergia panacisoli
CCTGTATTGATACGATTGGTCATTCCTTTATCATTGATGGAAAGAGAATCAAAGCTGTTAACCAGTGGTATAACAAGGAAAATGCACGCCTTCAGTCCATTAAAGATCGGCAAAATGTCACACACCTGACCAAACGCCAAGTTTGCCTATTGCGAAGACGAAACCATATTTTACGCGATTATCTAAATAAGACAACCCACTACATTGTCAAGCATTGCCTTGATCATGGAATCGGTAAAATAGTCGTTGGACACAACAAAAGGTGGAAAGACAGATGTGACATGGGAAGGAAATCCAACCAAAGATTTGTTCAGATCCCTCACAGTTTACTGATATCTAAACTCGAGAGCATGTGCGATCGGTATGGAATTGAATTCTTCCGACAGGAGGAAAGCTATACATCACAATCCAGTTTTCTCGATGAGGATCACATCCCCGAATATGATAAAAAAGTAAATAGGAACCAAATTTTTTCGGGAAAGCGAGTCTTTCGTGGATTGTATCGTACGTCCCGCTCCATCTTGGTAAATGCAGATTTGAATGGAGCGGCCAATATTTTACGGAAATGTACCCATACATCTGCGCTTGCAGGCAAGGTGGCTAGGGGGCTTTTGGCAGTCCCGGTGAGAATTAAATTAGCATGAGTATTGCCGATTGAAACTCACAGAATCTCGTTCCTTTAGTGGCGAGTAGTTCAAATTGGATATGGATATGAAGCCGCAGCAAGGGCATATTCAGTATTAAAACAATATAATATGTGTCAAAAAATGATTAAAATTGCTTATGAATATGTTGAGATAATCACTGATACTGGAAATAAGCAGCTATTATTAAATGATTTACATACCATTTCCTATTCAGCTTGATAAAAAGACCTATGAATATTTCCAGGTAAAAGAATTCTTCCCATAATCCCCTCATATAATGTATTGATTACATTATGTGAGGGGGTTTTTCATGGGGATCAAGTTAATTAAAATTGCTGTTGTTTACTTTTTGATCGGAGTTTCATTTGGACTGTACATGTCCTTCACCCATGTTTTTAAACTGGCTACGGTTCATGTGCACATTAATTTACTTGGCTGGATGTCCCTTGCTGTTGCTGGTATTTTATATACTTTATTCCCAAAACTTGCTGAGGCATCCTCCGCTAAGGTGCACTTTTGGCTACACAATATCGGTTTACCGGTCATGATGATCAGTATTGCATTGGCAATATTGGAAGTAAGCCCAATCTTTTTCCTAATTGCCACGATAGGTGGAGTCGCGACAGTTATTGGAATCTTTTGTTTTGGATATAATGTGTTGAAAAATTTAGGTTCTTAATTGACTTGGCATCCTAAAAAAAGGATGCTTTTTTGTATAAAGGATAATATACAGTTTTGGAGAATTATATAGATAAAAGAGTATAGGAGTATAGGGAATTGAAAACAAACTTATATTTTGTAAGACATGCTCATTCAACATACACATCGGATGAACGGGGTAGACCGTTGTCAGTACGGGGGTTGAAGGATGCCCAGCTAGTAACAGACTTACTGAAGCTTGAAAAGATTGAGCGTGTCATATCAAGTCCATATAAACGTGCAATTCAAACTGTTGAAGGAATATCAAAATGGATTGATAAAGAGATTCGTATAGAAGAGGGTTTTAAGGAAAGAAAGCTTGCTGGGGTTCCAGTTGAAGATTTTAATGAAGCCATTGTAAAAGTGTGGGAAAACCCTGAATTCTCATGGGAGGGTGGGGAATCTAACATCTCATCCCAACAAAGAGGAGTAGAGATAACACGGAAGATTCTTCACGATTTTGAAGGAAATAATGTTGCCATCGGAACCCACGGAAATATTATGGTCCTTATTATGAATTATTTTGATCCGAAATTTAATTTTACCTTTTGGGAAAAGCTCGCTATGCCTGATATTTATAAATTAACTTTTGAAAAAACACAACTTGTAGATGTGAAACAAATATGGAGGTAAGACAACTGGACAGATTAAATCCAATTCAAGCAGCTACACAATTTATTGAAGAAAGATTTCCAAATTGCCAAGGTGCATTATTGGCGGGGAGTATTGTAAGAGGAGAAGCAACGGAAACATCCGATCTCGATATTGTTATTTTTGATAAAGCCTTGGAAACAGCATTTAGAGAATCATTAGTTGCGCTGGGCTGGCCAATCGAAACTTTCGTACATAATTTAAGCTCTTACAAGTATTTTTTTCAGCAGGATTATGAAAGAGCTAGACCGTCATTGCCGAAAATGGTTTCCGAAGGGATAGTCATAAAAGATGAAGGGATTATTCAAACCATTAAAGGAGAGGCGAATGAATTACTAAATAGAGGTCCGGAAAAATGGTCGGAAGAAACTGTAACCATGAAACGATACTTCATTACAGATACGTTGGATGATTTTATCGGAAGTAAAAATCGGGATGAAGATATATTTATCGCGAATGCATTGGCTGATCTTGTTCATGAATTTGTCTTGCGGATAAATGGACGATGGATTGGCTCATCCAAATGGGTCATGCGTGCTTTAAAAAAATACGACGCAACGTTTACCGATGAGTTTGTGGTTGCCTTCGATGAGTTTTATAGATTAGGCGAAAAAGGTAAAATCATTATATTAGTAGATAAAGTGTTAGAACCGTATGGGGGAAGATTATTTGACGGTTTTTCGCTAGGGAAGAAAGATTCAACTGATAGTTGAATACATATGTTCAACCAATAGTTGATAGGTGGATAGGAGTAGGCATGTTACGATAAATATTGACAGTGCGCGCTGTACTTATATCCAAATGGAGGAGTTCATATGCTTGATACGAGAAAAATTGGTGCATACATTTCCAAGCTTCGAAAGGAACAAGACATGACACAAATGGAGCTGGCTGATCAGCTAAATGTCAGCCACCAAGCTGTTTCTAAATGGGAGCGGGGAGAGTCGCTTCCGGATATCGGAACGCTTCCTGTGTTGGCGCAACTATTTGGTCAAACGGTTGACGACATCATGAATGGCGGCGCTGCAATCAATCATCAAAAGTTTCAACATATCGGTAAAATCGTTGAAAAGGTCTCAGAGGATCGGACAGACGAGGTGGCAGAATTGATCAATACTGGCGAAGTGGATGTAGAAGAACTCGTTGAGGTTGCTCCTATTGTAAAAACAAGCAAGCTAAAAAAAATTACCGAACATCTAGATGTAGAACGTTTTAATATGGATATCATTGCTAGGCTCGCTCCTTTTCTTGACTCGGAAACGTTGGATGACCTAGTCAATCATGCCATCGAAGGAGAAGTGCCATGGGATATCGTGACGAAAATAGCCCCTTTTCTAAGTCAAGATACATTGAATCAATTAGTTGATAAATCAATTGATGGGATCATTGATGTTCAAGAACTGGCCAGACTCGCGCCATTTCTCGGAAGGGAGCAACTGGATAAGTTAGTCCGCCATGCTGAAGAGGGGAGTTTTAATTGGAATATTGTCCAGTCACTCGCCCCGTTCATTAGTAAAGAAACATTAGGCCGTCTAGTCAACCAAGTAGTAGAGGGTAAGCTAGATGCAAGTCGGATTGTAAGTCTTGCTCCTTTTCTTGGTAAAGAAAATATCGAGAAGTTAATCAATGAAGCAGAATTGGTGAATCTTAACCCAGACATTCTGGCAAGTCTTGCCCCATTTATTGATCAAGGGACGTTAAGGAATTTGGTGACTAGTTTAATATCAAAGGGTAGATGAAAATGTATATTAACTTTTTCATAATATAGAGTTTAGGCAATGTCTAACGACTACAGTTGTTAAATACACTAAGGAGTGCTAATTATGGAAGCAGTTATTATTAATCAAGAAAAAACCTTTACGTTGTTCGGATTTTCCAAACATCATGCTCAAAACAAAGCTTACAGTGAAACAATGTTTGAATTATTGGATCAGGTTTGGGAGGAGGTAAGGAATAAAAAGCTTTCTCATAAAGGCATTAATCATGTTGTTTATGATGATGACCATATGGTATTTGCTGGGATTGAGTTGAATTTTCCATCTGAAGAAGATCCATCATTAGAAAAGAGGACTATTCACTTTAACAAATATGCTTATTGCAAACACATCGGACCATATAGCGAATTGGATAAATCTTATAAGGAAATTCAATCGGCAATAGAGACTTCGGGAGAACATCATCAATTTCCGACAATGGAGATTTACGGCCATTGGAATGAGGATGAATCGAAGCTTGAGACCGAGATTATCTATAATCTTAAATAAAATACTTGCTAAAAAGGTGTCCGAAAATTTATATGGACACCTTTCCTGATCATTTCAACTTCCCCACAGAACCGCCCTTAATCAATTCAACAGTAATCTCCTGCGGTTTAGTTTTCTCATTTTTAATTAACTGAATCAATTGCTCTGCAGCTTTAGAACCCCAGTCTTTTTTTGAATAATGGATAGTCGATAGTCTAGGATGAACATATTGTGATACTTCAATATCATCAAAACCAATAATATGGATATGTTCGCCAACAATGTAATCAGTGCTGGACAAATAATTATACATTCCGATTGCCATTTCGTCGTTAAAACAGAAGACGGCAACAGGATCTGTATAGTTCTCTATGATTTGTTGGGCTGCACGTTCTCCCGATGGCTTGTCAAAGTCGCCCATTATGATTTGATAAGAAACAGAAGGGTGATTTTCCATTAGTTCTTGAACAAAGTGCAATCTTTGTTCAGAATCATAGGAACCTGGAGAGCCGGATATGAATACAATTTGATCGTGTCCGTTCTCAATCAGGAAATTCACAGCGAGCTCGGAACCCATTTTATTATCAAGCAACACCCGCTCAATATTAGGGTGCTCAATTTCCCGATCTAGAACAACAAGCTTGTGTCCGCGCTCTGCATAGGTTATAAGTTCTTCATCAGGAAATGTTGCATCTAGTACAATGGCACCGTCGATAATTCCTTCTGGCAAAAAACGGTGAGACTCTTTTCCGGTACACACAATCAAATCGTAGTCTTTAAGATTCAAGGTCTCCCGCATTCCATGTAAAAGCTGCCCAAAAAAAGGACCGCTGTAATCCGTTAAAAAGGCCCCAATAATCTTCGTATTGCGCTTTTTTAATGTTCTTGCTGCTGCGTTCGGTATGTAATTCAGTTCTTTTGCAATAGCAAGTATCTTGGCACTTGTTTCTTCCGTCACCTTCGGGCTGCCATTCAAAGCATAGGAGACAGTTGAAATGGAAACACCTGCTTTTTTTGCTATATCTTTTATGCTGACCATGGCGCTCTCTCCATTCTTACAAATCCAGTTACTTCTAATGTATCGATAGTTTTTGATTTTGACAATCACAAAAAATAAAAGCAGCGGTCAAATGTGCCGCCGCTTTTGCTATCAAATGGATATTTCTATTGTATTTTGTCTGTCGTTCAATCGCTGAGTCCAATCTTCTACAGCTATACGGACTCCGCCTTTGCGATATGGATTATCAATACGGTCTATATCTACCGTTTCACTGTTTATTTTAATTGAGCGTTCAGCAGCGCCTGTCAATTCGTATACAAAGGTAACTGGCTTACCGTCAATTTCAAAATCAAAGTGAAGACCATTTAGTGTATCAGGTAGTACTGGATCGATAATTAAGTCTCCCGCTTCGATACGAATCCCAAGAACATTTGAAATCAATTGATTCATGTAAATTCCCGGGCCGCTCGAATAAATGCGCCAGCCGCCTTTAACAGCAACAGAACCAGTTCTTAATTCATTAAATCTTTCTTGTGCTTCGTAGCGTGTGTTAAACTTCCCGTCAGAACTGCTGAAATATGAATTACTTTGGCGAATTTCAGCATTTGGAACAGCTTGCTGAATGCTAACTGGATTGATGATTTCAAGCCCTCTCCATGCATCTTGCGCTTTTCCGAGTTTCGCCATTGCTTCAATATAGCGAATGTGAGCATGAACATATTGTAATCCAACTTCACGGCCAAAGTTTGAAGCTTGTTCAGCACGTTTGAAATTAGTACTTACTCCACCTTCATAGTTTGCTGGGCGATTCATCAACCGAACCCCATCTGGACAGAAGAATGTTTCTTGAATAAGTTCATAATGTGCTTCAGCTTGTTCCGGAGTTAAAAGCTCACTGATCATGCTGCGTGTCATTGGTAATAGACGGTATTGGATACCCGTTTTCGTATCCTCTGGGTGAAGCATTTTTTCTGGCTGGCCTGCTTTTTCCATGTATAAGAATCCAGGAATGATATTGGATGGTGACATATACTTGTGGAAGTCAGCGTTAATACCAGTTGCTAGTTCGTATAATTCTTTCGATTCTACTGGATTAACTTTTTCAAGTGCTTTTGCAAGCTGTTTAATAGATTGATAAGTCAACGCGACTGTCCAGCTGCTTGCCATATATTGCTTCAGTTGAGCGTTTGCCGGTTGCAATGTATCATCCCAATCCCCATCTCCGTAAGAAGATAGGTATGTGTCATGCAAGAAATGATTTTTAATATAATCGATTTCTTTTTTAGCATGATCGAAGATTGTAGCAGTTTCTTCCGTGAACTGGAAGCTGCCTCGATTCATATATGGAACTTCTTCCTCTAAAATTCCAAAATCCTGCGTCACATTTAGATAGTCGCTCAATACTTTCAATGGCCAAACAATGATATCTCCGTGGCTTTCTCCAGCTTGAATGTTTAAATAACGATCAAACATAAACCATTGCGGCCAGTTTCCATCATCTTCGAACTGATGAGAGAATACTGTTTTTACAATATTTTTCACTACATCATATTTTTGTGTTGCCATAAAATATTCAACTGGCCCTTGGCACACATCACGAGTTCCCCAAGCCGCTCCGCCATATTGCTCTAGCCCGTGTGGAACAGAATAGTGAACAAGCATATTATGCGTATACCACCAAGCAAGCGTGTTGAATTTTTCAATGGAATCTGGTGTTGAGCCCTGAAGGGATAATTTAAATCCATTCATCGTTTTCTTGAAAAATTCACGGTATTGTTCAATTTCATTTACAGCGTCACATTCAGCAAAAGGCACAGCTTTACCATGTAAAAGACCTTGAACTGTCATGGACCAATCAGCTGTTTCATTAACTTCAAAAACAACAAGTGATGCACAGTTGGCTGCCACATTTTCAGCCAATAATTGTTCATCAGCAACGGTGAATTCTGCTCCTGTTACTCGTAAACGATATGTTAAGTCAGGATAATTATTTTTATTAAAAGCACCTTGACCTGCTTTAAAAGTTAGAATGTCATTTGTTCTCTCCATAACAAATGGTGATTGATACTCATTGGCATCCATAATAACTTGATTTGTAACAAGATAAGGATAAGCATTTCCACTTAATGTACGGACTTGCAAATGTACTTCGGTTGAGTTAACCGTCGTAAAGTTAGTAATGATGATCGTGTCGGTAGCCGTTTTATAATACCAGCGCGCATAGTTAAAGCCTAATTCAAATAGAGAAGGCATCGTTAACAGTTGATAACTGTCGTTCATTTTTACATAAATGCGTTGACCCGAAGTTTTCATTACGTTTAGGGCATTTCTAGCATTCGTATTGAATTTGTTAAAAGAAGTATTGCCAATTACAAGCTGACAGTTAAAAATTCCATACATATAGGATGTCGTTGTAATGACATCTTCGATATCCTCTACATTGTTTCCACTCATCAAAATATGTCCGTGTGGGCGTTCAACTAGTAGTTCTTTTTCCTTCAGGACAATGTGTTCATGTGTATCCGTAAAGAAAGAAAGAAGTGTTTCTCCGTCCCATTCCTCTTGGTGACGATTTGGGAAGAGACTGTTGATTTCTTCCATTGTCATTGTTTGAGTTTGGAATGCTTCACCAATAGAAGGAGAGATAGATACTTTCTCAGCAGAAGTAAAATCAGCGATTTCTTTTTGCTTAGTTTGTTCCCATGCATCCATTATTTCATTTTCAAACTCTAAAGAGGCAATGGCTTCTGCATGATTTTCTTTAAAAAGACCATAAAATACGAACTGCGCGGAACCGGAAAGCTTAACACGTTCTGATTGAAGTGCAGTATACGTAAACTCATATTGATATACTTCATTTGCGAGTGTTGCTTTCGACAATGCTTCCGGTTTGTTTGTCTCTTTATATGACTTTCCGAAAAACTGGAATCCATCGGTCGAATAACCAACCAATTTGGATAATGCCCCTTGCTGCAAATAAGGGAAACCTGTAGATTGCGGTTGGTTTTGACGGGAGCAAACAATATAGCCTCTATTGTCATCGTTAAACACTTTATTATCAACGTATTGGGACATATACGATTCATTGGAACGAACCGCTCCTTGGTCTGCAAGACCGATGTCCTGTGCATAAATAACATCCACTTCTACATCAGAACCATCTACTGCTACGTCCCAAAACCAAATGTTTTGATTTGTTAATGTAAACGTAACTTTGTAGTTAACTTGTTTATAAGAACCTTCCCAACTAGCTTGGTTATCAGAATAGGAGAACGTACTAGTAGATTGCACGCCAAGCAGGGGAATAGCTTCAATTTTTTCATCTTCATGAAAACGTAAATATATATTATTTAACGAACCATCAAGTGGATTTGCAATCCATTGACTGATCATAAGATGATTGGAAGTAGCAACATGCAAATCTCCGCTATTTAAAAATGAAAATTGCATACTCCCTGCATTCATCTTAATCGTTGAATCTGTAATAGTAGTCATGATTAACTCCCTCGAATCATTGATATTTTACTGAATTAAATCCGGCAATCGAAACGTTTCGATTGCATTGTTAATTGGATTATAAACTCATTAAAAACATTAGTCAATAAGGAATCGAAACGTTTCAATGAAATCTAGAGATTATGTTAAATTGATAATTAGAAACGTTAAAAATATATTTTTTATAGAAAGAGATAAACATTGATAAATGTTTTGGCAGAGGTTACATTTTGATAGAAAGAAAATGTTGCGGGGGTTGGTAAAAAATGAGTGAACATCGCCTTCAAAAAGAGTTAACCATTACAAAGCAAGTTGAGTTGTCCTATTTATTGTCATTGCCGAAGGATTATGAAGAAAATCAAACAGCTGCTTACCCACTTGTTTTATTTTTGCATGGAATGGGAGAGCGCGGTGATGATCTTAATCTTGTAAAACAACATGGACCGCCTAAGCTTGTTGAGGAACGTGATTATCCATTTATTCTTGTCTCGCCGCAATGTCCAATTGATATACAAAGATATTCCACTTGGCATCTCTACATGGATGATCTTAATGCACTTGTCGATGAGATCATTGAGCAATACCGTGTAGATAAAAAACGGGTTTATGTAACAGGTCTTAGTATGGGAGGATATGGTACGTGGGATTTGGCGAAGCGAAATCCTGAAAAATTTGCTGCGGCTGCACCAATCTGTGGCGGAGGTTCCACAAGGCAAATTGAACAATTGAAGGATGTTCCTGTTTGGGCTTTTCACGGAGCAAAGGATGATGTGGTTCCAGTAGAAGAAAGTGAACGCATGGTAGAGGCTCTCAGTGAAGTTGGGGGTAACGTGAAATTAACAGTCTACCCAGATGCAAATCACGATTCATGGACAGAAACGTACAATAATCCTAAATTCTATAATTGGCTTTTAAATCAGAAGAAAGAATAGCGCATTTGGTGGCGGTTTCAAATGTATTGAAGAAAAGCTATTTATTTGGTAGAATCAATCGAATAATATGTGATATTAATAAAGGAGAAGATACATATGAGTAAACTTAAAGTAGGGGTTGTTGGCTGCGGAAGTATTGCGAGATATCGTCACTTACCTGAATATGCGGCGAACGACCAAGTAGAAATAGTAGCAGTATGCGATATCGTAGAAGACCGTGCAAAAGAAATGGCAGAGCAATATGGGGCCAATGCTTATACAGATTACAAGACAATGCTTTCTGAAGCTGAGTTGGATATCGTTTCTGTTTGTACACCTAACTACCTACATGCTTCAATTTCAATAGATGCATTAAATGCTGGCAAACATGTACTTTGTGAAAAGCCAATGGCGACTTCTGAGGAAGATGCGCTTGCTATGATTGAAGCAGCTAATAGTAATAATAAGAAATTAATGATTGCCCACAATCAACGCTTCGTACCTTCTCATGTGAAAGCAAGAGAATTGATTGAAAGTGGAGAAGTTGGGAAAATTTACAGCTTCAGAACTGCGTTCGGACATCCAGGACCAGAAGGATGGAGCATCGATGGAAAAGGCAGCTGGTTCTTTAGAAAAGAAGAGGCTTTCATTGGAGCGATGGGCGACCTTGGCGTACATAAAACAGACTTGATGCGCTACCTGCTTGGTGAGGATTTTGTTGAAGTAGGTGCGTTCGTTGAATCAGGTGCAAAAGAAAATAGCACAGTGGATGACAATGCCGTATGCGTGTTGAAATCTGAAAGTGGTATTGTAGGAACATTGGCAGCAAGCTGGGCATATCAAAAGGAAGATAATTCGACAGTGATCTATGGAGAAAAAGGTGTTTTACGTCTTGAGGATGACCCTGAATACTCATTGATTGTTCACTATCGTAATGGAGAGACCAAGAATTACGAACTTGGTAAAATCCAGTCCAATGACGAAGGCGGACAAAATAGTACAAGGGTAATTGAGAATTTTGTAAATAGCATCGTAAATAATACTAAGCCGCCAATCAATGGTGAAGAAGGAATGAAATCATTAAAGGTTGTCCTCGCTGCACTTGAATCAAGTGAAACAAAACAAATCGTACAATTTTAATAAAAATAGTTTAGAATGGAGTTGAGGTGTTTAAAACACCTCAGCTATTACATAATTTTATTTTTAGAAGGGATCGGTGTTTAACAATGAAACTTGGTGTTTTTACTGTTTTATTTTCAGACAAGTCTTTCGAAGAGATGCTTGATCATGTACAAGCATCTGGACTCAATGCAGTAGAAATTGGTACAGGCGGTTACCCTGGAAATGCACATTGCGATCTTGATGCTTTACTTGAAAGTGAAGAAAAGCGCAAAGATTATTTGCATCAAGTTGAGTCAAGAGGTCTTACAATCAGCGCATTCAGCTGTCACGGAAACCCACTTTCACCAGACAAAGAATTTGCCGGGGAATGTCATGATACAATCGTTAAAACAATTAAACTAGCTTCATTAATGAACGTCCCTGTAGTTAATACATTTTCTGGTACACCTGGCGATCATGAAGGTGCTAAATATCCAAACTGGCCTGTTGCGCCATGGCCAAATGAATATGGCGATGTTCTTAAATGGCAATGGGAAGAGAAGCTTGTTCCTTACTGGAAAGAAGTTGGCAAGCTGGCAGAAGAGCATAATGTGAAAATCGGCCTTGAGCTTCATGGTGGCTTCTTAGTTCATACACCTTACACATTATTAAAACTAAGAGAATTAACAAATGATGCAATCGGAGCTAACCTTGACCCAAGCCATATGTGGTGGCAAGGTATTGATCCAGTGGGAGCAATCAAAATTCTTGGTAAAGCAAATGCGATCCACCATTTCCATGCAAAAGATACATTCATCGATCAAGAAAATGTAAATATGTATGGACTTACAGATATGCAGCCTTACACGGAGCTTAGAACAAGAGCTTGGAACTTCCGTTCTGTCGGATGTGGCCATGATATGAAAGAATGGTCTGATATGATGAGTGCTCTGCGCACGTATGGATATGACTATGTTGTGAGCATTGAGCATGAAGATCCAATCATGTCAATTGAAGAAGGATTCCAACGCGCTGTCAGTAATTTACAATCCGTTTTAATTAAAGAACAACCTGCTGCTGCTTGGTGGGTATAAGATAGTTTAAAGAAAAACTCGTTCATTTAATGGACGAGTTTTTTTATCCCGTTTTGTTTTGATCTGAAAGCGGAGACATGTCTTATATTGTTGATCAAACGTAAATTATGGAAAGGGCTTACGTTGCAGTTATGGAATATTCAGATAAAAAAGACATCTTTTATTTCGATTGACGAAGTAATTTGAGGGGTCTATTATTACTTTAATATTATTTAATAAATTTATTATTCCAATTAGATGGCACGAAAATTCTATGAATATAAATTTTAATATTTTTAGAATGAGATTTTTTAATATATTAGTATAGTTATTCCAATTGAATATATTCTTATCCAGAGAGGTGGAGGGACATGGCCCATCGAAGCCTCGGCAACAGATTCATAATGAACACTGTGCCAATTCCATCAGGTTTTCCTGATAGATAAGATGAGTTAAGTATAAAACCTTTTAACTTATCTTAGTTAAAGGTTTTTTTTTATTAATTGACGAGGTGAATAAATTGAAGAAGTTGATAAAAGAGTTGGCAGAATTACACGGGCCGTCTGGATTCGAACAGCCGGTTATTGAGTATATAACGAAAGAAATAAAGGGGTTTGTTGATGAAATTGAGGTTGATCTACATGGCAATATCATCGCACGAAAAAAGGGCGCATATCCTGGTCCAAAAGTTATTATTACCGCGCATATGGACGAAGTAGGCTTTATTGTGAGGAATATAACGGAACAAGGTTTGCTGAAAGTAGAATCTTTAGGAGGTCATGATGAAAGAAATTTACCCGGCCAAAAAGTACAGATTCGTACAGATCGGGGTTTACTAACAGGCATTTTCGGTGGTGTCTCTGCACACTATCGAAAATTTGAGCAAGAACAAAAACTTAAAAAGATACGGGAATCTTACATAGATGTAGGTGTCAATTCCAAGGAAGAAGCGGAAGCACTTGGAATCACCATCGGTAATCCTGTAACATGGCTCTCCAATGTTGAATGGCTAGGTGATGAAACAACCGGCCGCCTAGTAGGAAAAGGGTTCGATGATCGTGCGGGCTGTGCCATTTTAATAAAATTGCTTGAGGAAATGAATGATTTTCGAGGAGAAATCATTGCCGTCTTTACTGTACAAGAAGAGATAGGACTTCGGGGGGCTAGAATTGTCGCAGAATCAGTCAAGGCAGATTTGGCAATCGCAATCGATACAACTGCAGCAAGTGACACTCAGGAGGCGGTCCTAGACGATGTGCTTGCCATTGGAAAAGGAACAGGCATTAAAGTAATGGATTTCAGTTTAATCTCTCATCCAGCGATAAAAAGAAGATTGATAGATATAGCGCGAGAGCTTGGAATTCCATTTCAGCTTGAGGTTTTCCCAGGTATTGGGACAGACGGAGGAGCGATGCATTTAGCTAATAATGGCATTCCCACTGGCGTACTATCTATTCCTTCAAGGAACGCACATTCTCCAATTGAAGTAATCGATTTAAATGATGTAAAAGCAACTAAAAAGTTGCTGAAAATCTTCATCGCTTCATTGGAAGAAAAGGCTGAATTTAGATTTATAGATGTGACTCAGTGATTTAACAGACAAAGGCAGGTTGCATTATGTACACTTTAAAGCGAATTTTCACAATGATTGTAACACTCTGGATTATCGTTACTTTAACATTTGTAGTTATGCATAGCATTCCAGGGGACCCATTTGCAAGTGATGCAAAAGCACTTCCGGAAGAAATCGTAAAAAATATGCGTGCTAAATATAATTTGGATGAACCACTTCCAGTTCAATATGCTCTTTATTTAAAAAATCTTGTTCAATTCGACTTAGGTCCTTCCATCCAATCGAAAACGCGGGATGTCAACACTTTAATCGCTGAAGGATTAGGTCCATCCGCGTTGCTAGGTGTTCAATCATTGATTGTAGCTATTTTCTTTGGAATTGTCCTAGGGGTGGTGGCCGCTCTATATCATAATCGTCTTTTAGATAATCTATCTATGCTAGCGGCTATTATTGGAATATCGATTCCAAGCTTTATCCTTGCCCCATTATTAATAAAGTATTTAGCAGTTGAATGGAGATGGTTTCCAGTAGCGTCATGGGGCACGTGGAAACACACAGTATTGCCGACCATCGCTCTTTCTGTTGGGCCGCTAGCGATTATTGCGCGGTTTGTAAGGACAAGTATGCTTGAGGTATTAAATCAAAACTATATAAAAATGGCTGAAGCAAAAGGGTTGTCCACTTCAACAGTGATGATTAAACACGGAATCCGCAATGCACTCATTCCTGTTCTATCTTTTATTGGCCCATTATTTGCCTCGATCATTACGGGCACATTTGTTGTTGAGAAAATTTTCGCCATACCTGGAATCGGAAAATACTTTGTTGATAGCATTTTTAATCGTGATTATCCAGTTATTCTCGGCACTACGATTTTTTACAGCATGATCTTAATCCTAACATTATTTATCATTGACCTCTGTTACAGACTCATTGATCCAAGAATTAAAATAACGAGCGGAGGCAATTGATATGACTGAACACATACATGATTCGTTATTTAAAAAGGTCGATAGAAAACAATTTGAGTTAAATTCTACATCCCGTCCAATGATTGGATATTGGCATGAAGTCATGATTAAACTAGCCAAAAACAAATTAGCTTTAACAGGAGCAATTGTCCTATTTGGAATTGTTTCGCTTGCTTTATTAGGACCGTACTTAGTTCCGTTTACTCCAAGCCATCAGTCTTTAACAGAGGGCAATCTAGCGCCATCTGCTGAACATTGGTTTGGGACAGATGACCTTGGCAGGGATGTATGGGCTCGGGTATGGGCTGGTGCGCGCATCTCTTTGTTAATCGGGATTGTTGCGGCTCTTATCGATTTATTTATCGGGGTATTAGTCGGTGGCATATCTGGATACATGGCAGGAAGAAGTAAGCTAGGGGACCGGATAGACAGTTTCTTAATGCGTATAGTTGAAATTTTATACGGCATCCCGTATTTATTAGTCGTTATTTTACTTATGGTCGTCATGAGTCCTGGTGTCATGACAATGATATTAGCATTATCGATAACGGGCTGGGTTGGCATGGCTAGAATCGTAAGAGGACAAATTTTGCAGCTTAAACAGCAGGAGTATGTGATGGCTGCTGAGAAGCTTGGAACACCTCATCATAAAATTATTAGGAAACACTTATTGCCAAATATGATTGGTATTATCATCGTGAACTTGACTTTTACAATTCCGCAGGCCATTTTTGCTGAATCATTTTTAAGCTTTTTAGGTTTAGGAGTACAAGCTCCTACTGCAAGTTGGGGAACAATGGCGAACGACGCACTTGGTGTCATTTTGAGTGGGCAATGGTGGCGTTTATTTTTTCCAGCAATAATGATTTCTTTAACGATGTTTGCCTTTAATACTTTTGGTGACGGATTACAAGATGCGCTGGATCCGCGCTCAAAGGATTAAGGAGGAATTTGAATGGAACGTTTATTGGAAATAAATGATTTACACGTTTCTTTTAAAATGTATAAAGGGGAAATCCAGGCGGTAAGAGGAGTTTCCTTTCATTTGGAAGCAGGAGAGACCCTCGCGATTGTTGGAGAGAGCGGCAGTGGAAAAAGTGTAACAGCCCAGGCGATTATGGGCATGATTCCGAAACCTCACGGCCGAATTAAAAAGGGAAATATTAATTTTAAAGATAAAGAGATTACCACATTATCAAAGAAACAATTACGGCAGCTTCGTGGGAAAGAAATAGGAATGGTTTTTCAGGATCCTATGACATCTTTAAACCCAACGATGAAAATTGGTCATCAAATTGATGAAGTGTTTATAAAAAAACAAAAAGCAACAAAAAAAGAAGCAAAGGCTAAAACAATTGAGTTACTGAAATCTGTTGGAATTGCGGACGCTGAAACTCGTTATTCCCAGTATCCACATGAATTTAGTGGAGGAATGAGACAGAGAGTTGTCATTGCAATTGCCTTGGCATGTAATCCTGCAATCATAATTGCAGATGAACCAACAACTGCCTTAGATGTAACGATTCAAGCTCAGATACTTAATCTCTTAAGAAAAATTCAAACTGAGAAGAACTCTTCAATCTTGTTGATTACTCATGATTTAGGTGTTGTAGCGGAAGTGGCGGATCGAGTGGCGGTAATGTATGCAGGTATGGTCATTGAAACCGGTACAGTAACAGAAATTTTTGAACAGCCGAAACATCCGTACACATGGGGGCTGCTGCGGTCAGTACCGAAACCTGATGCAATCGGAAAGGAAAGGCTTATCCCGATAGAAGGGACACCGCCGGATTTATTCTCTCCACCTAAAGGGTGCCCTTTTGCGGCAAGATGCCCTCATGCCATGGAAGTTTGTGTGGAGCATATGCCAGAGGCCGAAACCTTTTCTGATAGCCATCAAGCAAGGTGTTGGTTGAATGATCCACGTGCGCAAACTCATTTACAAGTAGCTGCGGGAGGTGTGAGTCTTGTCTGAACATGTTTTAAAAGTCGATAATTTGAAAAAGTATTTTAAAGCGGGTTCTGGGAAAGTTGTAAAATCTGTGGATGGAATCTCTTTTTCTATTAAAAAAGGCGAAACACTTGGACTTGTAGGTGAAAGTGGAAGTGGAAAATCAACTCTTGGCCGCACTGTCGTTGGATTGTATAAATCCACGGACGGAAAAGTAATGTTTGATGGCAAAGATATTTCCAATTTGGATCGAAAAGCGAAGAGGGAGTTTAATCGAAAAACCCAGATGATTTTTCAAGATCCCGAAGCATCCCTCAACCCAAGAATGAAGGTTGGAGACATCATAGCAGAAGGTCTGGACGCATATGGCTTGGCAAAAGGCAAGGAAAGAAAAGAACGGATTATTAGACTTCTTGAAAAAGTTGGCCTTAATGCTGAACATGCAGAGCGTTTTCCGCATGAGTTCAGTGGTGGACAAAGACAGCGTATTGGCATCGCGCGTGCACTTGCTGTAGAACCTTCATTCATTGTAGCGGATGAACCTATTTCTGCCCTTGATGTTTCTATTCAGGCACAAGTTATCAATTTGCTTGAGGATTTACAAAAGGATGAAGGGTTAACATATCTGTTCATCGCACATGATTTATCAATGGTCAAACATATTAGCGATCGGATAGGTGTGATGTACCTTGGAAAGATGATGGAACTTGCGAATAGTGATGCGTTGTTTCAGGAACCGCTTCATCCCTACACGAAAGCATTGCTTTCTGCAATCCCAATTACTGAACCGAAATTGCGGGGGAGTAAAGAGCGAATTTTATTAGGAGGTGATCCGCCAAGTCCGTTAAATCCTCCTTCCGGGTGCCCATTCCGTACAAGATGTCCAGCTGCTATGGATGTATGTGCGAAAGTTGAGCCTGAGTGGAAGGAAGTAAAGAAAGATCATTATGCAGCATGCCATCTGTATCAATAGTTTCAAAGACTCAGCAGCATGAGCTAACAGGGGGAAGAAAAATATGAGGAAAATATCAATCAGTGTTTTAACTTTAATTTTGCTAGTGACAGCGGCCCTAGCAGGTTGCGGAAGCAAAGGATCAGAAACAACTGGATCTACAGGATCAGCAAAGGAAATTGAACAAACGTTAACAGCAAATCTAGGTGGAGAACCGTACACATTAGATCCAGCTTTTGCTTCTGATGCTACCTCTTGGTGGGTAATAGACCATCTGTATGAAGGTCTTTATGAATATGATGAAAAAGGAAAATTGGCAGAAGGTGCAGCAAGTGAAGTAACGGTTTCAGAAGACGGAAAAACCTATACATTCACTATTCGTGATGATGCAAAATGGTCCAATGGTGATTCACTTACTGCGGGAGATTTTGAATATGCATGGAAGCGTGTATTAAATCCAGAAACGGCTGCTTATGATCCATCAAGCTTATATTATATTAAAGGGGCCGAGGAATATAATACTGGCAAAGGCTCAGCTGATGATGTTGGTGTAAAAGCGCAAGACGATCACACTTTAATAGTTGAATTGAAAACTCCAATTAAATTTTTCCCAACAGTTTTAATGGGACGTGCTTATTTACCAGTAAATCAAAAAGTTGTTGACGGAAACGAAGATTGGGCTGCAGAAGCAGAAGGGATTGTTTCTAACGGCGCGTATACTATTACAAGCTGGAAGCATAATGAAGAGTTGACAATTGAAAAGAATGATCATTTTTGGAATAAAGACAAGATTACAATGGGATCTGTCAAATTCAAAATGGTTGCAGATGCTCAAACTGAATATCAAATGTTCAAATCAGGTGAATTGGACTTAGTAAAAGCTATTCCTGCCGAAGCTGTTGATCAAGAAAAGAACAGCGAGGAATATGTAAATTCACCGTCATATGCTGTATATACTTATTCATTTAATGTTGAAGAAGAACCGTTTACGAACGCAAAAGTCAGACAAGCTTTTTCCTATGCGATTGATAGGGAAGCCATCACAAAAAATATTACTAGAGGTGGAGAAAAACCAGCTTACGGATATGTGGCTTATGGTGTAGATGCGCCGTCAGGCAAGGATTTTAGAGATGAAGCTGCACCGTATTATTCATTCGATATTGATATAGCAAAAGAGCTTTTGGCAGAAGGAATGAAAGAAGAAGGCTGGAGTGAGCTTCCTGAAGTTACGTTAAAGTATAATTCAGAAGGTGACCATAAAAAGATTGCTGAAGCATTACAAGAAATGTTTAAGCAAAATTTAGGCGTAGAAGCAAAACTTGAAAATCAAGAATGGAAAACGTATATTGATACATTCAAGCAAAAGAACTTCCAAATGGCACGTATGGGGTGGATTGGAGACTTCCTAGATCCATATCCAGTATTAAACTTATATAGCACAAAAAGTTCAAGCAACTTTACAAACTATAGCAATCCGGAATTCGATAAAATTTTACAAGATTCATTAGTCGAACAAGATGATGCAAAACGGTTTGAAATGCTGCATCAAGCTGAGGAAATGTTAATGACTGATATGCCGATCATTCCAATCTACTTCCAAGCACAAAACTCGCTTGTTAGGAAAGGCATTGAAGGTGTTCATTTTCACGTGTTAAATATCCCTAATCTTCGCTATGCAAAAGTAGTATCAAATTAATTAGCAGGTAGGAGGCCCATTTGGTGAAAGTATTTGTGTCATCCTTAGGCTTTTCAATGATTATTACATTTCTCATGGCCAAAGCATCCATTCTTTCTAAAGCAAACACATTGCATATTAATGCGATTTTCCTTAGTGGACTCGTTATTTTATTAATAGGAGCCATTCTATATGTCATCAGAAGTGGCTTTTTAAGCCTATTCTTTCAAGGGTTTGTTAAGATTCGGGAAACATTTATCCGTCAACCCCATTTCATGAAAGAAGTGAATGAAAACATTCAAAATGACATCTCCTTTTCAATGTGGAAGGAAAATGTTATAAAGTATTCAATGAGTTTTGCTTTTGGCATTGGTTTAGGGATGATCATTATTTCAACGATATGGGCATTATAGTTTTAAAGGAAGAAATTACCTTTTGATAAAAAGGTGGTTTCTTCTTTTTTATTGATGGATTTCTGGCATAATTCCAATTCATCAAGTACTATTTGGGTGAGTATTAAGAGAGGGATGCTTTCTATGAATCATTTTATAGTAATAGGTGCTGGAATCTTAGGTGCTTCAACAGCTTATCATTTAGCAAAAACAGGCGCCACAGTTACGGTTATCGATCGAAAAGATGAAGGGCAAGCGACTGATGCTGCGGCAGGGATTGTATGCCCATGGATATCACAGAGACGGAATCAGGCATGGTATCGGCTTGCAAAAGGCGGAGCAAGCTTTTACCCTGACCTCATTAAAGAACTGGAAAGTGAAGGTGAGTCCAACACTGGCTACGCTCGCGTAGGGGCAATCAGCATACATACAGATTCCACTAAGCTAATCGAAATGGAAAATAGAGCACGGAAACGACGTGTAGATGCTCCTGAAATCGGTGAGGTACAAGTGCTTTCTCCATCAGAAACGAAAGCATTATGTCCCATAATTGCAGATGGATATGGCTCGGTTCATGTCAGCGGTGCAGCACGTGTTGATGGTCGGGCGCTTCGTGACACGTTATTAAGATCGGCGGAGCGGCATGAAGCTAACATTGTATATGGAGATGCTGAACTTGTATTAGACGGAATGAAAGTGATAGGTTCGAAGGTGAAGGATGAGACGTATTTTGCAGAAAACGTCATCGTGGCGGCAGGAGCTTGGGGTAGCCAACTTTTGGAGCCGTTGGGAATCAAATTTCAAGTTGATTTTCAAAAAGGTCAGATTTTACATATGAAACTGCAAGATATTGATACAAATCGATGGCCAGTAATTATGCCTCCGGGTAACCAATACATCGTACCATTTCGCGATGGAAGAATTGTTG
Organism: Lederbergia panacisoli; assembly: GCF_024626525.1. GTDB lineage: Bacteria > Bacillota > Bacilli > Bacillales > Bacillaceae_C > Lederbergia > Lederbergia panacisoli. Next base: position 20,263 of record NZ_JANJGU010000003.1, read on the forward strand.
CTGGTGCCACTCATGAAAAAAACACGGGATTTGATCTCAAGGTTACGGCCGGAAGTATACAAGAAATTTTGAATTACTCTATACAAGTTGCCCCTAGCTTATCAAACGCCGAAATTCTTGAAGCAAGAGTCGGATTTCGTCCATTTACACCAAACTTTTTGCCAGTTATCGGTTCACTGCCAGGATACGAAGGAGTTTTAATTGCAAACGGACTAGGTGCTTCTGGCCTTACGATGGGGCCTTATCTCGGTTTTATATTGGCAAAATTAGCTTTGAAAGAAGAAATTGATTTAGATTTGGAACCTTACGCTATTTCCGGAGCACTTGCCTAGTTTGTTAAGATTGTGTAAATGTCCAAAAATGTCCAACATCATATGATAAGCTATTGATAGAATTTCGATCTCGAAGTTCTATATTTTTTTAGGGGAGAAGGTTTGAATGTTACAGAAAACTTCAATAAAAACATTACTAGAAATATTATTTGTTTCAACAAGGCTTGGACTAACATCTTTCGGTGGTCCAATTGCTCATTTAGGATATTTTCATGAAGAATACATACGTCGAAGAAAATGGATGGATGAAAAGAGTTATGCCGATTTAGTCGCCTTATGTCAATTCCTCCCTGGGCCGGCAAGCAGTCAAGTTGGAATTGGGATTGGGGTCATGCGTGCTGGTATTTTGGGAGGTATTATCTCATTTCTCGGATTTACGCTTCCTTCAGTGATTGCTTTAATCGTATTTGCCCTTATTCTAAAAACTGTGGATATAGGGAACGCCGGATGGATACATGGCTTGAAATTGGTTGCTGTTGCAGTAGTGGCACACGCGATTTTAGGCATGGCTCAAAAGCTGACACCTGATTTAACACGAAAAGCTATTGCGTTAATGGCTTTAGTGATCATCTTATTGTGGCAGACAGCCTATACACAAGTAGGGGTTATTTTGCTGGCAGCTTTCATTGGTTTTGCAATCTACAAAAACCATAGCGAAAACGCCGATTCAAGAATTCATTTTCCTATTTCACGTAAAGTTGGAATCATCTGCTTATCGTTATTTTTTGGCTTATTGATTATGTTGCCTATTCTAAGAGAAATCAGTTCATTGGATTGGATTGCCATGTTCGATAGTTTTTATCGTTCGGGTTCACTTGTATTTGGCGGGGGGCATGTAGTGCTGCCTTTACTGGAACGTGAATTTGTACCGACCGGATGGTTAAGTGAAGAGTCGTTTCTTGCCGGATATGGAGCGGCACAGGCTGTACCTGGTCCATTGTTTACCTTTGCGGCTTATTTAGGAGCGGTCATGAACGGTTGGTTAGGTGGTTTGGTCGCTACTATTGCAATCTTCTTACCTGCTTTTCTGCTTATCCTTGGTACCCTTCCTTTTTGGGATCAACTACGTCGCAATCCAAAAATAAAAGGAGCCTTAATGGGAGTAAATGCAGCAGTAGTAGGGATCTTAATTGCTGCATTTTACAAGCCAATTTGGACAAGCTCAATTTTGCAGCCTATTGATTTTGCGTTTGCGGCCGTTTTATTTAGCATGCTCGTTTATTGGAAACTTCCGCCTTGGGTTATTGTAGTGACGGGTGCAATTGGTGGTACTTTCTTAACATTGTTGACTTAATACCTAAAGGGGTATATTATGTTCACATGCATAAGGAAGAGGAGGTGGTTCATATGGAATACAATGATCAAATGAAAAACAGAGTAAAACGTATTGAAGGTCAGCTCCGCGGCATCTTAAAGATGATGGAAGAAAATAAAGATTGTAAAGAGGTTATAACTCAATTATCGGCTGCTAGAACCGCAATCGATAGGACGATAGGTGTTGTTGTAAGTTCCAATCTTGTTGAATGTGTACGACATGCTGAAGAGAGTGGCGATCGAAATACAGAAGACTTCGTAAAGGAAGCCGTTGATTTGCTTGTTAAAAGCAGGTAAAAAATAAAAGGGGTTGACACTCTCTTTTATTTTAGTTATTATAATACCCATGCCGGTATTGGTATATAAAATGGAGGTGCGCAAAATGAATATCGCAAAAGTACTAGATGCAAAAGGGCTGGCATGTCCTATGCCTGTCGTAAGGACGAAAAAAGCAATCAGTGAATTAGAAAGCGGGGAAATATTGCAAGTTCTTGCTACTGATAAAGGTTCAAAAGCAGATATTACTGCATGGTCTGGATCTCAGGGGCACGAGCTTTTAAGTAGTACAGAAGAAAACGGGGTCTTTATATTTAATATAAAAAAGAAGTAATTTTTTTTAATGAAAAAAATACCCCTATATGTATATGAGGAGGATAAAATGACAGAGAAAAAACGTACAACCATAATTTTATTCAGTGGAGATTATGATAAAGCGATGGCGGCTTATATTATTGCCAATGGTGCAGCGGCATACGACCATGAAGTTACGATTTTCCATACCTTCTGGGGATTGAATGCCTTGCGAAAGGATGAACAAATCCCAGTTAAGAAAAGTTTTATGGAAAAAATGTTTGGTAAAATGATGCCGCGTGGTGCCGATAAAATGGGGTTATCCAAAATGCACTTTACAGGTATAGGTCCTAAAATGATTAAAGGCGTAATGAAAAAGCATAATGCCATTCCGCTGCCACAATTAATTGAGATGGCCGAGGAACAAGGAGTTAAGTTAGTTGCTTGTACGATGACGATGGACTTGCTTGGATTACAAAAGGAAGAATTACTCAATGATATTGAATATGCCGGAGTTGCTGCATATTTAGCGGATGCAGAGGATGGCAATGTTAACTTATTTATTTAATATTTTATATGGAGGAAAAGTGATGAAGGAATATACAACAAAAGAAGGCGAAGTGGAATAAATTTTTTTAAACAAATAAATACCCCTATGGGTAGCGGAGGTAATTTAGATGACTATTAAAACGGATTATGTACTCGATGCGATAGGGCTTGTGTGCCCTATGCCGGTTATAAAGACAAAAAAGGCAATCAACGAAATAGAGAAGGGACAAGTGTTGGAAGTTCAAGCGACGGATAAAGGCTCCAAGTCAGATATTAAGGCATGGTCTGAGCGTACCGGACACCAATATTTAGGGACGTTGGAAGACGGGGATACATTGAAACACTATATTCGCAAGTCTCCTTCAGAGGAAAAAGATGAAAAAAGGTTTCCTCATGTAATTGGCAATAAAGAATTAATAGAAATTTTGAAGGAAGGAAATATTGTTCTGTTAGATGTTAGAGAGGAAGCGGAATATGCTTTTAATCGTATTGAGGGATCTATTTCCATTCCATTGGGAGAACTCGATTCAAGAATGAATGAATTGAATAAAGAAGATGAAATTTTTGTAATTTGCCGTTCAGGAAATCGAAGCGATTTGGCGGCTCATAAACTTGCCGCAAATGGATTTAGGAACATAAAAAATGTTGTCCCGGGCATGAGTGCTTGGAAAGAGGGGCTGGTGAAATAAGATGTCAGTAAATGCAATGAGTCCACATGAATTGACACAAAAAGTTTTTAATAACGAAAAACTATTTATACTAGATGTTCGTAACGAAAATGATTTTCAAGATTGGAAAATAGAAGGGGAAAACTTCGAATATTTGAATGTTCCCTATTTTGATTTATTGGATGGAGTCGAAGAGATGATCAATCAGCTGCCTTCAAAACAAGATATCCTCGTTGTGTGTGCTAAAGAAGGATCATCGATTATGGTGGCAGACATGTTATCTGAACAAGGATTTAATGTCTCATATTTAGAGGGTGGAATGAAGGCATGGAGTGAACATTTAGAGCCTGTAAAAATTGGTGAATTGAAAAACGGGGGAGAACTATTCCAATTCGTTCGCATTGGAAAGGGCTGCCTATCATATATGATTTTATCTAATGGAGAGGCTGCGATTATAGATGCAACACGTATGACGGATGTTTTTCTTAACTTCGCTGAGCAACAGCAAGTAAAAATTAAGCACGTCCTAGATACACATCTTCATGCGGATCATATATCCGGAGGAAGAAAAATCGCCGAAGCGACAGGCGCATCTTATTGGCTTCCACCTAAAGATGCGGAAGAGGTGGTCTTCAATTACAGTCCATTAGAAGATGGGGAAAAGATCATAATTGGAAATTCCACGATTGAAATTAATGCCCTTTATTCTCCAGGGCATACAATTGGATCTACTTCATTTATAGTCGACGACACGTTCTTAATGACGGGAGATATATTATTCATTGATTCAATTGGCCGTCCGGATCTTGCTGGAAAGGCGGAAGATTGGGTGGGGGATTTGCGCGAAACCCTCTATGCACGATACAAAAATTTATCAACCGAACTTATCGTCTTGCCGGCACACTTTATGATCATTGAAGAATTGAACCCAGACGGCAGCGTTTCAGCTAAAATGAGTGACCTTTTGGCAAAAAATCATGGATTAAATATTGCAGATGAGAACGAATTCAGAAAACTAGTAACCGAAAACCTCCCTCCCCAGCCTAATGCATACCAAGAAATACGCCAAACGAACATGGGAAAAATATCACCACCCGAAGAAGAACAACGTGAAATGGAAATTGGACCAAATCGCTGTGCAGTTCGTTAATTGCTCAAGATTTTTTTGAGAATTGTTTGAGAATTGTTTGGGTGCCAGGCACCCAAACAATTCCCAAACAATTCAGCATAGTTGGAGTTTCATTTTAGAGAGGAGCGTTATATGGATTTTGTCATTGTCATTTTCTTAATTGGATTCATTGGTTCTTTTTTGTCGGGCATGCTTGGTATAGGTGGATCGATTATAAAGTATCCGATGCTTTTATTTATTCCTCCTTTATTTGGGTTGGCAGCATTCAGTGCTCACGAAGTAGCCGGGATAAGTGCTGTTCAGGTCTTTTTTGCAACGATCAGCGGGGTTTGGGCTTATCAAAAAGGCGGCTACTTAAATAAAAAGTTAATTATCTATATGGGGATAAGTATACTTCTTGGAAGCTTTCTTGGTGGTTTTGGATCAAAGCTAATGTCCGAGAATGGGATTAACCTTATTTATGGAATTCTAGCATTACTTGCTGCTGTAATGATGTTTATTCCCAAAAAGGGAATCGATGATATTCCGCTTAACAAAGTCAATTTTAATAAATGGCTAGCCGCGGGATTGGCCCTGATTGTTGGAATTGGTGCCGGGATTGTTGGGGCAGCGGGGGCATTTCTTCTTGTACCGATTATGCTAGTTGTCTTAAAAATACCAACTCGAATGACGATTGCTTCTTCACTTGCGATTACATTTATTTCATCAATAGGTTCAACTGCTGGGAAAATTGCAACTGGACAAGTTGATTACTTTCCAGCCTTAATTATGATTATTGCTAGTTTAATAGCAGCGCCTATCGGTGCCAATATAGGTAAAAAAATGAATACAAAAATATTGCAAGTGATGCTGGCAGTATTGATATTAATGACGGCAGTCAAAATATGGATAGATATTTTTACAATTTAAACCAAACATTGTTTGGTTTTTTCTACATAACGCATGAGTTGAAAACATAGATTAGGACGAGGGCATTATTATTGGGAGGGTATGAACTTGAATAGAAATACGAGTCTTTGTGAGCAATTTGCCGCCATTTTCCATGCGAAAAGTACAATCAATCATGGTGTTTGTTCTGTCTCCATGCATCGTAATTTTTCCGTCTCGGTTCAAGGGCGGACGAGCACTTCGGTTGTACCAGTAGGTATATCATTCGAAGCGCTTGATCAATACGGAAATGCCCTTAACCTAGCAGAGATTGCTATTTTAGAAGAAGAAGTTCCTTCATTTATGTATTCAATTGTTCAGCAAGGCTTAATTATCAGTGCTCTGCATAATCATTGGATCTTAATGAAGCCCCATATATTATATATTCACATTCAATCAGTGGAGCCCCCTTTGCAATTTGCAAGAAAGATAGCAAATGCTTTTTCCTCTTTAAATAGTTTACCTATCATAAGTTAAAAGAAATTAATTTTGAAAAGGTTTTCATCTAGTTCTTTATATGGTATCTTAATAGATAATAGCTTCATGGTTATACATACTTTGTCTATTCGCTAATCAAAGTTCATACAACTAATTTTCAAGGAGTGAGGAATTTGAAGTTAGGTGTTTTTTCAGTTTTATTTGCTCAAAAAAGCTTTGAAGAAACGTTGGATTATGTTGCAGAAAGCGGATTGCAAGCCATTGAAATTGGAACTGGTGGATATCCCGGCAATGCTCACTGTGACGCGGCTAGTTTGCTAGAAGATCAGGGGAAACTAAACATATTTAAAGAAGCTATTAAAAGTAGGGGATTGGAAATCAGTGCTCTTAGCTGTCACGGAAATCCGCTGCATCCAAATAAAGAAATTGCCAATCAGCATCATGAAGATTTTCAAAATTCCGTTAAGTTGGCAGCAAAACTAGGTGTCGATACAGTTATCACTTTCTCGGGGTGTCCTGGCGAATCGGAACATTCGCTCAACCCTTCATGGGTCACCTGCCCATGGCCTGAAGATTTTGGAAAAGTTCTTGACTGGCAGTGGGAGGAAAAGGTAATTCCTTACTGGAAGGAACAAGATCAATTTTTAAAAGCGCATGGAGTACGTGTTGCGATAGAACCTCACCCAGGATTTGTCGTATACAATACAGAAACGATGTTACGGCTGCGTGAGGAGTGCGGGGATAATATCGGCGTAAACTTCGATCCTAGCCATTTATTCTGGCAAAACATGGACCCGATTGTTGGGATCAAAGATTTAGCTAAAGCGGGAGCTTTATACCATTTCCATGCTAAAGATACTGGAATCGATGCTCAAAATACCGCTGCTAACGGTGTGCTTGATACAAAAAGTTATCGCGATGAATTAAATCGTTCTTGGATTTTCAGGACAGTTGGTTATGGTCATGGAGAGGAAACATGGAGAAAGATCATCAGCACTCTTCAACTTGTAGGATATGATGGCGTTATCAGTATCGAACATGAGGATAGTTTGATGTCAGTGGAAGAAGGTTTCCAAAAAGCAGCTTCTTTCCTACAAAATTTGCTTATTAAAGAAAGGATCGGTGAAATTTGGTGGGCGTAAAAAAGAAGATTAGAATTGGAATGGTTGGTTATAAGTTTATGGGGAAGGCGCATACACACGCGTATCGCGATCTCCCATTCTATTTTGATTGCGATGTAGAACCTGTCCTTCAGGCTGTAGCAGGACGTGATGAAGAAGGGGTAAAAGAAGCTGCTGAGAAAATGGGCTTTGCAACATATGAGACGGACTGGAGAAGATTAATTGAGCGGGATGATATTGATTTAATAGATATCGTCACTCCGAATAATACACATGCAGAAATTGCCATTGCCGCTGCAGAAGCTGGAAAGCATATTCTTTGTGAAAAACCACTTGCACTAACGTTAGAGGATGCCCAGCGTATGTACAATGCCGTGAAAAAGAATAATGTCATCCATATGATTTGCCATAATTATCGTTTTGCACCAGCCGTACAATTTGCAAAAAAATTGATTCAAGAAGGTAGATTGGGTAAAATTTATCATATGCGTGCAACATATTTGCAAGATTGGATCATGGATCCGAAGTTTCCAAGTGTTTGGCGTTTGAAAAAAGAAGTAACTGGATCGGGAGCGCTAGGTGATATCGCAGCACACAGTATCGACATGGCCCGATTCCTAGTTGGAGAGTTTGAAGAAGTGACTGGCATGATGGAAACCTTTATTAAGGAGCGTCCTGTTGCGGATTCAAGTGGCGGATTAAGTGCGAAATCTGAAAGTACAGAAATGGAAGAAGTAGATGTTGATGATGCTTCTGCGTTCTTAGTTCGTTTTGAAAATGGAGCAATGGGAGTTTTTGAAGCGACAAGATTTGCAGGTGGAAACCGAAATGGAAATCGTTTCGAAATTAACGGATCAAAAGGTTCGATTCGTTGGGATATGGAACAGATGAACAATTTGGAAGTTTATTTTGCAGACGATGAAGAAGGACTTCAAGGCTTCAGAAACATCACCTGTACTGAGGAGCACCATCCGTTTGCAGGTGCCTACTGGCCAGCAGGACATATCATTGGCTACGAACATACCTTTATTAACCTAATGACTGAATTGATGAAGGGAATTTCTGAAGGAAATAGCCCAGCCCCTAATTTTGAGGACGGCATAAGGAATCAAGAAATATTGACTGCGATTGAAAAATCAGTTGAAACACGCGGCTGGGTAAATGTAAAACAAATGCGTTTAGTAGAAAACGTTTAATGAACATGTGCCCCGGGGATTCCGGGGCAGCATATGACATCATTGTGGGGGATAACAAAATGGAAAAAGTAAAGATAGGCATTATTGGTTGCGGCATGATCAGCGAAATTTACATAAAAAATACGAAGGAAACTTTTCAAAACCTTGACGTTATTGCAGTTGCGGACATTAATCTCGACAGCGCGAAAGCACGTGCTGAGCAATTTGGAATTCCGAAGGCATATTCACCTGAGGAACTGTTAGCAGATGATGAAATTGAAATGGTCATTAATTTAACCATTCCTACAGCCCATGCTCCAATTTGTTTACAAGCACTTGAAGCAGGCAAACACGTTTTTGTTGAAAAACCACTTGCCGTTACACGAGAAGACGGTAAGAAAATTTTAGAACTGGCTAAAAGTAAAGGCCTCTATGTTGGTTCTGCACCAGACACATTTCTGGGCGGCGGGCTTCAAACATGTAGGAAGCTGATCGATGACGGCTGGATAGGTGAACCGATTGCAGCAAGTGCATTTATGATGGGAAGCGGACCTGAAAGCTTCCATCCAAACCCTGATTTCTTCTATGTTGAGGGTGGAGGACCGATGTTTGATATGGGACCTTACTATTTGACTGCGCTGATTAATTTAATCGGACCGATCAAACGCGTTACTGGTTCTGCAAGAGCTACTTATCCAGAAAGAACGATTAAATCTGGGCCGAGAGCAGGGGAGAAGGTACCTGTAGAAATCCCAACTCATATTTCAGGCGTCTTTGAATTTGAAAATGGAGCAATTGGTTCCATTACAACTAGCTTCGATGTATGGGGTTCCCAACTTCCAAGAATTGAAATTTACGGAACGACTGGAACTTTGATTGTTCCTGACCCGAATACATTCGGCGGCCCAATTTATGTGAAAAGACAAGGAGAGGGACAGTGGACTGAAATCCCACTGACTCATAGCTTTAAGGAAAACAGCAGGGGAATCGGAGCTGCGGACATGGCTAATGCCATTCGAACAGGCCGTGCAAACCGTGCAAGCGGAGAATTGGCGTTCCATGTATTAGACATCATGCATGCGTTTATCGATGCAGCAGAAAAAGGACAACATATCGAAATTTCAAGTGGCTGCGGCAGACCAGAAGCCCTGCCAATGAATCAACCAACAGATTTCTTAGCATAATAATTTAAACAACAACAACGAGACTCTCAAAATGATGATTATTTTGGGAGTCTTTTTTGTTGGAAGGAACTATTTTTATCAAAAATAGTTCGGGGCGCTGCACTATGTTAATCCATTGTTTCTGTAGAAGGTGATCAATCACGATGGAAATGGGATAGAGGCTTGGGTTTCCGCTTCGATTCATGTCCAACCGTAGCGGAAATGAGATAGAAGCTTGTTTTCTTTTTGACCAGGTCCAATCGCCCCGCAAAAGAGGGAGAATCCTGTTTATCGGTGCGATTCATGTCCAACCGTAGCGGAAATGAGATAGAAGCTTGTTTTCTTTTTGACCTGGTCCAATCGCACCGGAAAAGAGGGAGAATCCTGTTTATCGGTACGATCCAGGTCCAATCGCCCCGGTAAGAGATAGAACCCTAATTTCCGTCTTGGGTCAGTCTCACAATCAATTGGCATATTAAAGTTCAAAACTGTAATTTTTTTATGAAAAAAGAGACAGCACTAATGCCGTCTCAGTCTCTCTTAAAGAATATTAAACTTCACTAACAGCAATGCCGGCTTCACTCATCGGGATGCCGAGTGCTTTTGCTACACCCTCACCATAGGCAGGGTCTGCTTTGTAGCAATGAACGATGTGTCTAATTTTAATTTCTTTTGGAGCGTCGCCCATGGCTCGGGCAGTATTTTCAAAAAGTACTTCCTTCTGGTCATCATCCATTTTATTAAAGAGAAGACCAGGTTGTGTGAAATATTGATCGTCATCATCGCGGAAATTCCAGTTTGCCGCATCGCCGCTTATTTTTAGCGGTGGCTCTGTAAAATCCGGCTGCGATTCCCATTCGCCATAGCTATTAGGCTCATAGTGCATTGTGCTGCCTAGATTGCCATCGACTCTCATTTGTCCATCGCGGTGGAAACTGTGGAATGGACACTTAGGAGCATTTACCGGAATTTGATGATGGTTTACGCCTAAGCGATATCGCTGAGCATCTCCATATGAGAATAATCTACCTTGCAGCATTTTGTCTGGTGAGAAGCCAATCCCTGGAACAACATTAGCTGGAGTAAATGCAGCTTGTTCAACTTCAGCAAAATAGTTTGCTGGATTTCGATTCAACACGAATTCTCCAACTTCAATCAGAGGGAAATCCCCTTTATACCAAACTTTCGTAAGGTCAAATGGATTATAAGGCATGTTTTCTGCTTCTTCTTCAGTCATGACTTGGATATACATTTTCCATTTCGGGAAGTCGCCATTTTCTATTGCTTCATATAAATCTTTTTGGTGGGATTCGCGATCCTTACCGATAAGAGCTTCCGCTTCAGCATCAGTTAAGTTTTCAATACCTTGCCCGGAACGGAAATGGAATTTTACCCAGTAGCGTTCGTTTTGAGCATTGATCATGCTGTATGTATGGCTTCCGAATCCATGCATGTGACGATATGATTTTGGAATTCCACGATCACTCATAACAATTGTAACTTGATGCAGAGCTTCAGGTAAAGAAGTCCAGAAATCCCAATTGTTTTTTGCACTTCGCATATTTGTTCTCGGGTCACGCTTAACTGCATGGTTGAGATCTGGGAAATTTAAAGGATCTCTAAAGAAAAACACGGGTGTATTATTACCGACTAGATCCCAGTTTCCTTGCTCAGTGTAAAATTTCAAGGCAAATCCGCGAATATCACGCTCAGCGTCAGCAGCACCACGCTCACCTGCAACGGTAGAAAAACGTGCGAACATTTCTGTTTGTTTACCAACTTCTGAGAAAATTCTTGCTTTTGTATATTGTGTAATGTCATTTGTAACGGTAAATGTACCGTATGCTCCTGATCCTTTAGCATGCATACGTCTTTCAGGGATGACCTCTCTGTCAAAATGAGCAAGTTTTTCAATTAACCAGACATCTTGCAGCAAGACAGGACCTCTTGGACCAGCCGTCATAGAATTCTGATTGTCAATAACTGGAGCACCTGCAGCAGTCGTTAGCTTTTTCATTTGCTTCTTCTCATTCTCATTCATGAAACGTGCACCTCCGATATATTGGTATGTAACTTACAATAATTATTATAACAGACTGATTATAATTTTGCTATGGTTATTATGTGAGATTTTTTATTGAAAGAAAAAAGGTCTTCCCAAAAGGGAAAACCTATTTTGCTTCATCAAATGCCATACGATATAGCTTCGACTGTTGTGTCAACTCTTCATAATCGGCTTCTGTTTTTAACTTTTTCGGATTGACGAGGTTACTGCCAATTCCAATTGCGGCTGCCCCGTTTTTCAAATAATCCTTCATATTATCGAGGTTAATTCCACCAGTTACCATTAAAGGAATTTGCGGCATCGGTCCATGTATGCTTTTTACATAGCCCGGTCCAAATACATTCGCCGGAAAAACTTTAATCATATCTGCGCCATGTTCGTATGCAGTTAAGATTTCTGTCGGAGTTAAGGCACCCGGGATGCTTACTATGCCATAGCGTTTCACGGTTTTAATTGTATCGATATTCAATGTAGGGGAGACGACAAATTTAGCTCCTGCCGCAATAACGGCCCTAGCTGTTTCAGGATCAAGAACTGTACCAGCACCAACCAGGATTTTATTTCCTATTTTTTCAGCTGCCTTTTCAATTAATGCAGCTACTCTTGGTGTTTCAGCTGTAATTTCCAGTGCATGAATCCCACCTTCATAAAGCGCTTCGCATATTGGAACAATATTCTCCAAATTAGATTCCCTTACGACAGCCACTAAACCACTTTTCTGCAATTCAACTAAAACGTTCATTATATTCTCCTTTAATTGTATTACCAATAATTTTAAAATGTTTATCACGAATAAGCAACTCAGGTTGTTAACGCATAAAAGACATTGTATGATAAAATATATTTATGAATGAGTCTTTAAGGAGGAAATAAAATTGTCGAAACAACAAATAGGCGTCATTGGTTTGGCAGTTATGGGGAAAAACCTTGCTTTGAATATTGAAAGCCGGGGATATTCCGTTGCCGTTTTTAACCGTTCTTCTGAAAAAATGGAAGATTTCATGCAGAATGAAGCGAAGGGTAAAAATTTTGTCGGTGCCTTAACGATAGAAGAGTTTGTAAATTCATTGGAAAAGCCACGTAAAATTTTATTAATGGTAAAAGCGGGAGCTGCCACTGATGCTACGATCGAATCTTTAAAGCCGCACTTAGAACAAGGCGATATTTTAATCGATGGTGGAAATACATTTTTCCAAGATACCATTCGTCGCAACAAAGAATTAAGTGAAGCGGGGCTTCATTTCATCGGTACAGGAGTTTCTGGTGGGGAAGAAGGGGCGCTTACAGGTCCTTCTATTATGCCAGGAGGACAAAAGGAAGCGTATGATTTAGTTGAACCAATCTTCCAGGCAATTTCTGCCAAAGTAAATGGAGAAGCTTGCAGTACATATATAGGGCCAGACGGAGCGGGTCACTATGTGAAAATGGTTCATAACGGGATTGAATACGGCGACATGCAATTAATTTGTGAAGCCTATTTTATTATGAAAAATATTTTAGGCCTGAATGCAGACGAGTTGCATGAAGTATTCTCCGACTGGAATAAGGGCGAGCTGGATAGCTACCTCATTGAGATTACAGCTGATATTTTTGCAAAAACAGATGAGGAGACTGGTAAGCCTTTAGTTGACGTGATTAAAGATACGGCTGGTCAAAAAGGTACGGGTAAATGGACGAGTCAAAATGCATTAGATTTGGGCGTTCCACTTCCGCTCATTACAGAATCCGTATTTGCACGCTTTATTTCTGCAATGAAAGATGAGCGCGTAGAGGCAAGCAAAGTATTGAACGGACCAGAAACAGCCACTTTTGAAGAGGATAGAAAAGAGCTGATTGAAGCGGTTCGTAAAGCATTATATATGAGTAAAATTTGTTCTTATGCCCAAGGGTTTGCACAAATGCGAGCAGCTTCAGAAGAATATAGCTGGGATTTAAAATACGGTGATATCGCCATGATCTTCAGAGGCGGATGTATCATTCGTGCGCAATTCTTGCAAAAAATTAAGGATGCGTATGATCGTGATTCGAACTTAGCGAACTTAATGCTTGATCCATATTTTAAAGAGATTGTTGAAAGCTACCAGCAGGCTCTTCGGAAAGTAATCTCCATTGCGGTTGAACGTGGGATTGCAGTTCCTTGTTTCTCAAGCGCAATTGCTTATTATGATAGTTATCGTACTGAAACACTGCCTGCCAATTTATTGCAAGCGCAGCGTGATTATTTTGGTGCCCACACGTATGAGCGCCTTGATAAGGAAGGTATATTCCATACTGAATGGATGGATAATAAATAAACATAACAAAACCCGGGAGAATTATTTCAACCGGGTTTTGTTTATGTTTATTTGCAAATTCAGCTCTGGAATTTGTAAGAATTTTTTTATTGAGAAGGCACAAGCTCCCATGACGCAAGCTTGCTTACCTAGTTCGGAAATAAGCAGCCTGCCATATTGGCTAATATTTGAATTTAGGCGACTTTCAATTTGTCTTATTGCGTCTGGATTTAAACGCAGCAGCTCAGAATTTAGTACAATGATTTCAGGATTATACATGTTAATGATATTATTCAATCCGATTGCAATGTATTTAATTAGCTGCTCCATTTGTTCGCTTACGTCTTTGTCTCCGGATTTTAACCAAGACTGGATATCATAGTAATCTGCATTGGAGCGGTTAAGGTTTTCCCCTAATTGCTTAAAAAAAGTAGCTTCGGATGCATATATTTCCCAACATCCTTGATTGCCGCAAGCACACGTTTTTCCATCTGGTACCACAATCATATGCCCGATTTCACCTGCATAACCATGGAAGCCTTGATGGATTTCACCGTTCATGATCATTCCTAAGCCAATTCCAGAATGCATAGAGATGCTGATAACGTTATTACTCTTATTATGCTTGAACACTTTTTCTGCAAAAGCGGTCAAGTTTGCATTATTTTCTATGAAAACAGTCACATCCGCCTTTTTCTCAAGGGATTCTTTTATATTTTTGTTACGCCATTGAAGATGCGGGAAAAAGAGGATTTTTTCATCCTTCGATACAAGTCCGTGAATACCTACGGTTACACCAATTAGTCCAAAAGTACTTCCTTGGCACTTTTTTTTAATATCAATAATATACTCGATTAGAATTTCAAGTATATCATCATAATTTCTTGTTTGTAATTGTACGATTTCAATATGGGTAGGAAAGCCAAGCATATCTGATAATGTAAAAATGATCTGATTCTTATCAAGGTCAATCCCTAATGCATATCCAGCTTTTCTATTTAAAGAAAGAAGGATAGGTCTTCTGCCCAAATTATTATGTTCAAGCTGTTCCTCAATCAGTAAATTTTCTTCCAATAAGTCAGATACCTGAACAGATACAGTTGCTTTATTCAAGCCTGTAACTTTGGATAAGTCAGCCCGAGATATCTTGTTATATTCAATTATTTGACTCAAAATCAAGCCTCTATTTAATTTCTTTATATAGGCTGCATCGCCAGTAATCATATTGATCCCCCTGTTAACAAAGATAAAGCGTATTCACCTTTTCAAACATTCTTCTTTCTATTTAAATACAGTAAATACTTAAGCTCTTAATCTATTATTAATTGACGGCTTGATTATGGTAATGATATTCTATTTGTGTTTATTTGACTGGTAAACAAATGTGTTGTGAAGATATGAAAGTGGTTTCATTACCTTATTAAGTATGTAAAAATAGATTATGAGGATTTATAAAACAAAATTTCTAGGATTTCTCTTTAAATCATACCATAGCATTATGTCTTTACCACTATATTTCGAAAAAAATGTCGATTTTTGTCTGTCAATGTCATATTTGCTGAGTGGATGAAAAAGAATTAAAGCCTATTTCAATAAAAGAAAAGGAAGATGTTATATGTCCAGTGATTACATAATCGGACTAGATCTCGGAACGACGAGTGCAAAAGCTGTTATTTTTCATTTGAATGGAAAGGTTAAATCTGAAGGAGAGCGTTTAATTACAACAAATTATCCAGAACCAGGATGGGTGGAGCAGGATCCATATGAGATTGAAAGTCTGGCGATAAAAGCGATTAGAGATGCAATGGAGAATGCAAAACTTAGTAAAGAAGAAGTCAATGCTATTGGGATTTCTTGCGCGATGCATTCCCTTATTTGTGTTGATCAAGATGGAAATCCTTTATCTAATGCATTAATTTGGTCAGATGGCAGGAGTAGTCAACAGGCCGAAAGGTTTACTGAACAGGAACGGCAAGAGTTATTTTTAAAAACAGGGGTACCCATTCATCCGATGACTCCTTTTACTAAATTATTGTGGATGAAAGAAACGGGGTTTGAAGCATATAGACAAGCAGCCTACTTTATGTCAGTAAAAGAATTTTTGCTTTTTCGTTGGTTTGGGGAAAGAGTTGTTGATTATTCGATGGCATCTGCAACGGGCCTATTTAATCCTACAATCTTGAAATGGGATGAAACAGCGGTGGAGCTGGCCTCAGTAGATGAAAACCAGCTATCTAAAGTTGTTCCTCCAACATACATCTTGAATGGTTTGGATAAAAATGTTGCAAATAATATGGGTTTGTTGCCGGACATTCCAATGGTGATTGGAGCGGCAGATGGCCAGCTTGCTAACCTAGGCATTGGCGCGATTTTACCAGGTGAGGTGGCGATTACGGTTGGAACAAGTGGAGCCGTTCGCCAGTTTTCTAAGGGAGTTCGAATTAACGAAAAGCGAGAGACGTTTAGCTATGCATTTTCAGATGAATATAGCATCATTGGCGGTCCGTCCAATAATGGCGGCATCGCTTTGCAGTGGTTAAAGGATCTCTTAAATAATCAAGATAGCTATAGCGATTTTATAGCAATGGCGGGGCAGGTTGCACCTGGCGCGGATGGGATTATTTTTCATCCGTATATTAATGGTGAAAGGGCGCCAATCTGGAATCAGCGCGCGACTGGAAACTTTTCAGGCTTGTCCATCACCCATAAGCAAGAGCACTTCATCCGGGCTGTCCTTGAAGGAATCACATTTAATTTATATCAAATTGAAAGGGCACTAAGTAGACTTGCGGGAGAACCGTCCAAAATATACGTGAACGGTGGTCTTGCTAGATCACCTCTCTGGCTGCAAATGTTAGCTGATATTTTTGGGAAAGAGGTCTATGTAGCGGAAACCCATCATAGTTCAGCGTGGGGCGCGGCATGGACAGCGTTGGTCGCAATTGGGAAAGCAAATTCGTTTGATGAGATCAAAGACAATATCCTGTTGGGAGAGCCGATTGTGCCGAACGCAGAAACACATGTGACATACCAGAACATTTATAAGGAATATATAAAAAGAAGCCGCGTCTGACTGGATGCGGCTTCTTAGAGTCTAGAGATAAAGTTGATTTTTGCAAAAGTTAAGGCACCGATTATTCCTTGTTGCTGCCCAAAACTATTTTCTTCTAAGCTTAGAGTGAGGGTGGCGAAGCGGTTGGCGCGTAAAATAATGGTCCGCTTCGTTTCTTCAAAGAGAAGGGGAAGGGCATCAAAAATCGGTCCTCCAATATAAATGGCACTCGGATTAAATAAATTAACGACATTGCTAAGGGCGATTCCAAGTGCCCTCCCGGTATCAATGCAAATTTCGATAGCAATTTTGTCGTTGCTTTCATAAGCCTCAACGATAGAGGCATATTGACCTTTGCGTTTCTTATATTCTATTTCAAGCATGGGAAAAGTAATAATATTTTCCAAGCATCCATAATTCCCGCATAAACAGCGTCCGGCGTTTTCGTCAGCAGTAATGTGGCCGAGTAAACTGGAAACATTGCTTGATCCTCTTAGTAATTGGTCGTTGATCATTATTCCGGACACGATACCAAAACCAATTTGAACGGAGATAAAATCTCTGGTTTCCTTCGCCTTCCCCAATGTTTTTTCGGCAATTGCCATCATACGACCGCCTTCATCGAGGAAAATAGGGCATGAAAATGTTTGTTTGAAAGTATCAATGATTTGAATATCGTCCCAACCTTTACGATTAGGAATATTTAAAATCGTTTTTTGTTCCTTGTCGACAAGTCCGGTTACTCCAATCCCAATCGCGTCAATATTGCTAGGTAGGATTTGCGTGTTTCCCAAAAACAGAACGAGCCTTTCCAAAAGGGCTTCGCCTTTATTTTTATAATCGTCTAATTCAGCCATGAAAAACTCTTCTTGATGTAAAATTTCCATGCTATTGTTTGCTAATGCGAATCGTACAAGGTAACCCCCAATATCTATACCTAAAAAGGTAAACTTTTGAGGATTTGAGTATAACAATACTTCTTTTCTACCCAAACCATTGCTAATTCGCTCACCTTCCATAATAAATTGTTCATCTATTAACTTTTTAGTGATTTTGGTAATACTCGCTTGAGACAAATCGGAAATTTCAGAGAGTTGTTTTCTAGAAATCCCATTATACGTTGTTACGAGACTGAGAATTTCCTTTTCGGATGTGGTGTATTTCATAGGGAAAAGTCCTTTCGATCTGAGCTAGTTATGATTATACCAAAAGAAAAGCGGAAGCGCCTTGCCCATCGACGTACAGGCCCACAGGATGTGGGTCAGTCGACGTCGCGACAGGAAGTGGCGGCTCTTAGTCGGCGTTCCCTCTTCGGCCGCAGGCAGAGATAAAGGAAACATGACGAGGGACGAGTCTGGCTTCCTTACGCAAAAGAGAAGGACAGGAAGTTTGCTAGTCGATAGGCGCTGTAGCTAGACAATAAAAGAAACCCAGTGACACTAGGCCACTGAGTTGAAGCATTTACTGAGGTATTTCCATTCGTTCATTCATATGTTTTGCAACCTTTTTTATGGCTGCAATTGCATCCTCGCAATCTTCTTGAGTCAAATTTTGATGTAGAGAGATACTGATTGAGCGTGCTAATAAATCTAAAGTATTCGGGCACATGTCTTTTGAATACTGAACATTCCCTTTATAGCTTTCGCATGTCCACGGATTTCCTTTTTCGCTGGCACCGCGCTTATCCAGTACATAATCCCAGTTGACATAAATATGACGATCGGCAATGCCGTTGTTATAAATGGTCCCATTCGGGATGCCTTCCGCATTTAGTAAATCTGCAAAAGTTTTAGCTTCCTCTGTATCAGATAAATAGAAGATTAAGCTATATGAGACGTCACCTTCAGGGTCGGGGACTCTTTGTAAATGAATGTTGGGAATATCTTTTATTCCATCGACAATCGTTCTTTTAACTTGACGAAGCTTTGAAATGACGGAATCAATTTTTTGTGATTGGGCCAATCCTAGTGCAGCGTTTAGTTCGCTCATTCGATAATTTTCACCCGGGAAGGACTCCACATTTTCAAAAAGTTTTGTTCCCCAATAGCTTAAGGCTGAGTCGTGATAGATGCTTGCCCGCGTATAAATGACGTCATCATTTGTAGTGACGAGCCCACCTTCTCCAGCAGTCACAACTTTATATTGTTGGAAACTAAAGCATCCCGCGGCTCCCATTGACCCTAAAGGTTTTCCCTTGTAAAAACCGCCATTCGCCTGTGCCACATCTTCAATCACAATAAGATCATGTTTATTGGCGATCTCCAATATTTTGTCCATATCACAGGGTATTCCCTTCATGTGAACAGGGATGACTGCTTTAGTATGTTCTGTGATTGCGGCTTCAAATGCATTTGGATCCATCGTTAAACTATCATCGACCTCGACAATAACAGGAACAGCACGTGCAATTAAAACCGCAGCTGCCGTTGCAATATACGTATAAGCAGGGATGATCACCTCATCGCCAGGTCCGATTCCAGCGCCTACAATGGCGGAGACGAGAGCGGATGTGCCGGAGTTTACAGCAAGAGCATGTTTTACATTTGTACGCTGCTTATATAAATCTTCCAAGCGTTTAGCTTCAGAATCGGCAAGTTGTTCATGGTAAAAACGGAAAACCCTTTTCTTTTCTAACACACGAAGGACGTATTCTTTTTCTAACTCATCAAATTCCTCGGAGCTAATAAATTCCGGCGCCCAAGGCTTCGTTCGAATTGGAGTACCACCTTTTTCAGCTAACATTAAAATTCCTCCTTTTTCAATTAATTTCATGAGTAAATTATATGATAGAATGAATTAGCTGTAAACTCGTTTTCTTTAATCCATTCATATACATCATCATAAATATTTTATATAATTTACTAAATGAAGTAATAGGGAGTGCTGGATATGCCAAAATTTTTGATTGGATATGATGTGGAATCTCAAGATGACTCAACAGAAATATTTTTAAAGGCAGCATCCGAAGTTCATAAAAATCTTGAAGCGAAAGCGAGCATTTTCGTTGTAGGAAAAACATTGGAGAAAAACGTTGCAACTTCTCAAGAGACTTTAAATGCAGGTTACCTGGAATTCCATCAACACACTTATTCACATGTGTTATTAAAAACGGTCATTCAGGAAAATGAGGAAGGTATAACAATTTTTCCGAGCGGTACTTTTGAAGAAGTATGTGAGGAAATCAGTAAAGGGCAAAGGGTACTACGAGATCTTTTAGGTGTTGAAGGAATCGGCTTTACGGCTCCTTATAACTATTATCGCGGTTTAAGCGATCGCTTAGATTTGCTGGAAGTTCTACGTGGAAATGGAATTAAGTTTGTCCGATCCGCTGGCCGCAATGAGCGTGATTGGCAGCCTGTTCCTTTTGAATGGCAACCGTATTTTTATGAACCGCAAGGATTTCCAGAAATATTGGAATGTCCTCTGCATGGGTGGCAAGATTGCATTGCAAGGGAAAAACTCGGCTGGAACAATATTGAAGAATACATTAAATGGGTAAAAAAGGACATTGATTACGCAAGTGCGAACCAATTAGATTTTGTCTATTGCAGCCACGATTGGAGCAGTATTCGCCACGACCCTAAACTAGACCATATTGCGGAATTGATTATATACGCTAGGGAAAAGGGGATGGACGTGACGAATTATTCTACGTACTACGAGAAGAAGCTTGCGGAGCAACAAGATAAACAGAAGCTCCGAAATGGCTAGTAGAATTGCAAACCTGCCATAGTCGGGTCGTCTAATAGAGTGGCCGAAACATCTAATAGAATGCCGAATCGTCTAATAGAGTGGCCGAAACATCTAATAGAATGCCGAATCGTCTAATAGAGTGGCCGAAACATCTAATAGAATGGTCGAATCGTCTAATAGAGTGCCTGAAACATCTAATAGAATGGTCGAATCGTCTAATAGAGTGGCCGAAACATCTAATAGAATGCTGGATCGTCTAATAGAGTACCTGAAACATCTAATAGAATGGTCGAATCGTCTAATAGAGTGTCCGAAACATCTAATAGGATGGTCGAATCGTCTAATAGAGTGGCCGAAACATCTAATAGAGTGGTCGAAACATCTAATAGAGTGCTGAATCGTCTAATAGAGTGCCTGAAACGTCTAATAGAATGCTGGATCGTCTAATAGAGTATCCGAATCATCTAATAGAATCACTTAAACGGCGAAGCCAGCCAGGTAAATAGCTAATTCATTCAAATATGATAGCAAAACGATCTGTACAAAATGAAAAACCCAAAATGAAAGCCTAAAATTCTTACAGCAAACAAAAAACCCCTGAAGTTCGAATTCCTCTTCAGGGGTTTTTTGTCGTCTAGCTCCAGCGCCTATCGACTAGTGGATTTCTATGTTCCTTCCTACGATAAGGAAGCCAGATTCGCCCAAGGGCTCATCGTGTTTTCTTTATCTCGTCAGGAACTACGAAATCCATACGCCGATGATCAGGCGCTTGCGCATTTGTTATTAGTCATTCGTTAATTTTAGTTTTTCAAGAAGCTTGAAGAACAAGCTTAGTATGATCGCAACGATTGTCGCAAGACCCATTCCTTTTAACTCTACGGAACCGATGTGGATAGTGGCTCCACTGATACCAATTGCTAAAACTACACATGTTAAAATGATGTTATTTGAAAGGCTAAAGTCCACTTTTGCTTCAACTAACATGCGTAGACCGCTGACGGCGATAATTCCGAAAAGCAGCAATGAAATTCCACCCATAACTGGAGTTGGGATTGCTTGGATTAGGGCTGCTAATTTTCCGAAGAAGGATAGTACTACTGCAATAACTGCTGCTCCTCCGATAATCCAAGTGGAATACACTCTTGTAATGGCAAGTACTCCGATATTTTCCCCGTATGTTGTATTCGGTGTTGAACCAGTTAAGCTTGATATGATTGTTGAAATACCATTTCCCATAAGGGAGCGGTCAAGGCCGGGATCTTTAACTAGATCTTTTTTAACGATATTGCCTGTAACGATGAGATGTCCTATATGTTCTGGCAGCAGGACAAGGGCTGCTGGTAAAATAACGATAATGTCAGACCAATTAAATTTGATTTGATAAAAAGTTGGAAGGGCGAGCATGCTTGCGTCCTTCACACTGGAATAATCAACTAATCCCGCAAAACCAGCGATGATATAACCGGAAACAATTCCGAGCAGGATTGGGATGATTTTTAAGAATCCTCTTAATGTGACCCAATACACGATTGTAAGTCCTAAAGTAAGCAATGAAACAGTAATCATTTTTGGATCTGGTGACCATGTAGCTGGAGCGTCCGCTGGTTTTAATAGTCCTGCCATTCCGGCAGCTACAGGAACTAGCTCCAATCCGATAACTGCCACAATTGCTCCCATGGCAGCTGGAGGGAAAATGACGTCAATCCAGGTTGTGCCTGCTACTTTTATAATAAAGCCTACTAACAGCAATACGATACCAACAACTAGGAATCCGCCGAGAGCGTGGCTATATCCTTCCTCACCAGTATATCTGCCTAAAACAACCATCACTGGTGAGATGAACGCAAAGCTCGATCCGAGATAAGCTGGTATTTTTCCTTTCGTGATAAATAGATAAATTAGTGTTCCAATCCCATTCATAAGCAATACGATTGCTGGATTTACTCCAAACAATAGAGGAACTAATACTGTAGAACCGAACATCGCGAATAAGTGCTGTAAGCTTAAAGGCAAACTTTGTAATAATGGTAAACGTTCGTCTACTTGGATTTCTCTGTTTTTCATCCGATATCTCTCCCTTTTTATTGATCTTTTAATCAGATTTTCGTGTCTAGCTACAGCGCCTATCGACTAGTGGATTTCTATGTTCCTTCCTACGATAAGGAAGCCAGATTCGCCCATGGGCTCATCGTGTTTCCTTTATCTCGTCAGGAACTACGAAATCCATACGTCGATAAACAGGCGCTTTCGCTTTTCATGCTATAGGACAAAATAAAAAGCACCTTGTCCTAAGCTAGGCAAGGTGCATAATAATCGGATGATAGAGTCATCTGTATGCAGAATTTACGCATAGTATTAGTATGCGCATGCAACCTTGTCAGCCTCACGGGACTGTTTTAAAGGCAATCTGATTCATTTGTCTTATGTATTATTACAGGAGCTAAAAGATAAGTCAATACCTTTTTAGTATTTATCTGCAATAATTTTACAAAAATATTTTCTATTCTGCACGTTCCTCAAATAATTTACAAATTTCTGCAATGACGTGAACTGCTTTTTCCATATTGTCGACAGAGATAAATTCATAAGGCCCATGGAAATTTTCTCCGCCAGTAAAAATGTTCGGGGTTGGAAGCCCCATATATGATAATTGTGAACCATCTGTACCACCTCGGATAGGGGAGACAATTGGCTCAATGTCAAGATTCTTCATGGCGTCAGATGCGATGTCGACAATTTCCTTTACTGGCTCAATTTTTTCTCTCATGTTGTAGTATTGATCGTTCATGTCGATAGCAATTCGGTCTTGTCCATATTTTTCACGTAAATCTGCAACAATTTTTTCAACAAGTGCTTTTCTTGCTTCGAAATTTTCACGCTCAAAATCTCTAATAATGTAGGCAAGTTTTGTTTCTTCAACATCACCTTGAAACGAAAGTAAATGATAGAAACCTTCGTATCCTTCTGTTAACTCAGGAGCTTCGTCCGCAGGCAATGCGCTGTGGAATTCCATCGCGATTTTTGCTGCATTCACCATTGTTCCTTTTGCTGTACCTGGGTGGATATTCGTTCCTCGGAAAGTCAGCTTCAGCCCAGCGGCATTAAAACTTTCATATTGTAATTCGCCAATTGGTCCGCCATCCATCGTATAGGCATAATCGGCATTGAATTTTTCAACATCAAACTTATGAGGTCCACGGCCAATTTCTTCGTCGGGAGTAAAGGCTACTCGAATTTTTCCGTGTTTGATTTCAGGATGCTTGATTAAATAATCCATAGCTGTCATGATTTCAGCAATTCCAGCTTTGTTATCAGCTCCTAAAAGAGTCGTTCCATCTGTTGTGATAATCGTATGTCCGATGTAATTAGATAGTGAAGGGAAATCTTTCTTTCCCAGAACAACATTTGCAGCCCCGTTCAACACAAGATCGCTTCCATCGAATTGTTCAATAATTTGAGGATTTACACCTTTGCCAGTAAAATCAGTCGCTGTGTCTACATGAGCTAGAAAGCCGATTGTGGGTACTTTTTTCTCTGTATTTGCAGGAAGCGTCGCCATTACATAGCCGTTTTCATCAATTGATGCGTCCGTCATTCCAATAGCTTTCAATTCCTCTACGAGTTGATTCGCTAAGGTTAGTTGCCCTTCTGTTGAGGGGCATGTAGTACTATTTTCATCTGATTGGGTATTAATTTTTACATATGAAACAAAGCGTTGGATAATTTCATTTTTCATTCTAATTACCTCCCGGTGTTAATAACTACATATTACGAAATTCGAAGGGTAAAATAAAGAAGCCGGCACTCCCGTTAAGGGAAAGCGGCTTTTCTCAACTTTTCTCAATTAATTTGCTCTTCTTTTTCAATTTCTAGCCAATTCTCGCCCCATTTTTCTATTTCCTTCATTAAGGGTGCTAAAGCTAATCCTTTATCAGTTAAGGAATATTCAATCCGTACGGGGGTTTCTGGATATACTTGGCGTTTTACGATTCCTTCTTGTTCCAGGTCCTTTAATCTCTCGGATAAAACTCGGGCACTGATGGGCATGGCGGATTCGACTGAACAAAAACGCTGGGGTCCATATAAAAGCTGGTGAATAATTAACCCTGTCCAGCGTTGGCCTAATATACTCATTGCTTTTTCAAACTTTGGGCATAACACATTATTCAAAATACTCACCTCGCTAATTAGATTATATCACTTGCGTTACTAAATACCTATCATTTCTTAAATGTTGCCTTATTTGACATTATAACATAATTATAGTAAAGTTACTTACATAAAGTAAGCGGGAGGGGGATAAAGTTGATGCAGTCCACTATCATTAAACAAGCCGTACTCACGGTCCAAAATCTTGATAAAACAGTAGCGTTTTATGAAAAAATTCTTGGATTTAAAGTTATTGAAAGAACAAATGAAAAAGCAACCGTATCGGCGGATGGAGAAACTGGTTTATTGGTGCTTGAACAAAATCAGAGTGCAGCGCCCCGGAACCCAAAGGCCACTGGCTTATACCATATTGCGTTTCTATTGCCTGAGCGTTCACATCTTGCAGATATTGTACATTATTTTATTCAAACACGTTATCCTTTGCAAGGGGCTTCAGACCATCATGTAAGTGAAGCATTGTACATGGCTGATCCTGAAGGCAATGGGATTGAGATATACATTGACAGGAATCCTGAAAAATGGAGATGGCACGAGGGACAGGTTTATATGACGACGGAAGCACTGGATATTGAGAATCTTCTTAAAGATGCTACTGAAACAGGCTGGAAAGGGATGCCTGAAAAAACTGTCATCGGCCACATCCATTTGCAGGTTGCAGAACTTGAAAAAAATCGTGAATTTTATTGTGACGGTCTTGGGTTTGATGTTGTCCTTCATTACGGTTCCCTAGCCCTGTTTATTTCAAAAAATAAATATCATCATCATATCGGGTTAAATACATGGAATAGCAAAGGTGCTCCTGCACCAGCTAAAAATAGTACTGGACTCAGAAATTTCACATTAGCTTTGTCTAATGAAGAAGAAATGCAAAAAATCAAACAACAATTGGAAAAGTTAAATGCTTCATTTTCTTTAGAAGAAGGGAAAGTTATAACGAGGGACCCATCGGGAACAGAGATTGTTTTAGAAGTGTAAATAAAGGGGAGAAAATGTAATGATTCAAACATCGCAAAATTTTTATACAGCAGTTGAAAATAGACGTTCAATATATGGCATCAGTAAAGAAGCTGTTATTTCAGATGATCGTATTGAAGAAATTGTAGCAAAAGCTATTAAACATGCCCCATCAGCTTATAATTCACAAAGCGGACGAGCTGTTATTTTACTTGGAGCAAATCATGATAAATTGTGGAATATTACAGAAGCAGCTTTGAAGGAAAAGGTTCCTGCAGAGAATTTTAAACCGACTGAAGAAAAAATGGCTGGCTTCCGGAATGGCTATGGTACTATTTTATTTTTCGAAGATCAAACTGTAGTGAAATCCTTACAAGAAAAATTCCCGTCATATCAAGAAAGAATGCCTGATTACTCATTGCAATCATCAGGGATGCTCCAATATATCGTTTGGGCGGCGCTGGAAGTAGAAGGGTTTGGAGCTTCGTTGCAGCATTATAATCCGATTATTGACGAGGCGGTCCAAACAATATGGGGCATACCTGAGAACTGGAGACTAATGTCGCAAATTCCATTTGGAAAACCAACGGCAGGTCCACGTGAAAAACAATATAATAGCGTGGAAGAAAGAATGAAAGTATTTAAATAATACACACAGATCCGAATTTAGCACTGGCTAATATTCGGATCGTTTTTTTTTTACTTGAATTGAGGTAGGATTTACGTCGAGCCGCAACAAACAAATATACACTCCCCCCAACCTATCAAATAGAGTTTCTTTTTCCGTAACTTTATAAAGCATTTTCATCCATTACAAAGTTCAAGCGATAAATACGGCGTGGTCTTCCTTTATGGGTCACTTTTTCCTCACCGATAATTTCCACCAATTCGGCGTCCATTAATTTTAGTAAGATCCGATTTGCGCTTCTCACTGTAATTTTTAAAGTAGATGCCAAATCCTGTGCCGTATAATCATATTTCCTATATCTAGCTACGCGAGCCATTAGTCTTGTCATATATGTAGCTGACATTCCGGCTGTCTGAGCTTTGTCTAATAACTCTGCATCAGTAATGGCTAAATCATATCTTTCGTATTGCGTATGAGAAGTAATTTCTACGGGGCCTAAAACACTACGGTCCTCGCGAACGATATAGCAGACATCTCCGCCGACCTCTTTAGATTGTCGGAGGGCTAAGCGAGCGTGAGTCCCTGCCTCTGCGGCGGTCATACCGAAACCAATGCCAATACAAAGAGAGATTCCAAGTTTGTTTTTTGTATCTTGAAGTAAGGGGATAAATTTATATCCTCTTGTTTCTCGTTCGAAGATTCCTCTTGTTGTGATAAATAAATATTCCTCCCCACCTAGAATCGTAAGGTGGCCGTCAAGTAACTTCGTATAGTCGAGGAGCATTTGATGAGTACTTAATTTTAATAATTGGACATCATGTTCCGAAGTGAACTTATCCATCCTGCCTTCCAAATTGTCAACATTAATTAAACCGAACACAATTTGCGCTTCTTTATTTTTTCGGGCATCTGTCGCCAAAAGTGCGCGTTCTAAGGAAACAATCATGTCCAGTTTAGTTGGTGTCACCCATTCGTGGGGTATGCCCATTTCTTTGAGTTGACGCGAAACTTCTTGAATGCCAGTAAGTGGGATGGCTGCTCGCTCTTGATAGTTTTTTGCATGAAATTGGACAATTTCTTTAATTGATAGAATAGAAGAATTGTTTTTATAAACAATAAGTTCACAAGCTTCTTCTTCGAGTTCTATCAGAATTT
Organism: Lederbergia panacisoli; assembly: GCF_024626525.1. Lineage (GTDB taxonomy): Bacteria > Bacillota > Bacilli > Bacillales > Bacillaceae_C > Lederbergia > Lederbergia panacisoli. The sequence goes on from NZ_JANJGU010000003.1 coordinate 47,639, forward strand.
GTTCAACATATTTTACTTCAACTGTATCGACCGATAAATGTTCAAGATTGAATGTGTTTTTTACTAAGAACAATGAACGGTATAAGCCTGTACCCATTAAGGGTACATGATGTACAGGTATGTTAAATTCATATTCCTGCTTGGCCATATTGTACAAATGATATTCCGTAAACAATAAAACATCTATGTTTTTTAAGAAATCATCAGGAATATTGGGGCTTATACAAGAAGAATCAACATTGAAATAGGAAGCCTTAAAGTTTGGAAATGACTTTAAAGCTTCTTTGGTTAGTTGATCTAGTTCTTTTGGACCGACAATTCCAATAAGAACCTCTGATTCATTGCGTCCGTTATTCTTATTTGACAACGATTTCACCACCTTAATAAACGGATATGTCCTTTTATCTATTATCTTACTTTTTAAATAAGGGGCTGTCAAAGGTTATTGTGTATAGTGTTAAGAAGGTTTTATTAATGGACCATTTAAAGACTAATATAAGACTTGTCTTTTAAGAAACGTATAATACAATAGTGTACAAAGTGGTTTTCAGAATTTGATGAATTTCTTGAGGTGATGAATTGAAAACAATTGCGGAGTTAGAAAATTTTATGACGGAACCTTCAGCACGGCTCCTGCGTGATATTGCGCTTATAGATGGAGATATATTAATCCTTGGTGTTGGTGGAAAGATGGGACCAACATTAGCGAAGTTGGCAAAGAGAGCGGTTGATAAGGCTGGCATAGAAAAAAAGGTAATAGGGGTATCGCGATTTTCATCTGGTAGTTTACGAGATGAATTGGAAAACTGTGGTATTGAGACGATAGCAGTTGATTTATTGGATGATCATGAACTTCAATCGTTGCCTGAAGTTAAAAATGTAATTTATATGGCGGGTAATAAATTTGGAACAGTAGGAAATGAACATTTTACTTGGGCAATGAATGCTTATTTGCCAGGTAGAGTTGCGGGTAAATTTTCTAACTCGCGAATTGTCGCCTTCTCTACGGGGAATGTTTATCCTTTAACAAAGACAGTAAGAAATAATTGTTCGGAAGATTCGGCAGTAAATCCGATTGGTGAATATGCACAATCCTGCTTAGGCCGTGAACGTGTGTTAACGTATTTTTCACATGTAAATAAAACTCCAATGCTTTTGTTTAGGCTAAATTATGCAATAGATTTGCGCTATGGTGTTTTATTGGAAGTTGCAAAACAGGTGTATGGTGAAGAAGCGATAGATCTTACAATGGGCAACGTAAATGTCATATGGCAAGGGGATGCAAATGAATATGCCATTCGTTCTTTGCTTCATTGTGATACACCTGCAAAGGTGCTAAATGTGACAGGGCCAGAAACACTATCCATTCGTTGGCTAGCGGAAGAATTCGGCAGGCGATTTGGAAAAACGCCAATTTTTGCGAATGATGAACAAGATTTTGCATTATTAAATAATGCAGCAAATGCACATCAATTATTTGGATACCCAAAAGTGACAATTCAACAAATGGTTGATATGGTGGCAGATTGGATATCCAATGATGGTGATACAATCAATAAACCCACTCATTTTCAAGAGCGGGAAGGTGCATTTTAAATGTTGAACTTAAATGTGAAAAAACGTCTGCATGAGGGAACTGTCATACCTGCACATCCATTAGCCTTGACAGAAGATAGACGCCTTGATGTAACCCGGCAACGAGCTCTTACCCGATACTATATTGATGCGGGGGCAGGTGGAATTGCAGTTGGTGTACATACAACTCAATTCGAAATTAGAGATCCAAAATACGGCCTTTATGAAGAAGTGTTGACTTTAGCGATAGAAGAGATTAAACAAGCAAGGGCAGCTGACTCTTTTATTAAAATTGGCGGGATTAGCGGAGCTTTGGAGCAAGCTATAAACGAGGCGACGTTTTTGAAAAATGTTGGATACGATTTGGGTCTGCTCAGCATGGGTGGCTTAGAATCATACTCCGAAGAAGATTTGCTTGAGCGCACAAAGGAAGTTGCCAAAATCATACCGGTATTCGGCTTCTATTTGCAACCGTCAGTTGGCGGCAGGGTGCTTACGTATGATTTCTGGAAAGCGTTAGCGGATATTCCGAATGTTCATGCTATAAAAATTGCGCCATTTAATCGTTATCAGACTTTAGATGTAATAAGGGCAGTTAGTCACTCGCGCAGAAATGAAGAAATAGCAATCTATACGGGCAATGACGACAATATTGTAAATGATCTTTTAACGACATATCGAATTGATGTGAATGGCAACAAGGTTTATAAACAAGTAGTCGGAGGGCTGCTTGGGCATTGGGCTGTATGGACAAAACAGGCTGTAGAAATATTTAATGAAATTAAGAACGCGCGAGAGACAGGTACTATATCGAGGGAATTGCTTATGCTGGGGCAGGAAATTACTGATGCAAATGCAGCTTTTTTCGATGCTGATAATAATTTCAAAGGATGCATTGCCGGAATTAATGAAGTACTTGCAAGACAAGGTCTTTTAAAAGGGAATTGGTGTTTGTCGGAAAATGAGAAATTGAGTCCTGGCCAATCAAGACAAATTGATCGGGTATATGCTGCGTACCCTCACTTGCATGATGATGAATTTGTAAGTTTAAACATGGAAAAGTGGTTGACGTAGTTAGAAACAAAAGCTTTTACGATATTTTTTGAAAACACACACAGTAACAATTAAAGACCATTTTAAGACTTGTCTTTTAATTAGGATGTTCATAAAATGAAAACATAGAATTTTTCGAATTTCCACTAATATGCCGCGAATATGAAAACGGTAACAAATGAGGGAGCTAGATGTGGGAGAACAAATTAGGAGTAGCAATTATAGGCAGTGGCGGGATTTCTTATGCCCATGTGGAAGCATATCAACAATTCGGCAATCAGTGTTCAATCAAAGCAGTTTGTGATGTGAGCGAAGAAAGAGCCGTTCGCTTAGCTTCCTATATTGGTAAAGAGGTAGAAATATATAAAAACTGTAAAGCCATTTTATCCCGTAATGACATTGATATTGTCTCAATATGTACACCCCCATTCACACATAAAGAAGTTGTAGTGGAGGCATTAAAACATGGAAAACATGTTCTTTGTGAGAAGCCGTTAGCTGCTTCCTTGCAAGAATGTGATGAAATGATCGCCGCATCAAAAAAGTATAATAGGAAGTTATCAATTGCGTTCCAAAATAGATATAAAAAAGACTTTTTGCAAGTTAAGCATGTTATGGAATCAGGAATGTTGAATCCAATTACTTTCAGTCAACTGAATGCACTGTACTGGCGTGGGGATTCCTATTACGAAGTAGACTGGAGGGGAAAATGGGAAACCGAATGTGGTGGTGCAACGATTAATCTAGAAATTCATTTATTGGATATTTTTATATGGCTCCTTGGCAAGGTTGATAGTGTCTATGCAGAAATGGAAACAATCTCCCATGATATCGATGTAGAGGATCTTTCAATGGCCATGCTGAAATTCGCAGATGGTTCTATTGGACAAGTCAATGGGACTTCAAGCTCAGTCATTAATACAATGGGATTTAATATTTCAGGCAGAAATAAAGGAATAAGCATCCCCATTATGTTCCATGCACTTAAAGAAAATGAGGGCGGTTTTCCATTGGAAGATAAGGATGGCCTAAAACAACTAGAAAAAAAGGCAAATGAAGTTCAAGGAGAATACCCTGGACATACAGGCCCAGTAAATGACTTATTCCAAGCTATCAAAGATGACCGGGAACCATTTGTGAATGGGGAGGAAGCAAGGCGGGTCATAGAGGTCATTACAGCCATTTATAAATCGGCGACTATAGGTGAAAGGGTATCATTGCCCATTACAAGTAATGATCCATGGTATACAACAAAGGGATTGCACCACTTTGTTAAAAAAGGAAGAGTAAGAAAGGTGTAAAAATGCAATTTTCTGGATTTGGTTTTTACGGCTAAATAGCTGTTTGAATATATTTGTTTAAAAACAAAAAAAGGGGAGGCTTTAATATGCAAGCATTAAAAAAGAAGTTGTACTTTACATTTATGTTAATTTTAATGATGAGTTTTATTATTGGGTGCAGCAGTAACGAGAAGACGAACGAAGGAAGCAGTGGGAAGAGTTCCACAGATGGGAAAAGTAGTGAAACAGCTAAAGGGGAAGATAATAAACCTGTAGAATTATCTTTCATTTGGTGGGGAGAGCAAGCGCGTCACGACCGCACACAAGAAGTTATTAAACTTTTTGAAGAGCAAAACCCGGATATTAAAATTAAAGCTGAATTTTCGGGATGGGATGGATATTGGGAGAAGATGGCAACACGTGCTGCCGGTAAAAATATGCCCGACTTGGTGCAAATGAGTTCTGCATATCTTGCTGAATATACTGATAGGGGACTTTTAGTGGATCTAACGCAATATATTGACAGCGGAATTATCAATTTTGATGATGTACAGCCTGCCCTAAAAGAAATTGGGAAAATAGGTGACCATATATACTCCGTAAGTTTAGGTACTTCTAATAGTGCTATGTTCTATGACCCGGCTATGTTTGAAAAAGCAGGTGTTCCTGAACCGAAGCCGGGATACACATATGAAGAAATGGAGGACATGTCTAAACAAATAAAAGATAGTTTGGGTGACGGTTATTTTGGAATTACAACGTTCAACAATTCCGAAGCTTTTGCGATATATTTAAGACAGCATGGACAAGACTTTTATAATGAGGACTTTACTGATCTAGGTTTTGACGATCAACTTCTAATAGATTATTACAGTTACTGGTTGGAATTAATGGATAATGGAATCTCTACTACGGCAGAAGATGAGGCTGGAATTCAAGGGTTGGAAGATTCATTCCTCGTCCTCGGGAAATCTCCAATGGCAGTTGGCCCGGCTAATACTTTAGCGGCAATTACAGAGGCTTCTGGAAGACCATTGAGGATGACAACCTATCCTTCCGTACCAAACGGGTTGCCGGGACAAACCGCTGGGACAGCTACACATCTATCAATCTCTGCAAATTCCAAGCACCCTGATGAGGCGGCAAGATTTATTGATTTCATGACAAATAGTCTTGAAGCGAATTTAATTTTAATGGCAGATCGTGGTGTTCCAATTTCTTCTAAGGTTAGAGAAGGAATGTCGCCTGAACTAGACGATATAACAAAACAACTATTTGAATATATGGATATGGTAGGAGATTATACAGTTGCTGCTCCTGTTATTGGACCAGCAGGCGGCGGTGAGATTACAGATTTATTTAACAGACTTTCTGACGCAGTAAACTATGGTGAATTGAAGCCTGAAGATATGGCAAAACAGTTTAGACCGGAAGCAGTCAGCATCCTGCAGAGCAACAATTAATAATAACAAAAGGGGGGACTTCCCCCTTTATATTATTCTACTAAAGCGAAGAGGAGGCATATAGGATGGAAGCTGAAACATCAGTGCCTATGAAAGAAAGCAATGTTCAATCATCGAAACTATCAAGGCCTAAAAAATCGAAATGGAAACAAGAGGCTGTTGCATATGCATTTATTTCACCTTATTTAATCGGGTTCTTGGCATTTACGCTTGGTCCAATGATTGCATCGCTTTATTTATCCTTTACAGATTATGATCTATTATCGAGTCCAAAATGGGTAGGGTTTGATAATTATAAGAAAATGTTTACGGCTGATCCAAGATTTTTGACTTCCTTAAAGGTTACTTTTCAATTTGCCTTTATCTCCATTCCTTTGAAGCTGGCAGCTGCTCTTTTTGTGGCATTGCTTTTTGCAAAGAATTTTCGGGGAGTTTCTTTATATCGCACCGTATACTATATTCCTTCCATTCTGGGCGGCAGCGTAGCAGTCGCAATTATGTGGAGGCAATTATTCGGTAAAGAAGGTGCCATTAACGGCTTTCTTTCCTATTTTGGGATTGAAGGCGTTTCGTGGATTGCGAGTCCCGATTACGCATTATATACATTAGTTCTCCTTGGAATATGGCAGTTTGGTTCACCAATGTTAATATTTCTAGCTGGATTAAAGCAAATTCCAAACGAACTTTATGAAGCAGCCGTAGTGGATGGTGCCGGAAAGATATCTAAGTTTTTTAATATCACAATTCCGATGTTGACACCAGTTATCTTTTTTAATTTAGTTATGGGGATTATCGGCGGATTTATGACTTTTACACAAAGCTTTCTTATTACAAAAGGAGGGCCGCTAGATCGTACATTATTTTATGCGGTTTACCTATATGAGAAAGGGTTCACACACTTTAAAATGGGATATGCCTCAGCAATGGCATGGGTGCTTGTAGCTATTATTGCCTTTTTTACAGCGTTAGTTTTCAAATCATCGGCCCTGTGGGTTTATTATGAGTCGGGGGAGGACAAGTAAAATGTACGCAAAAAGGAAATTTTCTTCAGAGTTCATTTTCCACTTTGTCATCATAGCGGTTGGAATCGCCATGATTTACCCAATATTATGGACAGTCGCAAGCTCCTTAAAACCGAAAACAGAAATTTTCCAAAATGTTACTTCCTTAATACCTTCTAAACTTATGTGGGAAAACTATGTGGAAGGTTGGGCTGGTTTTGGCGGTTATACATTTGGAACGTTCTTTTTAAATACTACAATCATAACTAGTGCTACTTTAATCGGGACATTATTTTCAACAACATTGATTTCATTTGGCTTTGCAAGATTGCAATTTCGTTTTAAAAGAACATTATTTACAATTCTCCTTGCAACAATGATGCTTCCAAGTCAGGTAACATTAATTCCCCAATATATCATATTTCACAAATTAGGTTGGGTAAACACATTTTATCCGCTTACGATTGGGGCTTTTATAGGTGGAAATGCATTTTTTATCTTTTTATTAGTTCAGTTCATTAAAGGGATTCCTAGAGAACTTGATGAAGCCGCAGTAATCGATGGAGCTGGTCCATTTGGCATCTTTTGGCGAATTATTTTACCTTTGACTAAACCAGCACTTGCGACTATATCCATATTTTGCTTTATGTGGACGTGGGATGACTTCATGGGCCCGCTGATCTATTTAAATGAAGCAAGTAAATTTACGGTTTCCTTAGGATTGAGGATGTTCTCTGATCCTTCAGGTATTACTAATTGGGGCTCATTATTCGCCATTTCTGTCTTATCAATCCTTCCTATTTTCCTTGTCTTTATATTTTTCCAAAAATATTTGGTTGAAGGAATTGCAACAACGGGAATTAAATAAACTCATAAAGTGGAATTGTAAAAGGTTCCTAATTTTAGTTTACTAGACACCTTTTTTCATATGTCTATATGGTGCGAAATGATTTGCTTACAAAGGGTGATGAAATTGTGAAAAAGCCAAATATTTTACTAATCACAAGCGATCAACAACATTGGAATACGATCGGTGCTTTTAATCCGGAACTTTCAACCCCTAATCTTGATCGCTTAGTAAAAGAAGGTACTACCTTTACAAGGGCATATTGTCCAAATCCAACTTGTACACCGACAAGGTCGTCCATTATCACGGGGATGCATCCTAGTCAACATGGAGCGTGGACACTCGGAACAAAATTATTAGAGGATCGAAAAACGGTCGGAGACGAATTTCTTGAAAATGGGTATCGAACTTCCTTAGTTGGAAAAGCGCATTTTCAGCCTTTAGTTTCAACTGAAGAATTTCCATCTTTGGAAGCGGAGCCTATATTGCATGATTTAGACTTTTGGAGAAATTTTAGTGAATCGTTTTATGGGTTTGAGAATCCCGAACTGGCTAGAAATCATACAAGTGAAGCGCATGTAGGACAACATTATGCCATTTGGATGGAAGAAAAGGGTTGTAAGAACTGGCGCGAGTATTTTGAAGGACCTACCGGCGTTATGGACCCGAAAGTAAAATATTCATGGCCGATTCCAGAAGAATACCATTACAATACTTGGATTGCGGAGCGAACAAACCATAAGTTGGAAGAGTTTGTTAATAATGATGAAAACTTCTTCCTTTGGGCAAGTTTTTTTGACCCGCATCCACCATATCTAGTTCCGGAACCTTGGGATCGTATGTATGATCCTGATAAAGTAACCCTTCCTAAAGGAGTGGAAGGGGAGCATGAGCAAAATCCACCCCATTTCGGGAAAACGCAAGAACAAGAACCTGATTTTACTGATTATGTAGAAACAGGGTACGGATCACATGGTTATCATTCACATGTGGTGTCGGAGGAACACCACAAAAAATTAACGGCTACCTATTATGGAATGGTAAGCATGATGGATAAATATATAGGCAAGATACTAGATAAATTAGATGAACTTGGAATTACCGAAGAAACAATCGTTGTTTTTTCAACTGACCATGGCCATTTTTTTGGGCAACACGGGCTTCAATACAAAGGCGGATTCCATTATGAGGATTTAATTAAACTTCCGTTTATTGTTAGATATCCGGGAAAAGTGCCGGAAGGAAGGGTATCCTCTGCCATGCAATCATTGGTTGATTTGGCTCCTACATTTCTGTCCTTTGCAGGTATAAAAGTTCCTTATAGGATGACTGGGGTGGACCAAAGCCAAGTTTGGCAAAATGAAAAAGACGAGGCAAGGGATCATATCATATGTGAATTCCGTCATGAGCCAACTGTAATTCATCAAAAGACATATGTAGATAAGCGGTACAAAATAACCATCTATTACAATCAAACATATGGTGAGTTATTTGATTTAGAAAACGACCCCGGGGAGTATTATAACCTTTGGGATAAGCCGGAAAATCAAGAATTAAAACAGGAACTGCTTCTGAAATATATATGGGCGGAATTAGGGAAGGAATCGATGCCGATGCCAAGAATTTCTGGGGCGTAACGGTTGTAGTTCAAATATAAACTAAAAGCATAATATATTCTTTGTTATAAAGGGAATAGACACAAACCCATCCCTTCTTACTATGAGGGTTGGGTATTTTTGCTTATGTAGAATTTGTAATATTCAAACTTTATTCCTATTACTTAAAAGTTTTAATTAAATACAATCCCAAATCCTTTTTTAAAAGGAGGGCCTTGTATATAAAAATCTAGAAAAGGGAGGAATAAGGACAGGATCATTATGAAAAGTGAGGCTTAGAAGTTCGTAGAACAAAAACTAATTACCTAGGATTGGAGTGTTTATATCAATGTTAAAAAGAAGACATATCTATACATACCGTTTTACATGTATAGTGCTGGCCGCATTGTTAATATTTGTGACATATCCACCATCGTTTTCTGCAGTGAATGGCAGTAGTGCTACAGAACTTGTAAACATAGAAACATACGGAAATTTTGAAACAGCAGGAATCGATATAAAATTTGAAAATCTAATTACTGATGAAACGGCTTCTGTTTTTTATAAAAAATCTTCAGAAACCATTTATAGGGAAGGCCACCATTTCACAAAATACGATGGAAATCATATGGCGGCCAGTTTGTTTGATTTAAAAAAGGATACAACTTATGACATTAAAATAGTTGTAAATAGTTCCCAAGGGTCAAGCGAGTATTTTACAACAGTCAAAACAAAACCTGAATATACACCTCCGCTCGCTTCAAAAACAGTAAATGTGGGCAACCAGCAGGAATTGGATGCAGCGATTGCAAATGCAAAACCCGGGGATCATATTTTACTTGATCCAACAGGTGTATATAGTTCAGCAATTTTTGAAAATAAATCTGGTACAGAGGCAAATCCAATTCTTATTGGTTCACAAGGAATGGACAAGCCTTTTATAGAGGGACCTGTAAAATTATATCGTTCCAACTATATCGTTGTGAATAATTTAGAGGTTCATAATGAAGAGGGAATCGGTGTTCAAATTAGGGGATCGCACTATGATGTTGTCGTAAATAGTCATATTCACGATAGCATTGGCGGCCCAACCACTTATCATGGAAATATTCATATTCATCATAGCGATGAAGGGAATATGCCTGGAATTGGTGGTCATTTAATTATGAATAACGTACTAAGCGATGAAGATCATGAGCCGATTACAGAAACTCAAGGCCCTGGTAATTCTAATACGGCTAATGATAGACAAACTTATTTTGGAATTAAGCAAGATGATAATCCAGGGGCTTTTACAACGATGCGCGGGAATATAATTTACGGAGTGGTAGATGGAATAGCGCCATCGGGTGATGAAAATAGTGATCCTGTTCTTGATCAAGACGATCCGGATTTATTGTTGACGTATCCAAATCAAAACATGGATATATATGACAACATTATTTACAACGTAAAAGATGATGGCATCGAGATGGATGGCCTTGCAGTTAATTCAAGGGTTTTTCGTAACCATATTGGAAAGGCAGAAAACTCTATTTCTGTAGCGCCAGTTTACCCAGGACCGATTTTCTTTGTTGGAAATTCAGCCTTTGGCGCCGATCAAGGAAGTACGAAACTTAACACTGGGGTACGTGGGGAAACGAGGAATCTATATTTCTACAACAATACATTTGTACAAAAACCTGGTACAACTTACGGTGTAATTTATCGGGGTGAACCAGCTAAAACAAATAATATTGTATATAAAAATAATATCTTTTTAGCCGAAACACGCGTTGTAAATAGTGATAACTATAATTATGGTATGAATATGTGGCACTTAAATCATGTATTTGACTATAACCTTGGATTCTCCAAATTGACTGAAGGCACAGTTTATAAATGGAGCACCATACAAGGAGATCCTCTTAATAATGCAAGATTCGATACACTTGAGGAATTCCGTACTGCTACAGGTCAGGAAGAACACGGTGTATGGGGAGATCCTATCCTAAACTTAACACCGCTTGCTGGCTACCCTGAATATTCATTATTGTTGGATCTTAGCATTGCTTCAGAAGACTCGCCTGCTATCGGCGCAGGTGCCATTATACCAGGAATTACGAATCGCTTTGCAGGAGATGCACCTGATATTGGAGCATTCCAATACGGTTTGGAAGATGAAGTAGAAATAGAAGCTTCTATTGAATACATGAATCAATTAATAGATCAATATATTGCTTCCGGAGAATTAGGAAGCCCTCTAACAAAGCAGTTGGAAAATAGCTTAAAACAAGCGGAGCATCACTTAACTAAAGGTTCAATTAAGCAAGCGACTAAATTTATGCAGGATTTCTTAAAACATATGAATAATAAAAAAGATAAAATATCTGCAAATGCTAGATTGGAACTTGAAGAAAACGCCAATAAACTAATTGATTCCTGGAATTAATAAAAATTTGGCAGCAATCAATCGTATTTTAAATATAGGGGGAGGAAGCGGATATTAATGTCCGCTCCTTTTACCGTTGGAGGATAATTACATGTTAAATATGTTCAATACAAAAAAAGATTTCCATGATTCAAATTGTACGGTTGCTATTCTACCAGTCGGAGCATTGGAACAGCATGGGAGCCATCTTCCCGTTGGTACAGATAATATCTTTGCCGAATATTTTGCTAGACAAATAGCTGAAAAACTAGAAGGGGCATATCTTTTGCCGGTGATTCCGATTACCTCTTCCATCGAACATAGAGAAGGAAAGGGAACGGTTTTCGTTAAAGCAGACACTTTGGCACTAATTATTAGGGATATTGCGGAATCGCTTCGGTACGCGGGATTTAAACAGTTGATCATTCTAAATTGGCATGGAGGTAATTGGATTATAAAACCGACGATTAGGTCATTAAATAGAGAATTGCATCCATTTGAAGTCATTCTTTTGGATTCAGGTCTTGCTGCTCATAGACATGGTGAAATATTTAAACATACGAAAAACGATTTGCATGCGGGTGAAATGGAAACATCTTTAATGCTTTATTTACATAAAAATTATGTCGGTGAAATAAGATCACAAACGAATACCGAATTTGCTCCCCAGGCTTTTATGGACTATTTCGATGTTACTCAAATTACCGAGGATGGATATTGGGGTTACCCAGAGGAGGCAACAATTGAAAAAGGTGAGAAAATGGCCCGAATATTTATTGAATGTGCACTTGAATATCTTCAAGAAATTGAACGTATGAAATTAAAAGTAAAGGAAAGTGAATCACTGTTATAAAGGCGATAGAAGAGGTGTGATTTAAGGGAAAGATTCGTTTTTTTAAAGGAGAATATCAATGATGATTCAAATGAAATTACCTAGATGTAAACCCGAAGAACAACATGTATCTTCTAAATCAATCTTTAATTTCATAAAAGCTATTGAATCAGAAAAACTAGAGGTTCATAGTTTCATTTATTTGAAAAATGGACATGTCATAGCTGAAGGAACATGGTCACCATACCTTAAAGAACAGCCACATATTCTAAATTCATTAAGTAAAAATTTCACCTCCACTGCTATTGGGTTGGCAGTAGGAGAAGGGAAACTTTCAGTAGAAGATACTGTCCTATCTTTTTTTCCAGAATATATGACAGAAGAAATTGAAGAAAATATGAAAAATCTGAAGGTGTATCATTTACTTACGATGACAACAGGGCATGATCAAGATACATCCCCTTTTTTTAAAAAGAGCGATGATTGGGTAAAAGAATTCCTAGATGTGCGCATCGTTCATGCACCTGGTACTCACTTTGTATATAATACGGGAGCAACTTATATGTTGTCAGCGATTATCACAAAAGTTACCGGTATGAATCTTATTGATTATTTAACCCCTCGTTTGTTTGAACCGCTTGGAATGGGTAAAATTACGACAACCTCTTGTCCAAAAGGAATTCATTATGGCGGTATAGGAATGAAAGCTACCATAGAGGATATAGCTAAATTCGGTTTACTTTACTTGCAAAAAGGCTGTTGGGAAGGTCAGCAAATAATACCTGAATATTGGGTCGAGGAAGCAACAAGAAAACAAGTTCACACCTGGGGCGATGAGAATGATGATGCGTTAGGATATGGGTATCAATTTTGGTGTTGCCCTCATGGCGCGTATCGCGGGGGTGGGGCATTTGGCCAATATTGTGTAGTTTCACCCGAACAAAATGCTGTAGTTGCTACAACGTCGGGTACGATGGATATGGCAAAAATACTTAATCTAATATGGAGCCATTTGCTTCCAGGAATATTAGAGTCACCCGACCGTTATCAAACCTGCTTGGACAATAAGCTAAGTTCTTTATATTATGAACCATCATCCAGCAGCTTAAGTGAGTCTCCCTATATCAATAATTGGTCGGGAAAATGTTTTGATGTGCAACCAAATGAAGCGGGAATTACAACTTTTTCTTTTGATTTTTCGGAAGGCAAATACCAATATAATTTTTGGGATGCCAAAGGAAAACATTCAATCAAAATTGGTAATGGAGAATGGCAGGAAAATAATTTAACTTTTTTAGATGAACAGATAACAGCAGCCGTTAATGGTGTATGGAGAACCTCCAAATCGTTTGAAATGACCGTTCGAATTTTAGGTACACCATTTTGCGATACGTGGACGTGTGATTTTATTACAGCGGCTGCACGAATAAGCATTACTCGAAATATAAGGGATACTTCAGAAATCCCAGGTTTGACGGATGTAGCCTTATTACCAAATTTAGTTGGATATTTAGTAGAGGAATGATCGTTTTTAAGGCGACTGGATGTTTTTATCTTCAATACTTATTTTAGAAAATGAAGTTTATTATGGCCTCAAATATATGAAGGCATTCGTGTTCACTAAAAGCTCGTAAATGCTTTCCTCATAGTTCATGGTATAATAGAAACAGAAAATTTTGAAAGGATGACTAGTTATGGGTAAAAAATACATAGGCTATGCCGGAACGTATACTCGGCAAACGAGTGAGGGGATTTATCGCTTTATTCTAGATACAGAAAAAGCGGAGCTTACGAATATTGAAGTAGCTGCGAAAGTTGGCAGCCCTACTTATTTAGCAATTAGTGAAGATAACCGCTATTTATACTCCGTTGCTCAGCAAGAAAAGACTGGTGGGGTGGCGGCATTTTCCGTTGATGCTGAAACAGGGGAGTTAAGCTTTTTAAATGCAGAAGTGCAAGATGGTGCACCGCCATGTCATTTAGATGTGTATCAACATGATCTTGTAACAGGTAACTACCACGAAGGGACAGTTGGGCTATATAAAACGAATGATAATGGTGTAGAACCAGCAGCTTCTGTTTCCAAACACGAAGGGACAGGCCCTCACGAACGTCAGGAAAAACCGCATGTTCATTATACTGCCTATACTCCGGACAAAAAATTTGTCGTTGTTGCGGATCTTGGTACAGATGAAGTTGTAACATATAAAGTTGAAAATGCAGCTCTTGAAAGGGTGAATACTTTAAAGGTAAGAGCGGGTAGTGGTCCTCGTCATCTTACTTTTCATCCGAATGGAAAAATGGCCTATTTATTAACTGAGCTCAGTTCCGAAGTTGTCGTTCTAGATTACAATGCCGAAGAAGGCAGCTTTACAGAAAAGCAATATATTAAAGCGATTCCGGAAGATTTTACTGGAACAAATGATGCAAGTGCCATCCATATTTCTTCAGATGGTCGATTCGTTTACACAGGAAATCGTGGACATAATAGCATTACAGTGCTTAGTGTCAATGCAGATAACGGGGAACTCTCAATCGTTGAACAAACACCTTCAGGCGGGGAGTGGCCACGGGATTTCGTATTAGATCCAAGTGAATCTTTCCTAATTGCTTCCAATCAACATACAGGAAATCTTGTGCTATTTGCAAGGGATCAAGAAACAGGAAAATTAACGAAGCTTGATTCAGAAGTTGAGGTTCCTGAAGTGGTATGTGTGAAGTTTTTAAAATAATAAAAAAAGCATCGGTTTTCGGACCGATGTCTTTTTTATTAGGCAGCGACTTTTGCTCTAGTTATTTTTACAATTAAAGATATAAGTAGGGAGACTACTGTATAGAAAACTGCCCACCCAAATAAAGCTTGCCATCCTACGTTTTGAACCATTGGTAATACGATGGTCAACACGTTTAGACCAACAAAAATCATCAATGGAGCTGCATAATAATTTTTCAGCTTAACAGCACCAATTATTGAAAATGCGATTGCGATGATCGGCATTAGAATTGCGTAAAATGGAATTTCCCACATGTAAATCATCTCCTTAAAATATTATTGATTATATTCTTTAATATCGCTTAGCTTAATGTTCGAATCTTTATCAAAGCCAACTGAATATTTAACATATCCAAAATGATCTTTTGCACCTATTTGTTCATTATCAAATAAATTTCCATTGAAGCTGACTCCGCTATAAGAATAGTCAGCAGAATTAAGCTCCTGTTGAATGTCTTGAACAGTTCTTAAAACATCTTCCTTACTCATATCCGTCACATCCACGATAAGATGAATATAAATCGGTTTTTCCAACTTCAAGTCCTTGCTCCATGTTGTATCCGAACTATATGATCCTTGCAAAATTTCAATTTGCACACTCATTTCCACAACGCGCTTAACTTTATCTTTTAGAAGTTCCGTTAGCTCTGCCGACGCTTCTTTTCCCAATTTCTCCATAAGCGGCAGATCTAGATTATCGTAATAGATTCCGTCGTATGTTACTGTCGGCTTCCAAAAACCAGTGACGCTAAATTCATGCTCTTTTTGTTGCTCATCGCCAACTTTCCTTACATTATACGTATAACCGCTCACTTTAAAATTATAAAAACCATTGGGGATAACAAATTCTTGTCCAGGATATGTTTCTTTTAAATAATGCTTTACTGACTTATTTGAAAAGTACTTCCAAGCTGGATTCCCATTAAATGCGTTGTAAAAAAATAAAATGGGGACGACTAGAATTATAAGAAGAATTAAATATATCCATTTCATTTTAGTCATGTTGTTGGACCTCTTTCTCTAAGTTTTAAAATGAGCAAGCCAATTATACTTCCGACTAAGGCAAAGATTAAATGTATAGCAGCAAGGAAAATAGAACCGATGATGGCATCGAATGTAATGGGGGCACCTGATGCAATATCGATCAAGGACCAAATAAAATTCGGTAAAAATGCGATTACAGCAACAATTAAAAATCGTCGGTAAAATAAATACGTAATCAACCCTAGAATCGGATATGTTAATATGAACCCAAAACTTTCATGCAACAACGATGTTTTAATCGCAAAAATAAACGAAATCGCTATAAAAATAATTTGATATATAGATAGCTTTAAGTTTATTTTCTTAATCATATTTTCCGAATCGATCGTAGAATGTATGTTTTCCTTTTCAATCGGTTCTTTTGAGAGAAGTGCGAGTTCACGGCAGCTCTCACAGTGTTCTAAATGTGCCTCTACCCATTCAGTCGTCTCGTCTTGAAGCAATCCTTCGTTATAAAGGGGCAGAAGATCTTCTACAATCACGCAATCTTTATTCATGGTTCAACCCCATTTCTTTTTGAAGTCGCAGTTTTGCTCGATGAAATGTGACTCGAACATAATTCTCACTTTTATTGATGAGCTCGCCAATTTCTTTAAAAGACAATTCACCATATAGGCGCAGCGTTACGATTTCTTGCTGGATTTCATCCAAGCTGTTTATCTTTTGTAATAGATTAAAATGGCCTTCCTTCGTTATATATACATCCTCAGGGGTACTGGGAAGTTCAGGGACATCATGAGTGAGCTTATCATGAAGGCCAGTCGTATATTTTTTTGATCGAAAATGTTTTCTTAATACATTTTTAGCGATGGAAAATATCCACGTTTGCAGAGTAGATTTTCCTGAGAAAGAATGAATTCCTTTAATTGCTTCATAAAAAACATCATGCGTTAAATCTTCTGCAGCAGATTTGTCTGAAGTTTTTATATAGAAAAAAGCATAAATTTTTGGCTGAATCTCTGTATATAGCCTTTCAAGCTCGTTCATGTTGCCCTCCCCCCTAAGCTCTTCATTACATTAGTACCATGAAAATACGTTTCGTTACAAAAAATATAAGATACCCTTAAATATTTTTGAGTTTACATCATTTGGTGATAACATTATTTCCCACTTTGAAAAAGTATGAGGTTGTAAACGTTGATTTAACAGTGTCTTTCATCTAGTGAGATCTTGGTGTCTCTCTATATATGTTTCGTCATTAATGAATTTTTTGCAATAACCTTTGTGTAGTTTATTAATGGATTTGAAAAATCAATAAAGTGATCTTGTAAAAAAATCTTGTGTACACAAAGCCGGAGTAAAGGGGAATTTGGGATTGGAGCCAGATCACTAAGAACAAGAAACCATTCATAAGTTTCGTCAGGGTTTCACCTTGCTTGTCATGAGGCATAAACCGTTTTTGGACAATTAAAAGTTATGCAAATAGTCTTGAAATTACATTTTTGTATGATAGCATGTATAGTAATCGATTACTATTGAATAACATTAGAATTGCTATTCTTACTCTAAGAAAAGTGCATGTACCAGTTAAAAGGTTATGGAAAAAAGTAATCGATTACTATATTAAATCTACAAAATGATTACTAAGTTTTCTTAAACAAGAAACCCAAAATTTTACCGAAAGGAGTTTTAAAAATGGAGGTAAAAGTTTTAAAAAATAAGGAGGAATTAGGAAAAGCTGCAGCTGAAAAAGCCGCGGAAATCCTAAAAGAGCGAATCGCAAAAAACGGAAAAGCTAGATTGGTATTATCTACAGGGGCATCCCAGTTTGAGACGTTAAAAGAACTTGTTGCTTCCAATGTCGACTGGAGTAAGGTGGAGATGTTTCATTTGGATGAATACATAGACCTTCCCGCCGACCATCCGGCAAGCTTTCGAAACTATTTAAAAAGTAGATTTGTAGAGAGGGTGAATATTGAGAAGGTCCATTACGTGGATGGGCAAGGGGATATACAAAATAATATTAAACTATTATCGGAAGAAATAAAAAAGGAACCGATTGATATAGGGTTAATTGGAATTGGTGAAAACGCACATATCGCATTTAATGATCCACCAGCCGACTTTGATACGGAAGAACCTTATATTATTGTCAATCTTGATGAGCAATGCAGACAACAGCAGGTGAATGAAGGATGGTTTCCTTCTATTGAGGATGTTCCGAAAAAGGCGATAACGATGTCGGTTCATCAAATTTTGCAATGTGACGTAATCATCTCAAGCGTCCCCGGCAGTAGAAAGGCTAATGCGATAAAATCGACCATCGATTATGAGGAAACGGAGCGTATCCCCGCTACAAAGCTGAAAGGCCACTCTGATTGGACACTTTTCTTAGATAGTGGATCATCCTCTTTATTGGATATGTAAGAGAAAATGCAATGACAGACAGTAGCCCAAAAAGTCAATAATAGACCCTCGGAATTTCGAGTGGTAAATTTGCTGAATTTCCAAAGTATTACCGGAAATTGAGGATTTGGTATTCACCTTCAAAACTTTTTCAAAAAAAGCATGCCAAAGAAGCGTCACATATTTATTTTTAAAAAGGTTGTTTTGTAAACATTGTTGCTTACCAAGATGGTGGCTGGTTGATTTCCGCTACAGTTGCTCGCTTTCCGCGGGGCGGGCGGTGAGCCTCCTCGGCGTAAACGCCTGCGGGGTCTCACCTGTCCCGCAGATCCCGCAGGAGTCTCGCACTTACGCTACAATCAACCTTCAATGGATTTTGTTTTAAAAGCAACAAACCCTCGGATAAGATCCTTTAAAAAGATTTGGCCATTGGTTTTGATAATCTTTATGTGGAATAATGGCAGGCTTCAACTGTAACACCTCAATCGCAGTTAGTAAGGAATTAAATCCCTTCACCGGCGATTATTGGGGCGCTTTTAAAAAGTCAAGTGTTTTCGACAAAATCAAGAACAAAATTTCACTGTATATAAAACAAACATAAGCACATGGGCAAAAAAATATCTTAGTTGATTGAAGTGGAAGGCGGCGACTCCTAGGGGATCAGCGTGACAGGTGAGACCCCGCAGGGCGCGAAGCGACCGAGGAGGCTCACCGCACGCCCCCCGGAAAGCGTCCGCCTGGAACGGAAATCAACGGTGGCTAGCTCTCACGTTGTATGCAGGTTATTAGCTTGTACAGTATAGAACGGGTAACTTTACCAATAAAAAGGGAAATTTCCTCCTATTAAATAGGAGGGGAAATAAAAAAACGGTACTAGAAAACCTTGTACCATCTAACTCCGCGAATGCCGAGAGTCTATAATATACGAAGGAGGCAAATATGATTAAAAATTATTGTATTGTTGGAACAGGATCAAGGGCAATTGAAATGTTTGCCAAAGTAATTATTCATGAATATAAGGATGTCGCCCGACTAACGGCTCTGTGTGATAGTAATTCAGGCAGGTTGGAGTGGGCAAACAATCTGCTTGGCGGAGATATTCCATGCTATACCGACTTTGAACAAATGCTGGACAGTGTCGCTTGCGATGTCGTGATTGTTGTATCGAGAGATGATACACATGACAAATATATTATAAGAGCGATGGAGCGCGGTAAGGACGTTATTACAGAAAAACCGATGACGATCAATGATGCTAAATGCCGCTCAATTTTAAGAGCGGAAAAGGAGACAGGGCGTAATATTAAAGTTACTTTCAATAGCCGCTATGCCCCTTTCAAGGCGAAAATTAAGGAACTTCTATTAGATGGAATCGTCGGTGATATTCATTCTGTTGAGTTTAAATGGCATTTGGATACTGTACATGGAGCCGATTATTTCCGGCGTTGGCATCGGGAGAAGGAAAAATCAGGCGGGTTGCTAGTTCATAAAGCGACTCACCATTTTGACTTGATTAATTGGTGGTTGGATTTGGAGCCGGTCCAAGTAGCAGCAATGGGATCAAGGCAATTTTATGTTCCTAATCGCATGCCTGGTCATGGAGAAAGGTGCCTTGATTGTTCTGTGAAATCAAAGTGTGAATTTTATTTCGATGTTACCTCAGATGAAATGTTGAGAGAAATGTATTTTAATAATGAAAAATTCGATGGGTATATTCGCGATCAATGTGTCTTTTCAGAAGAAATAGATATTGAAGACACGATGTCTGTGATTGTGCGTTATCCAAAAGAAATTCAGTTAACGTATGCTTTAACTGCTGCAACGCCATTCGAGGGTTGGCAGGTGGCCTTTAATGGGAGTAAAGGTAGATTGGAGGCGGTAGAACCAGAAGCGTTTATCTCGGAGGAAGAACAAACTGATTTTAGTACTAGGGCCAATATTCGGCGCCGAATCGACTGGCATACAGCTGAAACAGGCGATGACAAACCATTAGATTCCTATCAAATCCGCTTTTATCCACTATTCGGAGGCGTGGAAACGTACACTGTCCCTTATGACGGGGGAGGCCATGGCGGAGGAGATGAGCGGTTAAGAGATCATTTGTTTCGAGGGATTAACTCAGATAAATTGGGACAAATGGCGGGAGCAAGGGCAGGTGCAATGTCTCTTTTAATCGGTACAGCCGCAAATAAATCAATCGAAGAAAATAAGTTTGTTGCTATTGCAGATCTGCTCTAAAAAAAATTAAGTTTTTATTAAAAGTAAATGCCTAACGTATTCGAACTTACTTTTAAGAAAAGACATAAAAACAATTCAACTTTTTGGACTTTTAAAAAATGCGGCAAAGTTCTATTCAAGTCTACTAATAATGGAGGTATTGCAAATGTTTAGAAAAACATTATTTATGATTGTGACAGCAGTACTTTTTCTTGGCGTCTTAGTTGGATGCAGCAATAGCAATAAGCCTAGTAATGTGGATAAAAATGATGATGAAATTATAGAGTTAACTTTTAACTGGTGGGGTGAGCAGATTCGCCACGAGCGCACTCAAAAAGTGATTGAATTATTTGAAGAACAAAATCCAAATATTAAGATAAAGTCTGAAATTAGTGGTTGGGATGGTTATTGGGAAAAGCTAGCGACTAGAGCGGCCGGGAAAAGTCTACCAGACCTTATTCAGATGAGTTATGCATATCTAGCGGAATATGCAGAGCGTAATCTTTTAACGGATCTGACACCATATGTCGAAAATGGGACGATTCATTTTGATGACGTCGACCCACTGTATACGGATCCAGGGAAAATTGGGGATCAACTTTACGCCGTTAACTTGGGCGCAAATGCATTTGCGATTGTCTATGACCCTGCATTGTTTGATGAAGCGGGTATACCTGAGCTTGAGCCTGGCTATACGTATGAAGATTTAAGAGATATATCAAGAAAGATGCAAAATCATTTTGGTGATGGCTTTTATGGCATGAAAACTTTTAGTCATATAGATGCTTTTAAGCATTATTTACGGCAGCATGATCTATGGCTATTTAACGAAGAAAACGATGGATTGGGATATGACGATGATAGTATACTTACTGAGTTTTTCCAATATTGGCTTGATAATATAAAAGATGGACTCTCTACTAATCCCGATGCAGATAGTGCCGTGCAAGGGGTCGAGGATGAATTAATTGTCCATAAGAAAACGGCTTTGATGGGAACAAATAGCAATGCCTTAATTTCATTAATGGGGGCAGCTGAAAGGCCGCTTAAGCTAATGATTTATCCGACATACCCTGGAGCAGTGGATGGACATTTCATTACTCCATCTCAATATGTAGCTGTTACAGCGCATTCAAAACATCCGGAGGAAGCGGCAAAATTTATTGATTTCCTTACAAATAATCTTGAGGCAAATGAAATATTAGCTGCAGAACGGGGAGTTCCAATTTCTTCGAAAGTGCGTGAACATTTACTTCCGAGTTTGGATGAAGCAACAAAGGAAACGTTTAACTATCTTGAATTGGTGCAGCAATACTCTCGTCCTGTTAACATTGTTGCACCACCGGGTGAGGGGGAAATACGTGAATTATTTGATAGGATGTCACAGGCCGTAGCATTTGGTGAGTTGACACCTGAGGAGGCAGCAAATAATTTCGGAAAAGAAGCAAGGGCTGTTTTAGGGAAATAATTGTCCCTCAATGTAAATGTGGATTTGCCCATTAGGAAAATATTGTACCTAATGGGCTGTTTTTATTTCCGGCCAAATCCTTGAGAATTGGGGCGTAACTTCTGATATATTTGAATACATAGATATAAAAAAGGTGAGAGTGTGCATGAAAAAACAAGTCACAATTTATGACATTGCCAAAAAGGCACAAACATCAACTGCGACTGTGTCGCGCGTTCTAAGTAAAAGTGGCTATCCTGTCAAGCCCGAGTTGCGGGAGAGAATACTAAAAATCGCCAATGAGCTCAATTACATCCCGAACATGATAGGGCGACAGTTAAAAACGAACACAAGCATGACGATTGGGGTCGTTATTCCAACGATTACGAACCCCTTTTACTCATCGGTCGTTCTTGGAATTGAGGATATAGCCAGGGAAAGGGGATACCAAGTTCTTTTATGCAATTCCCATAGAAGCTCCAAAATAGAGGAGGAATATTTAAAAACACTGCTTGAAAAACAAGTGAAGGGCCTCATTATCTCATCTGTATCTTCTGATAAAGATGAGTTATCAAAATTAATGAAAATGGGGTTAAATATAGTTGCAATCGACCAATCGATAAATGAATTAAATGCAAGTCAAATTCATTTTGATTATCGAAAAGGCGGCATTTTGGCTACAGAGTTTTTGATTGAAAAAGGCCATACTAAAATTGCCTTTATTAGTTCTCCGTTAAACCGAATCAGTCGTCAATATGTGTATGAAGGTTATAAAGATGCACTAATGAATTATGGAATAAAACCGAATAGGGCGTGGATCCTTATTTCATCGAGGGAAGAAGAAGTGTCCGAAATGAATTATGAGTTTAATAATGGAATCTTGATGACCCGTGAATTGTTAACATGTTCGGAATTGCCAACAGCGATATTCGCAGGTAATGACATGACCGCCTTTGGAGTAATGAATGAACTCAATGCGCAAAATATTAAAGTTCCCGAACAAATCTCGGTAGTTGGATTTGATAATATCGAGTTTTCAAAAATGGTCTCCCCAACGCTTACGACCATCCAACAGCCCGACTATGAAATGGGTCGAATCGCATGTAATACATTACTTGATCAATTGGATGGAGTAAATACTCAAAACATTGACATTATCCTACAGCCAAGGATTATTGAGAGGAATTCAACAAAAGAAAACGAGACTGAGGGATAGATAAGTCATTAATCACAAATTCGGAGAAGGGTTCCCAATTTAAATCATAAGACAAAAAAATAAATAATATACTCCCTAAAACACGATAGTATCATGTTCTATGGGGGTTTTTATTTTCCGCCTGAATCCCTTTATATTGCCTCTCAAGCTAATTTCTATTGTCCTCCCCTTAAGCTCTTCATTACATTAATACCATGAAAACAAAAAACATATGTTAACCATAAATTTTATAGAGTTGACATATAATTGTCATACCGGTATTCTCTTATTATAGTAAAAAATTTGAGGTGAAAAGATGAGTAGTGCAACAGTGAAAACAAATAATAAACTAAGAACTCTAGATATGGTGTATGTCAGCATGTTCTCAGCATTAATGATGATTGGAGCAAATATTACATCCTTTATCCCATTTATGACGATTGGGGGAGTGCCGATTACGTTGCAAACGTTCTTCGCTGTGTTGGCGGGTGCGTTTTTGGGGAGCCGTCTCGGAGCCATTTCGATGGCAGTGTATATGTTTATTGGTCTTGCGGGTGCACCAGTTTTTGCAAAGTTTATGGGAGGACCCACCCAAATTATTAGCCCGACATTCGGATTCATTTTATCTTTTATCGTAACGGCTTACGTAACTGGGAAAATCATAGAAAAAAATAATAAACTTCATACTTATATTTTCGCGGCTATAATCGGAACCATTTTCAGCTATTTAATAGGTACAAATTTAATGTATATAGCTTATAAAGTATGGGCAGCGGCTCCAAGTGCATTTTCTTATAAGGTTGCCTGGATGTGGATGGCTGTTCCGTTTCCGAAGGATATTTTTCTCGCAGTCCTTGCAGGAATCTTCGCACATAGAATGCAAAGAATCGTGAAAAGGTCTTAAGGTGGTTTGGAAATGAATAAGTTTGATCAACTAGCAGAAAAAGTGTTAGAAGGAGAAGAACTCACAGACGAGGAAGCCTTATCAGTTTTGCAAAGTCCTGACGAAGAGCTTTTACTGTTGCTTCATGCAGCGTACCGTGTTCGTAAACATTTTTATGGCGATAAAGTGAAATTGAATATGATCATTAATACGAAATCGGGTCTATGTCCTGAAAACTGTGGCTACTGTGCCCAATCGATCGTCTCGAAAGCGCCGATTGAAAAATACTCGATGATGAAAAAAGATGAAATTGTTGCAGGTGCCAAAAGAGCTGCAGAATTGAATGCAGGGACGTATTGCATTGTTGCTAGTGGCAGGGGACCTGCTAGTCGGGAATTAGATATCGTCGCCAGTGCGGTGAAGGAAATAAAAGAGGAACATCAAAATATGACCGTGTGCGCCTGTCTAGGTATTTTAAGACCGGAACAAGCTGAAAGACTGAAGGCGGCAGGAGTAGACCGATACAATCATAATATCAATACATCAAGTCAGCATCATGAGAATATTACAACCTCACATACATACGATGACCGTGTGAATACCGTCGGGATTGTGAAAAATTCAGGTATTTCCCCATGTTCAGGTGTAATTATTGGGATGAAAGAAACAATGAAGGATGTCATTGACATGGCTCGCAGTTTGAGAATACTGGATGCTGATTCAATACCGGTGAATTTTTTAAATGCCATTGAAGGAACTCCACTCGAAGGTACGGATGAATTAAATCCACGCTATTGTCTAAAAGTTCTATGCTTGTTCCGCTTTATTAACCCGAAAAAAGAAATCCGAATTTCCGGTGGTCGTGAAGTGAATTTAAGAAACATGCAGCCACTGGGTTTGTATCCTGCCAACTCCATCTTCATCGGAGACTATTTAACGACAGAAGGGCAGGAAGGATTGGCGGATAAGCAAATGTTGGAGGATATGGGGTTTGAAGTGGATAGTGCCCCGCTTGATAGGGAAATTGCCAAAGCGTTATAGCAGGAAAAGGGAAAGGCCCCTGCAGTTGGATGATGAAAAGCAGAAGGTCCTTGTTTAATGGACGAGCAGAGCACATCTTGTGTGACTGTTCGTCTATTTTGTTTGGCCAAATACTAGCATACAGGCTTCACTTAAACTTAATAATAGTGCCAATCACAAAAAGTATTGTTAAGAGTAAAATAAACAACAAATAGTAGATTGTAAATTTCCTAATTACAATAAGCCGAATGGTAGAAGTAAGCGCGTAATGGGCGGCTGCTAATCCGGCGAGCAAACCCATTATGAGAAACCACGGTTCGTAAAAGAAAAGATCCCATAGAGCTAAGCTAATAGCATTCAATTGTGCCCAGCCAGGAAAATGAATGGTTATAACCCCAGCCAAAAAGAGTGACTTTGTCAGCATTCCACTCACCGCATGGGCAAGTAAAAAGGCAGTGCCGAGAAGAGTGGGGATAAGTAAGATGAGCGGATGGACATTCCTTCCGCCAATCAACGGAAACCACAGGGGAACGATTTTCCCCCATTGTTTGACTAGCCCCAGTAAGCAAAAACCACAGGTCATTATGAGAACACCCGCGATGTAGCTAGCCTTGGATAAAGCTTCCGGATCTTCTACTTGACCGAACATAGGGAGAATTCCTCCGCCTATTGCCTCTAAAAATCGAACGAAAACCGCATATAGGACAGCCCAAATACATCCTACATATGCAGGCCATGTTGAATTCTTCAAAACCCGTTCAATAGCTGTTTCTTCATTAAATTTCCACATAATCATTTATCCCTTTTATAGGAGATTTAGGTGTAAATGTTTTTTTGCCTCTACCACAATGTGAACATAGGCCGCGTCTACGATAATAGTAAGCAATTGCGGACAACCCAAGAAATACTCCCCATGGAACCCAGAACACCATCGGTCCAACTGCTCCCCATAATTGCTCTAGGATGATACTGTCGGTTGTAGTGAAGTGCAGAGTAAGGCTAAGAAATTGGAATGTAAAGACAAATCCGGCAGCTGTAACAGCGAGGGCCACAATGGCAGCTGGAATGACTGCAAGCATAATTGGGACCCTTTTACCGCCGATAAACGGGAACCATCGTGGAAAGATCTCGCCCCATTTTTGAATCAAACCGAGAGTAAGGCCGCTGCCGCCTACGCATAAAAATCCGAATGCCCATTCCGTAACACGTGCTGCTTCATTCAATGTTGAAAAGTCCGCTAGGAATTGTGAACTAACTCCTAGTGGGATGTTAAGTGCCCACGCAAAACGTGTGATGGCATAGGGGAGAGGTGCAAGAGCTGCGATAATAGTAAATAAATTTCCCATTCGAACGAATAAAAGCGTTCCTTGAGTATCTGTTCTCCCGCAATACACACATGCATTACGGATTTTGCGCTGATAAGCTACCGCGGTTAACATCCAAAGGAGTGCCCCTATAATACAAATAATTTGATTACCCATTTGCCAATTGAAAGCGAATTTAAATAGAAATGCATAAGCCATAGCCGCAATCAGATTGATATCCGGAATAAACAGAATTAAGCTGATGGCAAAGCCCCATGAGTAGCCGACTAAAAGCCATCGAGGAATAGAAACCTTTTTATGGTTCTGCATGATAAGGCCAAAAAAGACTCCTAAGAGACAAAAAATCACGAATAGAACACCGCCTGCAGTTTGGGGAAGATAGGTAATCATGGCAGCGAATAAATGGTCGTCGGTCCTTTCGATTTGAAAAGGGTACCCCATCCCGCCAAAAAACCAGTATAGATGCATACCTGCGTACAATAAGGACCAGATGACGGCAACATATCCAATCCAATGCGGCCAACGTTTGAATAATTTTTCTGACATATCGAACAACCTTTCTTTTCGTTAATGGATAGGGTGAATAACAAATAACCCTGCTTTCATACTAACCAGCGAAGGAATTTTGTTTAATTTTATTGAGCAAATCTAAATTTTCGTCAATATACTAAAGAATTTTTTTCGTAAAGGTAAATAGTTGTTCCTTCTGCTTTACTATCAATATCCCAAGCTAGATCCATTTCCTTTAGCATCAGTTCAACGATGGAAAGACCAATTCCTGCTCCTTTTTCGTTTGATTCCCCATCCAAGCCTGGTCCATTGTCCTCAATTCTTATAATAAGTTCTCCGTCTTTTTCCTCGGAATGAATGCCGACATACTTTCCGGATTTCGCATGTCTTATGATGTTTTGAAAAAGATTATCCAATATGCGGGTGAACCAATGTGGGTCGATATCCCAATAAGTCGTCTTTTCTAGTAAGTGAATATTTACGTTAAAGCCATCTTTTTCAAATATTGGATACCAACTTGCGACTGAGGTGCGCAAGACCCGATGTACATCTGTTTTGCTTTTTTGCATGGGGTACTTTCCCGCTGACAATAAGGTAAAGGAAAGGAGATTGTCTAGCAGCATGCTTAACATGTCCACTTTATTTTCAATTAATAGAAGAGATTCTTTTCCTTTTGGAGAAAGATTTTCTTTTTGGATAGTATGGGCATGCCCGCGAATTGCCGTAAGTGGTGTTCGCAAATCATGCGAAATATTCGCGATCAACTGCTTCCTTAGGGATTCCTCTTCATGTTCTCGTTTCCTGCTATTATTAAGATCATCAATCATATGATTAAAAGCTTGCCCTAATTGGCCGATTTCATCTAATTTGCGGACCTTTACCTTTTCAGGAATTCCCCTCTCACCTACGGTAGTCATTGCATTTTGGAGCTTAACGAGACGTTTCCGAATTTTAGAGAAAAACAACCACGATATACCTAGAAACAATGCGAAAACAACGATGCCGTAGACCATAAAGTATTTGTCATCTATAAAGTTTGCTGATAATGGTTTTGTCAGGGCGGACGGAATTTGAAATACCATAAAACCTTGACTTGGATCACCGCCAATATATTCTAGGATGGTGTACGGCCCACTCCCAGCACTGTTTTTCATAAATTGTATCGTTTTTTCTTGGTTCCACCGTTCTGGAATACTAGGATTTCCTATAGACAGCTTTGTTTCTCCAGAAGGATCCACCCAAAACATTTCGGCCTTAGGATACTTTTTTTCTAAGGCGTGAAGTCTTTTGTCAATCTTCTCTTTATTAGCCTTGTCTAGCTTAAGTGCCTCCTTGTGCCACATCTGCTCAAGTTTATTCGTATCAATATAGTTCGCCCTTAGTTTTAAGTCTTCATCTAGAAAAAGAGATGGAATATAATAAACCGGTATGACGAAGGGCCACAATAATAATGCAACTGCAATAATAGATAAATATCTTGCTAGTAAAGAGTGGCGAAATTTCATTGTCTCACCCTATATCCAATTCCCCGGATAGTTTCAATGATTTTCGGGTTGCTAGGATCCTTCTCAATTTTTTCGCGAAGGTGTCGAATATGCACCATTAATGTTTTATCTCCTTCTATATACTGATTTCCCCATATTGCCTCATATATTTGTTCCTTTGTCAAAATCTGGTTCGGATGATGAAGCAAATACTTGAATATATGAAATTGCTTTGCAGTCAAGGCAATTTCAGTATTTGTTTCTACATCTAAAATTCGGTTTTCCTGCATGTATATTCGTAGATGTGAGAGTTGAATAAATGGAGGGGAGATCTTTTCAAATCGTCTTAATAATACTTCCACCCGGGCTGCAAGCTCGTCAGGATGAAAGGGTTTTGTTACGTAATCATCGGCAAAATGGAGGCCTTGCAGCTTGTCGTCGATGGAGGTTCTAGCCGAAAGTAAAAGTATGGGTGTGGTCGGGTATTCTTTTTTCAGGCGCTGTCCTATTGAAAAACCGTCCAAACCTGGCAGCATGATATCAAGAATGACGAGGTCAATTTCTTTCATTTGTTCAATAGCTCTCTCCCCAGAGTGAAGCCATGTCACATTATATCCTCGGTCAGTTAAATCTTCATGTAACCAGGAGCCAATTTCCAGGTCGTCCTCAATATATAAAATGTTCATTTTCATCGCATCCCCGGTTACTTTTTAGTTCTTATATTCATAGTTTATCTTTATGCAATTTTAAATTTCAAGAATGAAATAAAATGGATATAGATAAAAAAGCAATTTTAAAAGCTTTTTCTACTGCCAATCATAAGGTGAAACTCACATGTAAAATAATGACATGAAAATGATTTTCCGAAACGCCTTGTTTTTTTATATGAAAGGTGATATTATTAACTCTACGCTTAATATATATTAAATCTTATAATTCACATGTTTTCACGGATTATATTGTAGATGATATTACCCGTGAAAGCATGTGAATTTTTGTTTTATCGTTATTAAGTAACAAATTTTTGGAGGTTTTCATTATGAACCAAGGTACAGTAAAATGGTTTAACGCAGAAAAAGGATTCGGCTTCATCGAAGTTGAAGGTGGAGAAGACGTATTCGTACATTTCTCAGCAATCACTGGCGATGGCTTCAAAACTCTTGAAGAAGGTCAAAAAGTTAGCTTTGAAATTACACAAGGCAACCGTGGCGACCAAGCTGCTAACGTTGTTAAATTATAATTAATAAAGAAAGCATTGGGGAGTAATTACTCTTCAATGCTTTTTTTGTTTTAGTAAGTCATTTAATAAATCTAATATGCTATTATTTAATTAATTCATTTTTAAAAAGAGGGGGAGTTGCATGAATCTTTACGAGAATCTTTGTGTTCTATTAGGACAGCATAAAGTGACCATTAATGATACGATCCTAAGACATCATTCTGGTGACGAATCACATCATGCGAAAGTTGAACCTGATGTAGTCGTTTTTCCAGAATCTACAGATGATGTACAAAAAGTAGCCAGTTTCGCAAATGAACATGGCATTCCGTTAGTCCCTTATGGGGTAGGATCTGGTCTTGAAGGACAGGCCATTCCAATCAAAAAAGGAATTTCGATCAGCTTTGAGCGAATGGCAAGCATCGTAGAAATAAAGCCGGAAGATTTGACTGTAACGGTCCAACCAGGAATTACACGCCTCAAATTAAATGAAGAATTAAAGAAACACGGTTTATTTTTCCCTGTAGATCCAGGGGCGGATGCTTCAATAGGGGGAATGGCGGCAACGAATGCCAGTGGCACACTTGCAGTCCGGTATGGGGTGATGCGCGATCAGATTCTTAATATGGAGGTTGTCTTAGTGGATGGCCGTGTCATTCAAACAGGCAGCATGGCAAGGAAATCATCATCGGGATATCATTTAAACGGTCTTTTCATCGGGTCTGAAGGCACTCTAGGCATCTTTACGAAAATTACATTAAAGCTCCACGGAATTCCTGAAAATATAACAGCTGCCCGTTGTACGTTTCCGACGATTAGAAGCTGTGTTGATGCCGCTGCGGCAATTCTTACTGCAGGAATTCCAATTGCAAGAATAGAATTAGTAGATGCAAGGAGTATTAAGCAGGTTAATCATTTTAGTGAAACAAACTTCCTGGAGGAGCCTTCACTTTTTCTGGAGTTCCATGGTAATCAATCGGGAAACGAAGAGGACATTGATTTTGTCAAAACAATCGTCGAAGACATGGGCTGCAATAGTTTTGTATTTGAAACAGATTCTTTAAAACGTGCCCATTTATGGAAAGCAAGGCACGATCTGCATTATGCTTTTAGCCATAGCTATCCCAATCTGTCAATCCTTAGCACGGATGTATGTGTTCCAATCTCCAGACTACCGGAAATTGTTGAATATACACGTAATCAATTAGATACATATGGATTGGATGGAGGAGTGCTTGGACATGTTGGAGACGGTAACTTTCATACCGCTTTGCTGTACAATCCCAATGATCCAGAGGAAATTGCAAAATCGAATGAGTTTAATAGAGATTTAGTTTCGTATGCTTTACAAGTAGGTGGAACTTGCACAGGTGAACATGGAGTAGGGGTTGGGAAAATTAAATTTCAAAAGGAAGAGCATGGTCTGGCATTAGATGTAATGATGTCTATAAAAAAATTGTTCGATCCAAACGATATATTAAATCCAGGAAAAATATTTCCGAATAATTGAAAGCGAATTCAATTCGCGGGAAAGTGAGCTGGTAATGATGAGTAAAAATGAGCGTTTATTAATTTTGCATGCCGACGATTTTGGAATGTGCCATGCTACAAATCAAGCAATTATCAAACTTCTGGACGAAGGATCCATTTCTTCCACTACTTTAATGGTTAATTGTCCGTGGTCAACAGAAGCTGCAAACGCCGCGAAAAATAATCCGAATTTTGATGTAGGTGTACATCTCACGTTGACTAGTGAATGGGATCATTATAAATGGGGACCAGTCAATCTCAATGGGAATGTAGATACATTGGTAAATGAATTTGGCTATTTTCCTCCTGATCTTGAAAAGGTGGCACTTGCGGATCGTGAGCAGGTAAGGGAAGAAGTTATTGCCCAAATCGAAAAGGCAATTCAGATGGGAGTAGATCCTACTCATCTTGATAGCCATATGGGTGCCTATTTATTTTTTATGGATATCCATATTGAGGTCGCAGCAGAATATAACTTGCCGCTTCGGTTTACGAAAAATCCACCGCCTGGTTATCATATCGAAGCTTTGGAAGAACTCACCAAACTAGCCGATAGTAAAGGTGTTTTATATCCTGATTATATTCTTGGGCTGCCTTTTTGGCTAAATGAAGAGGATGGATATGAAGAGTCTAAGCAGAATGCAATTAATATTTTAAAAGATTTGAAGCCGGGTATTACGGAGCTATATCTTCATCCATCCTATGAATCCGAAGAATTAAAAGCAATTACAGAAACATGGCAAGCAAGACAATATGAGTTTGATATTTTCAGAGACCAAGAAGTGAAAAAGGTGCTTGCAGAAGAGAATATTAAAGTAATTGGTTGGAAGGAACTTCGGGAAAAACAGAGGGGGGAATGATTGATGATTCAAACTAAATTACCTAGAAGTAAACCTGAAGAACAGAATGTTTCTTCTCAATCTATCCTTGATTTTGTCAATGCTTTGGAAACAGAAGAGCTTGAGGTTCATAGCTTTATCGTTCTAAGGCACGGTCAAGTCATAGCGGAAGGAACGTGGGCTCCTTATGACAAGGAAGATCCACATATTCTTAATTCATTGAGCAAAAGTTTTACTTCAACTGCGATTGGTTTTGCTGCCTTCGAAGGAAAACTTACAGTGGACGATGCTGTCATTTCATTTTTTCCTGAATATATGACTGAAGAAATTGAGAATAATATGGCTAATTTGAAGGTGCGTCATTTGCTTTCGATGGCAACGGGGCATGATGAGGATACAACTCCTTATTTAAGAAGAAGCGAAGACTGGGTAAAGGAGTTTTTTAGTATTCCAGTTGTTCACGAGCCCGGCACTCACTTTTTGTATAATACAGGTGCCACCTATATGTTGTCGGCCATTTTAACAAAGGTGACCGGTATGAAGCTACTCGATTATTTGGAACCGCGTTTATTCAAGCCACTCGGTATGAGTGATATTACGACGACAACTTGTCCAAAGGGGATTCACTTTGGCGGTTCCGGAATGCGTGTCAAAATTGAGGATATTGCCAAATTTGGATTGCTTTACTTGCAAAAAGGAGTATGGGAAGGGAAACAAATTGTGCCGGAACATTGGGTAGAAGAGGCAACGAGTAAGCAAATATCGAATGGCGAAGATGAAAATAACGATTGGGCACAAGGATATGGATATCAATTTTGGCGCTGTCGCTACGGAGCATATCGTGGGGACGGGGCCTTTGGTCAATATTGTGTAGTTATGCCGGAACAAGATGCGGTTATTGCCGTAACATCAGGTGTGATGGATATGGGGGATATCCTGAACCTTGTTTGGGACCATTTACTTCCAGGCATGTCCGGTACTTTAGAAGGTGAACAATTGGATCTTGAACATAAATTAGCTTCCTTATCGTATGACGCACCCATGCTTTTAACTGCTTCTCCAAATAGTTATAAATGGTCATGTAAACAATTTGAAGCAGGGCCAAATGATGCCTCAATCACAAGGTTTTCTTTCAATTTTTCGGAAAACACAGGAGAATTTACTTTTTGGGATTCAGCAGGTGAGCAAGAGTTTCAATTTGGCTATGGAGAATGGATAGAAAATGATTTTAGTATAGCAGGTGAAAAGGTAAAGGCAGCCGTCAGTGGGACATGGCGTAATCGAAATACATTTGAGCTGACGCTTCGCTTACTTGGAACACCTTTCCGCGATACGTGGACATGTGATTTTATCAATGGCGGCGTAAGAATCAATATTTCCAGAAATATTTGGACGGTTCCCGGACTTTCAGATACGGCATTGCTCCCATCATTGGCTGGATATATCCAGTAAAACAAAAAAGCGGTTCTTTCAAATGAAAGAATCGCTTTTCTATGTCCAGCTCCAGCGCCTATCGACTAGCAAACTTCTTGCCCTTCTCTTTTGCGTAAGTCAACATCAGGTGAAATTTGAAATGCCAATTTCACTTGCTCGTTCCTCGCCGTGTTTCTTTTATCTCAGTCGAAGGTCGAAAAAGGAACGTCGACTAAAAACCGCCACGTCCTTAGTCTAAAGTCGACGGACCCGCATCCTGCGGGCCAGTACGTCGATAGCAAGGCGCTTATGCTTTTCATATTATATTACTCCATGCATTAGCATTGCATTTGCTACTTTTGTAAATCCAGCAATATTTGAACCGACCACAAGATTTCCGGTATGACCGTATTCATCTGCGGCTTTTATGCTATCACGATAAATTCCTGTCATAATCTTTTTCAGTTTAGAATCAACTTTTTCAAAAGACCATGGAACGCGTGAGCTGTTTTGGGCCATTTCGAGGGCTGAAACCGCAACGCCTCCAGCATTGGCTGCTTTACCGGGTCCAAAAAGCACTTCGCTTTCAAGGAAAATATCAATCGCTTCAAGAGTAGATGGCATATTTGCGCCTTCACCAATTGCTTTTACTCCATTAGAAATTAGCATTTTTGCGGAGTTTTCATCAATTTCATTTTGGGTGGCACATGGAAGAGCGATATCACATGGAATGGTCCAAATACCCGTGCTTCCTTCTACATATTGAGCATGAGGATGTTCTTTCACATACTCGGAAATTCTACTTCTCTCAACCTCTTTTAATCTTTTTACAGTGTCTAGACAAATCCCATTCTCGTCATAAATATAGCCATTTGAATCACTGCACGCCAAAACTTTCGCTCCGTATTCTTGTGCTTTTTCAATAGCATATATGGAAACATTTCCTGATCCCGAAACAACTACCGTACTTCCAGAAAAAGTGTATCCACGATCCTTTAGCATTTCTTCAACGAAATAAACAGTCCCGTATCCTGTCGCTTCTGTTCTTCCAAGACTTCCGCCGTAGCCTACACCCTTACCCGTAAATACACCGGCATCAAAGTTGCCGCGAAGTCTTTTGTATTGACCGAACATATAGCCAATTTCCCGAGCTCCAACTCCAATGTCTCCAGCCGGAACGTCAACGTCGGAACCGATATATTTTGTTAATTCGGTCATGAAGCTTTGACAAAACTTCATAATCTCCATATCGGACTTACCTTTAGGGTCAAAATCGGATCCACCTTTTCCGCCGCCGATTGATTGCCCTGTCAAAGCATTTTTAAAAATTTGTTCAAATCCAAGAAATTTTACAATACTTTGATTGACGGAAGGATGGAATCGCAATCCGCCTTTATAAGGTCCAATTGCACTATTATATTGAACACGGTATCCACGGTTCACCTGTACTTTTCCTTTGTCGTCCACCCATGGAACACGAAATGAAATAAGTCTTTCAGGCTCAACGATCATTTCCAAAATGCCCGCTTCCATATATTTAGGATGTCGCGCAAATACTGGAGTTAGAGAGTGAAAAATTTCTTTTACTGCTTGAAGAAATTCATATTCATTCGCATTGCGTTGAACTACCGTTTCATACACTTTATTGACATAGTTTTGCGCTTTTAACATACTTTCATCTTTCAAATTCATCACCATCGCCATCTTTTCCACTCCTTTACTGCATATTCTCCAGGCGCTGAAGTTAGATAATTAAAAAAACGAAACGAAAACTTCTTGTTAAAAGATATTTTATCTTCTACAATTAATCTAAACAATATGGATATTAGATAATATTGATGCCTTTATGAGATGAATGCGAAGAAGGTGGATATTTTGGAATTAAGACAAATACAATATTTCATTGAAGTTGCAAAGCGAGAACATATGACAGATGCGGCTGAAGCCTTACATGTCGCGCAATCTGCCGTAAGTAGACAAATTGTTAATCTAGAAGCTGAACTAGGTGTTGACCTTTTCATAAGGGAAGGAAGAAATATACGTTTGACACCAATTGGACACATGTTTTTAAAGAAAATGCATGAAGCGATGGACGTAATTGAACAAGCTAAACGGGAAATTGAAGAATCTCTTGACCCTGAAAAAGGCACCGTCCGAATTGGATTT
The DNA here is from genome assembly GCF_024626525.1 of Lederbergia panacisoli. Classification (GTDB taxonomy): domain Bacteria; phylum Bacillota; class Bacilli; order Bacillales; family Bacillaceae_C; genus Lederbergia; species Lederbergia panacisoli. Next base: position 83,106 of record NZ_JANJGU010000003.1, read on the forward strand.
CCAAGTAGCCTCGCTGCTCACTTACTTCCCACTGTCGTATCAGCATTTCGCAAACAATACCCCTATGTAAAGTTCCAACTCCATCAAGATTCATACCATCATTTAATTGACTCCGTCATAAAAGGTGAAATCGATATGGCACTCTTAGGACCGCTTCCAACGGAAGAAAGACGGGTAAAAAGTGAAATTTTATTTATGGAGAATCTTGTTGCGTTATTGTCCACAAACCATCCTTTGGCCAAAAAATCATCCATCACCTTAGATGACCTGCGCAGCGATTCCTTTATATTATCGCCAAGAGGATATATTCTAAGGGATATTGTCATCAAGGCATGCAAACAGCGCGGGTTCGAACCAGCTGTTGCTTTTGAAGGGAAGGATATAGACGCGATAAAAGGGTTGGTGTCGGCGGGTCTTGGTGCAACATTGCTTCCAGAAATAACATTAGTTGACAGTTTACCCCGTTCTACTGCAAAAATTCAAATAGTTGACCCTCGGGTTACGCGTGCAGTTGGTGTGATTATTCCTCGTGATCGGGTGCTCATGCCGACAGAATTACTTTTTTACGAATTTCTGAAAAACTTCTTTAATACATTAACAGGGTATCAATAATAAAGAATGTTTTACCCAATTTAAATAAACGTTAAACTTTATTTGAAGGAACTACTACCATTTTTTTGCTATACTGTTTATGCAATATCACTTCATAGAGAGAAGGAATGCTGAATGAAATTTGTTTATCAGGGAAAGACAAAGGATGTATATTCTCTAGAAGATGGAAATTATTTATTAAAATTTAAAGATGATGTCACAGGTGAAGATGGAGTTTTTGATCCAGGGGCCAACACAGTCGGTTTACAGATTGAAGGCGCGGGAAAAGCTGGGCTTCGTTTAACGAAGTTCTTTTTCGAAATTTTACAGGAAAAAGGGATTCCGACACATTATGTGAATGCGAATGTAGATGCTGCCGAAATGGTCGTAAAGCCAGGTAAAGTTTTTGGACATGGCCTTGAAGTAATTTGCAGGTACCGAGCGGTCGGAAGCTTCCTGCGTAGATATGGCAAGTATGCTGTAGAAGGACAGGAACTAGATGGGTTTGTTGAAGTGACATTGAAAGATGACGAAAGACAAGATCCACCGATCAGTGCGGATGCGCTGAGTATGCTGGGAATATTATCCCTTTCAGAATATGAAGAATTAAAAAAATTGACCCAGAAAATTAGTGGTATTGTCAAAGATGAACTGCAAAAAAGAAACATTGAATTATATGACATTAAACTAGAATTCGGTAGAACAGAACAGGGCAATGAAATTATGTTAATAGACGAAATATCCGGTGGGAATATGCGTGCTTATAAGGATGGCGTTTATATTGAGCCTTTGGGATTGGAAAAAATGTTAGTAGCTGAAATGTAATTGTTTTTTCGGAGGCGATACAATGGATCAATTTATGAAAAGAGCGGTTGAGCTTGCTGTCAAGAATATAAAAGAAGGTGGGCAGCCGTTCGGCGCCGTTCTCGTAAAAGATGATGAGGTCATTGCAGAAGGCGTAAATGAACTTCATATTAAATATGATGTAAGTGGGCACGCCGAGCTAATAGCAATTCGAAAAGCACAGGAAAAATTACAAACAGTTGACTTAAATGGCTGCACAATGTATGCAAGCGGTGAGCCATGCCCCATGTGCATGACGGCTATTTATTTTTCAGGCATTAAAAAGGTATACTATTGTGCGTCGATAGAAGATGCTAAGGGAGCGGGACTTGGTGCTTCCTCCTTCATATACAAAGATTTATCATTGCCTAGAGAGCAACGATCAATTGACATCGTACATATGCCACTTCAGTCAGGAATAGTTGATCCATTATCAAAATGGGCTAATAAGTAAAATAAGGTCAGTCCGAAATCCGGCTGACCATTCATTTTTTAATGGGTAAGACAAAAATTCATAAAAAGCCATCCATTGTTAAATCTACGCTTAATTCGGATTGAAAATGACCAATGACTAAGAACTGAAATGGTGTGAAACGTAGAATTGAGCTCGAATCGATGCTTGATTCGATCTGAAATCTATGGAAATGCAGAATTGAGCACGAATCCGTGCGTGATTCGATCAGAAAAAGTGTGAAACGTAGAATTGAGTTCGAATCGATGCCTGATTCGAACTGAAATCTATGGAAATGCAGAATTGAGCACGAATCAGTGCCTGATTCGATCAGAAAAAGTGTGAAACGTAGAATTGAGCTCGAATCGATGCTTAATTCGATCTGAAATCTATGGAAATGCAGAATTGAGCACGAATCCGTGCATGATTCGATCAGAAAAAGTGTGAAACGTAGAATTGAGCTCGAATCGATGCTTAATTCGATCTGAAATCTATGGAAATGCAGAATTGAGCACGAATCCTTGCTCTATGCCTTAAAAAAAATCGAAACTTATTAACCATTTTGTACGTCTATAAAATTTGAAAATATCTGTACATAGATATTTTAAGAAAGAAAGGGAGCAGATATGGGCTTTTTTAAGCAACGGAAAAATAAAGTTTTTGTGGTGATATGCGTTTTGCTTGTCGTTACGTTTTTTATCCCAACGCCATACTACATTTTTCAACCCGGATCTGTAGAAGAACTCGGTTCAAAAGTTACAGTGGAGGGCGGCGATAAAACGTCTGCTGGAAATCTGTATTTAACAACGGTTCTCTCTTTGAGGGCTAGTAATATTTATTATTTAGCTTATGGGATGATTGCTCCGCACACTGATTTGCGGAAAGTAGTGGAAGTAAGGGGCGATATGTCCGACGAAGAGTATAGTAAAATCTTGGATCATATGATGACGACATCTCAACAGCATGCTCTTGTAGCAGGCCTTCGAGCTGCGGGAGAAGAAGTGAATGTGAAGCCGAACGGAATTTTTATCACAAGCATCCTCGATACATCAAATGCAAAAGGAAAGCTTAATATTGGGGATATTATCACGGAAGTCGATGATCAGCCAATTGAAAAAGCATCAGATTTTCTTGATTATCTCTCCAACAAAAAAGCCGGTGATGCAGTAAAGTTAATGTTTAATCGTAATGGCACTGTTAAAACAGAAACAGTAGAGCTCATTCCGATTAAAAATAGCCCGAATCAAGCGGGAGTTGGGATTGGACCCGAAGACCAATATACGGTTGAAACAAATCGCACTGTTAAAATTAGTGCAGAAGACATTGGAGGTCCATCTGCGGGTCTCATGTTTTCGCTAGAGGTTTATAATCAGTTGACTCCTGGTGATTTAACGAAAGGATACGAAATAGCGGGTACCGGTACGATTGACATGGATGGCAATGTAGGCCAAATTGGTGGAATCCGCGAAAAAATAACAGCCGTAGAAAAGGCAGGGATGGATATTTTCTTTTGCCCAGCAGATCTATTAGATGGGGATACAAATTTGGCAGATGTAAAAGACGAAGTGCAAAAAGAAGGATACAACGTTAAAATCGTTCCTGTAAAGAACATTCAAGAGGCGATTGATTACTTGGAAAAGCTGGCGCCTAAGGAGGGGTAATAGTTGAAACAATGGAGCAAAATTGCAATAGCATTTTTATTGGGAATTAGTTTTATCCTGAACGGGATTGGATCAGCTGCAGCAGATCAAAATACAGATGAAGAAGCGATTAATGAGAAATTTGGCCTTCCAATTGTCGTATACGGTGAGACGTTAACTACTGAACAAAAAGACGAAGTGAGAAAGCTTTTAAAAGTAAACGATCCATCAAAAGTAGAAGAGATTATAGTTACTGCTAAAGACTTAGCTAGGCTAATCGACGGGAATCCGAATTCAAGGATGTTTTCTTCAGCCAAGATTACATTGAAAGAAAAGGGAAATGGACTCGTTGTAACTCGGGTGACTCCGGATTATATAACGGAAGTAACGGAAGAAATGTATGCAAACGCGATGTTGACGGCGGGAATTGAAAATGCAACTGTTGAGGTTGCATCACCTGTTAAGGTTACTGGACATTCGGCACTTGTCGGCATCTATAAAGCGTATGAAAGCCGCGGAGAAACCTTGGATAAAGATAGGATGGAAGTGGCGAATGAGGAGCTTGATTTAGCCACAGATTTAGCGGGAAAAGAAGGTCTTGACGATGAAAAGGTTAGTGAACTGTTAACGGAAATTAAAAAAGCAATTGCTGACCAAAACCCGGCTACAAAAGAAGATGTAGAAAAAATAGTGGAAGAACAATTGAACAAAATGAAAATTGAACTGAGTCCGGAAGATAGGCAATTATTGATTGATTTATTCGAAAAAATGCGTTCGATTAACATTGACTTTGGAAATGTAAAAACTCAACTTGAAGATATTTCAAAAGGTATAAAGAAGAAGTTGGAAAATGTGATTGGAGATGAAGGTTTTTGGGATAGTGTCAGCAACTTTTTTAAAAAGCTCTTTGAATCAATCGCAAATCTATTTAAATAGAAGAAGGTAGAGGACAGTATGAATTTTTACTGTCTTTTTTTTCTAAACTTTCTAGCTTAATAGGGTTATAATAATGTAAAGGTTTTCTAATAGAGGGGGAGAGTGAATTGTCGGCTGTTATGAATGCAGCAATTTTAAACAAACCGTTAGATATCGAGGTTGAACAAGTTGCTGTTCCGGTACCGAAAAAGGATGAAGCTTTAGTAAAAGTTTACTGCATCGGTGTTTGCGGATCCGATGTCCACTATTATGAGCATGGGAAAATCGGTAGATACGAAGTGAAGGAGCCACTTATTTTAGGCCATGAATTGGCTGGGGAAGTTGTGGGAATCGGCGATGATGTGAAGAATGTTTCGGTTGGAGATCGTGTCGCTGTTGAGCCAGGGGTTACTTGTGGAAAATGTGAATACTGCAAATCTGGCAGGTACAACCTATGCCCAGATGTTATTTTTATGGCAACCCCACCTGTTGATGGAGCATGGGCTGAGTATGTTGTAATTCGCAGCGATTTCCTTTTCAAAATCCCAGATGAGATGTCTTATGAAGAGGGTGCCTTGCTAGAACCGCTTTCCGTAGGAATTCATGCGATGAAGCGTGGAAAAGCAACGATGGCTGATCGACTTTTTGTCAGTGGACTTGGTCCAATTGGGCTGCTAGCCATTCAAGCGGCGAAAATGTTCGGGATCACCGAAATCTATGCGAGTGATGTCGTCCCTTTTAGAAGACAACTAGCTAAGGGATTGGGTGTTACCGCTGTTTTTGATCCTATTCACGAAGATATCAAAGAGCGTATTTCAACATTAACCGAGCAAAAAGGTGTAAATTTAGTAGTAGAGACATCCGGTAATGGAAAAGCAATTTCTGATACAGTAAAAATAGTCAATAGAGGTGGACGCATTGTTCTAATTGGCCTTCCCACCACAGATTCAATTACCTTAGATGTAAACGTATTGATTGATGGAGAAATCGATGTTTTTGGCGTTTTTCGCTACGCAAATACATATCCGATTGCTATTCAAGCGCTCAAGAATTCGCAAATCAATATTGAAGACATCATAACTCATAAATTTTCGTTAAAAGAAATTAAGGATGCCGTTGAACTGGCCCGTACACAAAAAGATACGAGTGTTAAAGTAATGATTTATCCTTAAAAGGTGAGGTGCTTTATGAACTATAAAGACTATTTTATTCGAAACGAAAGAGAACAAAAATTTGCGAAAATGGCTGATACGCTTGCGGTCAATTTCTCTAAAAGGGCTTACGAGCATGATGTGGAGGGTTCATTCCCATTTGAAAACTTTAAAGATATGAAAGAAGCGGGATATTTGAAAACGACCGTTCCTAAAGAATACGGCGGGGATGAGGCATCATTATATGAAATGGTCCTAATGCAAGAGAGGATTGCAAAAGGGGACGGCTCTACCGCGCTTGGTGTCGGCTGGCATATAGGAATGATGCTCAGTTTAAGAGAAAGCCGCGAATGGCCGGAAAAATTATTCAAAGATTTTTGTAAAAAAGTAGTGGAAGACGGTGAAATGATCAACGCATTTGCGAGCGAGCGTGCTACTGGAAGCCCAGCACGAGGAGGGCGACCACAAACAACAGCTGAGAAAACTGCAGATGGGTGGGTTATATCCGGAAGAAAAACATTCAGTACTTTGAGCCCGATATTAAATTATTTCGTGGTTAGTGCCGGAATCAAAGATGAAAATAAGATCGGCCGCTTTTTAGTTAAAAAATCCGAGAATGTTAAAATCGAAGAAACATGGAATACGATGAGCATGAGAGCGACGGGGAGCCACGATGTTGTTTTAGACAATGTGTTTGTACCAGATTCTGCTTTGATTGAAATTGAAATTCCAGGGGAGAAAACACATCATCAAAGTGATTCAGGCTGGATGCTTCATATTCCTGCCTGTTATATTGGAATTGCACATGCAGCAAGGGATTTTGCTGTGCAGTTTGCTTTAAATTATCGTCCTAATAGTTTGCCTGGTCCCATTGCCGAAGTGGAACATATCCAGCAGAAAATTGGGAAAATAGAAGTGGAATTAAAAACGGCAAGAATGTTGCTATATTCTGTGGCGGATCGATGGGACAAAAAACCTGAAGGCAGACTTGGGCTCAATTCGGAGCTTGGTCTTGCCAAATATGTTGCAACAAATTCAGCATTATCAATTGTAGATCAAGCGATGCGTATTGTCGGAGGAGGCAGTCTATCGAGAAAACTGCCGCTTGAAAGAATGTATCGTGATGTGCGGGCCGGCTTACATAATCCTCCAATGGATGATGCGGTATTAAAGGGTTTGGCAACTTCAGCACTTTGGCCAAAAAATTAAACTTAGGAGAGAAGATTCATGACAACTAAGGCATATATTACTTTTTCAAATAATTCTCTTGTGGAAAATGATCCGCCATTAAAAGAATTTATTCAAAACCACCAAGAAAAATTTATAACATTATTATTAGATGGAAACGTGTATGCAATCATTAAAGAGAAAGATTGCGCTTATGAAGAAGTTAGAAATATGGCAGGATCTATTGCTAGAGAATTGAGCGGTAGAAAAATTCCATCTGTCATTTTAGAAGGCGCTGTTTTGGAAAATGGTTTTTCTAAACTGGACAAAGGAAGAGCGGTTTGCGCTTTTATTGAAGGATGGGAATTAGGTTCTTATCAATTTTTAACGTATAAATCTGATAAAAAATCATTTAAAACAAGTTTAGAATTAATAGATTGTGAAGATGTACAGTCTTCTATTAAAGAGGGAGAAGCAAGAGCTAAAGCTGTATCATTTTCAAGAGATTTGATGAATGAAATACCAAGTGCATTAAACCCGGAAACGTATCCTGCAGTACTTGAAAAGGAATTTAAGAATACAGAAGCAAAAGTGCAAATTGTACGAGGAAAGCAATTAGAAGAACGTCAAATGAACGGGGTTTTAGCCGTTTGTCGTGGAAGCAAATATGAACCTGCTTTCGTAGAAATTTCTTATTGTCGTGATAAAACAAAGCCTCACGTCGTGCTCGTAGGAAAAGGAGTCACCTTTGATACAGGTGGGATTAGTTTAAAAAGAGGCGCTGATATTAGCGATATGAAAATGGATATGGGGGGATCTGCTGCGGTTGCCGGTGCAATGAAGCTTATTGTTGAAATGAAGGCAAACGTGAATGTAACGGCACTCATTCCAATTGTGGAAAATATGCCTGATAGCCAGTCATTTCTCCCTTCAGAAGTCATTCATTATAAAAATGGCTTAACAGTGCAAGTCGGAAATACAGATGCCGAAGGAAGACTCATTTTAGCGGACGGTTTAATTCGTGCAGGTGAGTTAAAAGCCGATTATATTGTAGATATCGCTACTTTGACCGGTGCAATAGGAAACGCGCTCGGATCGAAAATTGCAGGTGTATTTGGTGACGAAGAGTTGGCGGATGAAATGAAAAAAATCGGTAGGGAAAATGGCGACTACGTATGGCCAATGCCGCTTGTAGATGCCTATGATGCCTATTTGAATAGTGATTACGCTGACCTTTGCAACATCAGTTCAAAAGGCGAAGCCGGTTCCATTACGGCTGGTTTATTCTTGCGTCGATTTGTTCCAAAGTCTAGTAAGTGGCTGCATATTGATATGGCGGGAGTAATGGCAAGCAATCGTGCATCAGGATATTATCCAAAAGCAGCAACAGGATTTGGTGCCCGTCTTTTAGCGGACTTTACAACACATATATCAAAATAATAAGAAAAGCGGAAGCGCCTTGCTCATCAGCGTATGGATTTCGTAGTTGCTGACGAGATAAAGGAAACGCAGCGGAGCCCCTTGGGCGAATCTGGCTTCCTTATCGTAGGAAGGGACATAGAAATCCACTAGTCGATAGGCGCTGTAGCTAGACAATAAGATAAATGGCGCACTTCTGAAAAAGAAGTGCGCCATTTTTTATCCAAATAACAAAATCACAATAAAATAAGCAACCATCGCAATTAAGCCTACAGGTACTCCGAAACGTGCCCATTCACGGCTTGTAATGTTCAACTTTCCTGCTGCAATAATGTTAGGGATGTTTCCTGGAATTAGCATTCCACCGCTAATTAAAAGACCAAGCAAGATCGCTTTAATCGTAGGCTCGTCCATTGCGGGACTAATTTCTGCTGCTGCAAGTGTGGCATTATCCAAAATAGCAGATATCATATTAATCCAATATAACAATAACGGGCTTAAGCCTAATAAGTATTTTTCGATAAAAGGTTCAAAACCGGATCCAAGTAGAGTTAAACCCATAACAAATAAATAGATTTTTACGGCCCGAATAATAATTTCTGAGTAGCTTTCTGTAGTTTGTTGTGCCGATAACCCATCCTCTGTCGCTTTAGGACTGACGAGAATGGCAGCAAGGATTCCAAATAAGGCTACAGCGGGAATAACATCGACCCCAATTAATTGAAGTAAATAAAAAAAGTCTTCATTTAACTTACTAATCGCAATCGTCGATAACGGTTCACCAATCGGTGTCAACGCCGCCCCTAGACCGATTGAAAAACAAGCAAGTACAACGAGGCGTAATTCTGACTTGCGGTCTAGTTTGAGTACGCTGACAACGACTACAAGCACAATAGCTGCAATAATGGCAGTAATGATGCTTGAAATGAGTCCTAAGAAAATGACTGTTAAAGCGACAAACAATCGAAAAGGAATCGCTTTGCTTATACCTAAAATACCTTTTTCAACTGGTGTTTGAAGCCATTTGAATAATAATCCTGCTATAAGAACAGCTAATGTAATATGTATCGGGTCCTCCAAAGCCTTCATAAACAAGCTTTTATCCAACACATGGCTAATGAAAGCTGCAGCTAGTCCCATGAGAAATAAGAAAGCCTCTAAATTGTGTTCAACCTTTTTAACAGTAAACGGCAAAAATAAAACGAGTATTAAGATGATTGTTAATCCAAGTATCATATTCTCTTCCTTTACTTTTTTTCCTATTATAACATGAATTAATTTCTGTGAGAGGTTCTAGCAACTAAATGAAATTTTGGTCATACAATGATTGAAGGTTATCCCAAAAGGTTAAGGGAGGGAAAAATGTACTTTTCAAAAATAATCTCGAATGATGCGAAATCTATCCATACAGCTGCTAGTCAACACCCTTTTACGTGGCGATTGGTTTTGGTTTCTTTATTAAGCTGCTTGGCCACTGTATTTCAGGCAGCAGGTGGATTTGTCCCAATCATTGGATTATTCATCAGTCCACTCGCGACTGCACCCATTATCATTTGCTCAATCTTATCAATACGACTCGGAATACTATCTTATTTATCGACAATCTTACTCTTATTTATATTACAACCCAGCGAACTCATCGTATTTCCATTTACGACTGGCTTGCTGGGTCTCGGAATTGGAATTGCATTATTACACTTTAATAATAGGCTTAGTATTCTTATCAGTGGATGTGCTGTTTTATTTACTGGAATCCTATCAGTATTGTATATTTTTAAATTTCCACTACTCGGACCGATGGCATCAACTTCATTTAATCTGTATATGGCAGGTGGAATATTATTGTTTTCCTTATCGTATACTTGGATTTGGCTTGAAATTAGTGTGATTTGTTTAAAACGAATTAAACTGAGGTTTGTTTCGTGACTTTCCAAATGACACCTGTATTTGGATAAAAACCACCTGAAGGGTTATTAAGACCAAAATCGGCAATGTACATTTCATTGCGGCTTCCAAACACTATGTCAATCGGCCTCTCAAAACCACCAGCACCCGTTTTTGAATCTGCAATACCTGTTTTATTAATAGCAAAAGGAAAAACTTCTCCTGTCTCAATATTTATTCTCGATACACGATGTCCGACATCTGGAAGAGGTTTCCCGCCAGTAGTGCGGGGGGCATTACTGCCAAACTCTGCGATATACGCTTCGTTTGTCGGTCCAAAAGTAGGATCTTCATTAAAGTCAAAGCCCATGATGGCAGAATGTGGTGCAAAAGTTGCGACAGGGTGTGGCGGCTGCATTGGATGCTGTGCAAGTAAAAATGACGGCTGTGGCTTACCTTCAGGCTTAAATTCGGGATTCGTTACAGGGAGGCCGCCAGTAAAATCTGGCCAGCCATACCAAACTCCTTGTTGGATCCATTGAAATTCATCTGGAGAATTGTTAACAGGGCGACTGCCTCTTACATCCATTCCATGGTTTCCGCAGAAGAGTCGCTGAAAACGATCGAATTTAAGCCTAAATGGATTTCTTAATCCCCATGCGACAAGCTCGAGATTTGATCCATCCGGATTTGCACGCAAAATGCTGCCGCTTGCTTTAGTACTCCCTTTAATGATTTCACCTGTATATGAAGGGGTGCCAAAAGGGGAATATGCTCCGGTTACAGCGGTTCTATTATCTGATTTGGCAAGAACGTTTTTTGTCCGGAAGTTTTCTCCTGTCAACATAATAGGCGCTCCGGGGTCGTCATGGAAATAGGGGTGCTCTTTCACCCAATGATTGTCCTCGCCAACGACTCCTGTATTTGTCGCTGTTCCTTGGCCGAAATACATTTTTCCATCTTCTCCAAAAATAACACGATTATTATGGTGGTCGCCGAAACTTGGAAGGCCTGAGAGAATGTCTTCTTTAGTACCATCTTTTTTGACGACAGTTATGAATCCACGATGTGCTACAAAAATATCCCCTTGATGATAGGTGATGCCTGTTAGTGGCGGATGAAAACCCTCGGCTATGACATCAAATCCATTTTCAGTCAGCTTCATGACTTTTCCGCTGCCTGAAAGGATTCCTGCATCACCAACTAGCATTTCTCCATCATCAGTAAATGTAATATTGATGGGTGTCATTAATTCTTTAGCAAAAACTTCAATCGTAAAGCCAGGAGGCAAAGCGATATCATTTGGATTTACATTTCGTTCCTTCATTTCTCTTTCCAAATTTTTCACCCCATAAAATAATCATTATCCTAATGAATATTCGTAGAGGTTTTAATCTATGTTCAATGCTTCAGCGGAATCTCGAATAATATAAGCTCTTCAGAAGATAGGGCAGACTTCAATAATTTTTCAAATTCATTAAGAGTTTGCGGTCTCACTCCTTTTACCCCAAAACTCGTTGCTAATTGCACAAAATCAGGATTCCCGAAGTTAACACCGAAGCTATTTCCGAATTTCTTATTCATCATTTGCTTTTCGAGTTCCAATACGTAATCGTTCAGAACAATCATGATAAATGAAAGACCGAGTCGTCTTGCTGTTTCAATTTCTGCAAAATTCATTAATGCTCCTCCGTCTCCCATAATGCAAATAATGCTGTCATTTGGCCGTGCTAACTTGGCTCCGATTGAACTGGGGATGGCTATTCCCATTGAGGCAAAGCCGTTTGAAATAAGTATATCTCCAGCTTGTTTTGGTTGATACGTACGTGCAACTGCTATTTTGTGTGCACCCACATCGGAAATCAAAATCGTCTGATCCGTTGAAACCTTTTCGATAACATGCAAAATATTTTCCGTTGTTAAAGGGAGCTGGGATAAGTTTTTTTCGTTGTAAGTAATTTGATATGTTTGCTCGATGCTTGTTTTTAAATTTCCCGAAGGGGTCCAATTTTTTGAAGAGATTGGAAGTGAATTCATTTCCTGCAATGTCATTGGAATATTCCCTATCAATTCCGAAGTTACGGGATAAAATTCATCCACATGAGCTGGATGTGCATCGATATGTAGTACTGGTATTTTATTTCGGTTCCATTCTTTTGGAAGTCGTTCTACAAAATCAAAGCCAATCACAATTAATAAATCCGCTTCATCAATTCCCGATAAAACAAGGTCATTTTCCTCAAATCCAAAAGCAAAATAATTAAAGGGATTCTCTTTTGGCAGGATGCCTTTCGCTGTAAAAGAATGGGTGACAGGTGCCTGTAATCTTTCGCTGAATTTTATTAACTCTTTAACACCTTCCTGCCGTATGACTCCACTCCCGACAACTACAAATGGTTTCTTACTTTCATTAAGAATGTAATAAGCTTTCGTAATTGATAAGTGATCGGGTTGATTACATGGCATTGGAAGGACTGGTATGATCTTAGGAGGTGCGGGTTCCATTGCCAAATTCTCAGGGACGACAAGAATGGCGGGACCGGGTTTTTCCATTTGGGATATGCGAAATGCGTTCCGAATTATTTCTTGAATGGAAAGGTTGTCTAATATTTCCACTGCCAACTTTGTAATTGGGTCAAACATTTTGACGATGTTAATAAACTGATGGGAGGGCTTATTTTCTTTATTAAGTCCAGTCTGACCTGTAATTGCAACAACTGGAGAATAATCGAGGAAGGAACTAGCAATCCCTGTCATCAAATTCGTTGCGCCTGGGCCTAAAGTGGACATGCAAACTCCTGTCTTACTAGAAAATTTCCCATATGCACTTGCCATAAACGCGGCGCCTTGTTCGTGGCGGACTGGAATGAATGTAATCTGCTTAGATTTGGAAAGAGAATCAATGAAGTCTAGAGTTTCCTTTCCAACAATGCCAAAAATGTATTCAACTCCTTCATTTTCCAAACAGTGTACTAATGTATCTGCTGCTTTCATTTTCATCCTCCTAGAAACATGATATCACCTATTAGTTTTTGATATATATGAAAAAAAATGCCTCTCAAATGAGAAGCATTTTGTAAAAACGGCAATATCAATCTTAATTCGTCATATTTCCCCGGAAATATTCGATAATTATTGAAAATTTATCGAAAGATGAGACTATATCATTAGCGAAATTGATATAAATAAGGTTTCACCGTGAGTAGGGGGAACCACGACTTTTTTATTAGGTCGGTTTATTTGCTTTAGCTTGAATCTTCCCGCCAATTATAAAGGATGCCAGTAATAAGAAACCTAAAATAATGACGACCCAGCTTTTATTAATGAAACCCAACATAATGATAGGGTAAGCAGCCGCAGACATGTAAGCTAAATTGAATTGGCTTTTCCTTTTCCTTTTCATTTACTTTGCCTCCTATTCAAATCCAATTCTAGTTATTTCTACATTGACAAAGCCGGCGATAAAGAGACCTAATCCAATCGTACTTAGTAACAAACTAGACACTAGGTTCATTGCTCACTAGGAATCAAACATTTTTCGACTTCGTTTTTTGAATGCGATGGATTTTTGAAAGGCAAGTTCCAATACTTCATGCAAAGTACTTTTAAAATATTTGTTGCGTTTTTTTCTCGGAAACATCCATGCTTGATTTGCTTTTCGTTGCCTTTCCATTTCTTCATACTTCATTCTTTTTTCCACTGTATATAAGTTCATCATTTCTGATCTCCTCCAAAGTGTTATTAATTCCTATTGTAAAGGGAATGGAGGAGGTTAAAAATGCCATTCATTTGAAATGATTTTTCCACTTAAAGTAGGAAAATACCTACTCCACAATTCATTTTCCGTGGTATATTGTATTAAACATATAAAAGGTGAAATGGAATGGGATTAAGTTTCAACTTATTAGAAAAAAGGGTGGGAGGAAATGGTTGCTGACGATTTTATTGCTTTATGGAATTCATTTAATAATACGAAGGAACATGAACCATATCCTGTTTCAATGGGTGCACTTTCTGAATTGTGGTTCTGCACAACTCGTAATGCCAAACTAATTGTTACAAAAATGGTTCAGTTAGGTTGGGTAGAATTTGTCCCTGGAAAAGGGCGAGGAAACCGTTCTATATTAACCTTTAGAAAAGCGCTCGAAGATATTTTATTTGATAAAGCTGTACAACTTGTCAAACAGGGTGAACTAAAGGAAGCACTTGAACAAATTCAATTATATGGTGAAGGTACTCAAGTGAAAGAACGGATTATGTCATGGTTGTCCGACTACTTTGGCTACAATGTTGAGGACGGTGAAGATGATCGAATTGAGATTCTCCGCTTTCCAATTTTCCGTCCGATTACAACCTTAGATCCCGCACGTATATATTATGAATTAGATGCCCATATGGCCAGTCAAATATATAATACTCTAATTGATTATGATCAATCATCCCACCAAACTAAAGGGATACTTGCACACTATTGGGAGTCCAATAAAGATCAAACGAAATGGGTGTTTTATTTACGGAAAGGTGTTCTATTTCATCATGGAAAGGAACTTGGGGCCGAAGATGTAGTTCATACGATTAACCGTTTGCGAAATTCACCTCATAAGTGGCTCGTAAAACAAATAAAAGAAATGTTAATCCATGATAAATATACGATACAGTTTAATTTAAATAGTCCCAATTCTCTGTTTTTAAAATATTTAGCGTATATTCCAATGTCTATTCTTCCGGCCGATATGCCAAATGACGAATTTCCAAGTTGTCCAGATGGCACGGGTCCATTTAAAATGATAAAAAACACAACGAAAGCCTGCATTCTTGAAGCTTTCCCATCTCACTTTTTAGGAAGACCACAGCTTGATCGCATAGAAATTTCTAGGGTGCCTAATGATGAAAAAATACTGAATCTGGAAAGGCAAAATTTTGAACGACTTATAGTTAATCATGAAGAAGCTGCTCATTACGATGATAGCTCATGGGAGATACACGAAGAAATTTATGCGGGAAGCAGCGTTTTGAGTATGAATTTATCGAAAAAAGGCCCGCAAAACAGCTTTTATTTTCGCAAGGCTTTACACTGCTTAATTGATAGAGCCAAAATGGTTTCTGCATTAGGGGAACCTCGTTTGTACCCGTCAAATGGATTTCAATTAAGGGGTCTTCCTTCTGTTATAGACCGAGAACACAATTCATCAGAAGTGAGATTGCTGCTCCAGCAGTCAGGCTATTCTGGTGAGCCGATTCAATTGTACTGTTATGAACGGCATGGACCTGACGCCTATTGGTTACAGGAAGAATGTTTAAAATATGAAATTAACTTAGAAGTAAACATTGTCAATTGGGAGGAAATGGCTCAAATCGAGTTGATTAAGCAGGCAGATTGTATATTATTTGAGGTCCTTTTAGGAGATAAAGAGATTTCACAAATACATGATTACCAGTTTTCCAATAGTTTTTTACGCATCCATTTAAGCGATGAATTAGCCGGAAAAGTAGATGAGAAAATAGACGAAGTTTTACAAGAAACGAATCCAAGTATGAGAGAAAGCAGATTGTTGGAAATAGAAAGTATCTTAAAGGAACATTATGCAGTCCTCTTCCTCGTCCATAAAAAACTTGGAACTGCTTTTCATCCATCTGTACAAGGGGTTCATATGAATTCAAGGGGATGGGTTGATTTTAAAGATATTTGGTTCCAGCCTGAAGGAGTAAAGGCTGCGTTGTTTGAATAATTTGGAAGAAGCCATCATACAAATGATTAAGTTGGCTTCTTTTTTATTTTCATCCAAAGGAGTGCATTCCATTGACAGTACAACAAATTCAACCTATCAAAATGGGCGATACGATCGGGCTTACCGCCCCAGCTGGCCCAGTGAACAAAGGGCGGCTGCAACAAGCAATTTCTGTAATAAATGAAATGGGTTTTAACGTAGAGGTGGGTGAGACATGCTATGAACAATATGGAGGATATTTAGCTGGAACCCCTATACAACGAGCAGCTGAATTAAATTCAATGTTTGCCAATCATGAAATTTCCGCCATTTTTTGTCTTCGCGGTGGTTATGGTTCCTTGCATTTACTTCCACTGCTAGACTATGAAACGATTAAACGGAATCCGAAGCTATTTATCGGCTACAGTGATATTACCGCACTTCACATAGCCTTCCAACAAATTTGCTATTTGCCAACGATTCATGGACCTATGCCGGCATCCGATTTGGTTGACGGTGATGAGTTCACACTTAAATCATTGTATTGTGTTTTGACAGAATATCCATACGTAGGTCCTATAGAGAATCCTGAAAATGAGCCTATAAATTGCCTTGTACCAGGGGTGGCGAAGGGAGTTCTAATAGGTGGGAATCTATCTGTATTGGTGAGTACGCTTGGAACACCTTATGAAATAGATACAAAGGGTAAGATATTATTTTTAGAAGATATAGGTGAAGAACCGTACCGAATTGATAGAATGCTAACCCAACTTTCCTTGGCGGGGAAATTTTCAGATGCTGTAGGAATTGTTCTAGGTACATGGACTGAATGTTCATCGGAACGATATGCAAATGGATTTCAAGTAGAGGATCTTTTTGAAAAAATAATTGCACCAACAGGAAAACCGACTATTTTTAACGTAAGTGCTGGTCATGGTAAACCTACTTTATCTTTACCTTTAGGTCATTCTGTTTTTCTTGATGCCGAGAAAGGTAAGTTTTCAATTGTAAAATGATAGTGAAAGAGCAAAATTTGGCGAATTAGGAAAATAGTATTAAAATTTTTACGAATATAGCCGATAATAGAATGTATATAGGACAGAAGATATAGAAGGAAGATGGTGGGGAAATGAAAAGTTTAAAGGGGAAAATATTAAGAGGCTTTTTAATCGTTAACGCTTTAGTATTAATTATAAGCGGTTCCAATTATTTTTTTACGACCCAAACAAATAAGCAAACGACCCAGGTAATCGAAGAACAACTACCTGTACTCGTATTAGCCGAAAAATTAAGTGTGAACATAGCGGAACGGACTTCACATTTAAGTCTTTATCTTTTATTCGGACAAACAGGATATATGCATGCATTCGAAGATTCCACAGCTGAAAGTAAGGAGTTAGAAAAACAACTATTAGCCAAATCTTCAACTAAAGAAACAAAGGAGCTTATTGAAAGGCTTAATAATTGGGAAATTGCAACCGATGATATGGTGTTTAAAGAATTTCTAGCTGACCGTGATATTGCGCGCGATAATTTTAGAAACACAATCGAGCCACTAGGCATAATTTTAAGAGATTCCTTCCAAGAACTATCAAATAAACAAGAAAAGAACATAACAACTAATGCCGAAAAAGTAATAAGCGCTGGTGAAAGAAACTCATTAAGCAGTGCGGTTATAGGTGTTATCGCTCTTATCCTAGGTTTTATCATCGCGATTATGACGGCTAATTCAATATCTAGGCCAATCGTTAGAGTTGCTAATCGTATGCGTTTAATAGCTGAAGGTGATCTTACTCATGATGATCTATTAACTAGATCAAAAGATGAAGTTGGTGTGTTGATTGGTTCTGTAAATGATATGAATCGTCAAATTCGATCCATGGCCCAAGAAATTGGGAATGTGTCGCAAACTGTTACGAGACGAAGCGAGGAGCTTAGCCAATCTGCTATGGAAGTAAATTCTGGCAGTCAACAAGTGGCAACGACGATGGAGGAGCTTTCCATTGCTGCTGAAACACAAGCCCAGTCTTCATCCGATTTAGTTGAATCGATGGGATCGCTCACAGCAAATATACATAATGCCAATGAAAGCGGACAAAGGGCGAGCCATGTTTCCAGCCAAGTTTTAGAGTTGACTGAAAAAGGCAATGAAGCGATGACAGAGTCCATTTCTAAAATGAAGTTAATTGATGAAAACGTGAAAGATGCGGTTGGGAAAGTCCAAAGCCTTGAAGGTCATTCCAAGGAAATTTCACAACTAGTCAAAGTAATTTCCGATATTGCTGAACAAACAAATTTACTAGCTTTAAATGCCGCTATTGAAGCTGCACGCGCTGGTGAACATGGAAAAGGGTTTGCGGTTGTTGCAGGGGAAGTGAAAAAGCTCGCTGAACAGGTGGCAAGCTCAGTTTCCAATATTACGGGAATTGTTTCTACTATTCAAAAAGAAACAGGTGAGGTTGTCCATTCATTGAATGAAAGCTTCGTACAAGTTGAACTTGGAACAGAACAGATTAGGTCAACTGGCAGCACATTCGAAACGATTACTGAATCAATCAAGCAAGTAGTAGATCAAATCCAAATTATTTCACAAGACTTGGACAATATTGCAAATAGTACAGATGTGATGAATGCTTCCATTTCAAATATTGCTTCGATTTCTGAAGAGGCATCAGCTGGAATTGAAGAAACAGCAGCATCCGCCGAACAGACAACAAGCTCGATGCAGGAAATTGCTGCAAACTCAGAATCTCTTTCTGCAATCGCTGTTGATTTGGATAAATTGATTAGGCAGTTCAAGGTATAAGAATATAAAAAATGAGACCATGGTATAGGAGGGGTGAATCTATACTAAGTGGTCTCTTTTTTTGTTGGAATATTGACGTTGTTTTTTTGCTTTTTTCTTTTCTGTAAAAGTTCTTTAGCAAGCGGATATACGACTGGAGCAGCCTTGATCGCAAAGCGTAATATTTTTGAAAAACGCATAGTTGACATCCTTTCGCTTTTTTTATAAGTTTCCCATTGCCATTCGATGCTAAACCTATAACATAGTTTTAGCTAGTACAGGTTATGATAACCATATTAAGGGAATATCATTGAAGTAAGTTATTTTTCTTAACTAATCGGCCATGGAATCTAAAACTAAGGGGGAGCATGATGGACACACTGTTAATTATCATAAATATTGCCATATTTCTCTTGCTTATATTTCTATTATTTCGAATGCAGAAAAAGCATATTTCCTTTTCCAAACGGGTATTTACGGCATTGGGGATTGGGATTGTTTTAGGTCTGGCCATCCATTTAGTGTATGGGACGGATTCTAATATTACTAAGGGGTCTTTGGAATGGTTTAATATCGTCGGCAGTGGATATATTTCTCTATTAAAAATGATTGTTATGCCATTGGTTTTTATATCAATCGTCTCTGCCTTTACAAAATTGAAGTTAACGAGTAATCTTGGAAAAATAAGCGCTCTTGTCATAGGAATCTTATTAGGTACAACGGCTATTGCAGCTTCGATTGGAATTGCAACTGCATTAGGCTTTAACTTGGAAGGGATTCAGCTTGAGGAAGGCGAAGCAGAGGTAACACGAAATACAGAACTTCAAGAAACAGTCGGGGGAGTAAAGGATATGACAATCCCTCAACAAATCGTCACTTTATTTCCACAAAACCCGTTTATGGAGCTAACAGGGGCCCGTCCGACTTCTACAATTGCAGTCGTCATTTTTGCAGCAATTATCGGAATTGCATACTTGGGAGTGCGGAAAAAGGAACCGGAGCATGCCGATTTCTTTGCGAAAATCATTGAGACCATCTACACCGTAGTCATGAGGGTTGTAACTCTTGTTTTAAGATTGACTCCATATGGCGTACTTGCTTTAATGGCGAAAGTAACAGCAACAAGTGATTACTCGGCGATTGTGAAGCTTGGTAAATTCGTCATCGCTTCCTATGTCGCGTTAATCATAATGTTTGCGATTCATTTACTTTTATTGAGTCTTGCCAAGCAAAATCCAGTTACGTATGTTAAGAAGGCGATGCCAGCACTTGCATTTGCTTTTACATCACGTTCTAGTGCGGGAACTTTGCCGCTCAATATTAAAACCCAGCACCAAGAATTTGGAGTATCTGAAGGAATCGCAAATTTTGCAGGTTCATTCGGCCTTTCGATTGGGCAAAATGGATGTGCGGGGATATACCCGGCTATGCTAGCCATCATGGTTGCACCTAATGCTGGAATAAATCCACTGGATCCTACTTTTATCTTCACGTTAATTTTGATTGTTGCGATTAGCTCTTTTGGTGTAGCCGGAGTTGGCGGGGGAGCGACATTTGCCGCCTTGCTCGTTTTGTCCGCGCTTAACTTGCCAATTGCAATTGTCGGATTATTAATTTCCGTGGAGCCTTTAATTGACATGGGGCGAACAGCATTGAATGTAAGTGGAAGTATGACAGCAGGGGTATTGACGGGAAAAATAACTGGAGAATTGGACCAAGAGGTTTATAAGCAGCCAAAACAGAACTTACAAGTTTAAGTTGAAGGGTCGGGGACTTCCTCGGCCTTTTTTGCTATCCAAGTTGCGTTTAATAATCCACCAATTAGAAGAACCGCAGCCGTAAAGTAGAACCAAATCATTAAGACAATAATATTTCCTAATTGTCCGTAAAGCCTTGTATAACTTGCTGCGAATGATACGTAATAGGAAAAGCCTACAGAAACAGTTTGCCAGCCAATCGTTGCGAAGATGGCCCCAGGAATGATGTTTTGGATACTCACTTTTTTACTTGGCACCACTTTATAAAGAAATAGAAAAAAGAAGAATAAGTAGATTGAACCGATAACCCATTTTGACAAAAACCACCATTTGTGAAAAGAAGGAGGTAATTCAATATGTGTAGCCAGAAAAAAGCGGCCAATTTCTTCACCAATCGGCACAAGTAAAGAAATGGTCAACGTTACCATTAAGCTTAACGTTAATATTAAGTCCTTTCCGAATGCGAGAAAAAATCCTTCTTCCCGGACGATTTTATAAGCATCATTCATAGCACGTACTAGCGATTGAACCGCCATAGATGCAATCCAAAATGCAGCAAGCAAACTGAAAGAGGCAATTTTCGTCTGTTGTTGGCCAAATATGCTCAAAATATTTGATTTTATTAAATGAAAACTGCCTTTAGGGGCAAAAGGCTCAATTGCGCTCAGGATATCTTCAACGCGAACCGGCAGGAAACTGACGAGCGAAAAGGCAAAAATGAGAAAGGGGAAAATGGACAGCATAAAATAATAGGCCATCTGCGCCGACTGATCATGAAATCGATCGATAAAAAAACGTTTAATGACGGTCAATATTCTGTCCATTGCTCCATCCCTTTTTTACGGAATTTGTAGTATAACTTTCCCCGAATTTTTATTTTGCTCCATATGGGAATGGGTCTCATTTACTTTTTCCCACTCCCAGATAGAATCAATAATGGGCTTTAAACGACCATTTTCAAACTTAGATAAAGCGAAATCAGTAAAATCCTTCGTCAAGGCTATTTTATTCTTGATAGACTGTGAACGCAGGGCGGTGCCGATGATTTGAAGTCTTTTGAAAAGAAGTTTTCCTAGATTGACATCGTTAAGCTTCGCGCCTCCCATTGTTCCAATTAAGATGAGTTTGCCATCAGTTGCGAGAGAATCAATGTTTTGTTCCCAGTATGGAGCACCGATAAAATCGAAAATCAGGTTGACACCTTTTCCAAATGTAGCATCCATTACTTTTTCATGAAAAGGTCCTTCTTTATAATCAATGGCCTCTGCCGCTCCTAAAGAAAGACATAATGATCGTTTCTCCTCTGTCCCAGCTGTTACAATAATATTTGCTCCAATTTCACGTGCTAGTTGAATGGCAGCTGTTCCGACCCCGCTAGCACCTGCATGGATTAGGATCGTTTCTTCCTTCTTAAGTTTCCCCAACCAAAACATATTTAAAAAGGCAGTTAAAAATACTTCCGGAATAGCTGCTGCTTCTTCAAATGATAAGTTTTGTGGAATTCTTATTGCCATTTCAGCTGGAATTACCACATATTCTGCGTATCCGCCACCCGGAAGAAGAGCGCATACACGATCGCCTTTTTTCCACCCTGAAACATTCTCTCCAACTTCTTCAACGACTCCGCTCATTTCAAGGCCGAGGATAGTAGAAGCACCTTGGGGAGGCGGGTAAAGTCCACGCTTTTGAAGTAAATCAGCCCTATTTAGTGCGGTCGCTCTTACTTTGATAAGGAGATCACTTTTACCCATATGCGGCATGTCTGTTTCTCCAATAAAAAGCTGTTGCGTTTTTTCTTCCACTAAAATAGCTTTCATGATTTTCCCACCTTCTGTTCAAGTTTTTGCAGTCCTTCTTCAAGGCCATCCCAACGGTTTAAACAATGATTTTTAATCATATCGATATCATTCAAGCGTTGCTCTTCATTCAATTGATATACGAGTAAATTTCTCAACCAGCAATACAAATTGTGAAGCTGGGCCCTGAAGGAAAAAAAACGTAGTAAATCAATGTTTGGCTCAATATTTGAACCGATTTCATCTTCATATGCTTTAATAAAAGTAATGGGCATTTGGGTAATATAACCCGCCAGTTCCCGTTCCATCGGGGCTAAAATAACAGATTCCCAATCAATGATAATAAGGCCAGATGAGGATTCGATGAGATTCCCGCCCCATAAATCGCCGTGGCATATGACAAATGGAATGTGAATGTTTTTAAAGGAGCTGGCTAATTCTTTTATTTGTTTAATAAGTGAAATAATCTCTTTTTCCTTTGAGGTTATAATGTTAACAAGTTCTTCTGATGCGGATCTTTGCGGAAGGGTCGAAACGTAAGTATGCAGCTCGTCCAAAAATTGTATATCAAACGTTTCATTGGGAAGTTCAATATCTTTTCCGGTTTTTTCTGTTGTCATATGCAGCTTTGCTGATAGTTTAGCAATATGACATATATGATTTTCTTGCAAAGGATACGAATTAGCAAGCGTAGGACCATCAATCCACGGGAATAATATTAAAACAATATCATCTATTTCTATTTTATTCCGTTTATCCTTCGTTAAAATTGGATAAATGGCAGCTGGGAATAAATTCTTTTCATGTAATTCCGTTAATAATGGTAGGTAGTACTGCGCTTGTTTAACCGCGTCTTGCTGAATTTTTTTATCCAATAGTTTTAAATAAAAGGAATCTTCGTTTTCACAGCGAATTTTATAACTATAGGATTTATCACCAAGTGGAATAAAGGATATTGAGTCCACTTGCAAACCATAATAAGATTGGATTAATTGACTCATTTTTTTATGGGCAATGTGGTGCGGTTGTTTCAACGAGATCCCTCCAGTTTTTTTATTACTTTTATATGTATGATATGATTTTAACATTATGGGAGTAAGAAGGTGATAAACCATGACCAAAAAGGAGATTCAATATAAGATTGAAGATTTAAAGGCGGATTATGTACGACTGCAGCATGACTTGGAAAAATTAGAATATGTAAAAGGCAATCTCCATCCATTGGAAAAACAATTGGAAGGCATCGAACGTGAACTTCAGGATTTAAACCGAAGACTAACAGAACTAGAAAATAGATAATAACACCAATAAGGCACAATCTTTGTGCCTTATTTTGCTTTTTTGATTATCCGAGGGGAAATTGCTTTCATAATTATTTCTAATTATATCAAGATTTCAACTGAAATTGCGAATCTATCATACTTCCTCTACAACTAGACTATATCAAGATAGTTCCAAACAATAGCCTAGCCCCACACTTAGCTTAAATACATTATTTTCTTAACTTCTTGATAAGGGAGATATTCATATATAAAATAATATTGAAATTAAATTTTATAATATTTATATAATGGGGAAATGGAATTTTAAAAAAGGGGGATGGGGATGACATATATAATTGGTATTGATGCTGGTGGGACGAAGACAACGGGACTGATATTGGATGCCCAACAGAATATTGTATTTCAAATTGAAACGGGTTACGGAAATCCAAATGTAAATTTTAAAGAGGCGTTAGACAATGTTTGGGGAGCGGTGGCTGCTTGTCTGAATAGTCAATACGGCAAAGATTGTGAAGCCATTGTAGCGGGAGTTGCAGGTATTGAAGCAGAAGGGAATCGTAAGCGTTTTAAAGAGTTTTTCTCCGATAAAACGAAAATACCAGCTATTTTTGTAAATGATGCTGTTCTCGCTTACCACGCTCTATTGAATGATCAAAATGGCATTTTGACGATTGCGGGTACCGGGTCCATTTCTTATGGTAGAAATGAAGAAAAAGAAGGCTACTCTGGTGGTTGGGGCCATATTCTAGGTGACTTTGGAAGTGCATATGATATTGCGATTCAAGTTTTTCGCCAAATAACGAAAGAAGCTGATCAAGGATTGCCGTATTCCCCACTTTCGCAAGCATTGATACAGGAGCTGGGCATTACTTCAGCAGATGGATTAAAAGGTTTTATATACAACGCTACTAAAGGGGAAATAGCTTCTATATCGTCATTTATTTTTGCAGAGGCGCAGAATGGAAATAAAGAAGCTCAACGTTTTTTCCGTAACGCTGGAGTTCAATTGGGCAATCAAACTTTTTCGCTTTTTAAGAAATTGGAACTAGATGGCCCTTTAAAAGTTGGATGCAAAGGCTCTTTATTAGAAAAAAATCCATACGTCAAAGAGAAATTCGAATCTCATCTTCAAAAACTTATAGGGGATGTAGAATTCATAAGAAATGAAGTCACTCCCGCCGTTGGAGCTTTGTCTGTAGCACTTTTATATTTAAAAAAGGGGGCATAGCATGGGGAAATTCGCTGTCGGTTTAATGTCGGGGACTTCTGTTGACGGAATTGATGCTGCATTAGTGAAATTGAATGGCTTTGGTGTACATACAAAAGTTGATTTAGTCTCATTTTTTACTGTGCCATTTGCTTTTGATGTTAGGGATGAAATATTACGCAGCATGGATTTAGATACATCGAATTCAGCACTCATATGCAGCTTACATTTCAAACTAGGCTATTTATTTGCGGATGCTGTAAAAATGGTATGCAAGAAAGCAAAAGTTCCGTTAAGTAAAATAGATTTCATCGCTTCTCACGGGCAGACGATTTATCATTTACCACAACAAGATGGCCAGCTTGCTAAATCAACATTGCAAATTGCTGAGCCTGCTGTTATCGCCTACGAGACTGGTATCACAGTCATTTCGAATTTTCGTTCGATGGATATGGCAGCTGGTGGGGAAGGGGCACCACTTGTTCCTTATGCAGATTTTTTACTATATAGGAGTGATTCAAGGGGGCGTGCATTGCAAAACATTGGCGGCATCGGCAATGTAACAGTGCTCCCAAAACAATGCACGTTGGATGACCTTATTGCCTTTGATACGGGGCCCGGTAATATGATTATCGATGAACTATGTAAAATCTTGAAGGGGAAACCTTTCGATAAAGCAGGGAAATGGGCTTCTCAAGGAATTGTCCATAAAGAAATGGCACAATCTTGGCTGACAATGGATTATTTCAAAATGGCACCGCCAAAATCAACGGGGCGTGAATTATTCGGTATACAATTTACAAAGCAATTACTTCAGTCATGCGGTGATTTACCTGCTGAGGATCTAATTGCAACAGCTACGTATTTTACTGCACTCTCGATTGCGGAATCGTATAAACAGTTTGTATTTCCTAAAGCTCATATCGATGAAATGATTATTGGAGGCGGCGGTGGATTTAACGAAACATTAATCCAAATGATTAGGAGTCTTTTACCGAATATCACTGTATTAACTCAAGAAGACATGGGCTTTTCGTCTGAAGCAAAGGAAGCGATTGCATTCGCCATCTTAGGCAATGAAACTATGAATGGTAGACAATCCAATGTTCCTAAGGCAACCGGTGCGGATGGCGCAGTCATTCTTGGTTCTATCACACTCCCGCCTAATGGAAGAATGAATTTTGGAGGAAATGTATGAAGATTATTCCACTTAATAATAATAGAATTAATGATTTAATAGATTTATGGAACAAGGAATTTTCCAAAGAGTTTCCGATGCGGAGAGAGTTGTTTATACAAAATAGCTTTGAAGATGAAAATGTGTTTCTTCCAGGATCATGGATGGCAGTGGATGAGGATAACCATGTTATTGGTTTTATCATCAGTAAGCGCTGGCAAGATCCAATGCCTGTTCCGATGCCCGCTGATGTTGGCTGGATTCAAGTTTTGCTAGTCAGTAAAGAGGAGCGAAATAAAGGAATAGGTTCACTGTTATTAGAAAAGGCTGAAATGGCATTAAAGGCGGATGGAGCAACAGAAATCCAACTTGGCGGAGATCCATTGCACTATTTTCCGAGTGTGCCAGCTGAATATGAAAAAAGTTCCGAGTGGTTTGAACATAGAGGCTACGAATACTTAGGGAGTGAATATGATTTACTCGCAAATTATGATTCAACAGCGGAATCAGAAATGCCTAACCTCGACGGAATAGAAATAGAGATTTTAACATTAAAGGATAAAGACGAAATGTTAAAATTTATGAACCGGGTCTTTCCGGGAAGATGGGAGTATGAAACGATTCGTTATTTTCAAAAGGGTGGTACCGGGAGAGAATTTGTCGTTTTAAAGAAAGCGGGAAAAATCATAGGTTCTTGCCGAATAAGTGATGAACATTCTTCGGTCATTTATAACAATGTGTACTGGTCCCCGTTGTTTTCCGAACCCCTCGGTGGCATTGGATCTGTAGGAATAGATTCAACGGAGCGAGGAAATGGCTATGGATTGACCGCCGTATTGGCAGGTATTTCGATATTGCGGAGTCGCGGAATCAATAAAATTGTAATTGATTGGACTACCATCGTTGATTTCTATGGGAAAATGGGTTATCAAATTTGGAAGGAATACCGGAAATATCGAAAACAACTATAAAGGGGGGCGTTGAAGATGAAAGAAAGAGTCATCCATTTTTTGCAAAAAGAAATAGATTTAGAGAATATCCCCGGCGCTGCCATTTACATTTCTTATAAAGGAACTCCTATTTTAAAAGAGGTTATCGGTAATCGAACTCTCACTCCTACAAAAGAACTGATGCAAATGGATACTGTGTTTGATCTTGCATCATTAACAAAAAAAGTGACAACGATGACAGCATCGTTACAATTACTGGACAAAGGTGAGATACGACTGGATGACCCTGTTTCGTACTTTTTTCCTGAGTTCAATGAAAACGGAAAAGCTGAGGTAAGGATACGTCATTTGCTTACACACACTTCTGGTTTGCCTGCACACAAGCCATTTTATGAAGAGGAATTAAAAACAGCACAAATCATTGAGAAGATATGTGCCGAAAAGCTTGAAAATCCAGTCGGGCAAAAAGTAGTTTATAGTGATTTAGGCTTTATATTACTGGCCTCATTAATTGAAAAAGTAGTAGATGCACCATTTGCCGAATATGTTTCAAAGGAGATTCTAGCTCCTTTGGAGATGCATGAAACAGGATTCAATCTTACCTTTAGCCGCGCGCGATTTGCCGCGACAGAATATAGTGAAAAACTCAATGATTACAAATATGGCATCGTTCATGACGAAAATGCAGAATCGATGGGTGGAGTGAGTGGCCACGCCGGATTATTTTCCACGTTGAAAGACTTAGCCAACTTTGCACATATGATTGAAAACGGTGGAAGCTTTAAAGGAAAAAGGATAATTTCAACAGTCGCGTTAGACCTTTCGAAACAAAACTTCACCCCGTTTGATGAAGAGGGAAGAGGTTTAGGTTGGCAGATTCATAGTCCTAGATTGTCGTGTGGAGATTTATTTTCTTATTCTTCTTATGGGCATACCGGATTTACAGGTACGAGTATGTGGTTTGATCCAGAAATCCAACTCCACGTCATTTTATTAACAAATCGAGTACATGCCAAAAACCAGCAAGCGATTTTAAGGCTGAGACCAAGATTACATAATTTGATTCGGGCGCAGTTATAAAGCATAAGGAATCGGACCTCATTTTATGAGAGTCCGTTTTTTCCACTGGAATCTCATCAATCATATCGTAAATATCACCAATTAAACTCTAGATTCCAACAATCATAAAGGCAATCTCATCAATCATGCCGGAAGTTTCATCAATTATGCCAGTAATCTCATCAATCCAATCAGAAGTTCGAACAATATCCTGAAGTTATCCCCTATTTAAATCCGAAGTCTTATAAGAAAAAGTCATCCTCATTCCACCGCGCTAGTGAAAAAGTTAACTTTTCCCTGTTTCATGTATAATAGAAAACAAATAACGAAGATGTCGAAGGTGTGTCATATGAAAATCAGAGGCAATCAACAAATGCTAAGGGAAATTAATAAGTCCCTTTTATTAAACCTTATATATCTCCACGGACCTATTTCAAGAGTAGAGCTGGCGAGGCTAACGAAACTTAGTCCAACAACGGTTTCCGTTTTAGTGGAAGAGACCATCAAAGAAGGAATTATTCACGAAACGGGTACAACTGGTTCCGGGGTTGGCCGGAAAATGACGATGCTGAATATCAATGCGGAAAATGGATATGTGATTGGCATTGACTTATCAAGGGAATCTTCGCGTTTTATGATGCTTAATTTACGGGGAGACATCGTCCGAACAGAAACGATGGATTGCTTTATTGGAGAAGATGCTCTTCGTGAAAAGTTACCGCTGGCGATTGATCATTTTCTTAATCAGCAAAACATTAATCATGATTTTATAAAATGGATGGGGCTTGCAGTGCCCGGAATTATAGATGAAGAACAAAAAACAATTATAGGATCAAAGTATTTAAAAGTTCGAAACTTCCCAATAAAAACAAATCTGAGTGAGCGGTTTAATATTCCTATTCATATCGTAAATGATATTGAAGCTGCTGGATTTGCTGAACGTTTTAGTGGCGCGGCGAAAGGAAAAAGTACAATTGTTTATATATTAATCGATTATGGCACAGGGGCAGGCTTCGTCATGAATAATCAAATCTATCGGGGGGCAACGAGCCAGGCTGGAAGAATTGGAGATTTTCATCCATACGGAATCGATGCATTATATCAAAGGCTAATAGTAGACTATCAAGATAAATTGATCGAAGGCGATAAAGAAGCGACAATTGAGAAATTTACTCAACTTGCACTAGATGGAATTGAGCCATACACGGAAGATATGAATTCAATCATTCATAAAGTTGCTAAATATTGCGGAAATGTTATTCAATTATTAAACCCGGAACAATTAATACTGAGTGGATGGATTGCTGCAAACGAAATGCTTGCTAAGCGTTTGACAGAATTAATCCATGAATATGAAGATGGTTCAGAAAATCCAACACCGGTAAATACATCCCATTGGAAAGATGAGGGACCTGCAATCGGCGCTGCTACATTAGGTTTATATGAAATGTTTAAAACAAAAACGGTCCGCTAAATCTCACGAATTAAGTTTTAAAAAAACTCGTAATATATTGATTAATTAGACCGTAATGTTATAATATGATTAATTATTTCATCCACTGGAATAATTAATCAAACTACTCTAGAGGAGGTTTTTTATAGTGAAGATTTCGATTGGCGGCTACTCATTCTTCAACACGTTTCTAGAAGGGAAAATGGATATTTTCGGGTACTTGGAGTCAGTAAAATATCGTTACGGATTAGACACAGTGGATATTTGGAACGGACAATTTACGATAGGTGAACCTGATATCTCAAGGGTTCCGGATGAAGAGTTTTTGAAAAAGGTACGCGAGGCAATGGACGAAAAGGGGCTGACATTAATCAACTATGCTATAGATGGTGCGCATATTTGGGATGCAGATCCGGACAAGCGTGAACAACTTTATCAAAATGCTTTAGGTCATCTTAATGCGGCCGAAATTCTCGGAGCTAAAACAGTACGTATCGATACAGGTGGTTTTTTTGGCAATAATCCTGATTTTGATATGAGCATGACTGATGAACAGCTTGAATATATCGTCAAACGATACAGGGAGTATTGTGAGCGCGGAGCACAGCACGGTTATACGGTTGGACCTGAAAACCATATTGGGCCTTCCTTAAGCCCTGTTCAAATGAAAAAGATTGCTGAAGCTGTTGACCATCCTAACTTCGGAATCCTCCTACATATTGGCAGATGGAAAGAAGAGGCTGAAAAGGGCGATGAAATGGTGGCGCCATGGGTTAGTCACACTCATTTTGATTCAAGAACTGCCGTAACGGAAGATGCACAAGATAAAATTCGTATGCTTCAAGAAAATGGCTTTGATGGCTATTGGGGAATTGAATATAATGCCGATAAAAATCAATACATTGAAATTGAATGGATTTTAGGGACAGTAAAACGTCTTTTAGCTACATTATAAGTTTAATGGATTAATAGAATTGGAGGGATATGATGAGAAAGATACGAATTGGAGTAATTGGTGTCGGACAAATTGGGAAATCACATTTAAATAATTATGCAAATATCCCAGATGCGGAGATTGTAGCCGTATGCGACGTGAATGAGCAAGAAGCAAGGAGAGTAGCGGAGCAGTACAATATCCCTAGCGTCTACACTGATTTTCGTGAACTGTTGAGTCGAGAAGATATTGAGGCAGTGGATGTGTGCTTACATAATAATTTCCATGCCCCAATGACGATTGCTGCATTAGAAGCAGGGAAACATGTGTATTGCGAGAAGCCGATTGCGGGCACATATTATGACGGTAAGAGAATGGTGGAAGCTGCAAAAGAAACAGGTAAGATGCTCCATATTCAATTAGGCACCCTTTATCGCAAAGAAACAAAGGCTGCCAAAGCGTTGATTGATGGGGGAAAACTAGGGAATATTTATCATGCGCGTTCAACAGGCTTTAGAAGAAGGAATCGTCCGTTTGTTGATGGCTACGGTACAAAATTCTTTACGAAAAAAGAAACCGCTACCGGCGGCGCGCTTATTGATATGGGAGTCTACCATATTGCACAAATGCTCTATCTGCTAGACTTGCCAACGCCAACCCGCATTTCTGGAAAAGTGTATCAAGAGATGGACATGGATCCTAAAAGACGCGCGGAAAGTGATTTCGACGTTGAGGAGCTGGCATTAGGTTTTGTTAAATTCCAAAATAATCTCACGCTTGATATTATCGAATCTTGGTCTGTTCATTTAGGCGGATTTGAAGGGCCGAGCATTTTAGGTTCTAAAGGCGGTATTCGATTACCTGTATTTGGAGAAGGCAGCCAAAATCAATTTAGTTTCCACTCCACTGTTTGCGACATGGATATGGATAGCACGGTCAACTTAGATTTACTCGATTATCGCTGGCATAATCTAAGGGAAAATGAGGACGCTTACGATTCATCGCAACATCATTGGATCGCCGCTCTTCAAGGTAGAGTAGAACTGTTGCCAACAGCACAAATTGCACTACAAACAATGCTGATCAGTGATGGAATCTATCTTTCTGATAAGCGTGGAGAAGAAGTGTCTGCTGAAGAGCTTGATACTTTGGCAACATCCACGTCCGTTACGATATAAAAATCATCTAAGACTTAAAAGTAGCCCTGAAATTATTGAAACATAATTTTAGGGCAATTTTATTAAGTTTGAAAGGTATTGGTCGTATGAATCAAGCTGTGCTTGGGGTAGATGTTGGCGGAACAAATATACAAATAGGTCTTGTTACTGAAACAGGGAAAATAGTTGCTAGCAAAAAATATCGAATGAATCGTTATTCCCAAGATGAAGCAATTGCCGCCATTATTGCCGCAATTGATGATTTTGTAAAAAGTGCAGACGAATTAAAAGCAATTGGAATCGGCTTAGTAGGACATATTAACCCCGAAAATGGAGTTTGGGAAAGTGCGATTAATATCCCGATAACAAAACCAGTCCCTCTTGCCCAACTAATATTGGAGAAAACGAAAGTACCCGTCTTTTTGGATAATGATGTCAATGCTGCTACATTAGCCGAGATGAAGTGGGGAATAGGGAAAGAAACAAAGAACTTTATTTATGTGAATGTAGGTACGGGAATTGCGATGGGAATGGTTGAAAACGCCAAGCTGATAAGGGGAATCACTAATTATGCCGGGGAAGTAGGGCATATGTATATTGGCCGGCTAAGAGAAGGATTTGGAGATGGCTATTTAGAAACAATTTGTTCAGGTGGTGGGATGGTCAAACAAGCCCTGAGCGGTTTTGAGGCTTACCCTGACTCCATTTTAGCTTCTTATCATGAAGACGGCCATTTGCATTCAGGTACTATTTTTCAAGCTGCAGAAAATGGGGACAAACTAGCAACTATCATTGCGGACCAAGCAATTGAAGGATTGGGGATTGGATCAACGAATATCGTCAATCTATTTAATCCCGAGCATTTAGTTTTTGGCGGGGGCGTGTTTAATCATCTGCCATTATTAGAAAAAATCCGTCGGCACGTCGATGAAAACGCGCTCCCAGTCTCAAGGAATAGTTTAAAAAGCATATCAATTACTTCCTTGAATCACAATGACATCGGATTACTTGGTGCTGCAAGTATTGCTTGGATGAATGAAAAGCGTTCATGAGAAAGGCGGATAATGATGGAAATCCTTATACTCGAAGAAAATAAATTTGACGACAAAGCCGCTGAAATCGCCTTAACGCAAATAAAAAACAAACCGAATTCCACGATTGGATTTGCGACAGGAAACACGACCGTCGGCTTTCACAAAAGACTTGCGGAAAAGTTATTAGATGAGAAAGTGGATATAAGCACGTTTTCCACTTTTAATCTAGATGAATACGTTGGAGTTTCCAGTCAAAATCAATCAAGCTGTTATTATCGAATGGAAGAACAGTTTTTTAAACCTCTTAAACTACGAAAAGATCAAATTAATTTTTTGAATGACCTTTCTGAACATGAAGATCTACAACAAAGATGTATCCAATTTGATAAAAAGATTGAAGAGTGTGGGGGCATCGATATCCAATTTCTCGGAATCGGTTTAAATGGACATATCGGTTTTAACGAACCAGGCACAGCCTTTGAAACAAATACACATGTAGTAGATATCGATTTAAATACTAGAGAATCAAAAATATCTGTATTCGGTTCGTTGGACAATGTTCCGAAGCAAGGCGTTACGATGGGGATTAAATCAATAATGATGGCTCAGAAAATAGTATTACTCGCTAAAGGTGAAAGTAAGGCCGAGATTATTTTTAAATCATTAACAGGACCCGCTACGAAAGATATTCCGGCATCCGTTTTACAGCTTCACCCTAATCTTGTCGTCATCCTAGATAAAGCAGCCGCGCAAAAAATAAACCAATAATGGGGCGATACAATGAGTAAAAAAGACGTGAAAGTTGGAATCATTGGAACTGGCTTTATGGGTAAAGGACATGCAATCGGCTATCAGATGTTCGACATCGAAATCGGGATGTTTGCGTCAAGAAGTATTGAAAATGCCAAAGCAGTGGCAAACGAATTTAATGTAGAAAGATGGACAGACGATTGGCGTAAACTCGTTTCGGATCCTGAAATTGATTGTGTTGATATTACGGCCCCTAACCATCTGCATTATGAAATGGCGATGGCCTGCATCGAAGCGAAAAAACCTTTTTTGATTGAAAAGCCACTCGCAATGAATACGAAAGAGGCGCAAGAGATTGTAGATGCTGCAAATAAAAATGGCGTCATGGCAGTTTATGGTGAAAATATGCGGTATAAGCCTGCGCTCGTACGAATCAAACAAATCATTGACGAAGGCGGATTAGGGGATATTATTATGCTCCGCTCAAATGAAATCCATAATGGTCCATTTCATAGTGATTGGTTCTGGGACGCAGAGCTTGCGGGCGGCGGTGCAACCATCGATATGGGCATCCATGGTCTATATACATTAGAATGGATAATGGGATCGAAGGTAAAAAGAGTGTATGCAGAAATGGATGTATTGAAATGGGACGAGTACTGTAAAAACGGCTCCGAGGATACGGCTGCAGTTATATTGCGGTTTGAAAATGGAGGAATCGCCGAATTATTAATTAGCTGGGCGATAACTGGTGGGATGGATGTCCGCCTAGAAGTATTCGGAAAAGAGGGGACAGCTTATGTGAGCACAACACATGATGCTGGAGGACTTCGAGTCCATAGCCACCCAGGCTACGGGAAATCGCTTGAAGAATTATCAAGCCTAAAGCCACATGTTGTATCGACAAAAGGCTGGAGCTTCCCATCTCCAAATGATGAATTGCAGCAAGGGCATGCGTATGAAGTAAAGCATTTTATAGACTGTGTAAAAGGGAAAGATGAGCCAAAGAGTACTTTAGAAGACGGGCTTAGGGCGCTTGTATTAGTCGAAGCGATTTACGAGTCTGCTAGAACTGGGAAAGCAGTAGAAGTTAGTTAGTATATGGAGAAAATATCAGCCTGTAGGTCAGAAGGTTAGAAAGGACATCAGTGTGATAAATGGCTAAAAAAGAATCGTTATTAGTTGTAAAATTATTTAATTTTTCACTTTATGGGGCACTTGCAGTCTTAATGTCCTACTTCCCCTTATATTTCCAAGAAGTAGGTTTTAGCACTGTAACAATTGGATTGCTACTCGCGGGAGGGCCGTTCGTTTCCATCTTTGCCAACCCTTTTTGGGGTTACTGGAGCGATCGTCTTCAAAATATAAAGCGCATCTTAATTATTATGTTAATTGGAAATGTCATCGTTGTACAAATCGTCTTCCAATTTAACGCACTTCCTCTCGTATTTTTAGCGATGCTGCTTTTCTTTAATTTTCAATCACCATTGTTTTCACAAAGTAATAGTTTGATTTTAAACACGATTGAAGGAACGAAGTATAAGTTTGGAACCTTTCGCCTTTGGGGGTCGCTTGGCTGGGCACTAATGGCAGTAGCTGCTGGGCCGCTTATTAATATTGTAGGGATCAAAAACCTGTGGATATTGTATAGTGTCATGATTATTGTGACAATCCTTATCGGCTTGAAATTACCACGGGGAAAAGTGGAAGGGACGAAAGCAATCCAAAAAGGAGGATATGGAAAAGCATTATTAGGGAATAAATACTTTTTAGTTTTTGTCATATTAGGAGTATTGATTTCAGTTCCAAACTCTATCAATCATACATTTTTGTCTCTTTATATTAGGGAACTAGGGGGTTCCGTCGTCCTTGTCGGCTGGTCGGCATTTTTGACAGCTATTTTTGAGGTGCCAGTCTTTTTGTTATTCGATCGTTATTTGAAAAAACATACACCTACAATGTTTGGCTTATTAGTTTTAATCAGTATCCTATTTGTTTTCCGTTGGTACTTAATGTCGATTGCTACAGGACCTTTGCAAGTTGTGTTCTTTCAAATGCTCCATTGCATCACATTTGGAGGCTATTACTATATCGGCACAACGTTGACTGCACAACTTGTTCCAGTCGAATTAAGGGCAAGTGGCCAAGCGATTTATGCACTTACATGGGGCGGAATTTCCGGTATCATCGCAGGAATTTTCGGAGGCTGGATGTTCCAACAGCTAGGCCCTAATGTGATGTATTTTGTGAGTGCCATGATTTCTTTATTAGGGGTCGTTGGGTTTGCAGCACTTTGGATGAAAATTAGCAGGGCAGCTAAACAAAATATCGCCATTGATCGCAGAACTGAGAATATGCCTGGATCCCAGTAAGAGTGTTTTCATACAGGCACATTACTGGGGCCTTTTTTAGTTGAATAATATTGAAATATAAATTCACTTTTAGTTTATTTTCATTAAATTACTATTTCATACCCAGGTAATTCCATGTATAATGAACTCAACAACATGAAGATTCTATTATGTTGTCGTTCTAGAACATTTAAAGAAAGGCGGGTATGAAATGAATGCAGAAAAACCTTTCGAATCTAACAACGGAACAAATGAATGAGAGTACAATGAATATTGATCAAATGTCTTCATTGGAAATTATTAAACTTATGAATACTGAGGATAAAATAGTTGCAGAAGCAGTTAATCGGGAACTGCCGCATATTGCCGCAGTAATAGATGCCATTCATCATTCTTTTAAAAACTGCGGTCGACTCTTTTATATTGGTGCAGGAACAAGCGGTCGGCTTGGTATTTTAGATGCATCTGAATGTCCCCCAACTTTTTGCACATCCCCCGAAATGGTGCAAGGTATTATTGCGGGTGGTGATACAGCGATTAAAACGGCTGTCGAAGGTGCTGAAGATAGCAAAGATTGTGGAGCGAATGATCTAAGGGAAAAAGGATTATGCGCAGTCGATATTGTTGTGGGGATTGCTGCAAGCGGTAGAACTCCATATGTTGTAGGGGCTCTTGAATATGCTCGAAGTATAGGTGCTGTAACCGCATCTCTTTCATGTAATAAAAATGCTGAAATCAGTAAATATGCAGACCATCGAATTGAAGTGATTGTAGGGCCGGAAGTGTTAACCGGATCGACACGATTGAAAGCAGCAACTGCACAAAAAATGGTGCTAAATATGTTGAGCACTGCATCGCTGATTAAAATGGGAAAAGTGTATAACAACCTAATGGTCGATCTTCATGCAAGCAACCAAAAGTTAATGGAGCGAGCCCGCAATATGGTGATAACGATTACGGGCGTTTCTCCAGAGGAAGCTGAAAAGTTTTTAAAAATCACTAATCAAAAGGTAAAACCGGCTATTTTAATGATATTGGGTGAGGTGCCCTTTAACGAGGCGACTCAATTGCTTCAAGAGACTGATGGATTATTAAGAGAGGCTATCTTAAAGGCAAAAGAAATCCAGCTTGGTTAGGAAATATAGCCAAGCGGGTTTTACTTAGTTAAATGTAAGCGTTAACGTGAATTATTGGTTAATCTTAATAGATTAATATAAAAAGTAGTTACAAGGAGGAAAAAATCATGAATTTAGTCGTAGTAGGAGCTCACTGTGGAGATGCAGAAATTCAAGCAGGTGCAATAGCCCATAAATATGCAAAAGCAGGACATAATGTCACATTTTTGCATCTGACAGCAGGTGAAAAAGGAAACCCGCCTAATATTTCGGTAGAAGATTATCGCGAGCAAAAAGTTAGAGAGTCTGAAAAAGTGGCTGAAGTGCTTGGTGTTAATACAATCACATTAGACTATAAAGATGCTGAACTCACTTTTAACGATGAGATTATCACTCATGTTGCTACTTGGATGAGGAAATTAAAACCAAACGTCGTGATTACGCACTGGGAAAATAGCATTCATTCCGATCATATTATGACGTACAGAATTGTACACGCGGCCCAATTGAAAGCTGGACTTCCTGGTTTTGATTTAGAAGGTCTTCCAGCACATTACTATAGCTTCTATCATAGTGAAAACTGGGAAGACATGGATGGCTATGATCCTGATCTATTCATCGACGTATCAGAAGAATTTGATACATATTTAGAGGCTTTGTCACACTATTGGTTCATCATGAATTCAACTTCCTTCCGTTATTACGATTACTATAAAGCCCTTGGTACAGTAAGGGGATGTGTCAACCGTACAAAATATGCCCAAACATTAAAATTCCCAACAGGAACGAATGTAAGAAAAGGCGGATCATTGCCTGGGTATGAATTATAAAGGCTCTTTTCCCAAACATTGTTGCTATTAGTTGTAGCTAAATAACGAGAAATAGATTTTACCCTCGGAACTGATATTAAAATGGGAAAAGAGCTACCAGCTAAATAAAAACCGCTAAACTTCCTTATTAGGCGTAAAAGCCGGCTCTTGGGCTTTTACAAAAAGAACAAATTTTAAGAAAATAGCCATTATAAAAGAATACTATAAAAACAGCCTGTAAAATCAGGCTGTTCTTCATATTTCCACAAGAGATGAGGTGATATCATGCGTTTAGGTTTAGACATTTTTTTAGAGAAAAATTACAAGCAATTTAGTGGTAAGAGGATCGGGCTTCTTACGAATATGACTGGTGTAAATGGAAATTTAGTCCCTGCCATTGATTTGTTTTATGAGCATCCCCATATCAATTTGGTTGCACTTTACGGCCCCGAGCATGGAATAAGGGGAGATGCCAAAGAAGGCGAAGCTGTTGAATCATCGATTGATCCATATACAGGAATTCCTGTTTATAGTTTATACGGAGCTTCCAAAAAACCTTCAAAGGAAATGTTGGATCCTATTGATGTCATCGTTTTTGATTTACAGGATATTGGTGCAAGATACTATACATTCATTTATTCGATGGCATATGTGATGGAGGCATGTGCTGAGCAT
The DNA here is from genome assembly GCF_024626525.1 of Lederbergia panacisoli. GTDB lineage: Bacteria > Bacillota > Bacilli > Bacillales > Bacillaceae_C > Lederbergia > Lederbergia panacisoli. Next base: position 121,167 of record NZ_JANJGU010000003.1, read on the forward strand.
GGTAAAGAGTTTGTCGTATTGGACCGGCCTAATCCAATTTCAGGGCTTTCAATGGAAGGGAACTTAGTTGAAGAAGATGTAAGGTCCTTTGTGGGACTCTATCCAATTCCAAATCGGCATGGCATGACTGTTGGGGAGATTGCCCATTTGTATAAACATGAGTTCAGCATTAACTGTAAATTGACCGTTGTCCCGATGAAAGGTTGGAGACGTCATATGTATTATGACGAGACGAACCTTTTCTGGGTTCCTCCTTCTCCAAATACAACAGGACTCGATATGAGTATTTTATATCCGGGAACATGTTTAGTGGAAGGAACGAATTTATCTGAAGGCAGGGGGACGACGAAGCCATTTGAATATGTAGGTGCACCTTTTATAGATGGATACCGATTAGCAAAAACTTTTAATCAAAAAAATGTACCAGGAGTATTAGCAAGACCCGTGTCATTTGTGCCGACTTATCAAAAACATAAGAATTCTGTATGCGAAGGGATTCAAATACATGTAGTGGATCGTCATAAAGTACATGCGTTGAAAACAGGGCTGACATTATTAGAAATAATTGCAGAAATGTATCCGAATGACTTTCAATTTAATGAATATCCAAACGGGAAATTCTTCTTTGATTTATTGGCAGGAACGAAAGGGCTGCGAAACGAAATTTTAAATGGAAATACGGTTGATTTTTTGGAATCATGCGAAAAACTAATTACTCAATTTGCAAAACAAAGAGAACCATATTTGTTATACAAATAAAGATAGTAAGGAGTTTGGTTAGATGACTACATATCGCTCTTATCAATCAGGGGACGAAATTGAAATTATCAGCTTATGGAATGAAAGCCTGCTAAAAGATCCAATCAATCAAAAAAGGTTTCGTAATCTCGTATTGCTAGATGCTAATTTTGATCCGAAAGGAATGCGATTGGCTTATGAAGACAATCAATTAGTCGGTTGTGTTTACGCGGTTAGAAGATTATTGCCGATGTATGGTACTGATTTGGAGCCTGATAATGGGTGGATTCCATTCTTTTTTGTTCATCCCAACTATCGTTTATCGGGTATCGGATCTCAATTAATGAATGATGCTGTCGAGTTCTTACAATCCGAAGGCAGAAGCAATATATTTTTTGCTTCATATGCTCCTAATTATATTTTGCCTGGTATTGATGAAGCTGCTTACCCTGGTGCGTATGAATTTTTACAAAAGCAAGGATTTGATAAATTGTATTCTCCAGTTGCAATGGACCTGAGTCTAGTTGGCTATCAAGTTCCTGAAGATGTCATAAAGTTGAAGAATCAGAGAATTGAAGAAGGCTATACGTTTTCTAAAGCAGAGGATAAAGACTTATATGATGTAATTCGTTTTGCCAATGAGGTATTCAATCCCGATTGGGGAAGGGCTATTCGTGAAGGAATCATACAAGGGCTGCCAATGGAACGGATTTTTGTTGCTAGAGATGGAGAAAAAATGGTAGGCTTTTGTATATATGGCGGATATGAAGGAATTCCTGAACGTTTTGGTCCATTTGGAGTAGACCCCGAGCAACAAGGAAAAGGACTAGGGAAAATATTATTGCATGAAGCTCTTCAAAGTATGCGATCTGAAGGCTTGCATGGTGCTTGGTTCCTGTGGACTGGAGAGAAAACGTCAGCTGGATATCTTTATAAAAAGACAGGATTTGAAATCACTCGCCAATTCCATGTAATGAAAAAAACTGTTGATAAGTGAGTTGAGTGAGTAATGGCAATTGCAACAGGCGGTTTAGTTATGCTTACTGAAATGCTGACAAAATTGCCGCCTTCAGAAAAGAAAATTGCAGAGTATATTTTGGAAAACCCAAGAGATGCGATATCTCTTACTGCAAGTGAATTAGGAAAAAGAAGCTCGACTAGCGGTGCAGCCGTCATTCGATTATGTAAATCGCTTGATTTAAAGGGCCTTCAGGAATTAAAGCTAAGGATTGCCGGCGATCTACAAAAAACTCCACATCAAGAAATTCGAGATATTGAACCGAATGAATCCAAATACACGATTATTGAAAAAATGACCACGAACAGTATTCAAACAATAAAAGAAACGGCAGAATTATTAAGTGAAGATGAATTAACGAAGGCCATTCATGTACTGGAAAATGCCAAATCCATTCATTTTTTTGGAGTAGGTGCATCGTACATCATTGCCCAAGATGCGCAGCAGAAATTTTTGCGAATTAATAAACATGCTACAGCATTTAATGATGTTCATATGGCGGCTACCGTTGTGGCGAATTTGGGGAAAGAAGATGTGGTTGTAGGCATTTCTTTTTCCGGCAACACGATTGAAGTAGCAAAAATACTGGAATTGGCAAATAAGGTAGGGGCCAATACGATAAGCTTAACAAAATATGGCTCATCCATCGTTTCGGAGCAAGCCGATATTCGCCTCTATACATCCGCTACGCGGGAACCTACTTTTCGAAGCGGCGCTACATCATCTCGAATCGCCCAGCTGCACGCCATTGATATTCTTTTTATGTGTGTGGCATCTCAACAGTATGAAGAAACTGTTACCCATATTGATGAAACGAGAAAAGCGATTGATTTTATAAGAATACCTTTTCGTCCCAAAAAAAGTAAAGAAATATAAGAGGAATCCTTGAGGCGAAAGGCGAACATATATCTAATCAAACGTTTGATTAAGGGAAAAGCGAAAGACAGTAGAATGAACCTTCCAATTTATTAATAATTGGAGGCCTTTTTAAAACTTATAGGGGGAGAAGTCGTGACTAAAAAGAAAGTTTTTATCATTGGAGAAATTAATGTTGATCTGATTATGACGGGGGAAAATGTTGACCCGCAATGGAACCAAGAGAAATTAGTAGATTCATTTGATCTAGTTTTAGGATCTTCGTCATGTATTACTGCAGCAGGACTAGCTGGTTTAGGAATGGATGTTTATTTTGTTGGTCTAGTGGGCGACGATGTATTCGGGCATTTCTGTGTGGAGGAATTAAAGAAAAAGGGAATTAACACAAGTTATGTGAAACTAGTTCCCCATATCCAAACAGGGGTTACGCTGTCGCTATCAACGTCTAAAGATCGGGCGCTACTTACATATATGGGTACGATTTCCGAGTTAGGACCTGAAGATATACCGGGAGAAATCTATGATCTAGCGGACCACATCCATTTCGGATCATATTTTTTACAGACAAACATGAAAAAGCATTGGAAGGATGTTTTACTTCAAGCTCGCTCAAAAAATGTGACGACATCATTTGATACAGGCTGGGATCCTAATGAAGAATGGGATCGAGATAAAATCCTTTCCTTGATGGAGGATGTAACCTTATTTATTCCGAGCGAAGTAGAAATAAATAATATTTTTGACTTAAATGATGTGAGTCATGTAGAAGGGATTTTACCTGAAAAACATGAAAATGTAGTCGTGAAGCTTGGGGCAAAAGGTTCCATGATGATTGATGAACTCGGGAAAACGACAAAAGCGAGTGGATACTCTATTACCCCAGTTGATACGACCGGCGCGGGAGATTCCTTTAATGCAGGTCTCATTTATGGATATTTGCATGGAAAGAAAAATACGGATCTTTTGGAATTTGCCAATGCATGCGGCGCAATGGCCACGCTTAGGATAGGAGGAGCAAGCACTGTTCCAAGCGTAGCGGACGTCATAGCGTTCCAAGCGGATAACAGCATTGTAAATTTGTAATTTTGAAATCTGGAAAAGGCGAACATATATCTAATCAAACGTTTGATTAAGAGGAGGAAAAATTAATCAAACGTTTGATTAATTTGTGAATCGGTAAGCAAAGTGGTGTATAAAATCAAGAAGACTAATAAAATATTTGATTAAAAAGTGAAATCTTGAACAATGTTGCTCCTAATAGTTTAGTAAGGTAGAAAATGAGGACATACATCTAATCAAACGTTTGATTAAATCGTGAAAAGATGAGCAACTACTAGTTCGAATGTTGAAAAAGAGAAGAAAGCGGAAAAAGTACTAATCAAACGATTGATTAAAAAGTGAAATGGTGAGCAATGTAGCTCCGAATCGTTTTACAAGGTAGAAAATGAGAACATATATGAACATATATCTAATCAAACGATTGATTAAAAAGAAAACTGCATACTTCTTTTCAAGATTCGCATAATGTAGAAGATACAAAAAGTGGGTTTTTTTATTGATTATGGACTTTGCCAAGCTGGTTCGCATAGGCTAATTTGAAACGAATCTTCAACAGGAGTTGACGATAGATGAGCGGTAAAATATTGAGATACTTTGCTGGAGGAAATACTGCAAAGGGTTTTTATAATTTGTATGACTCGAATTTAGCGGATTTGGAAAGGGTTTTTATTTTATCGGGAAAGTCGAGAAAAGAAAAATCTAAGATTATTCATCATTTAATCCAAAAGTGGAGTGAATCTGACCTTCCAATGGAGATTATTCATAGTGCAAGCAATCCTGATGATGTTGAGGGATTGATTATTCGAAAGTTAGATTTTGCTATAGTGGACGGTGACTCACCCCATGAAGTGGGGAAAGAGTTTATTGGATCATTGTGGGAAACGATCGATTTGGATCAAGCTGATAGAGCCGCGCATTTAGATGGAGAGATGGATGAGGTCATAAACTTAAAGTTAAAAATGGAACAATCTTATCTTAGTGCCTATAAAGCTTATGAGACTGGACTTAAAGTTCATGATGAGTGGGAGCGTATTTATATTGATCAAATGAATTTTGATCAAGCGGATAATGTCGCAAAATCGCTAATTTCAACTTTGTTTAAAAAACCTGTTACTACAGAAAGTAAAGACCCTAGAATAGTACGCCGTTTTCTTGGAGCCGCAACGCCAATAGGGCCAGTCGATTTCGTTGATAATATCACAGAAGGTTTACATGCGAGATATTTTTTAAAAGGGCGGGCAGGCACGGGAAAGTCTACAATATTAAAAAAAATAGTAGCCGAAGCTAAAAACAAAGGGTATGATATTGAAATTTATCATTGCGGATTTGACCCTGAAAGCCTTGATATGGTGTTAGTTCGGGAACTAGGCTGGGCTGTATTTGATAGCACACAGCCACATGAATATTTTCCAACTAGACCTGGTGATGAAGTCGTTGATATGTATGAATTGACTGTCGCTCCTGGAACAGATGAGGCTTTTGCTGAAGAAATTGCCAATATTGAGGCACGGTATCGTGAACAAATGAAATTGGGAAAATTATATTTAGCTGAGGCAAAAAAATGCCAAGATGAATTAGAAACAATTTACAGTAAGGTTTCGAAACAAGAACAAATAAATCTTATGATTGAGGAACTGGACCATTTAATGTTGAATCAATCTAGATAAAATCATAAAAAGCCTTCTTGCAATTGCAAGAGGGTTTTACTTTTTGAATTTTAATACGAAAGACCCTTCAATTTTTTTCCATACATGATATAATATACACAACTGGTAATGACAACATAACAACACATAAAGATTTGTAATTTTAAGGAGAAGGAATGAGGATGGTCGAAAAGGATAACCGTTTGCCACTTTATTACCAACTAATGGATATTATTATTGGTAAAATTGATTCTGGAGAGCTTAAAGATCATGATAAGCTACCTTCAGAGCGTGAATTATGTGAGATGTATAATGTTAGCCGTACGACTGTTAGACAGACGATGCAGGAACTTGAAAAAGAAAAATTAATTTATAAGCAACATGGTAAAGGGACGTTCATATCTCCAAAAGTCATCAATCAAAGCCTGCTCAAATTTTATAGTTTTACAGAAGAAATGAAAAAGATTCATAAAATACCATCCTCAAAAGTATTGGCATTTGAAGAAATAGAAAGTGATGCAAAAATAGCAAAGAAAATGGAAATCAGTGAAGGCATGAAAGTTTACAAAATAACAAGACTTAGGTTCGCAGATGATGAGCCGATGATGTATGAAATTTCATATTTGCCTTTAAGCAGGTTTCCTAATCTAAATGGAAATGATCTTGAAGTGGTGCCGATGTATACCCTTTTTCGCGATAAATATCAAGCCATCATTACAAAGGCTACGGAAAGATTTTCAGCCATTCCGACATCAAAGAAAGAGGCCATACTTTTAAACATCCATGAAGGAGAGCCGAGTCTCTTAATTAACCGAATAAGTTTTGAGAGAGATGCCGTGATCGAGTACACGGTCACAATTGCAAGAGGAGATAAGTTTACTTATTCAGTAGAATTAAACTAAAGAAAGGTTGGATAAACATGGAGAAATCACATACAATGAGAGAAATTGAGCAACAACCAGCATTATGGGTAAAAGCAGTTGAACAATTTTCCACGGAAAAGGAAAAAATAGAACTATTCTTACAAGCAATTGATGAGAAGCATGCTCAGACTAGAGTTATTTTTACTGGCGCAGGAACAAGTGCGTTTATTGGTGAAACGATTTATCCTTATGTTCGCGGCGCCATTAGAGAAAGAGGGTGGGAAGCGGAAACGATCTCAACGACTAATCTTACGTCCTCACCTTTTTCTTTTTTAGATAAAAATATTCCAACCATTATGGTGTCATTTGCCCGTTCAGGAAATAGTCCTGAAAGTGTTGCAGCTGTTGAACTTGCTGAAAAAATGATCAATGACTTTTATGAAATTACGATTACTTGCAATAGCGAAGGTGCACTGGCAAAACGAAAACGAGAAAAAGATGAACAGCTTGTATTAATTCTTCCTGAAGAAGCGAACGACAAGGGACTGGCGATGACGAGCAGCTACTCAACAATGATGCTGACGGCCATATATTTGTTCAGTAAAAATAAAGATGAATTTGTACAAAAAGTAAAAGAAATTGCTAAGGCTGGGGAAGAGGTACTTAGTACTTGTAAAAAATTGATACCCGAGCTTGTTAAACTACCAATCAGTAAATTAGTGTATCTAGGCTCCGGAGTATTCGAAGGTTTATCAAGGGAATCAGCACTGAAGTTTCTTGAATTGACGTCTGGAAATTACCCAACGATGTTCGATACGACTCTTGGATTTAGACATGGTCCAAAATCAATTCTTGATCAAGAAACGATGATCGTCGTTTACTTGTCCAATAACGGATACACACGAAAGTATGATATTGATATGTTAAAAGAATTATATGCAGAAGAAGCTCGTGGGCCGCTTGTAGCAATTTCTGGTCAAGAGGATCCAGAGGTTGCGAAATATAGCGACTATCAAATGAATGTTCCGTTATCTGCTGAAGAAGATATGCTGCTAGCATTCCCAAATATTATTTTTGCGCAAATGCTAGCGTATGAAAAGTCTCTTCATAGCGGTCTATCACCTGACAATCCATCTCCAACGGGTGTGATTAACCGCGTAGTTCAGGGTGTACAAATCTATCCTTTCGAGGAGGAAAAATAAAATGACAAATGCCTCGCAGAATCTATTACAACTAGCACAAGCTGGAAATTACGCAGTTCCAGCGTTCAATATCCACAATTTAGAAATCGCAAAGGCAGTTCTTGAAACAGCAGAAGAAATGCAATCACCAGTCCTTCTTGCTGCGACACCGGGAACGGTTAAATATATGGGGGAAGAATTTCTTATTGGTATTATGGAAGCTGCTAGAAAAAAATATAATATTCCATTTGAAGTTCATTTAGATCACCATGAAAGTATTGATGATATAAAAAGATTGATTGATATGGGAGTAGGTTCAGTCATGATTGATGCGAGCCATCATCCCTTCGAAGAAAATATAGCCATTGTAAAGGAAGTTGTGGATTACGCTTCGAATTATGGCGTATTTGTTGAAGCAGAGCTAGGGAGATTAAGTGGTATAGAAGATGATATGAGTGTGGACGAAAAAGATGCCATTTACACAAATCCCGCCCAGGCAAATGAATTTGTTGAGCGAACCGGAATCCATTCTCTGGCGGTTGCGATTGGTACTGCCCACGGTTTATATAAGGGGGAGCCTAAGCTTGATTTGGACCGTTTGCGGGAAATTCGCGAAGTTGTAGATATTCCACTTGTCCTTCATGGCGGCTCTGGACTTCCAGATGTCTTAGTTCAAGAAACGATTAGGATGGGAATTTGTAAAGTAAATATTGCGACGGAATTGAAAAATGCCTTTGTAGCAGGTTTAAGTCAGTATTTAATTGATTATCCAGATCAAAATGATCCTCGTAAATATTTTAGCGATGCTATAACAAAACTTAAAAAAGTAGCTGCAGATAAAATTAATATGTGTCAGAGTGCTGGAAAAGCATAATATTACAAAATAAGCGGGATTTAACATTGTGTTAAATCCCGCTTATTTTTTTATGATATTTTGTCCTCATCATATGAACATTTTTTTAAGGTTATGATATTATATATATAATAACAGCATTAATCGTGTAAGTGTGTTCCTGCCAGGTGGACATATGTATATTATGCGCTTACATTGGGACAATTCCATAATGGAGGGATGAATATGTCTAGTCATACATTGGATCAATTTTTAACAGAGAATCTGAATCAATTACGAAGCCAAGGTCTTTATAATGAAATTGAAACAGTCGAAAGTGCGAATGGTCCCATCATTACATTGGATGGAAGAAAGCAAATTAATTTATCTTCGAATAATTACTTAGGACTGGCAACAGATGAGCGCTTAAAAAAAGCAGCTGTTAATGCTGTAAATGAATGGGGCGTCGGAGCGGGTGCCGTTAGAACCATTAATGGTACTTTAAAGCTTCACGATAAACTCGAAGAAAAATTAGCTGAATTTAAAGGAACGGAAGCGGCTATTTCGTATCAGTCTGGCTTTAATTGTAATATGGCAGCGATTTCAGCGGTAATGGATAAAAACGATTGCCTCTTATCAGATGAGTTGAATCATGCATCAATCATAGACGGCTGTCGTTTATCAAGAGCAAAAATCATCCGTGTTAATCATTCGGATATGGATGATCTCCGGAAGAAAGCAAAAGAAGCAAAGGAATCAGGTCAATTTAATAAAATTATGGTTATTACCGATGGTGTGTTTTCGATGGATGGTGATATCGCTAAGCTTCCTGAAATCATCCAAATCGCTGAAGAATTCGACTTGATTACGTATGTCGATGATGCCCACGGTTCAGGTGTACTAGGAAAAGGGGCGGGTACAGTAAAACACTTCGGTCTCCAGGACAAAGTTGATTTTCAAATCGGTACGTTGTCGAAAGCAATTGGTGTTGTCGGGGGATACGTCGCCGGGAAAAAGGAATTAATCGACTGGTTAAAAGTAAGATCCCGTCCGTTCTTATTTTCAACTGCTGTTACACCTGCTGATGCTGCAGCTGCAACGAAAGCAATTGAGATATTGATGGAGAGTACTGAACTCAATGAGCGTTTATGGGAGAATGGCGACTATTTGAAAAAAGGTCTACAAAAACTTGGATTCAATATCGGTCATAGTGAAACACCGATTACACCTGTCATTATTGGAGACGAAAAAACAACTCAAACATTTAGTAAACGCCTATACGAAGAAGGTGTATATGCAAAATCAATCGTATTTCCGACAGTGCCAAAAGGAACAGGGCGTGTCCGTAACATGCCGACCGCGGCACATACTAAAGAAATGCTTGATCAAGCCATTGCCATATATGAAAAAGTTGGAAAGGATTTGGAGATTATCTAATTCACCTCTGGAGGAAGCTCTATGAAAAAGATTATGGTTACGGGAGCATTGGGTCAGATTGGAACGGAATTAGTTATAAAACTTCGCGGTATATATGGAAAGGATAATGTAGTTGCAACGGATATTCGTATGGACAAATCGGCAGCGGCTACATCAGGTCCTTTTGAAACTTTAGATGTAACAGACGGTAAAAAAATGTTGGAATTAGCTAAAAAATATCAGGTTGATACAATCATGCATTTGGCTGCGATGTTATCAGCTGTTGCTGAAGCAAAACCACTTGCTGCCTGGAATGTAAATATGGGTGGTTTAGTGAATGCGCTTGAAACAGCAAAGGAGTTAGGTCTGAAGTTATTTACGCCAAGTTCGATAGGAGCATTCGGACCTTCTACTCCTAAAGATCGCACTCCACAAGTGACCATCGAGCGTCCTACAACAATGTATGGTGTAAATAAGGTTTCCGGGGAACTATTATGTGATTATTATTTTACAAAATTCGGAGTGGATACAAGGGGCGTTCGTTTTCCAGGATTAATATCATATATGGCACCACCGGGCGGGGGGACGACTGATTACGCAGTTGAAATTTATTATGATGCTGTTGAAAAGGGTAGATACACATCTTTTATCGATAAAGGAACATACATGGATATGATGTATATGCCCGATGCGTTGCAGGCGATTGTTCAGTTGATGGAAGCAGATCCTGCCCGTTTGAAATATCGCAATGCATACAATATTACAGCCATGAGCGTAGAACCCGAAGAAATAGCAAAAGAAATCCGCCATCATCTCCCCAATTTCAAATTAGATTACTCAGTTGACCCTGTTCGACAAGCCATTGCTGAAAGCTGGCCGAATTCAATTGATGATTCTGCAGCTCGGGAGGATTGGGGATTCAAATCAAATTATGATTTGGAAAAAATGACGAAAGATATGTTAAGAAAAATAGAACGGAAAATAGAGAGAAAAGGTAAGTTGGCCCAGTAAAGATGGTTAATCCAATCCACCCTAGAAACTTTTGGGGTGGATTTTCTATAATTCGGCAACTTCCCAATCAACTGAAAAACTTCCCTTTAAATCATCACCCGTAATAACAATTCTATAAACACCAGATTTTTCAGCCTTGAATTTGATACGCTCTTCAGTCGACTCATACATCGGAACCAATTTTCCTTTTTCATTAAGTACGTGCTGACCGTTTCCGCCCCCATTTTCATTGCTTAGTATTATAGTAGCGGAAACCGTTTGCCCTGCTTTTGCTTTAATCGGTATTTGTTGTTCACCATTAAAAAAATCAAAACTTGCGGAAAATGATGTGTTGCTTTTTACTTCCGTCCATTGTTTTTTAACCGTGAAATCGACGTTTATGATGATTAAAAAAATGATCGGCATCACGAATGCAAATATATACTTAAATACAGAATTTTGGTTAGCGATTGCCGTTCCAAAACAAAAAAATACTGCTGCTAAAGCTCCAATCGTACCGGCGATAATTGTAAATATACTAAAGCCATATATGAAGAATATCGAGAATCCTGCCACTGCATACAAAATTACTTTGTTAGAAAGGCTTTTTTGTAAGAACTTCCCAAGGATGAAATCAATCATAATAGAGCAAATAAACCCATATCCGAAAAAAGCCAACCATAGAAGAGGGCTGGATATGTCTCTAGAAAATTGATACATATCAATCTTTGAAGCAGTCAGAATAAACATAAAGAAAAGAGACAGTGAGAAACCTGCGCCAGCTAATTTAATGATTAAATAAGAGATTTTGTTTTTCATAAAAAAACACCTTTAAAATATAGTCTTACTCAATAATAAACGAGTATGGCCGCTATTGCCATACTCGTTATCTACTAAATTGGTTGACACTCAACTAAAAATCCACCATGCGGCTGGGCAGCAGATACCTTCAACCCTATTTCACGAGCGATTTCTTGGAATTCAGATAATGTGATCGGCTTGCTGCCTAGCAGGACCATTTCTATACTTAATTGATGCGGTTCTTCATCAGGGGTTATCCCGCCCATAATGACGATTCTACCGTTTGGACGAGCCGCTTCAGCACAACGTAGTAAGAGTTCCTTTTTCTGTTGATCTGGCCAATTTCCAAGTACTTTTTTTAGCAAGTAAATATCAGCCCCAGCTGGCAGAGGATCAAAAAAACTTTGCCCAACCGTTGTAACTCGATCACAAACACCTGCAGCTTCGAAAACTTCGGCTGATCTTTCAACTGTACCAGGAAGGTCAACCAAAGTACCGTGGATATGGGGTCTAGCACGAAGGATTTCCGCAAGCATCGCTCCTGTTCCGCCACCTACGTCCACAACAGTTTGAACCGCATCCCAGTCTCCTGTAATTGGGAAATAAGGATCAGGAACGCCGTGCCCTGCTACTCCCATCAGGGCATCGAAACTCTTTCCAACGTCCGGATTAGCCGCAAGATCCTCCCAAAAGGGAAGACCGAATTGTTCATGGTATCCGGAAGCACCAGTTCTAACGTATGTAGGAAGGGTACCCCACGCGTAAGCCATCCTTCCGAAGATGCCATTTAGATTAGGGCTAAACCCGGGTTCGAGAAGTCCTCTTGAAACATCGTTAAGGGCAAATCGCCCAGGCTCCGGTTCTTCGAAAACCCCTTTACCTGCAAGATGCCGTAATACATTTTGAAGGGCATAAGCATTGCTGTCACTCACTTCAGCTAGTTCATCAATATGGTTAATCCCTGCTGAAATATGATCTGCAATTTTCAAGGTTCCAACTGTATGTATACACCAAGGAGTACAAAGATCACTTAATGCCTGAAGCTTCTCGAAATTAATGGCTGACATAAACTACCTCCTATTTTATAGATAAGTTGAACATATAGTACATGAAAACGCTTTATTAATCAATGTATCTTTTAAAAAGCTTCCAAAACTGGAGAAAAACTTATATATCTATCAATCTAAGGCTACCATAACAAAAAGTTAGAGGATTTATTCGCCAATGATTTTTGCTATAATGGAACTATCTCTTAAATGGAGGTTCTGTCGTTGTTAAATAAAGCAAAAAAATTACTACAATCTTATTTTGGCTACGATCATTTTCGTATGGGGCAGGAAGAAATCATACAAAAAGTATCGGATGGTAAGGATACTCTTGCTATCATGCCGACGGGTGGGGGAAAATCACTTTGTTATCAAATTCCGGCTATGCTATTTCCGGGAATAACGATTGTGATTTCGCCGCTTATTTCTTTAATGAAAGACCAAGTGGATGCACTAGAAAAAACAGGCATTCCATCTACGTATATTAATAGTACACTTGCTGGCGATGAAATTAATGATCGTCTTAATGGGATTTATAACGGAAAATATAAATTAGTCTATATAGCCCCGGAACGATTGGAAGTACCTTCTTTTTTACGACTTCTAAAAGAAATTCACATATCCTTTCTTGCCATCGATGAGGCACATTGTATTTCCCAATGGGGACATGATTTTCGGCCGAGTTATCTACAAATCAAAAATTTAATTAATCAAATTCAACCTAAGCCAGTTATATTGGCACTTACAGCTACAGCTACACCACAAGTACAAGAAGATATTTGCGACTTGCTTCATATAAAAGAAGAAAACACCGTTATGACCGGATTTGGACGGGGAAATTTGCATTTTCAAGTTGTAAAAGGTGAGGACCGAGATCGCTTTTTATTGAATTATATAGCAAAAAATAGCGGGCAAGCGGGTATCATATATGCAGCCACAAGAAAAGAAGTGGACCGAATTCAGCTTTTATTAGAAAGAAAAGGATTGGCTGCTGGAAAATATCATGCCGGAATGTCAGAGGCAGAGCGAAATAATCAGCAGGAACGATTTTTATTTGATGATATTACGATTATGGTAGCGACTAATGCTTTCGGGATGGGAATAAATAAATCGAATGTCCGATTTGTTATTCATTACCAAATCCCGCGTAATATGGAATCTTACTATCAAGAGGCAGGGAGAGCGGGAAGGGATGGAGAAGAGAGTGCCTGTATTTTGTTATTTGCGCCGCAAGATGCACAAATCCAGTCCTTTTTAATTGAACAATCGGAGATGGACGAAGGCCGGAAAGAACACGAATATGCAAAGCTTAGGAAAATGGTCGCGTATGGACACACGGAATCCTGCTTACAGCAATATATTTTGCATTATTTCGGCGAGGAAAATCCTCCTGAATGTGGAAAATGCGGAAATTGTACTGATTCCCGCGAACAAGTAGAAGTTACCGTCGATGCACAAAAAGTCCTTTCTTGCATAAGGAGAATGAATGAGCGCTTCGGAAAAACGATGATTGCGAAGGTGCTTACGGGGTCTTTAGATAAAAAGATTAAAAGCTTTCGTTTTGACCAACTTACGACATTTGGCATTATGAAGGAGCGAACTCAAAAAGAGGTCAGCGAATTCATAGACTTTTTAACAGCGGAAGGTTATTTACAGCCAACGGACGGACAATATCCTATATTAATGTTAACCGAAAGTGCCGGGAACGTTTTACGTGGAAATGAACCTGTGCTGCGTAAAGAGAAAGTACGCATTGCTCAAATTGTTGCGGACAACGATCTTTTCGAACGCTTACGAGAATTGAGAAGAGAGTTTGCCGAAAAAGAAAAAGTGCCTCCGTACGTTATTTTCTCTGATGCAACACTGCGAGAAATGAGTGCTGCTTTGCCGAAAGACGAAAATGAACTTTTACAAATAAAAGGAATTGGTGAACGAAAACTTGAGGCGTATGGTGTTGATTTCTTGTCGATCATTAACGACTACTGTGAAGAAAATGGTGTTGAGCGAAAACCATTTGTCACAATGAAAGTGGAACGAAAGCCTGTTTCCAAGAGTACGCAGGAATCGAGTCATTTCGTAACATATCAAATGCTGCTGGATGGAATGGGAATCGAAGAAATCGCACAGGAACGGGAGATTTCGGAAAGAACAGTGGAATCCCATTTAATCAAATGTGATGAAGAAGGGCAAATAATCAATTGGGACCAATTTATCCCGAGTCAATTTGTAGAATTGATTGAAAATGCTGTTGAGGAAGCCGAGTCGACTAGATTAACGCCAATTAAAGAATTGCTCCCGAATGAAGTGAGCTTTTTCATGATTCGTGCGTATTTACAGAAAAATAAAGTGAAAGGAGAAGTTTAACATTACGACCATTTGTTTAATTCGCCATGGAGAAACAGATTGGAATGCATTAGGTAGACTTCAAGGAAGAACTGATATTCCTCTAAATTCTACCGGTGTAAGGCAGGCAGAGGAATGTAGAAATTTTTTAAAAAACGATCAATGGGACCTTATCGTGACAAGCCCACTCCAAAGAGCAAAGCGTACTGCTGAAATAATAAATGAAGGTTTGCAAGTTGAACTTGTTGAAATGGAAGAGTTTGTGGAACGCTCTTTTGGTGATGCTGAAGGAATGACGAGACAGGAAATTGACTCCGCGTATCCGAACAGGGACGTCCCCAATCAAGAAGAAAGATCAGCGCTTAATAAGCGTGTAATGGCAGGACTAGAAAAAATCAATAGAAAGTACGGAGATAAAAAAGCGTTGCTTGTTGCCCATGGGGGCGTCATAAACGCCATTTTATCAATATTATCTGATGGAGAAATTGGATCGGGCAAGACAAGGTTAATCAACGCTTGTATTAGCAATATAAATTTTAAAGATAAGAAGTGGTTGATTAGTGATTTTAACCAGGTGGGCCATCTCTCGAAGTTTAAGGAACTAAATTAGATAAGGAAAGCCTGTATCTATGATTTTTATCAGAGATGCAGGCTTTTTATTATCTTGTTTAAAATAAAGGTATTTTTCATGAAAAGACGAAAATAAAACTATAGTACTTTAGAAAGACAAAATCAAATTAATATTAGGAATTAGAAGTTCTTAATTTATATGAATAGCAAAACATTGCGTAAAAAGAGAGGGATGGAATTGATCAAACGGAAATATGGGGATCGTTCTGAATGGAAGCGCGTGCTTAAAAGGCGATATATTCAAACATTTATTGATACAGAGAAATTCAGAGGGTACGTTACCTTACTTGAGATCCAAAAGGTCAGAGAACCATTGTTTGTTAAGTACGATGAAAAGGAAGTATGTATAGTCGATGATGGGTACATATGGCTTCAACATTTTCCCATTGAAGAAAGACATTCTCTTACTACTATGTTTAATTCTAAAGGGAAAATCGTTCAATGGTATGTTGACATTAGTTTGCAATGTGGGATTGAAAATAATATCCCGTGGATGGATGATCTGTTTTTAGACCTTGTTATTTTGCCAACCGGAGAAGTAATAATAAAAGATGCTGATGAACTGGATGAGGCATTATCTAAAGGGATTATTGATAAGATACAATACAATATTGCCTGGAAAGAAGCCAATCAATTAAATAAGTTAATTTCTAATAATGACTTTGATTTGATGAAACTTTCCACAACACATAAGGAGATGTTAATTAATAAACTGGATCATAAATTTGTAGATAAAAACTAACAGACTGGTTGATCCGAAAAATAAAACAATCTTGTATCAGTATGGTGAAATTGAATTCGCAAAAAAAGTTTAGAATTTCCGAATGTATAGGGGGAAATAATTTGATCTCATTACGGCTGATGACTACTGCTTATTTATTTCACGGGGACTCTGTACTTCTAATAGAACGTTCTTCCCAAAAGAGCTTTATTCCAGGTGTTTGGTCTGGCACCGGCGGACATGTTGAACATAATGAATATAAAGATTTAGAGTCCGCATGTTTACGAGAGATAGAAGAGGAGACAGGATTACTTACGAATAATTTGGAATCACTTAACCTGAAATACATACTTTTAAGACAAAGAAAACGTGAATTACGTCAACAATTTATTTACTTTGGAACGACAAATACAATGCAAGTGGAGGCTTCGGATGAAGGAGCTTTGCACTGGATTCCATGCAAACGGATTTTTAGTCGTAAGATGACAGATAGTAACCGTTTGATGTTAGAACACTTTTTTAACAATGAAAAAACAGATGATATATTCGTGGGTACTATGTATGGGGAAGAAAGGGAGCCGAAAGCTCATTGGACAATATTGTCCGATTGGGAAAAATATTAGGAGGAGTTGGCTGCAGAGATGAAAATATATTCACATAAACCCGATGGGTACGAATGTCCATTTTGTAGCATTGTTTCAGGTGTCGAAAGACCTAATCAAGGCACAAAACAAAGAGATATCATTTATCAAAATGAGTACGTAACTGCCTTCATAGCAAGCAAGTGGTGGCCCAATAACAAAGGCCATGTGTTAGCTGTCCCGAATCAACATTTTGAGAATATATACGAGCTTCCTGCAGAATATGCAGCTGAGATTCATAAAGCCGCACAATTATCTGCTTTTGCTATGAAATATACATATAGGTGTGATGGGATTTCAACAAGACAACATAATGAACCTGCGGGTAATCAAGACGTCTGGCATTATCATCTTCATGTTTATCCAAGGTATGAAAACGATAATCTATACCGGACGAAAGGATTTCAAACTGAACCAAATGACCGTCCTTTCTATGCTGAGAAGCTGCGTTTATGGATAGGAGAAAACAAGTAGTCTCTGATTTCAGTACTAAGTTGATCCGAATATGACCTTACTATTACTACATTTTAATAAAGGACACTGCTGCAACATAATAGGCTTTCTCGTTCGGTAAATCTGTAACTATTCATAAAAATCCTGAATATACATAAGACTGTACTCTTTTTTAGTTATATAAAATTATTAATTAAAGGTTTGTTTGAGACTGCCGCGAATTTACTATTTACCCTAACCGTTTTAGGGCATACCAATATCCTTTATATTAGGCTGCTGAAAAGAGGCAATAAACCAAATAAAAATAGCAGAAAGGGCGTATTTAAATAGTGACTGAACAAATAATCCCAGCGATAATTTCTTTTCTAATTGTTGCGGCATTATCCCCGCTATTAATAGCAGTTTTAAAGAAGTTAAGACTCATTCAACCGATTAGAAAGGAGCTTCCATCGGATCATCAGTTGAAAAAAGGAACTCCATTAATGTTTGGAATCATTCTATTTATCGGTGTCATCGTAGCCACTCTTCATTCCCCAACTCCCTTAATGTTTTTCTTGGCTATTACATATATTTTGTTTAGCTTTGTTGGGTTTCTAGATGATTTTTGGAAAGCTTCCCGGCAAGATCCTGGAGGAGTATCGGGTAAGACAAAACTTATATTTCAATTTTCTTTTACAGGCATTTTGCTTTTTTATTTAGTAAATGAATTTGGAGTCGATACGATTATTCATGTTTCTAAAAATATTACGATTGATCTCCCAATCATGTTTTATGTTATTGTCATTACCTTATTTGTGGTAGGTTCTGCAAATGCCATAAATTTTACCGACGGATTAGATGGACTTTTAGGTGTTGTAGCCATTCCTACCTACTTTTTCTTTTTTATGATTTCAGAAAGGACAGAGGTACAACTGTTTAGTTTAATCATGATTGGATGTTTGCTGGGATTTCTCATATATAATATTTATCCAGCAAAAGCTTTTATGGGGGATACAGGCTCATTAGCTATAGGAGGATCCTTGTCATTTCTCGCTGTTCTAGAGAAAGTTGAAATATTAATTCCTGTTTTGTTTATCATTTATTTTGCTGAGCAATTATCCGTTATATTACAAGTTTCATCGTTCAAACTTACTCGCAAACGAATTTTTAGAATGACGCCGATCCATTATCACTTTTCTTTAAAATATGGTTGGTCAGAAACTACTATTGTGGCTGTTTTTGGATTTGTATCCTGGATTGGCACTTTTATGTGTTTAGCTTACTGGAGATTTCTTCTACATCTATGAATGGGACGATCGTCATACCAACGCATATGAGAGGCAACCACGCAACGAACAATATAAGAAAAAGAAACAGAGGCCGAAAATCTGCAACAACATAAATCGAGGTACTAATCAATATTCCGATCATTAAATAAAGAGCGAAGATCATTTGCCATCAACTCCTTTTTAATATTATAAAAAAAGGAGTTGTATTTTGATTGGGCTCTTTATCATTTTGGCTTTCTTAGAAAGGCAATAAGTGCAATTTTAAAGGAATTATTCATTTCTTATAGAACTTATCCTTAATCTGCTTACTTGGAGTTGGAAAAAAACATGATATTGCAAAAGAATATTAAAATGATTGAAGAACTATCCTTAAATCATTGGCAGCCCTTATCTACGCTGCTTTATGATGGATGGGTACTAAGGTTTGCCAAAGGATATACGAAACGTGCCAATTCGATTAATCCCATTTATTCTTCAACTATTAATCTGGATCAAAAAATTGAAGAATGTGAAAGCATCTATACTAAGAATAAATTGCGCCCCACCTTTAAAATTACTCCTTTTGTTAATCCTGCAAATTTAGATGATATTTTGCAAGAGAAAGGGTACTCTTTGATCGATCGTACAAGTATTCAAACATTAGAATTAAATCAGATCAAAGAGCCAACTTTGCAATCTGTAACACTAGATAAAAACATTAATCTCGATTGGATAGAGAACTTTTGTAGACTGAATCAGATAGAGGAAAATAATAAAGATACTATGATTAAAATGCTGTCTAATATTTCGACCAAGAAATGTTTCATCTCGCTATACCATAAGGACCGTGTTGTTGCTTGTGGTCTTGGGGTTATAGAGCGGGAATATATTGGGCTTTATGATATTGTCACTAATATCAATTTTAGAAATCAAGGATTTGGAGAACAGTTAATATTGAACTTATTAAAATGGGGGAAAGAAAATGGAGCTAAATCCAGTTACCTCGCTGTTCTTTTGAATAATAAACCTGCATTAAAGCTGTATGCAAAAATTGGGTTTTCGGAGATCTATCAGTACTGGTATAGAGTTATAGAAAATTAGAGGTGAAATTAGTTGAGTAAAGTTGAGCAGAGTCCAAAGTTAGATTTAGAGAGAATTGTTTTTATCGGCAGAACCTTTGAAGAATATTTGGACATGTTCTCTCTTTCAGTAGAAACATTGAAGGGCAAGAGAATACTCGATTGCCCAGCGGGTGCTTGTTCTTTTACGGCGGTTGGCAATAAACTAGGTTTAAATATAACATCTTGTGACATTGCTTATTATTACCCCGGTGAAGCCTTAAAAAATAAAGGTCTTCAAGACATTGAACACGCGATGCAGCATATGGAAAAAGCCAAAAGTAATTATATTTGGGACTACTTTAAAGATGTGGAAGATCTTGGAGGACATCGTTTAAAAGCATTGAACGATTGTACAAAGGATATGGAGAAATCGAGTGAAAGATATGTAGCTGCTACATTGCCTTCTTTACCTTTTCAGGATGCTGAATTTGATATTCTTCTGTCCGCACATTTTCTATTTATGTACGCTGACCGCCTGGATTATAAATTTCATATAGAAACCATTAAAGAGTTACTAAGGGTTTCAAAAGAGGAAGTTCGTATTTTTCCGTTAGTAGACTTGGAAGGAAAACGATATAGACATTTAGATAAATTAATAGGTTATCTCACTGATAACGGATATTCTGTAGAAGAAGTTAAAGTACCATATGAATTTCAAGCAAATGCTAACTCGATGTTAAAAATAATAAAAGAGTAGCGGAGGTTATTAGGATGATAATGCCTACACATATTGTAGCAGTGGGTGGAATCGTAGAAGATGAACGAGGAAATATCCTTTTAGTGAAGACACGTGATGGAGGATGGGTATACCCTGGGGGACAAGTGGAAGTAGGAGAAAATCTAATAGATGCCCTAAGTCGAGAAATAAAAGAAGAAAGCGGGATAGACACTGTTGTTTCCTACTTGATTGGAGTTCATTCAAATACAGCCATTCATAAATGGTATGACGGAGTAACTGATGTTCCGACTAAAGTTATGTTTGACTATGTCTGCAAACCTGTAGGTGGGAAATTAAGCATTTCGGATGAAACAACAGATAGTCGCTGGGTTGCTAAGGATGAAGTGCTAGATTTGATTATGGCGCCAGCTATTCGTATGCGTTATCAAGCTTATTTAGATTATGATGGGAATATAAATTATACGGAATATGTAACCAAACCTAATTTTGAACTTAAAATGAAAAGGACTTTGTAAAAGAATTCCTAGTTTGAAAAAGGATAGGTAAGAATTGATGAAACAAACTATGAAAATATAGTGTGTATGAATGGAGTAGCGTTTATGAACAGATTAGTAATTATAACAGTTGGAAAAACCCATAGCGTTGAGACTCCCCCGTATAAAGACGCAAGCCCTAAACCTTACGGTTTAACGGGTGGGATTCTTGCATGACTAACCGTTCTCAGTCCATTTCTGTTTTGAACAGCCTGCAAGTTTAGGGCATCTCATTGCCCTGCCCTGTTTTGTTCTACAGAATTTTTAAAGCGTATGTACCAAAACAGGCGGTATCGCTGTGACCACGACACTAATTTTATTCATCAAAGTCCTTTTTTGGATAGTCCACTTATCGCCTTGGCTATATTGATGGATGCATTCACCTCCGCATGGGACTGGTATCCACATTCTATGCAGTAGAAACGATCCCCATTTCGGTTTCGTTTATTGACATGCCCGTTTTTGCACATTTGGGATGTATGTTTCGGATTCACATATTGCACTTGAATTCCTTTCATTTGTGCTTTGTACTGGATGAATTGTTGCAACTGAGCATGTGCCCAACTATGCAGATTACGCCCAGGTTCTTTGCGAGATTTCGCCGAATGCCGGATGCCTGCCAAATCTTCCATTCGTATGAGATGAACACCGTTCTCCCATGCGAAGGTGATAATTTGACGGCTTATTTTATGATTCGTATCTTTCATCCATCGGGATTCCTTATCCTTTAATGTACGGATCGCTGATAATTTTTTCGCCTTTCCTAGTTCTCGTCTTCGAGAAGCAAAGCGTCTCCTTTTATACGCCATTTCTCTGCCATTGAAAAAGATAGTGGATGTCCCAACTGAAGCAACTGCGAGTTGACGCAAACCAACATCAATCCCCATCATCTTCATTCCTTGTTCAGATGAGTTTTGCTTCACTTCAAACGACAACGTGATGGCCATAAACCATCGTCCTCTTTTTTCATAGAGTTCCGATGCTCCTTGTTTTACTTTTCCAGATAGAAGTCTATCAAGCCAATATTGTTGGTACTTTTTTACAAAAACTGGTACACCAATCCGTTTATGAAGGGTAGGAAAAGAAACCTTGTACAACTGATGATCCTTTTCAACTCTAAGATTTTGATTATTAAAGCCACACCAAAGACGTTGGAATTTTTTCGCCCTTTGATGGTTCCTTTTAGACTTTACTTCCCTGATGGTCTGATTCACGATGGCCGAAGGAAACTTTTCTTCTGAAAATAATCGAAAAACTTTTGAAGTGGCTGTTTTGATATTCTCATAATGTAGTAGCCAGTTTGAAAAAGCGGTATTGATCTCTGTCATTTTATAGTACATAGAGATTTTTTCTTTTGTGGGCTTCTGAAGTTCCAATTTGAGTGTGATTGTTTGCATGATATTCACCTCCTTTCTCCTATTATAACATAGTACTGGAACGTATGTTCCAGAAGAAAAAGGAGTTAATAAACATACGTTTCACTCATGTACAAAGCATCTTCAAATACTTGAAGTGGCACCAACCTTTGGTTTTAAGTGCCACTCCGTATTTGACCTCACTTTCATCCCATGCCTAAAGGCGATGGGCTTTGGCGTTCGGAAAATATGTAGTAAGACTACTTTTGCAAAAACTCTAGAACAACAGTTGCACAACTCAATTGTCATTGACCAAGATAACCATGCTGAATTTATAAACACCTTTTACAAAAGCTTGCTGCCTAAGCGAGGACCGAATACGATTAAATTCGCCATTACACAAACCATTGTAGACTATGCTGTGAATCAGACTAGTTTTCATATTATTCTCTGCAACTCAAATCGCTCTCGAAAGGACCGCATGGATCTGCTTAAACACTTTCATGATAAAGGATTCACTAGCATTCTTGTTCATTTTGATATTCCTGATCATGTTCTTCAAGCGCGGGTGGCCAATAGTCAACGGAATACAACTATATTTAGGAGTGCTGCGACTTTTGAAGAAGTGCTTAATAGGCAAATGGCTGAGTCTAATAAAAGCGAGCTAATTGCTCCAATAGAAGGTGAAGCAGATAATCTTTTTGTCATTAATAATAATGATGAAGTTGAGTCCGTTATTCGAAAGATTGTTGATATTAATCAAAAATTATAATAGTCAAAGTTCATCTATAATTGTCCAAAATAATTAGATCTTAAGAATACAATGTTGACAACTGAATAGTGATTATTTTATGATTAATATATATTTTAATAGTTCTCCTAAAGGGGAGTAGCTTTAATAGCAAAGTCGTCATTACGGAGTTACCCACTCTCGGCTTTGTTGGCAACAGATCGTTGTTAGCGAGACCTTTACCAATCGGTAAAGGTCTCTATTTGCATAAAAAACCTTTACCAAAAAACGGTAAAGGTTTTTTTGTTTGGGATCGACCATTGAATTACAATGATCCAATTAAAAAATGGAAGAAGGATGACGTCATGAGAAAAGCAAAAGTTTCTTTATCTGATTTAATTAGCAAAAATAAGGAAGAGCTTCTGAAAGATAAGGCATTAATTGAAAAAATTGAAAAACGTGTAGATGAAAAATACATTAAAAAATAATAAAGGAGGATAATTATTGATATTAAGGAAATGTATGTCCCTATTAGGGATTGGTTCAGCACAAATAGATCTTATTCTGTCTAAGGATACTTATAAAGCAGGGGAGTATGTTAACGGATATTTCTTAATCAAAGGTGGTACAATTGACCAACAATTAAAACGAATTAATTGTGAATTGATTATGAATGACCAATGTAAGGGTATTGAAAAAATAATGGATATACGAACCATTTTGACATCGAAGCGTATCCAATCAGAAGAATTATATGAAATATCATTTGCTTTTAAGCTTCCAACTACTATTCGGGATTCTTCAGAAGAAATATCCTACTATTTTAAAACTAAGCTTACTTTTGACGAAGGGGTGGAAAGTAAAGACCAAGATGATATCTACATCAGTTAAAATGGGACAAGAAGGGAGGATGTATAACTAATGATCGAAACTCAAGAACAACTACTTGTTGAACTAAAAAAGAGTGAGGTTTGGGAAAAAGACCAAAGTGGATTATGGTTTTGGGAAAAACTTGGTCGTCTTCCTTTCAAGCTTTTGGACAAACTGACACCTGCTTTTTTACAAAGAAAAATTGGAGTTATCCTAGATGAGCTCGGTCAATATATTCAATCGGGTGGCAGGTATTTAAGCTCGGTATCTTCGCTAAAATCGTATTATCCTAATAATAATGTTCAAACATTGCGGGACTTGGATTTAATTTCTATTAATGAAATGGATCATGCAGTTAGGAAACTTAAAAAAAGCCGAAAACGACTGGCAACTTTCCAAGGGGCAAGTACGGGAATCGGAGGAATTTTTACTATATCGATTGATATTCCATTGCTCCTAGGTCTTCAATTAAAAACCCTTCAGGATATAGCGATTTGTTACGGTTATGATCCGAACGATAAAAAGGAAAGGGTATTTATTGTCAAAATCCTACAGTTTGTTTCATCAGATATTATCGGGAAGCAGGCAATATTAAAACAATTATCGCTAATCGATTCTTCTGATGAAGGTGCGAAAAGAAGCGCTGTTTCAGAACTCCAAGGCTGGCGAGAAGTGATCATCAAATACAGAGACCATGTCGGTTGGAAAAAGGTTTTTCAAATGATTCCAATTGCAGGACTGATTTTTGGTGCTTTTGTAAACCGTTCCTCAATTAATGAACTATCAGAAGCTGGAATCATGCTTTATCGAAAGAGAAGGATTAAAGAACGCTTAGCTCGATTGGATGATAAATGACTAATCTTCTTGAGAATGCAAAAAGAAGGGTCATAGTTGGCCCTTCTATTATTCTTTTATCCCTATAACACGAATCCTTTTATAATCAGCTGTCCATTTCCCTTCATGATATAAAGTTTCTCTTAATTTATTTTCAACATTTTTGATAATATGGTCCTTTTTATTTTCAGGAATTCCTTCCAACATGTCGCTTGCAAACATACTTATCCAATTCTGTAATCCATTATCTCCTTCGAGCGGAGTAGGTCTGTCAAAATGTTGAGCAAAAGTGACTCTAAAGCCCGATTCTTCCATTAAAGATGAATACTCCCCTATGCTTGGAAAAAACCAAGGAAACTGTTCAATATTCTTTTCATATCCTTCATCTTTTAGTAGACTGATCATCTCATCTGTTATGAATTGAACATTTCCCTTTCCTCCAAATTCAGCGACAAATCTCCCGCCGCTTTTTATTGCTTTATAAATACTATGCAATGCTTGATCTGGCGGTTTTACCCAATGAAGTGTAGCATTGGAAAATACCGCATCAAATTCGTTCGTATAGTTTAAATCAGTTGCATCTCTAACATCAAAGTGGAGATTCGGATACTTACTTTTTGCTAGCGAAACCATATTTTCAGACTTATCTACACCTATAACATCCATCCCACGATCATATAAATGCTTTGCCAAATCTCCTGTTCCACACCCAAGGTCGAGTATTTTTTCTCCTTTTCTAGGATCCAACAATTCAACTAATTGAGTACCAAGTGCCGAAACAAATGAATGCTTATGATCATACAAATGTGCATTCCAAGAATCCTTTATGTTTTTGACATTTTCCAACCGTCCCACTCCTCTAATTAGGCTGTTATTTTTTGTTAATTCCATTATACTTAATGAAAAACATTATGAATATTAACAAAAAATGATTCCATTAATAACGAACTGTTATTAAATAGGAGAGAAATTGTATGGATATAAAATGGCTAAAAACATTTATAATCGCTGCAAAGCATGAAAATTTTCGTAAGGCCTCAGAAGAGCTATTTCTTACTCAGCCAGCCGTAACAAAACATATTAAAAGACTTGAAGAAAACCTTAACAGCCAGTTATTTGATAGAATTGGGAAAAATATTACACTTACAGCTGCTGGTCATAAATTCCTACCCCACGCTAAAGAAATGATGTCTACATTTGAACAAGGCCTGGAAGACTTTGAAGCTTGGAAGCAAGGTTACCACCGAAAATTAATCATAACTACCGCACCTCAAATTGCATCATCTATCCTACCTTCCATATTGCGAAGTTTTACAGAGAAAAATCCCGATATTGAAGTGTTAATCAACATCCTTAGTTCATATGAGATTGGCGATGAAATTAGTGCGGGAAGAGCGGATCTAGGATTAACAAGAATAAAGCCAATACAAACGAATATAAATTGTCAGGTTATTCACGAGGAGCCCGTTCTTCTTGTTGGTCCAAATATTGCAGATCAAAATAGCAAATATGATGAAACGATGGCCCTACAAAAATATCGAATAATCACACATAATCATCCGGAATATTGGGATGATCTATTAAATAAAATTAAGAGATTTTACCCAGCTGTTCGAACAATGAAAGTGAATCAAATTGAGATTACGAAACAATTTATCGAACAAGGGCTGGGGATATCTTATTTGCCGGCTACGATGGTGAAGGAAGAAATAAAAATTGAACGACTATCAGAAATAAAACCAGATAAAATATATCCTCCTACTTCCTCAACTTATCTTTTGACAAAAGTAGTAACAAGCGAAGCAAGTGAATTCATTGAATTCTTAAAGGAATCGATCCATTTGAAAGAGGGGTTTAAATGCAGATAAGAAACTCAATAAAAGCAATCATCATTAAAGGGGAAAATATACTATTAACAAAAAACCATGACCATGAAGGAATATTTTATCTCTGTCCAGGTGGTGGTCAGGAGCATGGAGAAACTTTTCATGAAACTTTAGAACGGGAATGCTTGGAAGAGATTGGACAAAAGGTTAGCATCGGGGAACTGTTATATATACGTGAATATATTGGTAAAAACCATGAACATTCGGCTTTTGA
Organism: Lederbergia panacisoli; assembly: GCF_024626525.1. Lineage (GTDB taxonomy): Bacteria > Bacillota > Bacilli > Bacillales > Bacillaceae_C > Lederbergia > Lederbergia panacisoli. The sequence goes on from NZ_JANJGU010000003.1 coordinate 147,890, forward strand.
TTTTAACGTGCATCAAATTGAATATTATTTTGAGTGCCAACTTAATAAATCTGAGGAAATGAGTTTCCACCCTTCTAATCCCGACCAGCATCAAATAGGAATTGAGTGGGTGCCAATTCATGAATTGCTACAATACCGGATGTATCCACAACAACTAAGAAAACATATTATAAAACATGTAAACGGAGAAAAAACTCCTATCTACTTAGGAGATTGTAATTAAAGTAGGGAAAGGACCAGGAAAATGGAATATATCATTCGCAAAATGACAAAAGAAGACATCCTGCAAGTCCAAATTGTTGCAAAAACAAGTTGGAATCATACATATAAAAACATTATCCCGATTGAAGTTCAGGAAAACTTCCTAAGATCCGCTTATGGTGACGAAATGATGCGGCAACGTTTAGAACATTCTATTATGTATGTAGCCGAAGTTGATGGTGAAATTGTCGGCTTTGCTAATTATTCTCACGTACAAGAGGGTGGCAAGGTTGAACTTTATGCTATCTATTTATATCCTGATTACCAAGGAAAGGGAATAGGAACTTCCTTATTAAAAACGGGAATGAATAATCTTGAAAATGTAAAAGAGATATATATAAACGTAGAAAAGAATAATAAGATTGGAAAAACCTTTTACACATCAAAAGGTTTTGAAGTAGTTTCAGAATTTGATGATGAATTAGATGGACATATTCTAAAAACGATTAGGATGGTCTTAAAAGTGCAGGCTCAACTTTGAAATAAAGAGGCGATCAATATGGAAAATGTATTTTTATTAAAACCCACCTTGGAATTGCAAGAAGAATATTTAGGTTTCTATCAAGAATGGAAAGGAAGTCAGGAAGATATGGTTCCTTGGGTCATAAGTAAAGACCCATCTGATTTCCAAGGGATGGTTCAATTTCTTATGGATAATGAAAGAGGAGAAAATCTGCCTGATAACTGGGTTCCAGATTCTACCTTTTGGTTGGTTACTGAAAGTAAAAAGATTATTGGTGCAGTAAACATTAGACACCGACTCACCGAAACTCTATTTAATTCCGGTGGACATATCGGATATGGGATTCGGCCATCGGAAAGAAAAAAAGGATATGCTACCAAACTTTTGGAATTATCCTTAGAAAAAGCTAAGGAATTGGGAATTAATAAAGCCCTTGTTGTATGTGATGAAAACAATGTAGCTTCTGAAAAAACGATTTTAAAAAATGGGGGAATTCCTGACAATAGTTTTATCGAAAAAAATGGAAATATTATAAAAAGGTTTTGGATACATATATAACTTCCTTTTTTTGTCTTCATCATTTTCCTGATAGTTGATTAAGTAAACAAAAAATCCAAAGGGGTGCTTTTTAGTGAACTATCACATTAGGGTTCGAGCGTGTGCACTAATTATTGAAAACCAAAATATCCTCTTAGTGGAGTTTTCTGATGAAAAAGGCGTTCATTATAATTTGCCGGCAGGTGGGGTTGAACCAAACGAATCTATCATTGAGGCTGTACAAAGAGAAGCTATGGAGGAAGCTACAGTAGAAGTGGAAGTTGGCCCATTGGCATTTGCATATGAATATGCTCCACATATAAATCTTAGCGCTTATGGTAATACACACACTTTAGGTTTAATGTTTGAATGTAAAATTAAAGAAGGTTCCATTCCAAAAATGCCTGAAAACCCCGATGAAAATCAAACTAACGTAGTGTGGATTCCGCTTTCTGAATTGAAAGATATTAAACTTTATCCAAATATCACAGGGCATATATTTAATTACATACACAACAAAAGAAATATAGAATTAATTGAAGAGCAGAAATTAGAAAAATATTAAAAAGTTGAATGGAGAACAAATCAAAAACCGCACCTTAACAACTTAATAGGGTGCGGTTTAAAAAATTAAAATATTATATGTGCAATCAAAGTAATAATCGGCAACGTAATAAGCGTCCTCAACAGAAAGAGAATAATCAAATCCTTCATCCCAACTGGAATTTTCGATCCAATCAACAGTCCCCCAACTTCTGACATATAGATCAACTGGGTAACAGATACACTTGCGATGATGAATCGTGTCATATCCGACTCTATTCCTCCAGCCAAAATGGACGGCAAAAACATATCAGCAAAACCAACAACTAATGTTTGTGACGCAGCTCCTGCTTCAGGAATTCTTAGCAATTCCAGCAGCGGAATAAAAGGGGTGCCGAGCCATTGGAATAATGGAGTATACTCAGCTATGACCAATGCAACAGTTCCAAGCGCCATTACGATTGGTGCGACACCTAACCACATATCTAAAATATTTTTGCATCCATCTATAAAAAATGCTTTTACACTGCTGCTCTTTCTCGCTTGAAGCTGTGCTTGTTCAATTCCGTAACCTAATCTTGAATAGCCATCAGGAATCAGTTCTGCCGTATTGTCATCTTCTTTTCCATTTATAAAGGTGTTTGGCTTTGTAGAAAGTGGCCAGATCCTTGGGAGGATAATGGCTGCAATCACACCTGAAAAAGTAACAGCAAAGTAATACGGCACAAAGTAATGCATCAAGCCGACTTCTTTTAAGACGACGATACTGAAAGTGATCGATACGACTGAGAAAGTTGTCCCAATTATAGCAGCTTCTCGTTTCGTATAATGCCCTTCTTCATATTGTTTGCTTGTAAGCAACACACCGATTGTTCCATCACCGAGCCATGAGGCAAGAGCATCGATTGAAGATCGTCCCGGTAATTTGAATACGGGCCTCATGAACTTTGTCATTAGTGCTCCAAATAATTCTAATAACCCAAAGTTCAACAATAACGGCAACAATAAACCAGCGAAAAGAAAGACACTGAAAAGGACGGGTAATAAGCTGAACAATAAAGTTGCTCCCGTGTTTTCCGACCAGATTGCTTCTGGACCAATTTTAAAAAATACCATAATCGCAAAAATTACTGCTAGTATACGAGCAATCACCCATATTACAGGGATATCAAATAATGCTGTTAAAAATGAAGAATGCTTGATAAATGTCGGCTTTACCGTTTTTGCAATTACCGTTCCGATAAAAGCAAGAATAATGATTCCGACCATGATTCCCGGAATGACCGAACCAAGAATATTTTGCAATGCTTCAGATAAGACGGCGATAGGAATCGTAACGCCTTCACTTGAAGGAATCGGAATCATGAATAAAAAAATACCGATCAACGAAGGTATTAAAAAAAGTAAAAAATCCTTAGGATTGATTTTGAGTTTGTTCAATGATGTTCACCTTTCGTTATAAAAATTCAACGTTTCTCATTTTAATGCATAAACACTAAAAAATCCAACCCAATTTTTTCTTAGTAGAAAAATCAATGGGGACTAGATAAAAACCATTCTATTCAGCCATTTCCCTTTCTTTGCATTGATACCCTTTTTCAGTTAGAATTATTCGCAATAGAAGAGTGCGATAAGCATGAGAAGGAGTTATGAAAATTGATTAAATGTATTGCATCAGATATGGACGGAACGTTACTAAATGCGAGGCAAGAAGTAAGTGATGAAAATATCCGAGCGATTCAAGCTGCTCAGGAGAAGGGAATTGATTTCGTTGTAGTAACAGGAAGGGCATACAACGAAGTTCGTTATGTACTGGATAAAACCGGTCTTACATTACCGGCCATTTGTGTAAATGGCGGCGAAATCCGTGATATGGAAGGGAAGATCAGCTATTCCGTTGGATTGGATGGTCCTGCGGCGGCAAAGGTCACTTCTGTGTTTGAAGAAATGAATATGTATTTTGAGCTGTACACGGAGGGTGGAACGTATACAACGGATTATGAAAAAGGGATTCAAGTACTTGTCGATATTTTCCATACAGCAAATCCGTCTCAAGATGTGGACAAAATCCGCGAATCAGCAGATGAACGTTTTCATCAAAGACTCATACATGTAATTGATGATTTTGAACCAATTTTTGAAGAAGCTGACTGTCACGTCTATAAATTCCTTGCCTTTTCCATGGATGAGGAATTACTGATGGCCGTGAGCGAACGTTTAAAGGAAATAAGCGGATTAGAAGTGACTTCTTCAGGTCGGAATAACTTAGAAGTCATGCACCGTGATGCGTTAAAAGGGAAAGCTCTCCAAAGATATGTAGAACAGAAAGGCATATCACTTGAAGAGACGATGGCCATGGGTGATAACTATAACGATTTATCAATGCTGAAAATTGTCGGTCATTCCGTTGCGATGGGCAACTCGGAACAAGAGATAAAGGATATTTGCAGATATGAGACAGCAACGAATGATGAAGATGGGGTAGCGAAGGCGATTATGAAAGCACTTGATCAAATGGAAACATCACGATAAAAAAGGCAGGTATGAATATGCTACTTTACAATTGATGCATATCAACTTCCCAAAATAATAAAATGGAGTTGATAATTATGATATACAAAACTAATCTCGATGGAATTTCTATAGATATGCTAAAAGGTTTCTTTGTGGATTGGCCAAACCCGCCAAGTTTACAAATCCACCTGAAGCTGTTAAAAAATAGCAGTAACGTGGTTTTGGCAATAGACGACACTACTAATAAAGTAGTGGGATTCATTAATGCGATAAGCGATGGGGTTCTATCCGCCTATATTCCATTACTTGAAGTATTACCAGAGTATCAAAATAAGGGGATAGGAAAAGAATTAGTAAGTAGAATGCTTAAAGAACTCAATCACATATACATGATTGATTTGTGTTGCGATGATGACTTAGTTCCTTTTTATGAAAAGTTCGAAATGAGCAGGGCAAACGGGATGGTTTTTAGGAATTATAAAAGGCAATCAGGAAGTATGGAAAATATTTTTATATAGTGACTTTTTGAATGTTGGAAGGCAAGAAACTATGTGAACTTAATAATTTTTAGGGCATAAATATAAAAGGGAAACCAACTGGTCTCCTCATATACACCTGAACTGCAAGAAGTTTCAGCGAAACGATGAAGAAATAGCTCACCTACAGGAGGGTTATTTCTTTTTTTTGTAATGAAATAACTACGTCTATTTCTAATACGATTAGACTTGTAAACTATAAAATAAGAATATTAATTCTACCATATATATCTTACCCCAATATCATCCACTGTATTTTGTGAATTCACCGTTTTGGAGCCCCGGCATCGATTACCATATTTTAATTATTTTTGATATCCGTTAGTAACAATTGATATTTAATTTTCGTGAGCTGTATTAATATACAAAATCAACACTATTGGAATTTAATAGTTTTTCTAATGCATTTTTACCCTTAACCTCCAAAGATTAGTCCATATCTTCTATTTTCTTTTGTCCACAGGCAATCTTTAATGAAAGAGCCATCATAATCAATTTTGAATACAGAAGACCATCTCAATTCACGTCATCCCATTAATGTTCTCATTTCTTTAATTATAGTAATTGAAACATACTGTATTAAAAATAGGACCTGTAAATAGGAAATCACTCCTACTAGTACCGATATGAATAAGAACTTCAGGTGATATCTTCTCCTTAACAATCTTATTAAAATAAAAGCTAATAAATGTAAATTATGGAATATATCCTAATAAAAAAAGAAATGCAATCAAAAATAACTTCCTAGGTTTAACTAATTAATCAAAAAGTTTCATCTAATTACAAAAGAAGAGGTGTTTTAATATGGAAGCACTATCACGATTTATCCCTAGGCGAAAAGTAGTCAAAGTATTACAGGCTAATACTAATTCAACTTTTCTTAATGCGAAACAAATTAATCTATTGTTTGAACATCATCCGGATGCAGTTGTTGTATTAGATGTAAATAGAAATATAATTTTCAATAATAAATCGGTAAGAGAAATGTTCGGATATGACAAACAGGATTTGTCTAATCATCTAGAAAAAATTTTTTATAAACACGACAAAAAAAGAAGTGAAAAGTATTTCGAACTTGCTTTGAAAGGAAAGGAACAGGAATACCAAGCAACCATCTTACACAAAAGTGGAGAATTGATAAACGTAGATATTACATTAACGCCAATTTTGAACGACGAGATGGAAGTTGTAAATATTTATGCGATCGTAAAGGATATAACCCAGTATATTCAATCAAAAGAAGAGGAATCGAATATAAAGCGCAGTCTGGAACTAGCTCAAAAGGTTGGCAAAATTGGAACATGGAAATATACCATTAGTAAAGATAAGGCGATATGCTCGAAACAAATGTATGAAATATTTGGTGTGATAAATAACCCAGAATCTATTACAACGCAAGAAGGGTTACTATCTTTTGTCCATCCAGATGATCGCCAGACATATTTAGCCGTATATGAAAATGCATTGGAAAAAAGAACAGGCTATAGTTTTGAGCATAGAATTATTCGTAGAGATGGAGAAGTTAAATATTTACAGGAGAAAGCGGATATTCACTTAGATGATAAACTGGATCCCACACATTTTACCGGAACAATTCAAGATATAACTAAGATGAAAGAAACTGAAAAAAAACTTTCGGAAAGCAGGCAAAGGCTTGAACATTTGGCTTACCACGACTATTTGACAGATATACCTAACCGACTTTTGTTTGAACGAAAAATTATGTCACTGATTGAATCGGGAAAAGGTGACTTTTCTATCATGTATTTAGATTTGGATCGATTGCGAACGATTAACGAATCTCTCGGACATATGATAGGTGATCAATTATTGAAAGAATTTAGTCAAAGAATAAACTCAATATTAGGAAAGGGCTCATTGTTGGCAAGAATTGGCGGAGACGAATTTGGAATTGTAGTATGGGATTACGATGAAAAAAGTATGCCGGTTCTAATCGCTAAAAAAATTATTGATAGTTTAGTAGAACCGTTCTTTATTAATGATTATGAGTTAGTGATGACAACGTGTGTTGGTATAAGTAGTTTCCCTTCTGACGGAAAAACATTCGAGGAATTGGTTAAGAATGCTAGTGCCGCCTTGCACCGAGCAAAAGACACAGGAAACAATAATTATCATATATACTCATCATCCTTAAATATTACGTCCTATAAATTGCATTATCTAGAAAAAGATCTTCGCAAATCAATAGATAATAAGCAATTATTAATTCATTTACAACCAAGGGTAGATGCTGCAACAGGAAGAATTATAAGTGCTGAAGCTTTAGTTCGTTGGGAGCATCCAGTGTGGGGGCTTGTATCCCCTAATGAATTTATTCCACTTGCAGAAGAAACTGGATTTATTAATGAAATTGGAGATTGGGTATTGACACAAGTTTGTCAATCTATAGGAGAATGGAAGGCTAAAAATCTTAATATAGTACCAATTTCTATAAATATCTCCGCGCAGCGGTTTTTAAAAAGTGATTGGAAATCAACCATTACATATGTGTTGGAAAAATACAAAACAGATCCAACATTGATTGAATTGGAAATTACTGAAACAACCTTAATTAAACACGATAGAGTAGTAGAATCAGCATTTCAATTTTTAAAAACCTTAGGGATCAAGATTGCCTTAGATGATTTTGGAACTGGCTATTCATCACTTGCCTATGTTAAGAATTTTTCAATTGATACCATTAAAATTGATAAATCTTTTATTGAACAAATCAATAAAACGGAAAATGTTGAGATTATTATAAAATCACTTATATTTATGGCGAAAGGGCTGGGTTTGAGCGTCGTTGCCGAAGGTGTAGAAACAATAGAACAATTAACATTTTTAAAGCAGCAAGAATGTCATGAAATTCAAGGTTATATATACAGTAAGCCAGTGCCAAAGGAAAAATTCCAATCATTATTGATGGGAAGAATTTTGAAACCTATTTATCGTAGTCAAAAGCCGATTAGAATAGAACGGAGAGAATTTTATCGGATTGATTTACTTTTCCCACTGTGTTCATCAATGTCATTAATGTCTGTAGAAGGAAACAAGGTGAATTTAGGGAAAACAGATGTCTTAATAGTGGATATTGGTCCAGGTGGGCTAAAGTTTCTCTCCACCATTCATTTACCAGTCCGTCCTGATATATTATTCCAATTTGAAACGACAATTATGGGCGAAAATGTTACATTAAATGGTCAAATTGTTTGGAAAGATGAGATTAATGATGCCTTTCAATACGGACTACAATTTATCCTTGAAGAAGTAGATAGAGATACTTTAATAAAATTATTAAATAGCTTTTCCCTTCAACTTCGAAACAACCCGATTGTTCCGAATTGCAAATTTGTTCAAGAGGAAAAGTTTAGTTACCTGAAAAAGATAAATACAAAATAAAAAAATGATGATGTTCCTCCGAAAGTCTTATGGTATTCTATGAATATAAAATTGACAGAAATATGTCATTTTTAGAGGAGGGTTCATCAATTGGTTGCGGAAGATAAAGTAAATCTACTTTTGGTAGATGATCGGCCGGAAAATTTACTTGCTTTAGAGGCCATTATAGAAAGAGATGACTATAATTTAATCAAAGCTTTTTCTGGTGAAGAAGCTTTGAAATATCTACTGAAATATGACTTCGCGGCCATTTTGTTAGATGTGCAAATGCCCGGAATCGATGGTATAGGAACAGCAAAAATTATTAAGGCACGTGAAAAGACAAAGAATATTCCTATATTATTTATAACTGCTAATAATATGGATTCAGAGCATATTTTTGCGGGCTACTCCGTGGGAGCTATTGACTACATACTTAAGCCTTTCGACCCGTTTGTTCTAAAGGCAAAGGTAGATGGCTTTGTGGACATATATAGAATGAAACAGAACCTGATAAGACAGGCGGAAATACTGGAAGAAAAGACTAGGGAATTAGAGAAGGCAAATAAAGAACTGTCTTTAGCCACAACTAAGTTACGCATATCTGAGGCTTTGGCAAATATTATTAATGATACTTCCATTGATTCAATGATTATCGTTGACGGAAATGGTCTAATTTTAAAGGTAAACCCAGCGGTTAGAAAAATGTTCTTCTATGAGGAGCCAAGTATCCTAGGAAAACATATATCGACTTTATTTGCATGTGAATCTTCAAAGCAGATTATAAACCATACATTGGAGAATATTCAAAGCCCAATGCAAGCTAATTATTTGAAGGAAGTTAAAGCGAAACGAATGGGTGGAAATATATTTCCTGCTGAAATTCAAATAGGGACACGTTATGTTCAGAATAATTATTTTATAGCCATTACAATAAGGGATATCTCCGAAAGAATAGAACATGAAGAATTGATTAAATATATGGCATTCCACGATGCATTAACGGATTTGCCAAATAAAAGACAACTTAACATAAAATTGACAGAAGAATTGAACGAATCCAAAAATACAAATCAGCCATTAGGGATGATGTATCTAAATATTGATAAATTTAAAAATGTAAATGATTCACTTGGGCATATCATTGGAGATAATTTGCTAAAAGAAATCGCTAAAAGATTAAAAGAAAATATAAGAGAACAAGATTTTGTTGCTAGGGTAGGGGGGGATGAATTTACTATTTTATTGCCTAATACTGATCGTGAAGATGCACTTCAAGTAGCTGAAAATCTATTGGAAGCCTTTAAAAAACCGTTCATCATTAATCATTATGAACTTTTTGCTACTACTTGTATTGGGTTAAGTATCTTCCCTTATGACGGTGAGGACTTATTAAGGAACGCCGATGCTGCGTTAAATCGTGCAAAGGAACAAGGTAATAATCGGTATAGGGTGTACCACTCTGGTATGAACATCCAGTCTTATCGATCTTTTATGATGCAGAATGACTTGCGCAAAGCAATTGAAAATGACGAATTTTCACTCGTCTATCAACCAAGAGTTGAAATTAATTCAGGAAAGGTAAATAGTGCGGAAACATTAATACGCTGGAACCATCCTAGTTGGGGGACAATATTACCATTAGAATTCTTGCCATTGGCAGAAGAAACTGGTTTTATTGTAGAAATCGGGGAATGGGTTCTAAAAACGGTTTGTGAGCAAATAAATAGTTGGAAAAGAAAAGGATTACCTTTAAAAAGGATAGGGATTAATTTTCCAACGCAGTTATTAATACAAAAAAATTTACTTGATTCTATTCGCCATATTCTAGAAACGACTGGAATTGCTCCTGATTTGCTAGAAATAGAATTGAGAGAATCAGCTATATTGTTGGACGAAGCAGCTATTTCATTCAGATTAGACCAATTAAGAAAAATGGGGCTACACATAAGTATTGATCAATATGGAATGGGGCACTTATCACTAAATGATATTAGTCGTCTTCCAGTTGGTACCTTAAAGTTGGATAAGTCTCTAATCCAGGATATTTCAAGGGAATCATCTCCAAATCGTTTATTGACATCTACTATCATAAGAGCAGCACAAAATTTAAATCTGAACGTGATAGCAGAGGGAGTAGAAACGGAAGAACAATGGAATTTTTTAAAACAGAATGAGTGCAATGAAATTCAAGGAAATGTCTTTAGTCCACCAATTTCAATTGAAGAATTTGAAACACTCCTTTTCAAGCAATCTAATCAACCGAAAACTTTGTCGAGAAAAATGGTACCTATAAAGCAATCACAAGAGGAAAGAGAAAAACAGGATATCCTCCAAGATTCATTAAATCGTATAAAGGAACAATACTCGATCTCATCAAGAGAAATGGATGTTTTTGAATTAATATTAAATGGTCTAGGCAATAAGGAAATTGCTGTGAAATTATTTATTAGTGAACATACTGTCAAAAATCATATAACAAGAATCTTTCAAAAGTTAAAGGTAAATGATCGTTTACAAGCCATGGCTATGGTATATCAACTTCACATTGAAGATGGTGACGATCATATTATTTAGAAACTTTAATGAAAGACAAATTGGATGAAGGGGTTCTTCAATGAAAATAAGGACAAAGTTATTGTTAATACTTGGTGCATTGCCTATTTTACTTTTTGTTCTCGCAGGAGTAGGCTGGTCACAATTTTCTACTTTGAGCAAGATGGGTAAAACCTTTAAAGAAAACTATCAATTAGCTATTTTATCAGAGCAAATTCATCGTGATATCAAAGATGAGGGAATTCACTTAAGAAACCTTGTCCTCCTATTTAACGATCAAGCTGTTTTACAGGATGAAATAGCGAAGTTAAAAACTAAAAGTGATTCAATCATTCAAAATATCAGATTGCTTGAGTCAAAGGTGAATACAGATGAAGAAATTAAATTGATTGCAACTTTAAAAAGTACAAACAACGATTTTAATGCTTATAAGGATAAACTAATACAATTAATATCTAATGGTGATAGAGAAGCGGCTATTTCTTTAATTAGTGAGGATTCAGTTAAGCTGCATGAAGAATTTTTTAAGGTTATTTCCGAGATTACCTCTATATTTGAAATAAATATGGAGAATGTTATTAATTCTTTTTTAATTGATTTTCAACAGGAGATTATCATTAGTTTACTTATCCTTTCCATAAGTATTATTCTAATAATCGGCATATTGTTTAAAACGATATGGACACTTTCTTCAAGGTTAAATAAGGTGTCTAGGGTCATGACTAATGTAGCTAATGGGAGTGCCGAACTAAAAACCAAAGTTGAGGAAACTTTAGACGATGAGATTGGCGATGTTGCTCATGCCTTTAATAGTATGGTAGATTCTTTAGAAGAACAAATGCAAAAGGAACAACAGTTAACTTGGACGAAGTCAAATATCGCTCAGATTACTACAAGTTTAAGCGGAACTCATGAATTAGAAACGTTGGCACAAACATTCCTATCCAAAGTAGTGCCATTAATGGAAGCTGGTCACGCAGTATTTTATGTAAAAGATATGGAAAACACAGAGCTAGTTTATAAGTTGCTTGGTTCATATGCCTTTAAGGAGAGAAAACATCTTTCAAACTCAATTAAGTTAGGTGAAGGCTTAGTCGGTCAAGCGGCACTCGAAAAACAACCAATTGTTTTAACAAATGTACCTTCTGATTATATTCGTGTCAGATCAGGGCTTGGAGAGGCACCTCCTCTAAACGTCTATGTGCTTCCAATAAGCTTTGAAGGTGAAGTAAATGCTGTACTGGAAATAGCTTCATTTAAGTTATTTGATATGGCGCAACAAACATTTATTGAAGAATTGATTGAAGCCCTTGGAATTATTCTTGAAAGTGTTATGGGAAGAATTCAATTAGCGAAATTATTGGAGGAATCACAGGCATTAATGGAGGAAACACAAGCGCAATCTGAAGAACTTCAAACACAACAGGAGGAATTAAGGGCTTCAAACGAAGAATTAGAAGAACAAACACGCGCGCTAAGAGAATCAGAAGAAAAGCTGCAAATCCAACAAGAAGAATTGGAACAAACGAATGCTGATTTGGAGGAGAAGACGAAAAACTTAGAAGAACAGAATAAGAGATTTGAACGTAAAAATAAGGAAGTAGAAAGCGCAAGGGCTGAATTGGAAGAAAAAGCAAGGCAGCTTGAGTTAACTTCTAAGTATAAATCACAGTTTTTAGCTAATATGTCTCATGAATTACGAACACCTTTAAATAGTTTATTAATTTTATCGAAACTCTTATCGGAAAACCCCGATGGAAATTTAACAGGGAAGCAAATGGAGTATTCTAAGACCATATACTCTTCCGGTCAAGATTTGTTATCTATTATAAATGAAATACTGGATTTGTCGAAAATTGAATCTGGAAAAGTAGAAGTAATGCCGTCGGATGTGAATGTATCAGATATCGTGCAATTCGTTGAAAGTAATTTTAGGGCAATTGCTTCAGAAAAGAATATAAATTTCATGATCAAATTAAATAAAAATGTCCCAAGTTATATATATACTGATCAAATGAAAATACAGCAGGTTTTGAAAAATCTTTTATCGAATGCATTTAAGTTTACCCATCAAGGTGATGTGATACTTGAAATTGGATTGTCCTCGTCTTCCGTGATTTCATTTTCTGTCATTGATACGGGAATTGGAATTCCGAGTGATAAACAAGAACTCATTTTTGAAGCATTTCAACAAGCTGATGGTACAACAAGCAGGAAATATGGCGGAACAGGTCTTGGTTTATCCATTTGCAAGGAAATTGCTAACCTATTAGGCGGAGAAATCAAAGTAGAAAGTACATTAGGTGAAGGAAGTACATTCACCTTGTATATAAATGATTATAAGGATAAGCCTGTTGAAATGATTGTTGAGAAAGAGGTTGCTGTTGCGATCGAAAATCCGAATGAACATACTCAAACAGAGATTGTGCAGACCAATAGCTTGGATGACGAGCGCCATATTAAACGACTATTAATCGTCGATGATGATATAAAACAACGCAATAGTTTAATGGAGCTAATTGGTGAAATGGATTTTATTATCAAAGCGGTTTCTACAGGTACTGAAGCAATGGAAGAATTAAAAGTTAGTCATTTTGATTGTATGATTCTAGATCTCGGATTAGCTGATACGAGCGGGTTTGAATTACTGAAGAAAATAAAACAAGACGATGAAACAAATAACGTAAAAGTGTTCATATATACCGGGCGTGATCTCACATTAAAAGATGAATACCAACTAAACAAATATGCGTATACAATTATTATCAAAGATGAACATTCTCCACAGCGTCTAAAAGATGAGCTCCAATTATATTTAACAGAAAAAAATGGAATGTCGCATCCGGCTGAAAAAACCAACGTTGAAGGAATGATTTCCCCTTTTCTTAAAGGCAAAACCATATTGTTGGTCGATGATGATGTTCGTAATGTTTATGCTTTATCAAGTATTCTTGAATATTATGGAATGAACATCCGCTTTGCTGAAAACGGAATAGAAGGACTTGAATCATTACAAAAACACCCTGAGATTGACCTCGTTTTAATGGATATTATGATGCCAGAAATGGACGGATACGAAGCGATACGTAGAATAAAAGAAATCCCGAAATTTACTGAACTTCCTATCATAGCACTCACGGCAAAAGCGATGAAGGAAGATAGAGAAAAATGTATGAAGGCAGGAGCATCAGACTATATAGTTAAACCAATTGAAACGGATCAATTAATCTCTTTGATAAAAGTCTGGTTATTCCAAAAAGAAGGGAATAAGTAATGGATGGATCGTTCACTTGAGGCTCAAAGTAAAAACGACATTAGTAATCACTTAGAAGAAATTGAAGTGAAATTATTATTGCAAGGGTTATATGATTGGTGTGGATATGACTTTAGAAACTATGCCTATCAATCAATTAGAAGAAGAATTTGGCATAGAGTATATGCTGAAAGACTTTCAACAATAACGGGGCTTCTTGATAAAGTTTTACATGATCCATCTTGTTTACAAAGATTGATTGCTGATTTTTCAATAAATGTAACTGAGATGTTTCGGGATCCCTTGTTTTTCTTGGAATTCAGAGAGAAAGTTGTACCCTTGCTGCGTACCTATCCATCGATTCGAATATGGCACGCGGGATGTTCAACAGGTGAAGAAGTATATTCCATGGCGATGTTGTTGCATGAAGAAGATCTTTATGAGAAAACAAAAATATATGCAACAGATATTAATACAACTGCATTAAAGGACGCTAAAAGCGGAATATTTCCGTTAGAAAATATGAAGAAATACACAAGCAATTATTTAAGGGCTGGAGGAAAACGGGCATTTTCGGATTATTATTGTGTAACAAATAAGGGCGTTCAATTTTATCCATTTTTAACGAAAAACGTTATATTTGCTCAGCATAATTTAGTCACCGATCGTTCTTTCAACGAATTTCATGTGATCCTTTGCAGAAATGTATTAATCTATTTTAATAAAACCTTACAAAATAAAGTACATTCCCTTTTTTACGAGAGTTTAGGAATGTTCGGAATCCTAGGTCTAGGTGACAAAGAATCGATTTATTACACCAATCATTTTGATTCGTATAATGTAATAAGCGGGAAACAGAAATTATATAGAAAAGTAAAATAGGAAAAAGGTAAGTGGGTTGCTTGTATATTTGGGGGCAACCCATTTTCTCATATATCAATTGTTAAAAAAACTTTCTGGCATAGGAATGACCACTGCATTACAAGCTTTCTCATAAAACTCGATTGGACCAGCTCCACCAATAATCGCATACTCATAGCCAATTTCTTTCATATCCTTTAAGCAATGATGTAGCAACTCATATCCAATTCCTTTAGTTCTGTTTGAGTTTTGTACTCCCATTGGACCAAAATAACATTTTTTATTTTGGTAAACATCAAAGGCAGCAAAACCGATTATTTCATTTTCTTCAATAGCTATATAAATTGTGGGATTTTCTTTGCGGAATCCAATTTCAATCGTTTTGGCCCATTCCTTTGAAAAATACTTCTTAACGAATTTAATAAGATTTTGATAGTCATCAGTTTGCACTCTTCGAATGAAAGGTGGTTGTTTTATTTTGGGGAATTGGTAATTACCGAGGTGTGTGATCATGTCGCGTGATGCAGTTCCAATAGCCATTATCGCTTTCTTATCTCTTTCAGATAAAAAAGCGTCGACCGTATTCGTTGTCAAAAAGGCTTTAAGTATGTGGCCTTCATTAAGATAAATTTGGTTGTATTTTTTCATGTATGTAATTGCTGCTTCTATTAACTTTTCAAGTTCTTTAGTTACCGGTATACTAAAAAATTCATTATTAATAGGAGTTTCTTCAGGTTTGATTTCCATCCTTAATAAGTCTAAATTCAGATCAGACCTTAATGAAATTTCTCCAAGTACACCTGTTTTTTCAAGAAAACAAGCTATAAGTAAATGGCGCGGAGATAACCCATTACTAGTAGCTGCCTCTGCTTCAGCATTCCGAAAAATTCTATTCACTCTATCGGTAAGAAAAATCTGTTCGCTTTTCAGTTCAATCAACCCCATTCAAGAATAATATATCTCTAACTTCGTCCAAGTGGATTTCCAATTCTTTTTAAGAATACGTTCTTCATATAAAGTAGTTAGCAGTTGATTATCCAAAATGTAAGGAGTTGGTCTCACTTCTAAATGAATAACATCGTGAATTCCATGCGGCGCCGTTAAAATAATCTGATTGTTAGAATCTAATTTTACTCCTAAAGCCGTTGCGGATTCCGGAAATTTCGATATAGCATCAGTGGAAGATTCATAGGGAGGTACATTATTTCTTATATGCATTCTCGCCTCATTTTTGACCGACCATGGAATAGTTGGATCAAGTGCTCGCAAGTGATCTTCATATTCCTTTTCAGTTTCTTCCTTTAAATTGTGCGGTTCAAAGTAAATGACATCAATATCTAAGAGCGGAGTCCGATTAGTAAACCCGTGTAGTTCATCCCAAATTTTCGAACGAACAAATCCTGCACAAATCCACCAATCGGGGAGTTCGAGAGATTGTGCATTATGTAAAATATTCATCATCCAATAATCTTGTTCAATTAAGCAAATGATATCAATTTCGTTGTGAATACCCATTTATCCTGCACCTGCCTTGTACTATGTTAACTTTACAATTATTAAGGGTATGAATATAATATAGATATAAGCATAAATTAAAAAGGGACGCCAGCTGTAACTGGCACCCCAACATACAGCTACACTGCATGAAGTGCAGCGACCCGAAGATGAAATAACTCTTGATGCTCGGTCAAAGCAAGGGAGAGTTATTTCTTTTTGTATAGAGAAACAACTACGGCGACTACTGATACGATTAGACTTGAGAACATGAACATCAAGACCATTGCTTCGTATAGAGTTACCATCAGCGTCACCTCTTCTCTACAAGGACGTGGTCGCTGCCCACCCTGCTTATATAGCTGTATGATTGATTATATCACAGAACTGGAGAACGCCTCCAATTGCCATTTCTATAGAATCTATCCCCATTAACTCCTTTCATTGAATATACTTCTCGTCTATTTGATAGACATTGCAAAGATAGTTATTGCACAATTAAACCGTATCCCCTTACACTTTACACATAATGATTCACGAAAAAGGTGATCTACATATGAAAATTTTACTTGTGGAAGATGACAAAACAATCGCATCAGGTCTGGAATATTCTCTCCAGCAGGATCATTTTTTCACAATTTTATGCCATGATGCTACTTCAGCTAAGAAGATTATAGCGGAACAACTTGATCAAATTGCTTTATGTTTATTTGATTTATCTTTGCCAGATGGAAGCGGCTATGAATTGTGTAAAATCGTAAAAGAGAAGGGCGATGTTCCTGTCATTTTTTTAACCGCTGTTGATGATGAGGTTAATGTCGTGATGGGGCTCGATATGGGGGCGGATGATTATATTACGAAGCCATTCCGTATTCGAGAGTTGCTTTCGCGAATTAAATCCGTTTTACGTAGATACAACAAACAAGCTCAGACAAAAACACTAATTGAATTAGACAATATTAGAATCAATACACTTGAAGGTAAAGTTTATAAAAATGGCATTGAGGTTATTTTAACAGCATTGGAATATCGCTTGTTGCTCATTTTTGCGAATCATATTGGACAAGTTCTTTCTCGAAATCAGCTATTAGAGCAAATTTGGGATGTGGCGGGGGACTTTGTAAATGATAATACGTTAACGGTTTACATTAAAAGACTGCGAGAAAAACTCGAAGACCATCCGCAAAATCCAACGATTATTAAAACGGTACGTGGTTTAGGCTATAAGGTTGGCGACTGATATGCTGCGAAATAAAGAAATTCAGATTCTATTATTAATCATGTGCTCAATTGGTTTGGTTGGAATAATTGCTGCTTCTATTATATCAACTTTTGCTTTTATTCTTGTATTAGGCATATCCATTTTATTAATTGCTTCCTGCATTATTTTTACCCATTGGAGATACCGTGAAATCGAGAAGCTATCTAGTTATTTGCGGCAAATAAGCAGCGGCAACTATACTCTCGATGTACGGGATAACCACGAAGGTGAATTAAGTATTTTAAAAAGTGATATTTATAAAGTTACGTTAATGTTATCTGAACAGGGTTCGCTTTTACAAAAAGATAAAATTCAACTAACTGATGCGATTTCTGATATATCCCACCAATTAAAAACACCGTTAACCTCTATGATGGTGATGTCCGATTTATTAAGTGATGCCGAATTGCCAAAGGAAAAACGAACAGAATTCACACGCAATATCCGAGTTCAGCTTGAACGGATTGAATGGCTCGTTTCTTCTTTATTAAAGCTGTCGAAAATAGATGCAGGGACAGTTCAATTTAAAAGAGATAAAATCATGGTGCCAAAACTGATTCAAGCAGCCATGCAATCGGTTCTTATTCCGATTGATATTAAAGAGCAGAACGTTTCGATAAAAGGTCAAGAAACGGTCTCGTTTATTGGCGATTTCAATTGGACCGTTGAAGCAATCATTAATATCTTAAAAAACTGTGTAGAACATACAAATGAAGGCGGGAATATTTCAATTTCTTTTACAGAAAACGCATTGTTCACGGAACTGGTGATTGCTGATAATGGAAAGGGCATCCCGAGAGAAGATCTGCCACATATCTTTAAACGTTTTTACAAAGGGAAAAATGCAAGTGAAGAAAGCGTTGGGATTGGGCTTGCGATGGCATATAGCATTATAAAAAGTCAGAACGGAGATATTAGTGTTGTAAGTGAAAAAGAAAAGGGAACACAGTTTAGGATAAAGTTTTATAAGCAAGTCATTTAGAAGATATTTGAAAAATGATATGATAAGAGTAGGCATAATATAGGGAAGTTAAGGGTGGAAGGCAGTTACCTCCTAGTGATAGAAAGGGGGTGATGCCTATGACTACTTTTCAAACCATTTATCTTATGATTAGTTTTGCAACATTAATTGTTGCAGTACTGTCATTTCATAAAAGGGAAAAGTAAAACCACCCTTAGCCTACCGAGCTAACGAGGGTGGTTTTACTTCACCTTAGAAAAAGCCTTCCCATCTAACGGGAACTATATTGTGCTAGGCGGTAGGGTGTGTCCAGCACCTTACCGTCTTTTTTTATTGTATGAGTATCTATCTATACTATACCATAATTCAAAGCAAACAAAACGGATAAAAAGTTCTTATGTGACTAATTTGTCATTTTCAAAGTCACTTGAAAGTCATTTTAGACAGATAAACTATAATCAACAGCAAATATGGAGGTTTTACAATGGAAATTTTAAAAATAGATAATTTGTCTAAAGTGTATGGTAAAGGTGAGACCGCCGTTAAGGCGTTGGACGATGTTTCATTTTCGGTAAAAAAAGGTGAGTTTGTTGCGATTATCGGTCCATCTGGATCCGGTAAGTCCACGCTTTTACATTTGCTCGGTGGTGTCGATCGACCGTCGAGCGGAAAGGTATTTGTGGATAATACAGATATCTATAGTCTAAACGAAACACAGTTAGCGATTTTTAGAAGAAGACAAATCGGATTAATCTATCAATTTTACAACCTGATCCCGGTTTTAACGGTGGAAGAAAATATTACGTTGCCGCTATTATTGGATCAACATAAGGTCGATAAAAAGCAGTTTAGTGATATTGTTAAAAAGTTAAATTTAGAAAATCGCTTAAATCATCTTCCGAATCAGCTTTCGGGAGGGCAGCAACAGAGGGTTTCGATTGGTCGTGCTTTAATTAGCAATCCAGCAATTATGTTGGCCGACGAACCGACTGGAAATCTGGATAGTAAAAATAGCGGAGAGATAATCGACTTGCTAAAAATGTTTAATAAAACATTTAATCAAACGCTGATTGTCATTACACACGACGAACGAATTGCTCTTCAAGCAGATCGCATCATCGCTATTGAAGATGGGAAGGTCAAGAAGGACGAGGTGGTTCGTCCATGAACATTGTCAATAAACTGACGATTAGACATTTAAAGGAAAATAAAAGACGAACCCTTGTCACAATCATTGGGGTTATCATTTCTGTGGCAATGCTCACAGCGGTTGCGACAATCGGCGTTTCTTTTATGGATCTGATGAAAAGGCAGACGATTGCGGATGAAGGGGAATGGCATGTTGTTTATCGAGATGTCAATCAAGACCAGATTCAGGCTATAGAAAAAGATAAGGATACGAAAAAAGTAGTCCTTTCAAAGGATCTCGGCTATGCCTTATTAAAAGGCAGTAAAAATGAAAGTAAACCTTATTTATTCTTCAAGGAATATAATAAATCAGGCTTTGAACAATTTCCAATTGAGTTAAGCAGCGGTAGATTCCCACAATCACGAAATGAAATCGTGATTTCGGAAGAGATCGTTAATAATGCCAAGGTAGATTACCGAATTGGCGATATCGTAACACTTGATGTTGGTAACAGAATTACAAATGATCCAGAAATACAAGGGCCAATAGATCAAACATTTTCATTTTTAACAAAGGACGGAAAGATCAATGAAGAATTAGAAATTACCTCAACGAAGGAATTCACAATCGTTGGTACAATTAAACGTCCAAATTGGGAAATACCTTGGGCGCCAGCATATACTGTGATTTCTTACTTAGATGAAGAAGAACAACTCGTTAAAGATAACCTTGTAAATGCAACGGTGGTCTTAAACAAAGTTAAAACTTCTTTATTTGATGATGCTCAAAACTTAGCAGAGAAAAATCAGATAGAAACAGTTGACTTTAACCATAATTTACTTCGCTATTATGGTGCGATAAAAAATGACGGTATGCGAACAACCCTTTATTCGTTGTGCGCCATCATTATGGTCATTATCATTGTTGGATCAGTATCATTAATTTACAATGCTTTCGCAATTTCTGTTGCGGAACGCTCTCGCCATTTAGGGATGCTATCGAGTGTTGGGGCAACAAAAAAGCAAAAGCAAAATTCGGTATTTTTTGAAGGCTTTGTTATTGGATTGATTAGTATTCCAATTGGAATTATTTCCGGGCTTGCCGGAATGGGGGTAACCTTTTTATTTATCAACACCATTATTCAAGGGGCTTTAGGAGTAACAGAAAAGTTAAAAGTGACGATAACACTAGGTTCGATTTTAGTGGCGATCTTGGTCTCGATTATTACTATTTTTATTTCCACTTATATCCCGGCGAGGAGAGCTTCTCGAATTTCAGCAATTGACGCTATCCGTCAATCCACGGATGTGAAACTAACGAAGAAAGCAGTAAAAACTTCTAAGTTTGTTCGGAAAATATTTGGAATCGAAGCAGAGATCGGATTGAAAAATTTAAAAAGAAATAAGCGCAGATATCAAGCCACTGTTTTTTCACTCGTTATTAGCATAATGCTCTTTTTATCAGTTGCCTTTTTTACAGCGAATTTGAAAAAGTCATTGTCCCTTTCACAAGATGGTTTGAACTATGACATCGTGATGGAGGTTGAAAAAGGGAGAGACGACCAGTTAGTCAATTCGATTTTGTCTATGGATGAAGTGACAAAATCTAGCATGACCTCGCAACAATATTTCGTATCTTCATGGATTGAAAAAGATAAGACGTCTGATGCTGTCCGCAAGCTTGAAGGTTTCAACGATCAGCTTGTAGATGGCAAGTATCCATATGGGATTAATCTTTATTCGTTAGATGAAAAAAGCTTAAAGGCATATGCAAAAGAAGCAGGTGCTGATTATAACGAGCTGCAAAATAGATTAAATGCGATTGTCATTGATCAGATTAAGTATGAAGATGCTAATGCTGGAAAATATGTTGAAACGAAAGCAATCCATACGAAAGTAGGGGAGCAGATTGATTTATTTTCTTATGATGAGGAGCATGAGAAAGAGAAATTTTTAAATAAAATAACGGTAGCTGCTTTAACGGAGAAACTCCCAATGGGTGCTCATGGAGGATATCCAGGTAGTTTAGATGTAATCGTGTCTGAATCAACCTTGGAGAAATTGGGCTTTACCGCAGAAGACAACCGTATGCTCTATTTAAACAGTACGGATCCACTTAAGACGCAGCAGAAAATCGAGGAAATTGAAGAGGTAAGGCATTATATTCACAACGTCTATCAGAGCCGTCAGCAGGATGAGCAAATGGTATTGATCATGTCCGTCTTTACGTATGGCTTTATCGTGTTGATCACAGCAATTTCGATTGCAAATATATTGAATACCATTTCCACAAGCATTTCCTTAAGAAAACGTGAATTTGCGATGCTGAAATCAATGGGAATGACACCAAAAGGCTTTAACAAAATGATTAATTACGAAAGTATTTTTTACGGAATAAAGGCATTAATTTATGGACTCCCATTGAGTGTCCTATGTATGCTTCTTATCTATAAGGCATTGGCGAATTCGTTTAGCTATAGCTTCACACTTCCGTGGATGAGCATTTTTTATGTAGTTATAGCGGTTTTTCTTATCGTCGGTACGTCGATGCTATATTCAAGCGCGAAGGTTAAGAAGGAAAACATTATTGATGCTCTAAAACAGGAAAGTATATAATGAGGAAAAGGCTTCTAGAGATAGGAGCCTTTTTTCTATAAGGGGTGTGTTGGATGATTCAAAAGTGGATTGCGGAAATCGAAAAAAGTTGGGGATTGGAACATTTCGATTTGAAAAACGCATCGATTAAAAGGGATGCCTCTGCTATTAAAACAACTGAGTATAAGCTGGAAATGGAATGGTTTCCTGCAGGGGCTGAATTGGAAGAAGAATCGAATCCACCTGGAACGGTCTATGCGGAAGTTAATTTAACATACGGATTTTTAACAAGCTTTATCGTTGTTATGAGTGAGGATTTCAGAAAAAACCCACCAATGCTGACTGGGATTGAGTTGGACGATGTTGTGGCATGGATCGAGTCTAATGCTAGATTGAAGTATGATGTTGATTTTCGCTTACAAATGAAAAATAAAGAGGGCGATCTAACAGAATATTTCTTTTCCTCCATTTTGAATGGAAGAAAGGTCTCTCCAGGAGGTTATATTGAAGTAAAAGTAAATAAACAAGGCAGTATCGTTTTTTATTCTTTGTCGGGATTCTTTCATGGGCTTTATCCTAAAATTGAAATTGACCAAAAAGAGTCTGTTTTGAATCTTGATGAATTTAAAGAAAAGCAAGTCGTTCTCTTCGGAATGCCGGAAGAGAATGGATATCGGCTCTTATATGGTGTGGACGAAGCGTTTATAGATGTAGTTCCCGAATCTTTAATCCTTAATTGGGATGAGGAGGATCCAGCTGAGGAAATCTGTTTTTCAGATGGAGTAGTAGGCACAGTATGGGAGGAGTTTTACGAATCTCAAAAGATTTCTGAAGAGGAAATGTTATTAAATATTCCACATCCAGATTGTCTTCCCATTTCAGAAGATGAAAAAAATGAGTTCGTAAAAGTAATTTCGAATTATTTAAAAGTGAACCGTCCAAAAGATAGCGGAAAATGGCAGGTTGAAAATATCGAGCGCCATAATGGCCTTTTACATGCGGATATCGTTCCAATTAATTACGTTGATCGCATTCTGGATAAATTAAAATTTTTATATGATGCGAATGAACATGTGTTGCTTCATGTTTTGGATAAACGGGAAATATTCAGTGAAATGAAAGATATACCTATACTGGATGTAAAAGTAACAAAAGAAGAAGCATTAGAGCTATTGGAAAAAGATATCTTTTTCGAGCCCTATTATATATTTGATTTCGATAAGAAGGTTGTAAGACCAACTCAGCGGATTGATTGCCATGAATTTGTAAATGCGGTGACAGGAGAAAAGGTACAGGAATAGATTCTTGCCCGAAACTGATTAAAAACTAAACGTCTAATAGCCTCGTTGTAATGGCTAATAGAATTTCATAACGTCTAATGAATCATCTAATAGGAAGTCTGAAACGTCTAACAGAATCATGAATCATCTAATAGGCTGCGTGAAACTTCTAATAGAAACGTGAATCATCTAATAGGGAGTCTGAAACTTCTAATAGAAACGTGAATCATCTAATAGGAAGTCTGAAACGTCTAATAGAAACGTGAATCATCTAATAGGAAGTCTGAAACGTCTAATAGAAACGTGAATCATCTAATAGGCTGCGTGAAACGTCTAATAGAAACGTGAATCCATCTAATAGGCTGTCTTAAACGTCTAATAGAATCATGAAACAGATAGTATATTTAATAAAATTGTCCAACATCCATTAATAAATATAAAAAACCTGGTTAAAATTCTTAACCAGGTTCACAATACTTTATCTTTTTCCCAATCATACGTCCAAAAACGTTCTTTTTGCCAATGTGAGAGTAATTCCGGATCATTGGCGGATAGTCTTTCTTCCATATCCGCAAGCATCCAGGCGGTTTGAGAAATATGGGCTTTTAACGCTCCAAGTTTTTGTTCCCAAGCGGCACTTACATCGTAATGAATGTCGGCTGGACCAATTTCTGCTTCCGTATTTTTTGAAAAAGCGACGCAGTGCAATTTAGGACGTTCTTCTTTCGGAAGTCTTCTCACTGCACGAACGACAGCTCTACCCGTCGCCTCATGATCAGGGTGAACGGAATATCCCGGATAAAATGAGATGACGAGTGAAGGATTAAGCTCTTCAATCAGTGCAAAAACCATAGTGGCAAGTTTTTCATCGCTTTCGAATTCAAGAGTTTTATCCCTGTAGCCCATCATTCGTAAGTCTGTAAGACCCATTGATTTAGCGGCAGCCTCAAGTTCCGCTTTTCTAATTTTCGGCAATGATTCTCTCGTGGCAAATGGGGGATTCCCAAGATTCCGACCCATTTCACCAAGTGTTAAGCAAGCGTATGTAACGGGTGATCCGTTTTGTATATAACTTGATATCGTTCCTGAAACCCCAAATGCCTCATCATCTGGGTGAGGAAACACAACTAATACATGGCGTTCTTTTTCCATCAGCATTATCTCCTTTCGCAAAATCTCATTCAAACGGGGTCTTGCTTATTTCTAATGCGACAGCCAATTTTCCATCATGCCCGTGACCAGCAAGAAGCAGTCTTCCTAGATCATCGAGTTCAAAATGGGTTAGACCTTCTGCATAAATCCATCCAATCGGAAGCTTTAATCCAACACGATAAGGGCCATCACCTATAATTTTCCCGTGCTCGTAACACACTTGCGCGTTGCGAATATAAGCCCCAGCTGAAAAAAACGAATCATTATTATGGGCGGCGTATGCACCATTGGTTGTCTCTAGATGTATGTAAACACTGTCCCCAGCAAAATCGTTTATGTGTTGTTGTACCTTTAATACATTTATCTTTTCCATTTTTTCGGCCTCCTTCCTAAAGGAACGATATGTTTATTTTACTAATAAATTTTCATTTTGTCTCATAAAAAAGCGCCCGAAAAGATTGAATCTCCTTCCGGGCATCTATTTTAAGCTTTTTTGTTATAAGCTCCATGCATGACTGGGCCTACATATTGGTTAAGCTTCCAACCATGTTCAATCGCAGCGGTTACGAACTCCTTAGCAGCGGAAACGGCTTCTTTTACAGATTTGCCGTGCGCCAAGTTCGCTGTAATAGCAGCTGCAAACGTACAGCCTGCACCGTGATTATAAGTTGTTGCCAGTTTTTCCTTTTCAAGAAGGGTAAAATCTTTTCCATCATAAAAGAGGTCAACGGCTTTGTCATGATTCAGGCCTTTTCCGCCTTTAATGACTACGTTTTTTGCTCCAAGCTCATGGATTTTAGCGGCTGCTTCTTTCATATCATCAATCGTTTTGATAGGACCAGTTTTCGCTAGCTGCCATGCCTCGAAAAGATTTGGTGTTACAACAGTAGCACGTGGTACAAGAAGTTCGCGCAATGCTTCCGTATTTTCAGGCTGCAACACTTCATCTTCCCCTTTACAAACCATAACAGGGTCGATGACTACCTTATCTAATTTATGTTCATCAATTTTGCGGGCACCGAGTTCAATGATGTCCACAGATCCAAGCATTCCGGTTTTCATTGCATCAATGCCGACGGATAAGATGGTTTTTAATTGTTGCTCGACAACTGAAACATCAATTGGAAAAACACCGTGGCTCCAGCCATTGTCAGGATCCATCGTTACGATAGAAGTTAATGCTGTCATCCCATATACATCATGCTCTTGAAATGTTTTTAAATCTGCTTGTATACCTGCACCGCCGCTGGAGTCTGAACCAGCGAGAGTCAATACTTTTTTCATTGCCATAAAGCGTCCCTCCTAAGTATCACTGGATGTTTCTTTTTAGAATATACCAATTTTCATGTAAAGAAAAGATTTTTAATCTTTACAAAACAGGAAGTCCCGTAGTAAACTAAAAATGTTAAATTACACATGATTTTCCAAGGGAGGAATGTAGTATGTCGAATGTATTCAGTATTAATCAAGAAAACTTCATACTGCCCGTGGATCATGGTGTCAATTTACTTTAATTTTTAAAATCCATTAATTCATCCATTTTCCATGGGCATATATAAGCTCATGGTTTTATCTTTGTACGGGATACGTATGCCCATTTTACAAAAAACAAAAACCGCGACTTGCGGTTATTTTTTATGCAAAAAATTGGAGGAATTAAAATAATGGATTTAA
This sequence comes from Lederbergia panacisoli, assembly GCF_024626525.1. Taxonomy (GTDB): domain Bacteria; phylum Bacillota; class Bacilli; order Bacillales; family Bacillaceae_C; genus Lederbergia; species Lederbergia panacisoli. The sequence continues at coordinate 174,340 of NZ_JANJGU010000003.1, forward strand.
AAACACTAGGTTGGAATCAACAATTTGAAAATGAATTTGAATCTTATAAACAGGAAAGCTACTCAGTTGGAAGAGTTGCTTTAGAACATAAGCATATGTATAGGGTTTTAACAGAATCTGGAGAAGTATTAGCCGAAATATCGGGAAAATTTCAATATAATGCTGCGGGTCGAGGAGCTTATCCAGCCGTTGGCGATTGGGTCGTACTATCCGTAAGAATCGAAGAGGGGAAAGCAACGATTCACCATGTTTTACCGAGAAAAAGTAAATTCTCCCGTAATATAGCGGGTGCAACTACTGAAGAACAAATTGTTGCAGCAAACGTCGATACCGTTTTTATTGTAGCTGCGCTCAATGCGGATTTTAATGTGCGAAGAATTGAACGGTATTTGTTGATGGCCTTGGAAAGTGGAGCAAATCCAGTCATTATTTTAAGCAAAGCAGATCTTTGCCAAGATATCGATGAAAAAATACAGGAAACAGAATCAGTCGCCATCGGAGTTCCAATTCATGTTGTAAGTGCGGAACAAAACTCCGGACTTGAAGCTCTTTCCGCATATATAAATGAAGGGAAGACAATTGCACTTCTTGGATCATCAGGTGTTGGAAAATCCACACTCGTTAATACTTTTACCGGAAAAGCAACGTTAAAAACTGCTGGAACTCGTGAGGATGATGATCGTGGCCGCCATACAACGACCCACCGCGAGCTTGTTGTCCTTGATCAAGGTGGAATTCTGATTGATACTCCAGGGATGAGGGAATTGCAGCTATGGGAATCTGAAACGGGATTAAGTCAAGGTTTCTCTGATATCGAAGAGTTCACTTCTCGATGTAAATTCAGGGATTGCACCCATAATGGAGAGCCGGGATGCGCAGTTCGTAAGGCAATTGAGGAAGGCGAATTAGATGCCGAACGGTATAAAAGCTATCTTAAATTGCAGAAAGAGTTGGCTTATTTAGAAAGAAAAGAAGATAAGCAACTTGCTCAAGCTCAAAAAGATAAATGGAAAAAGGTTACAATGGGTCAGAGGAAGAAAAGATAAAAATGATGAACTATAAAATAGAAGTGGTGGTCGGAGAATATATGTTAAATAATACCGATGAATATGATGACCCAATTTTGTACGATAAAGAAAATGATTCTTATCATGAAGATATTTCATTCTTATTGAAATGGGCTTCAAAAATACAAGGGCCAATTATTGATATAGCTTGTGGTACAGGGAGAGCTGCGATTCCTTTGGCGAAGGAAGGCCATCAACTGATTGGAATAGACATTCACAGTGGTATGTTAAATGAAGCTAAAAAGAAGACAGCGAATCTGAACCTTCCAATTGAATGGATTGAACAAGATTGTACGAAATTTGAGATGGATGTTAAGAGTAGGATGATTTATACGGTCGGAAATTCTTTTCAACATTTCCTTACAAATGAAGCCCAAGATGGGTTATTATCTTCTGTTTATAAGCATTTAGATAATAAAGGGACCTTTATCTTTGGCACAAGGTTTCCAAGTGCGGAGGAATTATTACAGCCAAGCATCGAGGAGTACTGGAGAACCTATACCGACAGTGAAAGCGGGAAGAAAGTAGATGTTTATTCAATCAGCAACTATGACAGCCTAAGCCAGATTCAGCATAATACAACGATTAGAAGATATAAAAACAGTAATGATGAAATCATAAATGAAAAGAGAACAAATATTAGTCTGAGATACGTTTTTCCACAAGAAATGGAACGAATGTTATCCACCCATGGATTTAATATAATGCATGTTTATAATGACTGGAACGAAACGCCAATTACGAAAGATAGCTATCAAATGATTTATGTTTGTGAAAAAGTTTAATGTTTTTGGGAAACCGCTCGGGTGTGGATAATCCGAGCGGTTTTTTATATCTGTAAAAGAAGGATATTAAAAATAAAAGAGGAATAGACTTAATAACCGAAAGTACAGCTGATATTTTCTCGCCATGGTAGCAGCGAACTGTCTGAAGGGATAAATACTATGTTGGGAGGCGAATTCCCATAAGATGCGGTCTGTCTTTGATATCAAGAAGAAATAATATTAGGGGAATGGTTATGTCTTTTCCGATAATAAACTGGAATTAGGAGATCACTAGATGAAAAGTGAGGGAAAACTTGATTTAGTGTTAGATTTCGCAGGGGTACTTGCAACTAACTTTTCACCTTTATTTTGGAAAGAACTTTCAATGAAATATAATATTTCATATAGTGAGCTTATTGCTTTCAAAAAAGAAATTCGTGAAGATTTATGGACAGGCCAGATTACCGAGAACGAATTTTGGGTCAGGTTAAAAAAAAGATTTTCAATAATAGAAATAAAGTATGCTAGAACTAAATTGCTATCGTTAATAAGACCTTTACCGGCGATTAAACAGATTCCATTATTAAGTGAATATGTGAATATCCATTTACTAAGTAACCATAGAAGAGAATGGGTTGAGCATATTATTAGTCCTGTTAAGGATTACATAAAAAGCATTATAATCTCTAGTGATGTAGGCTGTTGTAAGCCGCAGGCGGAAATCTATTTAATTACCAAAACCTTTTTTAACGACAACAATGTTCTATTTGTAGATGACCAAGAGAAAAATTTGAAAGAAGCGCACAATCTTGGCTGGAATACGATACTTGCTGATGAAAAAGGAGAATGGATGAACAGCATATCAACATTTGTAGATAAAATTAAGTACGATTCGAAGGGTGTTTTCAATGAAAGTACGACTCTCAGATTTTAACGAACATTGGGCCGAAATGTTTGAGGATGAAGCCCGATTTCTAGAAACAATATTTGGCGGCGAAATAATCAAATTCGAGCATTTCGGGAGTACGTCAGTCAGGGGTATAAAGGCAAAACCTGTAATTGACATGATGTGCATTGTGCACGATATAGAAAATATAGATGAGTTTAATGAAAAAATGAATTCCCTAGGATATGACGTTGCAGGGGAGTGGGGAATTCCGGGAAGAAGATTATTCCGAAAAGGCGGGGAAAATAGAACACATCATATTCACTTTTATCAACATAATAATCCACATATTAACCGACATTTAATTTTTCGTGATTATCTCCGTACTTATCCACAAGAAGCCGAAAAGTATAGCAAATTCAAAGAGCAGTTGGCACGGAAATTCGATGACACAAGGGAGTATAGTCTAGCCAAAAAAACATTTGTGAGAGAAATGGAAGAACGTGCATTGAACTGGTTTAATGGAAAATAAAACTATAACGCTGAAAAAAGATTTCAGGAGGAGTCTTTTTTTGAAAAAACTAATGTGGATTATCCCTAATGTTTTTTGCTATATCATGTTTGTTGCAGTCATTATTTTTATTGTAAGAAATGAGGAAGGATTACTAGAAAATAATGACTTGTTCATATGGGGGATAATGGGTCTTATTCTCCTGCTAGTTTCCATGTTCGGTAGTTTTCGAATATGGAGATGGATAAAAGAGGGGGAAATTTAGTGCAATAAATCAATGTGGGTCGGGGGAATCGGCTTGAAAACTATCCTTATCAATATCCTTTTTCGTATGCTATTCTTTCAGTTGCCTAAAATTAAGATTAATGAGGATGAGGAAAAAGCATTTAATCATTTATTCGAAACTTCGTGTAATAAAGTGGATAAATTAATCGAGTATAACCTTACCAGCCCTAAATATAAATTTCTATATTATTTAACGAAGAATAAACGAGTCGTTTTACATGGATCCAATCAACAGGAAATCCACACTTTTGAGCCACGTAAACAGACCTTATATAACGGAGAAATGGCGACGGCTATTTTTGCGACTAAAGATCCAATATGGCCTATTTTCTATGCAATTTTAGATAAGGGGAAAATAGTTGGAAATATAAGAAACGGATCTGTTACAACGAATGGCTATGAAAGTTTTCACTTTTACTCCTTAACGAAACCCACACTCAAAAATCAGCCTTGGACAACCGGAATGATTTATCTATTACCGGATGAATTATTTATTAAAGTAAGTAAAGGTGCTATCCAATTCAATGAATGGATTAGTGAAAAGTCCGTGTCTCCAATTGCTAAAATAGAGGTTAAGCCTAGTGATTTTTATTTCCTCAAAAAGGTGGCGTCTCATCGTTCAGATGAATCAATCATTAAAACATGGTTGCTTTATAAAGTCAAAACCTTGATAAAGGGTGCATAACCCCAAGAAACAATTGTCCTTGTTAGCGACTAGATGTCGTGTTACACCCAGAAAAGGCGGTTAGTAAATAACCGCCTCATAGCTTACACATTTACCTTATAATTCAATACTAACTCGTCACCGGGTAATCCCCTTATCCCCCAATTATGTTTTGGTGTTTCAAAAATAGTAATCTCCACATCTTGAGGGGATATTTCTAACAGTGTACTTATTCGCTCAAATAGTAGCTTTATTAATCGTTTTTTTGCCTCAACCGTTCTACCTTCAAACATACTAATCTCAATGATCGTATATGCTTCAGTTCTTCCATTTGGAAAATAAAAGTCGCTTTTATCCATAGGGAAAAAACGGTGAAATTTCTTGTCTGAGGGATATTCTAGTGCATCCATCATACACTCATGAATAACCTTCGATAACGTTTCTTTAACTGGATTTAGCCTTTCCTTGATTCCAAAAATCTTAATTTGCCCCAAAACCATCACTCCCCTAAATACGTAATCCAAATAATCACTTCGACAAGGTAGAGAAAACTCCTTTTATTATTCAATTAAATGCAGGTTCAAAATGATCCAAGAGGTGAGATAATTGAATAAACATAAATTATTATTGTTCGACATAGATGATACTCTTCTTAGTTCATCTTGGTTTAATGAAGGTTTGAAAAAGACTGTCAGGAGACATCTTTTGACCCAAAAACTTGATTAAGATAAATTTCTTGAAAAAATGCTTAATGTCCCTGTGAGGGGCATAAAAAATCTACCGCCCATACTCCCTTTGCAATCGTTTCGGATGTATTGGAAATAAGAAGCATATTGTTAAACGAACAATAAAAAACCTGCTTCTATCCACATAATTGCCAACACTTTGCTCAACCCGACAGATGAAGCTATCTGATGATGGGATAAATGTGTATTTAACGAAAAACAGAAGATGATTCGATTTTTTAATCTTCTTAGTATGTAAATGGCTGAATTTGTGATGGGTCTATAAATCATGACCAAGATAAATATTTGCCAAATAGAGGAGGGCACTTTGAGCAGTTCAATCGGACAACTTGGATGGTTTTCGCAAGAGCGCGGGCACTTTGAGCGTTTCAATCGGACAGCTTTGATGGTTTCTGCATGGGCCCGGGCGCTTTGAGCAGTTCAATCGGACAGCATTGACGGTTCAGGCAAGAGTCCGGGAACTTTGAGCGTTTCAATCGGACAGCTTTGATGGTTTCCGCATGGGCCCGGGCACTTTGAGTGGTTCAATCGGAAGAGAACGTGTTTTTTCAAAAGTTTCCGCACTTTGAATACTGATAATCCTACTTGTTCCATTCAAAAAAGCGAAACTCAATCTCACGAACCCGTAGACCGGTAATGTCTCACTCCAAAGCGCCAAACAAATAAACAAGGAAAAATAAAAATAATGCCAGCAACGGGAGCTAACATATATAAAATGGATTGTCCTTCACTTCGATCCAACACATACAATAAAGGCAAATAGTTTACACATCCAAATGGAATGACGAACGTAAAAAATTTCGTGACCCATTTATGATAAATATTCAAAGGATATTGTGCCATTTCCCTGCCGCCATCTGTGAAAATATTTACGACTTCGAGCCCTTGTATTGTCCAAAAACAAAATGTCGCGGCCAACATGAAAATCCCTGTAAAAATAAATACCCCACTTATGATCATCAAAATAAGAATGCAAGCTTTTACTAAACTCCATTCAATCGATAGATTGCTTAATGCCCATGTCAAGACAATAACACTTTGAATCAATCTTCCTAATCTCGTAAACTCAAATTGTGATCCCATCACTTGAATGATGGTTCCTCTAGGACGGACAAGCAACCGGTCAAAATTTCCATTCCTTACTAGCGAAGAGAACGAATCGAACCCTCGTGCGAAACATTCACTGATGGCAAATGCCATATGAATAACCGCAAAACACAAGGCTACTTCAAAAAATGTCCATCCCTTTATTTGTCCAAATCGTTCAAAGAGAAAATAAAGCCCGGCAAAAACCGATAATGGGATGAAAAATTGTCCAAACGATAACAACCAAAATGATGTTCTGTACTGCATTTGTGACTTAAACAATATATGAAGATATTTAAAATATAAGCTCATGCAATCTTACCCTCCTTGAACGACGACTCTTTGCAATGCTTTCCCGAAAGCAAATCTCCCAAGTAAAACAAGAGCGACAAGCCATACGAGTTGAAAAAGAATGCCGATCAGTGCCTCGTTCTCTGGGATATGTCCGGAATAAACGCGAAATGGAAAATCGGCAGTATAACGAAATGGCAGCATATAAGCAATATTTTGCATCCAAGTTGGCATTAATGGAATCGGAATCGTCAGTCCCGCAAAAAACTCACCTACGACACTAAACATAAGTAAAGATCCTACTGGTGACATTGTAAGAAAGACAGAGATGTAAATAAACATGGAGATGGCTACTAACAGTAATAGGCCTAGTATGATAGATGTAAAAAATAATAGAAAGGTAGTGATGTTCGATGGTAATGTCATTTTATACGGCTGCGGCAATAAAAACGCAACAATCAGAATTGGAAAGCTGCGAAGAATGGCACTGGATAATCGTTGCGCCAATAATTTGGCATACCAAAAACCGTAGATTCCACAAGGTCTACAAAGTTCATAGGCGATATTTCCAGTAGTAATCAGATCGAAAAGCTCATTGTCGCGGAACCAAAGCATGATGAAGGCTAGGAATGCTTGTTGAAGCCAGAGATATGTAATTAATTCCTTTAACGACATCGGCGGAGTTTGCAGTGCATGTTCATAAAACGCCTCAAAGATCATAATGTACATAAATCCCCAGAAAAATTGGGTCGCCACCCCGGCAAGTGCTGCAGTCCGATATTGCATACCGTTTAGAAGCCTTAACTTCAATACAGAGACATATGCACTCATACTTGATACTCCTTATATAATTGGATAATAATTTCTTCAATCGGCTGAGAATCAATTGAAAGATCTAAGATTTCCACCATGCCCGATAATATTGAAATGACTTCTGAAACCATGATTTTCTCCGTATCGACACTTAATACCGCTCTATCACTAGTTTGGGAGAGTACAGTCACCCCATAAAGATCGAAAGGTCCCGATGCTTCTCGATAATCGACTGTCATCATTTTGGTTGCGCCAAACTTTTTCCGCAGCTCATTTAGCTTGCCGTCATATAGTAAACTACCTTTTCCGATTAAAATGACCCGATCCGCAAGCGCCTCGATATCATTCATATCATGGGTAGTGAGAATGACCGTCACGCCTTTTTCCTTGTTGATCGTTTTGATAAAATTACGGACTGCAATTTTTGAAAGGGCATCAAGTCCAATCGTCGGTTCATCTAAAAATAGTACACTTGGACTATGTAATAAAGAGGCGGCAATTTCACAGCGCATCCGCTGTCCTAAACTTAACTGTCGTACTGGAGTGGAAATAAGATTTTGCAATTGAAGCGTTTCAACTAGTAGTTCAACGTTTGCTTTGTACTCTTGGAGGGGGATTTTATAAATATCGCGCAAAAGTTCGAATGAATCCATAACCGGCACATCCCACCAAAGTTGGGAGCGCTGGCCAAAAACAACGCCGATATTTTTTACATATGAAACTCGTTCTTTCCAAGGGGTATAACCCATAATCGTGCACTTACCGCTATCCGGTACTAAAATACCGCTCATCACTTTAATTGTTGTCGACTTCCCAGCACCATTTGGACCGATATAGCCTACGATTTCCCCAGGTTCAATCGAAAAGGAAATATCATTGAGCGCTTGAACAATTGTATGTTCACGATAAAAGAGCGCTTTCAATGAATTCGCAAGTCCAGATGAGCGCTTGGCAACCTTAAATGATTTACTTAAACCTTCAATCTTAATCAAGCATGTCCCTCCCTTTAAAAACATAATCGGAAGGAAGATGTTACCACTATATAATTATACTGTCAATCTATTTTTTAAAAATTTAAAAAATATATGTTATAATTCTAATTAAGAAAGGGTGATGAACATGACTCTTTATCAAAAAAATAAAGTTACGTTGAATGAGTATTTACAAATTCGCGAGAATACAGAAGAATTGTTGGAATACATTGATGGGTTTATTTATATGTCACCCTCTCCATCTATAAGGCATCAACGCATATCTAGAGAGCTCCTCGTTAAATTGGATCATTTTTTGAAAGGCACACCTTGTGAAATTATTTCTGCACCAATGGATGTGGAGTTGAAAAGTGAAAAAATAGATGGAATAAAAATAGTAATACCGGATCTAGTGATTATTTGCGATAAAAGAGGATTCACTGAATCAAGATATGTAGGAGTACCAAGTCTAATAATAGAGATTTTAAGTCCATCTAATCAATCACATGATCTAATCACAAAATTTAATATTTACATGAAATATGGAGTCCGAGAATATTGGATCGTTAATCCAATGCTACAATCCATTACAGTGTATGAGCTTAATGATGAAGACATGTATGAACAATATGATGTGAAAACGGACATAGGAAAAGTTCATTCGGGTTTTTTAGATGGATTCAGTGTGGAATTAAAGGAGATTTTTTCTGAAATGTAAAAATCGAGTGTTAAGGCCAACACTCGATTTTCTAATTACTTTCCAAATACGGACGTTTTTAAAAGTGCGAGCCGCTCGCGAGTCGTTAATTTCCATTCGACGACTTTTGGTGTTTTTGCTGCAACGGCATCCGACTCTAAATCTAGTTTTCTGGCGATTTCTCTGGCCCGTGCTAGATGGTAGTCACTCGTAATAATCGTAACGGAGTGAATGGAAGCAGGGAGTAGCTTCTTGGAAAATTGAATATTTTCATACGTGGATGTCGATGCTGTTTCGAGGATTAAACGATCTTCATCAATTCCATTTTCCGCTAGATATCGTCTCATTGCTTCTGCTTCAGTAATATCTTCGTCAGGGCCTTGTCCCCCGGATAAAATCAATTTTATGTTAGGATGCTTTTTTGCATAATCTAATGCAGCTTCAAGCCTATAGCGCAAAGAAAGTGAAGGATTCTCGCCATTCACTTTGGCACCAAGAATGACGGCATATTCATTTTTACCATTTGCTTCAGGTAACCTGCCAGCAATCATCCAATTTCCTGTTTCGATCCACATACTTATACAGAGTATCGCGAAAGGAAGCATCCATATTAAGATCCGTTTAATTTTCAAAGAAACTCACCTCATAATTAAAGAATATCGGACATTTAAAGAATAGTAAATCTATTTTTAAGGGGGACTAACCTAGTGGAAACGATCATTTTAGCTGGAGGAAAATCCAGCCGAATGGGAGAAAATAAGGCTTTGATGAAAATAGGCGGCAAACGAGTCATCGATCGAATAATAGAGGAGTTCATTCCTATTTCGGAAGATGTGATTTTAATAGCGAATGAAAAAATTCAGCAATTAGATCATTCAGTGATAGTATTGAAAGATTCAGAAGCATTTAAAGGTCAAGGTCCATTGGCTGGGATTTTAACGGGGCTAACTGCCGCAAAGAAGGGACCTTGTTTCGTTGTTGCCTGCGATATGCCGTTTGCTTCTACAGAAATGGCAAAAAAACTACTACATACTCTTACCGAAAAAAATCTTGATGCCGTTATTCCGATTGCGGAGGGGCAGATTCATCCGCTTTTTGCCGCTTATGATGCAGGCATTCTATCATATGTGCATGAAACACTAAAAGAGGGTAAGAAATCAGTAAAATCTTTGCTTGATCGTATCAATGTTGAGTATATTGAAGTTATTGATTCATTAGATTTATGGAATATGAATACAAAGGAAGATTACATAGAAGCGAAAAAACGAATTGAAGGGAACGAACTTCATTGAATTGTGAAATCACGAGAGACCCTATTAAAATAGAGGAAATATACGAGAAAGTGGTAAGGAGAGAAGCAGGCGCCGTCACAACTTTTATTGGGACGGTCCGTGAATTGACGCATGGCCGCAAAACGCTTTACCTTGAATACGAAGCATATGAAGCGATGGCTTTAAAGAAGCTTGAGCAAATTGTAGCGGAAATGAAGGAACGCTGGCCGGGAGTGGAAGCAGCCATATCACATCGAATTGGACGCCTTGAAATAACTGATATCGCGGTTGCCATCGCGGTTTCTTCGCCACACCGCCCGGAAGCATATGAAGCAAATCGCTACGCTATCGAAAGGATTAAAGAGATTGTTCCAATTTGGAAAAAGGAGCATTGGGAAGATGGCGAGAAATGGATTGGCAACCAGCAGGGGACGAAGGGATATGTGGATGGTAAACCTGAGGAGGCAGACTTGAATGAATAAAATTTTATTGTTTGCTCATTTAAAAGAGCAGGCTGGAGATGGTTCTTTAACAATGGATGTTTCAGGTAAGACAGTAAAGGAACTGCGCAATCACTTAGAGACCGAAACAAATCTAGGGAGTTTGGCTGGGATTATGATTGCAATTAATGAAGAATTTGCTACAGATGAAACTGTCATAAATGCGGAAGATGTGATTGCTCTTATTCCTCCGGTAAGCGGGGGCTGATTCATATGGAACGCTACTCACGGCAAATTTTATTTAAAAAAATTGGTGAAGCAGGGCAAAAGGAAATCTCAAAAAAGCATGCACTTATTCTTGGAATCGGTGCTTTAGGTACGCATACTTCCGAGACACTCGCTCGCGCTGGCGTCAAAAAACTAACAATTATTGACAGAGATTATGTTGAAATGAGCAATCTTCAAAGACAGCATTTATTTACAGAAGAAGATGCAGTCAAAAAGTGGCCGAAAGCGGAAGCCGCAAAAAAAAGATTACAGCAAATTAATAGTGAAGTCGAAATTGAAGCAATCGTCGCCCAAGCGGATGGAGCGCTGTTGGAAGGCATCATAGAAGACGTTGATTTACTCATTGATGGAACCGATAATTTTGAAACACGCTTTTTACTGAATGATCTTGCCCATAAGTATCATATCCCTTATATTTTTGGCTCATGTGTCGGGAGTTTCGGGATGGCGTTTACGATTATCCCTGGGGAGACTCCTTGTTTGCAATGTTTACTAAAAAAATTGCCTTTACAAGGCCAGACATGTGATACAGTGGGAATTATCGCTCCGACGGTTCAAATGGTTACTGCCCATCAAAGTGTGGAAGCTTTAAAAGTTTTATCTGGAAATAGTGAAGCGGTCCGAAAGACCTTTGTTTCATTTGATCTTTGGGAAAATGAATATGTATCTTTAAAAGCTGGTGCCTTAAAAGATAAAGCTTGTCTTTCTTGTGGAGAAGAACGTACATATCCTTTTTTACAAGCGGAATCTAACACAAAGGTGGCTGTTTTATGTGGCAGGGATACAGTGCAAATTCGACCTGCTGAAGGGGAGCCGCTTTTATTGGAACAGCTTGCGGATAGGTGGCGTTCAGCTGGATACGAAGTCGGAGGGAACGCTTTCTTACTTTCAATCGTAAAAGAAGGAACACGGATTGTTTTTTTTAAAGACGGCCGCGCTCTCGTTCATGGGACGAAAAATCCGGATGAAGCTAGGAAAATCTATCACTCTTTAATCGGATAAGAAAGGAGTAGGGTATGGTAAGTTCAACAACGATTGTTTCAATGGTTATTTCTTTTATCATTGCTGTAGGCACACCGATATTTTTGCTCATTTTTTTCAAGAAAAGATACAAGATTTCGCTGATTGTATTGCTAGTCGGAATGGTGACGTTTTTTCTATTTGCCAATGTTTTGGAAGGGCTATTACACAGCTATGTCCTCGTCTGGAATAAATCTACAAAACAGTTTTTCGAAAATCCGTGGCTTTTCATGTTGTACGGAGGTTTGATGGCGGGAATTTTTGAGGAGACTGGTAGATTTATAATGATGAAATTTGCTTTGAAAAAGTACCGGGAATGGAAGGACGGACTCTCCTTTGGGCTTGGTCATGGTGGGATGGAAGCCATCTTACTCGTCGGTGTTAACAGCATTATGATGATTGTTTTTGCTTTTATGATTAATAATGGGACGTTTGAATCGCTATTGATAAACGAACAAACGAAAGAAGCATTAAGCCCCATCAAGGAACAATTGACGAGTGGCTCGTCATTCATTATTTTGTTAGGTGGAATTGAACGATTAAGTGCACTATCCATTCATTTAGGACTTTCCATACTTGTAATGTACGGAATCCGAAAACGAAAAATAATTTTTCTTTTTCTAGCGATCCTCATTCACGCTGTCTTTGATTTCCCTGCGGCACTTTACCAAGCAGGTGTCATTACAAACATTTATGTAGTCGAACTATTAATTGCCATCATTGCTATTGGTTCAATATATTGGGTTGTAAAATCAAAAATATTATTTGAAGATGATAAAAGGGCTGCCGGTTAAATATATGGCAGCCCTTTATATCAATCTTAATGTTCGGTTGTTGCAACAATGACTACTTGCCCTTGATCTAATACCTTTTCATATTGCTCCGCTTCCGCTTCTGTCAGACCGACCGCTTCGAACTTAGCGCGAAGCTCATCGCCTCTTTTTCTGAAAACATTGCTGACCGAATCGAGAACTCCAAGCTCTCCCACTCCTACTACACCGGTATCTGTAACGTCCGTCAAATCCTTTGAACGTTCTTCATCATGGGCAAACAAATAAATGTGATCATAATCAAATCCCTGGGTAGTTAACTCATTTATAATGTTTTTTGCCTCTAGACCATTTTCGCAAACTCTGACGGTATTCATATATTACATCCTCCCTTTCTAGTAAATGAATGGACATTACTTATATAACCGGTTCGGTTTTAGATGAAACATTTTAAGAGACGTAATAATCATTTAAAAGAAATAGGATACGCTGATTGGTTTTGATATAATAGATTTGTCAGAAAATAAATTACATTGTGAGAGTGATTTAAACGATGAGTAATGGAGATGGAATGAATTACGCACCAAAAGGAAAACCAAATCCAGTTGTAAAAGAAGGGGAATTTATTTTTGCAGCAATTGCTTTAGATCACGGACATATTTATGGTCAATGCAATGGATTGATTGAAGCTGGTGCAACGTTGAAATGGGTGTATGATCCTGATCAAGCTAAGGTAGACCAATTCTTAAACACGTATCCACAAGCTAAACAGGCGAGCACGATTGATGAAATTTTAGAAGATAAGGAAGTAAAGCTTGTGGCAGCTGCTGCTGTACCATCAGAGCGAAGTGCTTTAGGCAATCTTGTCATGCGAGCGGGGAAAGACTATTTTACAGACAAGACCCCATTCACAACATTGGCACAGCTGGAGGAAACAAAGAAGGTCGTTGAAGAAACAGGGCAAAAATATATGGTCTATTACAGTGAGCGACTTCATGTAGAAAGTGCCATATTTGCTGGCCAACTGATTGAAGAAGGAGCTATAGGCAGAGTCATCCAAGTGACTGGCTTCGGCCCGCATCGATTAAATGCGCCGAGCCGCCCAGATTGGTTCTTTAAGAAAGAAAAATATGGCGGTATTTTGTGTGATATAGGGAGTCACCAAATCGAGCAATTTCTGTTCTATTCGGGCGCTAAAGATGCGAAGGTGCTACATAGTAAAATTGCAAACTATGATAATCCGGAATATCCAGAACTCGAAGATTACGGGGACGCCACATTAGTAGGGGACAACGGGGTAACACAATATTTCCGTGTCGATTGGTTTACACCTGACGGGTTGAGCACATGGGGAGATGGTCGTACATTTATTGTGGGCACAAAAGGAACTATTGAAATGAGAAAATATGTTGATTTGACCCATAATAATGGTGGCGATCACCTTTATCTCGTCAATCAGGAGGGTGAAAAATACTTTGATCTAAAAGGCAAAGTAGGATATCCGTTCTTCGGGGAGTTAATTAAGGATTGCATCGATCGTACAGAAAATGCGATGACACAAGCACATGCATTTAAAGCAGCAGAATTGTGTTTGCTGGCACAGGAAAAAGCGATTAATGTGACGGAGTAAAAATCTGAATTTCCGCTAGATAGGGCTATTCAAGCAGACGGTTTTCAATAACTGTTTTTTTGAATAGCTCTTTTTGTTATGAACAATTATTTTAAATGCAACATTTCGTGGGTATATAATTAAATGAAAGGGGAGATGTGCATTGGAGAATACTTTAAAAAATGACTGGGGTTCAATACTGGAATCAGAGTTGTATAAACCATATTATAAAAAGCTTCAAGCCTTTTTAATTGAAGAGTATGCAAGGAATATTGTATACCCAGCTCATAACGATATATTTAACGCACTACAATATACACCATATCAACATGTGAAAGCTGTTATTCTTGGTCAAGATCCATATCATGGTCCCGGCCAGGCGCACGGGCTCAGTTTTTCCGTAAAACCGGACGTTCGCATTCCTCCGTCTTTGAGGAACATCTTTAAAGAGTTAAAAAATGATATAGGATGCGAGATTCCGAATAACGGATATTTAGTAAAGTGGGCCGAACAAGGTGTCCTTATGCTTAACACCATTTTGACCGTCAGAGCGGGCCAAGCCTTCTCGCATCGCGGGAAAGGGTGGGAGATATTTACAGATAAAGTGATTTCGTTGCTCAATGAAAGAGAAAAACCCGTTGTTTTTATTCTTTGGGGGCGCCCGGCACAAGAGAAAATCGCCCTTATCAATACAACTAAACATAAAATAATCCAATCCCCGCATCCAAGTCCATTTGCGGCAAGGAAGGGCTTTTTTGACAGCCATCCTTTTTCAAAAACGAACGAGTTTTTGCAGGATTTGGGTGAAACGCCTATCGATTGGCAAATTCCTCATATATAACTTTGGGAGCAAGGAATATCCGCAGTTGAAAATAGCTTTTCAACAATTCCATTTTGAATCCATTCCTAGCCAATCCTACTCATTTTATTTTTGATTTTTTCTGTAATAATGCCTATGCTGTAATTGTAGCAAATGAAAAAAGCTTATGTGAGGAAACTAAGGCTGTAAATGGAATGACTGGAGTTGTTGGGATGAATATTTCTTATAAAACACTACTTGAGAAGTTAGAGATTGAGATAAGGAAAGCAAAAGTGGCAAATGGTGAACAGGAAATTAAAGGACATTTATATGCTGTAAAAGCACTTGCTGAATTAGCGTTAGAAGGAGAACAAAAACAAAAAGAAGTTTCAGTGCTTTCAATGCCGGAAAATGTGCTACCCGAAAGACCCCAAACTATTCCCGTAACTAACCAAGAGCGGATCAAAATGGCCGACGGAGCAAATGGAGATTCATTATTTGATTTTTAATAGAAAAGCGCAAGTGCCTGTTCATCGACGTACGAACTTCGGGTCCTTCGACAGAGATAAAGGAAACACGATGAGCCTGCAAGGCGAATCGATGTTGACTTATCGTAGGAAGAAGGCCAAGAAGTACGCTAGTCGATAGGCGCTGAAGCTAGACAAAGAAAAGCGCAAGCGCCTGTTCATCGACGTACGAACTTCGGGTCCTTCGACAGAGATAAAGGAAACACGATGAGCCTGCAAGGCGAATCGATGTTGACTTATCGTAGGAAGAAGACCAAGAAGTACGCTAGTCGATAGGAGCTGTAGCTAGACAAAGAAAGGTGACTTTACTATATGAAAATTTTTATCATTATTGGTGCAATCAATGCATTTTTAGCAGTTGCTTTGGGAGCTTTTGGTGCTCACGGATTGGAAGGTAAGCTAGAACCAAAATATTTAGAAGTGTGGAAAACAGGAGTTACGTATCAAATGTTCCATGCACTGGGTCTGATCGCGATTGGAATAATCGGTAGAAATATCCCGGTTTCTTCACTTTTATCTTGGTCAGGCTGGACGATGCTGATTGGGATTGTTTTATTTTCAGGAAGTTTATACATATTGAGTACATCTGGAATCAAAATTTTAGGAGCAATAACCCCGTTAGGCGGTGTGGCTTTTCTTGTATCATGGGTCCTTCTCATTATTTTTGCAGTGAAGCATCTATAAGCTAAACAAAGAAGGTGAAAAAGTGAAGGCACTTTTAGTAATTGATGTACAAAATGGAATTGTTAATTTTGGGGATTTTAAAAAGGAACTTTCCTTGATGGAAAAGGTTATTCAGGATTTTAAAAACAATGATAACCCTGTCATATTTATGCGGCATGTTGACGATGTCGAAGAGAGTCCATTGTACAGAGGTTCAGAAGGATCAGAACTACATCCTTCATTGAAACAATACGCGGATTATGTATTCGAAAAACAAACACCAAGTTCATTTTTTAAAACGGAACTGGCTAATACTGTAGAAAGATTAGGTATAGATCATCTATTTATTACAGGTTTCAACACGGAATTTTGCTGTATGTTTACGGCTATTTCAGCTTATGACAGGGGATACAAAGTAACTTTTATTGAGGATGCCACCGGAACCGTAAATACTGATGAAACTTATGAAATGCCGGGCTTGGATATAAAAGATTTTGTTGGCACTGTCCTTCATTGGTCTGAAGTAATCGAGGTTTTAGATTATGAGGAATATGTTGAAGAATATAAATGACATAAAAGTTTGTTAAGTATAAATCTAGTATTATTTCATTCTCTTATCATAATTAGAAAGGAAGGTGTTTCGTTATGAAATTAGGCATGTACACAATTGAAATGAAGCGGCCCACAACTGGGGAGCTATTTGCAGCAATTAAAAACGCAGGATTTTCTGAGGTTCAATTCGACTTTTCTTCGGTTTGTGATGAACAATTGCCATTTAGTTTCGCACCAGGACTATTAGAGGAGATTCAAAGACAAGCTGTGCAAAACAAAATAGAGATTGTGGCAGTAAATGGAACTTTCAACATGATACATCCATCTAAAACGGTAAGAGAAGATGGCTATAAACGGTTTGCTTCTATAGCAGAAGCTAGCCGAGAGCTAAATTGTAATTTTATTACTTTATGTACTGGAAGCCGAAATACAAAAAGTATGTGGGTGTGGCATGAGGACAACCAAGAACCTGAGGCTTGGGAAGATCTACTAGTATCGACGGATAAGGTGTTGGAGCAAGCGGAACGGTATGACTTGATTTTAGGTATCGAATGTGAGCCGAATAACTGTATAAATACTCCCGATCTGGCTCGAAAGCTATTAGATACCTTCAAGTCACCGCGCCTAAAAATAATTATGGATATCGCAAACCTTTTTCAAAAAGGGCAAGCTCGAAAAGAAAACGTGAGACCGATCATGGATCACGCTTTCGAACTGATAGGGCAAGATATTTATCTTGCTCACGGCAAAGATATAAAAGATGGTGACGATTTGAATCCCACATACGCTGGGAACGGGATTGTGGACTTCGAATATTTTTTAGAAAAGCTGGATCAGGTAGGTTATACAGGTGGGATGCTGTTACATGGAATTCATGACGAACGCTATTTCGCAGATAGTGTAGCATATATTAATGATGTGATTTCAAAACATAAAACAAAAATAAAAAAAGCGCCTTGATTAATTGCCAAGGCGCTTCCACTTTTCTTTGTCTAGCTCCAGCGCCTATCGACTAGCGAACTACATGACTTCTCCCTACGATAAGGAAGCCAGTCTCGTCTTGTCTAGCTGCAGTCGCCAGCCCCTCGAGGTCATAAACCAGCGGCAATAAAAGTCAAAAAACGGACTTTTTTTGCCTCAGAACATTTGCTTGTCGGGGCTGATCAGGCGACTTTCGCTTTTCCAACCTCGTCTTGTTTCCTTTATCTCAGTCGAAGTCACTGTAGTTTGTACGTCGATGAGCAGGCGTTTCCGCTTTTCTAATCACCTCGGTGGTGCTGATGCCAGGGGTCCTGCCCCAAATGGATATTCGTAGTCGATTGGTTCATCAAACGTGACATAGTCAACGTAAACCATTGGAATTAAATATCTTTTTCCAGTCTGAGGATCACTTAAAATGAGGTGATCCCTACCTGCAGCTTCGATAATTCCATTGAAAATTTTTGCATTCCATTCACGGTTATGTTCAAAAGTACTATGGACATGGACAAGCTTTCCTTTATTAAGCCTGAGAATATTTTCGATATAAGATTCTTCTATAGGCAGCATGCCCGGCACATTAACTCCGCCTTTTGTTCCGGCTACACCAGTTGGAACTTGCATCGGTTGCTGAAAAAATCCCGCTGGAATTTGGCCTTGCGGCGGAAATGGCATCTGTTGCCTTTGGGTCTGTGGATAATAACCGGCCATGTTTTGATATGGATTTTGGTTTGACAAATTACTCCCTCCTTATAGATACGGGTGCCTTTTCCTTATGGCAGCCTCGATGCAGAAATGAATGTTTGGTAAGAAAAATGATAAAAGCACCAAAATTAATTTACTCTTTCATATCTATGCAAATAAGAGGGCTGGTATGCAGTACAAACTTTTCTAAAGTTTAGAGAAACAACAAATGAAAAAAACCTTTTCCCCGTTCAAGGAAAAAGGCTTAGTTTCATGCTTACTTTATATATAAAAATCTCTCTACATCATAGTCTTCAAGTATGTTTCCGACGAAGAATGAACCGAATTCCCCATAGCGCGCGCTCACTTCATCAAATCTCATTTCATATACGATTTTTTTGAATTGCAAAACGTCATCGGAAAATAATGTGACGCCCCATTCATAATCATCAAATCCGACAGATCCGCAAATTAACTGCTTAATAATTCCGGCATACTTACGACCGATCATACCGTGGCTATACATGAGTTCTTTTCTTTCTTCCATCGAAAGCATGTACCAATTGTCATTTCCTTGACGGCGCTTATCCATTGGGTAAAAACAAACATGCTTTGTCTTTGGTAAAATTGGATATAAACGTCCACGCACATATGGATTTTGATATGGATCCTCGTTAGATTCTTTTGCCATATAATTACTTAATTCCACAACGGACACATAGGAATAGGCGGGAATGGTGTATTCAGCTATCGTTAATTTATTGAATTCATTTTCAAGATCATTTAATTCTTCCATCGTAGGTCGTAAAATCATCAGCATAAAATCCGCTTTTTGACCAACAATGGAATAGAGAGCATGACTGCCTTCTTTTTGATCTTGTACAATATTTAGCTTATCTAGATATTGGGAAAATTCATGGATAGCCGCTTGTCGCTCGTCACTTGATAGTTGTTTCCAAGAAGACCAATCCATCGTTCTAAAATCATGCAGTGTATACCAACCATCCAGTGTTTGTGCTGGTTCACTCATTTGGATCAACTCCTAATCTTCAGCATTTGTAATTCATTCTAGCCTTTTAGCTACTAGAATAAACTATATCATAATTTGACCACAGCAAGCCTTATTACGCATCTATGTAAAAATTTTGTCAAGAATACACCATATCATTATCAATCTAATGAAAATGGGTATATGCTTAAGAGGAGGATTATGAAGTAAACCACCTACGTTTTATTACTAAAGCAGGAGGAAGATTGCCATGGTTGACTTGAATAATGACTTATTCGACATTTTAAAAGAAAAAGCACGTGGATGGGACAGGAAAATTGTTTTTCCTGAAGCGTTGGATCCGAGAGTTCTAGCTGCCGCGGGTAGACTAGCAGCAGATGAAGTGTTAATTCCGGTATTGATTGGCAGTATGGAAAGTATCCAGGAAAAAGCGGATGAAATGAATATTTCACTAGATCGCATGGAAATATATGATCCAGCAAAATATGTTGCCATCGATGAAATGGTAGCGGCCTTCGTGGAAAGACGAAAAGGCAAGGTAACTGAATCGGAGGCACAAAACTTATTATTAAATGAAAATTACTTTGGAACAATGCTTGTATACATGAAAAAAGCGCATGGATTAGTAAGTGGGGCAATCCATTCAACTGCAGATACGGTCCGACCAGCATTGCAAATTATTAAAATGAAGCCAGGCCTAAGTAAAACATCAGGTGTTTTCATTATGGTAAGAGGGGAAGAGCAGTACGTATTTGCGGATTGCGCCATCAATATTGCGCCGGACAGTCAAGACTTAGCTGAAATAGCAGTTGAAAGTGCCAAAACGGCAGCAATGTTTGATATAGATCCTCGTGTGGCCATGCTTAGTTTTTCAACAAAGGGCTCTGCAGTATCTGATGAAACAAAAAGGGTGGAAACAGCACTTCAATTGGCAAGGGTAATGGATCCTGAATTGATCATTGATGGCGAATTCCAGTTTGATGCGGCAATTGTACCATCCGTTGCCCAGAAAAAAGCACCGGATTCTCCACTTCAAGGGGATGCGAATGTTTTCATTTTCCCAAGTCTCGAAGCCGGGAACATTGGCTATAAAATTGCTCAGCGACTTGGTGGGTTTGAGGCAATTGGTCCCATTTTACAAGGCTTAAATTCGCCAGTAAATGATCTTTCACGCGGATGCAGCGAAGAAGATGTGTATAATCTAGCACTCGTTACAGCGGTTCAATCGTTGGGGAAAAGTTCTTAAGGTGCAGGTTGAAGGAGTTTAACATACATGTTGGAAAGTACTCTACTTTTACAGCAAAAAAAATGGCGAATCATTGATCATTCAAGTGTGAATCCCCATTTTCATGCGATGCAATCTTTTGCTATTGATGATACTCTTTGTATGTCAGTTGGGAGCGGTTATTCGCCCCCAACTGCAAGAGCGTGGGTTCACGCTAATACTCTAGTATTAGGGATACAAGATACAAAGCTTGCGGCTTTACAAGATGGCCTCGATTTTCTAGCCAGTCAAAACTATGAAGGGATTGTGCGTAATTCAGGAGGACTTGCCGTCGTCCTTGATGAAGGGGTCCTTAACTTAACACTCATTTTCCCAGATACTGAAAAGGGCATCGATATTAATCGGGGCTATGATTCTATGTATGATCTCATTCGTCTTATGTTCCAAGACTTTCCGCAAACGATTGAAGCTTACGAGATCGTTGGGTCATATTGTCCGGGGAGCTATGATTTAAGCATAGATGGAAAAAAGTTCGCAGGTATTTCACAGCGGCGAATTCGAAAAGGAGTTGCCGTACAAATCTATCTTTGTGTAACAGGAAGCGGGCGCAAACGGGCAGAACTCGTTCGTGATTTTTATACATACGCCAAATTTATGGAACCGTCCAAATATCACTTTCCAGATGTACGCCCAGAAGTCATGGCGTCGTTGTCGGAATTACTGAAGACAGATATATCGATTCAGGATGTGATGCTGCGGTTTCTGCAGACGCTGAAAGGCTTGGCTGAAGAGATTTATTCTAATGGATTGCAAGGGAATGAACTCGAGTGGTTTCAATTATATTATGAACGAATGAATGAGCGAAATAATAAAATAAAGCCGTGAGTGTGCTTCGTACACATTCACGGCTTTTTTTCTTGTGTCTAGTTCCAGCGCCTATCGACTAGCAAACTTCTTGCCCTCTTCCCTACGATAAGGAAGCCAGGCTCGTCTTGTCTAGCTGCAGTCGCCAGCCCCTCGAGGTCATAAACCAGCGGCAATAAAAGTCAAAAAACGGACTTTTTTTGCCTCAGAACATTTGCTTGTCGGGGCTGATCAGGCGACTTCCGCTTTTCCAACCTCGCCGTGTTTCCTTTATCGCAAGTCTTAGGCCGAAAAAGGAACGTCGACTAAAAACGCCACGTCCTTATGTCTTCGTCGACGGACCCACATCCTGTGGGCCTGTACGACGATGTGCAAGGCGCTTCCACTTTTCTTGTTACTCAGCCAACTTCTCTAAGTTCCCATTTCTATCCATCTTAAATGTATTTGCAGGACGCTCATCTTCGTCAAATAATACGAGTTTTCGAGCGCGGTTTAAAATTTTCATTAGTGTCTCATAATCTTCTTGCATTGTTTCTGAGTTATCTTCAAGCTTGGAGACTTGTTTTGTCAATACTTCATTTTCTTTACGCAGATCGGAGATTTCCCTTTTTAATCTCTGATTCTCACTTCTTAGTACATCTAAATGAAACTCGGAACTTTGAATCGTCTGTAGATATGAAATTACTTTTTCTATATTCATTTCTCCAGTTTGCATTGTGGCAGGTGCTGGTAATAAGTTTCCTGTAAATGGAGCAAGTTCAGTAAGAGTATGTTCTTCTCCCATTTCCTCCGTAAACATTTCATACGAATTTGCCGGCTCCAACGTGGATTCTATTGACGCCTCATTTAAAATTGAGATAGGTGGCTGATAAAGTAGTTTCTTTTTGCCGCCTTGTTCTTTTCCAAGCATTCTTTGACGTTGCTTTCGTTGTTTTTTAGCTAAATCTAGTGCTTTTTCATACTGATGGCGAACAACTGCGTTCCACCTAAAACCACATGCAGCTGACGTTCGATTCAGTTTATCACCGACTTCTTCAAACGCGTTTAACTGTGTACTTCCCTCGCGAACATGTCTAAGCACGGTTTCAGCCAACAGCAAATCATTTTCTTCCGTCCAAGCATCTTGACGTGTTTTCATTCATTTCAACTCCCATTAATAATCTTTTAATTCCGGTAATTATAGGATGGACAACAAAGCCAATTTATATACCAATATGGCAATAAATTAATAGAAACTTGATGAGCTTTATAAAAAAATCCAAAACCGATATAATGTAAACATGATAGATAGGAAGAGGGTTTGTAGATGAATCATTCCAATATAAAATTAAGCGAGGAAAAAGTTTTCAAAGACCCTGTTCATCGTTATGCACATGTGCGAGATAAAATCATTTGGGAATTAATTGGTACGAAGGAATTCCAGCGACTTCGAAGAATTAAACAGCTTGGAACTACATATTTAACGTTTCACGGTGCCGAGCATAGCCGTTTTAATCATTCACTCGGTGTGTACGAAATCGTGAGGCGGATAGTAGATGACGTTTTTAAAGGGAGACCTGAATGGAATGAAGATGAAAGACTTCTATCCCTATGTGCTGCTCTTTTACACGATTTAGGACATGGTCCATTTTCACATTCATTTGAAAATGTGTATCACACAGACCACGAATTTTTCACAAGACAAATTATCCTTGGGGAGACTGAAGTGAATGCTGTTTTACGGCGCGTCAGTCAGGATTTTCCTCAAAAAGTGGCAGATGTCGTAGGAAAGACGTATGAAGACAAACTTGTTGTCAGTTTAATTTCCAGTCAAATCGATGCGGATCGAATGGATTACTTGCAGCGTGATGCGTATTTTACGGGGGTTAGCTACGGTCATTTTGATATGGAGCGGATCATGCGGGTGATGAGGCCGCTTGAAGATCAAGTTGTTTTTAAATCGACGGGGATGCATGCTGTTGAGGATTATATTATGAGCCGCTATCAAATGTATTGGCAAGTGTACTTTCATCCAGTGACGAGAAGTGCAGAAGTCATCCTTACAAAGATTCTGCAGCGCGCCAAAGCGTTATATGAAAAGGCATATGCATTTAAGTATGAACCAACTCACTTTATTTCTCTTTTTGAGGAAAAAGTAACATTAGAAGATTATTTAAAATTAGATGAAACGGTTATTTTATACTACTTTCAAATGTGGGAAGACGAAGAGGATGTCATTCTCCGAGATTTATGCAATCGGTTTATGAATCGCAATCTATTGAAATATGTAGAATTTGATCCTGCACGAGAATATAAATTATTGGGGCATCTTGATGAGCTTTTCCGTGAAGCGGAAATTGATCCTGATTATTATTTAGCCGTTGATTCATCTTCGGATCTACCTTATGATTTTTACCGGCCTGGAGAAGAAGAGGAGCGCCTCCCAATTCATTTACTAATGCCAAACGGTGAATTACGTGAATTATCAAGGGAATCGACGATCGTACAAGCTATTTCCGGAAAAAGACGAACAGACCATAAATTGTATTACCCGGAAGATTTTCTTCTAGATCAATCGAAACATGGAAACATCAAACAGCAAATATTATCCATTCTAAAGAAACATGGATGAACCACCCTTGAAAAAATTGAGCAGGAGTTGAAATGTTTGTTATGCTGAATGACCATCTACGATTAATGAATATATTTGCTGTAGCAGGAGAAATAGTCGGTCGTAAGAAGCTGCAAAAGATGGTTTATATTGCAAAGAAATTAAATTTCCCTTTTCAGGAAAAGTTTGAATTTCATTTTTACGGTCCATATTCAGAAGAGTTGACATTACGAGTTGAGGAATTATGTAATTTTGGCTTTATTGATGAAGTGAAGGAAGAAAAAAGCGGATATGTTCATTATAAATATAGGGTGACAGAGGCAGGACAGGAATTTTTAAATTCATATGAAATAAATCTGCCGAACTTGAAGGAATGCCTAGCAAAGATGAACGAAAAAAATGCTCGTTTTCTTGAGCTCGTTTCGACTGTTTTATACTTTGATTCATTACCAAAGCCCGAAGTGGAAGAAAAAATCCAAGTATTAAAAAGCGAGCAATTATATACAAAGGAAGAAATTGAAGAAGCGTATGCATATATTGAAGATTTGAGGAAATGACGGTAGCGGATTAAGGTTTTTAAATGGGGCATCGGCAAGTGTACCGATGCCCTTATGTTTGAGTTAGTGTCTAGCTACAGCACCTATCGACTAGTGGATTTCTACTTCCCTTCCTACGATAAGGAAGCCAGACTCGTCCTACCGGACTCATCGTGTTTCCTTTATCTCGTTAGGGAATACGAAATCGATACGTCGATGGAACAGGCGCTTCCGCTTTTCTATTCGTCACTTAATCTCTTTCCGCCAACCGCATAATGGTTTTTGCTCATTTCCTCTAT
This sequence comes from Lederbergia panacisoli, assembly GCF_024626525.1. Taxonomy (GTDB): domain Bacteria; phylum Bacillota; class Bacilli; order Bacillales; family Bacillaceae_C; genus Lederbergia; species Lederbergia panacisoli. Next base: position 199,245 of record NZ_JANJGU010000003.1, read on the forward strand.
GAAAACAACAACTTTGTCTTCCGAGGCTCCAGTTGTTTCAACAACGGCGGCTGTTACTTTTTCTACCAAGGCTTTTTTCTGTTCTTCATTTCGGCCTTCTAGCATTTTTACAGTTACGTAAGGCATGTATAAATTCCTCCTACAAAAATATGTACTCAAGGAAAGTGTATGCTTTTTTATAGGTTGAATCAATAAGGATTTATCCTAATTTTTGCTATAATGTTTTGGAAGAGTTAATTATGAAGGGGTTGGATATGTGGAACGTTTTCTTAGATTCCCTCTTGAAGAAATTCCGTTAATTGCAGCGATATTGCTCATCGCTTTTACTGTGCATGAATTTGCACATGCTTATACAGCCTATAAATTTGGAGATACGACTGCCAAAGATCAGGGAAGATTGACATTGAATCCAATCCACCATTTGGATCCGATTGGGACATTGCTCATTTTTATCGCAGGCTTTGGTTGGGCAAGACCTGTCCCGGTTAATAGATATCATTTTAAAAATCCTCGTCTCGGTGGTATAGTGGTGTCCTTGATGGGGCCGGTAAGTAATTTCTTACTTGCTTTTATTGGGATGGGTGTTTTATATATACTTATTATAACGGGGGTTGCTGCATCATTACCGCCTTTGGTTATGAAGTTCTTTGATTTATTTGTATATTTTAATGTTTTATTATTTGTTTTTAATTTACTGCCGCTCCCGCCTTTGGATGGATATAGGATTTTAGAAGATCTTCTACCGCCTTCAGTAAGGGCAAAAATGACGCAGTATGAGCAATTTGGTTCATTACTATTTATCGTTCTAGTTATAACTCCGCTTGGGCAGTATACGATTTACCCAGTTATCTACACAGCAGTTCCTTTTTTTATTGAAAGTATTCAAAATGTGTTTGCATTGTTTATATAAGGTAAAAATGAAAAGTGTGAGGAGGTTTTTTGGTGGAACAAGGGAAGAAGAAACTAGAATTCAATATTATTAAAAATGACCCTACAGACGGGCATAAAGGATTCGGAATTGGCTCTCTTAGTTTGGAAAATATAACTCCTATAATGGTAGATGTAGAATCCGGAGAAGTGTGGATTGAACTTCAAGCCATGCATGCCAGGAGCAAGACGGAGCGTGGGGTTAGATACGTAAAAAGTCTTGAGGAGCTTTTAACGGATTATCCGAATGAAGATACAAAGAAATACTGGATCATATGGGTAGCGGTCGATCGAAAGCCAGAGGGACCATATTATGCAGGGGTCACTGCTTGCGAATTATATATTAATCGCCCTGCACGTAGAGGCTACAAATCGATGCCAGAACATGTGAACCATATGGATAGGGCAATGAAAGGGCAGGTCATTGTTCATAATATGGAAGAAGAATCGAGAAAAAACCTGGCAGCATTTTTAAAACAGCACGATGAAGGAATATGGGATCGCTCAAGTGAAGAACTGAAAGAAGAATTTAATTAAGCAGTAGAAAGATTTGTACAATCTATGACATTTTGCAAATATAGTAGTGCGTACTTGCCGATTGAGCAGAAAAAAAGTAAACTTACATATAGTTTGCACATTAAATGCGAACTAGGACACGAAAAGCGGAAGCGCCTGTTCATCGACGTACAAACTACAGTGACTTCGACTGAGATAAAGGAAACACGGTGAGCCTGCAAGGCGAATCGATGTAGACTTATCGTAGGGAAAAGTCATGTAGTTCGCTAGTCGCTAGGCGCTGCAGCTGGACAACGAAAAGCGGAAGCGCCTGTTCATCGACGTACGAACTACAGTGACTTCGACTGAGATAAAGGAAACACGGTGAGCCTGCAAGGCGAATCGATGTAGACTTATCGTAGGGAGAAGTCATGTAGTTCGCTAGTCGCTAGGCGCTGCAGCTGGACACACGAAAAGCGGAAGGCGCCTGATTAGCCCCGACAAGCAAATGTTCTGAGGCAAAAAAGTCTGCACTTTGACTTTTATTGCCTCAGGTTATTTGACCTCGAGGGGCTGGCGCTGCAGCTGGACACACGAAAAGCGGAAGGCGCCTGATTAGCCCCGACAAGCAAATGTTCTGAGGCAAAAAAGTCTGCACTTTGACTTTTATTGCCTCAGGTTATTTGACCTCGAGGGGCTGGCGCCTGCAGCTGGACACTGAAACCTGAGGCCGCACACCTCAGGTTTTTTTATCGATTATTTAGGTGGTGAAATTATGGTAACAGTATTGATAGCGGATGATGAAAAAGAGATTGCTGATTTAGTAGGATTTCATTTAGAGAAGGAAGGCTATCAAATCATCAAAGTTCACGACGGAATGGAAGCGCTTCAGGCGATACAAACACGAAATATCGATTTAGCTGTTTTAGATATTATGATGCCGAAAATGGATGGTTATGAAGTGATTCGCGAAATTCGCGAGGAATATGCATTGCCTGTTATTTTTTTAAGTGCTAAACAATCTGATTTAGATAAAATTACAGGACTTGTGATGGGCGCAGACGATTATATGTCTAAACCGTTCAACCCAATGGAATTGGTGGCAAGGGTCAACGCCCAGCTTCGCCGCTCCAAGCTTTTGAGTCAAACTAATGGAAAAAGCCATGAAATAGAAGTGGGCGGATTGAATATAAATTTGGACGAACGGACAGTAACATTATACGGTGAGATAATTGAATTAACCCCAAAAGAGTTTGATATTTTATACTTATTAGCTAGTTACCCAAAGAAGGTTTATAGTGTAGAAAACATCTTCCAGCACGTGTGGGGGGAAGAGTATTATGAAGGCAGTAATACCGTAATGGTACATATTCGAGGTTTACGAAAAAAGTTAAAAGAAGACCAGCAAAAAAATAAATTCATTAAAACCGTTTGGGGAGTTGGGTATACATTCAATGGCTAAAATAATGCGCAGCTTTCGAACTCAAATGATCATTCGTCTATGCGTCAGCATGCTCATGGCAGGCACGATTACGTTCGGTCTCTATAAAATACTCCAGCATTATTATCAAACATCTCAAGTGCAAATGGGAGAACCGTTGGCAAATATTCGAAGAACAATTGCGAGTATAGGGGATATTAATGTCTTCCTCATTATTTTTATTCCGCTTGCGATTCTGTTTTTTTTCTTACTTACAAAGTCTTACGGAACGTATTTTAAAAAAATTTCAACTGGCATTCATCAGATTGCAAATGGTGATTTTAATAGCCGGGTACATATTTCTACGAATGATGAGTTCAGAGTGATCGCTGAGGATATTAATAAAGCTGCACAGGAATTGAAAGAATCTTTGCAAAGAGAAAATCTTGCCATCAGCAGTAAAGAGCAACTTATCGTCAACTTAGCCCATGATTTACGTACACCACTCACTTCTGTTTTAGGATATTTAGAATTGCTTATGAAGGATCAACAAATTTCCGAAGATCAAATGAAGCATTTTTTGTCGATTGCCCATACAAAATCATTACGCTTGGAGAAATTGATAGATGAACTTTTTGAAATCTCCCGCTTAAATTACGGTATGCTAAAAATGGAAAAGGACCCAATCAATATTGGAGAACTGATCCTACAATTAAAAGAGGAATTTTATCCGAGTTTAGAAAAAAACCATTTAATTGCTAGGATAGATATGGTTCCGAACCTGCAAATTCTAGGTGACGGGGAAATGCTGGCGCGAGTATTTGAGAATTTACTAACGAATGCCATCCGCTACGGTTCAGAAGGAAAATATATTGATATAAAAGGGTATGCAGATGGAAATATGATAGTTATAGACGTCATGAACTACGGAAGTTATATTCCAGAAGATGACCTAACCCATATTTTTGATGTGTTTTATACAGGCGACCGCTCTCGCTCGTTGGAGCATAATAGTACAGGACTAGGGCTTTTCATAGCTAAAAATATTATCGAACAGCATAACGGAACGATTACAGCTTATAGCGATCCCATTCATACTAAGTTTGAAGTTCGTCTGCCTCGACAAGTATAGAAAATTGAAGTCTTTTAAGGTCTATATTTTAGAACTATGGCTAACGCTGTCCACCTCCAGCGCCTATCGACTAGCAAACTTCTTGTCCTTCTCCCTACGATAAGTCAACATCGACTCGTCCCTCGTCGTGTTTCCTTTATCTCAGTCGAAGGCCCTGAAGTTTGTACGTCGATGAACAGGCGCTTCCGCTTTTCTTACAAATCTTAATAAAAACTTTATCTTTTCTTTCCTTTTTCTTTAATTGTCTTTCCTATTATAAAGATGGAGGGACGATAAGATGAAAAAGATAAAGTGGATTGTGTTGTTAGGAATACTAGTGCTGTTATTCGGTTATAAGTTTAGTGATGGAAATCGGGAAATTAATATCTCGAACGAAAAAAGTAAGGATACCTCTCATATTACGATTGAAAAGGAACATGTTTATTATGGGAATTTATTATTGGTAGGTCTCGATAACCCGGTGCAAGATATAGGTGTACAGCGAGATGTGATCTATTTAAGTGGACACCCGGATTATATTCAAGAGTATCAATTGCTGGATCCCGCAATCATGTTATCGGAAATGGTGGCAGAGCGCTTCTCTGCAATGGTCAATGCAGCTAAAAAAGATCATGTCAACCATTTTATGATTAATAGTGGTTTTCGTAGTTTCGAAGAACAAAACCAGCTTTATGAAGAGATGGGACCTGCATATGCTTTGCCCGCGGGATTTAGTGAACATAATTTGGGGTTGGCACTTGATATTGGCTCAACGTTAAATAAAATGGAGGATGCCGAAGAGGGAAAGTGGCTTGAGAAGAACTCCTGGAAATACGGATTTATTTTGCGTTACCCAAAAGATAAGACGGCGATTACTGGCATTCAGTATGAGCCATGGCATTTCCGCTATGTCGGTTTGCCGCATAGTGCCATTATGTTTAAAAAAAATTATACGTTGGAACAATATTTGGATTACGTAAAAAAGAAGAAGTCGTTTTCGCTTCGTTATGAAGGGAAGAAATATTATATTTCCTATTATGATTTCAAAGGAAAGCCTTCTATAAAAGCGGCAGTTAGCCGCAATTATGAAATATCCGGGGATAATAAGAGTGGAATCATCGTAACAGGAGTGGAGTAATAGGAGGAACAAAATAACGGAGCCAATTAATTTGGCCCCGTTAGCAAGTGCTCTGTGCAAATTTCTTCCGGTTCAGTCCCTTTTTCAAAATAGGTTAACCTAAAGACCGGACATAGATTTGTAGCTAATTTTCCGTTTGTTGGGTCGATTGGAACAGCTGTTACTCCTGCAGGTGGCCTAAATGTATGCAGCTTTTCAGACTGGCCTTTTATGGCTCGCTCCATAAAACGAATCCACATATTTTTCGCGTAAACCTTATCCGCAGTTAAAGTGATTTCTTTTCCTTGGTCATAGCCTGTCCAAACGACAGCTGAAAGTCCCGGAGTGAAGCCGGCCATCCAGCTATCCGATATGGTTGAACCGGATTTCCCGGCATATACTCTACTCATTTGGTTTGTAATCGAAGCCCCCGTAACGGTCGCATATCCATTCAATTTATGATCGAACATCCCTGTCATCATTTGACTCATAATAAAGGCAAGTTCCGGCTTTAACACCTGTTCTTCTTTTTCCTCAACCTCGTAAATTACTTTTCCGCGATAATCTACTACTTTCTGAATAAAGATTGGTTCTACATTTTTCCCGCCATTTGCTAGCATGCTATAAGCATTTAGCAATTCCACAACCTTTACCCCGGAAGTTCCGAGTGCAAGAGATGGAACAGGGGCCATCCTTGATGCGATTCCAAATTTATTAACGGTATCCACTAACACTTTTTCGCCAAGAAATAGATGAGTTTTAACAGCATATATATTGTCCGATACAGCGAGAGCCTGAGCCATCGTCACTCCACTATTCGCATAACGATTATTAAAATTATGCGGGGTGTATTCCGTATCTCCTTCGAATTTAAATGTGGTCGGTTCACTTCGCATCAAGGTTGACGGTGTAAAACCTCGCTCAAGTGCTGCGTAATAAAGAAGTGGTTTAATGGTAGATCCAGGTTGACGCACTGCTTGGGTTGCGCGGTTAAATGGACTTTCATCATAATTTCTTCCCCCTATTAGAGCTGTGACGAAACCTGTTTTCGGATCCATCGCCGCAAAGCCGACTTGAATATCTGAGTCTTTAGAGAACGTTTCGTTCATCACATTTTCCGCAATCTCTTGTTGCTTTGGATCAAGTGTTGTAAAAACTTTTAACCCGCCAAGCGCTAAAACTCTTTCATCAAGACCAACTTTCGTTAATAATTCCTTTTTTACGATATCATAAAAATAAGGAGCGGAGTCAGCGCGATGATGTGGGTGCTTTCCAGTGAAAATCAGTTGTTCTTCGCCAGCTTCTTTTGCAGTCTTTGCAGTAATCATGTTCGTTTTTTGCATTGATTTTAAAATGAGCAGCTGTCTTTTTTTAGCTTTTTCATAGTTAATGAGTGGCGAGTAAATGCCAGGACCTTTTGGAATTCCCGTGAGCATAGCACCTTCAGCAATACTTAAGTCCTTCGCATTCTTTCCGAAGTAAAATTGGCTTGCCGCTTCAATCCCATATGCACCGTGTCCAAAGTTTATCGTATTTAAATAACCTTCTAATATTTCATCTTTAGTATAATTTCCTTCGAGACGAATCGTATAGATGGCTTCAGAAATTTTTCGTTTCCACGTTTTATCCATCGTCAAAAATAGATTTCGAGCATATTGTTGGGAAATGGTACTTGCTCCTTGCACTTTTTTCATCGCTTTCACATTCGCCACAACAGCACCAACAATTCTTTTAAAATCAAAGCCAGAATGATTGTAAAAAGTGCGGTCTTCAATGGCGATGGCCGCGTCAATCGTGGATGGAGAAATATCGTCGAGCTTTACCCAATAACGCTTTTCTCCACTATTGCTTTCTCCAATAACAGACCCGTCGTTCGCGTAATACAAAGTCGATTGTGGAATGGCAAGTGGTGGAGGACCAAGTATTTTAATATAAATAAAAAATGAGAAAATAAGCGCCCCGAGTGCCCCAATGGCTAAAATACTAGTAAACGTCAGCAGTCGAATTGTTCTCCACTTTTTTCTATGAGCTCTCGTTTCTGTCTCCATACCTTTCATCACCCCAATCTAGCAATCTTTTATCATCAGTATGAAAGAAAAACCATGATTTTATTCAACTCTTTCAAAAAATCTTTACTTTGTTGGCCGTTTTTTCTATAATTTTTGTGTTTGTAAATGTAAGCTAGTGGAAAACTATAAAGAAAAGCGAAAGCGCCTTGTTTATTGACGTATGGATTTCGTATTCCTTGACGAGATAAAGGAAACACGAAGAGTCCGTTAGGACGAATCTGGCTTCCTTATCGTAGGAAGGGAAGAAGAAATCCACTAGTCGATAGGCGCTGTAGCTGGACAAAGAAAAGCGAAAGCGCCTTGTTTATCGACGTATGGATTTCGTATTCCTTGACGAGATAAAGGAAACACGAAGAGTCCGTTAGGACGAATCTGGCTTCCTTATCGTAGGAAGGGAAGAAGAAATCCACTAGTCGATAGGCGCTGTAGCTAGACAAAATAATGTGCCCGGGCACACGGAAGGATGGCTGTAAAAATGGGAGGTTTATGGTTTACTGAAAAGCAGACTGATCATTACGGCATCACAATGAAGGTAAAGCGTACATTACATACGGAGCAGACGGATTTCCAAATGCTGGAGATGGTAGAAACAGAAGAGTGGGGGAATATGCTGCTGCTTGACGGAATGGTCATGACGACGGAAAAGGATGAATTTGTTTATCATGAAATGGTGGCCCATGTACCTTTATTTACACATCCCAATCCTGAGCGTGTTTTAGTAGTAGGCGGGGGCGATGGCGGGGTCATTCGCGAAATTATGAAGCATCCTTCTGTTAAGAAGGCCGTTCTTGTCGATATAGATGGGAAAGTGATAGAATACTCAAAGCAATACTTGCCTTCAATTGCAGGTGAACTGGATAATGATCGCGTCGAAGTAAAAGTAGATGATGGATTCATGGAAATAGCAAAAAGCGAAAATGAATATGATGTCATCATGGTCGATTCAACAGAACCAGTCGGCCCTGCCGTGAATTTATTTACGAAAGGCTTTTATGCAGGTATTTCAAAGGCTTTAAAAGAGGATGGAATTTTTGTTGCCCAAACAGATAATCCTTGGTTTAAAGCTGACCTCATTCGCGAAGTTCAGCGAGATGTGAAGGAAATATTCCCAATTACGAAGCTTTATATCGCTAATGTCCCAACATATCCAAGTGGAATGTGGACCTTTACACTCGGCTCCAAGCGCTATGACCCACTTGAAGTAGAAGATAGTCGTTTCCACCCAATCGAAACAAAATACTATACAAAAGACCTGCACAAAGCAGCCTTTGTCCTTCCAAAATTCATCGCGGATTTATCTGGGGACGGGGTCAATGGGGACTGACCCCAAAGGGACAGGTTAAATAGAGGAGGATTTAGATGCGTTTTGATGAAACGTATTCGGGGAATGTATTCATTGGCAGCCACCCGAATTTTGAGGAGAGCCAAGTAGTAATATATGGAATGCCGATGGATTGGACGGTTAGTTATCGCCCTGGTTCCCGTTTTGGCCCTGGGCAAATTCGCAAAGTGTCGATTGGACTTGAAGAATACAGTCCGTATCTTGACAGAGAGATGTCTGAAATTAAATACTTTGATGCCGGTGATATCCCACTTCCCTTTGGAAATGCACAGAAAAGTCTAGATATGATTGAAAAATATATCGATACATTATTAGAGGCTGGAAAATTCCCCTTTGGAATGGGGGGCGAACACTTAGTTACATGGCCGGTCCTAAAAGCGATGTATAAAAAATATCCGAATCTAGCCATCATTCATATGGATGCTCATACCGATCTGCGTACTGAATATGAAGGGGAGCCACTTTCACATTCCACTCCAATTCGAAAAGCCGCCGACTTGATTGGCGCAAAAAATATTTACTCATTCGGGATCCGCTCCGGAATGAAAGAAGAATTCGAATGGGCGAAAGAAAATGGCATGCATATCGCCAAATTTGAAGTGCTTGAACCGTTAAAAAAGGCCCTGCCTTCACTCTCCGGTCGCCCAGTTTATGTAACAATCGATATAGATGTTCTTGACCCTGCTCACGCTCCTGGAACAGGAACCGTGGACGCGGGTGGTATTACGTCAAAAGAACTGTTGGCATCGATTCATGAAATCGCTCATTCTGACATCAACGTCGTCGGCTGCGATCTCGTGGAAGTGGCGCCCGTGTACGACCACTCTGAGCAAACAGCTAACACAGCGAGTAAGCTAATAAGAGAGATGTTGCTTGGTTTTATAAAATAGCTCTGTTATTTTTTCGTGTAGGTATAAGAATTAATAGGCGGAAAGTTTACTGTTAATTATACAGAGGAAGCTTATGAAGCAGATATAAGCGGAGATATTCCGATTAATTGCTCTAAATATGACAAGATCAAAAGATTTGGATGATATAAACGGAAAAACTTCCTTTATTTTTAAGGAAATATGAGTATTTCCTAATTTAAACGGAAATTATCCGTTTATTTTCAAATACAGTGACATCAACAATCAGTTATAACTGTGAATATAAAACATAAAAAGAAGGCTACTCGAATCAGTTATCAATTATAAGCTGATTTCGGGGTAGCCTTATCTGTATCTTCAATATGAACCACTTTATTTCGACCCGTATTTTTCGCATAGTACAAAGCTATATCAGACTGGTTGAAAAGTTTTTGTATCTTGTCACCGTTATTAGGGAATGTACTGACACCAACAGAAACGGTAATGTTAAGCTCTAATCGATTTGTCGTCTTAAACGAGGTGCTTTCCACAGCTGACCGAACCGTTTCAGCCACTTCCATACCCATTTCTTTTTCAGCATTTGGAAGGATGACTGAAAACTCCTCTCCACCATTTCTTGACACAATCCCATTATAGCTATGTGAAGCCCTTCTCAACCTTGAAGCAAGCTCACGTAGTACTTCATCTCCAATCGGGTGTCCGTATGAATCATTTACCTTTTTAAAATGATCAATATCGAGTAGAAGGAGACAGAAAGGAACATTTGCATCTGAAGTAATCTGTTCAGTCACTTTCTGAAACATCCTATTATTATAAAGCCCTGTTAAAAAGTCTGTTTCCGCCAATCTTTCCGCCATATTCACCTTTTTAAAATGAATATCCAATTCTCGAAAAATAAAAAGAACCGTAAAGAACGAAAGAAATGAGAAAATAATAAAATAAACAATTTGAGCAGCAGCCTTCCATGAAAAGTCCATGAGAAATGCTAGGATAAATGAAGTTTGAGCAATATAGTAATAAAAATAAAAACGCGAATTTCGAAAGGACATTCCTTTTCTTTTTGTGAAATAAGAAATAACTAACCCACCAACGATTGTACCTGTCCCGGCAATGATTGAATCAAACGTCACTTCTGTAATAAAAATCCTTGCTCCGCCAATAATCAAACCGCTAACCAATGGAGCGATTGGACCGCCAAATATTCCCGACAAGACAATGACTACCATGCGCGCATCAACAATAATAGAATCTGTAATCCGAACAGCGGTATGCATTAAAACAAGACCAGTAATTGCGCTAATAAGTCCAATTAATAAAGGGTGTAAGGTAGGAAAGGGAATATGAAAACGGACCCGATTTTGAAAGGGCCAGTACGAAAGCACACTAAAAGTAAATAAAACACAAAAATTAATTGCCATTTCTAAAAACATAAATATCCCCTATTATCGAATTTTGTCGTTATCATTATAGCGATATGTGCACCATTAATAAAGGGAATATTGCGTTGTTATCCGGCAAAATAGACTTCCGCGTGAAAGTTTCCTATAATAAAAAGGTTAAACTATAGATAAAGGTGGTTTTTTGGCCGTGGATACTCAAACCCCAGTCAAAATCCAACTCACAACAAGAGTGAGGATCGACGATGAGATTGAGACATACGAATTAACCGTTTTTGGTACTCGTTATCAGAAGGGGACTACAATATATTTAAAATATGATGAAGTTCAAGAAGAAGGAATAATCCATACAGTTGTAAAAATTATGCAAAAGGATGCTGTCATTATACGAAGCGGCCTCATGAAAATGCGTTTAGCTTTCAGTTTATCAGAACAAATGCAAGGGTCGCATGAAAGCACATTGGGAAATATTTTTTTAATGACAGACACAAAAAAGCTGAGCCACGAGGAAGGGAAATTAAGTCTAGCCTACGACTTATCGATGCAAGGAACACTCGCTGGATATTATGAAATGGAACTAGAATATAAGGAGGATAAGCTGTAATTATGAATATTGTTGAACAAATTCAAGAAAACTTAAAGGCGGAAATTAAGGCAGCTGTGTTGAAAGCTGAACTGGCGACAGAGGAATTACTTCCAGAAGTCATCCTTGAAACACCAAAAGATAAAACACATGGTGATTATTCTACAAACATGGCGATGCAGCTTGCACGTATCGCCAAAAAGGCGCCTCGTGCAATAGCTGAGCAAATTCAAACCCATTTTGACCGCACGAAAGCATCGATTGAAAAAATTGAGATCGCAGGCCCAGGTTTTATTAACTTTTACATGGACAACAGCTATTTAACAGATATTATCCGTACAATTCTTGAGCAGAATGAAGATTACGGTCGTTCTGACGCGGGAAAAGGAGAAAAAGTCCAAGTTGAGTTCGTATCGGCTAATCCTACTGGTGATCTCCACCTTGGACATGCTCGCGGAGCGGCTGTCGGTGATTCTTTATGCAATATCCTTGATAAAGCAGGTTATGATGTATCGCGTGAATTTTATATCAACGATGCTGGAAATCAGATTCATAATTTAGCTTTGTCAGTAGAGGCGCGCTATTTCCAAGCGCTTGGAATTGAAAAAGAGATGCCGGAAGATGGGTATCATGGGAAGGATATTATCGGCATTGGGCAAAAACTTGCCGATGAATTTGGAGACAAATACGTCAATGTCGATGAAAAAATGCGCTTCGATTTTTTCCGTAAATATGGACTTGAATATGAATTGGAAAAGTTAAAACGAGATTTGGAAAATTTCCGAGTACGCTTCGATGTATGGTATTCAGAAACATCTTTATACGAAAATAAGAAAATTCAGCCAGCTTTAGATCAACTTCGCGAAAGAGGTCATATTTATGAGCTGGATGGAGCCACATGGTTTAGATCAACAGAGTTCGGCGATGACAAAGATCGTGTTCTCATTAAAAATGATGGAACGTACACATACTTAACGCCCGATATTGCTTATCATTTGGATAAACTAGATAGAGGTTTTGATAAACTTATTAACATTTGGGGTGCGGACCACCATGGGTATATTCCACGCATGAAAGCAGCAATCGAAGCATTGGGATACGAACGTGACCGTCTCGAAGTGGAAATCATCCAGCTCGTTCATCTTTATAAAGATGGGGAAAAAATGAAGATGAGCAAGCGAACAGGGAAGGCAGTTACGATGCGCGAATTGATTGAAGAAGTCGGTTTAGATGCTGTGCGCTACTTCTTTGCGATGAGAAGTTCAGATACTCATATGGACTTTGACTTGGATTTAGCCGTTTCTGAATCGAATGAAAACCCTGTGTACTACGCGCAATACGCCCATGCGCGAATTTGGAGCATTCTCCGTTCAGCTGAGGAAAAAGGATTTTCCGTTGACGGCGATGCAGATCTTTCCCTATTGACGAGCGAAAAATCCATTGACTTATTGAAAAAGCTCGGTGAATTCCCACAAATCGTTGCCGATGCAGCAGAAAAACGCATTCCGCATCGAATCACACATTATGTATATGAACTTGCTTCTTTCTTCCATAGTTTTTACAATGCAGAGAAAGTACTCAATGAAGAAAATGTGGAAGAAACAAAGGCTCGTCTAGCTCTAGTAAAATCGGTACAGATTACATTGAAAAATGCCCTTGCGCTTGTCGGGGTATCAGCTCCGGAAAAAATGTAAATGGGAAAAGGTGTCTCTTTTTAATGGGAGACACCCTTTTTAAAGGGTTATTTTAGCAAAGACGACGAGTTAGGAATCGGGCAGGTTTTTTTGAAACCTTTCCTAATTAAGCACATATTCGTTCCTTATCAAGATTTCAGCTCGAATTAATGGCGAATTCGACCTGAAAAATGATTTTATCAAGGTTTCAGTCCGAATCAAGTTCAGATTTGGAATATATAGTTTGTAGTTTCGAAAAGAAGACAAACTTTTCACAATAACCCCCTAATAATCCACCCAATCCATTCCTTAAACCGAACACCTAATCCAACGTTATTCAACTTTCCTAACGACATTGGATGTGAATGACTAATATCCTCATATAAGGCGCGTTCGACATCTGCAATAAACGTTTTATCATAAATATAACAATTTATTTCATGGTTTAATAAAATGCTTCTTTGATCAAAATTGGCTGTGCCGATATCACAAATTTCTCCATCTACAATTATCACTTTAGCGTGGAAAAACCCTTTTTCAAACTGATAAACTTGTCCGCCTCCAGCAAGCACCCTCCGTAAATAACGGAAAGAGGCTTCCTTTACAATGGCATGGTCAGCCGTTTCAGGGACTAAAACAGTAAGTGATACACCTCTTTTCATTGCAGCTTCAAGGGATGCTATTAAAGCTTCTGTCGGTATAAAATATGGAGTTCCAATCAAGATAGAAGTCTTTGCCCCGTCAATCAGTTTGAGAAGATGATATTCTACTCCAACCCCTTCTGATGGATAGAAACGATGAAGCATTTTTCCATTTTCAACAAGATCGTCCTTATGTTTTGCTACTCTCTTTTTCTTAGCCCTTACCCAATCGACCATAAATTCATTTTGCAAATCTGAAATGCCCTCGCCCTTCACTCGAACATGATAATCACGCCAAGGTGAGAGCTTCGGATCTAAATTAATGTATTCCTTGCCGATATTATATCCACCCAAATAACCTATATGATCATCAATGATGGTGATTTTTCGATGGTTTCTCTGTTGTAGGGTAAAAATAAGAAACGGAAAACGTGGTCCATGACTAAAAGCAATGTCGATTCCACAACTTCGTGCTTTTTTAATCCACTTTTTCCGAACATGGCGGCTGCCGAGCCAATCGAGGAGCAGCTGAACTTTTACACCCTCCCGAGCCTTTTCGATTAATACATCCCAAAAAGCTTGGCTAAAGCGATCATTTTTTACGATATAAAATAAAATATGAATGCTGGATTTCGCTTCTCTCAAGTCTTTAAAATAAATTTCAAATAAATCCGGTCCATTTGTAATTAACTGAAGCTCACCTTTTCTTAGTGGATATGAACGTTTTTTCCAACGTTTTTTATGCACATAAAGCCCGAGGTGAAAATCGGCGTAGCACCATACAATGAGCAAGGTAATTACGAGTAAGATGCCTAATAACCAACCCATTTTCAAACCTCCATCATCTAGAATCACAAGCACTATACTTAATTATTATGACCAGAACATAATGAAAAAGATGTAGGTTTGGAAAAAAAGATGTATAATCAATGAGAATCGTAAAATTACATAGCTTGGATATCGGTGCTTCCTTTAAGAGGGAAGCTGAAAAGGGAAGTTGGTTAAAATCCAACGCGGTCCCGCCACTGTAATTGGGAGCTTTCTGTATAAACCACTGTGCGTATGCATGGGAAGGAACAGGGAGCGATGATCAAAAGCCAGGAGACCTGCCGATTCCATTGCACCAATAAACCTACGAGGATAGGGAGGTGGAGAAAAGGCAAGTTTATTATGCTTTCGTACATCTCCATGTTTTGGGGATGTTTTTTATTTTTAAGGCTCTTTTCTCATACATGATGATAATGAGCTTGAATGTTAATGTCCAACTGAGAAAAGAGCTTCATAAGAACCGTTTGAATTTCTAGCCTGCTATTGGGCTTTAACAATTAAGCGAACGGCCATTTAAAAAAACAACATTAGGGGGAACGTAAAAAATGAAAAAGCTATTCGGTATATTTGCTGCATTTTTACTCGTATTTGGAATATTAGCAGCATGTGGAAATGAAGGGAACTCGAAAAATGAAGACAACAACAAACTACCTGTTTCGGAACAGGAGGGCGAAAATACAGAACAAACTGAGGAAGCATTTCCAGTTACGATAAAAGATGCAAGTGATACAGATGTAGTGATCGAGAAAAAGCCTGAGAAAATTGTTTCGTTAATTCCAAGTAATACAGAGATTGTTTATGCCTTAGGTGAGGGAGAAACAGTTGTCGGCGTTTCAGAAAATGATAACTATCCAGAAGAAGCGGCTACGAAAGAAAAAGTGGCTGGAATGGAACTAAATGTAGAAAAAATCCTCTCGTTAAATCCGGATCTTGTTCTTGCCCATGGTTCAGTCGCAGCTTTTTGGGAAGCGGGTCTTAAACAGTTAAAAGACGGCGGGATTACGGTGCTTGTCGTAAATGATGCGCAAAGCTTTGATGCTGTGTATGCATCGATTGAAATGATTGGAAAAGCGACAGGAAAAACAGCCGAGGCTGAGCAACTGATTCAAGATATGAAATCGAAGTTGGACGAAATCAAGAAGAAGGCTGAGTCCATTTCAGATCAAAAAACAGTCTTTGTAGAGGTTTCACCAGCGCCAGAGATTTATACAACTGGAAAAAATACTTTTATGAACGAAATGCTTGAAGCCATAAATGCTAAGAATGCTGCCGGTGAGCAGGAAGGCTGGGTTCAAATTAATGAAGAAGCAGTTGTTGAAATGAATCCAGATACAATTATTACGACAGTTGGTTTTGTTGAGAATGCAACGGAAGAGATTAAAGGCCGCGCAGCTTGGAAAGATATTACAGCTATAAAAGAAAATCAAGTTTACTTAGTGAATGAGGACCTTGTGAGCCGTTCAGGTCCGCGGATTGTTGAAGGAGTAGAGGAGCTTGCAAAAGCCATTTACCCGGACGTTTTCGGGAAATAAAAAAGTAGTTTCATATTTGAGCGCGGTCGGATTTTTACTATTGGCGATTTTTCTTGGAATCGCCATCGGTACCGTAAATGTGCCGTTTAAAGAAATCGTTGCAGTGTTTTTAAAATTACAACGAAATAATGAGGCGGATATCATGACAAACATTGTCATGAACATCCGTCTTCCACGTGTTGTGTTGGCAGGCCTAGTGGGAGCCTCTCTTGCAGTTGCAGGAGCGGCTTTTCAAGGACTGCTCAGAAATCCACTCGCAGACCCTTATACATTAGGTGTCTCATCCGGAGCTTCCGTCGGAGCGGTCGTTGTGTTATTTTTCCAACTATCACTGCCTTTCGCCGGGATATTTACATTGCCATTATTGAGTATTATTGCTTCCTTCATCACCATTTTCCTCGTTTTATTTTTTGCAAGAACAATCGAACCTTCAATGAAAGTGGAGACGATTATATTGACGGGCATAATTTTCAGCTCATTTCTCGGAGCAGTACTGTCTTTAATGATTGCCCTTTCTGGAGAAGAGCTAAGGCAAATTATCGGCTGGCTCCTCGGCAGTGTCTCAATGCGCGGTTGGAGCTACGTTCGAATTATTCTGCCTTTTTTTATTGTTGGAAGCCTGATTCTCATGATGAATGTGCGTGAATTAAATGCGATGACTTTTGGTGAAGATCGTGCTAAGCATCTAGGAGTGAATGTCGAAAGGAGAAAACTAGCGATTTTGCTAGCGGGATCGCTGCTTACCGGTGCCGCGGTTGCCGTGTCGGGAACGATTGGTTTTGTCGGACTCGTCATTCCGCATTTCGTGAGAATGCTTTCAGGACCCGATCACAAGCATTTGCTGCCATTATCGATGTTAGTTGGAGCGGGATTTCTTATTTTAGCCGATTTAGTTGCGAGGACCATCATTCAACCTGCGGAACTCCCAATCGGCGTTATCACGGCCTTAATTGGTGCTCCGGCATTTGCTGCGATTTTAGTAAAAAGACGTATGGAAAGAAGGGGATAGATATGCTTCAAGTGAATGGCTTATATGGAGGCTATCCCGGTTTTAGTGTATTGAAAGATGTATCTTTTATGGTAGGGGCTGGCGAGTTATTCGGCATTCTCGGGCCGAATGGCAGTGGAAAAACGACCCTTTTGAAAATGATTAGTGGGTTGCTTGCTCCTGATCATGGGGATATTTTTATAAATAAAAAGCCACTGGGAAATTACTCCGTTAAGGAATTGGCAAAAATTACAGCCGTATTGCCGCAAGTATCATCGGAAGTGTTTGCTTATACAGTTCGGGAAACCGTTTCGTTAGGCCGCTATGCACATCAGCGTGGATGGCTGAGTCGAAATGATGCAGTAGATGAAAAAATAATTGATGAAGCAATGGCTTTAACAGGAGTCGGTTTTTTTCAAAATAAACTGCTGCATGAACTTTCGGGTGGAGAACGTCAACGAGTTTTTCTAGCCCAAGCCCTTGCCCAACAACCAAAAATTCTATTGCTGGACGAGCCGACCAACCATTTAGATTTATCCTTTCAAAAAGATTTATTGGATTTATTAAAAAAATGGACTAGGGATCAAGGTTTGACCGTCGTCTCTATTTTTCATGATTTAAATCTAGCTAGTCTTTATTGTGATAAACTCCTTCTTTTAGATAAGGGAAAAATTCGCGCAATCGGAAACGTCGATGAGGTTTTACAAAAAGAGCAAATTCAAGAAGTGTACGAAACTAGCATAGACTTTCAACCACACCCGAAAATTCCGAAGCCGCAAATGGCATTGGTTCCTGAAGATGGAGAGATGGGCAATTTTAATATAGACCAAACTTTATTGAAAATGAGGGACGATGTTGCCGAACTCATTTCGCCGTTTCCTTTAAAGGTAATGGCATCATCTTCTGTTGGTGCTGGGATAGGTTGGCGGACAAAGTTCATTCACTATTTTTCCAAGGAGGTTCCTGGAAGTGATTTGGCAGTCGCAATGCCTGCGAAGGGTCCTGAATTGGTTTGGTACGGAACATATCGGCATATTTTTGTCATGGTTTCCGCAGGCATGGAACATGGAGATATCAACCTATGCATATTTGTAAATGGAATCATTTCCGATGAAGCGTTCCTTAAAGGAATCATAGCAGCAAGCGAAGAGAGAGCATTGAGCGCGGGCGAAAGTGGTGGAGGAGCAATTGTCGTTGCCGCCTCGCAAAAGGGGATGCCTATTGAGGCGGAAATGTTGGTAGGGGATATACAGAGAGGTGTGCGGGAAAAGTTAGGAGTGCTAAAAGGAAGTCAATTTTAATGGGGAAAGCGTGGTGTAGCTAATTCTAACTATCTGAATTAGAGCTGGTAGTATACAGAGAGTTCATCGTGCCCCTGTAGCCGAAAAAATAAGCAAGGAGGTCACGATGAAAGGTTCATCGTGCCCCTGTAGCCGAAAAAAAGAAAGGGGTCACGATGAAAGGTTCAATGTGCCCTTGTAGTCAAAAAAACAAGCAAGGAGGTCACAATGAAAGGTTCAATGTGCCCTTGAAGTCGAAAAAACAAGCAAAGAGGTCACAATGAAAGGTTCAATGTGCCCTTGAAGTCGAAAAAACAAGCAAAGAGGTCACAATGAAAGGTTCAATGTGCCCTTGAAGTCGAAAAAACAAGCAAAGAGGTCACA
>NZ_JANJGU010000003.1:217910-371322 GCF_024626525.1 Lederbergia panacisoli
CTTGAAGTCGAAAAAACAAGCAAAGAGGTCACAATGAAAGGTTCAATGTGCCCTTGAAGTCGAAAAAACAAGCAAAGAGGTCACAATGAAAGGTTCAATGTGCCCTTGAAGTCGAAAAAACAAGCAAAGAGGTCACAATGAAAGGTTCAATGTGACCTTGAAGTCGAAAAAACAAGCAAGGAGGTCACATTGAAAGGTTCAATGTGCCCTTGAAGTCGAAAAAACAAGCAAGGAGGTCACATTGAAAGTTCCAACGTGCCCTTGTAGTTGAAAAAACAAACTGGGAATTCACATTAAAAACTTATTACAACCGCTATGAACAAACATAGTTTAATGATAAATAACACGAAATTCCTGAGTCTAACTTAAAAAAATCAATTATTTTTATAGGGTGGAAAAACATAATACGAATACCTACCATGATGACGGACCGTTAAATATTTCATCAGAATTCTTCTGACTGCCTTCTTAGAAATTTGTAAATTACACCACTCCTGCACAATCTTTTGCTTCGGAAAAAGAATTCTTAAGTCCCCAACGCTTCGCATAATTGCAGATTCGAGCCCCTCAGTGTATCCGCATACCTTACATATCATTTCCTTATCACCAACATTTTTCATAAATGAGCAGTATGATTTACAAGTGACTCCTTTTTTTAGTTGCTTAAATTCAAAATATGGCAGTTTCTTATATGGATTTACTTTTACATGATCCTTCACTATTTGTTCCGCTAATTTAAAGTGGTGGTCATTCAGTTTTGATGGTATGGATTTTAGTTGATTCATAAAGCGATTGACTTGCGTTGGATGAACAATAGATTGATGGCGAGGGGCTTCGTATAAGGTAAACTCGGGGTTAATAAAGATGAGGAATTCTTTTACCGGAAAATTAATATCTAGATCCTGGAGGTAACGCCTGAATAAGGATATGCATCTCGAAACTTGAGTTAGTGGACTTTGTATTTCTTTACCCGTTGCAACCGAATACCATCTTTGCTCCTTGATAAAATAGTCACCTTCATAATTTTTTACATCGCAGAGGTAAATGTTGTTTTGAAAAAATAGCAGCGTATCAATTTGGAAAAATGTGTTGTTTTTTTCAAGGAGGATGTCGTTCACTACGAGGAAGTTACCAGGCAGATTACATAATAAAGAGTTGAAATTTTTCTCGCCTTCATTGCCTTTTTCGAGGTTTAAATAATGTAGCTTTTCTTTAGGATTCAAAATCATACGGCTATTCAAAATCCTGTATTCCTTTAATTCCAATGGTTCAACAAGATGTTTAATAATAAACATAATCCACATCCTTTATTAAAAAGTGCTTTCAATACAATAATAGGAAAGATTATCTACTTATTCAAGCGGCACAGAAAGTTCTAGGATATTTCCTTTAACTTTTATCATAGTAATCTATTAAGAGGATTTTTTATCTTGACTGAATGCTCATTCACTATATAATTGAAGGTAATAAAAGTTCGGAAAAAGCCAGAAGGGAGTGCGGACTATGGAAATATTATTTTGGATCAATTGGCTTGCGTTTTTACTTGTAACCGCTTACGCCATTTCTCTATTTGTATATGTCGTTAGAACTCGGATTACGTATATTAAACTCGGAAAAAAAGCAGAGTTTGATAATAATGTGAAGGTGCGGCTAAGCAATATTTGGACGAATGTATTTGGCCAGAAAAAACTGTTAAAAGATAAAAAGAGCGGTTTGATTCATGTAATGTTTTTTTATGGATTTATCCTTGTTCAATTTGGTGCGATTGATTTCATTTGGAAAGGTCTTGCACCAGGTTCTCACCTTCCTCTTGGTCCTCTTTACCCAGGTTTTAAATTTTTCCAAGAAATTGTCACTCTCATGATTTTAGTCGCGGTTGTTTGGGCTTTTTACAGGCGTTATATTGAAAAATTATCCCGGTTAAAACGTGGATTTTATGCCGGCATTGTTTTGCTTTTTATCGGCGGTCTTATGCTTTCAGTCTTGCTCGGAAACGGTATGTCGCTTATATGGCATGAAGAATCTCTCACATGGACAGAGCCAGTTGCAGCGAGTATTGCCGCTCTTTTCGCTTGGATGGGACCGGTAACCGCGGCTGTTGTATTTTATATTTCCTGGTGGATCCATTTACTTCTTTTACTCGCCTTTTTGGTGTATGTCCCACAATCAAAGCATGCTCATTTAATTGCGGGTCCCGCCAATGTGTATATGGAACCGCTTGATGGTGGCAAGAAACTAGCGCCGATTGATTTTGAAGACGAAACACAGGAAAGCTACGGTGTTGGGAAGATTAATGAATTTACCAATCTCCAGCTTGTCGATTTATATGCGTGTGTAGAATGTGGTCGCTGTACAAATATGTGCCCTGCTTCAGGAACGGGAAAAATGCTCTCTCCTATGCATATTATGACAAAATTGCGCGATCACCTCACAAACTATGGTGCAGCTGTCACGCAAAAACAACCGTGGGTTCCAACTTTTGCCTTTGCCGGAACGGTCGGGAACCAACTTGCAAAAGCTGCTAAAGGTCAAGGCGTGGAAGAAGCCGCTGCTGCCGTAAACTATGAACCTAGCATGATCGGCGAAATCATCACGGAAGAAGAATTATGGGCTTGTACGACATGCCGCAATTGTGAAGACCAATGCCCGGTTATGAATAAACATGTTAGTCACATTATTGATATGCGTCGTTATCTTGTTCTGACAGAAGGGAAAATGGATCCCGACGCACAGCGCGCGATGCAAAACATAGAAAGACAGGGAAATCCATGGGGGCTCAACCGGAAGGAAAAAGAAAACTGGCGTGATGTGCGCGAGGATGTATTTGTTCCGACTGTAAAAGAATTGAAAAAAGCAAAAGAGGACTTCGAATATTTATTTTGGGTCGGGTCAATGGGTGCATTTGATAATCGCAGTCAAAAAATCGCACTATCCTTTGCGAAGCTGTTAAATGAAGCAGGCGTTTCATTTGCCATTCTCGGTAATAAAGAAAAAAATTCTGGTGATACGCCGCGCCGCCTTGGAAATGAATTTTTATTCCAAGAACTTGCAACTGCTAATATTGCGGAGTTTGAGAAAAATGACGTGAAGAAAATCGTAACGATCGACCCGCACGCATATAATATTTTTAAAAATGAGTATCCCGATTTTGGATTCAAAGCGGAAGTGTATCATCATACCGAGCTTCTTGACCAATTAGTAAAAGAAGGGCGTTTGCAGCCGCGACATGCGGTCAATGAAAAAATAACCTTCCATGACTCATGCTATTTAGGACGGTATAACGAAGTGTATGATCCACCGAGAGAAATCCTGAAATCCATCCCCGGGGTGACGCTTGTGGAAATCGAGCGCAACCGTGAAAATGCGATGTGCTGCGGAGCGGGCGGAGGATTGATGTGGATGGAAGAGGATGCAGATAAGCGTGTGAATGTGGCAAGAACAGAACAAGCCCTTGCCGTTAATCCATCGATCATCAGCTCTGGATGCCCATATTGTTTGACGATGCTTTCTGATGGGACGAAAGCGAAGGAAGTAGAGGACACGATAAAAACGTATGATGTAGCAGAATTACTGGAAAAAGCAATTTTTGGAGAAGAAGCAGAACTAGTTTCATAGCACATAAGCGCTTCAATTTTATTTGAAGCGCTTATGTTAAAAATGTAAATTGAGCGAGCGTTCAGTCGAAAGGATTGTAAGCGTTTACCATTTTTTTTAAAAAGGAGAATGATCCATGCCGAAAACAGTCATTCTAGCTGGTGCACGTACCCCTTTTGGGAAACTTGGAGGAGCTCTTAGTTCATTAACTGCTTCTGAACTTGGGGGTATTGCTGTAAAAGAAGCGTTGATGAGAGCGGATATTCAGCCAGAGGAGGTACAGGAAGTTATATTAGGGACAGTTTTACAAGGTGGACAGGGACAACTGCCATCACGACAGGCTGCCCGAAACGCTGGAATCCCTTGGAATGTCAAAACAGAAACAATCAATAAAGTATGTGCCTCTGGAATGAGGGCAGTTACACTTGCCGACCAAATCATTCGTTTAGGGGACGAAGAGCTAATCGTAGCAGGCGGAATGGAATCAATGTCCAATGCCCCTTATATGTTGCAGAACGCAAGATGGGGCTACAAAATGGGCGATGCGGCATTAGTCGACTTACTTACTCATGATGGTCTCACTTGTTCGTTCGCTGGGGTCCACATGGGAACGTACGGAAATCAAACCGCAAGAGAGTTCGAGATTACGAGAGAAGAACAAGATGAATGGGCTTTTAGAAGCCATGAAAGAGCAGTAAAAGCGATGGAGTCTGGGAAGCTAGCAGAGGAAATCGTCGACATCCTAATTCCACAAAGAAAAGGCGATCCGATCGTTATAAAAGATGACGAGGCACCGCGTAAGGACACGACATTAGAAAAATTAGCAAAGCTAAAACCTGTTTTCGGTAATGATGGAACGATTACTGCAGGGAATGCCCCTGGAGTTAATGACGGTGCGGCTGCACTCGTATTAATGAGTGATGAACGTGCCCAAAAAGAAGGGAAGCAGCCACTTGCCTATATTCTTGGGACTGCGGAAATAGCGGTAGAAGCAAAGGATTTTCCGCAAACACCCGGACTTGTCATCAATGAACTTTTAAAAAGATGCGGAAAAACAATTGCGGAAATTGATCTTTTTGAAATCAATGAAGCCTTTGCAGCTGTTGCCCTTACGAGTAATAAAATCGCAGGTCTCCCCCCTGAAAAGGTGAATGTGAACGGCGGGGCGGTCGCACTTGGGCATCCAATCGGAGCAAGTGGAGCGAGAATTATTTTAACATTAGCATATGAATTGAGAAGACGCGGCGGCGGTCTCGGTATCGCATCGATTTGTTCAGGAGGGGGTCAAGGTGATGCCATCTTAATCGAAGTGCCAAAGGCGGTGGAGTCTTAATATGGATATCAAAACAGTAATGGTCGTTGGTGCGGGGCAAATGGGTTCAGGGATTGCCCATGTATGTGCAGCTGCTGGATATAACGTATTTTTGAATGACTTATCAGTAGCTCTAGTTGAAAAAGGTCTTGACGGAATTGAGAGAAATCTAAATCGGCAAGTAGCGAAAGAAAGGATGACAGAATTAGAGAAAGCTAACTCGATGGAAAGGCTAAGTCCTTCCATTGATTTAAACGATGCGGAAAACATAGATATCGTCATTGAAGCTGCAACCGAAAATATGGAAATAAAAAAGTCCATTTTCACTAAGTTGGACGAAATTGCACCGCAACACGCGATTCTTGCCTCCAATACGTCCTCACTTCCGATTACGGAAATCGCGGCAGCTACAACTCGACCGGAAAAAGTCATTGGCATGCATTTTATGAACCCAGTTCCGGTTATGAAACTAGTAGAAATTATCCGCGGACTTGCGACGGAGGATCATGTATATGAAACGGTTGAAAAAATGGCGAAAACGCTAGGCAAAGTTCCGATCGAAGTCAATGACTTTCCAGGTTTCGTTTCAAATCGTGTCCTCATGCCTATGATCAATGAGGCGATCTATACTCTTTATGAAGGTGTAGCAACAAAAGAAGCGATTGATGAAGTCATGAAGCTCGGGATGAACCATCCGATGGGACCACTTACACTTGCTGATTTTATCGGCTTAGATACTTGCCTCTATATTATGGAAACCTTGCACAAAGGCTTTGGCGACGATAAATATCGTCCGTGTCCACTTTTAAGAAAATACGTAAAGGCAGGTTGGCTTGGTAAAAAAACTGGGCGGGGTTTTTACGAATACGGCTAATTCCTTATTCAAGGAGGTCTACAATGAGATTTCAATTTACTGAAGAGCAGCTAATGATGAGGAATATGGTTCGTGATTTTGCAGAAAAAGAAATTGCTCCTTATGTGGAAAAAATGGAGACAGGTGAATTTCCACGTAAGGTTTTGAAGAAGATGGGGCCTCTTGGATTAATGGGAATCACCATACCTGAAAAATATGGCGGTTCGGAAATGGACTTTACCTCCTATATTATCGCCATTCATGAAATATCAAAGATTAGTGCAACGCTTGGAGTAATTTTATCCGTCCACACGTCAGTCGGTACAAACCCGATCGTTTACTTTGGAACAGAGGAACAAAAACAAAGATATGTAACAAAACTTGCGAGCGGAGAATATTTAGGTGCTTTTTCCCTAACAGAACCTAATGCAGGATCCGATGCCGCGAATATAAAAACGCGTGCAACCCGAGTCGATGAGTACTATAAGTTAAATGGAACAAAAGCCTTTGTTTCGAATGGCGGCGAAGCTGATACTTATATTGTGTTTGCGGTAACAGATCCTGGCGCAGGAAGTAGAGGAATATCGGCGTTTATCGTGGAAAAGAATACACCCGGATTAATAATCGGGAAAGACGAGAAAAAAATGGGTCTCCACGGTTCGAGAACGGTTCAATTAACGTTTGAGGATGCGCTCGTTCCGATTACAAACATACTTGGTAAAGAAGGAGAAGGCTTTAAAATTGCCCTTTCCAATTTAAATATTGGCCGGATTGGCATCGCTGCTCAAGCCCTCGGGATTGCAGAAGCGGCATTTGATGCAGCGGTAAAATATGCTGGCGAACGTAAACAATTCGGAAAGCCGATCCGAGAGCAGCAAGGAATCGCCTTTAAGCTCTCCAATATGGCGACAGCTGTTGAAAGTTCACGCCTACTTGTATACCAGGCAGCCGACTTGTGGGGAAGAGGTGTTCCATGTGGGAAAGAAGCTTCAATGGCCAAACTATTCGCATCAAAAACAGTAGTAGAAGTGGCAACAGAAGCCATACAAGTATTTGGCGGGTACGGCTATACAGAGGACTACTCGGTCGAACGCTATTTCCGCGATGCCAAAATCACCGAAATTTACGAAGGTACAAGCGAAATCCAGCGTATCGTCATCGCTAAACATCTACTAAAATAGCATTTGCTAATGGAAAGAGCAGAATTTCATCAATTAACTAGAAAGTTCCATCAATCCTAATCGGCATTTCACCAATAAACAAGAAAGTCACACCAATTCAGCTCGGAGTTTCACCAATAAACAAGAAAGTCTCATCAATTCAACTTAGAATCCAACCAATAAACAAGAACAGTTCACCAATTCAATTTCCAAGTTTCCAAAATGAAAGTCCTGCAATCGAGGAGGGGAAAAGATGAATTTTCGACTAAGTGAAGAGCATGAAATGATTCGGAAGATGGTTCGGGATTTTGCTGAAAACGAAGTAGCGCCGACCGCAGCGGAAAGAGATGAAGAAGAACGTTTTGATATGGATCTATTTGAAAAAATGGCGGAGCTTGGATTGACGGGGATTCCTTGGCCGGAGGAATATGGGGGAATTGGGAGTGATTATTTGGCATATTGTATCTCAGTTGAAGAGCTTTCAAGAGTCTGCGCATCTACAGGCGTGACACTTTCCGCCCACACATCCCTTGCTGGCTGGCCCTTATATAAATTTGGAACGGAAGAACAGAAACAGAAATACTTGAGGCCAATGGCAGAAGGGACAAAAATTGGAGCTTACGGTCTCACTGAGCCTGGGTCAGGATCTGACGCGGGCGGAATGAAAACAGCAGCCCGCCTTGACGGCAACCATTATATATTAAATGGATCGAAAATCTTCATCACAAATGGCGGTATTGCAGACATTTATATTGTTTTCGCCTTAACGAATCCGAATGATAAACGGAGTACGACTGCCTTTATCATTGAAAAGGATTTCGAAGGCTTCTCTGTCGGAAAAAAAGAGAAGAAGCTAGGCATTCGTTCATCTCCAACTACAGAAATTATTTTCCAAGACTGCAAGGTCCCTGTCCAAAATGTCCTCGGTGAAGTAGGGCAAGGCTTTAAAATGGCAATGATGACACTGGATGGCGGGAGAAATGGAATTGCAGCCCAAGCAGTCGGGATTGCTCAAGGTGCGTTGGATGCAGCGGTCGCCTACGCAAAAGAACGAAAGCAATTCGGAAAACCAATCGTTGAAAATCAAGGAATCGCCTTCAAGCTTGCAGATATGGCTACATCCATTGAGGCATCCCGCCTTCTCACCTATCAAGCAGCATGGCTGGAATCAGCGGGTCTTCCATATGGTAAGGAATCCGCTATGTCAAAGCTAATGGCAGGGGATACAGCAATGAAAGTAACGACAGAAGCAGTCCAAATTTTTGGTGGATACGGATATACGAAGGACTACCCAGTAGAGCGATACATGCGTGATGCAAAAATCACACAAATCTATGAAGGCACTCAAGAAATCCAGCGACTTGTGATTTCTCGGATGCTGACGAGATTGTAAACCGCATTTCTAAAAGAAAGTAGGTGAAAAGGGAAGTGGAGCAAAAACGAGAGGTCCATGCGTCGGTAAAAGATGAAAACCTTATTAAAAAACGCCGTGACCAAATGATTCATGGTGCAGTCTCCCTTTTTAAAGAAAAGGGGTTCCATCGTACAACGACGAGGGAAATTGCGAAAGCGTCCGGGTTTAGTATCGGAACTTTATATGAATATATTAGAACGAAAGAAGATGTTCTCTATCTTGTGTGCGACAGTATTTATGATGAAGTGAGTGAACGTTTAAGCAGCATCGACCTTGAAAAAGGAACGCTCGAGAGCTTAAAACTTGGCATTAGCCATTATTTTAAATTAATTGACGATATGCAGGACGAGGTGCTCGTCATGTACCAAGAGGCGAAGGCATTGTCCCATGAAGCGCTTCCCTATGTTTTGAAGAAAGAGCTGGAAATGGTAACGATGTTTGAGCGGTTAATCAATTGCTGTGTGGAAAATGGTGAGTTGGATATTGGAAAGGACCAGCAACATTTGCTCGCCCATAATATCTTCGTTCAAGGGCAAATGTGGGGCTTCCGCCGCTGGGCTTTTAAAAAAATATATTCGATCGAGGACTATATTTCACTCCAAATTGACTTACTCTTTTCAGGGGTCCAAGGCTACCAAATGAAACAGGAGGGGTAACCGTGACAACGAACGTATACAAACCGAAGAATCATATTCGATTTATAACGGCATCCAGTTTATTTGATGGCCATGACGCTTCCATCAATATTATGAGAAGAATTTTACAGGCGAGTGGAGCCGAAGTAATTCACCTTGGCCACAATCGTTCTGTACGAGAAGTCGTCAATGCGGCTATCCAGGAGGATGTTCAAGGCATCGCGATTTCATCTTATCAAGGTGGTCATGTCGAATATTTTAAATATATGCGTGATTTACTCATAGAAAAAGGTGCCCCACATATTCGAATTTACGGCGGCGGAGGCGGGGTCATCATCCCTAGAGAAATTAAAGAACTCCACGATTATGGAATCGCGAGGATTTTTTCACCGGATGATGGACGAACTCACGGACTGCAAGGCATGATCAATCTAATGCTAGAGGAATGTGACGTGGATATTCCCATCCAATCACTTGAAGATGAAATTGAAAAACTGCTCCAAGGTATTTTACAAGCGGCAGCTAAATTAATTACGATGGCAGAAAACGATCAAGCATCTCTCGCAAGCATTTTACGGAAATTAGACGTAAAAAAAGCTCCGGTCCTCGGCATTACCGGTACGGGTGGTGCAGGTAAAAGCTCGCTCACCGATGAATTGGTCCGCCGGTTTATCAATGAATTTCCCAATAAAAAGGTAGCAATATTATCCGTCGACCCGACT
This sequence comes from Lederbergia panacisoli, assembly GCF_024626525.1. Classification (GTDB taxonomy): domain Bacteria; phylum Bacillota; class Bacilli; order Bacillales; family Bacillaceae_C; genus Lederbergia; species Lederbergia panacisoli. Next base: position 227,601 of record NZ_JANJGU010000003.1, read on the forward strand.
AAGCAAAAAACTGGTGGGGCTCTATTAGGAGATCGGATTAGGATGAATGCTATCTTTTCACCGAATGTGTATATGAGAAGTTTAGCAACGCGCGGTTCGAAAAGTGAGATTTCCGATTGTCTCGAGGATGCCATTCAAATTGTGAAAGCAGCAGGCGTTGATCTCGTTGTTGTAGAAACGAGTGGGATTGGTCAAGGGGATGCCGAAATAAGCCATATTAGTGATCTTTCCATGTATGTCATGACGAGTGAGTTCGGTGCACCTTCCCAGCTTGAGAAGATTGACATGATTGACTATGCCGATCTTATTGTCATTAATAAATTTGAACGAAAAGGCTCAGAGGATGCGAGAAATCAAGTGCGAAAGCAATACCAGCGCAGCCATATGCTCTTCAGTGAACAGCTCGACACGATGCCGGTATACGGTACAATTGCAAGTCAATTTAATGATTCTGGAACGAATGCATTATTCGCAGACCTGATCAAAATGATCAATGAAAAAGCCGGTACAGATTGGACTTTTACAGCGGCAAATACTGAAGCCCCAAAAAAAAGAGATGTCATCATTCCAATCAACCGCCAGCATTACTTACGTGAAATTGTTGAAACCGTCCGCAAGTACCATAAACAAACGGAAAATCAAGTCAAACTTGCCCGCCAGCTTTTTCAGCTTGAAGGGACAATGGCAATTGCAAAAGATAATGAGGCAGAGCCGCCTGTCGTTGCAACGCTCGAAAATTTACGCGAAAAAATAATTACTCAATTAACTCCCGTTTCAAGAAAAATAATAAATGAATGGCAGTCAACAAAGGAAAAATATGCAGCCGACCAATTTACGTCAAACATTCGAAATCGCGAAATCATAACACAATTAAAAGTTAACACATTATCTGGCCTCTCCATCCCGAAAGTAGCCCTCCCAAAGTTTGAAGATTATGGTGAAATTTTAAGATGGGCATATAAGGAAAATGTTCCCGGTTCCTTTCCATTTACAGCTGGCGTTTTTCCTTTTAAACGACAAGGTGAGGACCCGAAGCGTCAATTTGCTGGAGAAGGAACTCCTGAACGAACGAATCGACGTTTTCATTATTTATCAAAGGACGACGAAGCAAAGAGACTGAGTACAGCATTCGATTCAGTCACATTATACGGAGAAGATCCTGATTATCGCCCTGATATTTACGGAAAAATAGGGGAAAGCGGCGTCAGTATTTGCACACTGGATGATATGAAAAAATTGTATGCAGGCTTCGACCTCTGTTCTAAGACAACATCAGTTTCGATGACAATCAATGGACCGGCTCCGATTATTTTAGCGATGTTCCTCAATACTGCCATTGCCCAGCAAATTGGCATGAAAACTACAGAACTAGGAAGGGAATTAACGGAAGAAGAACATACTGAAGTAAAAATGAGAACTTTGGAGACCGTAAGAGGTACAGTTCAGGCAGATATTTTAAAAGAAGACCAAGGGCAAAACACGTGCATTTTTTCAACGGAATTCGCTTTGCGGATGATGGGGGATATTCAGCAATACTTCATCGATCATAAAATCCGAAATTATTACTCCGTTTCGATTTCTGGGTATCATATCGCTGAAGCAGGAGCCAATCCTATTTCCCAGCTAGCATTTACGCTAGCCAATGGATTCACGTATGTCGAGTACTATTTGAGCCGCGGGATGGATATCAATGATTTTGCTCCGAATCTATCGTTCTTTTTCTCAAATGGGCTTGATCCCGAGTATACCGTGATTGGCAGGGTGGCGAGAAGGATATGGGCGACGGTTATGCGGGATAAATATGGTGCTGACGAACGCAGTCAAAAGTTAAAATACCATATTCAAACATCCGGACGCTCTCTTCATGCCCAAGAAATTGATTTCAATGACATCCGCACAACATTGCAAGCATTAATGGCCCTTCAAGACAACTGCAATTCGCTCCATACAAATGCGTATGATGAGGCGATTACAACTCCGACAGAAGAATCGGTTCGCCGGGCAATGGCCATTCAGATGATTATTACGAAGGAGTATGGCTTATCGAAAAATGAAAACCCACTCCAAGGTTCATTCATTATTGAAGAGCTGACAGACCTTGTCGAGGAATCGGTTTTACAAGAATTTGAGCGAATAAACGACCGCGGCGGAGTATTAGGTGCAATGGAAACCCAGTACCAACGAGGAAAGATCCAAGAAGAATCGATGTATTATGAAATGCTGAAGCATTCAGGGAAACTGCCGATCATTGGGGTCAATACGTATGTAAATCCACATCCACCAACTGAAGAAGAAATGAATAATATTCAGCTCGCCCGTGCTGCACAGGAAGAAAAAGAAACTCAAATTCACAACTTAAAGTCTTTCCATCAAAAAAATAAAAATAAGATTGAAAATGCCCTAATAAGCTTAAAAGAAACAGCCGTAAATGGAGGAAATATCTTTTCTGAACTAATGGAAACGACAAAAGTAGCCAGCCTTGGACAAATCACAAATGCCCTTTATGAAGTCGGTGGCAAGTACCGTAGAAATATGTAAAAAAGATTTTTGGAATAAAACATATAATTATTGGCGAAAACAGTGGCATAATAGAAAACAATTTGTTTATAATGGTGAGTATGGATTTTTGATTTATGGGTGAAGGGATGTGCGTTTTTTTGAATTTAATGCAATTGTCCAAAGAAGAGAGAGAAGAACTGTCTTTTATTGAAATAGCTGAACAAATTTTTGATGAGAGAAGAGAAGCGATTTCATTTAAGGATCTTGTAGATGAAATTGCAAACTATCTAGAATTACCAGAACAAGAGAAAACTACGCGAATGCTGCAATTTTATACAGATTTGAATGTGGATGGCCGTTTTTTAACACTTGGCGAAAATCGTTGGGGGTTGCGCGAGTGGTATCCAATTGATCAGATCGATGAAGAAGTGATCGCACCTGTAAAACCGAAGAAGAAGAAAAAAGCTAAAAAGGTTTTAGATGATGAAGATCTAGAGCTTGAAGATGAAGATCTTGACTTCGACCTCGATGAAGAAGAAGATTTTGATGAGACAGATGATTTGGAAGAAGAGGATGAAGAAGAGGAAGAAAGTCTTGAAGTCCTTCGCGAAGAAGAAGAAGAAGAATTTGAAGATGATGAAATAATTGAAGATGATTATGAAATAGAAGAGGAAGAAGAGGAAATTGATTTAGAAGATGAAGATGTCGATCTAGATGAAGAAGAGGAAGAGGAAGAAGAGGAAGAAGAATAATCCCTCTTGACTTACCTTCAGTGAATATGTAGAATTTTATTTGGGCTCCTTGAAAAAGGACGAAGAATAATGATTTCACGCTCCCTTACTTATGTGTGGGGGCTTTTTTTATTTAGTCGAATTCGATACGAAAAAATAACTAAGATATCACCTACAACCGCAATTTTTACAGAACATAGAATATTATCATCAAGAGATGGACTTGAAAATAAGCCACGATTATACAACTATGTTTATGTGATCAAAGCGGATATAATGGGTCATGTATCTTTGCTTTACCAACGCTGGGGTGTTAATCGGATAAAATGAATCCCGAGTATTGCCATCATTGGCTGGGTAATCGTTTTTTACATCTTATTACAACTGTTTTTCAAGAACTTTTGAAAAAGTATATTAAAAATGCAATTAAAATGATTTGACTATCTAAGGTGAAAATGTGGCTTTGATAGCCAATATAGATGTAATGTTAGCTAGTAGGAAAATGAGTTTTCCGATAAAGATACTATTAAAGAGTTCTTTCGTGCAAAGAGGGAACTATAGCGTATCATACAAAGAATAGGGAATTTGTTATTCACATTCGAAAGCGAGCGGAAGAAAGATGAAAAAAGTTGGATTTGATTCAGAGAAATACTTGAAAGAACAATCTTCCTATATCCTTGAACGGGTACAACACTATGATAAGCTTTACTTGGAGTTCGGCGGCAAATTAATCGGCGATAAACATGCCAAGCGTGTTTTACCGGGATTTGATGAAGATGCAAAGATGAAGTTGTTGGCAACACTGAAGGAAAAAGCGGAGATTATTATCTGTGTGTATGCAAGTGACATTGAACGGAACAAAATACGCGAAGATTATGGCATTACTTATGACCAAGATGTTTTGCGCTTGATTGATGAATATCGCGGATACGGCATATCTGTTAACAGTGTCTTGATTACACGTTACCAAGAGCAGCCGAATGCTAAAGTATTCATGGCGAAGCTGGAACGGAACGGTATCAACGTTTACACTCATCGCGCTATTGAAGGTTACCCGACGAATGTGGAAGCGATCTTCGGCGAAGGAGGATTTGCAAAGAACCCCTATATTGAAACGTCAAAGCCGATCATAGTGGTAACAGGGCCAGGTCCGGCAAGCGGAAAACTTGCGACTTGTTTAAATCAAATGTACCACGAACATGAACTAGGAAATAAAATAGGCTACGCAAAGTTTGAAACTTTTCCCGTATGGAACTTACCATTGAAGCATCCGGTGAATATTGCTTATGAAGCCGCTACTGTGGATTTGAAAGACGTGAATATGATCGACAACTACCACTATGAAGCTTATGGAAAAGTGGCGGTCAATTACAATCGCGATATCGAAACGTTCCCAGTCATCAAACGGATTATTGAAAAAATCACGGGTAAAGAATCTGTTTATCAATCGCCGACCGATATGGGTGTCAATCGCCTTAAGTCGGGTATCATAGATGATCAAGTCGTACGAGAAGCTGCAAAGCAAGAAATCATTCGGCGCAGTTTCGCTGTAGAAAACGACTATAAAAAAGGATTGGCAGATGAAGATACTCTTCGTCGTATGCAAGTGATTTTGGAAGAAAGCAACTTGAAAAAAGAAGATCGGGTACCCGTATTGCCAGCACGCAACTATGCAATCACGGTGCAGGATAGGATCGGCAGCACGAATCTCCAAGCAGTGATTGCGATCGAACTGCCAAACGGCGAAATCATTACTGGTCGAACCACAAAACTAATGGATGCTTCGGCAGCGGCGATTCTGAATGGGTTGAAGTTATTGTCTAATATAGCGGATGAAATTGATCTTTTAACACCGATGATTTTGCAAACCATCCAGCATTTAAAAATCGATGATTTAAACAGTAGAGTACCAACATTAAGTGCAAACGAATTGTTGATTGCATTGGCAATCAGTGCCGTCACCAATCCTACTGCTCAGCTTGCTTATCAGCAACTCCCGAATTTAAAAGCCTCACAAGCTCATTCTACGGTCATTTTGAACAGAGAAAACGAACAGACCCTGAAAAAACTTGGCATCGATATCACCAATGACCCGGTATACCCGACAGAGAATCTGTATTATAATTAATAATTGAGGGAACAACAACTTATAACTTCCTCCAGGTTCGTGGAAGCGTCTTTGTATAAACAATAATGAGAAAAGCGGAAGCGCCTTGTTCATCGACGTACAAACTTTAGGGCCGCAGGCGAGATATAGGAAACACGGTGAGGCACTAGCAAGTGAAATTGGTATATCAAATTTCACCTAATGTTGACTTATAGCAAAAGAATAGGACAGGAAGTTGCAGTCTATAAGCGCTGGAGCTAGACATATAAAAAGGACCGGTGAAAGAAAACCGGTCCTTTACTCATTCATATTCCTCTAAAATATCCTCTATCGAAAACTTCAATGAAAAATAAATATACAGTGCTGCCATTAATGACGGAAAGCCGACTCTACTCCCATCTTCTGTTGGAAGCAATGGCTTGACTAAACACGTTTGAATAAAAACATCTGCCAAATTAGCAAGACTGTTGCCTTGAGGCTTATTGTCACCGGCAATAACGACAAACGGAATATTTTTTTCGACAAGATTTTCACTAAGCAGCAGCGCCCCTTCGTCATCTGCGAAACGGGTGACCAACAATACTCTATCTGCGTTTGTTAACTTTTCGGCTGACTCAAATGGAAAAGCGCTTTTTAAAGGTTCTGCTCCTTCAAGTGCTTCTAATACGACACCTTCCATTTCTTTGAACCCTTTTATATAAATGCTGCCCTCTCCTACAGGAGCCTGCGCCAACAACCTTGCACCATCTTCAATATTCAATTCTTCTTTATCAAATATTCGTTTGAATAAACCCGCCAACTGGGTAGTAAACATTTTCTGCACGTTAATACACTCCTCTTGAGAATTGCGAAAGCGCTGTAGTTAGACAAAGAATTGCGAAAAATCCTTGCTCCAGCACTAAGGTGAAACATTCTTAGTAAAACATATTGCCATTTTCAACATATGTCAATTTTGGTCGCATTTTTTTAGGAGGATAAAAGGATAGCCGTGGAGAAAAAGTAAGTATGGTTTATTAATTCAAGTTAAGTAAGAAATAATAATTACAAATCCATCTTAATACCCTATGCATTTTTTTAATTGTTCGTTATAATGAAACAAAGAGGGGGATCAAATGAAGGAGAAAATTTTGATTGTCGATGACCAGTTTGGGATACGCATATTATTGAATGAAATTTTACAAAAAGAAGGCTATCAAGTTTTCCAAGCAGCAAATGGTTTACAAGCTCTTGCAATTGCAAAAAAGCACACTCTTGATCTTGTATTACTCGATATGAAAATACCCGGGATGGATGGATTAGAAATTCTTCAGCAATTGAAAAAAATTAGCCCTGACATACGTGTAATTATTATGACGGCATATGGGGAACTTGAAAAGATTGAAGCTGCAAAAAAATTAGGTGCATTGGCACATTTTTCCAAACCATTCGACATTGTCGAGCTTCGTCAAACAATTAGATCATACATACCAGTGAAATTAGATACATAGATAACGAAATGCGAAAGCGAGCCTGTCCAGCGACGTACAGCTGAACATAATTTCAAATTCCTCTGATAAAAAACATTTTCATTGTTGGTAAACATTTGTTTAATTTGATATGATGAAAATGAAAAATGTCCCTGTCCTATAAGAAAAGCGGAAGCGCCTTGCTCATCGACGTACAGACCCGCAGGATGCGGGTCCGTCGACGAAGACATAAGGACGTGGCGATTTTAGTCGACGTTCTTCTTTCGGCCTTCGACTGAGATAAAGGAAACACGATGAGCCTGTAAGGCGAATCTGGCTTCCTTATCGTAGGGAGAAGGACAGGAAGTTTGCTAGTCGATAGGCGCTAAAGCTAGACATTAAACTAAGGCAGGATCAAACATGCACAACAGTGCGCAGTTTAACTCAGAGGAGGAAGAAGAATGCCTTTAGTTTCCATGACCGAAATGCTTAATAAAGCGAAAGAAGAAAAGTATGCGGTCGGTCAATTTAACTTGAATAACCTTGAGTTTACTCAAGCCATTTTACAAGCGGCAGAAGAAGAAAAGTCCCCTGTTATACTTGGTGTATCAGAAGGTGCAGCACGCTATATGGGCGGCTTCAAATTTGTCGTGAAAATGGTTGAAACCTTAATGGAAGAATACGGTACAACTGTACCTGTAGCTATCCATTTGGATCACGGTTCTAGCTATGAAGCTTGTGCAAAAGCAATTTATGCAGGCTTTACATCTGTTATGATTGACGGATCTCATTACCCACTTGAAGAAAACATCGAGTTGACAAAGAAAGTTGTCGAACTTGCACATTTCTTCGGTGTTTCTGTTGAAGCGGAACTTGGTCGAATTGGCGGTCAAGAAGATGATTTATCTGTAGATGATGCAGATGCAGCTTATGCGATTCCAGAAGAATGTGATCGACTTGTTCGTGAAACAGGTGTAGATTGCTTCGCTCCTGCTCTAGGTTCCGTTCACGGACCTTATAAAGGAGAGCCAAATCTTGGATTCGATCGTATGGAAGAAGTCATGAACTTAACTGGAGTTCCACTCGTGCTCCACGGCGGGACAGGCATTCCAACAAAAGATATCCAACGTGCAATTTCACTAGGAACTGCGAAAATCAACGTGAATACTGAAAACCAAATTTCATCTGCTGCACGTGTGCGTGAAGTATTAGAGGCTGATCCAAATATGTACGATCCACGTAAATATTTAGGACCTGCACGCGACGCCATTAAAGAAACAGTTAGAGGCAAAATGCGTGAATTTGGTTCATCAGAAAAAGCTTAAAAACTATGAGAAACCGTCCAGTAACATTGGGCGGTTTCTATACAATAAATATATATAGATACAGACTAAATAACTGCCCCCAAACATTTTCCGCACTTACAATAAAATCCAATAAAATTCGATATTATTGTTAATATTTTACTTTATTTCTACATGTTTATGTTAAATTCGTATATAATACATGTAATATAACGATTCGCCAAAATTTTTATTTGGAGTATTTACCCAATAGAGCTAGAAAGGAAGACAAAAATGGAAAAGCTAAAAATAGCAGGTGGATATCCGTTAAAAGGGACAATTAAAGTAAGTGGAGCAAAAAATAGTGCCGTTGCTCTAATCCCTGCTACGATATTAGCTGAATCACCTGTGACGATTGAAGGCCTTCCTGATATCTCAGATGTTCATACACTACAAGGACTACTCGAAGAAATAGGCGGTTATGTCACTTTTCAAAATGGAGAGATGACCGTTGATCCGAGTAAAATGATTTCCATGCCGCTTCCGAATGGAAAGGTGAAAAAACTAAGAGCCTCCTATTATTTAATGGGAGCGATGCTTGGCCGATTTAAAAAAGCGGTGATTGGTCTCCCGGGTGGATGCCATCTAGGCCCGCGTCCGATAGACCAGCATATTAAAGGCTTTGAAGCATTAGGCGCAAAGGTAACAAATGAGCAAGGAGCCATCTATCTTCGTGCAGATGAACTTCGAGGTTCGAGGATTTATTTGGACGTTGTCAGTGTTGGTGCGACTATTAATATTATGCTTGCTGCTGTCCGGGCAAAAGGACGTACAATAATCGAAAATGCAGCTAAAGAACCTGAAATTATAGATGTTGCTACCCTGTTAACGAATATGGGGGCAAAAATAAAAGGGGCTGGAACAGACGTTATTCGTATTGACGGAGTTGATAGTTTAAACGGATGCCGCCACACGATTATCCCTGATCGAATTGAAGCAGGTACATTCATGATACTTGGAGCGGCGGTTGGAGAAGGAATCTTGATCGATAACGTCATTCCTCATCATCTTGAATCGCTCACAGCAAAACTTCGTGAAATGGGCGTACCTGTAGAAACCGGTGACGATCAGATTTTTATTGGGAAAAATAAAGAGTATAAACCAATCGATATTAAAACCCTTGTTTATCCCGGATTCCCAACCGATTTACAGCAGCCTTTTACCGTACTTTTGACAAAAGCGGGAGGCTCATCCATCGTGACGGATACCATTTATTCTGCCCGTTTTAAACATATCGATGAATTGCGGAGAATGAATGCCAACATAAAAGTGGAAGGCAGTTCAGCCATCGTAAATGGCCCATCAAATTTACAAGGGGCAAAAGTAAAAGCTTCTGATCTGCGAGCGGGCGCTGCATTAGTAATTGCAGGGCTTTTGGCAGAAGGCATAACGGAAGTAACTGGTATTGAACATATCGATCGAGGATACAGTGATTTAGTTGAGAAATTGAATGGACTTGGAGCAACAATTTGGCGTGAAAAAATGACTGAGGAAGAAATGGAGCAATTAAAGAGTTCTTAATAAGAAAAGCGCAAGCGCCTGCTCATCGACGTATGGATTTCGTAGTTCCTGACGAGATAAAGGAAACACGGCGAGGAACGAGCCGATGTTGACTTATCGTAGGAAGGGACATAGAAATCCACTAGTCGATAGGCGCTGAAGCTGGACAAAGAAAAGCGCAAGCGCCTGCTCATCGACGTATGGATTTCGTAGTTCCTGACGAGATAAAGGAAACACGATGAGCCCGTGGCGAATCGATGTTGACTTATCGAAGGAAGGAACGAAGGAATCCACTAGTCGATAGGCGCTGGAGCTAGTCAGCATGTCTTTCTTTTGGAGAGTCTAAAAAAGCCAGACTCTCCTTTGCAACTATTACCAATTCGATGTAAAATAGGCATATGGATGAGGCCACAATCCTCAACCTCTTCATACTCTTCGAATGTATTACTGTAAATATTGCTTTCCTCCTAATCAATGTTTTTCAACGAGAGTTTTTTCTACCTGAAGCATATTAGATTCCTTTTTCCGGTGAATAACGATCTTGAACTTATTTTATTTATTAATTTTATTTTTTTATTCTTAATTCTTAATTTGAGGTAGACGTGTGCCAGTTTTTCCTCTATTAAGACTAAACTAAAAAAGAGTGGTGTCGAAATGGCTGAGTTAACAATTTCATTATTGGAAGATATGAAACTTAAAGAATTATATGAACTAGCCCGTGAATATAAGGTTTCATATTACAGCAAGCTAACAAAAAAAGAATTAATTTTTGCAATCCTAAAAGTCCGTGCAGAACGAGAAGGGTATTTCTTCATGGAAGGCGTTCTGGAAATCATCCAATCAGAAGGCTTCGGTTTTTTAAGGCCGATTAACTACACGGCAAGCTCTGAGGATATTTATATCTCCGCATCTCAGATTCGTCGTTTCGATTTGCGGAACGGTGATAAAGTATCCGGAAAAGTACGACCTCCGAAAGAAAATGAACGTTATTTTGGCTTATTGCACGTGGAAGCTGTCAATGGTGACGATCCGGAAACAGCAAAAGAGCGGGTGCATTTTCCGGCATTGACGCCGCTATATCCTGATCGCCAAATCAAGCTTGAAACAACTCCAACGAATCTATCAACTAGAATCATGGATTTAATTTCGCCAGTTGGATTCGGGCAGCGTGGATTAATCGTCGCACCTCCAAAAGCGGGAAAGACGATGCTGTTAAAATCAATTGCCAATTCGATTACAACAAATAATCCCGAAGCAGAATTGATTGTTTTATTAATTGACGAGCGTCCCGAGGAAGTAACGGACATCGAGCGGTCGGTTAATGCAGAAGTAGTTAGTTCCACATTTGACGAAGTTCCAGAAAATCATATAAAAGTGGCTGAGCTTGTTTTAGAACGGGCGATGCGTTTAGTGGAGCATAAGCGCGATGTCATCATTTTGATGGACAGTATTACAAGACTTGCTCGCGCATATAACTTAGTGATCCCTCCGAGTGGAAGAACATTGTCAGGTGGTATCGATCCTGCTGCGTTTCACCGTCCGAAGCGATTTTTCGGTGCAGCGAGAAATATTGAAGAAGGCGGCAGCTTAACTATTTTGGCAACAGCTCTTGTCGACACAGGTTCTCGCATGGACGATGTCATTTATGAAGAGTTTAAAGGAACAGGAAACTTGGAACTGCATCTTGATCGTTCACTTGCCGAAAGAAGAATTTTCCCCGCCATCGATATTCGCCGTTCTGGTACAAGAAAAGAAGAGTTGCTCATTCCGAAAGAGCAGCTTGAAAAACTGTGGAAACTGCGCAAAGCCATGTCAGATTCTCCAGATTTCGCAGAGAAATTTTTGCGTAAGCTGCGTCAATCGAAGACGAATGAAGAGTTCTTCAATATGTTGGCAGCAGCGGAAGCAAAAGGAAATACTAACGGTAGAAACGTTCTGTAAGTTTCAATTTTTTATGCTGGAAATATTGCAATTTATGCAAGCCCTTGTTATAATAAAAAATGTGTTTTTGAAGAAAAATATCCTAAAAGCATCACGATAGATAACTCTGTTTCAGCAAATGATTCAGGGCATAAGGAGATGAAAGTAATGAAAGCAGGAATTCATCCAGAATATAAAAAAGTAATGGTTAAATGTGCATGCGGAAATGAATTTGAGAGCGGATCTGTAAAAGAAAACGTACGCGTTGAAATTTGCTCAGAATGCCACCCATTCTACACAGGTCGTCAAAAATTCGCAACTGCAGACGGACGCGTTGACCGCTTCAATAAAAAATACGGTCTTAAGTAAGGTAGGCAGAAACACCTTGCTGCATCTTACACCAAAAAAACGGGCAAGAAATGCTTGCCTGTTTTTTTATTGCCTAAAATGGGGCAAAGCTATACGATGAGGTTTTTACTCTCGTATAAAATGTGCACACTCTCGTATAGTTTTTTTTACTCTCGTATAGAAGTTTTTTACTCCCGTATAAGTAGTGCTAACTCCCGTATAGGGTTTTTTACTCTCGTAAGTAGTCCATACTTCCGTTTAAGAGAAACTTACTCTCGTATAAAATACACCACCTATGAAATCCCAAAAATCGTTCATTCAAAAGTAAAACCTGAAAGGAGCAGTCATCTCATGGATATCATCAAACATACAGGCTGGATTGAAGTCATTTGTGGGAGCATGTTCTCTGGAAAGTCAGAGGAATTGATTCGCCGAGTCAGAAGAACTCAATTCGCAAAACAGACCATTATGGTTTTTAAACCCCAACTCGATAACCGCTATAGCATCAGTGAGGTTGTTTCGCATAATGGAACAGCAGTGAACGCTCAACCTGTGAAAAATTCAGCTGAAATATTAAAGGCTGTACATGCTGATATCGATGTTGTTGCAATCGACGAAGCACAATTTTTTGATAATGGGCTTATCGCCGTAGCACAGCAATTAGCAAATAGTGGCCATCGGGTGATCCTCGCTGGGCTTGATCAAGATTTTCGCGGTGAACCATTTGGTCCTATGCCTCAATTAATGGCGATCGCCGAACATGTAACGAAACTTCAAGCAGTTTGTGCCGTTTGCGGATCACCGGCAAGCAGGACACAGCGCTTAATCAATGGAGAACCGGCATGCTACGACGATCCGATTATTTTAGTCGGGGCAGCTGAAGCGTACGAAGCAAGATGCAGACATCATCATGAAGTACCTGCTGGTATGAATGCGATCTTGCGACAACCGATTGAAAACGGAAAATAGATCTTACATATTGTCAGTCCTTGAACTTTCTCAAGGACTATTTTTTATTTCTATAAAACTTTTTTCATACTACATAGTCTAATACCCTGGAAGGGGGATTTCGGTGATTGAAGAGAAAATTGTCTATCTGCAAAGCAACTATTTTAACGAATCTAACGAACTTTATATAGCGCTTAATAAAATTCAAGCAATAGATAAGGATGAGGCTGAATTAGTGGTAGATATTGAAAAGGAAAGAATCATTAAACAGCCGAAAAGAAACCAAATTATTTCTAAAGTAAATGTTTCAGGAAATGAATTGATTTTTACGATGCGAACAAAAGAGGAATTTTCTTATTTTATGTTTGGCACACCAAGGGATAGCGATGGTAAAGAATAAGAATCAGGTTCTTCATTTTCAAGATTTCACGATGGTGAAGAAAACAAAGTATATGAAGATGGAATCAATATAGAAAATTTACATTCTGTCAAAGGTCGAATTTCACTAGAAATATCTTATTATCCATCATGGATCGTAGGCTCTGAAAAAATAAAAGTTAAATAAGAACGTCTTTTTTACAAGAAATATTTGCTTTGCATAAAGTGAACGTTATACTATAAAATAGTGCACTTATGCAAACAGTATGAGGTGAAAAAGATGTTTGACAAATTACAAGCTGTAGAGGACCGCTATGACAGGTTGAATGAACTTTTAAGCGACCCCGATATTGTCAGCGATTCTACAAAGTTAAGGGATTATTCAAAGGAACAATCGGCGATTGCGGAAACAGTTGAAGTTTATCGTGAATATAAAAATGCTCAAACTCAATATAAAGAAGCGAAAGAAATGCTTGATGACAAGCTTGATCCAGATATGCGCGAAATGGTAAAAGAGGAAATCGGCGAACTCGAAGATCAGCTAGAAGATTTAGAATCTCGACTAAAAATTCTACTCGTACCAAAAGATCCGAATGATGATAAAAACGTCATTATGGAAATCCGCGGTGCGGCAGGTGGCGATGAGGCTGCTTTATTTGCCGGAGATTTATATCGTATGTACAGTCGTTTTGCCGAAGCGCATAATTGGAAGACAGATGTGATCGAAGCGCATTCCACTGGACTTGGCGGTTATAAAGAAATTATTTTTATAATTAATGGGAACGGTGCATACTCCAAGTTGAAGTATGAAAATGGAGCCCATCGCGTTCAACGTGTCCCTGAGACGGAATCAGGCGGCCGGATTCATACATCAACTGCAACAGTTGCTGTTCTTCCCGAGGCAGAGGAAGTAGAAGTGGATATTCATGAAAAAGATATCCGAGTGGATACTTTTGCTTCAAGTGGTCCTGGTGGACAAAGCGTAAACACGACGATGTCAGCCGTTCGGTTAACGCATATCCCGACAGGCGTTGTTGTGTCTTGCCAAGATGAAAAGTCACAGATCAAAAATAAAGAAAAAGCAATGAAGGTATTGCGCGCCCGTGTATATGATATGTTCCGGCAGGAAGCGCAAGCTGAATATGATGCCAACCGTAAGTCTGCCGTTGGAACCGGTGATCGCTCCGAACGAATTCGCACGTACAATTTCCCGCAAAATCGTGTGACGGATCATCGAATTGGATTAACAATTCAAAAGCTTGATCAAATTTTAGAAGGCAAGCTCGATGAAGTGATTGATGCTTTAGTCATTGAAGATCAATCCAAAAAACTTGAGAGCGTGGAAGAATAATGATGCACAAAAAAGTGTATGAAGCCCTCAATTGGGCTTCTTCTTTTTTAAAAGAACATGGCCGTGATGAAAATGCAGGCGAGCTTTTATTAATGTGGATATTGGGGATAAGCAGGGCTCAGCTTTTGGCAGAGTTAAGAATGGAATTGCTTGATGATGAATATAATCGATTCCTTGAGGCGCTTAAGGAGCATGTTTCGGGTCGCCCAATTCAACACATTATTGGGTATGAGGAGTTTTATGGAAGAAAGTTCATCGTGAATGAACATGTACTAATTCCACGTCCAGAAACAGAGGAATTAATTGTTGCCGTTCTCGAAAGATTGGATTCATATTTTGAGCTGTCTTCAGGGCTTAAATGTGTGGATATTGGGACAGGCAGTGGAGCGATTGCTATTACGATGAAACTAGAACGACCTAGTCTGGAAGTTTCTGCCTCGGATATTTCCGAAGAAGCTTTAAAAATCGCCCAGAAAAACGCGGATGGTCTCGGAGCGGAAATCGATTATCGGTATGGAAATTTACTTGAACCATATTTAAACGAAAAATGGGATATCGTTCTCTCAAATCCACCCTATATTCCAAACGAAGAAAAACACATTTTATCAGAAG
This sequence comes from Lederbergia panacisoli, assembly GCF_024626525.1. Lineage (GTDB taxonomy): Bacteria > Bacillota > Bacilli > Bacillales > Bacillaceae_C > Lederbergia > Lederbergia panacisoli. The sequence goes on from NZ_JANJGU010000003.1 coordinate 242,783, forward strand.
TCGTTCGAGAGCATGAGCCACATCATGCACTATTTGGTGGCATCGATGGCCTTGATTTTTACCGCAGATTTGCCAGCGACCTGCCAAAGCTCATTAATAAAAAAGCACTCATCGCATTTGAAATTGGTGCCGGTCAAGGAGAGGCAGTTGCGGCCTTAATGAAAAAGGCCTTCCCGCAAGGCAAGACTGAGATTATTCATGATATAAATAGAAAAGACCGAATCGTCCTTACTAGAACCAGTCCCTTTAAAAAATGAATGCCGCATCGTGACCCAGAACAAGCAATATCCAGCTTTAAGGGCACGATGAGCGCTTCAATGTGCCCAATAACAGCACTATTTTTAGATTAGGGTCACGATGATGACCACAATCGGACAGTTTTGACGTTATTCCCATGATCATGGACAGTATGAGCGTTTCAATCGGACAGTTTTGACGTTATTCCCATGATCATAGGCAGTATAAGCGTTCCAATCGGACAGTTTTGACGTTATTCCCATGATCATGGACAGTATGAGCGTTTCAATCGGACAGTTTTGACGTTATTCCCATGATTATGGGCAGTATGAGCGTTTCAATCGGACAGTTTTGACGTTATTCCCATGATCATGGGCAGTATGAGCGTTCCAATCGGACAGTTTTGACGTTATTCCCATGATCATGGGCAGTATGAGCGTTTCAATCGGACAGTTTTGACGTTATTCCCATGATTATGGGCAGTATGAGCGTTTCAATCGGACAGTCCCGCCGCGTATTACAAATTCCCGGGCACCTTGAACCCCAGTAGAAACCAAAACAAATCTCCATGTTTAGAATTCTATCGTTTTGTCCATAATGCCTTTTAGAGGGGGCAGATGGATATGATGTATGAATATAGTAAACATAGATTCTATCAAAAAAATATAGCTTGGATGTATTTATTGATTCTCGTTTTTGCGACGATGGCGAGCTTGATTATTCCAAAACAGGACATGGCAAAGGCGTCGGATCCGCTTGTCATTCCGGGGGAGGCAATTCGCCTTAGAATATTGGCTAATAGTGATGGGGAAAAGGATCAGGAAGTAAAAAGAGCGATTCGTGATGCGGTGAATATGGAAATTACAACATGGGTGCAAGATTTAACATCTATTGATGACGCAAGATTCACGATTACCTCTCAACTTGATCAAGTAGAAGAGATCGCAAAACAAGAGTTGGCTGCACGCAATCTTGATTATTCCGTTAAAGTAGAATTCGGAAATGTTCAGTTTCCAACTAAATTGTATGGCCAATATCTTTATCCTGCAGGCACCTATGAAGCTATTTTAATCACTCTAGGTAAGGGAAAGGGGGCCAATTGGTGGTGTGTTCTGTTTCCACCGCTTTGCTTTCTAGACTTTTCTAATAGTTTGGCAGTGAGTCCCGGCTTCGAGGAAGATGCTTATTCAAACGTTGATCCAGGAATTAAGCCTGAAACTAATTTAAAAAATGATTCCGAAACCGATAAAGACGCTATTGTGGAAAATGTTAATAAAGAGATTGGAACGAATAATGTGGATACAACTGATGTGGATAAACCTGTGGATAATGATCCCGAACATAAAAAGAACCAATCCTTAGAACAACAACCCACATTTGTAAAAGATGAAGAAAATAAAGTTGAAGTTAAATTTTTCATAGTAGAATTATTTAATAAATTATTTTAACACTTTATATGCAGGTTATACACATAAATCACAACAGTTATCCACTGGATAATCTGAATTATCCACATTATGTGTATAACTTGTTCGCTTTTTCACTCTGAAACTCGTGAAAAATAAATAATATCAACAAAGAGGAATGAGGCAATAAAAATGAAAACAGAAAGATGGTCCGTGGATAAAGATGTGGATAAAAATAAAAGTTATCCACAGATTAAGGAAGCTGCTTCTTTTTTACATAAAAACGAAGTAGTCGCTTTTCCGACAGAAACAGTATATGGGCTAGGGGCTAACGCTAAATCGGATGAAGCTGTCGCTAAAATCTTTGCGGCAAAAGGAAGGCCGGCAGACAACCCATTGATTGTCCACATATCATCCACAAGTCAGCTTCAAGACATTGTTGCCTCTATTCCGGAAAAAGCTAGAAAATTGATGGATCATTTTTGGCCAGGTCCATTAACGATCATTTTTCAAAAAAAACAAGGAGCAGTATCAGATTTAGTGACGGCGGGACTTGATACTGTTGCACTCCGCATGCCAGATCACCCAATTGCCCTCGAACTTATTTCGACCTCAGGTCTACCATTAGCGGCACCAAGTGCAAATCGATCCGGGAAACCAAGTCCGACAGCTGCTGAACATGTAGCGAACGATTTGATGGGGAAAATTGCCGGTATATTAGACGGAGGTCCTACGGGTGTTGGTGTTGAATCGACCGTCATTGATTGCACCGGTACGACACCGATAATTCTGAGACCGGGCGGCGTTTCGAAGGAAGAGATTGAATCGATCATATATCAAGTTGAAGTGGATTCTAGCTTAAAAAACCAAGAGCAAAAGCCGAAGTCACCTGGAATGAAATATAAGCATTATGCACCTGCAGCGCCTTTGTTTTTAGCAGATGGTGAACCAGAATGGCTTCAGACCGTCATTAATGAAAAAAGAAATCAAGGTTTAAAAGTAGGCGTAATGGCATCATCTGAAACGGCTTCCGATTATGATGCTGATATGATCCTTGATTGTGGCAGCAAGGCTAACCTAAATGAAGTTGCTCACTCTCTATATCACGTTCTCCGTGCATTTGACGAGGCCCAACTTGACATCATTTTCTCGGAGACATTTCCGGAAACAGGTGTCGGTGCAGCCATTATGAATCGGCTAGACAAAGCGGCTGGCCACAATTGGATTCGTCAAAAGGCAAGGCCATAAAAAAATAGTCTAATATTATTTTTAATCGCATATGTTCCCTATAGGCAAGTCCAATGGTGGAAGGGGAAGATAGACGGTGCTTCCGGAAATCATCACATTATTGATCATGGCATTTGCAGTCGGGATGGACGCCTTCTCTGTCTCCCTCGGCATGGGAATATATGAGCTAAGATTAAAACAAATCTTTTTTATCGGAATTTCTGTAGGTATCTTTCATGTTGTCATGCCATTGATTGGCGTGTTAGCAGGACATTTATTATCAGATACCTTTGGAAAAATAACAGGTAATATCGGAGGAATCCTTCTAGTTTTACTTGGACTGCAAATGATCATATTTTGTTTCAGGAACGACCAGCAGACTTTTATATTGCCGGTTGGCGGGGGAATCATTATTTTTTCGCTCCTTTTAAGCGTGGATAGTTTTTCTGCTGGAATTAGTTTAGGGATGTTTGGAGCGAGAGCAGCGATCGCCGCTTTGTGCTTCGGATTCGTTGCCGTTTTCCTGACGTGGAGCGGATTATTATTAGGGCGTAAAGTGCAAAATTTACTCGGAATCTATGGAGAGATTCTTGGAGGTATAATTTTGATCGCATTTGGTCTTAAGCTATTGGTACAATTTCCTTACTGAACAAAGGCAAGAAAGGCGGCTTTTCTTTTTAGAGGGCTGTCTTTTTTTATTGCTGCATAGGAACAAGCCACTTGCGCTTTTCTAAAACTATGCCATAATTTTCACTATATTCCAGTAGTCCTTTATACTTAAATGTGCGGAAAAGGTGGTAGTAAACGTGAACGTTCTTTTTGTTTGTACGGGAAATACTTGTAGAAGCCCAATGGCGGAAGCAATTTTTAATAATGAATGGACCGGTAAAGGTGAAGCTAAGTCAGTTGGTATGTTTGCATCTGTTGGTGAACATGCGGCTATGAATACGATAAATGTTTTAAAAGAAAACGGAATACATCTTAGTCATCAATCTAAACAACTTACGGAAAAAGATTTGGAATGGGCTTACTTAATTCTTACAATGACAACCTCTCATAAAAATATGTTGCTAAACAATTATCCCGGTTCTGCCGATAAAATATATACATTGAAAGAATACATAAATGGTCCCGGGCGAGATTTGGATGTGATGGATCCTTACGGAGGGGATATAAATGTGTATCGATCAACTTTTATGGAATTAAAGAAATTGATAAACCGCATTTTTGAAAATGAATAACCCCGTAAAAATCTACACAATTAAAGAACTGGACAGGTGAACGAACATGGCAAAAAAACGCAAATACAAATTTGGTTTACAGAAAAAACTAGTCGTCTTTATTACTTCAGTCGCAGCGATTACATTTTCAACTAGTGCCTTCTTTCTTTATTTTATTTATCCTTTCGTAGATGAATATATGAGTGAAATGGTGTTTACGCTTTGTACATTATTGCTAGGAATTATTTGGTCTGGAATATTAACTTATTTTGGGGCGTTTTTTATTACTAAACCACTTCAAAGACTGGAACAGGCAGCGGTTAAAGTTGGAGAAGGGGATATAAGTACGGATGTAAAAATTTATGGTAAAGATGACGAGATTAATTCACTCGGAAAAGCATTTAACGGAATGCTCCATAATTTCAGAGAAATGGTATATCGAATTGAAGAAAATTTTAATAAAACAAATGAAAATGTAATTGCTATTTCTAAAAAATCAGTGAAAGCCGCTGAGGAAGCTGAAAATGCAGCTCATACTATATCGGAAATATCCGCTGGTGCGGAAAGCTCGGCCGCTGCGATTCAAGCAACAGCTGAATCTGTAGATGATATTACGCAAATTGCTCACAAAGTCCAGTCGATGGCGCAAGAATCAGAGAATATTACGAAAACAATGTTGGATGAGTTGTATAAAAGCCAACAAGTTGTTGAGTCACTTGTGAATGGAATTGAGAAATTGGCGATAGGGAATAATCAATCATTGGAAGCAGCACATAGGTTAGAAGAAAATGCAACGAAAGTAGAACAAATCATTCAGCTAGTTGGTGATATAGCAAACCAAACGAACTTGCTTGCGTTAAATGCATCAATAGAAGCGGCGAGGGCGGGCGAACATGGGAAAGGTTTTGCTGTTGTCGCGGAGGAAGTAAGAAAGCTAGCTGACGAAAGTGCAAAAGCAGTCCAAGGAATATCGGAACTTATTCAAAACATCCAAACAGAGGTTGGAAGTGTTGTGAAGCAAATTACTGCACAAGTTGCTTCTGTAAATGAAGAAGTGAAAAAAGGTACACAAACAAATTCAGCGATTACGGCGATGACAAAGACGATTCATGAAACGGCAGAAAGTGTTACAAACATATCGGACCTCGTCGACCGTCAAATGGAAAGTGTTAGTGTCACATCTGCACAGGCTCAAGAAGTAGCAGCAATTGCGGAAGAAACATCTGCTGGTGCAGAAGAAGTGGCGAAACAATCAAAAAAACAAGCAGAAGACATGGAAGAAATTGACCAGCTAGCGGATCAATTACGTGAGCAGGCCAGCAAATTAAAAGACACAATCTCCCGTTTTACTTTATAATACGGGGACAGGTTCAAAAGGGACAGGCTCAAGGAGGTTTTATTATGAAGGTTGCATTGGCATCGGATCACGGTGGCATTCATATTCGTGAAGAGATTAGACAGTTGCTTGAAGAGTTAAGGATAGAGTATGAGGATTTTGGTTGTGACTGTGCGGATTCAGTAGATTATCCAGATTATGCGGTACCTGTAGCAGAAAAAGTGGCAAAAGGTGAATTTGATCGCGGAATATTGATCTGCGGCACCGGTATCGGCATGAGCATTTCTGCGAATAAAGTAAAAGGGATTCGCTGTGCGCTCGTTCATGATGTTTTTAGCGCTAGAATGACCCGCCTACATAATGACAGCAATGTTTTAGCAATGGGAGAGCGTGTCATTGGGGCAGGATTGGCGCGTGAAATTGCCGAGATGTGGCTCAAAACGGAGTTTGAAAGCGGACGTCACCAAACACGTATTGGAAAAATAGCAGAATACGAAGGAAAATAGATTCAAAAGCGGAGGCGCCTGTCCATCGACGTACAGGCCCACAGGATGTGGGTCCGTCGACGTCGCCACAGGACGTGGCGGCTTTTAGTCGACGTTCCTTCTTTGGTCTTAGACTGAGATAAAGGAAACACGACGAGGGACGAGGCGATGTTGACTACGCAAGCGAAAAGGACAAGAAGTTTGCTAGTCGATAGGCGCTGGAGCTGGACGGAGACTCTCCCTCGGAAGTTACTACTCCCAGAGTTCTTCCAAAGTTCCTAATTTATAAACCCAAACAAAAACTAATCCGGATCGTGTCATTCACGTCCGGATTTTATTCAATATTTATTAGTAGAGGAGGATGAGGATTTTGACGTTACCTTTGGACCAATGGCGTGAAGAAATGAAGGCCATCATTCAAGAGAGCAGTAATTCATTGCAGCTAACTGCCGGGAAAATATTAGTCATCGGTTGCTCTACCTCAGAAGTTGCTGGGGAAAATATCGGCACGTCGGGAACGATGGAAGCAGCTGAAGTCATTTTTTCAGAGTTAAAAAAATATGCAGACTACCAGGGATTCAACTTGGCATTCCAATGTTGCGAACATTTAAATCGTGCGCTAGTCATTGAAAAACAAACGGCCATTGAAAAAGATCTTGAACAGGTTTCCGTCATTCCGGCTCCTAATGCAGGAGGTTCAATGGCGACATACGCCTATAATCAGTTTAAGGAACCAGTCGTAGTTGAATTCATTAAAGCAGATGCTGGAATAGACATAGGCGATACGTTTATCGGTATGCATCTAAAACATGTCGCAGTACCCATTCGTGTAAAACAGAAACAATTAGGGAATGCACATGTCACGCTTGCGACTACCCGACCAAAATTAATTGGTGGAGCAAGAGCAATATATGAACAGCAAAAGCTGAACATTCAATGCTGAATATGATAAAAATGTTCAGAAACCGCCCGTAAAAAATGAAAATTCGTTTGGCATGACCACTTTTCCGTGGTAAAATGGAAAAGAATTTATTTACGAGCATTATTTTTAACTTGATAAGGGGGAGCGAAATGAGCACAATTGCACAACAAGATCCGCAAGTGTACAAAGCGATTCAAAATGAATTAAAACGCCAGCGGACAAAAATTGAGTTGATCGCGTCTGAAAACTTTGTGAGCTCAGCAGTAATGGAAGCGCAAGGATCTGTATTGACGAATAAATATGCGGAAGGTTATCCGGGACGTCGTTACTACGGCGGTTGTGAGTATGTGGATGTTGCTGAAGATCTTGCACGTGACCGGGCGAAGGAAATATTTGGTGCGGAGCATGCCAACGTACAGCCTCATTCCGGTGCCCAGGCAAATATGGCTGTTTATTTTACGATTCTTGAACAAGGCGATACTGTTCTTGGGATGAATTTATCCCACGGTGGACATTTGACACATGGCAGCCCTGTTAATTTTAGTGGAGTTCAATACAATTTCGTAGAATATGGAGTCGATGAAAAAGATCATCGCATCGATTACGAGGATGTTCGCCAAAAGGCGCTCGAACATAAGCCGAAGCTCATTGTAGCGGGTGCAAGTGCTTATCCTCGAGTCATTGATTTTAAAAAGTTCCGTGAAATCGCCGATGAAGTTGGAGCGTATTTAATGGTGGATATGGCCCATATCGCTGGCCTAGTAGCTGTCGGTCTCCATCCGAATCCTATTCCTTATGCTGATTTCGTTACGACAACTACTCACAAAACATTGCGCGGTCCTCGTGGTGGAATGGTGCTTTGTAAAGAAGAGTTTGCGAAGAAAATCGATAAATCCGTTTTCCCTGGTCTTCAAGGCGGACCATTAATGCACGTGATTGCTGCAAAAGCAGTCGCATTTGGTGAAGCATTGAGCGAAGACTTTAAAACATATATTCAAACCGTTATCGATAATGCGAAACGTCTTGGTGAGTCATTGAAAAAAGAAGGGCTTGAGCTTGTTTCAGACGGAACAGACAATCATTTATTGCTGCTCGACCTTCGTTCAATTGGACTTACAGGAAAAGTCGCTGAAAAGGTATTGGATGACGTTGGCATCACAGTTAATAAAAACACGATCCCATACGATCCAGAAGGTCCATTTACAACAAGCGGAATCCGCATCGGTACACCGGCTGTAACGTCCAGAGGGTTTGGCTTAGAAGAAATGGATGAAATTGCATCCCTCATCGGATTCGTATTGAAAAATCATGACGACGAAGTCAAACTTGACGAAGCACGTGCACGAGTCGAAGCGTTAACTGCAAAATTCCCACTATATGAATAAAAAAATGATCGCCTTCCATGATGGAGGCGATTTTTTATTTTGCTGCTTATAAAAGTGATTCAAATCTTTCGAAGTACGATGCGAATTCCATCCTTAAAGAACTTGAATCTATTTTCACGGCAATCCTATTAAGAACTAATAGTCTTCTCGAAATAAAATATGTGTTCAAAATGTTTCAACTTTCTCTTTCTCTCAATTATCATCCTTTTAATCCTTGCTGAACATCTTTTAATTCTGTAAAATAATGTAGAAAAAGTTCATTTGCGTAAAAAATCCGCCGTTAAACGAAACGGAATTAGAAAAAGGAGCGAAATCATGGCCAAAGTATATGTATTCGACCATCCTCTTATTCAACACAAAATTACATATATACGTGACAAAAACACAGGTACAAAAGAATTCCGTGAGCTTGTAGATGAAGTTGCTACATTAATGATGTTTGAAATCACTAGAGATATGGCACTTCAGGAAGTAGAAGTAGAAACTCCAGTTGCTTTCGCAAAATCTAAAGTGTTGGCTGGGAAAAAACTAGGAATCGTTCCGATCCTTCGTGCTGGAATAGGAATGGTCGATGGAATTCTGAACTTGCTTCCTGCTGCAAAGGTAGGGCATATCGGATTATATCGTGACCCTGAAACACTAAAGCCAGTTGAATATTACGTAAAACTTCCTAGCGACGTTGAGGAACGTGATTTTATCTTAGTCGATCCGATGCTTGCAACAGGCGGTTCCGCCGTAGCGGCGATTGATTCGCTAAAAAAACGCGGCGCTAAAAGTATCAAATTCATGTGTCTCATCGCAGCTCCAGAAGGAGTAGAAGCGATGCAAAAAGCTCATCCGGATGTTGATATTTACATCGCAGGCTTGGACGAGAAACTTAACGAAAAAGGTTATATCGTTCCTGGTCTTGGTGATGCGGGCGACCGTTTATTTGGAACAAAATAAGTAAACAATTCGATGTCTTTTACAAGTTAAACCCAAAAATAAGAGACGGGATCATAGTCATTCCGTCTCTTTCAAATAGGTTCATTTCGGAAAAAGGTTGTCAAAAATAGTCGCAATTGGAAAAAATTTTTAAAATGATGATTTTGTGAACATTCTTGACATGCTTTATACGAAATTAATTGAAAACTCGTTGACTAATGTTTAGTGCTATTGTATGCTTACAAAGGGTATGACTACTATGGTTATTCCCTCTAATTATAACGATTCCAGGCATGCGTGCACACATGCTTATGGATTAAGTTAGTATTAGTTTAGATCATCGAACTTCCACGATGCTAAACCTCGAATTTTGGCGGATCCTCCAAGTTCGACATTTCTTTTCAAGGGGGATTAAAAAGAATGCCGGAACTCCAACAATTATTCTACAGACATTGCAAATACATATTATATCTTTTGTCGATTTATGTATTGGGATGGGGATTCACTGAATATAAATCAGTTTTCTTGGGGTTAATTCTTGGCACATCAGTAAGTCTTTTCAATCATTGGTACTTAGCAAGGAAAACGAATCGGCTTGGTGAAGCAGTCACATCCGGGAAAAGGGTTTATGGTATCGGAACACTTGCTAGAATGGCTATCGTTATTTTAGCCGTTTATATCGCAGGGAAGTTTCCTCAATATTTTCACCTTGTAAGCGTGATTATAGGTGTAATGACTGTATACGCAGTCGTTATAATAGATTTTTTTTATCAAAAAACAATGAAACCTAGAAATAAGTGAGGTGAACACGTTTGGGTCACGAAGCACCATTAGTAAAAATAGCAGGGCTTTGGTTTAATAAGTCCAATATGTTAATGATTACAGTTGCATGCATCATCGTCATTATTATAGCGGTCCTTTCTACTAGAAACCTAAAAGTAAAACCAACTGGCATGCAGAACTTTATGGAATGGATCATGGACTTTGTAAAAGGGATTATCAAAAGCAATATGGACTGGAAAAATGGTGGGAACTTCCATCTTCTTGGTATCACATTATTAATGTTCATTTTTGTTTCCAATATGCTAGGTTTGCCGTTCTTCTTTCTAGTTGGAGATGATCTTTGGTGGAAATCACCGACTGCCGATCCAGTCGTTACATTAACGCTTTCGGCAATGGTTATTGCTTTATCCCATTATTACGGTGTAAAAATGAAGGGTGCAAAAGAGTATGGTCGTGATTATTTTAGACCGGTAGGATTCATGTTCCCTTTTAAAATTATTGAGGAATTTGCCAACACCATCAGCTTAGGTCTTCGTTTATACGGGAATATCTACGCAGGTGAAGTTTTAATAAGCTTGCTTGCATCAATGGCAGCAACAGGAGCTATAGGATGGATTGGTGGATTTGTTCCACTTATGGTATGGCAAGGATTTAGTATTTTCGTAGGAGCACTACAAGCTTTTATTTTCACAATGTTAACAATGGTCTATATCTCACACAAAGTGAGTTCAGACCATTAATATAAACCTGTTCATAATAGGACAGACCCATATATATTTTATATAAAACAAGGAGGAATTTCTTAATGTATGCATTAGCAGCAGCAATCGCAATTGGTTTATCAGCTCTAGGAGCAGGTCTAGGTAACGGTATGATCGTTTCAAAAACAGTTGAAGGTATGGCACGTCAACCTGAAGCTCGTGGTATGCTTCAAACAACAATGTTCATCGGTGTAGGTATCGTTGAGGCGATTCCTATCATGGGTGCGGTTATTGCGTTCATGCTTCAAGGAAGAGTTTAATTCGTTTTACTCTTTTATAAAAAGTTAAAATGGCGAAGCTCTCTAGTTGGGAATCTTCGCCATTTATTTAGTCTAGAAATGTAAAATGCTGTCAAAGCTAGAATCAGTATCTTCAAACATCTATTCGGCGCGATGATTCCAGTTGCGCCTTCATTTTTGAAGGGAGTGAAGCGAACGTGCTTACCAATAGTCTCACACTTGGAGCTGCTACCGGAACATTTAACGGTGGGGATATCCTATTTACCGTTGCAGCTTTCGCGGTGTTGATGTTTATTTTGAAAAAATTAGCATGGGGCCCGTTAATGGGAATCATGATTCAACGTGAAGAGCATATAGCAAATGAAATCGAAGCAGCAGAAAAGAGCCGCAGCGAATCAAATAAATTGCTCGAAGAACAAAAAGAATTATTAAAAGAAGCCCGCTTAGAAGCACAAGCCATGATTGAAAACTCTAAGAAACATGGGGAGATTCAACGTGAAGACATCATCAAGACTGCCCGCGAGGAAGCAGAGCGCTTGAAAGAATCTGCACGTCTTGAAATCGAAACACAAAAAGAGCAAGCAGTTACGGCTTTACGTGAACAAGTTGCAACTTTATCTGTGTTAATTGCGTCTAAAGTTATTGAGAAAGAACTGAACGCGGAAGATCAACAAAAATTGATCAATGATTATATTCAAAGGGCAGGAGAATAGCGATGAGCCAAAACATTGTCGCAGAACGCTATGCTTTAGCTCTTTTCCAATTGGCTAAAGAACATAATCAAGTTCAAAAAATAGAAGAGGAACTGCGTGTTGTGAGGAAATCCGTTAGTGAAAACCCAGGCTTTATCACATTGCTCACCTCTCCAAACTTATCTCTTCATGAGAAAAAGAATATTTTACAAGGTGTTTTTTCGAATGTTTCTCCATTCGTCGCGCATACTTTACAGCTGCTTATCGACCGTCACCGTCAAAGTGACATCGTGGATGTAGCTAAAGGCTTTATCGATCTAGCCAATAAAGAAAACGGAGTGGCAGAAGCGACTGTATACTCAACACGTCCACTAACTGCAGCAGAAGCTGAAAGCATTTCCGCTTCATTTGCTCCAAAAGTTGGTAGACGTTCCTTGAACATCGAGAATATTGTAGATTCAAATCTTCTTGGTGGTTTAAAAATCCGAATTGAAAACCGCATTTACGACGGAAGCCTTCGTGGAAAACTTGACCGTCTTGAGCGTACATTGATCAGTTAACAAAAAGTTACTATCCGTAGATGTTAAAACGGAAAGACTTGATATGAGGGGTGAATTTCATGAGCATCAAAGCTGAAGAAATCAGTGCGCTGATAAAAAAGCAAATTGAAAACTATCAGTCTGATATGGAAGTAAGTGATGTTGGTACAGTTATCCAAGTTGGGGACGGAATTGCCCGCGCGTATGGACTGGACAATGTCATGTCAGGAGAACTTGTTGAATTCTCCAACGGTGTCATGGGTATGGCACAAAACCTTGAAGAAAGCAACGTTGGTATCATTATCCTTGGACCATATACTGAAATTCGTGAAGGAGACCAGGTACGCCGTACAGGACGTATTATGGAAGTTCCTGTTGGTGAAGAATTAATTGGCCGCGTCGTGAATTCACTTGGACAGCCAATTGATGGTCTTGGTCCTATTAATACATCAAAAACACGTCCAATCGAAAGTCAAGCACCTGGTGTCATGGATCGTAAATCAGTTCATGAGCCTTTACAAACAGGAATTAAAGCGATTGATGCACTTGTACCGATTGGCCGTGGTCAGCGTGAATTAATCATCGGTGACCGTCAAACAGGTAAAACGACAGTCGCTATTGATACAATTTTGAACCAAGCAGACCAAAACATGATTTGTGTATACGTCGCAATTGGTCAAAAAGAATCCACTGTCCGTGCAGCAGTTGAAACACTACGCAGATACGGTGCTCTTGACTACACAATCGTAGTAAGTGCATCTGCATCACAACCTGCACCATTATTATTCCTTGCACCATATACAGGAGTTACAATGGGTGAAGAATTCATGTACAACGGTAAACACGTACTTGTCGTTTATGATGATTTAACAAAACAAGCTGCTGCATACCGTGAGCTATCCTTGTTGCTTCGTCGTCCTCCAGGCCGTGAAGCTTATCCAGGGGATGTTTTCTACTTGCACTCCCGTTTACTGGAGCGTGCTGCGAAACTCAGTGACGCAAAAGGCGGCGGTTCCCTAACAGCACTTCCATTCGTTGAAACTCAAGCAGGAGATATCTCCGCTTACATTCCAACGAACGTTATTTCCATCACGGACGGACAAATCTTCTTGCAATCTGATTTGTTCTTCTCAGGTGTACGTCCAGCGATTAACGCCGGATTATCTGTATCCCGTGTTGGTGGATCAGCACAAATTAAAGCAATGAGAAAAGTTGCCGGTACATTGCGTCTTGACCTTGCATCATTCCGTGAACTTGAATCATTTGCTCAATTCGGTTCCGATCTTGATAAAGCGACACAAGCGAAACTTGCTCGTGGTGCGCGTACAGTTGAAGTGTTGAAGCAGGACTTGAACAAACCAATAAAAGCAGAGAAGCAAGTCATGATTTTATATGCATTGACACAAGGCTTCCTTGACGATATTGAGGTTCACGATATCCTTCGTTTTGAAGACGAGCTTTATTCTTGGCTCGACCATAACCGTGCAGAATTACTTGAAAAAATTCGTACAACAGGTGCTCTTCCAGCAGACGAAGAGATGGCCGATGCATTAAATACATTTAAAAGAACTTTCGCTAAGAGCGAGTAATTAAGAAAAGCGGAAGCGCCTGCTCATCGACGTATGGATTTCGGAATCCCTGACGAGATAAAGGAAACACGATGAGTCCAGCAGGACGAATCGATGTTGACTTATCGTAGGAAGGGAAGTAGAAATCCACTAGTCGATAGGCGCCGAAGCTAGACAAGGAAAGCGGAAGCGCCTGCTCATCGACGTATGGATTTCGGAATCCCTGACGAGATAAAGGAAACACGACGAGGAACGAGTCGATGTTGACTTATCGTAGGAAGGGAAGTAGAAATCCACTAGTCGATAGGCGCTGAAGCTAGACATGGAAAAATACAATAAACAGCAGAGCGGTCCTACCGCTTCTGCTCTACTTTGAAAAAAGGGTGGTGAGAATCAGTGGCATCCTTAAGGGAGATCCAATCTCGCATCAACTCGACGAAGAAAACAAGACAAATCACAAAAGCGATGCAAATGGTATCTGCAGCAAAACTGAGCCGTGCAGAAATGAATGCAAAAGCATTTGTTCCCTACATGGAAAAAATTCAGGAAGTTGCTGCAAGCATAGCTGTGGGCAGCAAGGATGTAAATCATCCAATGCTAGCCACCCGTCCGGTAAAACGAACTGGGTATATTGTTATTACAGCAGACCGTGGACTAAAAGGTGCATATAACAGCAGTGTATTGCGTGCCGTTTATAACAAAATTCGCGAACGTCATCAATCGGATGATGAGTACGCCATTATTGCAATAGGACGTATGGGACGCGACTTTTTCCTAAAAAGAAATATGAATGTTGTACTTGAAATCAACGGACTTCCAGATCAGCCATCTTTTATAGATATAATGGAAATCACGAGCAAAGCGGTTGGAATGTTCTCAGACGAAACGTATGATGAACTGTACATGTACTACAACCACTACGTCAGTGCCATTACTCAGGAAGTGACCGAGAAAAAAGTCTTGCCACTTACTGATATCGCACCAACAACAAAACTCATGTCCTATGAATATGAACCTTCTGCTGAAGCAATTCTCGAAGTCTTGCTTCCTCAATATGCGGAAAGTTTAATTTATGGAGCGCTCCTTGACGCCAAAGCAGCTGAGCATGCGGCAGGGATGACAGCGATGAAGAGTGCGACAGATAATGCAGGAGAACTTATTGACAGCTTAACACTCTCATTCAACCGTGCACGACAAGCGATGATTACTCAAGAAATCACGGAAATTGTAGGTGGAGTTGCAGCTTTAGAATAATTATTTTAATAAAAGTATGACCATAACCCAGCTAGGAGGGGAAATGATGAACAAAGGACAGGTTCTACAAGTAATGGGACCGGTAGTTGATGTGAAATTCGCCAACGGCCAGCTCCCTGAAATTTATAACTCGCTTAAAGTTACGTATGTAGCGCAAACAGCTTCAGAAGTTAACATCGACTTGACATTGGAAGTTGCTCTTCACCTTGGTGATGACACTGTCCGTACGATTGCGATGGCTTCTACAGATGGAGTCCAACGCGGAATGGACGTTCTTGATACAGGTGCACCAATTTCCGTTCCTGTCGGTGATGTTACACTAGGACGTGTATTTAACGTTTTAGGTGAAAATATCGACCTTGATGAAAAATTAGCAGATGATGTTCGCCGTGATTCTATTCACCGTCAAGCACCAAACTTTGAACAGCTTTCCACAGAAGTAGAAATATTAGAAACTGGTATTAAAGTTGTTGACTTGCTTGCACCATATATTAAAGGTGGTAAAATCGGCCTCTTCGGTGGTGCGGGTGTAGGTAAAACCGTTCTAATTCAAGAATTGATCAACAACATCGCTCAAGAGCACGGTGGTATTTCCGTATTCGCTGGTGTTGGTGAGCGTACACGTGAAGGTAACGACCTTTACTACGAGATGAAAGATTCAGGCGTTATTAGTAAAACAGCGATGGTATTCGGACAAATGAACGAGCCGCCAGGTGCACGTATGCGTGTTGCTCTGACTGGTCTTACAATGGCTGAATATTTCCGTGATGAACAAGGTCAAGACGTTCTTTTCTTTATCGATAACATTTTCCGCTTTACACAAGCAGGTTCTGAGGTATCAGCCCTTCTAGGACGTATGCCTTCAGCGGTTGGTTACCAGCCGACACTTGCTACTGAAATGGGTATGCTTCAAGAACGTATTACATCTACAAACGTTGGTTCCGTAACATCGATCCAAGCGATTTACGTTCCTGCGGATGACTATACGGACCCTGCTCCAGCTACAACATTTGCTCACTTGGATGCAACAACAAACCTTGAGCGTAAGCTTTCAGAAATGGGTATTTACCCTGCGGTTGACCCATTAGCCTCTACTTCGAGAGCACTTTCTCCAGAAATCGTTGGAGAAGAGCATTATGAAATTGCACGATCTGTACAGCAAACATTGCAACGTTACCGTGAGTTGCAAGATATTATTGCGATCCTTGGTATGGATGAACTTTCCGATGAAGATAAACTAGTTGTTGCACGTGCCCGTCGCGTTCAGTTCTTCTTATCGCAAAACTTCCACGTTGCAGAACAATTTACAGGCCAACAGGGTTCTTATGTTCCTGTAGCTGAAACGGTTAAAGGATTCAAAGAAATTCTTGAAGGAAAATACGACCATCTTCCAGAGGATGCGTTCCGTCTTGTTGGTCCAATTGAAGATGCAGTGAAAAAAGCTCAAGATATGGGCGTAGAAGTATAAACAGAGACCAGGAGGGTATGAAATGAAGACATTGCATGTAAGTATTGTCACTCCCGACGGTCCAGTCTTTGACTCCGAAGTAGAAATGGTGAGCACGAAAGCAGAATCGGGGGAACTAGGTGTCCTTCCGGGCCATATCCCAATGGTGGCGCCACTTCAAATTGGTGCGGTTCGCTTAAATAACGGCACAGAAACGGAATATGTTGCAGTCAGCGGTGGATTTCTAGAAGTCCGCCCAGAAAAAGTAACGATTCTTGCTCAAACCGCTGAAAGGTCAGAAGGCATCGATATTGCCCGCGCGGAAGAAGCAAAAAAACGCGCCGAGAACCGCCTGCAAGGAAGTCAAGATGACATCGATTTTAGACGAGCCGAACTGGCACTAAAAAGGGCCATGAACCGTATAGATGTTTATAAACATCATTAATAGAAAAGCGAAAGCGCCTGTTAAGCGACGTATGGATTTCGTATTCCACGACGAGATAAAGGAAACACGATGAGTCCGAAAGGACGAAACTGGCTTCCTTATCGTAGGAAGGGAAGTAGAAATCCACTAGTCGCTAGGCGCAGTAGCTGGACAAAGAAAAGCGAAAGCGCCTGTTAAGCGACGTACAAACTTCAGGTACTTCGACTGAGATAAAGGAAACACGGCGAGCCGTAAGGCGAGTCGATGTTGACTTATCGTAGGAAGAAGGGCAAGAAGTTTGCTAGTCGCTAGGCGCTGCAGCTGGACAAAGAAAAAAGCTAGACAATTAAAATCGAACACCTTCTGGTTAAAAAATCAGAAGGTGTTCATATGTATGATTCAGTCATGGGACAGAGGTGATTAAAGATGCTAGAAGATCTAGGTCAGCAGGCTTTGATCAATATAATCTCACATGTATTTTTTATAGGCATCGCGTTTTTCGCATTACAGGCATTAAACTTTGAAAAGCTCCTTAGAGCAAATAGGGTATTCCAAGCACGATTGCTTTATATATTGTTGACCATTGTAATTGGTTCAGTAGCAAGTAACTTTTTTTTAGACTATTTAAATTGGTCTAGACAACTCCAACTTCTATTTTAACTACTTAATATAAGGCACTTTTAGACAAAGGAATTTCCCCAAATTCTAATAATTACTTCAAGTAGAAACTCCAAATTTAATTTTTTTGAAAAAAACTAAGACATATGTAACGAATTTTTAATATAGAATGGGACCTTTTACCTGTTTTCATTGTGTCGACTTTTGTATATTATTTGAAGAGGTAAGGCGAAATTTGTCGACAGAAAAAAGTCTATAAACGTCTGTTGTTGACGTTATTCTTCAAGTATTACTTTCTCCGTAGTGGAAACAATGTTACTAAGGGGGAAGGATCAATGAATAGTAAAATTTTTTCCATTTTATCTCAAATTACAATAGCGTTTGGTTTCATATTTACCTTAATTGGGAATAACACCATAGCAGCACCGGTATCCACTGATATACAAAACTTGGCACAAACGATAGATAAACATCAAGGCAATATCATTGAATGGTCTTTATATGCAAGAGAATCCGTCTATCTTCCCACTGAGGAAGAAAGGTTGTCAAAAAAACATGAGCTAGAAAAACAGTTCCCTGATATGGAGTGGAAAGCTGGAACGGACTCCATTATTGGCAAGAGGGACCATGGAATATTTAGCGAAACGATACAGATTTTATCAACCGACAATAATAGACATTTGTCCTCGTACATAGTGTACGAAGCTAAGGGTGAAAATTGGGACTCAAAACATGTTAATTTCATAAACGATATAGCAGAAAAAACAGTTTTGAACCTTTTCAATGGAAATCCTATTTTATTCTCTTGTATAAAAGGCGAATTCAGTGAGGAACTGAATGAATTTGTTGATCATTCTTTGGATGGATTATTACAATCACTGCATGCATCAGAAGTTGAATCCGTTAAAGAACAGGAATTTTACTCCATGTCAGCATTTTCCTCTCTTTTTGCCCAAACCTTATCTTTTACAAACAAACAAATGAATATGCAAATTGGACTTAGGAAAAATGAAATGGGTCCGGGAACCACCGTTGTGGTCGGCACACCCATCTTAACGATTGAATATTAATATAAAGAATATATGGACGCGGAGGGGAATACTCTTGGAAAAAATCATCGTCCGCGGCGGAAAAAGGCTGAGCGGCACTGTTAAAGTTGAAGGAGCAAAAAATGCCGTATTGCCTGTGATCGCTGCATCATTATTAGCGAGTGAAGGAAAGAGCATCATACGAAATGTACCGATTCTCTCCGATGTATATACAATAGGGGAAGTGCTGCGCCATTTAAACGCCAGTGTTGATTTTGTGGATAAAACCATTATTGTAGATGCATCAGGGGATCTTAATATAGAAGCACCTTTTGAGTATGTGCGTAAAATGAGGGCTTCTGTACTCGTAATGGGCTCTTTGCTAGCTAGACAGGGCAGAGCGCGTGTTGCATTACCAGGAGGCTGTGCAATTGGATCTCGTCCCATTGATTATCATTTAAAAGGCTTCGAAGCAATGGGAGCGAAAGTAAAAGTAGAGAATGGCTTCATTGAAGCAACGGCCGATAAACTTAAGGGAGCAAAAATTTATTTAGACTTCCCAAGTGTCGGTGCAACCCAAAACATTATGATGGCAGCAGTTTTAGCAGAAGGTTCAACAGTAATTGAAAACTGTGCAAAGGAACCAGAAATCGTATGCCTCGCCAATTATTTAAATAGTATGGGTGCGATTGTTAGAGGAGCCGGAACAGGTACAATTCGTATTGAGGGAGTAGAGAAATTGTATGGCGCTGACCATACAATCATTCCAGACCGAATTGAAGCAGGCACATTTATGGTTGCAGCTGCCATTACCGGCGGCAACGTACTTGTCCAGGGGGCAATCCCTGAACATTTGTCGTCTGTTATTGCGAAGCTGGAAGAAATGAATGTAACTGTCATTGAAGAAGCAAATGGAGTTCGTGTCATCGGGCCAGATAAGTTAAAGGCTGTTGACATTAAAACGATGGTCCATCCAGGCTTTCCGACGGATATGCAATCACAAATGATGGCACTCCTCGTTTGTGCAGAAGGAACGAGCCTCATCACTGAAACTGTTTTTGAAAATCGCTATATGCATGTAGAGGAATTTCGCAGAATGAACACTGATATAAAAATTGAAGGCCGCTCTGTCATTATTAACGGACCGAGTCAACTTCAAGGTGCTGAAGTAGCCGCAACCGATTTACGCGCAGCGGCAGCATTGATTATTGCTGGCCTAAAAGCAGACGGATACACTCGCGTTACAGAACTAAAACACCTTGACCGCGGATATTTAGACTTCCACCTCAAACTCCAGTCTCTTGGAGCAGACATCGAACGCGTGAAAGATCTAACCGTGGAAACAGAAACTGTAGAAACTAATTCATAATGTTATTTATAAAAAATCCGCCTGTTTAGTGGCGGATTTTTTATTGTGGAAATAAAGAATAAGTTTTAGAAATTTAACTTTAGTAAATCGGGGGTTCGGACTAAAGACTAATTTTTACTTATGTTTCATTGTGAGTAAGTAATGGTAATGAAGTAATGGTGAAATCCTATTTTGCGGGTATCGGTTTTCGAGTTGGCATTGGTTTCGATCTGAAATTCTAGCTTTTCGTGATTACGAGCCGAATTGTCGTTGGATTCGATCTGAAATTCTTCTTTTTCAAAATTACGAATCGAAACAGTCCTAGATACTGACTAAAATTCAACTTTTTCCAAATTTTATCCCAAATCAGTTATAAAATCAGACGTAACTCAGTGATGATTTCATACCGAGAGAAGATTACCATTTAGACAGCGATAATGGACAACTATCTCGCCCTGAAAGCTAATTTGTCCAATAAGACAGCTATAATGGACAAAATCTCTTATCCCACCGAAAGTTTGTCCAATAGCCATTTAAATTGTACAATTTCTATTTAAACCTCCAAAAACCCCAGTAACTTCCTAACCCATTCTCAATCAATACCCTATAATGCAAACTACAACAATATCACACCAAACCGAGTCATAAATGCTTGTCCATTCCCATATATTTAGAATCAGGTGATGGGGTCATCGCCTTAATTTTGTATTGGGGGATTAGGCATGAAACAATTAAAACCAGCATTCGTCTTGGCAGCCATTTTACTAGCATTATCGTTCACTATTCCAGCTATCCTCGTTCTGCCTTTTACAAATGATAAGACGGAAGGGGCACTGGCTGAGCGGGAGGAGGTTCAGCCGAAGCAAAATATGAATGAGTCATCAACAGAGGTAGCTGTATTCCGATCTAATACGAAAAAAATAGAAAAGCTTCCGCTTGAGGAGTATGTCATCGGTGTAGTCGCTTCGGAAATGCCGGCGGATTTTGAAATGGAGGCTTTAAAGGCTCAAGCTCTAGCAGCGAGGACGTACATTGTAAGTCATTTAATGAATCCACCAGATAAAAACAGCATTCCAGAAGGAGCCAATATTAAAGATACGGTCGATCATCAAGTCTATAAAAATAAATCAGAGTTAAAAAAACAGTGGGGAAAAGATTATGATTGGAAATATAAAAAAGTTGCAGAAGCAGTAAAGGCTACTGCAGGACAAATTTTAACATATAATGAAAAACCAATTACGGCCTCTTTCTTCTCGACAAGCAATGGATACACAGAAAATGCTGAAGATTATTGGACAAATCAAATCCCATATTTAAAAAGTGTAGAGAGTCCTTGGGATAGTAAATCTCCTAAGTTTAATAGTCAGAAAGTCTTATCTATTTCCGATTTTGAAAATAAGTTAGGTGTTAAAATAGGAAGTGAAAAAGATATTGGAACGATAACAGGGAGAACGTCCGGAAAAAAAGTCGCCACCGTCAATATTAACGGCAAGGATTTTACCGGTAGAGAAGTGCGAGAAAAACTTGGTCTTAGATCAACGGATTTCACGTGGATACGAAAAGGAGACTCGATTATCATATCAACAAAAGGCTTTGGTCATGGGGTAGGCATGAGTCAATACGGTGCAAATGGTATGGCAAAAGAGGGAAAAAAATACGATGAAATTGTCACACACTATTATCAAGGTATCGCGATTTCCAATGCAGATCAAATAGATGATCGAAAGTTGGCATCAAAGTAACAATCATTGCTGAATCCTTATTTTACGGGGATTCAGCAATTTTTTTATATATTTTTCAATAAAAGTGTATATTATTTTGCATTTGTCGAAAAAATAAGTGGATAAAATTAATTTTCGAAGTATATTATTCTCGCTTTCTGTTCAGAATGGTGACAGAGGTGATGAAAATGAGAGAGGAAGAAAAGAATCGATCTTCTCAATGGAAAACTTTTTTCAAAAAGCGGTGGGTATTTCCAGCAGTGTACCTTGTAGCTGCAGCCTTGCTCATTTCTACGATTGTTTGGTATCAGGCAAGCAATAACCCTGTAAAAGATCCAGAGGTCGCAGAAAATGGCAAAGACATAACTGGCAAAAATAATGAGGAGCCGGTTATCGAAGTAAACCAGTCTTTTGAAAATGTCGTTATGCCAGTAAAAAATGATGATGAAGTCGTCATTAAAACGCAATTTTTCGATGCAAATGCATCAGCAGAAAAACAGGAAGAAGCACTCATTGTAGATGGTAATAAATATCGTCCAAATATGGGACTTGATATTGCCAACAAAGATGGAAAAGAGTTTGAAGTAGTAGCTGCTCTAAGCGGAAAAGTTGCTTCAGTTCGTCAAGATGCATTGCTCGGAAACGTCATTGAAGTGGAACATGAAAAAGGAGTCGTTACGATTTATCAGTCTGTCAAAGACATTAAAGTTAAAGCAGGCGATTCAGTTCAACAAGGTGACCTACTTGCCACTTCAGGTACAAGCCAATTAAATATGGCTGCAGAAAACCATGTTCATTTTGAAATCAGAAAAGACAACCAGGCACTGAACCCACAAACTTACTTTGGACAATCACTCACTGTATTATCAGAAGCAGAAGTGGATGATTCCAAAATCTCTGGACAAGTTGAATCCGGAGAGGGATCAGATAATGCGAAGAACACTGAAGATTCAGAGTCTGAAGATACTGGGTCTGATACTGAATCGGAACTGGAATAAGCAAATTTATTAAGGCGGGCTGCCTATACGGTCCGTCTTTTTTTGATGGGAAAAATAACGACATTTCTCGGGAAATAATTGCGTTAAAAATCGAAACCTCTGCTTCCCTTATGAACTTGTTATTTTACGCATATATTTGCCCTCATCACAATAAGTATATAATACAAACTGTACAAAAAAGAGAGTGTTTGAGGTGAGGAATCGTTGTAAAGAACCCACATTCAGTTATAGATATGTTTATATTCAGAAAAGAGAGATGGATTTCAAATAGAGATTTCACTAATAAGTCGCAAGCTTTGGAAGGCTGTAAACATTCACTAGCCAGCTTGAGCAGATGAAGTATATATATAAAAACTGACGAGTCTCATTTCACACTCCTCACATCCAATTCGAGGAGGGCGAGCGGTGTGCACGATTACATCAAAGAGAGAACAATCAAGATTGGAAGGTATATCGTGGAGACAAGAAAAACGGTTCGCGTAATTGCGAAGGAGTTTGGAGTATCCAAAAGTACTGTCCATAAAGATTTAACGGAGCGTTTACCGGAAATCAATCCAGATTTAGCAAATGAAGTAAAATTAATTTTGGATTATCATAAATCTATTAGACATTTACGAGGTGGAGAAGCGACAAAGCAAAAGTATAAAAAAGAAGAGATGAAGAGTGGTTTATAAAGGCAATTTTTCCAAAAGGTTGTTGATATTTGATGGAAATCCTAAATAAAATGGGAAAAGAGCTTCCATATTATGTATAAGCTTTTATAAAATCTCTTAGAAAATAGTCTTAATGAAGTAGAGGGAGCGAATTGCTTCCTTTTTATTTTGTCGATTTTTATGTCGAAAAAACCATTATTTCTTACCTATTTACAATTTGAATATGGTAAAATAAACAATTAGGGAAATAAAAAGAAAATGCTTTATTTCTGATCTTTTTTTGCTTTTTTTAAACAAAATAGCTATCATCCAATGAGAAAATCAAATACATAAAATGATAGATAAAAATGTCGAAAGTAGGGATATTGTATGTTTGCGAAAGATATTGGGATTGACTTGGGGACTGCAAATGTTTTGATTCACGTGAAAGGGCAAGGGATCGTTTTAAACGAACCATCGGTTGTAGCCATTGACCGCAATACAAATAAGGTACTCGCGGTTGGTGAGGAAGCGAGAAGAATGGTCGGAAGGACACCAGGAAACATTGTAGCGATTCGTCCTTTACGTGATGGGGTCATTGCTGACTTTGATGTGACGGAAGCAATGCTTAAACATTTCATCAACAAGCTGAATGTAAAAGGCTTTTTATCGAAGCCCCGCATTTTGATCTGCTGCCCAACTAACATCACAAGTGTCGAACAAAAAGCAATTAGAGAAGCAGCTGAAAAAAGCGGCGGAAAGAAAATTTACTTAGAAGAAGAACCAAAAGTAGCTGCCATTGGTGCCGGAATGGATATTTTCCAACCGAGTGGAAATATGGTTGTTGATATCGGCGGAGGTACAACAGATGTAGCTGTTTTATCAATGGGCGATATTGTAACATCCGCTTCCATTAAAATGGCTGGAGATAATTTTGACAACGAAATTTTGAATTACGTAAAAAGAGAGTACAAGCTCTTAATTGGAGAAAGAACATCTGAGAGCATTAAAATAAACATCGGTACGGTTTTCCCTAATGGTCGTTATGAGGAAATGGAAATTCGCGGACGTGACATGGTTTCAGGTCTTCCACGTACCATCTCTGTTAATTCCAAGGAAATTGAAGAGGCACTTCGTGAATCTGTCGATGTCATTGTTCAGGCTGCTAAAAATGTATTAGAAAAAACGCCACCTGAATTATCAGCAGATATTATTGACCGCGGTGTAATTTTAACCGGTGGAGGGGCACTTCTTCATGGTATTGACCAACTTCTTGCAGAGGAGTTGAAAGTTCCAGTTCTCATTGCTGAACATCCAATGGACGCTGTCGCAACTGGAACAGGAATCATGCTTGAAAATATGGACAAAATTTTGCGTCGTACTTTTGTGTAAGTTCTTCAAGATTAATGGACTGAGGTGATTCGATGTTACGTGGGTTTTATACAGCAGCGTCCGGCATGTATGCACAGCAACGGAAGACAGAATTGTTGACGAATAATATGGCGAATATCAATACACCTGGTTTTAAAGAAGATACTTCTGCAATCCGGGCATTTCCAGAGATGCTTCTGCAACGGATAGAGGCAGGGAATCCTACACCTAGGACAATTGGGCCGATCAACACGGGTGTATACATGCAAGAGACCTTACCACGCTTCATACAAGGGGATCTTCGGCAAACAGATATAGGGACGGATTTGGCGCTTACGGATTTAGAAGGCATACCTGTTTTTTTTACAGTGGAAGAAAATGGTCAAACTAAATATACGAGGAACGGAAGATTTACTTTGGATGCGGAAGGCTTGCTTACGACAGCAGAAGGCTTTCCAGTCCTTGATGTAAATGGCAATCAGATCCGATTGAATAGCGATCGATTTAAAGTTGCGAGCAATGGAATGATTGAAGAAGATGGAGTCGAGGTTGCCCGTCTTGGCATTGCGGCGGCTGAAAATCCTGAAGCTCTGATTAAAGAAGGCAATGGCCTTTTTCGTACTGAAAATAATGCCCTGCTTCCCAATGCTGAAGGAAATACGGCCTTCTCAATTTCACAAGGCTTTATAGAAGCGTCTACCGTCGACCCAACTCGGGCAATGGCTGAAATGCTTTCGGCTTATAGAGCATTTGAAGCAAATCAGAAAATTGTACAGGCTTATGATAGAAGCATGGAAAAAGCAGTGAATGAGATTGGAAGAGTGAATGGGTAAGCCTTTTAAAAGGAGACTGAGTCATGAATAGGTCGATGACAACGGCAACCAATACAATGAGTCAATTGCAAAAACAATTTGATATTATAAGCAATAATATCGCAAATTCAGGGACAAATGGCTTTAAAAAAAGAGACGTATCCTTTGCAGATATGATTTTTCAAGAGATCAATAATCAGCCTTCGAGGGAAAGCGAAATTGGCCGGTTATCTCCACATGGAATTCGCCAAGGGGTAGGGGCAAAATTAGCAAAATCAGCTATGGTTTTGACTCAAGGTTCCATTCAAAACACGGGCAGATCCCTAGATTTTGCATTTACCTCTGAAAATCAGTTTCTAAAGGTGCGAGTTCAAGATGACGGTGGAACTCATGTCAGATTCACGCGTAATGGTGCACTATACGTAACTCCCTCGGGAAATAATGAACTAATGCTCGTTACACAAGATGGCCATGCTGTCCTTGATCAACGTAATAATCCGATTACTTTTTCCGACAAATCGACCGATTTTACAATCACGAATCACGGTGAGTTCCGTGCAAATGGTGAAACGGTAGCTAACCTTGGCGTCATTGCTTTGAACAAGCCGCAGTACATGGAACAAAAAGGCGATTCTCTTATTGGAATGCCGGAAAATGCCGGGGTAAATCCTGCGTCGGTTTACACGGACTTAAATTCTACTGCAATCGCGATCCAGCATCAGGCTCTTGAAGCGTCCAATGTGGATTTAAGTAAAGAGCTAACTGATATGATGAATGTACAGCGTGCATTGCAATTTCAGTCGCGAGCGATTACAGTATCAGACCAAATGATGGGGCTTGTGAACGGAATTCGATAAAAACCGCAACAGAATCGATATAATATGTTATGATAAGGTAACATTTATTCATACTTTCAATTAAGAAAAGTGGAAGTGCTGGAGCTAGGCAAGGGTTCATTCTTTCCATTTTCAAAAGGCGGAAAAGGCTGCGCCAGTTGGAGAAAAGGAGTTTATCATATGGCTAAAGATATCAGCCAAGCAGATGTACAATCAAGAGAAGACATAAAAAAGCAAAAACGTGAGCAAAAAGCTGAGCGAAAAGCAGCGAAAAAGAACGAGATCCCAAGGCATATTCGAATTCGTTTAATTCCGATATGGTTGCGGATTTTCCTAGTGATTGCCATGGTGGCAGGCAGCCTTATCGGTGGTCTGATGGTAGGTTACGGGGTCCTAGGCGATGGAAATCCGAAAGATGTTTTGAAAAAAGAAACATGGACTCACATTATGGATCTTGTTGTGGAAAAAAAGTAAGATATGAAGATGTACATGCGGGTTCATCGGCAATGCTGGTGGCCCTTTATTATACATAAAAGGAGGACTTGCCATGCTTGATATCCAACAAATAAAAGAAATCATCCCTCATCGCTACCCATTTCTATTAGTCGATAAAATCATTGAGATTGAAGAGGGACAGAAAGTGGTCGGAATCAAAAATGTTTCCGCCAATGAAGAATTTTTCAACGGACATTTCCCTGATTATCCAGTCATGCCAGGAGTATTGATCGTTGAAGCATTAGCCCAAGTCGGTGCAGTCGCTATGTTGAAAAAGGAAGAAAATCGAGGGAAAATCGGTTTTCTCGCAGGACTTGATAACTGCCGCTTCAAACGCCAAGTAAGACCCGGGGACCAGCTCCGCCTCGAAGTCGAAATCATCCGCGTGAAAGGCCCAATCGGAAAAGGCAAAGGAATCGCAACCGTAGACGGCGAAGTAGCCTGCGAAGCAGAAATTACATTTGCTTTGAAATAATTGTGTGAATTAAGTCCCGTTCCAAACTTTGGAACGGGATTTTACTATGGGTCCTATTTTAACACCAAAGTTTTGTGGAGTTTAGAACAGACAGGCTCGCTTTGAATGATTCAAACGGACAAGCACGATGCTCATACCGTGAAGAGGGGCACTAAGAATGATTCAATCGGCCAAGTACGCCGTCTATTTAGTATGACCGGGTACTAAGAATGATTCAATCAACAATCACGCCGCTTATTTCGTATGACCGGGCACTAAGAATGATTCAATCGGACAAGTACCACGCTTCCTTCGTGAAAACGGGCACTAAGAGCGATTCAATCGGACAAGTACCACGCTTCCTCCGTGAGAACGGGCACTAAGAATGATTCAATCGGACAAACACGCCGTCTATTCCGTATGACCGGGCACTAAGAATGATTCAATCGGCCAAACACGCCGCTTATTTCGTATGACCGGGCACTAAGAATGATTCAATCGGACAAGTACCACGCTTCCTTCGTGAAAACGGGCACTAAGAGCGATTCAATCGGACAAGTACCACGCTTCCTCCGTGAGAACGGGCACTAAGAATGATTCAATCGGACAAGTACCACGCTTCCTTCGTGAAAACGGGCACTAAGGGCAATTCAATCAGACAAACACGCCGCTTATTTCGTATGACCGGGCACTAAGGGCGATTCAATCGGCCAAACACGCCGCTTATTTCGTATGACCGGGCACTAAGAGCGATTCAATCGGACAAGTACCACGCTTCCTCCGTAAGAACGGACACTAAGAACGATTCAGTCGCCAAGTACCATGCTTCCTCCATGAAAACGGGCACTAAGAACAATTCAATCGGACCAGCGCGCCGCTTATTCCAACCGAACATGTACATTACGATCGCTCCCAACCATGCCATTCTCATGAATTTTCCACGCTCAAGGTCACGATGACGGCCCCAACATGCCCACCTCATCATTTTCCCCACAATAAGAGCACTTTTAATTAGATGCAATAGCTTAAGACTCCTTCGCATTCCTTTCCCGAAGCTCCGCCTTAACCAACTCATACGCTTCAAAACTAAACTTTTTATACGGTGTATCTGGTAGGGGCGCAATGATTTTGACCGCATGCTCGGCCAGTTTAAGTGCTTCGTCAAGATTTCCTAATTTCATATGACAAAGGGCTTTGTATGCATCTTTCGCATATAAAATAGATAAGTCAAAGGGGTGATGCACATAGGATGGTATTTGAATTTTATTTAGCCAATGAAGCCCTTCTTCGTATTGTCCAAGTCCACATAAAGCTTTCCCTTTTTCTAGAAAAAAGTATTCCGAGTAGGATTCGGTCAAGTTGGATTTTAAATTTTCATTAATAATTTCAAGGGCAGCTTTATAATCATGATTCACGGAAATAAGATATTCAATATTTAATAAATCACAAAACAATAAGGCATACGGATCGTCAGCGAATTCACCGTACTGTTTTAATTTGCCTAAGTAATAGACTCTTTTTTCCTCATCATGGAACATTAAGGCATATCCGGCAGCAACTCTATATAAATCGTCTATACGATAGAAGATACGGTGTTTTTTAGAAAAATCAATCGCCATTTCCATTATGCGGGTTGCAGCAACGGAATCCCCCACAGCATATTGCAAGATTGCTTCATGAAAATCCAAATCAACTTGTGTCATCGGATCAATGTAGGCATATTTTGATTTAATCTCCTCCCGTTCACGAAGGAGAATTTCTAATGATGCGGCATACTCATGCTTTGAAAACTTTACCATCGCACGAAACAGCCCAATTTCCGCACGCCTTGCTGCAATGTTCATCTGATCGTATAATTTTGCAGCCTTATCTGACGTTTGCTGCCACCCATCCATCCCTTCATGATAAAGACAACGGCTTATGATTTCTAATAAACGCGCCGATTCATATCCTTGGTTAAGCTTATCTAGGATTGGTTCAACAATCGAAATAATTTTTTTATATTCATCTTGTTTTTGCTCAAATTCAATATTATATAAAGTTTCTACTTCCTCAAGTACTTCACTAAAATGATAAGAGGGGATCGCCCCCAATAATACGGCTGTATCAACGTCGAGACGCTCTGCAATATACGTTAAGCTTTCAATCGAAGGTCTTGCTTTATTATTTTCAATCAAACTAAGCATACCCTTCGTAATCTCGGTGCCAGCTAGGCCCTCAAGCGTCATTTTTTTCTGTTTTCGTAATTCTTTTATTCGTTCACCTAATGTTTCGATTGAAAACACCTCTTTAGAAATTGTAGTTTAATTATATTAAACTTTTTCTTGCAATGGAAGTAAATAGGTGTTATATTTTGTTTAATGAAATTAAACTTTACAAATGAACGGAGTGTTTCCATGGAAGAGGCGTTAAAGCTAAGAAAGGCGACATATCACCTTTGGACGTTTACGACAAGTAAGCTTATTTCAACTTTTGGATCTAATGTGTATGCCTTTGCTATTAGCTTTTATATTTTACAGACAACGGGATCTGCTACAAACTTTGCGACAAATCTCATATGTAACATTTTACCAAGGACTCTTGTAGGACCATTTGTCGGGTATCTTGCCGATAATTATTCGCGAAAAGCCATTGTGATCTTGTCACAAATTGCCACAACCTTAGCAATATGCGGGCTATTATTCGTCACCTATACACAAGGTCTTTCACTTATGGCAATCTATGTGACAACGAGTGTTTTATCAGTGACGTCGGCCTGTTCCGGAATCACATTTACTTCATCGATCACTGGACTCGTCGATGAAGAAAGAATACAAAAAGCAATGTCATTGAACCAAATGTCAATTTCATTTGCGGCAATCGGAAGCCCCGCGGTTGGCGGATTATTATATGGAGCCGTTTCGATGCCTGTATTTTTAATTATGTTCATCATCGCTTCCATTATTGCCGTCTTTCTAGAATCAACAATGAACTTTAAATTGTTTGCGAAGCGAAAGGAAAAAGAAGCTGGCGAAGTAAAAGAACCAATGTGGCAAAGCATGAAGGCAGGGTTTGTTTATTTAAAAACAAAGCCAGTCATCATGGCAATCATATGGATCGCATTAATGGTGAATTTCTGCTTTGGGGCTTTCGAAGTAGGATACTCATACGTATTGATTGAAAAATTGAAAATGGCTTCCCAGCACTTTGGCTTCACCGAGGGCGCCTTCGCATTGGGAATGCTATTAATGTCCATCTATTTTTCCGTTCGAAAAGAAGTTAAATATCCACTACTTGTTTCAAAAAGAGGAATCTTTGCATTGGCCTTTTTTATGGGTGCGACCGGATTTCCACTCATAGTGCCAATGTCGTACAATCTTAATATCGTTTACTACCTTGTTTTAATGTTTGGTTTTGGCTCAATGATCATTCTCGTAAATACACCGATTCAAGTAATGATGCAAAAACAAATTGACGATGATTACAAAGGAAGAATTTTCTCCATATTAGAAACGATGGCGATGGCTTTGATGCCGCTTGGAATGGTACTGTATGGCTTTCTTTATGACATTTTTCCGGCGCAGTGGATTTTGCTTGCATCAACAACCTTGCTAGTAGGAGTTGTAATTGTGCTAGCTAGACCATCCATCATCCGAAAAGCACATCCAGAGCTTAATAATAAAAAAGGAGTAAAGGTTGGTACAAAAACAGTTTCACAATAAAGGTTTGTATGAAGGAAAAGCGGATATAGTAATGGTACTGGGACAATTCATCCAGTACCATTTTTTAATTTTTTTTATGCACATTTTTGGTGAATTTGGGAAAGCTAATGTCAGACCATGCGCAGGGTCAATTTTGTCGGCAAATATTGATGGCCAAAATCTGAAAGGAGCTTACCAACATGAAAAAAGCAGTTAAGTTTATTGGAGGAATTGCACTAGCCTCGATGCTACTGGTCGGATGTGCAAATAATGACCAAGAGCCGCCTCCTCCAAATACGAATAATGATGTCAACGATCAGAATGATTTAAACGATAACAATGGTGTGAATGACAACGGCGTGAACGATAATGGAGTCAATGATAATAACGACTTAAACAATGACAATGGCCTTGATAATGATTTAAACGACAATAATGGCGTAGATAATAATAATGATCTAAACAACAACGATAACGATATGAACAACAAATAAGCAGGGATGAACCCCTGCTTTTTACTTTTTCTTCATTCTCTTTCTAAACTCTTCCAAAAGTTGATCTCCGCTTAATCCTTCTTTTATTAAATCGTCCAGCAATATTTCGGGATATTCATTACGCCTTTTGCTTAGACGACCTTGGAATAAAACGCTTATATGATCATCAAGTACTTGAATCGTATGTACTTTTACGGTAAAAGGAGCAGGATCATTTGCCGCATGGGTAATGATAACCCTAATTTCAAATGACTCCTCATTATCAAATCTTTTTTGAAAATGCCCTATATACTGCTTTTCAATATAAGCTTCAATAATCCAAACTCCGTCTTCATTTTCCTTATTAATAATTAACCCATCTTTAAGCGGAATATTTGTCGCTCTTTTCTCTTCATAAATATGCAGAGCAACAATTTTAAACGTTTTCAATTTAGCTCGCCCCCACACCGTTCCTTTTACAAAAATTATACCATCTTTCCAATTGAATTAAAAAAATGCAGAAACATGTTAAAAAACAAAAATGAGCCTAGGATTTTGTTGAAAATGGCACTTTCCATACGAATAATGTCAAATTACGTCATAACAGGCGGAATAAAATGACGCCACACTCATTTTACACTAGGAACAAAGTGCTATAAGATGGGAATACCCTTCAAAAAAGGAGTTGAAAAAGTTGATAAACCAAGTGACCTTAGTCGGCAGACTGACGAAAGATCCCGTTCTGCGTTACACGGTAGAAGGAACACCTGTATTAAATATAACACTTGCTCTAAACCGCCATTACCGGAATGCAAAAGGAGACTTTGATGCAGATTTTGTACTATGTACAGTGTGGAACAAAGCAGCAGAAAATACCGCGAAATACTGCTCAAAAGGATCATTAGTCGGTGTTGTAGGCAGAATCCAAACGAGGAATTATGATGGAACGGATGGGAAAAAGGTCTACGTTACCGAAGTCATCGCTGACACTGTCAAATTTATGGGAGGACGTCCAGCTGAAGTAAAGGCAGATGATAAAGAACTTTTGCCATTTTAAAGTAAGCGCATTCTTTTAAGGAGGTGAATTTTTGATAAAAGGGCACAATGATTCTATTGAAATACTGATTGGAGACCTCATTTTTAAACTCGGCAAAGCCAACCAACAAATTCATCAATTATCACAAAGAGTTGCTCAACTTGAATTCCTTCTCCAAAATCAGCAAACAGAAACGTTCTCAAATGCTCATCATTCGGGCTTCGTAAAAAAGATTATGGCACAATAGAACACTTTCCACGGGTGCCTTTCGTGTTTACACCATCCTCGTTTTATCTGCCTCTCAAATGGAAAGGGGCTGATTACACAGCCCCTATTTTTTAGATTGAATGATTGCTTTCGCTTCTTCAATATCGATATGTTCAAAATCATTGTACCCCAAGAAGCCAATCGCTTCTCTCAGTAAGGAAGGTAGTAAATCTCCCGACTCACGCAGTGTTTCCCAGCGCAATGTTTCGGGGAGCCACAAGGATGGGAAGAGGGAAGGGTCGTCGAGAAGACCGTCCACCTCTGCTTCACATATGCCCCTTAATAAAAAATCAGTCCGCAATTCATCCCGTTCTTGTTGAAACAATTCGTCTCTCTTTTTAAGTGTAGAAAGTAGATTGGAAAGTTTGCCACTCATAAAACCACACCTTCCGAAAAAATTTAAGCAAGTGCCAATAAATTACGCAAATCCTCATTAGAAAGCTCCGTTACCCATTGATCACTACGAATAATTTCTTCATTTAATGCCTGTTTTTTCTCCAGCATCAAATCAATTCGCTCTTCCAATGTTCCGGTAGTAATAAACTTATGCACGTGAACGAAGCGGTTTTGCCCAATTCGATAAGCCCGATCTGTCGCTTGGTTTTCAACTGCTGGATTCCACCAACGATCATAATGGATTACATGATTTGCAGCTGTCAAATTCAGTCCGGTTCCACCGGCTTTTAAGGAAAGAAGGAAAAACGGGAAATCCCCTTCCTGAAAACGCCCGACATAATGATCTCTTTGCGCTTTTGGCATACTGCCATTTAAGAATGGCACCGAAATGTCATAACGGTCTTTCAATATGGTGCGAATCATTTCGCCCATTCCAATATATTGGGTGAAGATAATGCATGCTTCACCTGTCGCCATAATGGAATCGGCCAACTCAACTAAGGTTGCCATTTTGTTGGAGCGGTTAATGATATTTTCAGGAAGCTCCTCTTTTAAAAAGAGAGCGGGATGGTTACAAAGCTGTTTTAACTTACTCAACATTTGTAAAATCAAACCTTTTCTTTCGAACACCGATAAGGACTCAATCTTACTAAAAGTATCCTGTACTAGATCCTCATAAAGGGCAGCTTGCTCAGGCGTAAGTGCACAATATTCTTTTTGCTCAAGCTTATCAGGTAAGTTCAATTCCACTTCTGGATCTTTTTTCGTTCGTCTTAGTAAAAAAGGTCTGATCAGCTTTTGCAGCTCATGAATTTTCTTTTCAGAACCATCTCTCTCAATCGGCAAAATATATTTCTTTTGAAATTGACCGAATGTCCCTAAATAGCCATGGTTGATAAAATCAAAGATGGACCATAACTCAGAAAGGCGGTTTTCCATCGGTGTACCTGTTAAAGCAATATGATGCATCCCTTTAAACTTTCGAATTGCCCGTGACTGCTTCGTTTCTGCATTTTTAATATTTTGTGCTTCATCGAGTGCAATCGTGCTCCATTTTACCGATAAAAGTTCCTCTGAATCTAGATGGGAAAGGCCGTAACTTGTGAGCACGATATCCGCGTTTTTCGTCATTTCAATAAATGTTTCTTCCTTATCTCTATTTGAACCGTAATGTAAAACGACATTCAGGCTTGGTGCAAAACGCTCCAATTCACGTTGCCAGTTTCCGAGAACGGAAGTAGGGCAAATGATTAAAGCAGGCGTATCATTTGTTTCATTCTTTTTGACATGTAATAAATAGCTGATGAGCTGAATGGTTTTTCCAAGCCCCATATCATCGGCAAGGCAGGCACCGAATCCAAATTGCCTTAGGAAAACGAGCCAGTTTAATCCTTGTTGCTGATACGGTCTGAGTTGGCCCAATAATGTATCGGGAACGTCGACAAAAGGAACTTCAGAAAGGGTATTTAGTTGTCTAAGCATCTTTTTTAACGACTGATTCAGTTCGATTTTAATTTGGGCGAAAGCTCGCGGATCAAATTCATCTATATTCATGGAAGCACTTTCATCTTCGTCGCCTAGTGCAAAAATATCTTGAACTCGTAAACCTTCTTTTCTAGCTTGTTCCATTAATACTTGGATGTGTGCAATCATTTTCGGATCAAGCTTCACCCAACTACCTCTAATTTTTACGAGCCTTCTTTGTTCTTGGACTAGCGATTGAAATTCCTCTTCAGAAAGGTCAGCGCCATTCATTGAAAGCCGCCAATCAAAATTTAACATCGAATCAAGACCAACAAAAGAAGGGCGGTAATTGGTGCCGGTTTGTTTTACCCTTGCTCTTACCGTCATATTGGCGGCACGCATCGCTTCCCACCAGGATGGGAGCAAGATTTCCACGCCAAGGGCAAGTAGTTTTTCACTTGCATCCGTAAGGAAATTCCAAGCTAATGGTTCATCAAGTTCACGAAGAATGCCATTTTCACCTTGAAGCCACGGGAATAATTGTAACCAACGGTCTTCTTCGGCGTATACGGAATCTAAAAATGAAAACCACTTTTTGGGAAATCGTTTATGTTCAGATAGTGGGAAAATTCGTTCTGGATTTTTTACATCTCGAAGTACAGTTTCCAGAATCCAAGGCTCTTCGTCTTCATCTGGCTCGGATAAACGAAGGCCGAGTACAAAGGGTCTGGAATTCTCTGTCATTCCAATCCACTCTTGCCAACGGTCTTCATCAAAATAAGCATCGAGCTCCTCGGCAGATAGCGGACTATTTTTAAGAAGCTCTATTTTTTCCGCTATTGTATCGCCTTCATGCCCTTGCTCCAAGTAAATGGACAAAGCATGATGAAAAAAACGGGTGACGAACTGTTCCATCGATTTCTCATGGAAAGTCTGCTCCCAAAAGTCAGCAGAAAATTCTTCCCAAATCATCTCGGGCACCTTCCATTTGAAAATTCCATCATCATCGTCTGTGAACTGTGGAAGCCATTTTCCTGAATGTATCGCCTCGAGAATGACAGATGAAACAGCCAAAAGTGCATCTCCCTGCTCATCCCAATGCCAAGAAATAAGCGAGCTGAACCGTTCATTTCCAAGAAGCGTCAATAATTCATAACTATTAAGCTCAACCCCGGCATGATGGTCGCGGTCGCGCTCTTTCGTTTCGATGAAAGAACCATAGAAGCTTTCCTCATGCCAAAGAAAAAGCTGTTGACTCCATAACGAAGGGTCGACCAAATCTGACCCTTCGTTTAACGCATATATGAAAAATGAACCCGTATCAAGGGGCATTACATGAAGTTGTATGATATCAAGATTCATCATGGAATGATGTCCTTTCATTTTGAGAGTCAATAATAAGCTTTCCTCTCTTACATTCTTCCTGGAAAGCACGCAAGCGTTTCGTATTATTTAGCAATGTTGATAAATAAATCTCCCATTGCTTCATCTTTTTTTCTTTTTTATAAAGCTTTTGCAGTCTCTTCAAATAGCGAACGGCTCGTTTATATGAGTCGCGGCCCCGATTGTTAATGAGGGAAGTGATTGTTTCGTGATACAGCGGTTTTAGAGCTGCAGGGTCGTGCTTAGCAACAACCTCGATTGTATGGCGATCAATAAAATCAATACTATTTTTTGAGTAAACTTGCAGCTCCGCCCATTTTTTATAGTCGTGTTTTGCGAGTAAATACTCATTATATTGAAAGCGGCTATAAGGAAGTAATTTCATATAAACCTTTTCCAACAAGGAAGAATCGAGATTCAATGCGGTATTGCTGTCTAATATTTGAAATAACGCTCTTGTAAATTGTGCTTGTTCATACGTGCGGGTTAATGCGGAAATAAAAGTTGTAATCTGATCGATGAAAACAGGCAAATAATGATTGAGCCGCCCTTTGGAACGATCATTTTGCAGCAACTTCATCCAGCGCAAAGCATAGGGAGCAATAGCTGATCCAAGCTCTTTCATATGGCGGGTAGCTGCGTCATCCTCTTCCAACAGTATCGCAATATGAATATAAGCAATGTCGATTCGCTCATCATGCTCCGCATCCATGCTCACCTTCAGCCGATCCCATTCCTTAAGTAAATCTCGCTTATTTTTAAATAAAGCCGACCACAGCTTCATGTAAATATCAGTAAATTCAGTTGGAAAAACCGTTTCTTCTTCCAAAAAACGATGACTGTTCTCACGTAAAAAATGAAAATATTCATCAAACGCAAATGGAGATGCAGTCGTCGCGAGTTTAGACAAAGCCTCATCCGCTTCTTCAAGCATCTGCTCAGTGAAAGATCGTAAATGTGCCCGTTTTTTAGGTTCGGTCGCTAGTGAATTGATGACTTTCAGCGACTCGCATGCTGCAAATAGCTGAAACAAAGGCTTCCATTCCCGTTCGACTGGCGCAAATCCAAGCAGACGCTTATAACAAACCCTTGCCCATTCCTCAAGCTGATAAAAATTATTAGCGGAGACGTTGGCGTACGCATTTTGAATTCGCAGGATCCATTGCTCCGGACCTTTTTCCATTTGTGGAGGCATCTTTTTTAACAAATCAGAACCGCGTTGCAAAGTGGATAGAACGTCGGCAATCTGATGGTGATTTTTCCATTCTTGCAGCCATAAAAAAACACTTTGCGTCCTGCTTAAAACCGTGAAAAATAACGCGACCTGATGTCGGCAAATCCCTTGTTCAGGGCATGTGCACGTACTGTTTGATGGATGGTCGAAAAACAACTCTACATTTACGGGAGTGACATCCTGAACCTTCGCATCCACTTTTTCATTAGAAAATTTCACATTATAAACAAGCTGCTGACGAAAAAGAATCATCCCTTTTTGAATGAGCTTTTCATGCACCTCAACTCTGGGGTCAAGCAGGTTCTTAAGTTCTTGGCTATAGGATTTTATATTTGTAAGTAGCTGTTGATTATACATAATAATAAACCTCCAAAACCTTATTATACCGCTATTTCTACTCGTTTGTCACTATGACGGGTTGATTTCGGAGGTGTGAGTTGTTGAACAAGAAAAAAACCGCCAAAGTTGACGGTTTTTGATGGATTTGTAATTTTAATAGAACTTTTTAAATCCGTTGAATTTACTTTTATTATAAGGAGTGTTTAGATTACCAATTTCAACGCCTCTATCACTGGCATGAATGAACTCATCATTGCCAATATAAATACCCATATGGGAGATTCCAGCGCGATACGTATTTTCAAAGAATACAAGATCGCCAGGCTCAGGTTTGTTCACATAGTAGGAGCGATCATAATATCCGTCCGTACCATAGCGAGCAATTTTTTTCCCTGCTTGATTGAACACATAGTAAATTAAGCCGCTGCAATCAAATCCTGAAAGGGTTGTCCCACCCCAAACATATTTCGTACCCATGACACTTTTAGCAATTTTGATGACTGCTGCTGCATCATCTGTTACCTTTGGAGCTTCGACTTTTTCAGGTGATTTAGCTTGAGCCGGAGCCTTCCCGTTTACTTTTAAAACTTGTCCAACCCGGATCAAATCGGAAGTTAGACCATTCAATGATTTCAGCTCTTTTACAGTCGTGCCGAATTTAAGGGCAATTTTACTAAGAGAATCCCCGGAAACGACCTTATATGTGTCGGTTGTCTTCGGTGCAGAGTTATTATTTTTTACTGTTTCAGTTTTTGGAGCCGGATCCGCTGAAACAACTTGCTTGGCAGTTGAAACTTTCAACACTTGTCCAGGATGGATCAAGTCGCTTTTAAGATTATTCCATTCGTATAACTGAGCCACTGTAACCTTATAATTAGCGGCAATTTTACTTAAAGTATCTCCAGACTTAATTGTATATGCAGCAGCTTTAGCAGCTTGCTTAGGTTTTGGTTGTGCGGGCTGTTTTGGTTTTGAGGACTGTTTCGGTTGAGCAGTCTGTTTTGGTTGCTCTTTTTTAACATCCTCTGAAGAAACTTGTAAAATTTGTTTTGGGTATATTAAATCACTCTTCAAGCGGTTCAATTCTATTAAGTTATTGACAGTTGTATTGTAGCTCGAGGCAATTTTCCAAAGAGAGTCTCCACTTTTTACTTCATAAGAAGCAGCAGAGGCATTTCCAGTGAACGAGGCAGCCAAAAACACAGCAGTTGCTGTTGTTACCACTTTTTTACGCATTAATCTTAGTCCCCCTAGAACTCTTTTCTTTAGGCAATTTTAGCATAATAACGCATTTCCTTTGTCAAATTTTACAAATTGTAACATGATTTTAATGTTAGTTCCATATATTTACAAACAATAAGATTAAAAGTTCTACAAAACTTTTTATAATCTAGTCAATTATGCTTAGGTGTTACGTGTCAAAAGATGTATAAAATTACAATTGTGTGACAGCGCCGCAAACATATGTTACGTAAATGTAAAATAATCTAATAATTTCTTGTGCTATGATTATCTTAACAAAATTACCAAATATAACTAAAGAGACTTATATAATAGAGATTTTTAAACGGGGGAAAACTAGTAAAATGTCAACTATTAAAAAAGCTTTGTTGTCGTTACTTGCCGTAATTATGTTCACAGTAATCGCTGTTCAACCTGATGCTGCCAGTGCAGCCGCAAAAAAACCATCAGCGAGCGCTATCGTTAAGCAAGGAAAGAAATACCTAGGAGTAAGATATGTTTACGGAGGGTCAAGCCCAAAAGGTTTTGACTGCTCTGGATTTACATCATATACCTTTAAGCAAAAAGGAATGAAATTACCGCGAACAGCTTCCGATCAATACAAAAAAGGAAAAGCAGTAAGCAAAAAGAACTTAAAAGCCGGAGACTTAGTATTCTTCAAAACATCTTCTACTAAGAAAGTCTCGCACGTTGGAATCTACATCGGAGGAAACAAATTCATCCATTCCGCCGGCAGAGGCGTCGCGATCACTAATATAAATGACCCATACTACTGGAAATCCCGCTACGTTGGAGCGCGAAGAGTCCTATAATTATAACCCGCTAGGCATTGTGCCTGGCGGGTTTTTGTTTTTAATAGAGTTTTTATAAAAAGGGGATTCTTGTATATGGGGAAACTGCCTGATAACACGATAGGGAGTTCAACGTGCCCTTCGGGGTGAAAAAATCGCTGTATAGGTCACGATGAGGAGTTCACCGTGCCCGTCCGGGTGAAAAAATCGCTGGGGAGGTCACGATGAGGAGTTCAACGTGCCCTTCGGGGTGAAAAAATCGCTGTAGAGGTCACGATGGGGAGTTCAATGTGCCCTTCAGGATGAAAAAATTGCTGAAGAGGTCACGATGGGGAGTTCACCATGCCCTACTGGGTGAAAAAATTGCTGAAGAGGTCACGATGGGGAGTTCAATGTGCCCTTCGGGATGAAAAAATCGCTGTAGAGGTCACGATAGGGAGTTCAACGTGCCCTTCGGGATGAAAAAATCGCTGTAGAGGTCACGATAGGGAGTTCAACGTGCCCTTCGGGGTGAAAAAATCGCTGGGGAGGTCACGATGAGGAGTTCAACGTGACCTTGCGGATGAAAAAATTGCTGAAGAGGTCACGATGGGGAGTTCAATGTGCCCTTCGGGATGAAAAAATCGCTGTAGAGGTCACGATGGGGAGTTCAATGTGCCCTTCAGAATGAAAAAATTGCTGGAGAGGTCACGATGGGGAGTTCAATGTGCCCTTCGGGATGAAAAAATCGCTGTAGAGGTCACGATGGGGAGTTCAATGTGCCCTTCAGGATGAAAAAATTGCTGAAGAGGTCACGATGAATCATTAAACTTACCTATATTTAAGAAAAAATGCGACGGCTGTTGGATAAAAGGTGCAAAGTGCCTGTGCCCTCCGCCTTTTGGAGTTTGCTGTCCGATTGAAGAGTTCAAAGTGCCCGTCCCCTCGACCATTTGGAGTTTACTGTCCGATTGAAGTGCTCAAAGTGCCTGTTCCCTCGACCTTTTACAGTTTATTGTCCAATTAAAGTGCTCAAAGTGCCCATCACCCTCAAATATTTAACGTTACTGTCCAATTGAAGGGTTTAAATAACATCTATAATCCAATTTTCCCTCGAAGAAAGAATCACTTCATCTATTTTTAAAACGATCAAACTTTTTCCATTCTATGTTTCTACACATTTTTTCAACAAAATTATGTAATATTCTACCTTTACTGTCACTTAAAAGGTAAATATGTGGTAAAATGGTAGTACCAGCATTTTCCCTAACTACATAAGAAAAAGGCAAAATCATTGAAAAATGGTGACGCAAAGCTAAAGGGGCTAATGTGTAGATCTGCACGATGCCAGCCAGTTACCGAACTTAGACTAATGAACTCTTTTTCGGAACAAGAAAATGAGTTTTTTTATTTATTAGAAATGAGGTGATATTGTTGAAAGAACAAAATATTGTTGATTTATTTGATTCCAATGAAAAGTTGGAAACCCTTCTTAACACATTGCCGGACCCGATTATTTTCAAGGATGAACAAGATCGTTGGATACAAGCAAACCAATATGCTATCTCACTCCTAGGGCTAGAAGAGATTGACTATATCGGGAAAACTTCTACAGAACTTGCTTCTATTAAACCACTATTTCGCGAACTTTTCTTATCTAGTTTTAAAGAGGACCAAAAAGCGTGGGTATCAGGAAAAGTAACACGAAGGGAAATAACTTCAACAAGTCAAAATGGACAAAATATAACGTTTGATATTCTTACAAAACCAATTTTTCACCAAGATGGTAGTAAAAAAGCGCTTGTTGTCATAGGTCGAGATGTTACAGAACGAAAACGTGTGGAAATGTATAAAACTCGCTTAGCGTTTTATGACCAATTAACCCAACTTCCTAATAGATTCAAGTATAAAGAAGAATTGGAAAATCAAGTTATTATTTCTAGGACCTTGCAGCAAAAACTTGTTGTCATGTATTTAGGGTTGGATCGATTTAACATTATTAATGATACGTTAGGTCCTGCCATTGGGGACCGGCTGCTCATTCAAATATCTGATCGTTTACAAAAATGCCTGCAGGAAGATTGGTTTTTGGCACGAATCGGCGGGGATGAATTTTCAATCATCATACCTAACGCCAAAGTAGAGGAAAAGCATAGGTTAGCGAATATGATCATTGATTCATTAACTGCCCCTTTTTTTATTAATGAATATGAACTTTTTGCCACTGCCAGCATTGGGCTTTGCAGTTATCCCAATGATGGAGAAGATGCTGAATCATTAATGAAAAGTGCGGGTATTGCCTTACACCTGGCCGAAGAAGAAGGGAAAAATCAGTATAAAACTTATAGCTCAATAAGAGATATCAAGACATTTAAAGCCTTTTCCATTGAAAACAGCTTGCATAAGGCAATGGACATGAAGGAATTTGAATTATATTACCAGCCTAAAATTGACATACATACAAATCGAATCATTGGGGCTGAAGCTCTTATTCGCTGGAATCATCCTGAATGGGACCTTGTATCGCCGAAGGAATTTATTTCTTTAGCTGAAGATACCGGGCTAATCA
Source organism: Lederbergia panacisoli (assembly GCF_024626525.1). GTDB lineage: Bacteria > Bacillota > Bacilli > Bacillales > Bacillaceae_C > Lederbergia > Lederbergia panacisoli. The sequence continues at coordinate 284,798 of NZ_JANJGU010000003.1, forward strand.
TACCAATCGGACATTGGGTGAAGGAAACGGCTTGTAAGCAGAATAAAGAATGGCGAGATGAAGGCGTAAATATCGTGCCAATCTCTGTCAATATTTCTGCTAAGAGATTTATGCAAAAAGAATTTGTTAAAAGCATTGCAATGATATTAGAAAAGGTGCAATTAGATCCACAATTTTTAGAAATAGAGATTACAGAAACGTCATTAATGGAAAATGAAAAAATGGCGATTGTAGTAATCAATCAATTAAGGGGGCTGGGTTTTAAAGTATCGTTGGATGACTTTGGGACAGGGTACTCGGCGCTATCTTATTTAAAGCAATTCAAAGTTGATACGATTAAGATTGACCGTACATTTATAAAAGAAATTGGTAAGAACACACAAGATGAATTGATCGTAAAAGGAATTATAAATATCATTCAAAGCCTTAATATTAACGTGATTGCTGAAGGAGTAGAAACAGAAGAACAATTAAGGTTTCTGCGCGAGCACAAATGTAATCAAGTTCAAGGCTATCTCTATAGTAGACCTGTAAAGGCTGAAGAATTTAAAGAGTTGCTCAAAAAAGAAAAAATTGAAATTAACGTTCAGGATCAGGAACTTAAGCAAGAATATGAAAATAGACGAAAGTTTTTCCGGCTAAATTTCATTCATCCGCTTTCGGCTGACATGACCATAATCAAATTTATGGATCAGGATATCACATTGGGAAAAACGGAAGTTCTTATTCAAGATCTCAGTTTGGGCGGGTTAAGCTTAATTTCTGACATTAAAATGGCTGTACGACCTGATATGCTTTTAAGCATTGAAACTGAAATATTAGGTGAAACGGTTGCATTAATTGGAAAAATCATGTGGATGAAAGAATTATATGACGATGTATATCAATATGGAATCGAATTTATGATTGAGGAGCCTGAGCGCGATTCACTTGCTAAACTTGTAAATGCGCTGACAGTAAAGATTCGAAAAAATCCAATTGTACCTGATTGTCGATTTATCATAGCAGATATTTATACTTTTTTTAAAAAGGAGTTATCCAACAAAACAAATGCGTAAGTACACAATTTTAGGAATTATTATTTTGACAACTGTTTTACCTATTATTCTTACATTATTCTTTTTTAATGATGAAGCCTATACCTTCTTATGGTCACTGCTCTTTATTCCTGGCTTCCTCATTATTATCACTTACCCGAAACGAATAATAGTATTTATGACCATAATTGGATATATAGGTCTTGAAATCGTTATCCAGTATTACTTCTTAGACCTTGGGGATACACGTGCATTGCAGGTAAAAGTATTAATCATGAACCCAATAGTAAACGCAATTATACTCTTTGCGATGGCTTACTATAGAATAAAAGTAAAAAAAATGACCGATAAACTTCATGATTTAGTCGTACACGATTCGCTTACAGGAATTTATAATCGCAGGTATTTTGATCTTTTCTTAGAAAGCACCGTTTCCGATTATGTAAAGTCGGGAAAGTCATTTCAATTACTCTTCTTTGATATTGATCATTTTAAGATGATTAATGATCAATATGGCCATCCTTGTGGAGATCATGTATTAATAGAATTGACTAAGGCCATAAACAATCAAATAAGAGGTTCAGATACATTTTTTCGAATAGGTGGGGAGGAGTTTGCCATCTTTCTACCTGAAACGACTAGTAAAACGGCAGAAATCGTTGCAAATAGATTGCTAAGGTTGATTGCCGAAACGCCATTTGAGTATAAAAATATACGTATACAAGTAACGATTAGTGTCGGTTTAGCGGAATATAGTGGTGGAGAAATAGCGAAATTAATTGATAGAGCGGACTCCGCCTTATATAAAGCCAAAACAAATGGCCGAAATCAGGTTGTTGCAGTCGAATCATAATTTAACGAAGCGTTCCGCTCACTTTTTCATCGCCACTCAATGTCAAATTAATATTGCGCTTGAAGTATAGACCTCACCTCCATCTTAATTGTCATTACAACCCTGGAGACTTATAATAGAGCTAGCTGATGAAAGCGAATGTCTTAAATGAGAGGTGAATATTTTGGAAACGCAAGTTATTATAAATGCCGCAATATATCCCGGGGATTCCGAACGCCCAATTCAAAACGGATTTATTCGTTTTACGGAGAAAATCATTCAAGTAGGCGAGATGGATTCTTATGAAAAACAAGCAGGGGAAATCGTCACAGATGCAGCTGGAAAAATCATCATCCCAGGAATGATTGATATCCATATTCACGGGGGCTACGGTGTAGACACAATGGATGCCGACCCGGATAAAATGCTTTATTTAAGTGAAAAACTGCTATCTGAAGGGGTTACGTCCTATTTTGCGACGACGATTACGCAAGAACATGGAAAAATATCAGAAGCATTAAAAGCGGTAAAAATGGCGATGGATCAAGGTTCGTCCATTGAGGGTGTGCATTTGGAAGGTCCATTTATAAACGTAAAACGCGCTGGTGCGCAGCCGCCTGAATACATAATCGATCCAGATATTGAGCTATTTTTAAAATGGCATGGAGAATCTGGAGAGCAAATCAAACTTGTTACGTATGCACCTGAATTAAAAGGTGGGGATGAGTTTGAACAAGTTATGGTCGGAAGAGGGATCGTTCCATCTGTTGGACATTCCGATGCGATCAGAGAGGAGCTGCTCGAAAGTGCGGCGACTCATGCGACTCATTTATATAACGGCATGCGCGGGCTTCATCATCGGGAAGCGGGAGTCGCAGGCCACGCATTGCTGAAGGATGACATACAAGTTGAAATCATTGCGGACGGAATCCATATTACACCAGATATGATCGACCTTGCCTACAGAATGAAAGGCGCGACAAAAATATCCTTAATTTCCGATGCAATGATGGCAAAAGGAATGGCTCCGGGGGAATATGATCTCGGGGGTCAGAAAGTTATTGTTCAAGACGGGGAAGCACGCCTTGAAAATGGCTCGCTTGCTGGAAGTGTTCTGCGCATGGACGAAGCGTTTCGAAATATTATAACATTTACAGGATGTTCGATATCAGAAGCTGTACAAATGACGTCCAGCAATCAAGCGCGTGAATTCGGTCTGAAGTCAAAAGGATTATTAGGACCGGAAAAGGACGCTGATTTTGTCATTATGGATGACGAATTGCAGGTTCAGAAAACATACCGACATGGAATCGGCTACAAAATAGGAGGGTAATCATGGAAATTATTGTTGTAAAAAATGATCAAGAAGGCTCGGAAAAGGCATTTGACATTATTAAAGCTGGTCTTGAAAATGGTAAAATTAAAACACTCGGGCTTGCGACTGGTGGAACTCCCCTAAAATTGTATGCAAGAATGCGCGAAGCAAAATTAGATGTATCAGACGTTTCGACTACAAATTTAGATGAGTATGTTGGCTTGCCGGCGGACAGTCCGCAAAGCTATCACTATTATATGGAACAGGAACTTTTTAACAGCCTTAATTTTAAGGAAACATTTTTACCAAACGGCATGGCTGAGGACTTAGACGGCGAGTGTGAGCGTTACGAACAAATTTTGGCGGATCATCCAGTCGATCTTCAAGTACTCGGAATCGGCACAAATGCCCATATTGGTTTCAACGAGCCAGGGACATCATTTGATGCAAAAACCCATGTTGTTGAATTAACACAAGAAACAAAAGACGCTAATAAACGCTATTTTGAAAAAGAAGAGGACGTTCCGACACATGCCGTATCAATGGGAATTGCCTCCATCATGGCTGTGAAAGAAGTCGTCTTGCTAGCATTTGGGGAATCAAAAGCCGATGCCATTCAACAAATGGTAGAAGGACCAGTCACTGAAGATTGTCCAGCGTCTGTACTTCAAAACCATCCAAACGTCACGATCATCGTAGACCAAGCAGCAGCTTCAAAATTGAAATAATTTGATTCAGATAGAGCGTAAAGTCATCATGATTTTACGCTCTATTTTTTTATTCGGAAATACTAGGAAGAGCGCCCGTATAAGCGCTCTTCGGTGTAAGGCAGAGAATGGACTCCTATAGGGAGAATGGAAACTGGTTCGTTCTCGTTACGACTTTAAAGGCAATCTTACTAGCTAAGTTACGGACTAAATAACTTAGTAAACAAACGCTGTACCGACGATAATCAATAGAATGAAAAGTACAACGATTAAAGCAAATGAGTTACCCATACCATAGCCGCCCATACCGTAACCGCCATAGCCGCCACCGCAACAACCGAATCCCATAATACCACCACCTTTCGAATGGTTAATACATTTTATGTAGTTTGTGATGAAACGAACTAGGGATTAGCGGACAATACATGAAATGGTTGATTTCATTAGATAGTTAGGTAGTTTCTTGAGGACCTTTGGTTTAAATCCGTGACGAACAGGTATAGAAAAAGGGATTAACTAAAGGAGGGTTTACTTATGCCATTTGATTCGGGCTACAATTGGGCCTCAATCTATATTTCAAAACTGCCTAATTTATTATGGGCACTAATCGTTTTGCTGATTGGTTGGATCATTGCAAAGGCAATTGGAAAAGCAGTAGAAAAGCTGTTGAAAAAAACAACCTGGGATGAAAAACTGTTTGGAAAACGTCACCCGGAAGGCACGAAACGCATCGATTCTAACGAACTTATTGGAAAAATTGTATACTACATCTTGCTTGTACTCGTCTTCATTTTATTTTTCCAACTGTTGAATCTTGGAGCCATCACATCTCCATTCCTTGGAATGTTCGGTACGATGCTCGCATTTGTTCCTGCCATCTTAAAGGCGGGACTCATTCTTCTATTGGCCTATGTCATCGCCACACTTTTAAAAATGCTAATTATAAAAGGCGGAGAAAAAGCGAATATAACGTCTTTTATGCAAAAAATGAATGTGGCCGAATCTAATGCAGACAGCCATAAATTTCTTCATACCGCTGGAAAAATTGTTTTTTACTTAAGTTTCCTTCTCTTTATTCCAGGAGTATTGGCAGCACTAAATATACACGGCGTTTCGGGACCATTCGGCGGAATGCTCGAAAATATACTTGGATTCATTCCAAAGCTGCTAGCGGCAGTGCTTATTCTTTTAGTAGGCTGGTTTGTAGCAAAAATCATACGCGACCTTGTGACAGGATTGCTAAAAACGGTCGGAACCGAAAAACTTGCCGCACGTCTCGGTCTGCAAAAATTATTAGGGAATACATCCCTTTCTTCCATTATTGGAACAATCGTGTTCGTATTAATTATGATTCCAATCGTCATTTCGGCACTCGATCAACTGGATATTCGGGCCATCACGGACCCGGCAGTTGCCATGCTGAACGATATTATGACGATGATTCCAAACTTGGTTATTGCCGTACTTCTTATTGCAGCGAGTATTTGGATAGGAAAATGGGTGCGACATATTGTGGCTGAACTTTTACAAAGAGTCGGGTTTGACTCATTGACACGCAATCTTGCAGTCGGTAATTGGAAACCAGGAGCAAGCGGGATGCTCATGTCCGAACTGGTCGGCTATATCGCTCAAGTCCTTATCGTCTTTTTCATCACAATCGAAGCATTAAACTTAATCAAACTCGATTTTCTTGTGCTCATGTTAACCGCCATAACCGCCTATTTGCCACAAGTGCTGGCAGCAGTCATCATATTGGCTCTGGGACTCATCATCGCCAATATTGTTGAAAAAGTGCTGTCGAATATTTTAACAGGTCCAAGCTTTAAATTGATCACAGCAGTCGCAAAATATGCAATCATCGCACTTGCCGTTTTCATGGCACTCGATCAGCTCGGCGTCGCCGCCACCATCGTCAACTCAGCATTCATCCTGATACTAGGCGGAATGGCTTTAGCATTTGGCTTATCCTTTGGTTTAGGCGGAAAAGAATTCGCTAAAAATTATTTGGCAAAACTCGATAAAACGATTGAACAGACAGAAGTTGATAAAACGAAGAAAACGAGTGCTGGGAGCGGGGGCACGACCCGGAGCCCGAACCGGAGCGGGAGTACGAACAATAACACAATGGGACAGAATTTAAGAGAACCCAATCGTGAATACACAGAATCCATGGATCTTAACGAGGACAACAACAATGATAACGACAACAACGACTTTAGGGACGACCGAGGTCCGAAAGATTCCTGGCCACCGAAGCAATAAAAAGAAAGCCTGCACCTCTTTATATGAGGAGTGCAGGCTGTTTTCGTGAGTTTTCTTGGATTGCGGTGCCAATCAGGTAATTGCCAGAATTCCGCCTTGAATAAGACTGAATCGCGAAGGTAATCGTGTATTTGTCAAAATTCACTCCCGTGTGATCCCGGTTAATAAATGAAATTTGGTGTTTGTAGCAACTAACGAGTTCTAACGCATATCCTTCTCTTGTGCACTGCAAATATGACAATTTAATCATTTAATCGATTCCGATGCTTATCCGACGCATATGCCGAGCAGATGCTCCAAACTAATTGATTACTCGGCGTATCCGGTGCATACGCCGAGCAAAGTTGAAAAACTCCTAAGTAATTCTGCGTATCCGATGCTCACGCCAAGCAAAGTTGAAAACACCTAAGTTATTCTGCGTATCCGGTGCTTACGGCGAGCAAAAGCGAAAAACGCCCAAGTAATTCTGCGTATCCGATGCATACGCCGAGCAAAAGCGAAAAACGCCTAAGTTATTTTGCGTATCTGATGCATACGGCGAGCAAAAGCGAAAAACGCCTAAGTAATTCTGCGTATCCGACGCATACGCCGAGCAAAGTTGAAAAACGCCTAAGTAATTCGGCGTATCCGGTGCATACGCCGAGCAAAAGCGAAAAACGCCAAAGTTATTCTGCGTATCCGATGCATACGGCGAGCAAAAGCGAAAAACGCCCAAGTTATTCTGCGTATCCGATGCATACGCCGAGCAAAAGTGAAAAACGCCTAAGTAATTCTGCGTATCCGATGCATACGCCGAACAAAAGCGAAAACCGCCAAAGTAATTCTGCGTATCCGACGTATACGCCGAGCAAAAGCGAAAAACGCCTAAGTAATTCTGCGTATCCGATGCATACGCCGAGCAAAAGCGAAAAACGCCCAAGTAATTCTGCGTATCCGGTGCATACGCCGAGCAAAAGTGAAAAACACCTAAGTAATTCTGCGTATCCGACGTATACGCCGAGCAAAGTTGAAAACCGCCTAAGTAATTCTGCGTATCCGATGCATACGGCGAGCAAAAGTAACAAACTAACAAGCTCCGATGCGTATCCGATGCATCCTGTTTAGTTATGGTATCTCGTTATCCTGAATCGGAAATCAAAATGGTATTTATCGTAATTCATTCTAATATTGAATGAGTCAATTGCGGTATAGAGGGATTCTATGACCAAATTGCAAGTTTTAATGACGACAAAATGAAATCAATTCCGTATACATTCAACCTAGTATAAACTATCTTTTATACTAGGTGGGACCCCAAAATCACCTTTGCAAAATCCCGACTAGTACATATTTTAATTTTCTTCTAAAGCTTTCCGATTCCCATTGATTAAAAATGGATTTGTTTCCTTTAAATGGGGTGATGAAAGGGGCAGCATGGTCAATCTCGTTTTCTTGTACAACAAATAGTTCGCCGAGTTCGGCGCCCCCTAAGATTTCCGCCTGTTTTCCGACTTGCAAGCCTAATTCCACTTTTCTTTTTTCAACGATCCCACTACGCCCGAGAACCCATAAATATGAATGTCCGCGTATGCTCTCCCGCTGAACGACAGGAACTTCCAGTGCTTCATCCAGTACAATATCCGCTAGAACGTGGTAGCCTGCATACAATTCCACGTCCGCATTTTCATCCACGTCAACATCCGCGTTTTCACTGATGTCATCGTCTACATCATCATCCACATTTTCACCAACGCCATCATCCACTTCTTCACCGTCATCGTCTTCGCCAACATCATCATCTTCATCCACAGCCTCGTCCACATCCAAAATCACATTAAATGGATAAAAACTTGCCCGTTCAACCGTCGCTTGCTCAAGCGGAAGCTCGCTTACAGATCCAATCTCCCCGGTAAGTTCCCCTACAAATAAGTCAGAATGAACGTCGACTCGCATGCCTTCTTCGACCGTGGCCACTTCCTGCTCATTCAATTGCCCTTCCACAAACAGGTCTTCCGATACAATTGTGATGACCGGGTTATTCAATTCAAATGAAATATCTTCAACGATTCCGTCGACTGAGCTTAAAATGGTTAAACCGCTACGCCCGCTTTCGACGAGGTCACGCTGTTCCTCGTACTTCTGAATTTCCAAATCGACTTTTTCCAAGTCTAATTCTCTTTCTGAAACTAACCGATCTACTGCACGTATCTCAGCGGCATCTTCGCGCACTTGCCTTGCAGCTTCAACCTTCACCATGGTCTCGGATACTGCATCAGATTCAGGATCTCCACCAAAAACAGGCTGCACATTCGACCTTTGTCGTGGTAGTGCACTTTTCGTTCTCTCCATATCACTTACAAATGTTTCAATGCTCTTTTTTTCCTTTTCCAAACGTGCAATTTCCGCATCAAGCAACGCGATTTGTTCATCCAAATCTTCGGTGGCATATTCAAATAAAGGGGTGCCATTTTCCACCCTTTCCCCTTTTTCGACTAAGAACTCCTTGAAGGTTACATTCGGATCGACAAAAACTGGGTGCCTTTCGGATGGAGCTACGACGCCTTCTGTTCGAAGGGTTTTCACTAAATCGCCAGCCTTCACTTCCTCCCAGCTCGAAATGAAGTTCAATCGCTCTACCTTACTCCCTTTTTTCTCAAGTAAAACAAGATTGACCGCTAACACCAAAATAATGACTAGAACGACTAAAACCTGATGCCAACTCGCCTTCAACAAACATCACCACGCCTCATAAATAAGTATTGAAATTGACAGAAGCAAAAAAGGCGGTCAATGACCAGAAAAGTAGATTCATACATATGACGATCAACAAACTTTTCACCCGTGACAACATGGTCAAAGCACGAACCCCTCGGTATTGCATGAACGCAATCCATATTTTAAAAAAGGAAATCGATCCGCATAAGTAAATTAAAAAGCCAGACTTCATTATGTATTGGGCAATCACGCCTAAAGAAAGTGGAGAGGAGAACCAAGGTAAATTAAAAAAGACAACGAGAATGATATATGAAATTTGTTCCACCAATAAAATCGGAAAAATAAACGTTTGAACAACAATAAATTTCCTGTAAAACGTATCGGAAAATACCCAAAATAAAAGCGCGGGCAAAAAAATCACAGCTGCCGCATAGAGCAATCCTAGAAAAAATCGACCTATAATGAAATAACTTTTCAACGTTTCGTAGTGTAAACTCGAAGATCGAACTAGCTCTGGTGAAAGCACGTGCGACCCAATCCCGAACAACCCTGAGACGCAAAAAACAACCGCACTTAAAAAAAACAGCCAAACTAAACGAATTCTCAGTCCATAAATCGCTTCGGTATTATGTAATTGAAATAAACTTCTTTTAAGAAAAAATATTCCTTTATAGATGGATGTTTGATAGATCAATAGGAAATCACCCGCTTATTATGTCTCTTAATCTGTCAAGCTGCAGCGCCTATCGACTAGCAAACTTCTTGTCCCTCTCCCTACGATAAGTCAACATCGGGTGAAATTTGAAGTGCCAATTTCACTAGCTCGTCCCCCGCCATGTTTCCTTTATCTCAGAGGAAGGCTCTGAAGTTTGTACGTCGATGAACAGGCGCTTCCGCTCTTCTTAAGTTTAACCCATTTTTCAACAGAATAGCCAAAAATTATTTAAACATAATCAACAATGATCTATTAAAAAGTCTTCATTAACGACTATTTACCTATGACTTTTAGGACTGTTCTCCTATTATCCATCCTATTACTATTAAAATATCAGAATATTTCGCTACTGGAAATAGTTTGATAGAACTAATCAACAGAATGGGGGAAAATTATGTTGAAACGAAGTGCCATTCTTCTGTTTATCTTTCTTTTGACGTTAGGAAATATGTCGTTTGCGCAAGAGGTAAATCTTCCAAAAAAAGCGCAAAAGAAGATCCAGCCAAGAACAGAAGAGCTAATGCAAACAGTAGACCCGAACGAGGAGCAAAGAGTCATCGTTGAGTTGAAGGATGAAGCCCCAATCGAAATTGCGACTAAAAAGGGCGTTAAATTTGAAAAACTCGACAAAGCACAAAAAAAGCAGCTTGAAAAGAATGCGAAAGCTCAACAAAAAGCTGTAAAAGAAAAAATGAAAGAAAAGAAAGTACAGGCAAAATATTTAAAAGAATTTACGACCGTCGTCAATGGATTTAGCGCAGAAATTAAGCATAAAGACATTGAGGTCATTAAAAATATTCCAGAAGTCAAAACGGTCCATATTGTTAACGAATACGAGCGGCCGATTGCAACACCTGAAATGAAATACAGTAAAGAGTTGGTAGAGGCCCAAAAGGCATGGCGCGACTACGGTTTTAAAGGTGAAGGAATGGTCGTTGGAATCATTGATACAGGGATCGATCCAAGCCACCAAGACATGGTGCTTTCCGACTCTAGCACAGCAAAACTAACTGAACAGAATGTAAACGAGGTCGTTGCTGAAAACGACTTGCCAGGAAAGTTTTACACGGAAAAAGTTCCTTATGGATATAACTATATGGATGAAAATAATGAAATCCGCGAAATTCACGCAGAAGCGTCTATGCACGGAATGCACGTTGCTGGGACGGTTGGTGCAAATGGAGACGAAGACAATGGCGGTATCGCGGGGATCGCTCCTGAAACACAGCTTCTTGCGTTAAAAGTGTTCGGAAATGATCCAGAAATGCAGTCAACATATGGAGACATCTATATTAAAGCAATTGACGATGCGATTAAGCTTGGCGTCGATGTATTGAACATGAGTCTCGGTTCAACTGCAGGATTCGTGGACGCAGAATCACCTGAACAGCAAGCGGTGAAGCGTGCGGTTGAAAATGGTGTGCTTATGTCCATTTCTGCAGGAAACTCCGCATTGTTTGGTGATGGATACTACTATCCACTCGCTTCAAACCCTGACTATGGTGTAAGCGGAGCACCGGGAGTATCATACGATTCATTGCAAGTAGCTTCGTTTGAGAACTCATATATGCAAGTGGATGAACTTCAATACGCAATCGATGGCGCCTTAGGTGCAGCAGCATTCTTATCCGCGAGCAAAACTCATCCGAATGATCTTGAAGAAAACACATATGAAGTAGTGGAAGCGGGCTTAGGCACCCCAGAGGATTTTGCGGGTAAAAATGTTTCTGGTAAATTTGCCTTAGTTCAACGCGGGGATATTGCTTTTACAGAAAAAGCATTGAATGCACAAGCAGCAGGTGCTGCAGGAGTCATTATCTACAATAATACAGATGGTATCGTCAACATGGCGACAGATGATGCCATCAATATTCCGCAGCTATTCATGCTAAAGAGCGACGGAGACAAACTAGCCGCTGCCTTAAAAGACGAACAAGCTGTAACCGTAACATTTAATGGAAATTCTACAAAAATTGATAACCCATCTGCGGGATTAATGAGTGATTTCAGCTCTTGGGGCCTAACACCAGACCTTGATTTTAAACCAGAAATTACTGCACCAGGTGGACAAATACTCTCTACATTAAACGATAACCAATATGGATTAATGAGCGGTACATCCATGGCTGCACCACATGTTTCCGGAGGCGGAGCTCTCATTCTGCAACGTGTGGAAGAAGAATTCGGACTTCAGAACGCCGACCGAATTTTACGTGCTAAAAATTTACTAATGAACACAGCGAAACTACTTGATTTCGATGATGCAAAAGTTTCCCCTCGCCGTCAAGGTGCCGGCTTAATGCAGCTTCATGCCGCACTTTCTACACCTGTTATGGTGACAGAAGCAAAAACGAAAGAAGCTAAAGTTGCGTTAAAACAAGTTACGGAAAATAAAGTTACATTTGAATTAGTAGCGGAGAACTTCTCCGATCAAGCTGTTACGTATGACGTAAAAGCGAATATTCAAACGGATTCGCCTGTTCAAAACGGACCTGACTTATTAGTAGCACCTAACCTTTTCGGAGCATGGGACCTTGATGGAATGGCCACCGCGACTGTAAATGGCAAAAAAGTTAACTCCGTAACGGTTCCAGCAAATGGAACAGCGACTATTTCTGTCACAGTCGATGTAAGTGCTATTAATGCAACACTAAATAGCTATTTCACAAATGGATACTGGCTAGAAGGATTCGTCACATTAACAGATCCAACAGATCAGAATCCAGAGCTATCGGTTCCATACGTAGGGTTTAAAGGCGAATGGGATAAAGCCCCGATTTTTGACAAGCCAATGTGGGATGTTGGCACATACTATGGCTTTACTGGAGTTGTCACGTCGATGGGAAGTAATGACTTCGGATTCCTCGGTGAAGATCTAAACACTGGCGATATCGATCCGAAGAAAATAGCCTTCTCACCAAATGGGGATGGAACACAAGACGATGCAATCATAATTTTGTCGTTCCTTCGAAATGCTAAAGAAGTAAAATTCAATGTGCTTGATTCCAACAAAAAAGTAGTTCGGACGATTAGGACTGAATCGGAAGTTAAAAAGAATTACTATGATGGCGGACTTGCACCAATGTATTCACTATCTTCAGATCGTAAATGGGATGGAAAAATCAACAACCAAATAGCAGCTGATGGCGGGTACTATTTACAAGCTGAAGCTATAATTGATTTTCCAGGCGCGAAATGGCAATCGATCGAAATTCCGATTATTGTTGATACAACAGCACCTGAACTTACTGCAACCTTCGATGCTCAAAATCTAAAGGTAAAGGTCGATGCCAAAGATAGTGGCAGTGGACTTGCTTACTGGGATGTACTCATCGATGGAAAATCAATTCTCGATAAGCCGTACACAGCAGGTGAAAAAGAACACAAACTAGCAACGAAGCCAAGTCCTGAACAGAAACTCACAGTTGTCGCGTTTGATTATGCCGGAAATAAGGTGGAAAAAGAAGCAACAGAAGAAAAAGAAACAACACCGCCTAATCTTCATCTTTTGACTCCTGAATTCTTAAGCGTATCGGAGAAAGGCGAAGTAGTATTCTCCGGTTATGTGAAAGATGAATCAGGCGTGAAAGAAGTAACGATTGACGGTCAAAAAGTAAAACTTACTTATAATAAGGCAAATGATCAATATGAGTTTTCACATAAAGTTAAATACAAAAAAGATGGCTACTACACAGCAAAAATTAAGGCTGTTGACAATGTTGGAAATGAAACAGAAATCGCTCGTCGCTTTTTCGTTGATACATCGAAGCCAAAGGTGAAAGTAAATGCAAAAAACAACGTTGATACTGACACTGTCATTGCAACGGCTGAAATCCAAGACAATTTCGATGAAATCCGTGTATATGTAAACGGCAATGAAGTGTTTAAAAATGAACTATCTGAGCCTTACAGCATGAAAGAATTCAAGCAAACGCTTGACGTCGAGCTAGAGCTGCAAGAAGGCAACAATACGTTTATTTTCGAAGTCGTTGATCTTGGTGGGCACGTAACAAAGGAAACCGTGAAGATCAAGATGAAAGGCAAGAAAAAATAAGCTCTTGCAAAAAGATGTAACGAAAGCTTGTCTACTTTCGTCTAAGTAAGTAAGTAAGCCACATAAAACCGGCCTCCTTGTGCGAGTGCCGGTTTTTATTAAAGACTCTATTATTATTTATTTATTTATTTATTGTTGATTTCGTGTATGTTAGAGAATAAATAGGCGGAGAATTTCCGGTTAATGTATTTAGAGGAAGCTTAAGAAGCTGAAATAAGCGGAAATATTCCGGTTAACTGCTCTAAATATAACAAAATCCGAAGATTTGAACCGCATAAACGGAAAATCTCCCCTTATTTTTAAGGAAATATGGATATTTACCAAAATAAACGGAATTTTTACGACTATTTTTCAAAAGTCTTGAAATCAACATTCAGTTATAACAAAGCCTTATTAAAAAAATGTAATTCCTCTTATATGTATGCTAAAATTCTATCCAAGTACAAAATGGCTTGAAAGAGGTTTTACATAAATGGGTACGAAATATTTAGGTAACATTAAAGTAGATGTTATGACATCAAATGAAGTTCTTAATGAAATTAATAAAAAGTTAGCCAAGCGCGAGAAGTTCAAATTATTCTTTTTAAATGCTCATTGCTACAATATTTCACAGCAAAGTGAAGAATATGCAACCAATTTAAATAATGCAGAGTATGTTTTAAATGATGGAATTGGGGTAGAGATTGGAGCGAAGCTTTTAGGATTTACCTTTAAGGAAAACTTAAATGGAACCGATTTAATACCAAAAATATTGGATCTCGCTGCAAAAAGCAATTCTTCTGTTTATTTACTTGGCGGCAGTCCGGGTGTAGCGGAGCAAGCAGCTGAAAACTTCAAAAAACAATATCCCCAAATATCAATTGTTGGAGTTCAAGATGGATATTTTAAGGATACAGAAAAAGTAATTGAGAATATCAATAATGCAAAACCGGATATATTAATTGTAGCACTGGGTGTTCCGTACCAAGAGAATTGGATATCGGATCACTTTTCAAAGATTAACGCCAATCTTTTTATGGGCGTAGGGGCCTTTTTGGACTTTTCTTCCAATCGAGTAAAACGAGCGCCAGAGTTTTTATTAAAAGCTCGTATGGAATGGGTATACAGACTTGTTAATGAACCTACCAGGCTGTGGAAAAGGACGATTATTGGAGTTCCGCAATTTTTTTACTACATTATAAAAAATAAATTAAAATAACCGAGTGTAATAATGCTTTATTGGTGAAAGTTTAACATTTATTGGTGAAATTATATACTATAATTGACGAAACGTAAAACTTAATTGGTGAAAATCGTCCTCGGATTGGTGATAGTGAAAACTTAATTGGTGAAAATCGTCCTCGGATTGGTGATAGTGTAAGCTTAATTGATGAAAATCGTCCTCGGATTGGTGATAGTGTAAGCTTAATTGATGAAAATCGTCCTCGTATTGGTGATAGTGAAAGCTTAATTGGTGAAAATCGTCCTTGGATTGGTGATAATAAAAGCTTAATTGGTGAGATTCAGCCCCAGATTGATGAAAGGGCCAGCCTAATTGGTGAAATTCGAATCCAGAATTGATGAAAAGTCTTAATTTCTGGAAGTTTTAAAGACTAGTTGAAAACTAGCTTTAAGTCGGATACTATTAGATTGGGATTATATTAAAATTTAATTTGCATTTTTTTAACATAAATGTAACAAAAAGACGTGAGTAAGCACTAATAATTTACGTTATATTAACAGTAAAGGAGGTAGACAAACAAAATGGAATATCTGTATTTAATTATTTGTTTTGTTGCCTCAATTTGCATTACACCTCTTGTAAAAAAACTTGCATTGAGATACAAAGTAACAGATAAACCAAATCATAGAAAAGTCCATAATAAAGTTATGCCAAGACTTGGCGGCTTAGCCATTTACTTGAGTTTTATCATCGGACTCATCATCTCCAGGCAGGATAGTCCTTTTTTATGGCCCATTATCATCGGCAGCACGATTATCGTGATAACGGGAATTTTGGATGACAAATTTAATTTGTCTCCACGGTATAAATTGATAGGTCAATTTTTAGCCGCGATTGTCGCCATTAGAGGTGGATTTGATTTAGAATTCATTAACCTTCCTTTTGGTGGGAAATTGGAATTTGGTTATTTTATCGTACCAATTACAATCCTATGGATCATTGGTATTACAAACGCCATTAATTTAATTGATGGATTAGATGGCCTTGCTGCCGGCGTTTCTGCAATAGCACTTATTACATTGAGTATTATGGCCTTTATTCAACAAGATATCTTTGTTTTAACAATCGCCCTTATTCTTTTAGGAAGTACTCTCGGATTTTTACCATTTAATTTTTATCCAGCAAAGATATTCATGGGCGACTCGGGTGCGTTATTTCTCGGTTATATGATTGCAGTTCTATCATTGTTAGGATTTAAAAATGTAACATTTTTCTCATTCGTTATCCCGATTATTATACTGGGTGTACCAATATCTGATACAATCTTTGCGATTATCCGACGAATCATCAATAACCAACCGATATCGTCTCCTGATAGGTCCCATTTACATCACCGGCTCCTTGGCTCCGGATTTTCACATCGGCAATCAGTTCTAGTTATTTACGGAATTGCAGTCATGTTCAGCCTTGCAGCAGTCGTGTTCTCGATGGCAACGGTTTGGGGATCGCTAATCATTATCGTAGTGTTACTGTTTGCGATTGAATTATTCGTGGAAGTAATGGGCTTAGTTGGAAAAGATTATAAACCTTTATTGAAATTTATGAGACCAAAACCATCTAGTCGATATAATGATCGTATATAAAAAAGCAAGAGCGGACGATAGGGGCTGCTCTTGCTTTTTTGTATAATAAAAAGTCTAGTCCGCTTTGGACTAGACTTATCAGTTACTCTTGTGAGTCAACAACAGGATCGGCTACACTATTTGTTGCCGCCGTTGAAGTAACTCCTAGATGTTGTTTAAGTGTTGTTTTTGTCTGGGCGAGGGCATTTTCATCCAACTGCCAATAATACACGTTCTTGCCACTGCTATTTGGAATATAGCTGTCAAACCCTTCAAGAGTCATTGTGTCAATCGTAAGGTGACTGGCAATACCATAATCAATAAAGGCTTTAATTTCATCAAAGGTCATATCTGTTTTCATATTCGAACCAATCGCATCAATCACTTGACCATATTTTACGACGGAAGTTCCTGAAGC
This sequence comes from Lederbergia panacisoli, assembly GCF_024626525.1. GTDB lineage: Bacteria > Bacillota > Bacilli > Bacillales > Bacillaceae_C > Lederbergia > Lederbergia panacisoli. Next base: position 301,616 of record NZ_JANJGU010000003.1, read on the forward strand.
TGCTTTTTTCACGATAGCTTTCATGACTTCTTGTTGTCGCTTCCCGCGTTCAATATCATTGTCTATTTTTCTTGTTCTTGCAAACGCAAGGGCTTCTTCACCATCTAATGTTTGCATTCCAGGTTCTAGACTAATGGCGCCTGCCTTATCCTTCGAGTTTTGCTCGGAAAAAGCAAATGGTACATCGATATCGATTCCCCCAAGTGCATTGACTATTTCCATGAATGCTTCAAAATCCACACGGACATAATAATCGACAGGAATATCTAATAAATTTTCTACTGTATCAATTGTTGCTTTTGGACCGCCATAGCTATGAGCATGGTTGATTTTAGTAGAATATCCGACTTCATCGATGTATACATAGGAATCACGTGGGATAGAGAGCAGCTTTACCGACTTTTCTTTTTCATTTAAAGTGGCCAGTAATAGAGCATCTGAACGAGTGTTATCACCTTGGTTGCGTTTGGCACTCTCGTCAATTCCGATAAAAAGAATAGAGACATTATCGATCTTAGGATCCACTTTTTTCTCGCGTAGATCAGACTTGCCATCACGATCATCATGGAATGACTCTGCCATCATATTTTCAGCTTTAATGTACAAATGGACGCCATAGCTAATTCCTAAAGAAGCAAGCAGTAAAATAGGAAATACCAAAAACCAAAATATCTTTTTTCGGTTTCTCTTCTTTTTATTAACTTTTAATTGCTGTCTTCCCATTAAGGTAAACTCCTTTATTATAAATTCAAAGTAAATGTTTAATTAAGAAAATGTAAATTGCTAACTTATATCATACTATGTTTTAGTGAATCCGTAAAATACAATTTTATGACAAACCTTACTAGTCTAGGAAAAAATAAAAACCCAACATGTGGGTTTTTAATCGGCAGTGACTGCACGCGCTTTGTAAAGCGTCTGTATTAACTTTTCACTGGAATCTCCACGAGAATATTGATTCCATTCATGGGAAAATTCCACAACTTTGTAGAGATCATATTGCGCCGATGCAATGATATCAATTAAGCTGCTAGTATCTTTAACAACGGGACCTGGAACAAGCTGATTATAATCCTCCCAAAACCCCCGTGATTTTTCGTATTCATGTAAATCATAAGCGAAAAAAATCATCGGCCTTTGAAGAAGTGAATATTCAAATGGGATGGAAGAGTAATCAGATATTAACAGATCTGTAACAACTAATAAATGGTTAATATCTTCATATTTTGAAACATCGTACACAAACTCAGGATACTGATTATTAAGTTCCACTTTGACAGCCGGATGAATACGCAAAAATAATACGTATTCATCTTTTAAAGCTTTGTACATGGCCGCAATATCCAAATTTAAACTAGATACATGCAATTCATGATCACGAAACGTTGGAGCATAAAGGATCACCTTCTTCTCCTGGATAACCGGATAACGCTGCGTCAATTTTTCCCTAACTTGCGCTAAAGCAGCTGAATCAAAAAAGAAATCCGTTCTCGGAATCCCACTTCGCAAAATATGTTTGTCTGATAGACCAAAGCTTTGACGGAAAATATCTGCCATTTTTTCACTGCCTACGATTGTATAATCAATTCGGTCATACACCTTCTTAAAACGCTGCAGCGCCCGCTTTGAGCGTCCGCGAATAGATGGATCTTTAAGACCAAACTGCTTAATAGCACCCGCTGCATGCCAAAGTTGAATACACGATACATTTTTCCTAAACGTTGTGACAGCCAAAAATCCAAAATAATTATCGACAAATATATGAGTGGATGTCGCTAAATGGAAGATAGATTTGATCCATTGAAAAAAGTGCCGTGGTTCGAAATCTAATACGATTCTCGAAGCTTCGTCAAAATCCACTTTACATTGGGATGTTTTCAAAACCACAACTTGTCCATCTGTTTGTTTTTCTAATTCCTTCAAAGTAAACAAAACATTATCCCCAAATGAAGCAACGAAGGTTGATTTCTTCTTTTGGGGATAGAGTTTGAAGATATGGAAGAAAAAACTGAATAATAAAAGGTATATACTAATTGCTATTTCTCTAACCATGTTTAGTTTTATTTAAATCATCCTTTATTTTTGTTGTTGAAATTCCTACTGTTCTTGGGAAATAAATGACATCGCAATATTTCTTAAGATAATCAAACTTACCTTCCCAGTCATCCCCCATTACAAAAACATCAATGTTATGCTTCTTGACATCATCAACCTTCTGATCCCAATTTTGTTCAGGAATAACCTCGTCTACATAGCGAATTGCCTCAAGGATAGCTTTGCGCTGTTCGTACGAATAGTATGCTTCTTTTCCTTTTATGGCATTAAATTCATCAGTTGAAACCGCGACAACCAAATAATCACCATATTCTTTTGCTCTACGCAAAATATTAATATGCCCTGTATGGAGCAAATCAAACGTTCCGTAAGTGATGATCTTTTTCACAATTGAAGCCTCCAGTGTAAGGGATTATTTGTATTATATCTATATTTTATTGTTACTTCAAACCCTGAAAAAATATTATTCAATATATATTCTTCGACGTCATACAATATTCATTTATAAAAAAATAGAAAGAAATGCAAAAAGTGTATAAAACATATTAACAATCAGCTAAATTTAATGCATACTGATGAGTAAGAAAAAAATGTAAATAAATGAAAAAAGGAGTAGGATTTTTGAGAAATTTAATAGCTAATGTCAAAAAAATGGGATTAATCATTCCACTATTGTTTATTCTTCCTTTTGCCCAGACAGTTGAGGCTAATAATGAGTTTAATGGATCTGATAACTTTGAGGGTTACATTAGTAATAATGAAACCATAGGTGATGATATAGGAAGGCAAACTCCTGAAATAGAAGATAGCCAAAATGACGGAGAGACTGAAAATATAATAGAATCACAAGATCATCCTATAGACACTGCTGAATCTGGAATGGTAAAAAACATTTCTGAATCAGTTGACGAAGTATCACCAGAAGAGCCAGCGAAGATTGATCAGGAAATTCATATAAAAGAACAAAAAGAGAGCACGGAACATGTTCAACCTAAAAACCAAGTATTAACAACAATCACTGATCCCATTGAAGAAAAAGCGGATGAGGAATTGGAATCTATCACATTGCAGTATGGGGTTTATCATAATAGTGTAATAGATTTAAAGAGGACTTTAGAAAAATTAGGATTTCCTGTTCCAGGCAATACGACCGATTATTTTGGTGCAAATACAAAAAAGCAGGTAATAAATTTTCAACAATACTATGGAGTATCCGAAGAATCGGGTGTAGTGGGAACTCAAACCTTAGATAAAATAGAGGAAATCCTGTCTAGTTCCTATCAAAATGGGAAATACGATTCGAAAATAATTACATTGAAAAAGAATCTGGATATACTTGGCTTTTCTGTTCCTGGTAATCAAACCGATTATTACGGGCCATTAACGGAAAAAAAGATGCGAGAATTTCAAAACAGCAACGGGCTGATTGTGAATGGTATTGGTGACCCTGTTACAATGAATAGGTTAGAAGGAATGTTAAATGTTCTTATGTATAGTGGATTATATAGGGATGATGTGATTGATTTAAAGAAAAACCTTAAACTGATTGGTTTTACTGTATCAAATAAACCGACCAATTATTTTGGACCGGCCACAGATAAAAAGGTAACTGAATTTCAGCAATACTATAATATAAAAAATGATAAATCAGGAGTAGCTGGGTCAGCAACCTTATCCATGATAGATGAAATCCTATCTACTACTTATCAAAAAGGGAAATACGATTCAAGGACAATCACACTGAAAAAAAATCTACAGAGACTAGGCTTTACCGTTCCCGGAAATCAAACAAACTACTTCGGGACCCTGACAGAAAAGGCGGTAATAGATTTTCAAATAAAATATAAGCTAGTTGCCAACGGCATAGGGGATTCAGTTACATTAAAGAAGATAGAAGAATTATTGAATGCGCCTATGCAAAATGGTCTATATAGAACAGATGTGATCGATTTAAAGAAAAATCTTAAGAAGCTAGGGTTTCTGGTTTCCAATAAACCGACCATATTTTACGGACCATCTACCGAGAAGAAGGTAAAGGAATTTCAACAACATTATAAAATAAATGATAAAGTTGGCGTTGCAGGAGCTGCTACTCTTGCTAAAATAGATGACACTTTATCCAGTCCATATCAAAAAGGAAAAAAATATTCAGGAACGATTACTTTAAAAAATAATCTAGAAAAGATCGGTTATTCTGTATCTAAAAAACCGACAACTTACTATGGTCCCATCACTGAACAACAGGTAAAACAATTTCAGAAAATATATGGTTTGCCTATTAGTGGAATTGCTGATGACATCACATTATTAAAGTTAGAAAATGTAGTGAAAAACAATACTGTAAGAATATTTTTAGACCCTGGGCATGGTGGGAAGGACTCGGGCAGCACGGGGTATGGTCTTAAAGAAAAAGATATAGTACTAGACATTGCCTTAAAAGTAGAAAAGATTTTAAAGTCAGAGTACAAAGGGGTAGATGTGAAGCTTTCAAGATCCTCTGATAAGTTCATTGAGCTGGAAGAACGTGCTCGTATGGCGAATGATTGGGATGCAGATTATTTCATAAGCATACATAATAATGCTTTTAATGGAAGTGCTAATGGATTTGAAAGTTATATACACAGTAGGAAAGCAACAAAAACAGAGATAGAAAAACAAAAGCAAATACACCAATATATAATAAAGGAGCTTGGTTTAGCAGATAGAGGCATGAAAGAGGCTGATTTCAGTGTATTGCGCAATACGAATATGCCTGCAATTTTATTAGAGTATTTGTTTATAGACAACGCTTCGGATAATAAAATGTTAAAAGACCCGCGCTTTCGTGAAAAATTAGCAAAGACTACAGCAAAAGCAATTGCGAGTGCTTTTAATTTAAAGAAAAAATAATTTGTAAGAGTGAGCTGCTGTTATGGCTCGCTCTTTTTTTGCACTATAAGTGAAAATATAATATCTGAATATTTCATAAGTAATAAATGAAAAGATTGTAAAATATGACAATATTACCTTGAAAAAAAGCAAATATTGTATAATACTAGAATAATATAGTCAAATTTATTAGGAGAGGACAGGATGTTCAGAGTGAAAAAAAGGAAAATATTAGTTTTACTTGCAGTTTTTCTATTATTTCAACTTAATTTTAGTACTTATATAGCAAATGCTGCGGATAATACATCGGTGGAAGTTTTAGATCAGGAGCATGAAGATACGGATGATAATATTATTTCAAATGATGATGATATTATTAGAAACGACGAAGAAGATGAATCATTGACAATCGAAATTACGGATGAGGAAGAAGACGATAATCCAGATGATTCGCCGGCTAATAATATTACGGAAAGTAATAATGAGGACATCCAAAACGAGAGTTCAGACAGCAGCCCAAATGTAGAACAAGAAACACAGATAGATGAAGAAGAGAAAATTGAGGATTCAGAACAATCTCCCATCGAGGAAACGACTATTACTACCAAAACAATATCACCAAAGGCTGAAGTACGATCACTAGCAACAAATGTCGATATTGTACTTAAAAACGGTATAAGGGATCCGAGAGTAATAGACTTGAAAAAAGATCTGGAACAATTAGGTTTTAAAGTTCCAGGTAATGGAACAAATTTATTTGGCCCTGATACAGAAGAAAAAGTGATAGAATTTCAGCAATATTATAGTGTAGATGACGTCAAAGGCGTTGCAGGTGGTCCAACTTTACTCAAAATAGAGGAAATTCTTAACTCACCTTTGCAATCTGGCAAACGAGATATTCAAACCATAACACTTAAAATTAATTTAGATAAATTGGGTTACACGGTTCCGGGGAATACAACGAACTACTACGGAAAAGAAACACAAGCGCAGGTAATGGCTTTTCAAAAAAGTCATGGTTTAGTTGTAAATGGAATTGCCGACCCAGTTACGTTAAAAATAATTGATGAATTATTAAATTTTGAAATGTCAGTTGGGCTTTATAGTGATGATGTTATTAAACTGAAGAAAGATCTTGATAAATTAGGCTTTCCTGTATCAAAAAAGCCAACTACCTATTATGGACCTACTACTGAAGCGCAAGTTAAAGCATTTCAACAATATTATAACGTTAATGATCCATTAGGAGTGGCAGGAGCAGCTACATTAACAAAAATAAAAGAAATTTTATCGACTCCTTTACAATATGGGAAACGAGATAGCCAAACCATAAACCTTAAAATCAAGTTGAACCGACTTGGTCATCAAGTTCCTGGAAATACAACGAATTATTATGGAAAGGATACAAAGGCAAAAGTTGAAGAATTTCAGCTCAAATATCGTTTAGTTGTGAATGGGATTGTAGATCCAGTAACTTCAAATAAAATCGAAAGTCTGTTAAGCGCACCTTTAGCGAAAGGGCTATATCGAGATGATGTAATTACCTTAAAAAAGGACATGAGCAAAATAGGCTTTACCGTATCTAAAAATCCTACAAATTATTATGGATCAACAACAGAAGCGAAAGTTAAAGAGCTTCAAAAATATTATAAGTTGACGGTCAATGGAATTGCCGACCAAGCAACTCTTAAAAAGATAAATCAAGTTTTATCAAGCCCGCTCCAAATAGGAAAAAAACATAAAAACACAGTAACTTTAAAAGAGAATTTAGCACAACTCGGTTTCAAAGTTCCAGGCAACGGTACAAATCTATATGGAACAGAAACAGAAAAGAAAGTAAAAGAGTTTCAAAAACGATATGGACTTATTGTGAATGGGATCGCTGACGAAATAACGTTAGCAAAAATTGACGAACTGCTAAAAAACTCAAGCACAACATACAACTATACTTTACAAAGTGCGTTGAATATTCAGATGAATACAAATCCACAAACTGATAAATACCGAAATAGCCCGGCATATATCCATAGTTCTTTAGTTGATATCATTACTAAAGCCGTTATTTCTGGGGACCCTGTTAACTTGCGAAAAACGCCAAAATTAAATGGAACAGTTTTTGAACAAGTAAAGAGAGGTACTGAAGTATCATTTATTGAAGAAGTAAAAGGCGATGTATATGCTGGAAGTGATAAGTGGTATAAAGTAACGTATAAAAAAGAAACGGTTTATGTTCATAGTTCTTTAGTGAGTATTACCAGAAATACCGGTAAGGTAAATACTGACAATTCAAATATCCGTGAATCGACTAATACAACGAGTCATAAATACGGATCATTAGCGAAAGATAAAACTGTTACGATTGTAAAAGAAGTTAATGGAACGTCCGTAAGCGGTAGTAAAAAGTGGTACCAAATTAGCTTTAGTGAATGGAGAAATGCGAAAAGCTCCGATGTTCTTCCTTATTTAAACCCTGACAATAACGATAAATATCAACATTTATTATTATCTAGTACTGCCGGTTTATCTGCTGCAGATTTAAAAGTGGTGCTAAATGACAAAGGGATTCTAAAAGGAACTGAATCATCTTACATAAAGGCTAGTAAGGAACATAATGTAAACGAAATATACTTGGTTGCTCATTCTCTATTGGAAACAGGAAATGGAACCTCCACATTAGCGAAAGGGGTCTATGTGGACAAGAACGGGAATACGATTCGGGACAGCAAAGGAAATCTAATATTAGACGAAAAGAAAGTTCCGAAAGATGCGGTTAAAGTCTATAATATGTTTGGAATAGCTGCAGTTGATAGTAATGCCACAAATGGTGGAGCGAAATACGCTTTCCTAAAAAGCTGGACAACTCCTGAAAAGGCAATAAGCGGTGGGGCTGAATGGATTTCGACAAATTACGTTAATCACCCTACTTATAAGCAAAATACATTATATAAGATGCGTTGGAACCCTAATAATCCGGGTACCCATCAATATGCAACTGATATTGGCTGGGCGGTTAAACAACTTGCTAGAATTAAAAATTTGTACGATCAGCTTCCAAACGCGAAACTATCCTACGATATTACAAAATACAAAAAATAAAGAAATGAAAAATACCAACCTGACAAGGAACCGCTTGTTAGGTTGGTATTTTTGCATTAACAAAGGGATCATTATATTCAGGTTTAGAATAATTGGATAATTATTACCCAAGAATAGAACATGAGGATAAGGTATTTTGTTTAGGAGAGTTGACAATGAGCAACATAGTTTCTTTTATCGTTACTTTAATAAAAAATAAGGTTTTAAAAAACATATGTATTGCTATGTTGAAATTGTTTAGTCAACTTCCTGCAGATCATCGCTTGGTTATGTTTGAAAGCTTTTTAGGAAAACAGTACAGTTGCAATCCGAGAGCCATATATGAATATATGGCAAAACATTGTCCTTCTTACAATATGTATTGGAGTTTTGATAAGAAAACTTATAAAACATACAAAGCAACAGAGATAAAATGTGTTAAAAGATTTTCACTGAAATGGATGTTTTTGATGGCAAGAGCGGGGTATTGGGTAGCAAATAGCAGATTGCCATTATGGCTGCCTAAGCCTCGACATGCAATATATTTGCAAACATGGCATGGGACGCCTTTAAAAAAATTAGCGGCAGATATTGAAGAAATTCACCTGCCTGGTACGAATACAACGGAATATAAGAAATGTTTTTTGGAAGAAGCAAGTAAATGGGATTATCTGATTTCCCCTAATAACTATTCAACTAATATATTTCGCCGAGCATTTCAATTTAATAAAACCATCATTGAATCAGGATATCCAAGAAACGATTATCTCCATTATAGAAATAATGATGAGGTAATTAACGAGATAAAGAACAAGCTAGGCATACCTCTTGATAAAAAAGTCATTCTTTATGCACCGACTTGGCGAGATAATCAATATTGCAATAAAGGAACATTTAGGTTTCATTTAAAATTAGATTTAAACAAAATGAAAAAAACATTTGGTGAAAAATATTATATAATTTTAAGGCTGCACTATCTCGTCGCCGAAACATTGAATATCTCACAATTTGAAACTTTTGCGTACGATTTTTCGTCATATGAAGATATACGCGATCTTTATCTTGTATCTGATCTTTTGATTACAGATTATTCATCCGTTTTTTTTGATTTTGCCATATTAAATAGGCCGATATTCTTTTATGTGTATGATATTGAAGAATATCGAGATAAATTAAGAGGATTTTATTTTAATTTGGAGACAGAGGCTCCAGGGCCGCTTTTTAAACACACAGAGGACTTGATTAAAGGTATACAAGACTTTAACATAAATGGTCAATACCCGTATGAAAAGCTACATACTTTTCAAGAAAAATATTGTAAGTTGGAAAATGGCACTTCCTCAAAAAAAGTTGTGAATGAAGTGTTTAAAACCCCTTGCTAAAAAGGTTATAATTGTATTTTAAAGTTGAAATCAGTATTATGTAATAAATAGAGAGACAACAGGAAGGAAAATTTTATGAAGTCCGCACTAGATATTTTGAAAGAGCAGTTTCAACATTTTTACTTAATAAGAAGATTGTCTTTATATGAATTAAAAAGTGCTAATAATAATAATTATCTTGGCATGGCATGGGAAATTATAAACCCATTAATACACGTAGCTATATATTGGTTTGTTTTTGGATTTGGAATTAGACAAAGGGCTCCAATGGAGCTTCAGGATGGATCGGCGGTTCCATTTCTTTATTGGATGCTGGCTGGGATCATTCTCTGGTTTTTCTTTTATCAATCCGTCATTCAAGGATCAAGATCCATTTATACGAGAGTAAAATTATTATCAAAAATGAACTTTCCAATGAGTGTCATACCAAACTTTGTTATATTTTCGAGGTTATATGTACATTTTATTATGGTTATGATAACCTTTATCATCTTTGCATTTTCCGGCTATAAAATTACCATATACTATTTGCAAATTATATATTTTATGTTTTCGACGTTTGCTTTTTTATATGCATTAACACTGATTACATCTACTTTAACCACGATTATTCGTGATATTCAAATGTTTATCCAATCATCATTTCGTATGTTGCTTTATTTATCGCCAATTCTATGGACGATCGACAGATTGCCTGAATCACTGCAAATTATTATGAAAATTAATCCCCTTTATTATTTAATTGAAGGTTATAGGTCCGGATTTTTTGGACTCGGCTGGTACTTTATTGAGCATTGGCAATATACACTTTACTTTTGGGGATTGACAATCGTCCTTTTTTTATTGGGTTCTAGTTTGCATGTCAAATTCAAACGGCATTTCATCGACTATGTTTAAACTTGGATGTGAAAATATGGAAAAATCAATTATCGCCAACAATATTTCAAAAAAATATAGATTATATAATAAATCTTCGGATCGCTTAAAAGATTTGCTTTTCCCTGGTAAGTATGGGGAAGATTTTTATGCCCTATGCAATATTAATTTTGAAGCGGAAAAAGGGGATGTCGTTGGTTTTGTAGGTATTAACGGATCTGGAAAATCAACGCTGTCTAATATCATCGCTGGAATTGTTCCGGAAACTTCAGGGTCTGTAACATTAAACGGCGAAGCCTCTCTTATCGCTGTCTCTTCAGGGCTGCGAGGAGATTTAACAGGCAGGGAAAACATTGAACTAAAATGTTTGATGCTTGGATTTTCAAAAAAGGAAATAAAAGAAATGGAAGATGAAATTATTTCTTTTGCCGAACTTGAACAGTTTATTGACCAGCCGGTAAAAAACTATTCAAGTGGGATGAAATCTAGATTAGGTTTTGCGATTTCCGTTTCAATTGATCCAGACATACTAATTATTGACGAAGCATTGTCTGTCGGGGATAAAGCATTCTCGGAAAAAAGCTTTGATAAAATGATGGAGTTTAAAAAAAGAGGCAAAACGATGATCTTTGTCAGCCATTCTATTAACCAAATGAAGAAGTTTTGTGAAAAAATACTTTGGCTGGAGTTTGGAATGGTAAAGGAATATGGAACAGTTGAAGAAGTGATCCCTAAATATGAAGAGTTTTTAAACTCATACAAAAAAATGTCAAAAGCTAAAAAAGAAAAATATAAAGAATCTGCAATTGAACGCCAAAAGCAAGTTTTGCAAACTTCTTAGAGCTAAATAAAGTTTTATTTCGACAAAACTCTCCTTTCGATATATGATAAGGAGGGTTTTTTTATTTTTTGTAAAATTTAACTATAGTAGACACTTTTAGGATTTTATGATTAATAACTTCTATAAGTGAAAGAAATACCATTTAATTAACAGGACCTTTGTGCTATGATTTGTTTTGTGTTGGTTTACTGCATATCAACATATTTTTATTATGCTCATTCGTCCGTCATGGAAATAACGATAAAATGGATGTGAATAATAATTGGAAAAGGCTATAAAGAATAAAGTTCGTAAAGTAAAAAAAGTAATCAAAAGAATAATCCCCCGAAATATGATGAAAATAGCAATGAAGTGCTATGTGAAGTTTCATAAAAAATTAGCGAGTTATGCTATAAATAAAAAGAAATGGAAGATGGCTGTCAAACATTTTCATTATATCTATAAATCACACCCCAAAAAATTATCTGCTAACGATTTTTTGCACTATTACGAAGCCCTTCAAAAAGAGAATCAAAATAAAAAAGCAATGGCTGTTCTAGAAAAAGCAGTAAAACTGTACCCGAAGAATAAAAAAGTGATTATTTTATTATCGGATCTTTATATCAAAAAGAAGGAATGGAAAAAGGCGGCAGCGTTATTAATTAAACTGCTTGAAATGAACAATAAAAACATTCCTATTAAAGTCTATACTAATTTAGCCACTGCCTACAGACATTTAAAATTAATTGATAGAGCAGTATATGTATTACAGGAAGGGATTCGGCAAAATCCAGAAAGTTTGAAGCTTTTAAATCAATATCTAAATATACTCATCGAACAAAACGAATGGCAATCATCTATTGATATTTTTGAATACATTTTAAAACTGCGGACTGAAAAGCCAACTCTTGATGACCTTTTGCAACTATCGATGTTTTATCAAATAGTTGGCAACCATGAAAAGGGAAATGAAATTTTTGAGGAGTTGCAAAGTAGTTATTCCGATGATATTCAAAAAGATGAATTGGGATATCGAAAATTAGTATTATTAGATAATGGAGAAAGTCGAATAGAGTTTTATAAAAATCTCCAAAAAACTAATAAAGTTATTTTGACGTTTGACTCAATTAGTGTTCTTTGGGATCAACCATCCTTTGGTTTTAAACTACTTCACTCTCAGGGCTATGATATTATAGCGGTTAGGAAAAAAAGAAAAGACTCCTATTATCAAGACTTGTCTCTTGAAAACTATGTGGATGCAGTGAGTTCTTTAGTAGATGGATACAGCGACAAAGTGGCATATGGATATAGCATCGGTGCCTACGCTGTATTATATTACACATCAAAACTTAATTGCCGGATTTTGGCGATATCTCCTCGATTATCTGTACATCCACTGTACGGTAAAAAGGGGAAGATAAAGAAACATAAACTTTTACACTCAGTATCGCATTATTATAACGCCGACATTAACCCTGTAATTCTATATGATCCTCACAATGGCCAAGATAATAAGTATATTCATAAAGGACTATTACCATTTTATCCCAATGCCCAGCTGCTAGAAATTCCTTATGCTGGTCACGGTATTGCACCGTACTTTCTACAAATAGGAATTCTTAAGGATTTTGTCCTTTCTTTTGTAAAAGATGGACAGGTAATGAAATATGACAAGTCACTTAAAGTAAATTCGGGTATATATTATTGGAATCTCGGTAGATGGTGCCTAAGACATAATAAACTTAGATGGGCAAATGATTTGTCTAAAAAAGCACTTTTACTTGGGCCGACAGATAAATATGCAGTAAAACTGCGTATCGACATATTATTCAAATTGGGAAAATATGATGAAGCGATAGAATTTGTTGCGAAAACATCGGAACTTGATCCAAATAATATTGAAATTAGGAAATTTATGATTGATGTTTATATAGAAAAAAAGGATCTTATTTTAGCAGAAAAAGAACTTAAAAATCTGATAGAGATATTTGGCGAAAAACCTGTATTAAAAGGCAGAGGAAAGAACATTGAAAAAGCGAGAAAGTTGCTTATTCAAGACAATGTAAATCCAATAGAAAACATCGGTTGATTTTTACAATTGGAGAAACTATATACAAGTTTACTATTCATTTATCATCGTTTATCCACGATGTCTTATTGCGAATATAGTTGATAAGGTGTATATTTGTTAGAGATGTTTCGTCATATTCCAACAAGTCAAGCTAATAATGAAAATACAAACTTAATATAGTATTAGAATATTATAATAACTTTAAAAGGAGAGTACTCAGATGATATATGCTGAAATTCTTGCTGGTGGTAATGGATCGAGAATGGGAAATATTAATATGCCTAAGCAATTTCTTTCCCTTAACAATAGACCAATCATCATTCATACGATAGAAAAGTTTCTCCTAAATGATCGTTTTGATAAAATTATTGTCGTTTCAAGAAAAGATTGGGTTAATCATACAAATGATATTATTAAAAAATATATTGAGGCAACAGATCGAATTGTAGTCGTTCCTGGTGGAGGAGACCGCAATGAATCAATCATGAGCGGTATAAAATATATTGAAGATAATTTCGGGTTAAATGATGATGACATCATTGTTACCCATGATTCTGTTCGCCCATTTTTGACACATCGAATCATTGAAGAGAATATTGATGCTGCCCTTGAGTATGGTGCAGTTGATACAGTAATAGAAGCAATTGACACAATCATTCAGTCTGAAAACGGGGAAGAAATTTCAGATATTCCTGTAAGGGATACGATGTTTCAAGGTCAAACGCCTCAAAGCTTTAATATTAAAACTCTAGTAAATCATTATAGTTCTTTAAATGATAAAGAGAAAAGCATATTAACAGATGCTTGTAAAATTCTTTCCATAAAAGGTGAGAAAGTAAAACTTGTGCGAGGAGAAGTATTTAATATAAAGGTGACAACACCTTATGACTTGAAGGTAGCTAATGCCATTATACAGGAGCGGATATCAAGATGATTAATCAAGTATATCGTTTAGTATCTCCACGTCAATTTGAAGTTACCTATAAAGATCGTTCTTTACAGTCGGATTATGTTGTCGTACGCCCATCATTCCTTTCCATTTGTGCTGCTGACCAGAGATATTATACTGGCACACGCGGAAAAGAGGCTATGGCCCAAAAGCTACCTATGGCTTTAATCCATGAAGGGATAGGTAAGGTAGTATATGATTGTTCCGGAACATTCAAAAAAGGAACATATGTCGTGATGGTACCTAATACACCTTCAGAAACCGACGAAATTGTTGCTGAAAATTACTTGAGATCAAGTAAATTTAGATCGAGTGGATACGATGGCTTTATGCAAGACTATGTTTTTCTTAAGCCAGATAGACTAGTAGAATTACCAGAATGGCTAAATCCACATGTAGGTGCGTTTATCGAATTAATTACAATTGCCATGCATGCACTAGTCCGCTTTGAAGCAAAAGCTCACACTAGACGAGATGTATTCGGAGTTTGGGGAGACGGAAACCTAGGGTTTATCACATCTTTAATTTTAAAGAAACGTTTTCCTAATAGTAAGGTCATTGTTTTCGGAAAAAACCAGTACAAATTAGATCACTTCTCATTTGCTGATGAGACATATCAAATCGACCAAATCCCGGAAAATTTACAAATCGACCATGCTTTTGAAGCTGTAGGAGGTCGAGGAAGCCAAAGCGCCATCAACCAATCAATCGATTATCTTTCTCCGGAAGGATCGATTTCCATCATGGGTGTTTCCGAATATCCGGTAGAAATTAATACAAGAATGGTTTTAGAAAAAGGAATCACGATTATTGGAAGCAGCCGCAGTGGTCGCAACGATTTTGTAAATACAATAGAATTCATGAAAGAACATCCCGATTTTGTTGATTCTCTTGGTATTTTAGTGGGAGACGTTCATTCTGTTAAAACGATTAATGACATTATTAATGCGTTTGAGAGTGATCTTACACTGTCATGGGGAAAAACAGTAATGGAGTGGAAAATATAAAAATAAAACAATCATTTAAAGGCAGGCTTTTAATTATGAATATAAAATTATTACCAACTATCATAGTTAAATATTTGATTCGTTCTGCCTTTTTTTTGTTTTCTTTACTATTTCCAGTTAATGAAAAAAAAATCACCTTCGCTTCATATCGATCAGTAAAACTTGAAGGTAATCTACAATTTATATATCAGGAAATGGCGAATGAATATAAGGATATTACCTTAAGCATTCTTATGAAGAAATTTAATGGGTCATTTTTTGGTAAACTAGATTATGTATGGCATATGCTGAAAGCTTGTTATGCACTTGCTACTTCTAAATTTTTCATTATTGATGACTTTTATTTTCCTGTTTATGTTATAAAGCCTCGTAAAGGTACAGAGATTATCCAACTCTGGCATGCGCCTGGAGCATTTAAAAAGTTCGGATTAAGCACAATAGGGAAATCGTTTGGGACAAGTAAAGAATATTTAAAGCATGTCCCAATTCATTCGAATTATTCGAGGGTATATGTAAGTTCACAAAAAGTAGTTCCGTATTATGCTGATGCATTTGGGTTGCCGGAGGAAAGTATATTTCCGCTAGGGGTGCCGCGAACAGATTTCTTTTTTGACCATGATAAAATGAACGATAGTGTCAATAAGTTCTATTTAAGGTTTCCTGAACTAATAAATAAAAAACTTATATTATATGCTCCAACTTATCGCGGAGATAGCCATAATCAGGACCATTTTAATTGTCCTATTGATATTCCCCTATTAAGAGAAATTGTAGGAGATGAGTATGCTCTTATAATAAATTTGCATCCGTATATGAAGAAGAGCATCAATATTAATAAAAAAGATGAAAATTTTGCTTTCCTAATGAATGGAGAGTTTAGCATTGAAGATTTATTAGCAGCAACAGACATATTGATAACTGACTATTCTTCAGTAATATTTGATTATAGTATTCTTGAAAAGCCTATGGCGTTTTATGCGACAGAGCTCGAAGACTATAAAGAGGAACGGGATTTTTATTTCGATTACGAATCCTTTATACCTGGACCACTTTTTACTGAAACTCAATCACTCGGAAAGTGGATTTATGAAGGTGTTTTTAATAAAGCGGAAATTTCAAAATTCAAAAATGAATTTTTTGATTTTATAGATGGAAATGCTAGTAAACGAATAGTGGACCATTTACAAGGTAAAGAGGTCGCTGAACAAAAGAAAGAGTTGCTATCAAACGTTTAACAAAAAACAATCGGACTTATGTTAAAAATACTCTTAGATAATAAGGAGACAATATAATGGAAGAAAGTTTTGAGCCAAATCTTTCGCAAGAAGATGAATCCAATGACTTATTTGACTCATTACCTGCAAAAGAGCAAGATAAGTACCTCGGAGACATCCATGCCAAAATTACTTCGTTAACTTGGAATGGAACTATTTTAAAACTTGAAGGATATTCTTATATTGAAGGAATTACCTTGAAAAATTACTCAGATATAAGAAAAAACCTACTACTGATTAACGAAGAGGGGGAACATTTAAGATTCGTCCTTGAAGATATCGTAGTATCAGAAATTAAGTGTGATAAAATCGACAGCAAATACAATTGGGCCGGATTTAAGGGGACAATTAACTTTGCAAAGTCAGCGGAAAGTAAGCCGTTGTTGCCAGGAAAATATCAAACATATATTGAACTTGAATATATAAAAAACAATCAAGTTTTAATTGCACGAAAAACCCCGCTTGGTGATATTCGCAGGTTTTTGAAAAATGATTTTCATAGCTCGCAAATGGAATATTTCTCGGCCAAGAACCAGATTGTAAGCAATTTAATGGTCACATATGATGTGAATTCTAAAAGTATGCTATTGGAATCCATAAAAATAAGAAGCATTAATCCAAGCTTATTATATGGAGATATTAAAAATAAGACGAAACCACCGGGAAGGATATACCGTTTATTTAGATCCATAGTGTTTCAAATCTTATATTTGTTGTTCCATATATTCCCTGTGAATTCCAAAAGAATTTTATTTGCTTCTGACAGCAGGGCTGAAATAGGCGGAAATCAAAAATTTGTATATGAAGAAATGATCAGCAGAAATCTAGATTTTGATTATAAATTCATGTTTAAAGAAAATAGCTTTGTTAAAAAAAGCCCAATTGAGATTATGAAGTTAGCCTATTATTGTGCAACTTCAAGATTCATTCTTTTGGAAGAAAATTACCCGATGATTTCTCCACTTACAATTAGAAAAAATGCAGATTTAGTTCAACTTTGGCATGGGGCCGGGGCATTTAAAAAATTCGGATACTCTCGTATGGGACAACCAGGTGGCCCAAAAATTAATTCTAAAGACCATCGAAATTACACAAAAGCGGTTGTAAGTACAAAAAACGTTGCTACACACTATGCCGAGAGTTTTGACATTGATAAAGATACCATTTATCCATTAGGAGTCCCGCGTACTGATATCTTTTTTGATGAAGAGTATAAAGAGCAAAAAAGAAATGAGTTATATGAGCAATATCCTTTTCTAAAAGGAAAAAAAGTGATTTTATTTGCCCCAACCTTTAGAGGGAGAGGCAGAAAAGAAGCTCACTATCCAATGGAATACCTTAATTTTGAAAAGCTATATGAGAATTTAAAAGATGAATATGTGTTTTTATTTAAATTCCATTTCATCATTTTAAATAAGGTTACTATCCCTTATCAATATTCCGATTTCTTTTATGACTTCACCGATTATAGAGAGGTTAACGATCTATTATTGATTGCTGATTTACTAATAACCGATTATTCTTCGATATGTTTTGAGTATTCTTTACTGGATAGACCGATGCTTTTCTTCGCCTATGATGTCGAAGAGTATATTAGCAAAAGAGGGTTTTACTATGAATACCAATCATTCATCCCAGGAAATCTCGTAAAAACAAACAATGAAATGATTGATAAAATTGTCAATAAAGACTTCGCTGAGGAAAAGATAAAGCCATTTAGGGATTATTTCTTTGATTACCAAGATGGCAAAGCTAGTAAACGTGTAGTGGATCGAATAATTTTAAACGAGAATGATGAAGAATAATTTGTGTTTATTTAAAGGTATTACTATGCTTTCGTGAAGATTGATTGTTAGGATACCTTTATTTTTTTAAGGGGGCTTTTCATATGCAGACACACCAGTGGCTTTCCCATGTCACCCCTGATATCGTGACAGAAGCACGTGGAACAAACCTAGATGCTTATTTACTTGCGGTAGAGGGCTGGAGAAGGGGACTAGAATTAAGATGGTCTTCCAGAAAAGTAAAGAAAAGAGGAGTGCATGCTCCGGGACGTTTATTTACTTTAACGAACGGAAATAAAACACATACCTTTTATAAAACAAGAGGGGACCATTGTACTCAACAAGCTGTAGATATAGGAAATAATAAAAATTTAACAAAAGAATGGTTGTCAGAACGTGGAGTTCAAGTGCCTGAAGGTAAACGATTTTTAGCTGAAAATTCAAATGACGAAATAATCAATTATGCTGCTGACATCGAATATCCTGTTGTATTAAAGCCAACAAAAGGCGATCAAGGTGTTGGGGTAGTTGCCAACATTAAAAACGAGGAGCATTTAATCCAATCCCTTAAGTATGTTCGAGGAGATCTTAAATTTTCTGATGTTCTTCTTGAAAAGTTTATTGAAGGGGAAGAGTACCGTATTTTTGTTGTCGACAATAAGGTTATTGCTGCCATTAAGAGAATTCCAGCAAATGTGGTCGGTGACGGTATTAGCACCATAAGATCTTTAATAGCACAAAAAAATAAAGAGAGAAAAAAGAATCCGCGTTTATATAGCTGTTTAATTAAAATTGACCACGAGGTGGAAAGTTTCACAAAAATGGCTGGGTTCACATTGGACAGTATTCCTAATAAAGGTGAACAAATATTTCTTAGGGCAAATACAAATGTATCAACGGGAGGAGATTCTGTTGATGTATTGGACGAATTGCCAATGGAAATTAAAAACGTGGCCATTAAAACATTGCAAGTAATGCCTGGATTGCCACATGCTGGTGTAGATGTGATTATTAATCAAAACGCGCCAATAGAAAAAGCCGGGGTTGTAATTGAGATAAACCCTGTTCCACAAATTGGTTCTTTAGTTTTTCCTATGATTGGACAAGCTCGTGATGTTCCAGGAGCCATTATTGATTATTATTTCCCTGAAACAAAGGATAAGAAAATATATAATCCGAATGTATATTTTGACTTAAAAGTAGTTCTTGAGCCATTATTAAATAAAACGGCCAGTGAGGTTATTGTCACACCACCGCCATTGGAAGAAGTAGTAGGGAAAAAATACGTTGTTTCCGGTGATATAAAAGGTGATGGCTATGCTAGATGGATTAGAAAGATAGCTCTTGAAGCAGACTTGTTTGGATATATAAAAGCCTTGAAAAATGGCAACTATGAAATTATTGTAGGCGGCACCGAAGAGGCTGCAAATACCTTTAAAAATAAATGCACAAAATGGAAGTCAAAAAATATAAAAGTAGTATCAGAGGAAACTTGGAAGAAGCCGATAAAAGTGGGCTACCAAATATTGAAAGAGCCTGATAAAACGGCTAAACAGAAACCTGCTCCTCCAAAACCTGCTCCAAAACAAAAGAAAAAGTTAACCTGGAAACAAAAAATTAAAATTTTGATTTCGTAAATTGAATGATAACGGGACTCCACTATATGGGTGGGGTCTTTTTTCCTTTTTGCTCTTGGTTTTCGTGTAGGTATGAGAATAAATAGGCGGAGAATTTCCGGTTAATGTATGTAGAGGAAGCTTAAGAAGCAGAAATAAGCGGAGATATTCCGGTTAACCGCTCTAAATATAACTAAATCCCAAGATTTGGACCATATAAACGGAAAATCTCCCCTTATTTTAAAGGAAATAGGGGTATTTCCTAAAATAAACGGAATTTCTCCGTTTACTTTCTGAAATCAACATTCAGTTATAACAGAGCCGACTTTTAAAGAGGGGAAGAGCATATAGCTTTAATAAAAATAATGTCTATCTTCCGGCTCGTCTTTATATGGGTATTCTTTTTCTTCCTTGCGTTTCTCTTTTTTCTTTTTAATTTTCTGAGTCTCTTCTGAATTTGAAACAGTATTTTTAAATAGATTAAAGATCATTTCAAACATTTGAAGCACCTCATCTCTAATATTTGTACAGTTACCATACCATTGAGATATTCGGAAAACGTTAATAATGGGTTAATGTTTTGTGAAATTTCATTGAGGAGGATTTTTACCTTTTTTAAATCTGATTAAATACTAAACTTACATACTTCCCCAAAAAATTGTAATATTGTAGAGTAATAGTATCACCTACCCTTTTTTTATAGCTTCTATTCAGTTTTGGAAAGTTTTATTGGTAGTGGTATTACTAATTTTACCCAATGTGTATGAAGAATAAAATGAAACAAAAGTCCTGTGAATTTGTAATGCTTACTTCACAAATGAAAGATAATTGCCGATATATTAATGTGATAGACAATTTTTTAATAGAAAACCAGGGGGAAAACATGCACAAATTAAGAACAGTCATCATTGTATTTGTATTCTTACTATCTACTTTTTCTTTTAATGGACAGCCGGAAGCGGCGGCTAATATTGTGAACCCAAACAAAGTATATTCCTATGACCAGATGGTGAAGGATATTAAAAAGTTGGGAAAAACATATCCTGATTTAATTACATATAAAGTGATTGGAAAATCTGAGTATGGCAGAGATATTTATGCCGTGTCGCTAGGAAAGGGACCAGCGACTGCTTTTATTAATGGGGCCCACCATGGTCGTGAATGGATCACGACTAATTTAAATATGTATATGATTGAGGAGTATGCAAAAGCGTACAAAAAAAATAGTAAAATAAAAGGCTATAATGCTAGAAATATATTAAATTCGACTACGATTTGGTTTGTGCCAATGGTAAATCCGGATGGTGTGACGCTTCAACAGCAAGGACTAAAAGCATTTCCGAAAAGCAAACATGCGTCCCTTATTAAAATGAATAAAGGAAGTACAAACTTCAAGCGTTGGAAGGCAAATGCTAAAGGAATAGACTTAAACCGTCAATATAATGCTGGGTGGAAGACAATCGTTAACAGTCCAAAAGGTCCAAGTTATGCCCATTTCAAAGGCTATAGTCCAGCAAGTGCTGCTGAAGTAAAGGCTGTTTTAAAGCTGGATGCAGAAATCAATGCTGAAATGGCAGTAGCCTATCATAGCAGTGGGAGAATCCTATACTGGAATTATAAGCAGGACAAGGCAACTTATAAGAGGGACCTTGTATATGCTCGTGCCATCAATAAATTAACCGGGTATCCATTAGTGAATGCTGGTAAAAATCCATCTGGCGGCGGTTATACTGACTGGTTTATCCAAGCGAAAAAACGTCCAGGCTTTACGCCAGAAATCTCCCGGCCTGTTTATGAGTCTAGCCCGCCAATATCAGAGTTTAAGGGCGCATGGAAGGAAAACCAAGCAGTTGGACTTTATGTGGCCCAAGAAAGTGCAAAGCTGTATGATGCGCGAAAGAAAAAAGAAGCGGAAAAGCTAGCATCTTCATTTAAGTCACTTAAGACAAAAGCGAGCAAGCTGAAAAGTTCATATTATACGAATGTGAAAAAGGAATCTGATTTAAAAATAACGAAATCCTTTAATGATCTGTATTCCTCTGTCGTTAAAGAGTCTAAAAAACTGGAAGCAAAAGCAGCTAAAATTCCAAAGAAACATCGGAAACAAATCGATTCCTATATAACATCGATAAATGGATATAAAAATTACGCAAAATCATATATGGATGCGGTTAATGCAGGAAATGCACTCGTAACCTCTACGAAGAGCCTTGATAAATTATTTGTAGATGGCAAGTTGAACTCAACAACAATATCCAAACAAAAACAACTGATTAAATCTACCACGGCTGCAGAGAAAAAAGTAAATAAGATGTACGGGAAAACGCCAAGATCTTTAGCTAAGAAAAAATATATTACGCCTGCAAGCATATTGACTAAGAACGTTCAATATGAAATTGATCGCTACAACTTAACGTTGCAGATTGAAAAAGATGTTAATATGAAAAAGATCGATACAGCAAAAGCAAACCTTGCTAAGCTAACTAAATTAGAAGCGTCTAGTAAAAAAGCAAAAACAGATGGAAATAAAAAATATCCAGGTAAATATAAAACATATAAGAAAACCGAAGATTTACTGAAGAAAATGAAAGCAAAAGTCGAGGCTAGTATTAAAAAATTGGAGAAGGAATTAGAACCGAAGGAAGAGCCGGTTGACGAGGAGACCCCAGTAGAAGAGAATACGAAGTAACTCTAAATTTAAAATCCGAATTTTTCGTATGCGATGGAAATTCGGATTTTTTTTATTGATAGGTTTCGCTAATTGATGAATTTTCCGTAAGAATTGATGAAAATCGGACGGCGATTGGTGAGAATTTTAAGTTGATTGGTGAAATTAGAGTGGAGAATGGTGAGAATTCATTTAGAATTGATGAAATTAATCAACAATTGGTGAATATGAAAAAAGTCACGTGCCAGCGACTTTTCTCCTTTTAAAGAAGGTATAGTTAATTGGTAAGAATTTTTATTTAAGAGAATCCGCTTTTAAAATCCGAATTTCGTATGTGAGCGAAATTCGGATTTTCTTTAATAAATTTGTTACTCTAACTCCAATTCATTTCCATTCACATACCCTACTCGTCCAGAAATATTTACTTTATACCATTCACCCGATTTAGAAAGATAGCTTAATGTTTCACCTTTATGAATAGTTGCTAGACGAAATGCTTCATTATTTGATTTCTTTGAATATATTTGAACCTCGTTGGAAAGTTTTATTTTTCCTATTGGCAAATCCTTATTAGTTGTTTCTGGTATGTTAGCACTTAAAATAGGAGCGGTGGATTGTTTCTTTACATAGGCTTTTGATGCTCCGAATAATACCTCATGCATCGTTGAATTTTCTTTTAATCTAGGAAATACTTGGCCTTTCTATAAAGTTCCCATTTTAATATATTTTCCTTTTGTTTTCTTATAAATGGCTATGTTGGATTTTTTCGTTTCAAAATACTTTATTTCTTTGCTGAACTGCAACACTGCATCGTTTTTATTAATATAGCCGATCCTCTGTCCTACTTGTATTTTATAATAATCACCTTTCAAAGAATCAACGTAGACAGTTTGTCCCTTGAGCAATGAGGCAAATGTTTTTCCTTTCGCAGAAGCTGATTGTTTGATGGCTATATTCTTGCTTGCTTTGGCAACCCCATTCTTTTTAAGTGATGATTTTATCATTGAATCTCCCCCTGTTAGAAAAAGGTAACCTTTATCATATTAGTTCTTTTTGCATAATAGGTATATAGAATTTTGTGTGTTATTTAAGAGGATAATAGAAAAAAGAAATAAAAAATCCGAATTTTAGACCCAGTCCAAAATTCGGATTTTCTTTTATTTCAAACGTTTTTTAATGATGGGTTGACTTTCCTCGGCTGACTGTTTATTACTGTTCATTGAATAACTACTATAATATTCATCAAGCCCATAATGATATTTATTTCCTAATTTATCTTTATATTGAAGAATATAGTATAAATCATCTGTACTAACCTTTTGGTAACTTATTTTATTTGTGCCTTTTGTTAATTTGTAGGTTTTGGTATCTAGCAATGTTTCACTGTAATAACTATCGTAAACAAAAAGGTGTAAATCTACTTCTTCTTTTAGAGTAATTTCAAGAATTAAAGCTGTGTTTTCCCAGTAATATTCATTCGATGGAGTGAATGAAGGAATGTGGGATAATAGCCAAGTTGGGTCTTCATCATTTGTAATCTTACCCTTTACGGTCGTTACCGTACCACCAGCATTAGCGGCTTTAAGGACATATACATAGGAATCGTCATATGTATAATATCCATTATCGTCACGTCCATCCCATTTAAAAGAATTAATTCCTGCTTTTCGGGAAGAGTTTTTCACGATTGTTTTTACTTTATCATCGTAACTATCAAAGATTTCAATCGTGACCGTTGCTGATTGTGACAATTTATAAAATACTTCACTAGCAATTTCTGCATAATAACTATCATTATACTCGACTGTTTTTGGATATTCGATAGAAACCTTCGTTAATGCTACGATTAGATTACCTGTATAAGAGCCTGAAAGCTTGTACTTATCGACTACGGTAATTTTATATTGATATTTTCCATCGGCCAATACTTTTCCGGATGCGTCTTTACCATCAAACACAAATTTCTGTGTACCAGCTGCTTTAGAAACTCCGGATTGTACTGTTCTTACGACTTTTCCATCTTTGAATATTTGCACAGTAACTTTACCGGCTTTACTAATTTTATAATTATAGGTTGCATTTCCGGATGCCTTATAAACGAGATCTTTTGTCGCCTGAATCGTTGGTTTGATCCAATTCTGCAACGTGAATTTTTTCGTCTTGCTTGATAACTTGTTGCCGACAGCATCCTTAACCTCGACTAGAATATAGTACTTTCCTTCCGCAACATAATTCCCTTTATCATTTTTACCATTCCAATTTAAAGTAATGGTTCCTTTGTTGTAGGATTTGTTGCTGGTCAACTTTTTGATTTTGCTGCCTTTTTCGGTAACAACATAAGCCGTCATACTTACCTTTTCTTTTACTGTAACTTTTGAAACTGATTTTGATTTGCCGTCTAGTTTATAAGTTGATGACGATAATGAAATCTTGGCTGTTGGCTTCACGGTATCAACCTTTATGGACATCGTCGAATTTTTCGATTTGACCTTTCCAGAATCAATCGCTGAAACTACGAGCTTGTAAGTTCCGTCCTTCACTAACTTACCTTTGCTATTTTTTCCATCCCAAGTGAGTTTTTTATTGCCAACGCTGGTAGATTTATTGTTTACAAGTGTTTTAACAAGCTTGTTTTTATTGTCGTATATTTTTGCTGTCACTTTCCCAGGCTTATTTAAATTATAAGAAAGTGATAACTTTTTCACTTTAGGTGAAAAGGAAGCGGATGAATTCATTTTTACAGTAATTTTAATTTTATTAGTGATTTTAATTTCTTTAGTTTTACTGACCGTTTTTTTACCATTCGATAATTTGGCTACTACCTTATACTTGCCTGATGGTGCGTAAATGCCACTAGCTAGTTTTCCATCCCAAGATGTGGATACTTTTGTTTTATTCCAAACTTTCGACTTTACTAATGTTTTAACTGTTTTTCCTTTGGAATCTTGAATGTAAAGAGATAGTTTAGCACCCTTATGGACAGAGAAAGAAATGGTATTTTTCTTTTTACTATCAACCGTAAAATTCGTATTTAATTTAATGCTCGAGATCGGGGCAGGCGTTTTTTGCAGTGCTTTGTATGCATCGACACGCCCATAGCCGTAATAATAATCCCAGCCTTTAGAACCTAAATCTTTTGAAGAGGTTGTTAAAATATTTATTACTTGGTCTGCGGTCAATAACGGATTTTTAGATAAAATTAAGGCCGCTACTCCTGAAACTACAGGCGAAGCCATAGATGTTCCATTCATATTTTGATAGGAGCTGCCGTTAATGGTTGAATAGATATCCTGCCCCGGAGCGGCAAGGTCTATATAATATCCGTAATTTGAGAAATTTGTAAATCCGTCATTTTTATCAGTTGCACTGACTCCTAAAACAGATGATAAGGCAGCTGGATACGTGTACCTGGAAGTGCTGCTATTCCCTGCTGCTGCAATAAGGACGACACCTGAACTCTTCGCGTATTCTGCAGCGTAATCCAATATGTAGCTATACGCTTCTCCGCCAAGACTCATATTGACTACGTCGGCGCCTTTATCTGCAGCATATACAAGAGCTACTGCTACGTCATACATATCGGCTCTTTCACCATAGAAAACATTAATCGGCATTATTTTAACATTTGGTGCAATTCCCGCAACACCTGCTTTATTCATGGAAGCGGCGATTATGCCTGCTACATGTGTGCCATGTGGATGAGCGGTAAAGGTTTTTCCGCCTGTGACTGCATTGTACGGTGAGACAATCTTCCCTTTTAAATCGGGATGACTTGTTTGAACACCGGCATCAATGACTGCGACCTTAACTTGGGACGATCCTTTTGTAATATCCCATGCTTTCGGCATTTGGATTTTCTTCAAATACCACTGATTTTTATAGCCAGGATCACTTGGTGTGTATTCTGATTCCACCTTGTAATTTGGTTCAACAAATTCAACTTCTTTATATGTAAGTAAATCTTCCGCAATTTTGATTAAATCGCGGTCATCTTTAAATGTAACGAGCGAAAAAGTTCCTCCCGGAAGAATGGATGTCTCCGTTCCTTTAAACGTTTGAAGGATTTTTTGCTTTTTTGATGGAGTGATTGAAGATTTGAATTTAATCACTAGTTCATCTTTGTTGTACTCCCTATTCTCATCAAAAATACTTTCTGTGCTAAACTTTGAAATTTTTGGTTCAACGTCAAGTTCTTCAGCAGATGCTACTGAAAAGAACATAAAAAAAGCAACGAATACGATTGAAAATATCGAAACTCTTAGCCTCATAAACTACCTTCTCTCTATTTAATCAATACTTCTATTTTAATCTCTTTTCATAAGGAAATATATAGAAAATATCGCAAATATAGACAAGCAAAGATTATAGAGTCATCTTCTGTCGTACGCATGCCAATTTTCGCGCATTTTCTGGTGCTATAATTATTTTATTCTTGGGAACTGAACAGGAGGGGAGTTATGTCAAGTTACAGTTTAATCTTGTTGTCCGGTGGAATCGGAAAACGAATGCAGTTGAATATCCCTAAGCAGTTTTTGCTGCTTGCCGGTAAGCCCATTTTTATTCATGTACTGGAAAAAATAGATTTGATTGATGAAATAAAAGAAATCATTATCCCTTGTCCCAGCGAGTTTATAAGCAAAACACAAGAGATTATTAATGATTATGGATTTTCTACCCCAATCAGTTGTATTGAGGGTGGAAGTTCACGGCAGGAATCTGTTTATAAAGGTTTGTTGGAAGCAGCATTTGAACATGTGATTATTCATGAGGCGGTTCGTCCTTTTGCATCAAAGGATGAATTCAAACAACTTATTCAAGAGGATAGTGAAAACGCTATATTCGGTTTAGATATTCCTTTCACGGTATTAGAAGGCAGAGCGTTTGTTGAAAAAAACTTGGAGCGGGACCGGCTAGTGAATGTCCAGCTGCCACATAAATTTCAGCGGAAAAAGCTTTTATATGCCCACGAATGCGCCCGCGAGGACAAGCTAGAGTTCACGGAGGATGCAAGTCTATTTTTTCATTATTTTAAATCAGACATTACGATATTAAAAGGCAGTGAGGTAAATATAAAAATTACGAAACCTATTGATCGAAAAATTGCAGAAGCGATATACAAAGAATCTATCTTAATGGAGGATTGATCATGTCAAAAACTTGTATTATCACGGGTGCAAGTCGTGGAATAGGGAGAGCCATCGCAATATCTTTGAGTAATCGAGATGACATTACGAATTTTATATTAATGTCGAGAACAGAGACAGGGTTAGAAGAAACAGCAATGTTAATGAATACATCAAAAAATATTGAAGCGTTTGCGCTTGATCTTACACAGTACAAAGAGGTAGCTGGGGTCATACAAGAAATAGGCGATAAATATGGAACGATTGATATGCTGATTAATGTTGCTGGCTATGCCAATCCCAAATCACTTCTTGAAACGTCCATAGAAGATTGGGAGAAAACGTATAGCATTAATGTCCATTCTATTTTTAATATTACGAAGGAAGCCGTTAAGTTTATGAAAAAAACAGGTGGACAAATATTGAATGTTGCTTCGACCGCCGGAAGTTCAGCGCGTCCAGGCTGGTTATCATATGCTTCATCGAAGGCGGCAATTATAAATATGTCGCAAACATTGTCAGCTGAGCTTTCCGAATATGGAATTTTAGTATATTGCATTTCTCCGGGAAGATGTGCTACGGAACTGCGGAAAGTTTTAGCTCCTGATGAGGATCCGAGCACCATTATGCAGCCGGAGCAAGTTGGGGAGGTCGTAAATCAATTGTTATCGGACGATGAAGTTTGCTTGGACGGACAAAATATCGTTGTAAGGAAGCAAGTGAAAGTTGCGAGAAAAAAGGAATCTAGCGTATTGAGGCGGTAATTTATGATAGAGACAGTACAAATCATCCTACTTATTCTTATATTGCTCTCGGTCAATCGACCTTTGCTAAAAAAATCGAAACTTATTGGTAAAAGAACGCTTGTCGTAATGGTCCATCTGTTATCAAAGTTGGTGCCCAAATCTCGTAAACTTGTTATCTTCGGCGGCGAAAATGGACAAGGGTTTAGGGGAAATACGAAATATTTATTTTTAGAGATGACGAAAAATCCAGACATTAAATGTGTATGGATTTCTAAAAATAATAAAGTGATAGCATATTTATTAAGGCAAGGTTTTCATGCACATAAACATCATTCATTAAAAGGGATTTACTATCAATTACGGGCGAAGCTGGTTATCCATTCGCATTCAATCAACGATGACTTTAGTAAATCCTTTTTAGGAGGTGCGATTTCGTATAATACATGGCATGGTGTCGGTTTGAAAAAGGTGTGGGGGGCGAATAAAAATACTTTCTCTTATAAGGTCCTCCATGATCCCAATCCAATTAGGCGTTTTTTTGGGGAATTTGTCGTCAAAACAAATTTAGCTAAAAAGAATTATATGGTGTCTACAAGTGAAACCGTTTCTTCCTACTACCCTGAAACTTTTTTAGTCCCGAAAGCTAATGTCTTGGAACTGGGACAAGTTCGAAATGATGTGTTTTTCAAAGAGACAGAAGAAGATGAGTGGATTCCAGAGTGGATTAGAAATGAAAAAATCATTTTGTATATGCCGACACATCGGAATTTTGGAAAGTTAGAAAGGGATATTAATCTCGTATTTGATTTTCAAATATTGAATGAATTGTGTAGGGAAAAGGGTTATACATTTCTCGTTAAGCGCCATATGTATAGCAGCGGTCAAGTTCCGATGATTTATGAGCGAATCGTTGATATTAGTGAAGCCTCTTATGATCCACAGTTATTGCTGAAGTACACCGATATATTGTTGACGGATTACTCGAGCTGCTACACTGATTTCTTATTATTAGATCGACCGGTATTATTTTATTGCTATGATTTAGAGCTTTATTTACAGAAATCCAATGAAATGTATTTTAACTATTTTGATGTGACGCCAGGCCCAAAAGTATATCATTTTAATGAATTCTTAGGAGAACTTGAAAGGTCGATGGAAACTCCCGCTCTTTACAAGGAAGATCGAAAAAGAGTACTCGATATATTTTATTCTAAAGGAAATCAGCAGGAAGTACTTCAGAAGCAAATCGATTATATATATACGAATATACTAAAAGTGAAAGGTAGGTAATTATGAGGCTAATACCTACTATCATCGTAAAATACATATTAAGAGCTTTCTATGGATTCTTTTGCATAATGTTTAAACTCGATCCATATAAAGTGACGTTTGCTTCGTATCGGTCGAATGTGTTGAAAGATAATTTGGCTTTTATTTATGAAAGAATGATCGAGAAATATCCCGAATATAAAAGGGAGCTGCTATTTAAGAAATTCAATAGTACGGTGATGGGAAAAATCCAATATATATTCCATATGATCCCGGCATGCTATCATTTAGCAACATCGCGCTACTTCATTGTGGACGACTATTATTTTCCGATTTATGCGATTCATCCGCGGAAGGGAATGGATATTATTCAACTGTGGCATAGTGCCGGGGCGTTGAAAAAGTTCGGCTTAAGCACAGTCGGGAAGCCATTCGGACCAAGTGAAGAATATTTAAAGCATATCAAAATCCATGGGAATTATTCGAAGGTGTATGTCAGTTCGTCAGAGGTCATCCCTTATTTTTCAGAGGCTTTTGATATGCCGTCAGAGAATATTTTTCCATTTGGAGTACCGCGTACAGATTACTTTTTTTCAGAGGAAGCAATTGATGATATAAGATCCCGATTTTATATTGCATTTCCTAAGCTTCATAGAAAAAAGATCATTTTATATGCTCCGACATTTCGGGGGAAGAGCCACGATCAAGACGAATTTAAATTGCCGTTTGATTTGGAAAAATTGGCGGGTAACTTGGAAGATGAATATGCGCTGCTCATTCATCTGCACCCGTATATGCAGGCGGATTTGCAATTGGAAGGTAAATTTGCTTACCAAATCAAAGATGCCTTTGTCATTGAAGAACTGTTAGCAATCACAGATATTTTAATTACGGATTATTCAACAGTTTTCTTTGATTTTAGTTTATTAAGCCGTCAAATGATTTTTTATCCATATGATTTGGAGGATTATATTAGGAGCAGGGATTTTTATTATCAATATGAGGATGTGATTCCGGGGCCGATGGCGACAGATACGAATTCCCTTGTGCAATTGATTAATGCAGGTTCTTTTAATGATGAGAGAATTTCTGCCTTTAGGGATCGTTTTTTTGATTATCAGGATGGGAAAGCGACTGAGAGGATTGTTGAACATATATTTAAATAAGAATTTGAAGGGATTGTTACAAAAATTCGGTGGAATTGACTTTTTGTGGCAGTCCTATTATTTTTTTCCAAAAAAACCAACAAAAAGGTCGGAAAATCTAGTAAAATAATAGTTATCAATGTAAGAAAGGAAGATTAGTATAAGAATGACTTTTGACTTATTGAATCCAATCATATTCTGACGATAGATGTAATAAGAAGCTATAAATCTAGTAAACTAATGGAGCGTGAACCGATGAAGCTGATGAAGAAACTATTTTTATTGACAGCAATTTTACTAACATGTGCAACTCTGTCTCCATTTTCAAATATGCCAGCAGAAGCAGCAAGTAAAACGCAAAAAATCACTAAAACCACTTTTCAAACGACAGATAATTTAAATTTACGAAGTGGCACTAAGGCGAATGATCGAGTAATCTTGACGATTCCTAAGGGGAAAAAGGTTACTGCGACAGCAATAAATGGTGATCGTTATAAGGTGTCCTATACGTATAAATCGAATGGGAAAAATGTAACAAAAACTGGCTGGGTCCATAAGAATTACGTAAAAGAATATTATCAATATACGAAAACGAGCAAAACATATTATGAAGCTTCGAAGACTGCGAATCTTCGTTCTACAGCAGATACAAAGAAAAAAGTAGTCAGCAAGATTGCGAAAGGGAATGTTGCATACTCTACGCAAAAAGTTGTGAACAGCATTGGGAAAACATGGTATAGAGTATCTGTCAGCGGAAAGAATTATTATGTTTCAAGTGCTGATGTGAAAAAAGTTACATCTAAAACCTTTTCACAAACGAAGTATTTAGCGAAGAATGACACGAATCTTTATTCTTCATATAGCACTACTTCCACAAAACTTATTAAAATCCCAAAAGGTTCATTAGTTACATCAACACAACGAATCGGTAATTGGTATAAGATAAAGTTTAGCGGAAAAACCGGCTATATTGCGATAGGGAATTTTGTGAAGTTTGTTAGCCCAGCAGAAGAAAAAATGAGTAAAGCAACATACAACACAACAGCTAAGTCTGACTTAAAACAATATGCGCATAGTTCTTCAAAGACGCTTGCCTCTATTCCAAAAGGTATAAACGTGACCCCAACGCACAAAACATCTAATGGATGGTTCAAGATTAAGTACGATGGAAAAACGGGGTATATTCTAGGTACTAAAGTAAAAGAAGTGAAGAAGGAAGAGCAGCCTGCAGTGGAACCACCGAAGGAAGAGCCTCCTAAAGTAGAGGTGCCAAAGGAAGATCCGCCAAAGGTAGAACCGCCTAAGGAAGATCCGCCAAAAGTGGAACCGCCTAAGGAAGATCCTCCTACAGAAAAAATCAAAGAAGAGGCAATACCTGAGAAAACGTATTGGGTGAAAGCAGATTTAAACTTAAGAAAAACTGCTGATACTACTTACGATCCAATTTTAACAATCCCGAAAAATAACATTGTAATCCCGACCCATAAAACATCTAATAATTGGTATAAAGTGAAATATAACGGAAAAACCGGCTATGTTTCAGGGTCTTATTTGCAAGAAGTCAAAACGGGCGATCCAATGAACGGGCGCACAGGCTACCAATTTATTGATTTGCGCACACCATCGCCTGTAACCGCGGCGCAAATTAATAATTATATTGCTAATTATGAAAATCTGTCTAAGAAAAAAAGTGTTTTAAATGGAAAAGGACAAGTATTCATTGATTCGGCAAAAAAATACGGAGTGAATGCCCTGTATCTAGCAGCCCACGCCATTCATGAGAGTGCATATGGAACGTCGAGCCTGTCATTTGGGAAATACAATTTCTTCGGATTTGGAGCATTTGATGCAACACCTTATGTAGGTGCATACCGATTTCCAACGATCAATTCAGGCATAGACTTTATTGCTAGTGAAATGAAATCGACTTATCTCAATCCTGCTAATTGGAAATTCAAAGGTTACCACTTAGGATTTAGCTCAAAAACGCTAGGTAATGTCAGAGCTGATGGTATCAGCGAAGGAATGAATTTTTACTATGCGACTGATGAGAAGTGGGGACAAAAAATAGCGAGTCATATGGAAAAAATCCTGCCTTATAGTAAGGCTTACTATGACAAGGCTGCTGCAAATACAACAGTCCCAGCACGCCCAGGTACACCTGCAGGAAGTGATGTATTTCCAACTGATATAATAGCAACAGCGAATAGCACCTTATATTTGAGAAGCCAAAAAGGTGGAAGCGATAATGCGGGCAGCATTGTAAAAGGAAAAACATTCACCGTTCTCGAAAAAACAAATGACTATTGGGTAAAGCTCAATTACGGAGGCAAAGTATACTGGACAAATAGCATCAAATTCGATGTCTATAAAAGCTATTTTACAGTCCAAAACCTCGGCAGAGTGAATACCGATGGATTAAATATTCGACCTGAAGCAAGCACTAGTAAAGCACCAATAGGGCAACTTGGATTTAACGACTATGTTTCTATTGTTCTGAACAAAGACGGAACCCTGAAGATGGATAGCACCAAAACATGGTATCAAATCAAACTATCGGATGGAAAAACTGGCTGGGTCAGCAGCTCCTATGTTACAAGAGAACTAAAATAAATAAATTATATTTTTAGCAAATCTGCCGCTGAAACAGTGGCAGATTTTTTTATGTTAATTTATCCCCTTCAACTTATTCTAGGGGTAATTTTATCGTTTCGTTTCACGTACTTTCATCAGTTAATTTAAAAATAACATCAATATCTGTTTGGTTTTCATCAATACAAAGGTTAAAAGTCGCGTGCCCGCGACATTTTCATTAAAAATATCTTCTTTTAACCTGGATATAATGTATTTTCATCAATTAGCGTTCGATTTTCATCAATTAACTCGAAACTATCACCAATTCAAGCTAGAAACTCATCAATTCCAATTCGAAATCCAACAATCAATTCAAAACTTTCACCAATTAATTTTCGAATTTCATCAATACATATTCATATATCATTTATTCCCTACATCCCCAGTAAAATAAAAAGGTTAAAAGTCGCGTGCCCGCGACATTTTTCATTAAAAATATTTTCTTTTAACCTGGATCTAATGTATTTTCATCAATTAGCGTTCGATTTTCATCAATACAATTGAAACTATCACCAATTCTAGCTAGAAACTCATCAATTCCATTTCGAATTCCAACAATTAATTCAAAACTTTCACCAATTAACTTTCGAATTTCACCAATACATATTCATAAATCATTTACCCCAACATCCCCAGTAGAAAGGTTAAAAGTCGCGTGCCCGCGACATTTTTCATTAAAAATATCTTCTTTTAACCTGGATATAATGCATTTTCATCAATTAGCGTTAGATTTTCATCAATTAACTCGAAACTATCATCAATTCCTGATCAGCTCTCATCAATTCATTCAAAACCATCACCAATCCACACCGGGAAAATCACCAATCCTCCTTCAACTTTCACCAATTAATTGAAGCAACTTCAGCCAAGACCCTAATCATTAAAGTATTTTCATATTTCCTCTCCTTTTCGGCAATACTCCTACTATATTCCAGAGTGCCAGGCACCCACACAATTCTGAATTGTTCTGAAGTTGTTTGAGTGCCAGGCACTCATACAATTCTCAAACAATTCTCACACAAATCATAAACAATTGAAGCATCCAAAGGGGTTACGACGGAGATGAATAGGAAGGTACTGAAGCGTAGGTTTAAGTTTGTGATGGATCCGATTACTAATTATGTGTTTTATGAGAGTCACAGGCGGGTTCAGCAGTATGCGAAGTTTTATCAAAGGTGTCGTGTAAAGAAGAAAACGATTTTGTACGAATCACGTGATGGGAATAGTATGACGGATAGTCCGTATGCGATGTTTAAGTATATGGTGGGGAATCCTGAATTCAGTGAGTATATTCATATTTGGTCAGTGCAAGATTTAGATGTGGTTCCGACAAACATTTTGAAATATGTAAACTACTATAACGTTAAATTTGTTAAGCGGAATTCGACGGAGTATCTTAAATGTTTGGCGACTTGTGAATATCTCATTAACAACTCGACGTTTCAAAACTTTGTGATTCCGAAGAAAGACCAGGTCTATATTAATACGTGGCATGGGACGCCTCTTAAAAATATGGGTTTTGACATTCCGGGCAATCCTACAGGGACGCAAAATGTTCTGCGCAATTTTCTGAGTGCAGATTTTATCTTAAGTCCGAATTCTCATACGACGAATATATTCAAAAACAGTTATAAATTAGATGGCATTTATTCGGGGACGATCATTGAAGAAGGGTATCCTCGGATTGATTTAACGTTGAATACAGATTCGAATGACATGAAACAGCGATTACGGTCGTTCGGTTTGCAGCTCAATGATCAGAAGCAAACCATTTTATATGCGCCCACATGGAAAGGGACGAATGTCGCGAAAGTTAATAATGATGTTCATCATATCATCGTAGATATGAATGATTTACAGCAAAAAGTTGGCGATAAGTACAATATTTTAGTAAAAGTTCACCCTTATTTATATAAGCAGGCAGTCCATCATCCTGACCTGAGCAATAGACTTGTTCCGGATTTTGTGGATACAAACGAGTTGCTTTCAGCAATTGATCTCCTAATAACCGATTATTCCAGCATTTTTTTCGACTTCCTTGTCACTAATAAACCAATTCTTTTCTACACATGGGATCTCGATGTGTATAACGAGGAAAGAGGGCAGTATTTAAAAAACGATGAGCTTCCAGGACCGCTGCTTTTTAATGCGATCGAGTTGGTTGAGGCTATTCGCGACATTGAAAATGTTCAAGCGGTCTATCGTGAAAAATACGAAACCATGAAAAAGAGATTCACTAATCATGATGATGGCCATGTCACAGAAAGAATCGTGAACTTTATTTTTAAAAAGTCGGGTGAAAACCTAAATACGATTACCAACCTTGATTCCTCTAAGGAAAGAATATTAATTTACCCTGGAGGAATGAAAAATAACGGGATTACTACTTCATTTATCAACTTAACAAATAATATTGATTACAATACATATGATGTCACATGTTTTCTTCCAACTGCAAATGATGAAGAGTTTTTAAAAAACGTTGAAAAAATGAATAAAAATGTTCGCCTTCTCTTTAAAGGTGGCCACTCTGTGTACAAAATAACAGAACATTACCGGGATAAATTTATTCATAACCGCGGCAGGAATGGGCATTTGGCGCAAAAGTTATACCCGGAACATATTTTTATAAGGGAACATGAGCGATTGTTTGGCAAGTCGACATTTGATTATGCCATTGATTTCAGCGGCTATAGCCTACTTTGGGCAAAATATATCATGGTGGCAAATGCGAAAAAGAAAGTATGTTTTATGCATACGGATATGCTTTCGGATAGTGAGAAAGTAGTTAATGGGAAAAGACCGCATCGCATTAATTTACGGGGGCTCTTTTCGGTTTATGATCAATTTGATAAGCTCGTCAGCGTGTCGAAGGGGACGATGGAAATTAACAAGGCAAACTTGTCCAAATTTGTGGATGAGGATAAGTTTGACTACGTACTGAATTCAATTAATCCAGAGAGGATTCTACAGAGTGAAGTAGAGATTGCAGTCGTGGACGAAACACCAGTCGTTGAAAATTTTAGATCGAGAGCGGTTATAAAAGATGCACAAAAAGCTTGGAATCTCCCGCCTTTTAATGATGGTGCCAGTGAGTTTAAATTAGGGTCTAATTTTAAAAACGCAGAAATTATGATTACGAGAAAAGCCGATACATATTATAAGTTTAGTTATAACAATCAAGTGATTGGCTGGATTGAGGCTGATTCAGTCGAGTTGCTACCGGATAGCATCATGACCGAAAAAGACGTTAAAAAAGTGGCAAAGCTTACGAATCCAAAAGGACATCAAATTTGGTCGAAGCCTTATAAGGTCGAAGGAGCGGAAAAAGTTTCAGGAAGCGCGGATTATAAAGATGTGATTGTTGATATTGATAAGGAAGCTGAAACCCCACGAGGGATGTATAGTCGAATTTCCATCAATGGCACGGTTCTTGGCTGGATTAGCAACTTCGCGCTGCAAATTTTGGATACGGATGCCATAAAAAAGAAATTACTGAAAACGAGAAATTATCGCTGGAAAAAGAACTTGGTTAAAAACATAGGTAATCGAACGTTGGGTGAGGCGAAAATCATTAGGCCAATTTATGCGAAAATCGCACATCCTGAAAATCACCTCATTTATACACATGCTTATCCACATTGGAATGCAAAGGAAATGGCGCCGGCTAAATGGCTGGAAGGCGAGATTGTCACAATTAAAGCAGCGATCAAAACAAGATTTGGACACAGCTTTTTATTTTATCATGATGGTAAAAAAATTGGTTGGCTTGATTCCAAAGCGTTTGAGATGTTAAAAGAAGCGACACTGATTAAGGAAATTCAGGTATCGAGGAGAGCACAATTGGAGTTAGGTGAGAAATATTCGATTTGGACAAAGCCATTTGGACTTGAAGGAGCGGAGAAAGTTGAAAAAGTCGACAGCGGCATCGTTTCGATTGATCGAGAAGCAACTACCTTAAAAGGAACGTATTCTCGAATCCCGTCACTTGGCTGGGTGAACAACAAAGCGTTGCGTGTGCTGGGCATGGAAGTCGATGGTCAATATATTCCGGAGCCGAGCAACGAAACCCTCAATTTTGTCACGATGGGCAGGCTGTCACCAGAAAAAGGCCAGGATAATTTGATTAATGCATTTGCGCGTTTCCACGTAAAGCACCCTAACAGTAAGCTCTATATTTTAGGAGATGGCGCTTTAAAAAATCAGCTTCAAACCTTAATAAAAGAGCTAAAACTAATGGATTCTGTTTTTCTACTCGGCCAAGTCGAAAATCCTTTTACTTTTTTAAAAAAATGTGATTGCTTCGTGTTGTCTTCACATTACGAGGGTCAGCCAATGGTCTTGCTAGAAGCAATGACACTCGGAATGAACATTATCGCAACAGACATTGTCGCCAATCGGACCGTGTTGGAAGATGGGAAATATGGCTTGCTAGTGGAGAATAGTATCGAAGGCTTGGAAAAAGGAATGGATCGAATGGTGAAGAAAGAACATATCATTGAACCGTTCGATTATAAATACTATAACGAAATGGCGATGGAGTCGTTTTATCGGCCGTTGAAGTAAGTTCGGCTAGAACGATGAGACAATTGATGAAAAATGAGATGGAATTGGTGGTACTCAAGAAGAAATTGTCGAAAGTCTAGGCTTAATTGATGAGAAAAAGAGAGGAATTAGAGATAACTTGAGAGGTATTGGTGAAATTTCCCCGGAAATAATAGGATTTATAAATGAAATGTTGAAATATGATCCTAATAAATTGCGGACCTTGGTGATGGGCTTTTTAATTCCTATCACCTTATTATTTTTGGGGTAAAAGTAATATAAATCCTTCAAAAGTAGAATGTTGTAATAACATATCGAAATATGGACAATCGAATGTAATGAGACCAAAAATGATATGATGCAACATTTTACGTGTCTTCGCTGCAAGCTAAGTGATTTCTTTAAAGTGCTAACAGAGTAATTATATACTAAGTTTATAACCACCTTTGTAAAAATGTATTTTGTCGGAAAAATTATTTTTTGAAAAGTCAAAAATAACTGTTGACTATTTGATATAACAATTTTAATATGGGTGTAATTACAAATGTATAAATCCACTTGAATGCTCTACTCAAGCATTTGGAAAATGATAGGTTAATTTTTTCCTGCCACTATAGATTTCTTTATCTATATTTCTACCAGTATTTTATTCTCTCACCATTGACACTTCCCTATGACTTTCCTTAACAAGGATATTTTATTTAGAAGTATTAATTAAAGCGCACACGATAACAAAAATTCAAATTTCCTTGGGAGTAAAAATAATTAAAGTGAATCGCAAAATAAGTTTACATTATAAACAGCCTATCGAAATGTTTTTTTACTGAAATTTTTAAAAACAAGGGATATGACAATTTTCGCCGCATTACCACAATATCCAGAAATACATTTCCAATATATAAAAAGCTTTTATATAAGGGTCGATATTAACTTTTCGAATCATAATTGGTGAAAATGACATTTGTCGAATGAAATTGATTTAAAGTCCTAAAAAAGAAGTTGACTATTTGGTATAACAACTATACCATGAATGTAATTACAAATATATACAGATATAGGTAATTATCCCAGAGTGTATACATCAGGAAGCTAATTAACTTTCTAACCTCAGTAAACATCATTTCTTTTAAACTAACTCATTGTCTTGATTAGCCCAACATTATTTTTTTCAAATATATTTTTCATATACTTCTAACCGCATTACACATTGGATCTGTTGAAAAATGTGAGAATATTAAAAATATATGGATAGAATTTTGGTATCTCATATTAGTTATAAATGTATGTTTTATTAAGCATAGGGTTCCTTTATTGAGAAAGTGATTTCATAAAGAGCGGCCAGCATGAAAGGGGGGATGTAAATAGATTAGCAGTTTACTATTTGTTGTTTGAAGGGAGTGATTAAAAACGCATTTATTTTTAGGGGTTTAGATTGTTAAGATAAACATAGAGAGGGGTAATTAGGTGCATATAAGTAAGCGCTTTAAAAGTAAGGTTAAGCGCAGCCTATCTATCATGCTTGTTTTCATGTTAGTAGCTGTTAATTTCTTGGAACTATTGCCTAGTAAGGCGAGTGCACAAGAAGTAAAGGATAAGACGACAATTGCGGAATGGACATTCCCTGAAAATCCTACGAATCTAGGTGTCTTTCCTGCTAATGGAGGAGTCTATAGGAATATTTCATTATTACAGGCTGTGCCTGATAGAGATCCGACTACTTATAGTTGGGATTCTGCTTCAAGCAGCATTCGATATCAAGGCTGGCACCAAGAAGAAGGCAAAGATAAATATTGGTTAACA
This sequence comes from Lederbergia panacisoli, assembly GCF_024626525.1. Classification (GTDB taxonomy): domain Bacteria; phylum Bacillota; class Bacilli; order Bacillales; family Bacillaceae_C; genus Lederbergia; species Lederbergia panacisoli. The sequence continues at coordinate 341,323 of NZ_JANJGU010000003.1, forward strand.
ACTTTTAATACAAAAGGTTTTGAAAATATCACTGTTTCATCTACTCAACAAGGAAGAGGTTCGTCTGGTCCTAAAGACTTTAGGGTTCAAATGAGCTTAGATGGTGAAAATTGGACGAATGTAACAGGTGATGGAACGAGCTTAGCAGATTTAGTCATGATCAATGGTGTTCCTACACACCTTGAAAATGCGCCACTTCCGACCACGGCAAATGATTTGGAAAAGGTATTCGTCCGCTGGCTCGTCATATCCGATTTTAACACAAGTGGTGGAAAAATTGGAGATACTGGATCTAGTCAATTAGTAAGTATAAAAATCCAGGGGGATCTACTTCCTACTGAACCTATTAATGAAACTGTTGCTGAATGGATATCAGGGGTCTCTATCATTGGGGACGAACCAGTTAAAGCAACTGGTGGAATGTACAAAGATGAGGCTACAGTTAAAGCAGTAGGTGGTCCAAAATATTATGCAGAATTAGAAAGCCATATTGGCTGGCAAAATGGAGCAGGCAGTAAATATTGGTTGGCTTCTGTTTCAACAAAAGGCTATGAAAATATTACGCTATCATCTGAACAAAAATCTGGAAATTCTGGTCCGAAAGATTTTAAAGTACAAGTAAGTTCAGATAATGAAAACTGGATAGATGTTAAAGATGCAAATATTGCGAGTCCAACAAGCTTTGATAGTGATGCGGCTAAATTAAAGAATGTGTCGCTTCCAAATGCTGCAAATGATCAAGACAATTTATTTATTCGCTGGATCATGACAACAAATGATGTGGCAAATCCTGTATCATATCCAAATGGGATTGGGGAATATGGTGCAGCCCATATTAGGAATATCGTTATTAATGGCGATAGAATAAACGGTTTTGAATTCCCTAAAGATACCGAAGCCCCTTCAACACCTAAAAATCTATCCGGAGTTGGAGTATCTGATACTACCATTAATCTTTCTTGGACAGCTTCTACTGATAATTATGGAATTGCAGGGTATGACATTTATCGTGATGGAGAAAAGATAGGAAACCCTAAAACTACTTCTTATTCCGACACGGGATTGACGAAAGATACTTCATATTCATATTATGTCGTTGCTGTAGATACATCCGGCAATGAATCTGAAAAAAGTAATGCAGTTACGGTAAAAACTAAAGCAGAACCTATCGGTGAATTAGAAACGATTGCTGGTTGGAAGTTTGCAAATGAAGGTCAACATGGTTCAATTCTTGCAACAGACGGTGCCTACAAATCTGCTTCTACATTTAGAGCGGTTGGTGGTCCATTCTTCGAATATGTTGGCAGTGATGGCACACTAAGTTATTGGGGATGGGACGGCGCAGATTTCGGTTCGAAGTACTGGCTTGCTACTATTCCGACGAAAGGTTTTAAAAATATTTCCTTATCTTCACAACAAAATTCATCTGGATCTGGTCCAGGTCATTTTAAAGTTCAGATAAGCCAAGATGGACAAGCATGGAGCGACGTTCCAAACACTACTTTGAAGATGACTACATCTAGCTTTGCTTGCCCAGGGGATGCATGTAAATTAAACAATGCTCCAGTTCCTGAAGAAGCAAACGACCAAGATGTTTTATACATTCGTTGGGTTCTTACTTCTGGAACAAGTACAAGTGGCTCTCCGACAATCGGTGGATCTGGATCAAGCAGAATCAAGGATATTGTAGTTTCAGGAGAACGCATTAGTGGCGCTGAAATTGCAGTTCCAACGATTGATTTGCATCAAGTTCCTGTTGGCGGATCTGATAATGTAATAGCGGATGCACCTGTAACGGTTAATTTCAATAAGCCGATTGCTCTTAATGACAATGGCGCAGAGATTACGATCACTAACAAAAACAATGAAGCGTTAAAAGGAATTACGGTTGAAGCAAAAGATAACTCGTTAACAATTAATCATCCGAAATTTGTTTATGGAGAAACATATACTGTTACAGTTCCAAAAGAGCGTGTAAAAGGCACAGATGATACGCCTTTAGTACGTGATGTTAAATGGAGCTTTAAAGTTCAAGAATCTCCATATAAACCAAAACTAATGAACATGACGTTCAATGGTGACCCTAAAACAAGCATTGCCTTCGCGTGGTATACAGATTTTATGACCGACACAGTTGTTGAGGTTGTGGAAGCTTCTAAAGTAAAAGATGGGAAGTTCCCTGAAACTGGGGCTCTAGTTTACGAAGGAACTGGCGAAGAAATTGACACATTAATGGTTGCTAATGATCGGGCTACTAAAAATAAAACGAAATTCATTAGCCATAAAGCGATTGCTGATAAGCTAACACCGGGTACTAAATACAACTATCGTGTAGGAAACGGTGAGGATTGGAGTCCAATCGGTTCATTTACAACTGATACTGCCGGCAACCAAGATTTCCGTTTTATCACTGGTTCGGATTCTCAAGCATCAAGCTTAACAGGCTTTGAACCTTGGGGAGATACATTTAGAAAAGCCCGTGATTTTATGGGAGATCCAAAATTCCTTATCAACGCTGGGGACCTTGTTGATAACGGTGACCTAGAAACACATTGGCAATGGATGTTAAGTACGGCAGAAGATTCTTTAATGAATGTTCCATTTGTTCCGGTTCTAGGTGGTCATGAAGTAAATGACTATGATGGAGACGTAACAACGGATAACACAAACTTCTACAATCACTTTAACGTTCCAAAGCAAGTGGTTGAAGGCACTCATGAAGGTTCTGTCTACTCTTTCGAATATGGTGATGCACTGTTCATGGTGTTCAACTCACAATTTGAAGGTGGACTAGCAGATAACGGCAAAGATATTGCTTGGGAAGATCCTGAGTTTCGTGCCCAAGTTGACTGGATGAGAAATACCGTTGCAAAGAGTGATAAGAAGTGGAAATTTGTTACTTTCCATAAGAGCCCTTATGCAGCTGGTGACAACTCTGCCATGTGGGAAGATGAACGTGTTCAATTTTACAGAAAACATTTAATCCCTGTTTTCGATGAAATGGGCATTGATATGGTGTTTGAAGCTCATGACCATATGTACATGAGATCATTTCAAATGCTTAATAATGAAGTTATTCCGTTTGAATCACTAGATAGAGATGAAAATGGAAACTATATCAACCCTAAAGGTACAGTCTACTTAATGTCGAATGCATTCGGTAATAAGTTTTATACAAAGAAAAATCAATATGAATATGATGAAAATTGGAATGCGATTGAAAAGAAAGATGAAAATGGCAATCCAATTCCATATGATGACTTTTTCGCAGCAATCAATGATCAACCATTTAAGAAAATGTTCACAGACGTTTCGATTACAGACCAAATTCTTTCCTTTGTTTCTTATACTGCAGCTGTAGAAGATGAGGGTAAAGAGGGCACTGTAGGAAATGGTCTGAAAGATTATGATGATTACGGTATTAAGAGAACGGATGGTACACCTGAAAAGGTAGAAAACCTATCAGTAAAACTAGACGGAAATAATGCTGTTTTATCTTGGAAAGCTCCTGCTAACAGTAAGGAACCAGTAAGAGGCTTTAGAATTTACGAGAAAAATGACAAAGTATCAACACACTGGAGCGACTACGTTTCTACGAAAGAAGGCCAAACTGAGTATACATTAACAGTTAAAAACATCAATCCTTCTAAAAAATATGAATTTGTCGTAAAAGCGGTTGGTACAAGAATTAACTCTGAAGGTGTCGAAGTAACGACTATTGATGGTGATGTAAACAATGAACCACCTGCAGCACCTGAAGCTTTAGAAGGTAAAGCAGTATCTCCATTCCAAGTTAACTTAAAGTGGAAAGCTTCATCTGGAAGTGTTGAAGTTACTGGATACAATGTTTACCGTAATGGAGTTAAAATTGGTTCTACATCAGCAGATAAGACGACATTTGTAGATACTGGATTAGATGCTGATACAGAATATACGTACCTTGTTAAGGCGTATAATCCTGAAAAGATTGAATCACTTGCAAGTAATGAAATAACTGTTCAAACGAAAAAGGCTGTTGCAGGAGAAGGACCACAAAAGGTATTCCCTCAGCATGTAGCTTACGCTGAAGGTTCCATTAAGCCTAATCACATTTCTCAACAAGAAATGGATGCAACCGTTATTAAGATGTACAAAGAGTGGAAAGAAAAATATTTAACCGAAGATCCTAGCGACAAGAATTTGAAATACGTTTGGTATAGCGACGGTGATCCTGAGTGGTATCCAGATGGTGAAGTGACAGTATCTGAAGCTCATGGATACGGAATGATGATTGTTGCCATGATGGCAGGTCATGATCCGCTGGCTCAAGAAGACTTTGATTCATTATATCGTTATTTCAGAGCACATCCGAGCGAAATTAATTCCAATTTAATGGCTTGGCAGCAAGGTTTAGTAGATGGAAAAGTGGTTGATATCAATGGCGCCGACTCCGCAACGGACGGTGATATGGATATTGCATACTCCTTACTTCTTGCCGACCAACAATGGGGTAGTAATGGTGAGATTAACTATTTGGCTGAAGCTAAAAAAGTGATCAACGCCATCATGGACAGTGAAGTTTTAAAAGGGGACTGGACTTTAAGAATTGCTGACTGGGCAACTTCCGGAAAGTATGTTGGTGCTACTCGTCCTTCTGACTGGATGTTACAACATATGAAAGATTTCAGAGTTGTGACAGGTGATAGTCGTTGGGATAATGTCATCGATGCAACGTATGAATTGATCAACGACATGTATACAAACCATAGTCCAAACACTGGTTTACTTCCTGACTTTATTGTTAAAAACGGAAAAGAATTTGTACCGGCACCACCTGGATTTTTGGAAGGTCCTGAGGATGGGGACTACTACTATAACTCTGCTAGAACTCCTTGGAGAATTGGAACCGATTATCTTGTTACTGGGGATAAGCGTGCGAAAGAACAACTCAGCACACTAAATAAATTTTTCCGTGAAGTTTCAAATGATACGCCAAGCAAGGTAAAAGCAGGTTATAAATTAGACGGCTCTAAATTCTTAGGCGATTGGGAAGATATCACATTCACTGCACCATTAATGGTAAGTGCAATGATCGACTCTTCCAACCAAGAATGGTTGAATAAACTATGGGATTACAACCTAGAAACATCTACAGAGGATGAAGTTTACTTCGGCAACAACATCCGTATGTTAAGTTTGATTGTTGTTTCTGGAAACTGGTGGACACCTACAATTGTGGATAGCGAAGCACCAACTGCACCAGTTATTGATAAAGCAAATGCCATCTCTGATACAGAAGTGGAATTAAGCTGGATCCCTTCAGAAGATAACTTTGTCGTTGCGGGCTATAAAGTATTCCGTAATGACGAAGAAATTGCGACTATAACAGATACAACATTTAAGGACACTGGATTAACTCCAGACACAAGCTATAGCTACTTCGTAGTGGCCTTTGATGCTGCAGGTAACTTCTCGAAGACTAGCAATCTAAGAATTGTGACAACTTTACCTGAGGTTAAGAATCCTCCTTCCATGCCGACCGTATCACAAGTAAGTGATAAGGATACAACGGTGACGGGAACAGCAGAAGCAGGATCAACTGTTAAGGTAAAAACAAGCAAGGAAGAAATAGGTTCTGCAAAAGCAGATGATAAGAGTGGCAAGTTTACTGTAAAATTGAAAGCTGCTCAAAAAGCCGGCACAGTTCTATATGTAACTGCTACTAAAGATGGAACAGAAAGTGAAGCAAGAAAAGTTACCGTTGTAGACAAAACAGCACCTAGTACACCGACAGCATTACAAGTAAGTGATAAGGATACAAAAGTGACAGGTAAAGCGGAAGCAAGCTCAACCGTAACCGTAAAAGCAGGCACGAAGGTACTCGGATCTGCCACTGCGAAGTCCAATGGTGATTATTCCGTTACAATCAAAGCACAAAAAGCAGGCACTGTCCTATCGATCACTGCAAAAGACAAAGCAGGCAATGTGAGTGCTGCGAAAAAGATCACAGTTATCGATAAAACTGCACCGAAAACGCCAACTGTTTCTAAGGTTAGCGACAAGGATAAAAAGGTAACCGGAAAAGCGGAAGCAAGCTCAACCGTAACAGTTAAAGCAGGAACAAAGGTACTCGGATCTGCCAAAGCAAAGACAAATGGTGATTATTCCGTTACCATTAAAACCCAAAAAGCAGGCACAGTCCTATCGATCACTGCGAAAGACAAAGCTGGAAATGTAAGTGCTGTGAAAAAGATAACTGTTAGTGATAAAACACCGCCGAAAGCGCCAACAGCTTCTAAGGTTAGCGACAAGGATAAAAAGGTAACCGGAAAAGCAGAAGCGGGTTCGAAAGTTACCGTCAAAGCTGGTAAAAAGGTATTAGGATCTGCCACTGCAAATAAGAGCGGTAAGTACACAGTTAAATTGAAATCAGCCCAAAAAGCGGGTAAGGTTCTAACGATTACAGCAAAAGACAAAGCTGGAAACGTAAGTGCAGCGAGAAAAATTACCGTTGTGGATAAAACTCCACCTGCAGCTCCGAAGGTAAATAAAGTAACCATTAAATCAACGAAGGTTACAGGGAAAGCCGAAGCGGGTTCATCCGTGTATGTGAAGGTTGGCAGCAAGGTTATTGCCTCGGGGAAAGCAAGTAAAAACGGCAACTTCTCTGTCAAAATTAAAAAACAGAGAGCGGGAGCTGTTCTGCAGGTAACTGCAAGAGATAAGGCTAAAAATGTAAGTAAGATTACGAAGGTTACCGTTAAGAAGAAGTAGAGAAAATGGGGTGGCGGAAAACGATACGTTTTCCGCTGCTTTTTTATTTTACTTGTATGGGACGGAATTTCTACCAATCCCATCAAGAAATAATCTAGGTTTATGATTGATGAAAATTAAGATGAAATTGATGAGAGTTCGGCACGAATTGATGAAATTGAAATGTGGATTTGTGAAGGTTTGGAATTAATTGATAGAATTCCCCTCGTAATTGGTGAATTTTATAAAAAAATCTATAACAATACCCACCTGCCCTATCAAATTCATCAATAAAATAGGAATTTTCATCAATCCCCCTCGCGAGTTTCACCAATTAAGGCGAATTTCTCACCAATCTTCACCCGAATTTCCCTCAATCCATGCCTAAGTTTCACCAATTAATGTTAAATTCTCACCAATCCCATCCGAAAACAATCCTCCGCCCCCTTTTCAATTAATAGTAAAAATGCACTAAATAGAACTAGACATTCTGGTTCGATATTACTATATTGGTAATATGAGTAAATTCTGACATATTTAGCCCTTTTTTGGATATACCTTCAAACAGATTGACTTCAATCAAGAAATTTCGTAAACGTAAGGAAGGAGTTGGTGCAATGCCTTGTAAGGAACAGCAAGTACATATTGCTACGATTTTAGAGTTTCTACTTTCCAAAGGTGAGGAAAAAGAAATTACTTTGAAGCAATTGATAAAAGAGGCGCAAGTTCTTTTATATCCTTTAATAGAGCAAAATGCTTTTCAAAAGAAAATTGAAATTGTGAGCAATAATAATAGAGGTGATAAAAATATCCTAGCTTAAGCGAGTTTACTTTTTGAAAAAGGAACGATTATGAAAAGGTTTGTTTTTTTTGGATTGTTTTTTGCCATATGTATTCTTGCAATCTATTATTTACCAAAGGGTAATATTTCGTTAAACGAAACAATAAATGGTAAAAGCAACAAGGAGCATATAGAAAATCTGGAAAGCCGCGATGCAGAAGGTGGAATAATTCCGAGTACAGAAAAAGATCCTGGAACAGAAAAGATAGTACTATCAGATACAGAAAAAAACCCTGGAACAGAACAGCTAGCACTATCAGATAAAGAAGAGATTCCTAGAACAGAACAGCTAGCACCCCAGGAAAAAGAGAAAATGGAAGAATTTAAACACCGATTTCAGCAATTAAATCAAGCGGCCGACAGTAAGCTGCATGCCTTATTGGAACAAGCAAAAAATGAATATACTTCCAAACAGGAGAAAAAGCTTGATTTGTCTCATTTTGGGGCAAAATATGAGGCAATTTACATAAATTACGAGAAGCATATAAATGAAGAATTTGCTTTGCTTACTAAAAGCTTCGAGCATGAAATAAAAGAAGATCCAAAAGAGGTTAATTTCTTTAGTGAATTTAATGCTCAAAAACATAGTAGAAAGGATCTTTTTCAAGCGGAGATAAAAAGTTTAGAGGAGTTTAGGGGGAATAAGGATTGAGGAAAAGCTTAATTTTGGCATTATGTCTATTACTGCTAATGCCTGGAGCGGGACTAGCAAATACACAGCCTGTACATAAAAGTCAAACTGCAAAAATGACGAAGGATATTAATATAAATACACCAGTCCTTCAGCACTTTGAAGTTCCTGGCGAGGTATATAAAGAGGAATTATTCACGATTAAAACTGATTTTACTGATAATAAAATAATAGATCAGGTAATTGTCTCCTTTGTATCTCCAACGAGGAATCATTACGATGTTCATCTTATGTTCGACGATGCTGCTAACGAATGGACAGGGGAATATTCCTTCTACCGCCATGCGGAATACGGCAAATACGAGATTGAATTGCAAATTTGGGATGAGTCAGGAAACTATTCGCATCAAATAGTTGATCAAACATTACGTTTAACAAATGAATCCGGTGATATTAGTGGGCATGTTATTAAAAAGTATGAAATAAATGTTCCAGAAGTTGCAGTGCCAGGAGATTATATTTCAGTTTCAGCAGAAGCTATCGATGAATCTGGTGTAGATTATGTTGAAGTTATTATAGAAAGTCCATCTGGTTCGTCTACACATGGATATGGTCTTCATTTTGATGATGAAACAGGAACATGGTTAGGGAATATCGAAATATATAAATATTTTGAACCGGGCACTTGGTCGATACAATTTATGAGTGAAGATGTACACGGTAACTATAGCTATTATGATGTAAAAGAAAAAATCATTATTAGCCATGACTTTGATTATACACCTCCTGTAATAGAGGATGTACATATCAATGCTGCTACATTTAATGTAGACGATGTCATGATGGTAAGTGCTAAGATTAGCGAAAATGAATCAGATGTTACAAGTGTAAAAGCACGAATGTTTCACGAAAATAGAGGATATCAAGAATTTGAGTTGGAATTCAATCCGGAGACGGGATTATGGGAAGGTGCCTACACCATTCAAAAAAGAAATCCTCATGGCATGTGGCATTTATCAATTAGCGCTGAAAATAGTGAGGAGCTTACTAGTTATTCGTCCAATACGACAATAGAAATCATTAATGAAGACAATAATGGGAGCCCTGCTGTATTAGAAGGAATTGAATTTTCCACAAGGCATATTTCTCTTGGTGAAAATCTTACAATTACCGCAGAAATTTCTAGTAAAAGTTTTGATATCGAAAATGTATATGGATATTTTATTAATAGTTCTTCAGGGGAAACTCGCTATATTGACTTTGAATATAATGAAGCGATCGATAGATGGATTGGACAATACCAATTTAACGAGTGGGATGAAGATGGAGAATGGATATTCAAGGAATTAGTGATTATCGATGAACAAGGATATGGCGAATGGACAGAACTTGAAGAAATTATCTATTATGATAATCCAAAGTTTGATAACCAGCCTCCTACAATAAAAGATATTTCAGTTTCACATGAAACAGCTAATGTCGGTGATGAAATTAAAATCCGTGTAAAAGTAGAAGATGATAAGTTAGGAGTAGGTGAGGTTTGGGGCTATTTAACACAGCAAGATGGTGACATGTCCATTGGTATGTACTTTGAATATGATGAGGCAACCGATGAATGGGTCGCAACTAGAACGATTCAAAAAAATTACATGCCGGGTGAATGGAAAATAGTGATAACAGCTGTCGATCAAGCGGGGAATTCTGCGGAGATTGAAGTGGAGCAACAGCTCACCATCATTAACCCGAATGGCGATTTTGATGGCCCTGTTATGGAACATTATGAAATAAATGCACCTAAGGTTGCGAAGCCGGGCGATAAGATTTCGGTCAGTGCAAAAATAGTAGATGATTCAGATATTGAATATGCTGATTTTATTTTAGAAAGTCCATCTGGTACAAGCTATTTTAATTCCCTGGAATTTGATGAGTCAACAGGGACATGGATCGGAAATATTGAGATTGGTAAATTTTACGAGCCAGGAACTTGGGGAATAAGATTCGAGAGTCAAGATACAAATGGAAACTATAGCGAACACGATATCGAAGAAAAAATCGTGATTGAAAATGACAATGACTACACACCTCCCGAAATTGTTGATGTAACAATAGAAGGTGAATCTTTCCATGTTGGTGATGAAATTAAAGTGAGCGCAAAAATCACCGATAATGATTCAGGTGTCAAAAATGCTTTTGTGCAAATGAGTCATGAGTATAGAGGACACCAAGAATTTGAGATGAACTATAATCCGGATACTGGATTATGGGAAGGTGTATTTGTTGTCCCAACCAGCATGGCTAATGGAAAATGGAATTTATCAATATGGGCAGATAATATTGACGAGCTTACTGGTTTTTCCGAAAGCACGACAATAGAAATTATTAATGAAGAAAATGCTGGGGGTCCTCCTGTTTTAGATGGTATTGAATTCTCCTCTAGGGATTTAAGTGTTGGTGAAACTCTTACGATTAGCGCAGCTATTTCTAGTAAAGGTTCGGAAATTGAGTATGTAAATAGTTTTATATATAGCCCTTCAGGTAAGGGACATTTTATTGAATTCAACTATGACGATTTATCGAATAAATGGATTGGTGAATACGCATTTAGCCAGTGGGATGAAGATGGAGAATGGAGGTTTAGCGAATTTGAGTTCGTTGATGTTCACGGTAATTATGATTGGGTTCCTCTTAAGGAAACTGTAAACTATAAAAATAAGAATTTCGATAACCAAGCTCCAATAATAAAAGACTTTTCCATTTCACCCGAGACCGCAAATGTCGGCGATGAAATTAAAATTAGGGTAAAGGTGGAAGACGATAAATCCGGAGTCAATGAAGTGTGGGGCAGCTTAACTCAGCCTGGTACTGATCACTACATTTATATGTATTTCGTATATGATGAAGAAGCGGATGAATGGGTAGGATCCAAAACGGTTGAGAGCAACAATGTCCCGGGTAAATGGGAAATAAAAATATCGGCTGATGATCATGCGGGTAATTATGACAGCATTATTTTAGATAAAACGATTACCATTGTAAATCCTGATGGTGATTTTACAGCACCAATCGTTCATAGTTACGACATCCAGCCTAAAAATATTAATGTTGGGGAAAAAGTAACAATCACTGCTAATATTACTGATGATAAATCGGGATTACGGGAAGTATACGCATCTTTAAGCTCTAACATGATTAATCAATATAAAGATGTTTTGATGCGATATAATTCGACAACCCAAAAATGGGTTGGGACTTTTATTGCAACAGAGAAAACGGCTCATGGTACATGGTCACTTTCTATTGATGCATACGACAATAATAATAACTATTCATATGAATATATGAATAATGCGTTTTTTGTCAACAACCCTGATGCAGATGTAAAAGGACCAGTACTGAAGGATTTAACAGTTGAACCTAAGGAAGTAATGGCTGGTGAAAAAGTAACATTCACCGCAATTGTAGAAGATGAAAAGTCAGAGGTTGCCCTCGTCCAGTTGAAAATTTATGGAATCGGCAATGTGGATTTGAAATTTGATAAAAAGTTGGGTAAATGGGTAGGTTCAATTGTTGTTCCTACTAATGTATACCACGACACAAGGTTTGATTTTCTTTATATTTTAGCGGATATGAAAGGAAACATTACCGAAGGATGGGTCGATGAGACATTCACGGTTAAAAATCCAAATCATGATAATACTCCACCTACTTTGGAAAGCTTTGAAGTTTCCACTAATACCGCTAAAGTTGGAGATAAAATCGAGTTTAAAGCAAAAGTTTCAGATGATAAATCGGGTGTCGATAAAGTATATGCAAGTTTTCTTGAGAATTCACGGTATGAGGATGTTGAGCTCAAATATGATCAAAAAACAGATCTATGGACAGGAAGCTATATTGTTCGCGAGTGGGATCCTTCAGGTGATCGCTATATCACCATTACAGCGATAGACAAAAGTGAGAATTCCAGTGAAAACTTCACGGGCAAATTCATCAATTTTATAATTGGAAAAACCGATCTTATCAATCCCCTTATTGGCAAAATTGATGTAACGCCAAATGTGAATGTCAATGAGGAACTCGTGGTCACAGCTGAGGTAACTGATGAAGGATCGGGATTAAGATATGTGTATGCAGACCTAACTTCTGAGTATGATGAATATCAATATATTCGTTTAAGCTTTGATGCCAAGAAAAATAAATGGGTAGGGACATACAAAGTTCAACAAAGGGATAAGGATGGAGAATGGAAAGTAAGGATTGAGGCTTATGATAACGCGGGTAATTCGAGTTATAAAGATGGTCCTGCATTTACGATTCATAATCCAAATGAAGATAAATTACAACCTACGCTAGATTTCATTACTGTAAGTAATTATGTAGGAAAACCTGGAGAAACCATCCATTTCGAAGCAAGCTTGTTTGATAATCTATCTGGGGTGGAATCAGCCACAATTCTATTAACGGAAACCAGTTATAATGTACAAGATAAAAAGATCAATCTTCAGTATGATAAATCAAAAGATGCCTGGATTGGAAGCTATACTATCCCTGACTATGCATCTGCCGGGTTGCATGAAATCTCAGTAGAGGCTTATGATAAAGCCGGCAATTATATGAGGGAGTATATCGAGGATTATTTAATCATCATTAATGACAATCCTGATTATACTAATCCAGTTATAAAAAGTATTGAATTCACTCCTGAGAAAGCAGCTGTTGGAGATAAAATAGACGTTACTGTAGATGCCACTGATTTGGGTTCAGGGATCAAAACTGTTCAAGCTTACCTATTAAAGCTAAGAGGTAATTGGGAAGAAGATTTCACGAATCCAGTAGAAATGGTATTTGACAAAAAATCAGCTAAGTGGAAAGCAAGCCTAACGATAGAAGAAAGCAGTCAAACAGGTTTATGGTATGTTGCTGTTGCAGCTGAAGATCATGCAGGTAATTACGCGTATCAGCTATCAACTAAAATGATTGAAATTGTTGATAAACTAATAGAAATTAAAGAAGTAATCGTAAAAGAAGTCGGCGATAATGATACATCAATTACCGGTACTGCTGAACCGGGGGTAAAGGTTGTTGTTAAGGCTGGCTCAAAAGAACTAGGCTCTAGGGATGCTAAAAGTGATGGGAAGTTTGAAGTGCCAATTGCAAAACAAAAAGCTGGCACGGTCTTGACAGTGTATGCGGAGAAGGATGGAAGGCAAGGTAAATCTATTAACGTAACTGTAAAAGATAAAACGCCGCCTACTACGCCGACTGCATCACAAGTAAGTGATAAGGATACGAAAGTGACAGGAAAGGCGGAAGCTGGCTCGACCTTAACAGTTAAAGTCGGCACGAAGTCACTTGGATCTGATAAGGCAAAGACAAATGGTGATTATTCCGTTACCATCAAAGCGCAAAAAGCGGGCACCGTTCTATTGATTACTGCGACCGATGCTAATGGAAATGCAAGTACGGCGAAAAAGATTACGGTCATTGATAAAACACCTCCAAAAGCGCCAACTGCTTCACAGGTCAGTGACAAAGATAAAAAGGTTACTGGAAAAGCAGAAGCAAGTTCGACTGTAACGGTAAAAGCAGGTACAAAGGTACTCGGATCAGCGAAAGCAAAAACAAATGGCGATTATTCCGTTGCCATTAAGGCTCAAAAAGCGGGTACTGTTCTATCAATTACTGCAACAGATGCAGGTAAAAATGTAAGTACGGCGAAAAAGATAACTGTTATCGATAAAACACCGCCAAGCATGCCAACAGCTTCAAAGGTGAGCGACAAGGATAAAAAGGTAACCGGAAAAGCGGAGGCAGGTTCGAAAATTACGGTTAAAGCAGGTAAGAAAGTAATAGGAACAGCCACAACAAGTAAAAGCGGAAAGTATACAGTGACCTTCAAATCAACACAAAAAGCCGGCACAGTCCTATATATCACTGCAACCGATAAGGCGAAAAATGTAAGTTCTGTCAGAAAAGTTACTGTGAGCGACAAAACGCCGCCTGCAGCTCCGAAGGTAAATAAGGTAACAATTAAATCAACTATTGTTAAAGGAACTACAGAGGCTAACTCAACTGTGTACGTAAAAGTTGGGAAAAAAGTGATTGCCTCAGGTAAGGCCGGTAAGAACAAAAGCTTCTCAATCAAGATTAAAAAGCAAAAGGCCGGCGTCGTCCTGCAAGTCTATGCAAAAGATAAAGCTAAAAACGTAAGTAAGATTACGAAGGTTACAGTTAAGAGAAAATAATAAGGACAGGTGGCGGGAGTTTTCCGCCACCTGTTTTATTTTGATAATTTTCATCAAATTTCTTCCGAATTTCACCAATTATGGGGAGATTATCACCAATCCAAAGGTGAATTCTCATCAATCTTGCCAAAGTTCTCACCAATCCCATCTTGAATTTCATCAATTAATCTAGAACTTCCATCAATCTCTTACTATTCTAAGGTAAAAAGTAGCGGGTTCTCGACTTTTATCTGTTTTATTGGTTTTTCATTTTATTACATGAACGTCACCATTGACCTTGCTCATTGTCCGTGTTGGTGTGTCATCGCTGGTTAGCGGGAAAATAAAGCTTTGCGACTTACCAGCAGTTAAGTGTAACACGGACAAATCGATACTAAGCATACGCTGATGGGGCCCCGTCCCCTTTCAGCCCACGCTAAGTATCGGGCGCGGCGGTCAATGGCAAGCAGCTTCGCTGTGACTTCGTGCAGGCATGGTAGGTGGGTCGGTTTATTTTATATATGAGAGATTGTGGTGGGGATTGATGAAAATTGAAATGGAATTGGTGAGGGATTGATTAGAATTGATGAAAGTTTAGGTGGGATTGATGAGATTTTAGCGAGAATTGTGGAAAAATTAAGTGGGATTGATGGAAGTCTGATTGGGATTGGTGAAAGTTTGGAATTAATTGTTGAAATTGGGGCAAATAATTTAAATGAAAAAAGTCGCGGGCTCGCGACTTTTATCCGCTAAATTCTTTAATCACCAATCCCCCTCCAATTTCCAACAATCACACCATGACCTCTTCAATTCACCACAAATCTTATCTTTCAAAAAGCTTATCGGTTTTGTCGGAATTTGTCGCCAAGATATGGAAGTAATGGTTGCTATTTCCTATTACAATAGTCTTATAAACATTAAGGGGTTGGGTATGTGAGAAGAGTTTTGAGCATGGTTTTGATGCTTGTTTTGATTTTCCCAGCTTTTGCGCTAGCGGAGTCAGAAACGAACAAAGGGGAGATTTCAGGAAATTTAATCGTTGATTTGGATCCGGAGAAGGATATGTATCTTAATCCAGCCGATTATCCTTTGAAAAAAGATGGTGATGTGATTGCGCAATTATCCGGTAAGTATTGGGCGACTCAAAGTTTTACTCTGGATAGCATGAGAATTGAAGATGATTCGACGATGGGGTTAAGGATTTTATATGAGTCTGATGAGACGTACTATAAAGACGGGCTCGTTGCATTAGAGTTTTTTAGGGAAAATCAAGGTTCGATGGAGTATGTGGGGACGCTTGAATACGATACGTATGATGAGAAGAGGCTTTTGTTAACCGGTCATATTCCTAAGAGTTTGTATACCGATCAGCCATATGTGTACGTGAGGCTAGGAATCTTTGAATATGATTGGGAAGAGACTTTTTCGAGCACTGCTTTATTTAAAGTGAAGAATCCTTTTGGCTCAGAACCGAGCGAGCCAACCCCGGATCAAGAGAAGTATGTCCTTGTCAGCAACGAATCCGTTAATCCCGACTCTTCACAACCGACCGGCACCTTTTCAATCAACAATGACAAATACACAATTAATAAAAATATGGACATAGGGGCTTATCAGCTTGATGTGAATAAGCCGTTTGATGTGGCGAAACATAAAGCGAAAAAACTGCAAAAAAGTGATTTTACAACGAAAAGTCTTAATAAACTTGGCGATAGTAAATCATTTTGGGTTACCCATTTCGTAACGAACGCTGATTACCAAGTTTCGGCAAAGTTGCTTTACTCCGGTACAAAAGCAAATGTGTGGGTGCATAATAATGAAATTTCACCATCCGACGCTGAAAAGCTTGGAAAAGAATTTGATCAAAAAATCCATCCACTTATAACTGAAAATTTTGCAAATGAGTCAGATGTAGATGGTGATGGAAAATTAAATATCCTTTGCTTCGATATACAGGATGGTTTTAATGGAAGCGGCGCTTTTGTCGGCGGTTATTTCTGGGGCAGGGATCTTTTCGATGTCTCATATTCAAATCGCTCGGAAATTTTTTATATTGATACGTATCCAACGATGGGTATGGATGGAGCGAAAGATTTGACGAGAGCCTATAGTACATTGGCTCACGAATTTCAACATATGGTGAATTTCAATCAGAATATTTTTATTGAAAATAATACAAGTGAAATGGATGATTGGTTGAATGAAGGATTGTCGATGGCTGCCGAACAAATATACGTTGGAGAAATTTTAACGCATCGCATCGATTATTATAATAACGCCACGTCGATAACGAACGGGCATTCCTTATTATATTGGGATAATTCCGGAGATGTATTGGCTAATTATGCCTTATCGTATTTATTCACCCAATACGTAAGAACGCAAACGAACCAAGGAAATAAGATATTCAAAGAGATTTTAGTAGATAAAAAGAATGATTATCAAGCAGTTGAAAATGCAATAAAAAAATATGTTGATTATGGTTTGAATTTTGGGAAATTTATGACAAATTTCCGTGGAGCTCTTCTTTTAAAAGAAGGAAGTGGGAAGTATAGCTTCAACGGAGAAGTAGGATTCAATAGCATTCAACCGAAATTGTTCACCGGTTCCTCTGCCAATTTAAAAGGTGGTGGAGCGGTTGTTAAAAAGACGACTAAAACCGATGTACCAGCTGCAAAAGGCCAGGATATTACGTATACGTTTTTTGATTTAGACGGACCGGATAAGACGCAGCCTGCAAAACCGGTTGTAAATGCAGTTAGTGATCAAGATACAGCGGTAAAGGGTACGGCTGAGGCAGGTACGACCGTTTATGTAAAAGCGGGTTCAACGTCTTTAGGCAATGGGACTTCGGGTAGTAATGGAGCGTTTTCGGTGACGATTGCGAAGCAGAAAGCCGGAACGGTGTTGACTGTGTATGCGGTCGATAAAGCGGGGAACGAAGGGGTGCCTGCAAGTGTGACGGTATTGGATAAAACGGCGCCGGCTACACCGACAGCATCTCAAGTAAGCGATAAGGATAAAACCGTGACTGGGGGAGCGGAAGCAGGCTCGAAAGTAACGGTTAAGGTAGGCACAAAAGTATTGGGAACAGCAACAGCGAGTAGTGCTGGGCAATATACCGTGACGATGAGTGCGGTGCAAAAAGCTGGCACCGTATTGAGCATAACAGCAACCGATAAGGCAGGAAATGAGAGTGGGGCTCGAAAGGTGACGGTCATAGATAAAACAGCTCCAGCCACACCAACAGCTTCGCAAGTGAGTGACAAAGATAAAAAAGTAACGGGTTCAGCAGAAGCTGGTTCGAAGGTGACGGTTAAAGCTGGCACGAAGGTATTAGGAACAGCGACTGCAAGTAGTACGGCTAAATACAGTGTTACATTGAGTGCTGTTCAAAAAGCGGGCACGGTGCTTTCTATAACGGCAACAGATAAGGCTGGGAATGTGAGCGCCGTTCGGAAGATTACGGTCGTTGATAAAACAGCGCCAGCCATGCCGACTGCATCCAAAGTGAGCGATAAGGATAAAAAGGTGACCGGGAATGCGGAAGCAGGCTCAAAGGTTACGGTCAAAGTAGGCACGAAAGTGTTAGGAACGGCGACTGCAGATAAAGCGGGCAAGTATACGGTGAGTTGGAAGACGGCGCAAAAAGCAGGAACAGTTCTCTCTATAACAGCAACGGATAAAGCTGGGAATGTGAGTGCAGTTCGAAAGATTACAGTCGTTGACAAGACGGCGCCGGCTGCTCCGAAAGTAAACAAGGTAACGATTAAATCGACTTCCGTATCTGGTAAAGCGGAGGCGAACTCAACTGTATATGTGAAGGTAGGGAGTAAGGTGATTGCTTCTGGAAAAGCAGGCAAAACGGGAAGCTTCTCCATCAAAGTAAAAAAGCAAAAATCGGGGACCATTCTATACGTATACGCTAAAGACAAAGCTGGAAATACAGGAAAGGCGACAAAGGTGACAGTTAAAACGAAATAATGGAAATAAGGTGGGAGTATTCAGCTTCCACCTTTTATTCAAAAGGAGAGATTAAAGGATGGGGTATGTAAAAAAAGTACTGAGCATGGTTTTAGTGCTGTTTTTAATGGTGCCGACGTTTGCTTTCGCGGAGTCGAGCGGAGTTTTAAAAAATGAAAGTGAAATGAATTTCGGGAAGAAATTATACATTAAGCCGGCGGATTATCCATTAGTAAAAGACGGGAATATCATTGATATATTCGTAGAAAAGTATGCTAATCAAATTTACAGCTTAGATAGTTTAAGAAAAGAAAATGAATCGGAATTGAGATTAAGGCTTTTTTATCAATCGAATGAGTATTACTTTAAAAGTGGATTAGCGACTTTGGAATTTTATAAAGATGATCGGGGATCGATGGCATTTTTGGGTTCGCTTAATTATGACTTGTATTACAAGACAGAAGCTACGATTGATTCCTTTATTCCAATAAGTTTTTATGATGGGCAAGAGTATGTATATGTACGGATTGGGATTTACGAATATGAATGGAACAAGGAATATTTCTATACAACGACATTCAAGGTGAAGAATCCTGTGTACACAGCCCCGAAGCCCGATACAACTCCACCAGCAAAACCGGCAGTGAATTCGGTGAGTGATAAGGATACAAAGGTGACTGGAACGGCCGAAGCAGGCGCTACTGTGTATGTGAAATCTGGTTCTACTACGCTCGGCTCAGCAGTGGCGACGAGTAATAAAAAGTTCACGGTGGCAATAAAAAAACAAAAAGCGGGCACTAAATTAACGGTCTATGCAGTTGATAAGGCGAAAAACAAAGGCGCATCGGCGACAATCACGGTTGTGGATAAAACGGCTCCTGCAATGCCGACCGCATCTAAAGTGAGTAACAAAGATAAAAAGGTGACGGGAAAAGCCGAAGCAGGGTCAAAAGTGACTGTCAAGGCTGGTTCAAAAATATTGGGAACTGCGAATACGGATAAGGCGGGCAAGTATTCGGTCACAATGAAAGCTGCACAAAAAGCAGGAACTGTTTTATCGATAACAGCAACAGACAAAGCAAAAAACACAAGTGCTGTTAGAAAAATTACCGTCATTGATAAAATTCCTCCGGCAGCTCCGAAGGTAAATAAGGTAACGATAAAATCGACTGCTGTAAAAGGAAAAGCCGAAGCCAACTCAACGGTATATGTGAAGGTTGGGAGTAAGGTGTTGGCTTCAGGAAAGGCGAGCAAAGCGGGAAGCTTTTCCATCAAAATTAAGAAGCAAAAGGCAGGTGTTGTTCTCCAAGTATACGCAAAAGACAAAGCTGGGAATGTAGGAAAGTCGACAAAAGTGACAGTTAAAACGAAATAATGGAAATGGGGTGGGAGTATAAAGCTTCCACCTTTTATTCAAGAGAGGAGATTTACGGATGGGGTATGTAAGAAAAGTATTTAGTATGGTTCTTGTACTACTTTTAATGTTGCCAACATTTACTTTCGCTGAAACGAGCGGAATATTAAAAAATGAAAATAAAGTAAATGACGGGAAGAATTTATACATTCACCCAGCAGATTATCCATTAGTAAATGAAGGCAATATCATTCATATATTCGTAGAAAAATATGCGAATCAAATTTATAGCTTAGATAGTGTGAGAATCGAAGATGATTCGACAATGAGAATGAGGCTTTATTATCTATCGAATGAGTCTTACTTTAAATCGGGATTAGTGACTTTAGAATTTTATAGAAATGACAGAGGTTCGATGGAGTTTTTAGGTTTGCTTGAATATGACATGTATTACAAAATGGCGTCTACGATTGATTCATATATTCCAAAAAGTTTCTATGATGGGCAGGAATATGTATACGTTAGGATTGCGATTAGGGAATATGAATGGAACCCGTATTTTTATACAGCCAATTTCAAGGCAAAGAACCCATTTTACACACCTTCCGAACCTGATACAACCCCACCAGCACCACCGGTTGTGAATTCAGTTAGTGACCTGGATACGGTTGTGACCGGCACGGCTGAAGCGGGGTCGACCGTGTATGTCAAAGCGGGATCGACGACTTTAGGTCAAGGTAATTCAGGAAATGATGGAGCGTTTTTGGCGGCGATTCCAAAGCAAAAAGCGGGCACCGTACTAACCGTGTACGCGGTGGATAAGGCAGGAAATCAAGGCCCGTCCGTGAATGTCACGGTTGCGGATAAAACCCCACCAGAAGTATCGTTTGTAGGGCCGGTAGATGATCAAGATACATTTGTGACCGGATTTACTGAAGCGGGGTCGACCGTGTATATCAAAGCTGGTACGACCACATTAAGTCAGGGAAATGCTGAAAGTGACGGATTCTTTATGTTGGCGATTCCGAGGCAAAAAGCGGGTACTGTACTGACAGTATACGCGGTGGATACTGCGGGAAATCAAGGTCCATCCGTGAATGTCACGGTTGTGGATGCAACCCCGCCAGCGGCACCGGTTGTGAATTCAGTTAGTGACCAAGATACGATTGTGACTGGCACGGCTGAAGCAGGGTCGACCGTGTATGTAAAAACGAGTTCGACGACTTTAGGTCAGGGTAATGCAGGAGGAAATGGTTCGTTTATAGTAGCGATACCAAAGCAAAAAGCGGGAACTGTATTAACAGTGTACGCGGTGGATAGTGCGGGAAATCAAGGCCCGTCTGTGAATGTAACGGTTGGAGGGACAAAACTGCCGGCTGTTCCAGTTGTGAATCCAGTCAGTGACCAAGATACCGAGGTGAAAGGGACAGCGGATTCGGGTACAACTATTTATGTAATGTCTGGATCCACTGAGCTGGGTAAGGCAAATTCGACTAGTAGCGGAGCGTTTTCAGTAACGATTTCGAAGCAAAAAGCAGGAACTATGCTGACAGTGTACGCGGTGGATACTTCGGGGAATCAAGGTCCGTCTGTGAGCGTAACCGTTTCTGATAAAACGCCACCAGCGGTACCTGTAGTAGATCCGGTGAGTGATCAGGATACAACGGTAAAAGGGAAGGCTGAAGCAGGAGCGACAGTATATGTAAAAGCAGGCTCGACGACTTTAGGTCAAGGTAATGCAGAAGGTGATGGTTCGTTTATAGTGGCGATTCCGAAGCAAAAGGCAGGAACTGTACTGACAGTATACGCGGTGGATACTTCGGGGAACCAAGGTCCGTCTGTGGGCGTAACCGTTTCTGATAAAACGCCACCAGCAGTTCCAGTAGTAGATTCGGTAAGTGATCAGGATACAACGGTAAAAGGTAAGGCTGAAGCAGGAGCGACAGTATATGTAAAAGCAGGCTCGACGACTTTAGGACAGGGAAATGCAGAAGGTGACGGTTCGTTTATAGTGGCGATTCCAAAACAAAAGGCAGGAACTGTGCTGACAGTGTACGCTGTGGATAAGGCGGGAAATCAAGGTTCGTCCGTGAATGTCACGGTGGGTGGAACTACACTTCCAGCTGCTCCAGTTGTGAATCCAGTCAGTGACCAAGATACTGAGGTGAAAGGTACAGCAGATTCGGGTACAACTGTATATGTAAAGTCTGGATCAACTGAGCTAGGTAAAGCAAATTCGACTAGTAGCGGAGCGTTTACAGTAACGATTCCAAAGCAAAAAGCAGGAACTGTATTAACAGTGTACGCGGAGGACAATGCAGGAAATCAAGGCCCGTCCGTGACAGTAACTGTAGCGGATAAAACTCCCCCTGCAAAGCCAGTTGTGAGCTCGGTCGGCGATAATGATACAACAGTAAAAGGTACAGCGGAGACAGGAGCAACGGTATATGTAAAAGTTGGAGCGACATCAGTTGGCAAGGTCGATGTGGCCAGTAATGGAACATTTTCTGTAACGATTCCAAAGCAAAAGGCCGGTACAAAATTGACGGTCTATGCAGAGGATAAAGCAGGAAATCAAGGTCCATCCGTGACCGTGACTGTTGCCGATAAAACCCCTCCAGCAAAGCCAGTTGTGAGCTCGGTCAGCGATAAGGACACAACGGTAAAGGGTACAGCGGAAGTGGGAGCGACAGTATATGTAAAAGCGGGTTCCAAATCCTTGGGCAAGGCGGTTGCGTCAAGCAGCAAATCCTTTTCTATAACGATTCCAAAGCAAAAAGCCGGTACGAAACTAACGGTTTATGCAGTGGATAAAGCAAATAATCAAGGTTCATCCGTGACTGTGACTGTTGCCGATAAAACTGCTCCAGCAAAACCGGTTGTGAGCTCGGTCAGCGATAAAGACACGACAGTAAAAGGTACAGCAGAAGCAGGATCTACTGTATATGTAAAAGTGGGTTCGAAATCCTTGGGCAAGGCCGTTGCGTCAAGCAGTAAATCTTTTTCTGTAAAAATTGCAAAGCAAAAAGCGGGCACGAAATTGTCGGTCTATGCAGTGGATAAAGCAGGTAATCAAAGTTCATCCCTGACAGTAACGGTTTCAGATAAAACCCCGCCGGCTACACCTACAGCATCACAAGTTAGTAATAAAGATAAAAAGGTGACAGGAAAAGCAGAAGCAGGTTCAAAAGTAACCGTAAAAGTCGGTACGAAAGTGTTGGCCACGGCAACGGCAAGTAAATCTGGCAAGTACACCGTGACTTGGAAGACCGCACAAAAAGCGGGAACCGTTCTTTCAATTACAGCTACAGACAAAGCAAAAAATGTAAGTAAAGTGAAAAAAGTAACGGTTGTTGATAAGATTGCGCCTTCTGCCCCAAAGGTAAATAAGGTAACGATTAAATCCACGACTACAACGGGAAAGGCAGAAGCAAACTCTACGGTCTATGTAAAGGCTGGGAGTAAGGTGATAGCTTCGGCTAAGGCGAGTAAAGCCGGAAACTACTCTATCAAAATTAAGAAGCAAAAGGCGGGTACTGTTCTCCAAGTTTATGCAAAGGATAAGGCTGGGAATGTAGGAAAGGCTACAAAAACGACAGTTAAAACGAAATAAAGGATGGAAAAATGTCGCGGACTCGCGACTTTTTTCCTTACTATTAATGCAACAGATAAAGCGAAGAACAAAAGTAAAACAACTAAAGTAAAAGTAAAATAATTAGAAGCTCATTGCCTTTATAAAGGTAATGAGCTTCTTTCATTGGGGAATTCTTGATGATAATCTAATGGGAAAAGTCGCGGGAACGCGACTTTTATCCTTTCTAGAGGTGGGGGGAATTGATGATATATTTGAAATAATTGATGAAAATGGGGATGGGATTGATGAGAGTTGGATTGTTATCCAGCAAATCGAAAAGAATCATGTTTCTTGGTAGTTGTCTGAAATTCAACATGCAGAAATGTTCCATCCTCAAATAGGTATAACGTATCGGCTTTGTCATCTTTTTTCCATTTGGTAGGTGTTGGAGGATGGATATATTTGGATAATTGAGGATGATCTGGCGGGGATTGAGGCAGATTTTGATTAATTGTGGCGGTAGGGGTGGGATTGAGGCACTTTCTGATTTTATGTGGCAAAGAGTAATTAATTGAGGGGGATTGAGCAATAATTGAGGCACTTGGTATCTGTAACAGATTGAGGCATTACCTTTCCATTAAGAACCCCCCCAATTTGGAGGGTACTATAAGTGTTTAGTTTTATTATCTTTTATGAAATCTAACACCAAATTGTGGTTTTTCTTACGTTCTTCATCGGTTTCCTCGGGACCATCGGCAAAAACACCGTTTGTCGATTCCTCCGCTAGATCATATAGTTCATCCTGTCTGGAAGTGATACGGCTTTGATTTTTAACCATGTATAGTCACACTCCTTTATATTAAGTATAACTGAATGAGGCGACGTGAAGCAATTGCGTTAACCCACTTATCATTACTCTAAACAATAACATCACCTCTATTAAGTTTATGGAAATTTTTATTATTCTCCCATAGTGTCGACGTCTAGTGATTGGGGAGATAAAAGGTAATGATTTGGAAAAAGTCGCAGGCATGCGACTTTTAACCTTTTAAAGGTTTTTGGATATTTGTAGTAGTGCAGGCTATGATTGAGGCAGGTTCCGGTTAATTGCGGGAGAGTTGGTAGTGATTGAGGCGGGTTTTGATTAATTGGGGTAGATAGCCAAGGATTGAGGCTGGCTCTAGTTAATTGAGGATGTTTCGGATAGGATTGAGGCACTTTCCAGTTAATTGAGGGAGTTCTGGGATTTGTAAAATAAAGAAATAAAAAAAGTCGCGGGTTCGCGACTTTTATCTATTTTGAATTTCTTTATAAATCTTTTCGACTTCACTTTCGCTAAAATTACCTTTTTTAATTAGTCTCTCAATGGATTGTTGCGAATCTCCATCTTTTATTGCATCCATCAAGAGTTCCTTTAGGAGTTCTTTTTGCTCTACTTTACTACGTTCATAATGCCATTGGTTAAATTGTTTTTGAATATCTTCCTTTATAATATCCATCTGTTTTAAAACCTCCCATATTCTTTTTCGACCATGTTCACTCAAATATTTCCTTACAAGGATGAAAAGAGTTCCCGTTAATTTCGCCTTCTCGGATTCATCCGATAATTCCAGAATATCTCTGACGACAAGAATTGCGTCGTTTTCAATATCTTCCTTATTGGTGTTAAAGAGTGGTTTGTAAAGTATAACCATTTTCTCTTCATCGGTTAATTTGACCTCGGGGTTTTGGCGAATTTTATCTATGATCTGAATATAAGATTCTTCTTGTTTGATCTCGTTGAGAAATACTGTGTCGTGATGATAGTGAATGGCTCCTATATCAAATGAAGAATTGACAGAACTCCTTTTAATATGAGGGGCGTATATCACTACGCTTTTAAAAGTAAATGTTGAAAAACGTTTATCATCCTTATATTTATTATACAATCCAAAAACATATCCAGCAAATCGAAAAGAATCATGTTTCTTGGTGGTTGTCTGAAATTCAACATGCAGAAATGTGCCATCCTCCAATAGGTATAACGTATCAGCTTTGTCATCTTTTGTTGTTACATCTGGTAAATCAGTAGACAATACTTCCCGCACTTTTGCTGTTTCGTAGGAAAGGGCTTTAAGTGGGAACTGCCCAACCATTTTTTCAGCCATAAATCTTTGTACAATATCAATGCTATTGTTATGAATTTTTATATGATCCCGATTCATATGATCCTCTCCAATTTCCGTTGATTTCTATTTTTCTTTATTGCACGCCCCGCCCTATTTCTTATGTATTAATACTGATAAATCATAAACTCTACCTTTCGTCGTACCGGTATAAGGTAGATTTAATGCAGTAAGAAGATCCCTTGCTGTGTAACGGGAATCAAGATGTAAAAACCAGCGGCATCGTTGGTTGGTGATGGTGGTTCCGATGAGGAGGGCGTAATCGCGTAGTGCTTCAATATGTGCGGTTTTCGAAGTTAAGGAGCATAAGGAACATTTCCATTTTCCTATTAACCTTTTTATTCCTAGGTGGCGGCATTTGGGACAGTGGACACCGGGTAATACCTCATCCGGACGCACGTTTAAGAATTTCAAAACGTCAAATGTTTCAGGGGTGTTTTGGTTAATAAGCATGTTCGCTAGCCTTGATAAATCTGGTTTGGAGATATAACGCTTTTGATGTTTTTCCTCAAACTCTGAAATTTTTTCGTAAATGGAGCCGGCACGAATGATGTGGCGGTAATCATCTGGATTTCCTTTTACTTCAATGATGGTATTTGGATCACTGATGACAACAAGGGGATCGAGCGGAGGGATGGGAAAGCCATGTTGATGAAGCCAATGTCTTATTTGAAGGCAGTGCCTTTGCACCTGAACTGTTGGATCTTCATAGGCTTGACGTTTTCCATCAAGTGATTCATGAATCATCTGGCCAAATACCTTATCAAAAGTGAGTTTCCCTTTGTGGGCTTTAATTTCAATGGGTGTTAGGAAGTTGGGGAAAAGGGAGAGTGTGTCGGTTTGAAAATAGAATCCGATGTGATTTGGCAGGCGGAGGCCGTTAAGAATGGAGCATTCTTTTCCGTGTAAAAAAGATAAATGGTAATCTACCGATTTTTCACCTTCGTATCCTGATGTGCGTGTGTTCATCTCTTGTTGGAGCAACGGTTGGCATTGGTGCCGTCTAGGGATTCTTCCGGATGCGGCTTCAAGTTTGACCAATTTGATGGGCTTGGTCCGTTTTAATCTAAACAATTCAATATCACCTCTATTAAATTTTTGGAACTTTCTATTACTTTACTATAGTTGGTGTCGAAGTCTAGGGATTGGGGAGATAAAAGATAATGATTTGGAAAAAGTCGTGTTCCAGCGACTTTTAACCTTATAAAAGGTTTGGAGAATAAATATGGGATTGCTGCCTGGGATTGAGGCAGATTCTGGTTAATTGAGGGGGAGTTGGTAGCGATTGGGGCATATTCTATTTAATTGGGGAAGATAGGCGAGAAATGGGGCATATTCTAATTAATTGTTGAAGTTTCGGCTAGGATTGAGGCACTTACCAGTTAATTGAGGCAGTTCTGGGATAGGAAATATAAAGAAATGAAAAAAGTCGCGGACCCGCGACTTTTCTCCGCCTAAGATGGGGATGATTGATAGGCTCGGTGAGCATTTTTTTGCTGATAATCTCCACTATATAAAATGGAAAAAGGAATGAGTGCGAGCACTCATTCCAATAAATAGTAAAGTTATTTCTTCTCCGCTTTATATGAAACGGCAGTCTTAGCACTTTCAGTCATATTCGTCCTTGATAAGGTGACGTAGACTTTCCCTGACTTTGTTCCTAATTGCTTGATTGAAACTTTCAATGTAGAGCTAGTTGCTTTTTTAGACTGGATCAAAAGTTTGCCTTTTGAATTATAGACTTTCACCACATCGTTTTTCTTTAAGCCTTTAACAGTGATGGTATCTGCCTTCTTTTTATTATTCACGACTGTAACATTTTTAGCGCTGATTTTAGGAGAAACAGCTTTTTCGGCCTTATATGAAACGGCGATCTTAGCACTTTCGCTCATATCTGTTCTTGTTAGTGTGACGTAAACCTTTCCGGATTTAGTGCCTAGTTGTTTGATGGAAAGTTTCATAGTAGAGCTAGTAGCCTTTTTTGATTTGATAAAAAGTTTGCCTTTTGAATTATAGATTTTTACAATATCGTTCTTCTTTAAACTTTTAACTGTGATAGTGTCTGCCTTGCTCTTATTATTCACTACCGAAACATTTTTGGTGCTGATCTTAGGTGAGACAACCATTGAGACTTTAATATTTTTGGCTGCGCTCACTCGGCCTTTTGAATCCGTTACATAGAATGAAAGGGTCGTTCCGGCTTTTTGTTTCGGAACCGTCATTGTGAAGGTGCCTTTACTTGTTGATTTAACTTCTTTAATCTTTTTGCTTCCAACTTTCATGGTGACCGTTGAACTTGCCTTCGCTTTACCGGTAATTTTAGTTGTAAAATTATTTACTGCATTGACAGTTGGTATTTGCGGGCGATTCGTTAATAATGGATCTTTAATAATGACTGCGTGTGAATTGGATGGCTTAGTATGCTTCACCTTGAAAGTAACATATTTGGTCTTTGAAGGAACGTTTACAATGACATTCTGAGTTGTCGTTTTATTATCGAATGTCTTTGAATAAGCAACTTTATTATCCATTAAGATATATACAGTCGATTTCCCTCTATCACCGGTTCTCCACTTATTATCAAGCGATATTTTCGTTTCTAATGTTGGGTGGTTATAATCCCCTATATAAACTTTTGCATACGTTTCATTATCATAACTATAGTTAGGAGTTAATCCAAAACCTTTAGCTGCTAGACTTCCCTCCGACATTTGAAATGCTAGACTTCCCCAGGCTCCTTCATAGTAGCGGGCTCCTTCAGAAACTTTTAAATCATATAATGAAACCGTGTCATCAGCAGGTAATGCTTGCAGGCTATTCGTTAATACAGGATTATCGAAAACGACACGATGATTTCCTTGATTTCCTTTTTCGTACACTGCATAAAAAGTTATAGACTTGGTTCCTTTAGGAAGGCGTAATTTTAAATTTTGAAGGGGTGTAGTATTAGTGAACGTTTTGGAATATAGCTGGACATTGTCAGCATATATAATGACTTCCGTCTTTCCTAAATCACCAGTTGTCCATTTTTTATCCAATGAAACGGTAGTTTCCAGTGTCGAATAGGAATAATCGGAAACCTTATACTCTCCCCAAACCTTTGATGTGTATGAGTAGCCTGGTGAAAGACCGAATCCTTTCCCAATAAGATGACCATCCGACTTCTCTAACGGTTGACCAGTGCCTCCACTCCAAGCATCTTTATAAAAATCCTTTGAGGTTGCTACTCCAATGTCATTTAATGCAAGTTGATTTACCTTGTTGGATGCTTTCAAACTATTTGTCAGTCTAGCATTACCAAAAATGGCTCCGTGCGATCCTTGGGAACCTTTCGTCATAACCGCATGGAGAGATATGTATTTTGTGCCAGTAGGTATTTGTACTTTTACATTTTCAGGCTTTGTTGTATTGGTGAATGTTTTGCTATAAAGCTTTGCACTATCAGCATAAATAACAAATTCCGTTTTTCCTCTATCTCCACCCTTCAATTGATTATCAATAGAGAGGGTTGCTTCAAAGGTCGTATATTTATAATCTTCGACTTTAAAGTTTGCATACATATTATAATTATAAGAATAGTTTGGCTTGAAACCTACACCAGTAGGAATAACGTTGCCTGTTGTATCTTCAAAACTACTAGAACGGCTCCATCCATCAAAATAGGCATCACCACTACTACTGCTAGTCATTAAGTCTCTAGTTAAATATTGAACGGATGCTGCTTCTGTTTTACTTGGTACAACTGGAATTACTGATAATACTAGTAAAAATAATGTGAAAAATAAAAAAAGCTTCCTTTTCATCAATAGTTTATCCCCTTTATATTTATATATTTAATAGAATTATAATCCTTTCGATACAGATGAACAAGAAAAATTTACCAAATGTATGAATCTTCCGTACTAAGATAATAATTTTGGAGAAACGAGGGCTGAACACTATTCTCCTTCTAGCGGAGGGATTGTTGAAAAGTCAGAGTAGAATTGATAAGTTGCAGAATGGTAACTTTAAACAAAAAAAGCCGCAGGTGCGCGACTTTTTACTATCTAGCTATTTTCATTTTGTGGTAATTATATTTTTTTCGGTGATGAACGAATTTATAGGATTGATATGGTCCCTCAACACGCAATTTTTTTGATCTTTGATTATGGTAAAATGCCCAAATAATGTGAAAAGTCTTCATAGCAATATCCCTACCTTTATAAAAACATCCTTCTTCTTATTATATAGTACTTTAGATATATTTCAATTGTAATTTTTTTACTTGAAATAGTGACTTTAATACCAGATTCGAGGAAGGGCCTTAGGATAAGTGTGGGTACTTAGGATTGGTGAAAGTTTAAGTGGGATTGATGAAACTATTGCTTTGATTGGTGAGAGTGTAGGTAGAATTGGATGTAGTATAAATAGTGGACGACAGAATTGACGTATGTTTAAATCATAAATAACATACAAAAGGGCGTGTTTCCACATGGCAACGTACAAATCTTATGATGCAGTATTTAAAGAGTATGTCACA
>NZ_JANJGU010000025.1 GCF_024626525.1 Lederbergia panacisoli
ATTATGATTTGTCTGGTGACGATGGCGAAGAGGTCACACCCGTTCCCATCCCGAACACGGAAGTTAAGCTCTTCAGCGCCGATGGTAGTAAGGGGACTCCCCTTGCAAGAGCAGGACGTTGCCAGGCGACCTATCATTCCGCAGTAGCTCAGTGGTAGAGCTATCGGCTGTTAACCGATCGGTCGTAGGTTCGAATCCTACCTGCGGAGCCATGCTTCCATAGCTCAGTTGGTAGAGTGCATCCATGGTAAGGATGAGGTCACCGGTTCAAGCCCGGTTGGAAGCTTCGAATGGGAATGATATATGGCCCCTTGGTCAAGCGGTTAAGACACCGCCCTTTCACGGCGGTAACACGGGTTCGAATCCCGTAGGGGTCACCATTTATATTTTACTTTTGTGCACATGGAGGATTAGCTCAGCTGGGAGAGCATCTGCCTTACAAGCAGAGGGTCGGCGGTTCGATCCCGTCATCCTCCACCATTGTGCCGGCCTAGCTCAATTGGTAGAGCAACTGACTTGTAATCAGTAGGTTGGGGGTTCAAGTCCTCTGGCCGGCACCATTTTATATTTGGTGGGGTAGCGAAGTGGCTAAACGCGGCGGACTGTAAATCCGCTCCCTCCGGGTTCGGCGGTTCGAATCCGTCCCCCACCACCATTTTTATAAAGATGGATACTTCTCTGATTAACGGGTATTATACATAATGTAGTTTTCATCCGATGGGCTATAGCCAAGCGGTAAGGCAACGGACTTTGACTCCGTCATTCGTTGGTTCGAATCCAGCTAGCCCAGCCATGAGCCATTAGCTCAGTTGGTAGAGCATCTGACTTTTAATCAGAGGGTCGCAGGTTCGAATCCTGCATGGCTCATTTTCCATTTCGTTATCAGTTGTCTTGATTAATCAAGGCTTCTTTTACGTTTTATATTCTTTTTTAAGGGGCCTTAGCTCAGCTGGGAGAGCGCCTGCCTTGCACGCAGGAGGTCAGCGGTTCGATCCCGCTAGGCTCCACCAATAATAAAATTAAGCCTTTTCTTGTCCTGGATGATGTCCAGGGCTTTTTATTTTGTAAATCGATTGCCATGGATAAAATGCCAAGTTTAAAAGAAGCCATTGTAACATTGTTAATGCAACTCCAACTTGATCAAAGATAATGTTATGATCAAAAAATCTCAGAGTAATGAGTTGTATAGGAAAGACGATGAAAAAAGCAGTCAATAAAATCCTGTTTTCCTTTCTCCATGCTATTTTTTTCTTTGAACGC
This sequence comes from Lederbergia panacisoli, assembly GCF_024626525.1. Lineage (GTDB taxonomy): Bacteria > Bacillota > Bacilli > Bacillales > Bacillaceae_C > Lederbergia > Lederbergia panacisoli. The sequence continues at coordinate 1,261 of NZ_JANJGU010000025.1, forward strand.
GTCTTCTTTACATTACGAATAACCCAAATAGAAGATAAGATTAGAAAAAGTAAATCTATTGGAAATATTACTTTTCCTATAGCAAATTCTGTCCCTAAAGTTTCGCCCTTAAAATAGATTGTTTCCTGAGAAAAAAACATTGTACCCGATTCAATCACTAACAGTATAAGCCATGAAAGCAATAACCAATGAAAAGGTTTTTGAGCTCCGCGCCACCCCAAATAAATAACAAATACTAACATGACAGTAAATATCAATAATAGCCAATAATCACCATGGATGCCAATCCCATCAAAACCTAGCCACACTGACCAAGTATACGATGAGCCATCAAATATTCCTCTTACAATTGGCAACCAGAAAGTAAAGCCACTCGCCATTACATACACAAGGATGACATGTAAAAGAGTATCGGGTCTCCATTGTTGCATACAAGTCTTCTCCTTTCTTTTATTTGCATTTAGCTTATTTCCATATCGAAACAATAATTACTTCTATTTTGTCATGTATATATATACAAAAAAATGTTGAGTTGAGCCATAAGCTCCAAATCGTTATGATTAAAATAAAAACGCTAGGAGGAAAACCTATGAAGCAAATATCAATTTTAGGTGTTCCGATGGATCTTGGGCAAACACGCCGAGGTGTGGATATGGGGCCTAGTGCGATTCGATATGCAGGGGTTTTGAAGCGACTGGAGAAATTGGGTTATGATGTTGAAGATATTGGGGATATTGTGGTAAAGGTTAATAGACTAGCGGAAGTTGATTCAACGACTTTGAAAAATTTGAGAGCGATTGCAAATATTAGCGAAGAAATTGCTAATTCAATTTATAAAGTAATTGAGAATAAAAGGTTTCCTCTTGTGTTTGGTGGGGACCATAGCATGGCCATTGGTACGATTGCTGGCATCAGTAAATATTATCAAAATTTAGGTGTTATTTGGTTTGATGCCCATGGAGATTTGAATACAGAGGAGACCTCGCCATCAGGTAATATTCATGGTATGCCGCTTGCTGCAAGTTTGGGTTTGGGTCATCCGGCACTTACTGGAATTGGAGGATATGCTCCGAAAGTAAGTCCAGAAAATATTGTTATCATTGGTGCAAGGGACCTTGATAAAGGGGAAAGAGAGCTCATTAAAAGCCAAAACATTAAAGTCTTTACAATGCATGAAATTGACCGCCTAGGAATGACGAGAGTAATGGAAGAGTCCATTCATTTTCTAAAAAATCGAGTGGATGGTGTTCATTTATCCCTTGATTTAGACGCACTTGACCCGCATGATGCACCGGGAGTAGGTACACCAGTACTAGGGGGTATTAGTTATCGTGAAAGCCATTTAGCCATGGAGATGCTTGAAGAGGCAAAGCTCATTACTTCAGCTGAATTCGTAGAGGTAAATCCAATATTAGATGAAAGAAATAAGACTGCTGAAGTTGCTGTTGCATTAATGGGCTCCCTGTTCGGAGAAAAATTACTATAAAATTAATGCAGTGGCATAAAGGATTAACGCCTACCTGTCCTATATGCCACTGCATCATATTTATTTAAAAGTTTATCCAGTTCATAGCTCATTTTTACAACACGTTCATCCAAAAAGGATGAAGATAAACCTAATTCAACCATCTTTCTACGGTTACTCTCAATTTTTACTAATAAGTCCTCTGCATTCAAATCGTTCTCAATCCTCTCGCAACTATTTTTAACATCTGTATATCCTTTTTCACGAAATATTAAACAAGCATTAACAAAAATTTGTTAAGATAGAAATAGTGTGATTTTTGTTGAAAAAATATGTAAGGTCAATCATAATACGTGAAACCTTTTTAATATTCATACGTATGAATGGATAACCGCATAGAGCGGGAGGTAGAGAGAGAATGGATGTAATTGTTAATCAAAGAATTAGGGATGTATTAAAGGGCGATCAGGAAGCATTTGGGGAAATCGTTGAGTTATTTAAAGATAAAGTGTTTCAGTTATGCTATCGAATGTTGGGAAATCGACATGAGGCAGAGGATATCGCGCAAGAAGCATTTGTAAGGGCGTATGTGAACATCCATAGTTTTAACCAAGGAAGGAAGTTTTCCACATGGCTTTACAGAATTGCTACAAACCTTTGCATCGATCGTATCAGGAAAAAGAAACCGGACTATTTTCTTGATGCCGAGTTGGCTGGAACAGAGGGATTGACGATGTATTCCCAAATTGCCGCTGAGGGGAAATCTCCTGATTCTGAAGTGGAGACGATGGAACTTCAAGAAATTGTTCAACGAGAAATATTGCGACTCCCCGATAAATATAGGGTTGTCATCGTGTTGAGATATATTGACGACCTAAGCTTGAATGAGATTAGCGAGGTTTTGGAAATGCCGCTTGGAACGGTTAAAACCCGAATACACCGTGGGCGGGAAGCACTTCGAAAACAGTTGAACAATTTGTAGGAAAGGTGAGAAGGAAAGTGAAGGCATGTCCAGAAGAGATTATTCTCTATATGCAAGAATCTTTAGATAGTGACTTGTCTCATGAGAAAGAACAAGTGCTAAAAGAGCACTTGCAAAAGTGCCCTGAATGTCAAAAGCATTTTCAAGACTTAAAAAGAACGGTTGCTTATATAAAAAGCCCATCACATATACGAGTTTCTAGTGGATTTACCGCTGATGTCATGGCTAGATTACCGAAAGAAAAAAGCAGCGCAGGTGTAAAGCGCTGGTTGCGCAATCATCCAATTTTAGCGGCAGCTTCTTTATTTTTACTCCTTATGGCTGGCAGTGTATTAAATATTTGGCATGATGATCAAAAGTTTTCCGTTACAAAACAACCCAATCTAGTAGTTGAAAATGATACAGTGATTGTACCTGAAGGTGAAGTAGTGAACGGTGATATTACTGTAAAAAACGGGAATCTTCGAATTGAGGGAAAAGTTAATGGAAATGTAACGATCATCAACGGAGAACGATATTTAGCATCTGCAGGCGATGTTACTGGAGATATTGAAGAAATCAATGAGTTATTTGAGTGGCTCTGGTATAAAATAAAAGACGGCAGTAAAAAAGTTATCAACCTATTTGAGTAAGATTAGAAGTAAAAAAAAGGATTGCAGTTGTCATGCAATCCTTTTTTCATCTTTATTACCTAATTATTCGTCTTAATCTGAACATGCTTTTACTTGACCTATGTAGTTGGATACAATAAATATATGTTATAATGGATAAGTTATTATCCATACCTTAAGTGTAAAGCACTTCTCAATTTGAATAAATAGATGGAGGAAAGAACATGCCGTTTGAAGACCTTACCATCTTGGGTGTTTTATCCCACGTAGTGGATATTTTCCTCGTTTGGTTCGTTATATATAAATTGATTATGGTGATCCGCGGCACTAAAGCCGTCCAGCTATTAAAAGGGATATTTGTTATCGTCATTGTTTGGATCTTAAGTGATGTCCTTAATCTTAATACATTGAACATGTTAATGGAAACCGCCATTTATTGGGGTTTTTTAGCGATTATTATTATCTTCCAGCCTGAGTTGAGACGTGCACTTGAGCAGCTCGGTCGAGGAAAGTTTTTTGCTAGAAGTGGAATCCATGAGGATGAAGAGCAAAAACAAAGACTAGATGCTATTATTAACGCTGTTAATTACATGGCGAAAAGGCGAATTGGTGCACTTATTTCGATTGAGAAAGAAACAGGGATGGGGGACTATATTGAAACTGGAATACCCCTTCATTCCAATGTGACCCATGAACTATTAATTAATATTTTTATTCCGAACACTCCTCTTCACGATGGAGCCGTCATTATACAAAAAACACAAATTGCCGCTGCCGCGTGTTACCTTCCATTATCGGAAAGTCCTTTTATTTCCAAAGAACTAGGGACAAGGCATAGAGCTGCACTTGGTATTAGTGAAGTGACAGATAGCTTAACGATAGTCGTTTCAGAGGAAACGGGTGGAATATCCGTTACAAAAAATGGTGAATTACTTAGAGATTTATCGATGGAGCAATTCCAGGAAGTATTAGAAAAAGAACTTACAGATGAAAGCAAATCAAAACAGTCTTCCTCATCAATCTGGAAAAGAAGGGAGAAGACGAAAAATGGATAAATTTATGGAGAATCCCTGGTTTATTAGAATTATTTCTATGCTCTTAGCCATTTTACTTTTTGTCACTGCCAACGATTATTTTGGGGGCAAAAAATCTGGAACAACCCCTAACGATATGGAAAATGCAAATACTGATACAATAACAAACGTACCTGTTGAGGTATATTATGATTCTGAAAATCTGGTCGTTTCAGGTATTCCTCAAACGGTTGATGTAAAGATCGAAGGACAAAGAAGATTTGTAGAAGCAGCAAAAAGGCAAAGGGACTTTACAGTATATGTTGATTTATCCGACAAAGAAATAGGAAAACATCGTGTTTCAATTTTATATAAGGATATATCTGATAAATTAAAAGTTACAATTGAACCGTCTACTGTAGATATTTCTCTGCAGGAAAAAGTAACGAAAGAATTTGGGGTCGAGGCTGAATTTAACCGCAGTATACTAGCAGAAGGATTTGAAGCGGAACGACCGGAAGTAGAACCGAAAACCGTGAAAATTACTGGAGCAAAGGATGCTATTGAAAGGATATCCTATGTAAAAGCAACAATTGATGCAAGTGGTTTAATTAGTGATACCATCAAACAATATGCAAAATTAACGGTGCTTGACCGAGAATTGAACAAGCTAGATGTTATGGTTGAGCCTGAAACTGTGTTGGTTACGATTCCGGTCACGAATCCGAGGAAAAATGTCCCGATTAAGATCAATACTACGGGTACACCACCAGATGATATCAATATTAAAACAGTCAGCACTGTCACTCCTGAAGTGATGATATTTGGTAGAACTGAGATTTTACAAAACGTCGATGAACTTGAGGTCACCGTAGATGTTAGTGATATTCATGAAGACACTGAGATTGAAGTTCCAATAAAATATCCACTTGGTGTAAATAAAATTACACCAGATAAAATAAAAGTTAAAATTCTAGCGGAGAAAAAGCTGGAAGAAAAAACAATTGAGGATATTAAAATTGAAAACAAAGGGCTTAGTTCCGATTTAAAGATGGAATTATTATCGCCGGCGAGCGGAAAGGTTTCACTAAAGGTTACCGGTGAAAAGGGCAATGTTGAAAAAGCCGTAGAAAGTGAGTTTCATGTATTTTTAAATATAGATGGCCTTGAGGCAGGAGACCACGAAGTAGATCTTGTGGTAGATGGTCTAGAAGATGTGCAATGGGAATTATCAACGAAAAAGGCAAAAATACGCTTAATAGAAAAGGAAAATGTCTAAATGAACATTGTTCGAAGAAGGAGCGATAGATACAATGGGTAAATATTTTGGAACTGATGGAGTAAGAGGGGTAGCAAATTCGGAGCTGACGCCAGAGTTGGCATTTAAATTGGGCCGCTTTGGAGGTTATGTTTTAACAAAAAATTCTGAGCGCCCTAAAATTCTCATCGGCCGTGATACCCGGATTTCCGGTCATATGCTGGAAGGGGCTCTTGTATCTGGATTGCTATCCATTGGAGCAGAGGTCATGCGTTTAGGTGTGATTTCTACACCAGGAGTTGCCTACTTAACGAAAGCATTAGGAGCACAAGCGGGAGTTATGATATCAGCCTCGCATAATCCAGTCGCAGACAACGGAATTAAGTTTTTCGGACCAGATGGTTTTAAATTGTCAGATGAGCAAGAAGAAGAAATTGAGGAATTGCTTGATTTACAGGAAGATACCTTACCTCGTCCAGTTGGAAAAGATCTTGGGCTTGTAAGTGATTATTTTGAAGGTGGACAAAAATATTTACAATTCCTTAAGCAAACAGTTGATGAGGATTTCTCCGGAATACATGTTGCGCTTGATTGTGCACATGGAGCTACCTCATCATTGGCGACTCATTTGTTTGCAGATTTAGATGCAGATATCTCAACGATGGGCTCATCTCCAAATGGTTTAAATATAAACGATGGTGTCGGCTCTACCCATCCGGAGGCGTTAGCTGAATTTCTCAAAGAAAAAGGAGCAGATGTAGGACTAGCTTTTGACGGAGATGGTGATCGCGTCATCGCAATTGATGAAAATGGCGACATCGTCGACGGTGACTATATACTTTACATCTGCGCAAAACATATGAATGCAGAAGCGCGTCTTAAGCAATCCACAGTTGTATCAACTGTTATGAGTAATCTTGGGTATTACAAAGGTCTTGAACAATTAGGCATCAATAGCGCACAAACCGCAGTAGGTGACCGCTATGTCGTAGAAGAAATGAAAAACAATGGCTATAATCTTGGCGGCGAACAGTCAGGCCATATCATTTTCCTTGATTACAACACAACTGGCGACGGACTTTTAACAGGACTTCAACTCATTAATATTATGAAGTTCACTGGAAAGCCCCTGTCTGAACTTGCAAAAGGTATGAAAAAATACCCGCAAAAACTAGTAAATATCCGTGTAACAGATAAATATCATGTAACGGATAATGAAAAGGTAAAAGAAATTATCGAGCAAGTGGAAACTGAGATGAATGGAAATGGCCGTATTCTCGTTCGACCTTCCGGTACAGAACCACTCGTTCGTGTAATGGCGGAAGCACCGTCGAAAGAAGCATGCGAAGATTATGTCAATCGTATATCTGCTGTAGTACAAGCAGAAATGGGACTGGCGGAATAACCGTTTTGAAAAGATGCAACTGAGTGTGAGGTGTATGCTCAGTTGCATCTTTTTGTTTTGAAGGAGTGGTAGATTGTAGGAAAACCAAGGCAATGGTGGGATTTCGTAACCTTGGTCGCAAAACATGGGTAACAATCGAGCTAGTGCTGATTCTCGATTAACCGTGTTGGCAATATGGATTTAGTCGATAAATAAGCGTTAATTCTCGATTAACCGCTCTGGTAATTTGGATTTAGTCGATAAATAAGCATTAATTCTCAATCAAGCGCTCTTGCAATTTGGATTTAGTCGTTAAATAAGCACTAATTCTCGATTAACCGTAGGGCAATTCCCACTTGGTATGCAATCCTCACTTTGTTTAGCAACCAAACCATAGTCCTATTCTAACTTGCTCATGAACCCCATGAAACACATTATTTATTAGTTTTGTCTTTGATTCTATGAGAAAGCATCCCTTCGATCCATTGTTTATCCTACACCCGTCAACGCTTGTACCCATTATACAAATACATATCAAGCGCCAAATCCTCTATTTTAATAACTGCAAAATCGAATACGCTTGCTGCATATGCAGGCTCATGACATACTGATTTGCCTGCAGTAAAATGTTTGCTTTCGTATAATTCATGATTTCCTTTGCAATATCTGCATCTCGTATTCTTGATTCCGCCGCAACAAGGTTTTCTTCCATTGTCATCGTGTTGTTATAGGCGTGCTCCAGTCTATTCATATATGCGCCAATTTTAGACCGTTCAGAAGAAACCTTTCCTACCGCATCATCAAGCCTTGAAATGGCTTCATTCGCATCTTCTCTCGTACCGATTGACAAATCATAAATCCCGATTGCCCCTGCACCCATATTCCCAATCGATAACTCGATATATTGCCCGGCATTTGCCCCGGATTGAATACGGAAAGAACCTTCTGAACCATCAAGTAGAGGCAGCGAATTAAACTGTACATCCGTGGAAATCCGCTGTATTTCTTTTTTCAATTCTTCAAATTCCAAAGACAGCGCTTCGCGATCAGCATCCGTATAAGTATCGCTCGAAGCCTGGACACTTAATTCTCTCATTCGCTGTAAAATAGCATGAGTTTCATTCAATCCGCCTTCTGCTGTCTGCAGCAAGGAAATCCCATCTTGAATATTGCGACCAGCCATATGTAAACCGCGAATTTGTGCTCGCATCTTTTCGGATATTGCAAGACCCGCAGGATCATCACTTGCACGATTAATCCTCATCCCCGATGAAATTCGCTCCAACGATCGCTGCGATATGGTGAGATGTCGATTCATTAGATTAATCATCGATAATCCTGAACTATACCACTTTCCCAGCATCCTTTCTGCTCCTTCCATTCAAATGGCATTTTGAATAATATCGGCAACTACTAAAAAAAGTAAAGTAAAAAACCTGAAGAAAATATCTTTCTCCAGGTTCATTCATAAAGTAGGAAATTCAATTGGAACAATTGTGGATATCTTTAATGATGTTTCCGTCTAGCTCCAGTGCCTATCGACTAGTAATCTTCCTGTCCTCTTCCCTGTGATAAGGAAGCAAGACTCGTCCTTGTTGTGTTACGACCGAAAAAGGAAAGGCGACTAAAACCACACATCCTTATGTCTTCGTCTCCGGTTGCTACAGGCTTCTGTCGATGAGAAAGGTTATATTCATCCCCAAACTTCTTTTGCAATACCCACAATATACTTTAATTTCGCCCATTGTTCTTCCTCTGTTAAAAGGTTGCCATGGTGCGTTGAAGCAAATCCGCATTGTGTACTTAAACAAAGCTGCTCCAAAGGAATGTATTGGGAAGCTTCCTTTATACGAGCAACGATAGCATCTCTATCTTCCAATTCACCTTTTTTAGATGTGAGGGCACCAAGAACGACTTTTGCGCCTCCTTTAGGAACAAATTCCAAAGCTTTGAAGTCTCCAGAACGCTCATCATCATACTCTAAGAAGAAACCATCGACATTTTCCTTTGCTAGTAAAGTTGGCGCAATTAAATCATAGCTTCCCGAAAATGCCCAATTGGAGCGGTAGTTTCCACGACAGAGATGGGTTGTGATAAATAAATCATCTGGTTTTCCTTCTAATGCACCGTTTACGACACGAAGGGCCAAATCAATTAAATACTCTCTTGAATAAGCTCCATCGTTAAAAGGAATGTCAGGAGAGGAAAGCCCCGCAATATACACATCATCTAATTGTAAATAGCGAACCCCGGCATCGTAAAAAGCCTTAATAGCATCACGATACGCTTGAATAATATCATTGGCATACTCTTCAATGTCGGGATAAATGTTTTCATCACGGATCCCGATATTAAACAATTGGTTCGGGCTTGGAATCGTTTGTTTCGCAACGGCGCGCCCACCTACAATTTCATTAAATTCAATAAAATCCTTTACATGAGGATGATCTGGATTAAATGAAATTTTTCCGGTGTTACGGATATTGTATCTTTCCGTTTCTTCATTTCCGTTAAAAATATATCCTACCTCAGGCACATATCCTTCGATTCCATTCAAGTGCTCAAGGAAATCTGTATGCCAGAATCTTCGTCTAAATTCCCCATCTGTTACTGCTTCAAGGCCAACTTCTATTTGCTTATCAACAATACGTTTTATTTCTTGTGTTTCCACCTCACGTAATTGTTCAGCTGTAATGATTCCTTCTTTAAAATCCTTTCTCGCTTTATGTAAATTTTCAGGTCTTAATAAACTACCTACTTGATCCGCTCTAAAAGGTGCTTTTGTAATTGTTTTTGTCATTGTTAAACTCTCCTTTTTTATATAAAATTGAATGAATATTAAAACTGGTCAAGCCGCAATCAGCGACCACCACCTCCTTTAATGGGGTCCTACCTTAATTTCCGATTTTTCTTTAATTGCTGAAAAAACTTGATCCAAATCAGCAATTAAATCTTCAGCATTCTCAATCCCGACAGAAAAGCGCAATAGTCGATTACATATACCACGTGAGATCCTTTCCTCTTCAGGAATATCTGCATGAGTCTGGGTTGTCGGGTACGTGATAAAGCTTTCGACTCCGCCAAGGCTTTCCGCAAAGAAGATCAACTTGAGGTTTCGTAAAAAGAAATCTACCCATTTACTCTCCTTTAGACGAAACGAAAGCATGCCGCCCTTTCCGGGATATAAAACATCTGTAACGAACGGTTCATTTTGTAAATACTCTACAATTTTTATAGCATTTTCTTCATGTTGCTTCATCCGTAAATGAAGGGTTTTTAAGCCTCTAATCAACAGCCATGAATCGGCAGGTGAAAGAGCGGCGCCGATTGCATTATGTAAAATAAACAGCCTTTCGCAAAGATCATTCCCTTTTGCTGCTACTAGTCCTGCCAACACATCATTGTGACCCCCAATATATTTGGTCGCACTATGAATCACGATATCAGCACCTAATTGTATTGGTTTCTGAAAATATGGTGTTAAAAAAGTGTTATCTACAATCAGTAAAAGATTATACTTTTTGGCTAGATAAGAATATGTTCTAATATCTATTTCTTCCATTAAAGGATTAGTTGGAGTTTCAATAAAAATGGCCTTCGTATTCTGTGTAATACTCTTTTCTGTTTCCTTTACATCCTGAAAGCCTGCATAAGTGGTCTTGATCCCATAAACATCTGAAAAATGCTTCAATAGGCGATACGTTCCACCGTAAATGTCCTTCGGAACGATTAATTCATCACCTGTTTGGAAGAGAGACAATACTAATTGGATGGCAGCCATTCCGGAACTGCACGCAAACCCTCGATCTCCTCCCTCCAAATCGGCAAATCCTTCTTCAAGAATGGCTCGTGTTGGGTTTTTTGTTCTCGTATAGTCATAACCTGTTGATTCCCCAAGCCCTGGATGCTCATATGCTGTCGATAAATAGATGGGGGGATTAATAGCGCCAGTTTTTGAATCGCTTCTATTTCCTAACTGGACCAATCTCGTCTCAAAACTGTTAACCGTCATGTTGTTCATCCTCCAGCCATAATAAAAAGGACCTTCTAGAAAAAAGAAGGTCCTCATAAAAGAAAACATCTCCTTATCTTCTAGGTTAAAAACCTATTGGAATTAGCACCGGTGCCATGATGGCCGGTTGCTGAGACTTCGTAGGGCCAAATCCCTCCGTCTCTCTTGATAAGAATATCTTATAAAATTTTTGAATTGGTTAATGTATCTTACTTTAATACAGACGAAGAGAAAGTGCAAGGAAAAATAATGATAAATGTATGAATAAATGAAAGAACTTTTCTTATTTTCTATTATCCGATACAATGAGTAATAATACCCATAGACTTTTTGCCTAGTAGAATAGGAGAGAGTAAAGTGAAAAGTGAAAATTTCATTCACACCGCATCATTAGTTCGTGATATTTTAAATGCACTCTGGATTACTATCGGATTATATATCATTGCCACAAGTGTGGATGCATTTTTCACTACTAAGGATACGTGGCGATTTATTCAATACGTGATTATCTATCCCTCTATCTTTTTAATGATTACAATGGGAATACTTGAAATCTGTCTGCGAAAAGTAAAGTCTCATATAGAATACATTTTGATTTTAGGTATTAATATAGTAGCTAGCATTATCATTTTAACGCTTTACGAAAAGCCTACCCTTATTTTTCTGCTTATTTTCCCTGTCATGATCTCATTATATTTTTATAAATCAAAGCTATTAAAGTTTGCTTGTTTTACTGGAATTCTATCAGGTGTTCTTATCTATGTACTATCCAACCAAGTCCGTTCCCATTTTACGCACTCGGATTTCATTATTATGATTGCCGTTATATTAGGGATATCTTTGCTTATCAATAGTTTGATGAAGCATAGTGTTCAACTAGCGAATGAACTTTTAAAAACGACAAAGGAAAAGCAATTTTTATTCTCACAAAATATCCAAATGGAGAAACTTACGAGAATGGACCCAGTCACGGAGCTTTATAACCATCGCTCCTTTCATGAATATTTGGAGACGTTATTGAGAATAGATACAATCGACGAATTGGATTTGCATATCGCGATATTGGACATCGATAACTTTAAAAAGGTCAATGATACTTATGGCCATCAAATGGGCGATTTGGTCATTGTGGAAGTGGCAAAACAAATTAAATCTTTCATGGATAATGATGATTTTGCTTTTCGTTGCGGCGGGGAGGAATTTGCCATCATTAATATTGGGTTGTCGACTGAAGAGTTTTTAGAAAAAGTGGAAAACATTCGTATGGGCATTTCACATGTATGCATGAAGGAATTGGAAGGTAATAGTGTAACAGTGAGTATCGGGTTACAAAAATTATTGCCGGGGATGGGTAAGGATCTCTTATTTAATGGGGCAGATACTTCACTCTACATTGCTAAAAAGTCTGGGGAAAATAAGGTGGTTATGAATTCAGTTGAACGGGCGCCAGTAGGAATGGTTTAAAAAGATTTTGAGAAAGTATTTAGCATGATGAAAGCGAAAATAATAGCAGCAATGATAATCGCTTCTAGTGTATGTTTTTTATTATCTTTCTTTCGCTGCATTTTTTCCCGATAATCTAATTGAATTTTTTTCTTTTTATCATCTAATCTCATAGTAGCCTCCATAATATATAAAGTTTGTACACTATTCTATATTTTATGAAAAAATCACCAAAGCGCCAAGGGGAATTGTTCCTCTTGGCGTTTTGCCTATAACACGATATCTAGTTTCTTTTCCCTCTTCTAAATAAATACTTTGGAGCTAATTAGGCTGCCACATACTGATGATTGCAAAAAGCAAATTAGGAATACCAAAAATAAACAGCATCAATATAACTGGAATCAGTCATCTGCTTGTTCAAATGTATACATTTCACGATAGTACTTAGGAATCAGTTCATCGTAAGAAGGAGGAAAAAAAGTTTGACTTTATTTAATAAATTTATCTTACACTAAAATATATCTAATACTTTTTTATACCGGTCTATAAAATTTCCTTGAAAATTTAGAAATCAGTGATAACCTATTTATGAAATAAATGTTGTATAAAGGGGCCGGGAAATGAAGGACATTAAAGGGTTTTCAATTAAAATCATTGTTTTACTGCTGATTATTTCCTTATTTTTTAATTTAAAACTAATAAAAGATACGAGGGAATTTAAAAATGAACTTGGCCAAAAGAATGGGGAGATACTACAAAATTTATATACAGACATACGCTCTGTCTTAAAAACAATGAATACATCCATTTCGAATAATAATATATACGTAGGGGAAAATGAAATAATTACAGATTATTATGATAGGGATTTACGTGAGGTAAGTAGAAATATTAGAAACCTATCATATCTTCGTTCTGAATTATATTCTTCCAAGGATCTGAAAAAGATCGATACAATGCCATTGGTGAAATTATTGGACTCTTTTTCTACATTTTTGGAATTACTATATCAGAAAAATCAAAATGAACTCAAAAAATATATTGGGTTAGATTCCAATGACTTGGAGGGGATTTCCATAATAAAAGATACAATGGAGGACCTTATGAATATGATAAATGTTTCCGGGGAAAAGAAAGATAGATTGATTAATACTTTAGTAGAATTTACGAATTATGCAAAATCTAAGGAATTTGAAGAAAAAAGATTAAAAATAGAGGAATTAAATAACAGGTTGTCTCAAGGATAAAAACTGTACTGAAAAAAGTGCCAGATTTCTAGATTCCTAATTGGCACTTTTGTTATTTTCCAAAGTTCTAATGTTTTAATAAATCCAGCATCATGCCAGTTTATCATTCGCGAAAAAATAGTATCACAACCGTTAATAAGTAGCCGGAAGAAGGTGAGAAAATGAAAGTATGCATAACAAAAGATTACGAACAAATCACTATCCTTAATAAATCAGTCCATGAACTTCACGTTCATTTATACCCGGATTATTTTAAAGAATATGAATTTGATAAATTTAAAAGCTTCTTTAAAGGGCTGATTCAAAAGGACAATCAGATATTTTTGCTTTTAGAAAATGATGATGAAGCTTTAGGGTATGCTTGGATTGAAATAAAGGAATACCCGGAAAATGTCTTTAAAAAAGGATATAAATCAGTTTATGTTCATCAGTTGAATGTTTTAAAACCTCATCAAGGCCATGGCTCCATGCTAATGGATAAAATCTATGAAATTGCTAGAAGGCATAGGAATAAATTAGTAGAGCTTGATTATTGGACTGATAATCAGGTAGCGGAAAGGTTTTATTGCAAGCAGGGCTTTAAAAAATACCGGGAGTTTTTGTATAAGGAATTGTAAAAAGGGATAAAAAGGTTGAGATTTATCCCTTTGAATATATACTTGCGTTCGTTTTCTGCTTCAGAAGGAAATCATATTTCATCTCGTTTTTCTTTTGATAAGAACCATCCACCGAGGGCAATTAGAAGCATCACCGACCAAAAGATTGTGTTCCATATAGGGCCTTCAACAAATTCATGTGAAATAATGTGTAAGGCAGGATGCGCAAGAGTATGCATTAATAATTTTACTCCAACCCAACCAACAAGCAACATGGCTGCAGTTTCCAAACTAGGCCGTTTCGTCAAAATCTTAACGAAGAAACCGGCTGCGTATCGAATGACGATTAACCCCGCTATAGCTCCTAATAAAATAACGATAAATTTGGCGCCATCCATACCTCCTATTTGAAACATAGGAGTATCAGGTAATGCAATCACGAGAGCCACTGCAGCTAATATAGAATCGATGGCGAATGCTATATCAGCTAATGCAATTTGGGTAACAGTCAAGGCATAGCTTTTTTCTTTCCTCACCTTTTTGTTGTCTTTTTTAAGTAAATGTTTTAAGGCGATGAAAATTAAATAAGCAGCTCCAATCGCCTGAACTTGCCATACGTGAAAAAGATAAGAAATAATAAAAATGGCACCAATCCTAAATATAAAGGCCAGTAATAAGCCAATATTAATGGCCTTCTTTTGTTGCTTTTCTGGTAAATGCTTGGCCATAATCGCTAAAACTAGTGCATTATCAGCAGATAACAAGCCCTCCAAAAAAATCAATACAATTAAAATCCATCCATATTCCAATAATAATGATATCTCCATATGCCCACCTGAATTATATTTTTAGTGACTAAATAGATCCTAAATATAGTGCCCTTGTAACAATTACCTTATTCTAATGAGATCATCTTCTAATAATTGGTTTAATAATAGATCGAGCTTCATATTTCATTCTATATTTTTCAATGACTTTGCTATACAATGATGCCAATACTTGCTGGAAGAGCATGCCGAATACAACAGGCATTGCTACTTTTGCAGGGAAGTAAGTTGTGGCGACAATGACTCCGATAGCGATGTTTCGCATTCCGCCGATAAAAACAAAAGTTGTGACGATACGGGTGTCTTTCCACAATAAATGTCCAATGATTAAAGCGATAGCATAACCAGAAGCAGCAATGAAGAGGACGAGAAGAATGACACCAACTAATTCCCAATTTATTTGTTTCAAATATGGAGCAATGGCGCTGCTATTAATCATGACAACGCCAAACAAACATAGCTTAGAGAATGGGGCAAGCTTTGGACCGAGAGTCGCTTGAATATTGCCTTTCGTAAATTCGTTTAACAGCACACCTATTACGGTTGGCAGTACAATCATCCAAAGTAAATCCAAAATAAGTGTAGACGTATGAATAGTAATAGATTCACCAACGGCAATATGTAATAAAATTGGCATTAATAGCGGCGATAACAACGTATCGATTAAAATAATCGATAAACATAAAGGAAGTTTGCCGCGACAAATATTTACCCAAATAACGCTAGTAACACCTGTTGGAACAGCTACGGAAATAACAAAACCAATGGTCAGTAAATGATCGTCAAAAATGATGGTTGATAAAAAATACGCCCAAAAAGGCATGAGAATATGTAAAAAAGCGATGCTGCACAAAATGATAAGCGGATGTTTTGAAAAACTTTTAGCATCTTTAACATTCATACTTAAACTACTAGAAAACGTCATAAACACAAATAACCAAGAAACTAAAAATAATAGATGCACACCAATATTTTGAAACAAAACACCGAGCACTAAGCTTAAAGGTGTTAAAATCGGCAGCCATTTTTGGAGCCATTTATTTAGGTTGTCTAACAATGTAAGTTCCTTCTTCTTTCATTGGATTAGCTTGAAAATATCTTAGTGCAAACCCCACTCAAACCATCTACCATGCCCATCTGATTCTCCAATGGTATGATGTTCTTCGCGGCCATTTAGGTAGGAATCGAGATGAAGTTTGCGGTCCCACATATTGTTATAAAGATGAAATACATCTCTTTTGGCACCGAGTGTTTTTATAATATCCATGAGTTTATGTTTTAATGCTTCAGGCATCTGATTCGCGACATGTGTATGGAAGATGCAAACGGCACCCTCTTCAGGTGTTTGCTTAACAATCTCGGGAAGTAACGAAACCCCGTCTCCTTCAATTAATTTTACCGGATTTTCAATAAAAAGTTGGGCAGCTTTTTCAAAAAGTTTCACCCGGTCCTGATGCTCTGGCCAAATGAGTGACTTAAGCCAAAGCTTGTTCTCTTGGTCTGTAATATCACAAACATGCAAATCTAATCCAATCCTTGATACGACAGGGGGAATATTTTCCAAGTGAGCCGGAAACCGTTCCCCAATAATTTCCGAAGTAATTTGCACACTGGATTTTTTAATGCCATACAGATGACCTTCGCCTTAGGAATAGCCATACTGGTCCCATAAGAGCTGAAGCCCGGCACTCGTTCCAATTTCAATTAAGGATAAAGGCTTTTTCAATTTGGCATACATATAGCAAAAGCTTGGATACAAATACGCGCTTCGTCGTACTTCATTTGTCTGCACTCGTTTTGTTTGTAGTAGATTAATAATATCACTTTTAAAAGCTAGGCAGAAATCCTTAAAATAAGGAAAAATATCTTCTATATCTAGGGGCTCTTCAACCAAACTTGGATAATATTCTTTTAACGGATGATGGAGCCCTGATTGTAAAAGGTAATGGACAGCTCCTAAAAATAAATTTGGAATGGGTTGACCTTCTTGGGCATGGGAGCTTAATTCAAGCAAGTCATGATCTTCTGAGATTTTTAATGATAAATGTTCATACAAAGGACTTGAGCCTTTACACTCACCCTCTGCAAAGACTTTAAATCGCTTAGATAGTTGAGTGATCTCCATCTTTTTCTCCTTTATATTTTTTAATAACGTAGATTAGAATTCCACAAAAGAAAGCAACGCCTAAAAAGGTCAATATGAAAAAGAAAGGATCCACAGCGTACCCAAATGCAACTTCAGAATCCAATCCAACCGCGTTTTCTATATCAGGTGTATAGTTCTTAGTAAGAATATAGCCATATAGAATAGACCCGCCAAAATATAATAAGTGAACCGCTAAAGATATAAGTAATGCTTGAATCAAAATTTTCATATGTGATTTACCTTTCGAACTGATTTACCTTTAGTATAATATTCAGTATTAAGAAAAAACAGGTGATAAAAGAATGATCCATCATATTGAGTTATATGTTTCAAAGTTAAAAAAGTCCATAGAATTTTGGGGATGGTTTCTCGAAGAGTTAGGGTACAGTGTTTATCAAAAATGGGATAAGGGTCAAAGCTGGAAGCTGGATGAAACGTATATCGTTTTCGTTCAGGCAGAGGAGCGGTTTTTAGATATCCCGTATCATCGCTGCCGTGTAGGACTTAATCATCTCGCATTTCACGCTCATTCTCGTGAGCATGTAGATGAAATGACAGCAAAGTTGGAAGAAAGGGACGTCCAAATTCTTTATAAAGATAAACATCCATTTTCAGGAGGTCCTCAACATTACGCGGTCTATTTTGAAGATCCAGATCGAGTAAAAGTAGAGCTTGTAGCACCAGGAAGTGGAGGAGAAATTAAATAAAACAGGGAATATTGAACATTGCTCTTCAGCGAGTGATGGGCAGTTATCCGGGAGTAAAAGGCACTTATACGAAAGTAACCGCATATTATTCGAGAGTTTAGTACCATTATCCGAAAGTAACAGGCGTTTATCCGAGAGTAAAATTGTGCGGTCTCTTTATCGAGAGTAATTCCAAGTGACTAGAGGTTGTCGATTAATCGACAACCCCAATTGTTTTCAATCCGTTATAAATTCCTGAATTCGTAACAGCGGTCGTTTTCCGATTTCCATAAGCGAATAAATCTGGATTTGCATTGCCCATTGCGTAGCCTTCCCCAACAGCTGATAGCATTTCTTTATCGTTCATCCCGTCACCAAACGCAATAGCTGCTTCTTTTTCTATATTCATTACATGCAGTATTTTCTTTACGGCTTCCCCTTTATTAACCGTATCCCGAATCACATCATAACAATGCCTCAAGCCATCGACATTTACTTGTGAAAAATGGTAGCTCAAATCAATCTCGTATAATTCTACCTCTTCAGGCCGCAAGTTGATTAAGGTTGCACCTAAAATTTGATCTGCAACATCTGTCGTGAACAATTCATTATACTTTGTCTGGAATTTCTCAATGAAAAGATCTACATGTGGCGAATCCATCGAAGTAAAGTAATTTTTCTCACTCGTATATAGGACGATTTCATGTCCATGCTTTTTAGCAATCTCTACAAAATCCATCACAATATTACTGCTCATCGGTTCATCTACGATCGTTT
Organism: Lederbergia panacisoli; assembly: GCF_024626525.1. Lineage (GTDB taxonomy): Bacteria > Bacillota > Bacilli > Bacillales > Bacillaceae_C > Lederbergia > Lederbergia panacisoli. The sequence continues at coordinate 19,708 of NZ_JANJGU010000025.1, forward strand.
CACCGTGGTATTTTGCAAGTGCCCCATTGTAGCCAATGAAGGAATCGACATTCAGCTCCTCAGCAAGATTTGAAATTTCATGGAGCGGTCTTCCGGTTGCTAGGAAAACTTGAATTCCTTTTGATTGGGCTTCTAAAATCGCATGTTTAGTTGATTCTTCATATGTGTGGTCTAGTTTTAAGATGGTTCCATCTATGTCTAAAAATAACGCTTTGTAGTCTGTCATTCGTTTCTCCTTTAATTTTTTAGCTCTGTTATTATTAATTGTTGATTTCCGTTTATGTATGAGAATTCATAGGCGGAGAATTTCCGGCTAATGTATATAAGAGAAGCTTAAGAAGTAGATATAGGCGGAGAGATTCCGATTAACTTCTCTAAATAGGATAAAATCTAAGGATTTGGATTAGATAAACGGAAAACCTCCCCTTATTTTTAGGGAAATATGAGTATATCCATATTTAAACGGAATTTTTCCGTTTATTTTTAAAACTTGGTAAAATTAACATTCAGCTATAACAGAGCCAACTATTTTAATTCCATTTTAACAGATGCCTGCCCATTTTCGACTTTTACAGTTGCTTTAGCGCCATTGACGAGTGTGATTTGCGGTGGAACATGACCGATGTCCGCATCATAAGCGACAGGAAGCCCGGTTAGTTGGGAAAGGCGTTCCATTGCATCAAGAGTAGTAAAACCATCGACTTCTTCCCTTGCAGGCGTTCTCCCAAAGATAATACCGCTCGATTGTTCGAACCAACCTGCATAATGCAGCTGCAGCAACGAACGATAAAAATCAGTCGCCGTCATTTCGCAGTTTTCAAAATACCAAAGGATTTTTTCGTTGTTAATATACTTTTCCCGAAATACTTTTATATCTGCATATGGTGTCCCAACTAGACTTTTCAGCATATCGATACATCCTCCAAGAAGCCTACCCTCCAATTCAAGCGGCAATCCATTCAACGTTTTCCAAATTGTTGGTGTATCCAACTTATAAACATAAGGATCTGGTTCTTTATCATGATTCCATTCTGATTGATATTTTTCAGAAGAAAATTGGATGATTGTATCGCCTTCCGTACCCATGAGTACATCCATAAACTTCTTCGTCGTCTTATCCCATTCATCGCTCCGTAAGTCCACTAAATTTACTCCATGGGCAGTCGCCATTCCCGTCACTACAGTGATAGCAAATAATAGAGTGCTAGTATCAGAATATCCCAATACCCATTTTGGCTTAATATGATCCCATTGTAAGCTCGGGAGTATTTCCATTAGAATTTCTCCGCCCCACGGTGGAATAATTGCATCAATATGAGGGTTTTGCAGCATGGAATTCAATTCTGCTGCACGGATGCTCGCTTCTGCTGAAGCTGCTTTTTCTTGGGTCCATGGAGTCTTACCAACCTCGACTTGAAATCCACGCTTTTTAAATTGCTCAATGCCGCCAGTCAAAATCGGGTGCAGTTCTTTCGGTACTCCAGAAGAGGGAGCAGTGATGCCAACTGTACCTTCAGGTTTTAACGGTTTCGGATAACGTATCATCGGGATCTCTCCTCTCTTAATTGAGACTATTTTAGAGCATTGGATAAGTAAAAGAAAGAGCCTTCCCGAAATATGCAAGAATTCTTTGAAAAATTTATAGGAAGTCCCCTTAATGCTAATGGAAAAATATACACTCAATTAGATTCATACTTTCATACAATATGATTGACTAGGTAAAAATAATTATAGTATGATATTCCTGTTTCGTTTTTTTTTAGTCAAAAAAAGAAAGGAGCATTGTACATTAATTTACTCAAGCGCCAGAACTAATCGGTTCGTTAGATTAGTTGACGAGGTGGAGGTTTATCGAACGTTCGGCGGATGCCTCCCGACTGTTGACACACAGTCGAAATTTCTTTCTCAAATCACAAGAGGCGACTCGGTGGACAAAAGAAAGAGAATGTGCACATACAGAAAAATACAACAGAGATAAGGGGGCAAGTATGCCCCCGTGCTTGCTTGCCTCCTTATATAGGAGGAAAAACTTATGTGCGGCATTACAGGTTATATTGGAAATCAAGATTCGATCGAAATTTTATTAAAAGGCTTGGAAAAGCTCGAATATAGAGGGTATGATTCGGCGGGTATTGCACTCTTAAATGAGAGAGGCGTCCAAATCTTTAAAGAAAAAGGCCGAATTGCCGATTTAAGAAGTGCCGTAGACGGAAGAATTTTTGCACAGGCTGGAATCGGACATACACGCTGGGCGACACATGGAGTGCCAAGTCGTTCCAATGCACATCCTCATCAAAGTACTTCCGGCCGTTTTACTTTAGTTCATAACGGAGTCATTGAAAACTATACATTGTTGCAGCAAGAATACTTACAGGATATTTCATTTAAAAGTGACACCGATTCTGAAGTGATTGTCCAATTGATTGAAAAGTTTTCGGAAGAAGGAATGGAAGCAGAAGAAGCAATCCGAAAATCTTTGGCATTATTAGAAGGCTCCTATGCAATTGCGATTATTGACAATGAAAATACTGATACAATTTTCGTAGCGAAAAATAAGAGTCCTTTACTCGTTGGTGTCGGGAGTGGATTCAATGTCGTGGCAAGTGACGCTATGGCCATGATTCAAGTAACCAATATGTATATCGAATTAATGGATAAAGAAATGGTCGTCTTAAAAAAGGATGAAGTGACGATTAAAAACCTTACTGGTGATATCGTCAATCGCGACCCATATAAAGCAGAAATTGATGCGAGCGATATTGAAAAAGGCACATATCCACACTATATGTTAAAGGAAATCGACGAACAGCCTTTAGTGATGAGAAAAATTATCCAAGAATACCAGAATGAAAAAGGTGAACTGGAAATTGCTGAAGACATTATAGAAGCCGTTAAGGAATGTGATCGTATCTATATTGTTGCGTGTGGAACGAGCTACCATGCAGGTCTTGTCGGAAAACAATTCATAGAAAATATGGCAAAAATTCCAGCAGAAGTTCATGTCGCAAGTGAATTTAGCTACAATATGCCGCTTTTATCTGAAAAACCGCTGTTCATTTTTATTTCTCAAAGCGGTGAGACAGCTGACAGTCGAGCGGTTTTAGTTCAAGTGAAAGAAAAGGGTTATAAAGCTTTGACTATCACTAATGTTCCAGGATCAACATTATCACGAGAAGCGGACTTCACATTGCTTCTTCATGCAGGACCGGAAATTGCCGTAGCATCGACGAAAGCTTACACTGCACAAATTGCTGTATTAGCCATTCTTGCAAATGTAACTGCACAATCTCGTGGTTTGAATACTGGATTTGATCTCATCCATGAGCTTGGAATAATCGCGAATGCTATGGAAGTACTCTGCGATTCAAAAGAAGAATATGAAAAAATCGCAAGTGAATTTCTTCCATTTACACGCAACTGCTTTTTTATTGGACGTTCCCTTGACTACTTCGTCTGTCTAGAAGGATCCTTGAAACTAAAGGAAATTTCCTATATCCAAGCAGAAGGCTTTGCAGGCGGCGAACTAAAACATGGAACCATCGCCTTAATTGAAGACGGAACACCTGTCATCGCCTTGGCAACCCAAGAAAACGTCAACTGGAGCATCCGCGGCAACGTCAAAGAGGTCGTCGCCCGCGGCGCCAACCCATGCATCATCTCAATGGCAGGACTCGAAACAGAAGAAGATCGTTTCGTATTACCTGCTGTAAACGAATTGCTAACACCTTTTATCTCTGTTATCCCATTCCAGCTCATTGCTTATTACGCTTCCCTGCATCGTGGCTGCGATGTTGATAAACCTAGGAATCTAGCGAAAAGTGTGACGGTGGAGTAGGGAGAAGGGAAGTAAATAATAGCTGCTGTTATCGGAAAATCCAACTGTTCTGTAGCAAAATGAACTGTTCCCTAAGACGAGTGAAAATTGGAGTATTCCTCCTGTTTTCCTCGTTTTTTGTCCCATTAAAAAAAATAATTAAACAGCCTTTTTAAAAAAATACCTTTTTTAAGAAGTTTTGAGTTGGGGTCAAATAAAAAAGTTTGTGGCTGCATTTTTATAAGAATTATTCTATACCAAATTAAAATAAAAAGTGAAATTTCAATAATTTTTTTTACTTAGTTAGTCCAAATGAAAATTATTGGTTGCATTTTACAAGTATTGTGATTATAATGTGATTATGAGGTGAAAATAATGGAAAATCTCCGTGGAATGTTTCAAATAATGACACGCCGATTTGGTTTACTTAATAAAAACTGCTGTACTGTTGGTGGTTGCGATCTTTCCCTCATTCAAAGCCACATCTTGTATGAGATTGATAATCAAAATAAACCATCCATGCAGCAGATAGCAGGAACATTAGGAACTGATATTACTACTTTTAGCAGGCAGGTTCAATCACTAGTAAAAATGAACTTAATAAAGAAAACACCAGATCCTAGTGATAAAAGAATTAGTATTCTGTCCCTGACTACTGAAGGTAAGTATATTGCAACAACCATAGATCAACAAATGAATGCATTTTTAAATGAGGTTTTTTCTCATATGAATGAGTTTGAAAAAGAAACCGTCATCCGTTCTATTCAATTATTAAATAATGCCATGGCAAAGTCTAACGCATGCTGCCGGCCACTGCAGGGGTAATTCCCCAGAATAATTACTTGCACATTGCAAGTAATGACGTTATTTTTTTGTGTATACAGGTGAAAAAATCTAATTTAAAAGAAATGAGGAGAGAACATGATTGCGTTGAACGATAATATCCAAGGATGTTGTAACCCTAGAAGTAATGATTTAGAAAACAACAATGTAACAAATAAGAAAATAACTAAGCAACTGCCTATTGTTATTATTGGAGCTGGACCGGTTGGTTTAGCAGCAGCTGCACAATTAGCAAGCAGAAGGCAATCGTTTATTCTATTAGAGGCAGGGGTGGAAGTAGGAGCCAATATCAAGAGTTGGGGACATATTCGGTTATTCTCACCTTGGCGCTATAATATAGATAAAGCTGCCATGAACTTATTAAATAACAGTGGTTGGGTTCAGCAAGAATTAGAAAGTTTACCGACAGGGCAGGAGCTTGTTGAACAATATTTGAAGCCACTTTCTAAGGTGCCAGAAATTCAACCTTTTCTTTACCTTAATACAAAAGTTTTATCGATTGGTAGAAAAGACGTGGATAAAATGAAAACTGCAAATAGAGAAAATGTTCCATTTGTCATCCATGCTGAAAACAATGGGGAGTACAAAATATTTGAAGCTAAGGCAGTAATTGATGCTACGGGTACATGGGGAACTCCCAACCCTGCTGTTTCAAGTGGTATTTGGCTAGCTGATGAGAAATCCCTCCAAGAAAAAATATATTATGGAATTCCCGATATTTTAGGGAAGGAACAACAACGTTATACAAGTAAACGTGTAGCTGTTGTTGGAGGCGGCCATTCAGCCATAAATACCTTATTAGATTTGACTAAATTGAAAGAGTCCTATCCTGAAACTGAAATATTATGGATTATGAGAAGACAGAGAGTTGAAGAGGCATATGGCGGGAAGGAAAAGGATGCACTTGAAGCTCGTGGCCTTCTCGGCAGTAAAATTCACCATATGGTAGATAACCAACAGGTTAAAGTAATTACGCCATTTCGTATCCAATTAGTTAGGAAATCAGAAGAGGGTATTGAATTAATAGGCACCCAAAATGACAATCAAATTAGACTGGATGGAATAGATGAAATGATTGTAAATACGGGAAGCCGTCCAGATTTTTCGATAATAAATGACCTTCGTACTTCTATTGACTCAGCTACTGAAAGTGTAAAAGCGTTAGCACCACTGATCGACCCAAACATTCATAGTTGCGGTACTGTTCGTCCTCACGGTGAAAAGGAATTAAGACAGCCAGAGAAGGATTTTTATATTGTGGGTGCCAAAAGTTATGGTCGAGCCCCAACCTTCTTAATGGCAACAGGATATGAGCAGGTTAGGTCTGTAGTCGCCTATTTAAGTGGTGATTTGAATGCTGCTGAGAAAGTAGAATTAGATTTGCCAGAAACGGGTGTCTGTAGCATCAATTTAAATAGTAAAAGCTCCTGTGATGGACCTAAATCTACATGTTGCAATTATTAAAACACCTTCAAAAAAAGGGGAGCGTGTGCTTCCCATAAAAATTTTTATTAAAAGGTGAGTGTAAAATGGTTATTAATCATGGTGGATCGCTCAAAAAGGAATATTTCATTTCTTATATGAAATTAATCATGAATGCTTTTGGTTGTACACTTGAGGAAGCTAAAGATAAAACCTTTGAACGGCTGTTTCGTTTTGAGGAAAATGAAATGGGTCAGCAAACTTACAATCAGTTTCTCTTGGCATATCAAGAAATAAACAACAATTATAATTATTGTTGTGGAGGAAATTAAATGGTCAGAGAAGCTATCATTCGTGAAGCCAGAGAGACAGACTTAGAAGCAATTATGGAAATTTACAATCAAGGGATAGAAGATCGGATAGCCACGTTAGAAACAGAGGCAAAAGATATTTCATATATGACAGAATGGTCCAAGCAGCATCAGAACAGATATAGTGTAGTCGTTGCTGAAGAGAGAAATAAAATAATTGGATGGGCTTCTTTAAATCCATATATTAACCGTTGTGCTTATGATGGGGTGGCCGATATTTCGGTTTATATTTCCAGGGAATACAGAGGCAAAGGGGTAGGCGGTAAACTGCTTTCCACTCTCGAAATCAAAGCAAACGAACATAATTTTCATAAGCTGGTTTTATTTACTTTTCCATTTAATGGTTTAGGACAGGGGCTATATAAAAAAATGGGTTTTCGTGAAGTAGGCGTTTTTAAAAACCAGGGTATTTTAGATGGAGAATTTGTTGATGTCATGGCAATGGAAAAAATACTATAACTTATTTCTTATTAAAGTGCGGCTAATATCTAGCTGCCTTTGTTAAATGACAATAAAGTTATTTAAAAATGCTCGTTATGTTATTCAACAAACGGGCCATTTAATGGAGGATGAATATCAAGAAAAAGTGAATACTCTGGTATTGATAGGATGGTGCTTGTGAAAGATTGTACTTAAACTAACGGGCAGGATAGTGGAATAAGAATAAAAGCGTTAATCCATTTGGAGAAACGCTTTGTGCTTTGTTATTTAAATGACTTCCAAATTTAATTTATTCCACTCTTTAACAATTTCCTAATAGACAAACTTGCATCTTCTAAATACTCTTCTGGTGATTTATTACTGTTCTGTTTCCAATCAATTGAAGCCCCGTAAACCATCCAACCTAACATGGTAGAGTTCATTCTTAGCATTTCAATACTTTCATTCTGATACTTTTTTAATAGTGATTGAAAAATGATCTGTTCAAGTTCCTTTTTTAATAATGCTTCAATATTCACACTCATATCGTGATAACTTCTTTGACAACGTGTTGATAAGCTCATATGGAATGTAGTAATAGATAAGAATAGACTCTTTAGCATTTCCTCGCTGAACTCTTCATTATTCGACAATTCCTTTAGTACATTCTCCAGTAAATCTTCTTTTATCACTTTTTCGAGCAAATCAAATTTATCGAGAAAATGACGATAAAAAGTTGCCCGATTAATCATGGCTCCTGTTGTGATATCACTGATTGTGATACTGTTGAACTCCTTTTTTTCCAAGAGCTCTACAAAGGAATCAAAAATGAATTTCCTTGTTCGAATTGAACGCAAATCTGTGTTTTCCCCAGTCATTAAAATACCCCCATTCCAGAATGATAAGACATTTTTCGTGATTTGTGGCTTATGCAACAAAGTGAAGATTTTGTTGCTTGAGGGGTGAACAGATCGTATCTATAATTTGATTATACAACAAGTGTTGCGTATGCAATAGTTGTAAAATCAATTCCCTTTTATTGTGGGAACAGGAATTTAGGAGGATTTTTTAAATGAATTTATTAGTAGTTAAAGCAAATAATCGCCCAGAGGGTGTATCTAGTAAAATGTATGAAACCTTTATGGAGTCTATAAAAGATGCAAAAAATCTTAATGTGACTGTCTATGATGTTTTTGAAGAAGATATGCCTTACTTCGGGCAAGAATTATTTGATGCTTTCGGCAAGTTACAAAGTGACGATGAACTATCAGAATTAGAACAACGTCTTCTAGCTGCGAAACAAAAAGCTAAAGATGTATTTGCTGCAGCTGATGTAGTAGTCTTTGTTTTTCCATTGTGGAATTTGACTGTCCCTGCAAAACTTCACACATTTATTGACTATATTGATGAAGCGGGTTACACATTCAAATACGGTCCAGATGGTTCACCAGTCTACTTAATGCCTGAGAAAAAGATTATCTTTATCAATGCACGTGGTGGATATTATTCATCACCAGAAATGCAGAAGATGGAACATGCAGTGAATTATATGAGAAGCATATTTGCTGGAATGTTTGGTATGGAAGTTACTAATGAGGTTGTTATTGAAGGACATAATGCAAGGCCAGATAAAGCAGAGGAGATCATTGGAAATGGAATGCGTAAAGTAACAGAAGCTGCAGAGAAATTAGCTTATCAATATGCTTGATCAAACTGAGTGATCAATCCAATGAAGGAGGAATTGAGATGACTAAGGAAACAACATTTCATAGAGATATAAAGGTTTTTTGGTATCCAACATATAATAAAAATGGTTATCCGCATGTCCAACAAGGTGTTATTCTTAATCCTGAGAGGAATCAAGAATTTTCTCCCTTTATTCTTATGGCCGAAGATTGGTATAAACGTGGAGTCTTCGCCGACCATCCTCACCGAGGCTTTCAAACTGTAACGTATGTTGTTGATGGGAGGCTGGAACATATAGATAATACGGGTGGCTATAGCCTATTAAATGCTGGTGATGTTCAATATATGAATGCTGGATGGGCAGCTAGACATGCTGAAGAAGCTTATGATGATGACTTGATTCATACATTACAGGTATGGCTAAACCTTCCAAAAAGTTTGAAGCGTACAGAAACAGCTTATCAAAACATCTTTGTTGAAGATGCTCCTGTAGTGAACTTTGAAGGTGGTTCGATTCGTGTGTATTCAGGGGATATTGCAGGGGTAAAAGGACCAATGAATAGTTTGGTACCTATTACAATGGCGGAAATTACCCTTCGTGAAGGAACTGAGTATACACATATTTTACCTGAGAATCATAATTCATTCTTGTACATGTTGGCAGGAGAGATGGAATTCGGAGAAAGTCAGACAAAGATAGGTAAAACAGGAGCAGCTACAATATCCTTTAATGAAGAAGGCTCCGAGTCTAACAAAAGTGAATTAAAAATAAAAGCCAAAACTCGTTCTAAAGTGTTGATATATTCAGGTGTTCCTATTCGGGAAGAAATTGCATTTGGTGGACCATTTGTAATGAATACGACGGAAGAAATCCGGGAGGCGTTTCGTGATCTTCAGCGAGGAGTATTTGGACCACCTGCTGTAAAAAAATAAATCGAATTAGAGATATCAAAGAATGAATATATTGTGTTTTCAAAATACCAGATGGAGAGTAACCATCTGGTATTTTTACACAGCTTGTGAACGATTGTACTTAAAGTAACGGGGGCGATAGTCCTAGAAGGATTATCGCTTATTTTTGTTGAAGTTATTTTACTAACGGGCAGGATAGTGTAAGAAGAAGGTGGAGGGAAAATGTTATTAGGATGCTTATCTTAATAAGGGGAGGGATAACAGAAAGTGAAGATTATAAAGTTTAAGGAAACTGATACAGAAGATATTGTTTCTTTGTTTTATGAAACAGTTCATTCCGTAAATTCAAAAGATTATTCCCAAGCACAATTGGATGCTTGGGCACCAAGTGATGAAAAAGAATCTAAAATCAAATCTTGGAAGGAATCATTGAGTAGAAATATAACATTTGTAGCTAAAGTTAATGATAAAGTTGTTGGTTTTAGCGATTTAACACATACCGGGTACTTAGATAGACTATTTGTTCATAAAGATTATCAAGGACAAGGTATAGCCAAAGCTTTAGTTGATATGCTTGAATCTGAGGCAAAGAAATTAAATCTTTTAGAAATTGATACGGAAGCAAGTATTACAGCTAAGCCATTTTTTGAACATCAAGGTTACAAAATTGTTTGTTCACAAACTGTGGAAAAAAAGGGGGTTAAATTGGCTAATTTTAAAATGCTAAAAAAAATAAAATAATAATTTACTTATTATGCTAAAGGGTGCGTTAATCGTGCGAAATGTTTCTGGCTTAAGTTGAGATTGGTAACAATACTTAGGTAAAGGTCAGACAGTTCCTGTCGGAACTGAAGGGTTATATCGAAGAGCCAAATGAAGGGGTAACGCCCTGAAGGGCTCTC
>NZ_JANJGU010000026.1 GCF_024626525.1 Lederbergia panacisoli
AAGGAAGGGTTCGCTTTTTGACCCTTCCTTTATGCAGAGGCCTCCAAGCGAAGTGAAACGGAGCGCGGAAGTAAAAAGATACGTCAAAACTTGGCTAATTTTTGTCCATTATATTGACAGAAGTCCAGGATTGTGGAAAATCAAATTGGAATTGATGAAAATTTTGAACTAATTGATGAAATTGTATTAGTTCAAGGAGATTTTAAAAAAAGGCTGTCCCAGACAGATAATTCTGACCGGACAGCCCTTTCAATCAATCTACTTTACTAGTTAAACAATTGCTTTACGTCTCCTGATAATAAAGGATGCAATTCCTACTAAAAACATTACAATACCTATTAGCAAGGATGTATACATAGATGTTGCTGTATTAGGTAGTTTCTTTTGATCATCACCTTTTTGATCTTTTCCTTTATCACCAGTGCCCTTATCCCCGTCACCTGGGTTCTTGTCACCGTTACCTGGGTCTTGGTCGCCGTCACTTGGGTCTTGATCTCCGTCACCTGGATTCCCGTCTCCGTCACCTGGATCTTGATCTCCGTCACCTGGATCGCCGTCTCCGTCACCTGGATCGCCGTCTCCGTCACCTGGATCGCCGTCTCCATCACCTGGATCGCTGTCTCCATCACCTGGGTCCCCGTCTCCATCACCTGGATCGCTGTCTCCATCGCCCGGATCGCCATCACCAGGATCTTCTCCTCCGGTTACTTCTTCAACTTCAACTAATTTCACATTATCAATCGTAACGTTGTAAGGTGCAGCTACATCTGGATCGCTTCCTGCTCTTCCCAATCCAAACATCAACTTGTATTCGCCATCTGATTTCACTTCAATAATGGCTTGATATGTTTGCATCGTTTGATCAACATTAAATGTTTGATTAGGTACTCCAGATCCTGTTAGCTCCACGTATACAGGTCTTTCTCTTTCAGACTGCAGATCAAATTCAATTTTATACATTCCACTTGGGACAACTATCCCTTCTTGGAACAATTGGATGTGCCACCATTCCCAGCCTACTTGTTGAATATCAGCATGTAGTTTACCATCTTTAACTGAAAAGTCTGCTAATCCAGCCCATTGTTCGAATTGGCCTTGATTATGGATATTCCATCCTTTTACAATATTTTCAGAATTACCGAATTCAGTAGTTGTTTCAAAAGAACCATCAATAATTAGGTTTTCACCAATTTCTTTCCATGTCTTATCTGAATGGTCCCCATCATCTCCATCACCAGGTTCCTCTGGTTGCTCTGGCTCAGGAGCTTTTCCAGCTAGAAGCTCTCTAGCTTTTTTAACATCTACCTTGACATTGTCAATATAAACTTCATGTGCTCCATCAATTTCTGGATTCTCTACATTGCCCAAAAGGAATTTTAATGAAACTTGCTCATCTACAGGCATATCAAATTCAAATGTATATGTTTCCATTGAATTTGTTAATGAAATAACTTCATCGAAATAACGTTTATATGAAGCATTTTCTACGATTACTTCTATTTTTCTATCATCACTAGATTTTGCATCGAATTCTACAATATACTTGTTTTGGTATAAAGAGATTCCTTGCATTAATTGAATATCCCAAGGGTTTACACCAACATTGTCAATGGTTGCTTTAGCTTGACCATTTTCTCCTATTATAGTCGCACTTGAATCCCCATCATAATTACCTTGGATGTGTTGATCCCAAACTTCTAGTCCTTTTGAAAAATCACCGTTCTTTAACGGGAAGTATTTGTCCCTTTCGCCTTTCACTTCTAATCTAACATTATCTATGAACACATTATGAACTGCAGAAATATTTTCACCAGCAACATTTCCTAGTAAAAATTGTAGTCCAGCTGTATCATTTGCAGGCATTTTAACCTCAAATGTGTATGTTTCCATAGTATCTGTTAGATCAATTACCTTTTCGAAGTATCTGTGATAGGCAGGTGCACCATTATCTAGTACTACTTCAATTTTTCTGTTATTCGTGGATTTAGCATCAAATTCAACAATGTACGTTTGATTTTCTTTCAATTTCATTCCTGGATATAATAACTGTATATCCCACGGATTATAACCTACATTTTCAACAGTGATGCTTGCTTCATCATTAACTGCTTCAACAGTTGCTTTTGAACCATGACCATCATGATCACCTTGAATATGCTTGTCCCAATTCATTAAGCCATTAGAAAAATCTCCATTGCGTAGAGGAAATGCCTCCTCAAGTGTTAATCCAGCATTATTATTCGTTAATCTAATTAATTTAATATCATCTAAATAGACATTACTGTTATTTCCACCTAAATGAAATACAATTTGGCTTGCAATATCTGTTAGATCAGGCATAGTGAATTTGAACGTCTTTACATCCATCGATGTTGATAGATCAACTTTTTCTTCTGCATAAGTTTTAGTTCCGTCTTCACTTATGAAAGAAATTCCTATTGTTCTAGCAGAATCAGCTCTTCCTTTAAACGTTAATTCATATTCATCATTAGCTAATAAATTAATTCCTTTTTGGAGTACTTGAATAGCTTCCTGACGGTCTCCACCATTCGTGATGTCTACTTTTAACTCCCTTGTTTTTTCACTAACTGAAGCAGTAGCGTTTCCATCATTATCAATGAAATTCCAATATGTCATCCTGTCCATTCGTCCTTGGTCAAAGGATCCGTTGTAGACATGATTTCCATTCCGTAACGGAGTTTTAGGCTTGTTTTCATTGTATGGATCGACCGCCTCTATTTCTTCAAGTACAGCATTTCCAATCCAAACAGGCGCATTGTTCGTTCCCATATTGAATTCCACGCGCGCTAAAGGATCTGACTCTTGCTGCATTTGAAAAGTAAGTTCATAAGTGTCTAAGTTACTAGATAAAGCAAAGTCTCCTGTTGGTGAGTAACCCGCATAGCCTCTTTCAGGTCCCCCGCCAATTTTTACTGTCAAATTACGATTTGCATTTGATTTAGCATCGAAGCTTAGTTTATACCATCTGCCTGTTCCTAAAGTTGCATTTTGAATAAGTTGAACGGAGTGAACTTGGTTGCCTGCATTCGCTATATCCACTTTCGCAAATCGGTCATCGCCCATTTGATCTACAGATATTGAAGCATTCCCACCGAATTCATTCAAATATACAAAATTCCAATAGTCATTTGTCCAATCATTTGCCAGTTCATCAGGAGTGCTAATATTTGCAAATCCTTGTTCATATTTTGGATCATAGAGGTAATTGCCGTCGATAGCCTCTTTTGCATTGCTAGGCAGTTCACCTGCATCAAACCCAGGTTCTACCGGCTCACGATATTCCGGCAACTCATAGGCTCTGACATACTCTACTTCCATATTTCCAGGGAATACAGTTGTCCCATCAGGATCTCCACCATACCATCCACCAACCGCTAAATTTAAAATGATGTGGAACTCTTGGTCAAATGGAGCTGGATATGAGTATTTATTTCCGTTAGCATCTGTAGCATGCCAATTATTTAATTTCTGATATAGTTCACCATTTACATACCATCTAATTTCTCCTGGTTCCCATTCAAGACTATACACATTAAATTCAGTGTTATCTGATCCTTCAGGAAAAATATAATCTTTAGCAGTATATGTGTTATTTGGCCATTGACCGCCATAATGGATAGCTCCACCAACGATGTTAGGTCTAGCCCCTGCCGCTTCCATAATGTCTATTTCTCCTGAAATTGCCCATCCGCCGTATACATCATGTTCAGGCATCATCCAGAATGCAGGCCAATACCCTTGACCTTTTGGCAATTTCATTTTCGCTTCAAACTTTCCATACTTTTGACTGAATTTGCCTCTAGTATCTATTAATCCCGAGGTATAGTTATAACTGCCATACTTATCGGAAACGCTTTCTTTTTTACCCTCGATGATTAATTTTCCATCTTCGACCTTTAGATTTTCTTTTTGATAATATTGCTTTTCTTCATTTCCCCATCCAGGAATTCCTTCAGCATGTCCATTTCCAGTTGTGATGTTCCACTTACTTCCATCCAATTCATTGCCGTCAAAATTATCTTCCCAAACGAGTTTCCATTCCTTATCACCTGGTGTTTCTGAAACTTTGTTGTTTACTAGTTCAGATGGATGATCGTCATTTCCCTTATCTGAAGAATTATCTTGATTTCCTGTATCAGGTGAAGAATCTTCAATTCCTGGATCTGTCGGATTATCACCATTTCCTGTATCCGATGAAGTATCTTCATTTCCTGGCTCCGACTGGTCATCTCCATTTCCTATATCCGATGAAGTATCTCCATTTCCTGGATCTGACTGGTCATCTCCATTACCTGTATCCGATGATGTATCTCCATTTCCCGAATTTTCATTTCCTAGATCCACTGGGTCACCATTTCCTGGTACCTCTGAACCTTCGCCATTATCAGAATCTCCCCCACCTAATTCAATCGAGTAAGGCAAGATAATTCTTGAACTTTCATCCGGCGCATTCACCTTTACTTCAATATCACCATCTCCAAAAAGTTTGTATATCTCAACTTGGATTTTTCCGTTAGTAAAATTAGCGTATTCATTTCCCTCTATGTTGGATGTAAAATCGCGTTCAAACAGTTCAATAGATTGAAGGTCACCATCAGTCGGCACCATTTCCGTTTCTTCTGTTCGATCCCATGTTCCATCACCATTAAAATCATATGACATCTTCGCAATTGTACCAATAGCTATAGCTAAGCCATTTAAATATAATTTTGCTGATGTCTGACCTGATCCATTATATTCACCGTTGACTTGATCAATTATGTAAACTAACTTTTCCTCTGAATGTAAAACATCTAACTCTTCATTTGTACCTGCCTCAAGTGAAAGACGACTTTCTTCGTCACCACTTACTAAATATAAAGTAGACTCTTGATCGATTTTTTCAGCATGAACTCTAGGTACAATCCCTGAAAGATTCGATCCGACTAATAGTAGGATCAGAAATAAGTGCCCGATCTTTTTTATCATTAATAAATCCTTCTCCTTCCCTAAAATTTTTTCTAACAAGCCCCACCCTAAAAACTACTCCCTGAGACTTAAATTCGGAAAGCGCTTTCCAAATACAATAAAATTCTCTCTTACAAAGGTAGAATAATAAACCCTTCTATTTAACTATTATTCTACAAAGATTCCATTAAACAACGAAATTCTAACACTACTTATTTTGGAACCCTATTATTTCCTAGTATATGTCTCCCCTACCCCCTCTCTATATAAGGCGCTTTCCTTTTTTTATATAATGTATATTTTTTATCCCCCTTAATATACTTCGAAAGCGCTTCCCATCTTGAGTATAGTTTATACTTGTTTTCCCGTCAAATTATTTCAAATTTTTTTGATATGAGCTTAATATAAACTCTCTTACCGGGAGCTCACCTCTTTTATTACGTTACAAAAGATAATTATTGTGCAAAGTTTAGTTTTAACAAAAAATGTCTTCGTAGGGTAAAGCGCTTTCCACTACAAATTAAAATATTGGGGGTGCCTTCAATTGCCCCCCTTTAATTCACTCGCGGACTCTCTTTCAACTAGGTTTACTGGTACAGTTATTCCTAATGGAATCTTCTTTTTTGCATCAATTTGTTTTAATAGCAAATCAGCTGCTTGCATTCCGATTAAATCGGTATCCTGTTTAATCGTTGTTAAACTAGGTGTTGAGTGTTTCGCCAATTCTATGTCATCAAACCCGACAATAGAAATATCATCCGGTACCTTAAGCCCATGATTTCTTATTGCTTTTATCGCACCTAATGCAATCATGTCACTCGCTGCAAAAATAGCTGTTGGTCGATCCTCTAGTGAGAGAAGCTGTTCCATAGCTAAAACACCCGACTCAAACTCAAAATACCCACCACTGACAATATAGGTTTCAGGTAGATGCAAACCATATTTTTCAATGGCCGCAATAAATCCTTTTCGCCTTTCTTGTCCGGCTAAAGTTTTTTCCTCCCCAGCAATATGAGCTATTTTTCGGTGCCCGAGTGAGTATAAATAATCAACGGCCATTTCACTTCCAAATGCATTATCACTGTTAACGACACTTACATTTTTACTATATAAATCTATAAATACACTTGGTATATGATAGTCTAATATTTCCTGCACTTCTTTATTAAAATTTAGTGGGGAAACGACAATAACCCCATCCACTCCACGTTGTCGAAAACGGTCAAGATAGCTTTTTCTTTTATTCTCTACATTGCGAGAAACTAAAAGAAGGTCATAGCCAAATTCTTCCGCTCGTTTTCGAAAACTTTCAATCACTGCACTGAAGAAAGGATGCTTTATTCCTATATTAAGTTCTTCGATAAACACAACCCCAATTGTCCAATACTTCTTCGTCATTAATGATCTTGCATTTGAATTCGGTTGATAACCAATTTCTTCTATGGTGCTCAAAATTTTCTTCCTTGTTTTTTCATTTACACCCGGATAATTATTCAGCACCTTCGATACTGTCGTTATCGAAAAACCCGCCTTTTCAGCAATATCATAAATCGTCGGCATACTATTCCACTCCCTGCATTTAAGACCGTTCACATTTCTCTTATTCTCGCAAGCTCTATGCGTATTTATCATACAGGGAAAAGCGCTTTATCGCAAAAAGTATTTTGGGTCTTGGATGGGGGAATGCATTAAATACTTCAAACTCATTCATATAAAATTCCCAGGCTTTCGACTTTTCCCTGCCAGACTAGATAAGGATTGATGATATTCAGGGTAGAATTGATGATAGTTTGATTGGGATTGATGATAGTTTGATTGGGATTGATGATATTTTGATTGGGATTGATGATATTTGAATTGGAATTGGTGAAAATTGGAGTGGGATTGTGGAAAGTTAAAATGGAATTGGTGAAAATGTAGAACTGGATTGGTGATAATCGCTCTGGAATTGGTGAAAGGTTTGAACTAATTGATGAAAACTTGATTGGGATTGTGAAAAATTTAAATGGAATTGATGAAAATGTAGAACTGGATTGGTGGTAATCGATCTGGAATTGGTGAAAGTTTTGAACTAATTGATGAAAATTTAAGTGGGATTGTGGAAAATTATATTGGAATTGGTGGAAATGTAGAACTGCATTGGTGGTATTCGATCTGGAATTGGTGAAAATTTTAAACTAATTGATGAAATTGCATTGGCGCAAGGAGAAAAAAGAAATGTCTTATATTTTTCCCTCTTTACATAGAACGTCACTATTGACCTTGCCCATTGTCCGTGTTGCTTATATCATCGCTGGTAAGCGGGAAAATAAAGCTTTGCGGCTCACCAGCAATTAAGCGTAACACAGACAAACCGATACTAATCATACGTTGGCAGGGCCCCGCCCCCTTCCATCGCATGATTAGTATCGGGTGCTGAGGTCAGCTTCGCTGTGACTCTGGCTCTATTACAGAAATGAGAAAAGCTCGCTGATGAGTCTTCTCTGCACAATGAATGGCTCAATACTTTCGCGAAGATTAAGGGATGCCAGCAGTTTAAGCAACCCTCAGGGCAAAACTGATATAAAAGTAACTGATCCTGAAATCTGAATATTCCCCCTAAAGCGTCCGAAAATATGATATTATATTAGTAGGAATAAATAACCTGTCAGAGGGGAATAGTGTTGTTAAAGGATTATATTAATTGTTATCATGGAACGATTAAGGTCCATAGCGAATATATAACACTAAATGGAATAACTTTTAATAAAAGTCGGTATGCTACCGACTTTGGAAAAGGATTCTATCTTACGAATAATGAGAGCCAAGCTATAGATTGGGCTAAAAGGAAATCCAAACATCATTTTGGGAATGGTTCTACCGATGATGCTACACCGGTCATAATACATTTTAATATCGATATTACTAAACTAGGTAAACTAAAGCATTGCTTTTTCGAAGAACCGAATCTTGATTGGAGTAACTTTATTTTGGAATGTCGCAAGAAAGGATTAGAAGTAGGTTTATATCACGATTTCCACTTTGTTCTGGGCTCATTAGCAGATGGAAAAATAATGCCATTAGTAAGAAGAGCCATTGGTGGAAGAATAAATAATATGGAATTTTTAGATGGTATTAGACCCACTTCATCCGCAAACACCCAATTATCTTTACACACAGATGCAGCTTTGAAGTGTATTACATTGATGGAGGTGAGAGAAATTGAAGTTTGAAAAATACTCATTTGATGAATTAGATATTGAATTCTTGTCATATGTATTGGATGAACTTGAGAAAAGAATTGGAGATAAAGCCCAAGCCCACGAAGTTATTTCTTGCTCTGGATTTTTAAAACAATTACAAGAAGATCCAATGTATGTTCATCATTTTGATGAAAAATATTGGGCAGACTACATTCTTTCACAACACCAAAAAAAAGCATTAATGACCATCTAAATTTGCATTAAGTCATCTTTTGGATGGTTATTTATACGTTTACTTAACAAAATGCATTTGTCTAAAAAAATTCTTAAACATATTCATGTAAAATAACTCATAATTGGTGATATATTAATAATGACTCAGCACTGCGAATGCTTACATGCCGCATCATGAACGGCTGACCAGTTGAAGATGAAGGTACGACAAAAGAAGTAATTTACCTTACTCTTGGTGGGAGCGGTGGGTAGTTACTTCTTTTTTCTATCGGTGACTAGTGCAGCTACAATCATAGGAAAATACCAAATTAGCATGTTCATGAATGGGATTGTGGAAAGTTAAAATGGAATTGTGAAAGTATTAAACTAATTGATGAAATTGCATGTGTGCAAGAAAAAAAGAATTTAAAGCTTTTTCTTTTTTACACAGAACGTCACCATTGACCTTGCACATTGTCCGTGTTGGTTATTTTATCGCTGGTAAGCGGGAAAATAATGCTTTGCGGCTTACCAGCAATTAAGCGTAACACGGACAAACCAATACTAATCATACGCTGGCGGGGCCCCGCCCCCTTCCATCGCATGCTAAGTATCGGGTGCGGCGGTCAATGGCAAGCAGCTTCGCTGTGACTCTGGCTCTATTCCAGAAATGAGAAGGGCTCGCTCTCCACAATGAATGGCTCAATATTTTCGCGAAGATTAGGGGATGACAGCAGTATTTTTGTGATAATCAACAAATTAAAGGGTCAAATAGACATCCATGTCATGATGTATGACTATTTGACCCCTATTGTAAAAGGTACCCTCTAAATTTGACTGTTTTGATAATATAAATCTATTACATACGACCAATTGGTAGTCAGTTTTTTCCTCTCCTCAAACTCGGGATATATTAACCTCCTTATTTCCAACCCATCCATAAGGTCTTTCAGCAAACAACTCATAAACATCCCGTATCTTTTTGTATGTAATATGTTCTGCAACATAAAGTATGAGTCCCCTATCTTTTACCTCTTTCAATTCACTTCTCACGCAATCTTCCACCGGTTTTCCAAAACCAGTTAGGAAATTGTATTTCCCCCAATTCTTAATAGCGATTTCCCGCGTATCTGGGTTATATTTCATAAGTTTGTACTTATTGATCAAACTTTCAAAACTACTTTTAGTTTTCTCCAACGTTAGACCTGTCTCAAAAGCCATTAGTCTCACTGAAATTTCATAAATTCCAATTTGCTTAGTGCAGTCATTCGTCAACAAATAAAGAAACAATAACCGTTCTTCCCTTGTCATACTCCTAACCTTCTGATCCTCCCAAAAATTAGTATGTACTGCGCGAAACTTTGCCATTGCTTCCTCTTCCTTTCTATTCTATTAAAATGAATTGCTCATTTTTAATATATGGATGAGGTCTATATTATGGACACCCTGTGTGAAAAAAATATTTATTTTTTAGAAAAAGGTAGGAGTTTCGAAAGGGACGCCGGGATCACACAAAAAAGCACAGCTCTTAAAAGAGAGTGCCTCAGAAGTTAGTTGATCTCGCCACGCAGGCGTTTAGTATTTACTCCTTAATAATCCGCTTTATAACATTCACTTTAGTAGCAAACTATGTAACTTAATCGTTGACAATACTACATTAGGTGAGGATATCTTCAATTTGGATTATCCCTTACTTTTTCCCAATCACAAACATTAAACGGCCTTAGCAGTTAAGTGCTAAAGCCGTTCGATATATCTGTATTAACATGATGCAATTCAAATCAGCAAGCAAAAAACTTTTTTAATAAACAATTGTTTTTGTAGATTTGCTGCTATTCCCAGCCCTATCTTTCGCTGTGACATAAAGAGTAGTCTTTTTCTTTTGCTTAGGAATTTTCACTTTGAATTTCCCCGATTTGCTGGTCTTAGCAGTACCGATTGTTTTCTTCCCTACTTTTATTGTGATGACTGAATATGCTTCAGCAGTTCCTGACACTGTACTGGACGAACTCTTTACCTTGTTCACTTTTGGTGCTGCTGGAGCTTTTTTATCAATTGTAAACTTGATAGTTGTTTTATTAGAAGCAGAATCAGTTACAACAAGAGTGTATACTCCACTAGTCTTAACGATTGTGCCTTTTTTAAAAGACTTTTTATTTAATGTTGCTTTTCCTTCATTAAACGTAATTTTCCTATTCTTATTGTAAAATGCGTTATTCGATACGCCGCTTACTTTTGGTGCGGTCTTATCGATTGTAAACTTTGTCGTTGTTTTGTTACCCGCAGTATCCGTAACTACAAGTGTATAGACTCCGGCATTCTTAACAATTGTACCGCTTTTAAAAGCCTTCCGATTCAGGGTTGCCTTCCCTTCGTTGAAAGTCACCTTAACATTCTTTTTGTAGTAGGCATTGTTTTTAGCTCCACTTACTTTAGGAGCTGTTTTGTCAATTGTAAATTTCACTGTTGTTTTATTGCCAGCAGCATCTGTTACAACCAAAGTGTAAACCTTCGCAGTTTTTACAACTGTGCCACTTTTAATTGCACTACCATTTAAAGTCGCTTTTCCTTCATTAAAACGAATGGTGACATCACGATTGTAATAACCGTTATTCACTGGTCCCGATACAGTTGGAGCAATTTTATCTAGTACAATCGTCTTTTGAGAGCTCATGTTACCAGATTTGTCTTCTGCAGTAACCTTTACTTCAGTTCCTGCCTTTTGTTTTGCAATTTTGAAGGAATATGCCCCTTTAGTATCCGCTGTTGTTTCTTGCTGATAAATCCCCGCAAGGTAAAGTTTCACCTTTGCTCTGGGCTCAGTTTTTCCACTTATACTAGTACTCAAATTTGAAACTGTACTTATCGTAGGAGTAACTGGAGGAGTCACATCCTCAACCGTCAATGTATAGTCGCTTTTATTTCCGTCAACGTCTTCCGCCCAGATTGTTAACTCTGTACCAGCTATCTGGATCGGGATTTTAAGGGAAAAATCACTAAAGCTATTAGCGTTTTCAACGGTAATCGTGTCACTGATCTTTGTAATTCCTTTCATAACATAGACCTTTACAGAGCCTCCATTATCTCCAACTCTTCCCTTAACAATTGTATCTTTCTCAGTGACTGGTGATACATCAATTCCAGGATGCACTGTATCAATGATTGGCACCTTGACGGTAGACCAGTTGTTATTCTCGTAATCGGAAACTTTTAGTTCAAGCTCGTGCTCATACTTCCATAGTTTGAAAGGTAAATCTACTTTAAAATTCCCCTTATCATCCGCATATGCATATTTCTCCGTATATAGTTTTCCGTCCTCATAGACAAAAGCATTTACAAGCAGATTGGGCTCAGTCTTTCCAGTGATCACTTTGTCGTTGTCGGTAAAAGGATTAACTTCAATAAAGATTCCACCTGGTGGAACATATTCCCCGGTTGTCAAACTAGTCTTCAACTCTGTAGACTGATGGCTATTATCACGGGCTATGACAGCCACATTATAGGAGGTATGTTCATAAATATACTCCTTAAATGCAAAGTTATTTACATCTGCTGGGACAGAATCATAATAACGACCATCCAAATATATGGCGTATTCACTGATTTCGGATGTGTCAATTGCTTTTGTCCATTCTATTTCAAAATAAATCCCGTTTTCCTTTACTACCTTAAGCTTACTATTTACAGGCCAGGTTGGTGCAGTTGTATCAATGGTTGTAACTTCTTTACTTATGCCCTGTGACCAGTCACCTAGATCGTTTTGGAATTCAACCTTCACATTATATAAGGTGTCAGGCTTTAAATTTTTAATAGAATAGTTGAGCTTGCCAGTTTTATCTGGCTCTACGATGGCAACTACCTTGTTATTCACTGAAATTCGATAGTTTTTAATAATATCAAAATAATATCCTTCGCTAAGTGAAACATCGATAACTGTTTCAGCAGGACTCCATGTAACAACCGAAGAACCCTCTGGCCATACGGCATCATTATAGTTCGCCAAATCCACTTCTGATGTAAGCACAGGAGAAAAATTGACAAGACCAAGATTGATATTATCATAACCGTCATAAATACGATCTTTTATGGCTGTTTGATCATCCGTTCCCCACCAGTTGTTTTTGATATCAATGTTATCCTTAATCGTTGTGCTGATTGAATCAAATATATTATTGTGATTTACTTTAGCACCATTTGTGTCAAACATTAAGCCGGTACTGTTATTTTTGAATGTGTTATATACCGCAGTGTCTCTTCCCTTCAAAATAAGAGCCATACCGTTATTTTCAAACGTGTTATATCGGATGATAGAATTTCCTGCCCCTTCTATTGCATTCTCATTAAAACTAAATTGATTATCTTCAATGACAGTAGAACTCCCTTTTATGGCATAACGATTATTCGTGAATGAGGAATGATAAACTTCGTAAATTCCACTTTCTAGTGCGCTGCGATTATTCCTGAAACTTGAATTGCTTATCCGTGCAGTGGGACCTGATATAGCCGTTTCGTTTGAAGTAAACATGCTGTTCCGAATGAACATTTGCTTATAATTGATATTTCCCCATATAGCAGTCTTATTGTTAGAAAAAGTTACATGATCTAATTCAATTATACGTTCATCCTGATCCACATAGTATCTGGCCATCCCGAGAGCTGTATTAGCAGACTGAATTTCAGTGTGCTTTAGTTTAATAAAACTGTTTTCACCATCCACATAAATTCCATTCCAGCGGTCGTCGTTGTAACTTCCGGTCGCTACCATGGACATCAGAATTTTTTGATTGGCCGATCCCTCCGAAATTAGTTTTCCTCTTACCGTTAATCTCACATTTGGAGCAAAGCGCACCTCAACGCCCGGTTCAATCGTAAGGAAAACATCGGGAAAAACGGTAATATCGGAGGTGACAATATAAGGGCTATTCTCCTTTGTCCAAACCTCGTCTTCATAAATGCCACCGCTTCTGTATGTTCCCTCAATCTTTTCAACAGTCGCTTCAGTTCGGCTTCTATTACCAGCTGCGTCAATTGCCTCTACAACTATTACTTTTCCAGCTTCCTGCCGGTCTATAGAAATATGAAATGATCCATCCCGATTAGCTTTTTCTGAGCCTAGCAGCTTGTCCCCCACTCTAATTTCCACTGTTGCATCGCCTTCTGTTATCCCATTCACAACACTAGTTAAATTGGAAATCAAACTTCTAATTTCCGGCTTTTTGGGCGGGGTTATGTCACGAACTGTTTTTTCGGCAGCGATACTCGTATTTCCAGAATCATCACGGGCAACAATCTGAATGACTTTGCCTGCGTCCTGAACCTTTATTTCAATCGAGAATTGACCAGTTACTTTATCAGCTACTGCCTTGCCAAGCTCCTTACCAGCCACTAATGCAATGACTGTAGACCCAGGCTCCGCTGTCCCCAAAATGTTAGTAGTCTGATCGTTGATGTCTTCAACAATTGGCATTTCGGGTGCCACCGTATCTTTGATTACTGTCACATTTATAATAGTCCGGTTGCCAGCCTGATCCGTTGCACTAATTTCTAGCTCCGTTCCTTCTGGATAACTGGGAATGGCAATCGAAAAGCGCCCGGAAGAATCGGCTGTCGTCTTCTCGATGATATCCGTTCCTTTCTTGGCAATGATGATGACGCCAGCTTCTGATGTCCCACTGATGTCTGCGCTTGTAACATTGATTTCGTGGCTTAATGACAAGGGTGGAGGAGTCCCATCCTTAACTACCGTCACTGTTTCACTCGATTTGTTACCGTACTCATCTTTAGCATAGACTTTTAACTCTGTCCCGGCAGACTGCTTAGTAAGTGAAACAGTAAAAGTCCCATTTGAATCGGTTGTTCCACTTCCAATTTCTACATTGTCAGACTGAACAATAACAGTAGAATTTGCTGGTGCAGTACCCGCTAGCTCACTACTATTATCATAAAAATCATTGATTTTAAGATCGGCAAGCTTTCCACCAACAGCATATAACCTTCCGTCTTTCCCTCCAATATATAATGTTCCATCCTTACCTATAGAGAGTGAACCTCTTGTATTTATGTCAGTTCCTAAGTTAATACTCCATTTCCTTGATCCATTCTTTTTAACAGCATAAATATAACCTCTATCCGTTACAAAATAGATGGTTCCCATATAATCAATGATAGGGGCAGACCAGATTGTATCCCCTGTATGAAATTCCCAGCTCTTTACTGGATAAGGATAACTGCTTCTCATGTAAAGAGTCCCATTTGAACCCGAAAAATAGAACTGTCCATCCCTTCCAAGGGCCAAGCCATCACTAGAGGCATATACATTGTACGGATTTCCATAATTCTTCCCATCAGGTGTAAGGGTAACAACTTCCCCTTCCGTACCGTAATAAATCAGGCCGTCCTCCCTGACTAGTGGGGCAGTATGAATATTGTAATTATTTGTATACTCCCACTTTTTCGTCCCATATTGAGAAACCGCCAAAAGCTTTTTCCCGTACACTGCATAAATCGTTCCATCAAGTCCGATTGCAGGGGAATTGCTCACGGAAAAATCCCCTGTATTAAGAGTCCACTTCAGATTTCCCGACGAACTTAATGCATATAATTTGTAATTTGCTGCGATAAAGATAGAACCATCTTTTCCTATAACAGGCTGTGTAAAGACGGCTGGCTGATACTGATTCACCATTGTATACTGCCAAACGGTATTTCCATCTTTATCAAGAGCGTTCACAACACCTTGCTGACTTACAATATAAAGTAAACCGCCATTTCCTATAACAGGCGATTCCTCCATTGTCCCTATGTATTTTTTCCATTTCAATTCTCCGCCCTTAGAGACAGCATATAAATTTCCGTCAGTACTTGATATGTAAATAGTTCCGTCGGCTCCAATAACAGGAGATGTCCGGAAAGATCCTTCCGTTTTATAAGTCCAATTCACAGCAGGTTCGCTCCAACCAATAAACCCTGACTGCCTTGTCCAGTTATATGTTGTGGGCTGGATGGCTTCACGATCATAACCGCCCGTTTCAAAGCCTCCCAACTCTAAATTTTGATTAAAAAGGCTAGATGTTTCTGTAATATTTATCTCCTGTGCAGACCCCTGGATAGGCTGCAGAAGAAGAACACCGCAAAGAAGCAGGCACACCAACCTTTTCATTCTCTTTATACCCCCCACTTAAATCCCCCTCTTATTTTTGTAATCTAGTAGATTCTATCTCTAGTTTATCAGTATTTTCGCTTTCTACATAGAACGTCACCATTGACCTTGCTCATTGTCCGTGTTGGGAATATCATAGCTGGTAAGCGGTAAAATAGAGCTTTACGCTTACCAGCAATTAAGCGTAACACGGACAAACCGATACTAAGCATGCGCCGTCGGGGCCCCGTCCCCTTCCACCGCACGCTAAGTATCGGGTGCGGCGGTCAATGGCAAGCAGCTTCGCTATGAACTCTCACAATTGTTAAATCCCAGCAAGCTACAACACCAGAATTAACAGCCTCCCGTTAATCCGAATCCGTTACATCATAACATTTTATCTTTATTTGAAAACCTTCATACGCTGTGAGCATCTTTCCTACTTCTTCCCACGTAAAAGGTCTACCATCAATAACAATAAGTGGGGAGTTCCCGGAATCCTCATCATATTCAATTAAACCCGTAAAATAATCATTCTTAATAATATTGTATGCTTGTCCATTAGGAAAAAACTTTGTTTCAACTTGTTCCTTTGCTATTCCTTTACCAGCTTTTTTAATTAAAGTATTTAACAGTTCATGCTGATTACAATGCAATTCACCATGTACAGCAAATTTATAGCCAAATGTTCCCCTTTCCTTAGCCTCCATAAAAATTCCCATTGGGTCTATTCGTCTTTCCACAATAAAACTACGACTTATTCCTTGGAAATCATTTAATGTAAAAGCCTCTGCCAGTTGTTCCACATTAACCTCAAGTTCTTTCGCCATTTGTTCGTTGTAACAATTCAAACATAGAACACTAGTATCCTCCCCTGCAGTAAATCTTACTTTTGCCTCATCAGATCCACATTTCTCACATTTATTCATTTATTCACCACATTTATTTTTCATTAATTCTATCATAACTATAGGCGTCCCCATAATATACCTCTTCCTAAAAAGGATCGTAATAGCCGGTTCGAAGATGATGATGGTTTAATTCCAAGAATTTTTATTACCAGAAGGCTATCGTGCCTGGCCCAATGTCCCCTCAGCATTTTTGTTATTTAATGTAAATTCTAAATTAAACCCCAGTGGAGGACTTTACAACAATGCCTTAAAAAATAATCCTCTAACCTTATATCCCTTCCTTGAATTAGGAATATTTTTATGTATAATGGATATATAATAAAAATGACCAAGCGTATTACGCTCGGTCGGAATCGCAACTACATGCCGCTGCATGAACGGCTGGCCAGTTGAAGATGAAGGTTCGACAAAAGAAGTAATTTACCCTACTCTTGTTGGGAGCGGTGGGCAGTTACTTCTTTTTTCTATTGGTGACTAGAGCAATAATTGCTACAATCGTTGCAAACATTGTCACAAGGAATATGCCAAATTGAATTAGCATGTTCACTGTTTCATATGTCACCATATCAAACACCCCCTTTCTAACAGGGAGTGCCAACCGTCCATCCGCTTTATGTAGTTGCTAGCTTAATATTATCATATATATTTACAATCCACTAGGTAAAATGTGAACATATGTTCTATAACAGTGAATAGCTTACCCATCAAGGAATAACACGGATCAATTTATCGCAAACATTAGCTTCCTTAAGATCTACTCCATTTTTACCGCTTTTACCGAATATAAAATTGGGGGTTGTGCGATGGGTGATAGGAGTAGGAATAGTTAAAATACTGAATGGATGAAATAAGGAAGTAGTCAAAAGTATATAGATAAAAAAATTCCTGGACTTCTGACTTTTTTCCTACCAGAGTTGATAAGGATTGATGAAAATAAAGCTAGAATTGATAAAAGTTTGATTGGGATTGTGGACAAATTAAAATGGAATTGATGAAAAGGCAAGGCAGGATTGCTTTTCTAACGTCACTTTGGACTTTTGCATTCACAAGCTTTTAAACATCTTAGTCAGCCTTCCCAGTAACTTCACACAGCCTTTTTCTGTTCCTGTTCTTGCCACTTTACTATTTTATTTTTCACCCAATTCAAGTCATGGCAAACCATCTAAAAGTCGTCTGCTTCTCGTAATGCATACTTGGTGTAGCTCGAGGTTGTAATAAATCTTGAAAGTACACAATTATGATTTCGCTTTGCTGAATTAAGTTCCCTAATCTGTGTTACCGTAATTGGATTACCTGAATTTAGGTAATGCTTAATTTGAATTGCTTCCTCAGCTTTATGGTGTCGATTGTATATTATTAGATCAACACCACCGTCAGCTCCTTCTCCACTTTCTCTTGTCTTATAACCTTTTGCTTTAAAATAAAGAAAACATAATCTTTCAAATTCTTTCCACGATAATTCCTCTAACTTTGATCCTATGATTTCTTTATCATCTCGTAACCGATTCGATGGAATATTCGTTAAGCTCTTATTCTTGACCTTTTTCCCAGTACTTCTCTTCTTTGACTTTTTATCCGGTAAAATCGAATAAGTAATTCTTTCAACTACCGGTGTTGCTAATATCAAGCCAAATAACAAGTAATAATTATTACTATTAAAAACACTCCAATATAAAAATAATCCAACTAATAGGCTTAATCCTGCAATAACATTAGAAATTGCTCTCTTTTCTTTTTTGGTCATTTTTAACACCCTTCGCCCCATTACTTATATCTATTATTGTACAACATTAACCATTTTTTGTGGTTGAACTTCCCACCTACAGTTGTCTAATTAAACCAACCCATCACCGGTTAGGGATGGCCAAATTTTCACGTTTAAGAGGATATTGTACACACTTCATCTTTTCTATCTTAATAAAATGGTGTTTTTGCATTTTGAAAATTACGCTGGGAGTCGCGATATAAAAAGTGGAGAAGCAAAAAAGCACACCACCTATTAAGTGAAGAGCGTAGCATATTATTCAAAACCTGCTACTATTATTTTATATTAGAATCCAAATTCAGTATTTCTTTGCTAACTCATAAAAGTTATTATTTTTCTAATTTTTTTTCTTAAAAAATAAATTTTTCAGTTCGACTTTTAAAAAATATTTTCCAAGTACTTTGTAAAAAATTCAATAGCTTATTATCGGTAAGCTCTTCTTGAAAAACGCCTCTCATTTTTGGTGGCATGATCTATTTTATTGGCTTGCCCTTTCTTTATTAGCAATGTCGTGGAAAACGGTATACTCAGAAATGATTACTCTATCCAATTCCAACTTTAGAGTTAGTTTACAAGAACAGATAATAATTCTATATATTCGCCTTAGGTTCCTATCTTTTGCTAAATTACATTCCTCATTCTTGTTAAACTCGTCAAACCCTACGATATGATGAAAATCATATTATGTAAGACTTTATTAATTACTGGTAAATATATTGTCAATGCATGGTAAATTCCTTGGCAAACATCGGTAAGAAAGATGGCGAAGGTGGTAAAATCAACTGGCTTTAATCATGAGACAATTAACTTATTCTTAGGAAGAAGATTGGATGTTTTGGGATGTGATCTAGTGATTAGTTAATATACTGAATGGATGAAATAAGGTGTCGGCAAATATTGATAAAAAATTACTGGGTTTTCGACTTTTTCCTTGCCAGGGATTACAAGGATTTATGATAGTAAATCTAGATTGGTGAAATCTTGATTGTGATTGTGGAAAATTAAAAAAGAATTAATGAAAAAGTAAAGCATGATATTAATAGTAGGCGTAAATGAATCCTGAATCTCGGGAAGTAACGTTTACTGGGATAATTTTATGTTTTTGTTGCAAAAGCAATTCTTTAAACTCATACACTCATGGTACCAAGAGGCGAGGAATGTTTATAAGCGTTGTATAAATTGTTTAATTTGGACTCGCGTTTAAATTACTTTTTTTAGGATATATTATTTTTTAAATCATATATCAAATCAAAGGTAGGGGTTTTTATGAATCGTGTGTCTATAGCACCATATGAAAAAGTTATAAAAATATATTCGGAATCACACCATGAAAATGATATGGACGCACTAAATGTAATTGATGAAACATTCGAACAAGGTATTTTTGAGGCCGTTAAAGAAATCGCATATTTGAATTTATTAAAAGATGAGGAACAATTAGCAAAATTAAATACTCCAGAAGAGATGGCATCAAAGGAGTTTGATTTAGTATTTAAAAAAGCTATTAGTTTATGTGATAATAAGCAACAGGAAAGCTCTTTATTTAGAGTTGAAGAATCAATAAACAAATGCTCAGCGTTAAGTCTAGAGAAATATTATATTGAAGGATTTATTAAAGGATATATATTTGTGAAAACTATTCATAAAGGCGAAATTTGATTTAATCGAAATTTCGTTTCCCCAAAAGCAGATTATTCCTTAATATTAAAAACATCAAAATAAATTATAATGCAAGGATATGAAACAATCCCAAATTGCTTCATATCCAAGTTGCTCATTTTAATCATACATCTATATTGATTTGAACTATACACTTTGATTAACTCTTTATACTTTAGCATTAAAGGACAGATACCAAAATTTCTAAAGCCGAATAGCGTATTTGTTCATCAAATACTTAATCTTACTCTCTTCCAACAAATGATCATTCGGGCATATTTTACTTGGAGGAATGCTTCGTAATGCCTCTTCTCTATCCATTCTGGAAAAACTAATAATTTCTTTGGATATTCCTTTTCTTATAAGCCATTCTTCATTACCATGTATGATGTCCCAGGTTCCCATGAACAACATATCGAAGCCCCTTCCATAGGACTCAAAAAATAATAAATCCGAGTCACCATCAGGGTAACTTTTGCTCGGAAAGGTTTCAATGACTTTTTCGATTATCTCAAGCGACCAAATACCATCCCATATCTCCTCCGCAGAACTTGAGGAACAAAACTCTCTCCATAAGGCTTCACCTAATAATCCAATTAAGTGAACCATCATTTGAGCAACTGTTTGCTTATGCGTTATCTGGCCCTCTGTTGTCAATGTACGATTATGTTCTTCTGTCATTTTTGCTAATTGATCCATTGCAAACCTCAAACTAAGCTTTTTTGCTAGTCGAAGCGACGTATTATCTAGATGACATAGAGCATGTGCAAATTGGCTATGACTAAAGTATCTAAGATTATTTAATGTTACTTCCTCAAAGGCTGATTTTATGCTTTTTACATATGGCGATGGTTTAACCTCAATATCCTCATCCAAAAGCGACAGGAGTATGTAACAGCACTGTACTCTAAAAATCCCATGTGGTCTTGATCGATAATTCATTAACAATCGATCAATTAACTGCTCCTTTTCCTCCTGTTTTCCAATCTTTACACGTCTCAAAAATTCCATGGCTGGAGTTAAAAAAGCTCTTGTAGGAATATCCATTCTGACAAACAACAACTTTAAATCTAGCCTTTCCAACTCTTTCCTTGCTTCTTCCTTTTCTTTATTCCATGTGGATAGACGCAATTGACGAACATTTTCTCTAACTATCGGATAAGAATCATTCACTAATCGATTGACATCATTCTTAAAGGCTGCCAGTTGGTTTTCATCAATTTCAACAGAGAACGTATTTTTTACAACTTGTAAGATTCGTTTTCTCTGATAATCGAGCATACTATCAGCGGATAATATACTCTTTAATTCTGCAAAAGTTTCAAAACAATTTTCTTGTTTACATATATAAATTGCATCATCCCAGGTGTTAACGTGTAAGGCATCGTAAACTCTTATCTCCCAACCATTGCTTAATACTATAAAAGGAGCCTTTACTTCCGGATGGATCGCATATAGATGTGCTTGAAGCAGATCACCATAATCCATTTCTTTCGACTTGCCTGGCTTAGCTTCAATAATCCAAAATGATTTAAGCCTTACAGATGGGATATAATCGATTGAAACATTTTTACGCCCTATTCTATGAAATGGTTTAGATAGCCTAAGGCTCTTTTCCCGAATAATATCATTAATAGTACCTTTGCTATAGCCCAATATTCTAAGAAGGGGAGCAATAAAATCTTCTCTAATATCGGACTCATTCCATTTCTCAAAATTCAGGCTAGCCCAGTTTGTAAGAAATAGTTCATCTAGCTTATTAAGTTTCATCATCATTCCTCTTTTTGCATTCTTTAATGATAAAATTGCGTACAAAAAATGTGCATGTAGTTGCTAGTTTCAAACAATCATATTTCTTACAATCCATTAGCTTTTATGAAAAAAATTCGATTCTAATAGCAGCATATCAAGCAAGATATTTCCAGTTATATGTTGATTGTGAACAGGAATAGCCTTGGTTCAGACGCCAAAGCATTTTTAACTAAATTTACCGCAATATATTATTCATTTCTACTTTTTTCAATCTCAATAACCCCATCTTCATTTTGCACAAAATGAATTGGGGATGTGTTTGTACCTTTATTAGGGTCATATGTATAGGTTAAAGTTGGATCTTCTCTTGTTTCAAAGATATTTTTGAGGTTTTGGGCTCGGGATTGTCTAGTTTTAAGAACAGTCATGCGATTACTCACATTAATTTTATGGTCAAATTCTAAAATTACGGTCGAATTAGAAATACCAGCCGGGACAATCTCCTTTATATGATTCACTGAAAACCAAATACAATCTTCTATTGTTGGAGCCTTACTAGGAAACCAGTAAATGCCTTCAGTTCCACTAATTTTTATCGGCGGCATATCAAAATTTCCGATTGCCGCTTTCGCAGCCTTTATAGCACCTTCTAAACTACTTCCAAAATAAATCAAACTAATTTCAAGAATTTTGATTGGACTTAATTTAACGGTGAACACTTCTGTCCCTTCCCAAACACGTGAATACAAATGCCCATTTTTCTCGTAAACCCCCATCAGCGCAATAGTAAAGCGATTAATAATATAGTCATCTCTCATTTTGTTCATACAGTTGAACTCCTTTTTGATATATTTTAGATCAGAGCACAAAGATGATATTAAACTAAGATGCATTACAATTATTAAAAACCTTTACCGCTCTATCACATCACCACATTTCAAAAAATTCAATTTTTTTCTCTCTATTATTACATATTTGGGATTAATATCCACGTTTCTACAATATTTTTTCGAAAATTCAACGTAATTTGATTTTACCTTCACCAATCCGCCTTATTGATATCAATTCTAAAATGATTTTCATTTAGCACAAAAAATGCCACTTATAAGGCTCTTTTGCATCAATTGTCTTCTTCATTGATAAAACAATCTATGAATAAATGATGGGTATATGGTTCAGATTCCCACTGCTTTAAACGATAAACTAAAAATGTGGCTTAACAATATAATAACCGGGCCTAACTACCATTTTCTTTCTTTACAGGTCCAAAGAATTCAAACCTTACAGGTTCATTCGTCCCCGGTCTTTTTGAATTCCATATTTTCATATTTCGCCTTTTCAACTCTTCATCAAAATCTTTTAATGCAAATTTTTGGGCGTATCTTAAAGCTGCTTCCACACCACGTATAATAATTTTTTCTTCCCACACTCCGGAAACCTCATCGTCATCCCAAAAGAAATAGTTTGCGGAAACCCTGACGTATGTCTCAAAAGTGGTGCAAAGTATCTCAAGTTTGACTCCTTTATTAACGAGCCAAAAACTCTGTACATCAACAATTGGTTCCATTTCTGGTACTTCTTCCATGATCATATCCCCCTTGTTTTTTTCTGTAGTAGTGATAAATAAGTGCAGGAGTATCATAGATGCAAAAACCTCTTATAATTACAATTGAATAATTGGACACTAATTTAGGTTATTCGACATATGGTTCTATTTTCCTGCATAGTAATTGTTGTTAAGGTGCCAAGTTCAAAACAATTATATATGGGACTATAGAAAAGCATTAGATCCTGGGACCGATAATCAACACTCCCCTAGGCTCGCAATCAGTAAAATCAGTAAACTTAATAACAATGGTACCGAAAATGCAAAAGGATGGGATGGGTACTGGGCATAGATTCATGCAGTGGGGGTCTAAAATTTCTAAGTTTTGAAACTTCGATTGTTTCATTTTAAATTGTTTTTTCGCAAACCAATCCGTAATTATTTGCCATAAATGCTTACTATCATTTCGGGTATAAAAAAAGAAAACCATTAATGATAGTGGTTTCCGTTATATGAAAAAATAGTATAGTAAATAATCATTTCGTGACACGTTTACGCTTTGTTCTAGAAGGCAGAATGTTAATCACATCAACATAACCATCACTTTCATGAACAGCATAATAGATGATATAGTTTAGCATTACATGCCTGCTTTTCCCATAGGTAATCCTTCTTAGTCCTTTAAAACTACCACTTTCAACTAATTTACCTATAAAAGGATTTTCAGAAAGGTGAGTTTCAATGTATTCGATAATTTCATCTTCTCGCAAATACCACCAATGTAAGGTTTCTTCTCCTTGTTCAGAAAAAAATTGTTGAACATTATCTAGGCAAAATTCAAATTCCTGTGTAAAAAGGACTTTATAAGCCTTATAATTTTCTTTTCGCATAACGTTTGGCTTTCATCTCACTAAAAGTATATCGTTTCATACCTGGGTTATTTAAATACCTTGACAATGATTCCCTAAGCTCTGGATATTCCTCAATCTCTTGCGATAGATCATCTGGAGCAGAAACATCCTGTGAACCAAGCTCATTATTTTCAATTTCTATTGAAATTAATTTCCCATCTGCAATAAAAACTCCTGATTGTTTTCCATTTAAAGCATTAAATAATTCTTGCTTGGCATGTTCACTTAACATTTTCATTTAACATCACCTCAAGCTTATTGTATCAGATTTTGATTATCGAATTCTATTGTATA
This sequence comes from Lederbergia panacisoli, assembly GCF_024626525.1. Classification (GTDB taxonomy): domain Bacteria; phylum Bacillota; class Bacilli; order Bacillales; family Bacillaceae_C; genus Lederbergia; species Lederbergia panacisoli. The sequence continues at coordinate 24,340 of NZ_JANJGU010000026.1, forward strand.
TTCTAATTCTTCATACAGCACTTTTTATACTTTTTCCCACTACCACAAGGACACGGGGCATTTCTACCGACTTTTTGATTGGAATGATTATCATTATTCGCCGGAAGTGATCTCATATTAGGCTTGTCCGTTAATTCAAATAGTTCTTGAGGTGTATAGCCGTTATTCTCCCAAAGCCGAGTATGATTGGAAAGATTCATAATAAGCTTCATCAATTCATTGAATTGCCTTTCGCTTTCAAAGACTATACCTCTTTGATTAATTTCATTACTAATTCTTTGCAGGGAGAAAGCATATTGGCAAATCCCCTGTATATCCTCACAGAACATCTCTGCCTTAAATGGATCACCATGAAAGAAATTCCTTTTTACATAGTTGTTCAATGCTTTGTATTCTTTGGTCATTTCAAAATATGTATCACTCTTGTAGTTAAACAGTTCTTCTTGATTAGGAACGTAAAACGGTTTACCTGCTCGCTTTTGTAATTCATCGTCCATATCACTAAATTGTATGATTGATTCAGCAACAAAATAATCATTCTGAATCATAACAAAGTTTTTCCGTAATATGTCTGGTGAACTGTTCTCTATAGCATCAATAACTTTTTCATCAATCTTCTCTACATTTTGCATATTGTAAATTTCAACAACCTTTTCCTTATGAACCAAACCATATAGATGAGTAAGGGATATAATATAATCAATTACGTAATCCATGGCTCCTCCTATTATTGCATCGTGTTCTTCAACAATACCATTTTCTATATTGTCTCACAATAGGACCGGAAATACGATTTTTGATAGGCTGTTACTTGCTTCGGGGTGAATGTACAATAATGTTGTTTGGATGCCAAGTATCCGCAAGGACAAGGGTTCATTGCACCAATTAATAAAAATTGGGCTGGATACGTCACAGTGGATGCAGCCTTGCTGATGGTCACAACGCCATTTTCCAAAGGCTGACGCAGCATGTCGAGTGCCCGTTTGGGAAACTCAGCCATATCATCAAGAAATAGCCCCCCTATGATCCAAAAATACTTCTCCAGGTTTGGGGGTGGCCCCACCTTCTATCAAAGAAACAGATGAAGCTGAATGATGTGGAATTCTAAATAGGGGATAATGAGGATTGGAAAGCTGTATAGCCGCTAATTAATAGATACTCAAAAACATCAAATTGACTCTCCAGTCCAAGCGGAGGCAAAATGGAAGGAAATGTTTCCGCCAACAAACTTTTTCCACATCCAGGAGGACCGGCCATCAATAGATTATGGCCTCCCAAGGCCGCTTTGGAGGGAAGGTTAAAGTTATTATAATTGCAATTATTATTAACAAAACTTTACTTTTAATTATTCTACGAGATACTTTCATTCAAACACCTTCTGTTATATCCATTTGTTCCCTTTAAAACTTTTACGCCATTTTATAGTTATAAATTCATGGTCAAATGGCGGAAAAAGCATTGTTTATGATCTTATCAATGCCTAACAAATTTGGTTATATCATCAGAAGCAGTTAAAAAAAGGTAAATTCGGAATGCACTCAAAGGTATCCATTTGATAATGAGGAATAACAGATAATGTACCGGAAAACCATCCAACATTAAATTCAAAAAAATACTTTGATCCCTACGTCAAAGTATTTTTCACATAATTTTATTGTAAGATATTATCCATCTCCATCTTTTTTTATCTCAATAACCCCATCTTCATTTTGCACAAAATGAATTGGGGATGTATTTGTACCTTTATTAGGATCATATGTATAGGTTAAAGTTGGATCTTCTCTTGTTTCAAAGATATTTTTGAGGTTTTGTGCTCGGGATTGTCTAGTTTTAAGAACAGTCATGCGATTATTGACATTAATTTTATGGTCAAATTCTAAAATTACGGTCGAATTAGAAATACCAGCCGGGACAATCTCCTTTATATGATTCACTGAAAACCAAATACAATCTTCCATTGTTGGAGCCTTACTAGGAAACCAGTAAATGCCTTCAGTGCCACTAATTTTTATCGGCGGCATATCAAAGTTTCCGATTGCCGCTTTCGCAGCCTTTATAGCACCTTCTAAACTACTCCCATAATAGATCAAACTAATTTCAAGAATTTCGATTGGACTTAATTTAACGGTGAACACTTCTGTCCCTTCCCAAACACGTGAATACAAATGCCCATTTTTCTCGTAAACACCCATCAGCGCAATAGTAAAGCGATTAATAATATAGTCATCTCTCATTTTGTTCATACAGTTGAACTCCTTTTTGATATATTTTAGATCAGAGCACAAAGATGATATTAAACTAAGATGCATTACAACTATTAAAGACCTTTACCGCCCTATCACATCACCGCATTTCAAAAAATTCAATTTTCTTATCTCTCTTTATTATTACATATTTAGGATTAATATCTATATTTCTACAAGTTTACTCTAAAAATTCGACGTAATTTGATTTTCCCTTTCACCAATTCGTCTTATATTGTCATCAAATATTCATCGCACACAAATTGTGCCGATACAATTACCCCGAGAGCCTAACTACCCTTTTCTTTACTTTTTATAGGTCCAAAGAATTCAAACCTTACAGGTTCATTCGTCCCCGGTCTTTTTGAATTCCATATTTTCATATTTCGCCTTTTCAACTCTTCATCAAAATCTTCTAATGCTAATTTTTGGGCGTATCTCAAAGCAGCTTCCACACCACGTATACCAATTTTTTCTTCGCACACTCCAGAAACCTCATCGTCATCCCAAAAGAAATAGTTTGCAGAAACCCTTACGTACGTCTCAAAAGTGGTGCGAAGTATCTCAAGTTTGATTCCTTTATGAACGAGCCAAAAACTCTTCACATCCACAATTGGTTCCATTTCTGGTACTTCTTCCATGATCATATCCCCCTTTTCTGTATTCGTGATAAATAAGTATAGGAGTATCATAGATGCAAAAATCTATTATTGTGTGTCAATTGAATAATTGGACACTTAACTTATGTTATTCGACATATGGTTCTATTTTCCTGCATATTCATTACTATTAAAGTGCCAAGTTCAAAACAATTATAGAATATTGTTAAAACCTGCCACCTGATCATCAGCACCATTGGTTAAATGTGAATGAAGTTGGCTTTTTTCTTTCTAAATCTAAAAGCCATAAATCCAATTTTCTTATCATTACCCTAATCTAAAAGTTCCCAGAGTCGAATAGATTCCGGGAACTTTTTTCCGATAAGAAGACTCCACTCACCAAAAAATTGATTAGGTTCGCCAACATATACGCCCTATTAAAGGCTCTTCATCTATTACTTAATCTATAAATCTATTACACCTTCCTCAATATTCCCACGTATCTTCTGAATAGCACCCGCTCGCCATTTCTTAACTGCCGACAAAGATACCCCTTCCTTATCAGCAATTTCCTGTACACTCAATCCATAGTAAAATGTATCAATTACCCACATTTTCTGCCTCTCAGTTAGTCCTTCACAGTAAGAATGCAACTGCTCCAGCTCCATAGGTTCCCCGCCATTTTCATCCACGGCCATCTCCCAAAAAGCTTCGTCAGGATACACATTCTTTTCTTCCGCTCTATTAATCTTTGTCATATCAGTTAAAATTCGTCCTTTAATATACGAATAGGCATAAGTTGAAAACTTGCCCTTCTCTCCATCAAAGCGTTGATAGGCTTCCCACAATGCGATCAAACCCGTTTGATAATATTCATTCTGATTCTTATAAATTCCCAACGACTTTATTACATGAAAAATCATCCGCTCATGCATTTTTATCAATTCTTCAAAACGTTCTCTTTCCATTCCGTTGCCTTCCTGGAAAGCGCGCTTTCTTTTGTATTCTCGAGTACCTTAAAGATAGTCAGATTGAACAAAAGTAGCGAATGAACGTTTTAGCTAAAATAATGAATATTCGTACAAAGGCAACGAAAACTAGGTTAATTTTGCCACTTTCCCCTAGGCGATTTCAGGTAAATGGTATGAGTTTTGTAAATTATATAGGAAAGAGGAATAATACATTCACCAAAAACAAAAACGTTTGGCGACTGACACCCAAACGTTTTTGAAAAATTTATATTTTACTTACCATATCCACATCGTTAGTTATTTCTACTATCCCATCTTCATTTTGTTCAAAATGATAAGATGTTTGGTTTTCAATAACGATGTCTGTATTTTTATAAGGATCATATGTATAGATTAATGTTGGATCTGTTCTTTTTTCAATGGTGTCTTTTAAATCTCGGGTCCGGTATTTTCTAGTTTTGAAGACTGATTTTCTGATTGTCAGGGTAATGGTATGGCCAAATTGTAAAAGGATTTTCGTTTTATTGTGCTCCACAGGAATACTATCTTTTATATTATTTAACGAAAACCAGATACAATCTTTATTGGTCGGAGACTTGCTGGGAAACCAGTAAATGCCTAGACTTCCGCTGATTTTAATTGGAGGCATATCATAATTTCCTATAGCAGCTCTCGTAGCTTTTTTCGCGCCGTTGAAATCGCCGCCTCCATAATGAATTAAACTATTTTCAATGATTTCGATAGGACTTAATTTGACCAAGAAAACCTTTTCACCCTCTAAAACACTAGAATAGAAATACCCATTCTTAACGTAAACTCCCATCAGCGCGATTGTAAAGCGATTAATAATATAACGTTTCTTAATTTTCATACATAAAACACTCCCTAATAATTTTTTCAAACAAGACAGTGAACATGGATGATATTAAACTAAGATGCATTAACATTATCAAAACCTCTAACTGAATACTGCCATCGGAATTGACCACGCTTGCCATCTTATTTACCACCAATTGCCACGGAAGTTACCACCGATTGCCAGGGCATTTACCATAAGTATAGACCATGAGGATAATGAGCCAATAATTAG
>NZ_JANJGU010000027.1 GCF_024626525.1 Lederbergia panacisoli
AAGGAAGGGTTCGCTTTTTGACCCTTCCTTTATGCAGAGGCCTCCAAGCGAAGTGAAACGGAGCGCGGAAGTAAAAAGATACGTCAAAACTTGGCTAATTTTTGTCCATTATATTGACAGAAGTCCAGAATTGATGAAAATTGAATTAGAATTGGTGAAGATTTTGAATGAATTGGTGAAATTCGAAAAAGGTAGTGAAATGAAATGGAAAAAGTCGCGGGCTCGCGACTTTTTTCATTATTTGTTGGGGAATGGGAGCTTAAAGTATTTGAAAACATTGATGGCGTTGTCGTATGCATTTTTGAGCTTTTGATTGATCTTCTTTAAATCCTCAATTTCTCTTTCCAACATCGTTTTTTTATAGTCTAGATTTTCGAGTCTGATTTGAAGGGCGAAAAGCTTTTCCTCTGTTTCAGCTAACTTTATTAATAACTCCATTTGGTCCTGTTTGGAGGAATTTCCGCCAGGTATGACGTATAAGTTATTTTTCTTTTCTAATGGCAGTGCGGACATTTTTCATCTACTCCTTAGATTTGAATGTGATTGTGAAGTTTAATCCGTGTATATAATATCCATTTACCTTATAATGGGACATTTCATCATTTAAGGTATGTGAGCATTGTTGAATTTCTAGATACTCACGAGAACCAAGAATGGGACTGCGAGAAATCAGAGATAATCTTGATTGCACGTGATACTTACCAAAACTGGAGTCTTATTACACATTCGTTACAAAGTACCGGATCATTGCACGAATGCCGGTACTTTTACTAAAATTACGCGAACAAATGGTACTGGACGCCTGGCCATGGAAGAAAACGTCTAGATTCCGAGGCCGAGGGACTTTTCTTTTTCTGCCAACCAGCTGGGTGAGATTTGGTAGAGGAGGTTGTAGATTTCGTCGCAGTCCTCTAATACCTTTAGTGAATTTTCCAAAAAGTCTTCCGCTAGGTCGTCTCCTTTTGTGTCGAGCAGCCATTGGCCGGTCCATACTGCTAGTTGGATAAGTCTTGATTCGATGTTGTCTCGCTTTTCCAAAAACCAATCGTCGAAGATTGCTGTTAGGTAGTTAACGGATTGGAGCTCGGAAAAGATTTCGAATGTGCTTCTTGCTTTTTCTTCATCATCGCGATTGTAGAGAGCCTTGTCGATTTTTTCGATCAACTCTAGGGCGTCGCATGTGATTTCACCATTTAGATAAATATGCTCACGGTCCACGACGAGAACGGAGTCATCTAAGATACTTTTTAAATGTGATAAATAGACCCTCAAATTCTTCTTGGATGTGTACAAATGCATCTTCGGCCATAGAGTATCGCATATTTGCTCCCTTGATGCAGTTTTGTGAAAAAGGAGGAATATGAAAATTTGTTTGGCATAGCGCTGGTTCCAGCCTTTTGTAATAAGCCTTCCGTTTACTTCAACGCGAAAAGAATGGAGCAGCTCCACTTGAATATGGTTTCCATAGGTTTTTCTTTTCGTTCCTTCCAAATAAACACTCTCACTGTAAAGGCGCATTTTTTCATTGATTGTACAAGCAATTTCATCTTGCTGGTACACGTCTTGCTTTTCCATTGCACAAAATTCAGTGATGAATTTCCCCGTCATTTCGGGTTGGTCAATCATCATGAAGGAAGACGCATTAGGAACAACAGAATATTTGAAGTGTTTTAAATGGATTGCGTTAAGTGCTACTAAATATTGCGGGAAGATCAATTCCCTTTCACCTGACAAAATAAGAGTTGGAATCCTTGTTTCATTCATAAATGGAATGGGCTGAGTGTATAAGGTTAAACCCATTATTTTACTATAAAGATCAAGTGGTGTTTTATTGATAATATTCCGGAAACGCCCGTACTCCGGTTGTTCCTCGGTTAAATTCGTCGTTTTTTTCAGCAACGAGTCAGTAGGTATATAGCTTCCATGTGACGTAATCAGACTCCTATGTCCCCTAATCAAATCATATTCTTCCTCCGGGAAGCAGGCCAGTGTCATGAGAACCATTTTTTTTACCATTTTTTCATATAAAATGCTGAATTTTAATGCGACAAGCCCGCTAAATCCCATTGCAGCAATATAGACGGAATTTAATTTTAATGATTCAATTAAAAACTTCAAATCTTCTACATATAGGTCAATCGTTATTTCTTCGTCTCCTCTGTCACTTTGGCCAAACCCTCGCAAGTCGTAGGTCACCACATTTAAATGATCATTTACAAATGGAAGAATCGAATTATATAGAGTATGATCCGTTATATTTGTATGAATTAATATGAGCGTTTCCGCCTGGTCATTGTGCTTGGCTTTATTTATTGTGTAAAAAAAATTGATGTCCTTTTTCCTGAGGATTGGCACAAAAATCACTTCCTTTAGCGATAGTGTACTGATATATATTCATTCCGTAGAGTTGTTTCACTAATTTTTTCACTTATTTGATAATAGTAAACGCTACCTTAAAGAAATCTTAAATACAAGTAACTTTTTGTATAAATTTTGGAAAGAAGCGACAAACTCTGCGTTTGAATGGTGAGATCTTCATACGAAATAAGAATTAATTGTACGAATTACTGCGAAAAAAGCGATTCTGTAGCGATAGTGTAACGCCCATTATTTTACAATGTGTGACATTGGAAATGTATCGAAAGTCCTGTTATGCAAAAAGGGTCATCAGGCTTTTTTGTCAAAAAATATCGAAAACCATGACTTTAGTTACATTTTCAATGGAAGGATGAAGGCTATACTTTTTAACAAATATGTCTGAGAACTAATTCTATAGACCAGGTACAGCAATTTGTTATAGAAATTCGTGATTTTTAAAGGGGGTCCTTTTTCGTGAGGATTTATCATATTTTATGTGCACTTTATCATGAGCGAAGGTCCAGGAAGCTTCGTGTAGAAGGGCCTTATCAATCATTTAAGTTTGTCGAACATCGTAGAAAATATAATTATCACATGAACAAAATCAAGTAGGAGGAAGTATCTAATGCCCGAAAAAACTCTAGGAAAAAAGAACAATTCCTAAATCGTGTTATTGCTGATAGATGGTTGTCCAAACAAAAACAATCAGAGCTTGGCTGAAACTGAAAGCAAGCTGTTCGATTTACAAATGAATTATGAAAAACTTGATTATGAAAAAATCATTCTTGAAAGAGAAATGAAAGAATTAAAGACGATTAATCGAGAACTGAAAAAAGTAAACAAATATGTATTGGGTTTATATAAATCTTTTAAGCTTCCATTATCTTTGAGTATATTGTTGTCTGAATATCGAATTATAATGTATAGATTTTAAGAATTAAGAACACCGCCCAGAATTGCACGAATGAGTCCGAGGCGGCGTAGAATTCAATTAATCCGCGATGAAGCGGTTTTTGAGGAAGGTGAACCAGAGTTCGTGTCCTTTCTCATTTGGTACATCGCGGTCTTGTATGTACGTTTCTAGTTCTGGGTCTTGAATGTCAGGCCATTCGGACCAGTGGTCCCAGTATTCGAAACCTTCCGACTCAGCAAACTCTTTAAGTGTACCCACCTGGGCCGGGTAGCTCGATGTGTTGTATACGGGGTGGGGCGGCTGCAAGACAAGTACGGCTCCACCCAAGGCGTCGGCAAACTTCTCTATGTTTCCGCTGTTATGCTGCGGGGCGCCTGCGTTGTCGATCCAATTGAATGGTTCGAATAAAACGAAATCGGGTTTCCAGACTGCTATTTCATCCACATGACCGCCGCTAATGAATTGATCGGACGACAGGTCGTATTCGAAAATTCCGACTTCGATATTTTCGTCTCCATATGTATCGACTAGTGCATCCTGCAACTGAGCAGACCAACCACCTGTTTCTTTGCCAAGTGCGGGGGATCCAACAATCGCGAGTTTGTATTGGCCGCCACTCTCTAGAGCCGCGCGGAAATCTGCTTGTGCGGTACTTGGCCAATTCACAGTTCTTTCAAAAAGATCGATAGTAACGAGTTCGCTCTCCTCAACTTCTGTAGGTTCGATTTCTGTTTCTTCCTTATTTACCTGATCTGCTGAAGCTTTAAATGAAGAAATGTCGGTTTTGTTTTTCCAATAAAAGTGTCCCGCTGCTAAAAGTACAACACATGCTAAAACAGATAGTGTAGTAATGAATGCACGCAATGATTTCCCTCCTAATAGTACGATAGAACGATTTTTGCTAGATTATGTAAGTTTCCTGTGAAAATACTGGAAATTTGATAATATGTAGTAAAATATAATAGAATACTATGCTATAATAATACACATTATGGAAGAAGTCGACAATCACAGCAGGAGGGTACTATGGAAGAGACGATCAGCTTGAAGGAGCTTATGCAAACTTTAAGAAAACGACTAAGTTTAATTATAATCATTACTGTAGCAGCCGTTACAATTAGCGGGGCTGTTAGTTTTTTTGTGTTGACGCCGATCTATCAATCTACGACGCAAATACTTGTGAACCAGGCGAAGAGTGATCAGCCTATTTACAATACTTCAGAAATACAAATGAACTTGCAATTAATCAATACATATAACCAAATTATTAAAAGCCCGTTCATTTTGGATAAAGTCATTGATGAAATGAAACTAGATACGAGTGCAGGTGCTCTTGCTGGAAAAATTAACGTACAAAGTGCGAAAGATTCTCAAATTGTTAATTTAACCGTTCAGGATCCAAATCCAAGAAAAGCGGCACAGCTTGCGAATAAAATAGCGGAAGTTTTTCAAAAGGAAATAGTTCCTTTAATGAAGGTTGATAATGTAAACATTATTTCCAATGCGGAAATTAATCCAAATCCAGTAAAACCGGAGCCAAAGTTAAACATTGCGATTGCTTTTGTTGTAGGATTGATGGCGGGTGTTGGGGTAGCGTTTTTACTTGAATATTTGGATAACACCGTTAAGACAGCAGAAGATGTTGAGCGGATTTTAGAGTTGCCGCTATTAGGATCAATAGCTACATTTGATGACCAAAAAGTTGAACGACCTGAAAGAGCAGGACGTAAAACAAGGGTAAGGAGTGAAACAATTGGCTAAACAGAAACCACCAGCGACATTACAGTCAGGAAGAAGAAAGCTGATTGCGAAGTTTAATCCGAAATCTCCTGTATCTGAACAATATCGAACAATTCGAACAAATATACAATTTTCTGCTGTTGATGAAGATATTCGAACCATTATGGTGACTTCTTCTGGACCGGCTGAAGGAAAATCGACTACAGCTGCGAATCTCGCAGTGGTGTTTGCCCAGCAAGGAAAGCGGGTCCTTCTCGTTGATGCAGATATGCGGAAACCGACCGTTCATTATACTTTTGGGATGAATAATGCTTACGGGCTCACGAATATTTTAACGAGACAAATGGAATTAACTGAAGCCGTTAAAACAACAGACCTTTCGACATTGGATATATTGTCATCAGGTCCGATACCTCCGAATCCTGCAGAGTTACTGAGTGGAAAAGGAATGGGGGGATTTTTCATTAATGCTAAGGAGGAGTACGACACAATTGTTTTCGATACTCCACCAGTTTTAGCTGTTACGGATGCGCAGGTGCTCGCGAATAAATGCGATGGGACGATCCTTGTTATATCTAGTGGGAAAACTGAAATTGAAAGTGCGCAAAAAACGAAAGACCTTCTTATGTCAGCGAAGGCAAAGGTTCTTGGTGTTGTTTTAAATAATAAAAAGATGGAAAAGCACGATTATTACTACTATTATGGCACAAAATAATATTGACAAATTGCGGAAGTATAGTAAATTATTACTAGGATAATAGGTCGAAAAAAGGGAGGGTTTAAGATGATTGATATACACTGTCACATATTGCCGAATGTTGATGATGGCGCTAGTCATTATACAGACAGTTTGCTTATGGCAAGACAGGCACAAAGTGAAGGTATTCATACCATCATTGCCACTCCCCACCATCAAAATGGTTCCTATCAAAACACAAAACTTGAGATTAAAAGTAAAGTTGCCGAATTAAATGACTTTTTTAAAACGGAAAAAGTAGATATTCATATATTGCCTGGTCAAGAGACTCGTATATATGGAGAATTACTGGAAGACTATGAAGCTGGTGAAATCATAACGCTCGCTGGCATCTCAAGCTATCTTTTCATCGAATTACCATCCAGCCATGTACCACATTATACAGATCAGCTTTGCTACGATATACAAGTGAAAGGTTTAATTCCTGTAATTGTGCATCCTGAAAGAAACTCAGAGATTGTACAGAATCCCGAAAAGCTATACAAGCTTGTAAAAAACGGGACGGCGACACAAATTACAGCTGCGAGTTTTTCTGGCTATTTCGGCAAGAAGATTCAGAACTTTACATTTGATTTGGTGGCAGCGAATTTAACTCATTTCATGGCATCTGATGCCCATAATACAACAACTCGTGGTTTTAAGATGTCAGAGGCTTGCGATTTGTTGGAAACGAAATTCGGACTAGATTCAGTTTATTACTTTATGGATAATGCAGAATTGATTGTAGATGGTAAAGACATTTACAGAGAGGTTCCAGAGCAAATAAAGAAAAAGAAGATATTCGGACTATTCTAGGTAATAATTCGATTATTTTTTTTCACCCAAAATTATTATTTCGCTATACTAAATGTCTAAAAATGTCGAATTGCAATTCCATAACTAATTCGGTAATGTCTCCTATCCGATATAATTGGAGGCACTCGGTCATGCTGTGGGTGGGAAACCACCTTAGACGCGATTTGTTGTCGAAAGGATGGTGTGAGGATGGGTTGGATGCCCAGTTTATTTAATTTATTTACTAAACAAACTTAAGAATTGTTTATAAATGTCTAACGAAAGCTTACAATCTTGTAAGTTTTCGTTAGGCATTTATTACTTTAAATTTAATTAATAGAAAAGAAGGGATGAACTTGACATATCAGAAGCGGGTTCCGCTATTGATGCTCCTTGATTCAATTATTGTTTTATTTTCCATCTATGTAGGGTATTTCATCTTGCATCCTTTTTCAGACTTTTATACTTCAAAGCTATTACTTATAAGTTCTATCATCTTACTCGTTAGCCACCATGTGTTTGCTATTATGTATCGTCTTTATAATAAAGTGTGGGAATATGCAAGTGTTGGGGAGTTACTAACAATTACGAAGGCTGTCACGCTGTCTATTATAATGGCTGCCGTAGCACAAGGGATTGGGACTGGTAATGTATATTGGCGAGTATTACTGATTACGTGGATGATGCATGTTCTACTCATTGGCGGATCTCGCTTCTCGTGGCGGATGTATCGAGATCATCATATTAAATCAAAGCTTGAGAAAAGGCGGACGCTAATTGTTGGAGCGGGTTCTGCTGGAACGACCGTCGCAAGACAGCTCTTACATAATAATGATATTGATTTGGAGCCCGTTGCGTTTGTAGATGATGATATTAAGAAATACAAGCTTGAGATTTTCGGAATATCAGTTTGTGGGGATATAGAACATATTCCAGCCATCGTTGCAAAAGAAAAAATAAAAGATATTATCATTGCGATTCCTTCTTTACCTAAGACGGAAATTAGAAGGATATATGAAGTTTGTGCAAAAACGGATGCCAAGATCAAAATCATGCCGATGATTGAAGATATTATGACGGGGAAAGTTTCCGTAAATGCAATTCGTAACGTTGAGGTTGAGGATTTATTGGGACGTGATCCTGTAGAACTAGATATTAGCAGCATCTCTGAAACAATCACTGGTGCCACTGTGTTAGTAACAGGCGCTGGGGGTTCTATTGGATCAGAAATTTGTAGGCAAATATGTAAGTTTGCTCCGAAAAGACTCATTCTGCTCGGGCATGGTGAATTTAGTATTTATAATGTAGACATGGAATTACGTGGGCAATGGAAAGAGATTGAAATTATCCCAGTCATCGCGGATGTACAAGATCGTACACGTATTTTTGAGGCGATGGAAGCTTATCTACCTGATGTCGTCTATCATGCAGCAGCTCATAAACATGTTCCATTAATGGAATATAATCCAAGAGAAGCTGTGAAGAATAATATATTTGGAACGAAAAATGTTGCGGAAGCAGCAGATACATTTGGCGTTCATAGTTTTGTACTCGTTTCAACTGATAAAGCAGTTAACCCTCCAAATGTGATGGGAGCAACAAAGCGAATTGCGGAAATGATCATTCAAAACTTAGCGAAGGAAAGCAATACGAAATTCGTAGCGGTTCGGTTCGGAAACGTACTTGGAAGTAGAGGGAGTGTCATTCCTTTATTTAAAAAGCAGATAGAGGCTGGTGGTCCTGTTACGGTGACACATCCTGATATGACGCGATATTTCATGACGATTCCAGAGGCTTCAAGACTTGTTATCCAAGCAGGAACACTAGCACGCGGCGGGGAAGTATTCGTGCTTGATATGGGGGATCCTGTAAAGATATCAGATCTTGCCAAAAACTTGATTACTCTTTCAGGCTATACAATAGAAGAAATCAGAATTGAGTATAGTGGAATTCGACCTGGTGAGAAGATGTTTGAGGAATTATTGAATGAAAATGAAGTGCAGAAGAAGCAAGTTTTTCCGAAAATTCATATTGGAAAAGCGGAGCCGCTTGGGAAACAGGAATTATTCCATCTGATTAATAGCTTAATAGATATGCCGATTGATGAAATAAAAGAAACAATTGTATCTGTAGCAAATAATAAAGAAGTAAGAAGACTTCAGATTGCTGAATAATTTAGACCTGGAGGGTGTTCATTGAAAACTGTTAAAAAAGCTATCATCCCGGCAGCGGGACTTGGTACTAGATTTTTACCAGCTACAAAAGCAATGCCGAAAGAAATGTTGCCGATTGTCGATAAGCCGACGATCCAATATATTGTTGAGGAAGCAATTGAATCGGGGATTGAGGATATTATTATTGTAACGGGTAAAGGAAAAAGGGCAATTGAGGATCATTTTGATAATAACTTTGAGTTGGAAGATAATTTGGTGAAAAAAGAAAAGTATGAATTGCTGGATAAGGTAAGGCAATCTTCGAATGTTGATATTCATTATATTAGACAGAAAGAACCAAAAGGATTGGGACATGCTGTTTGGTGTGCAAGGAAGTTTATTGGTGATGAGCCGTTTGCGGTTTTATTAGGTGATGATATTGTTCAGGCTGAAACACCATGCTTGAAACAGTTGATTCAGCAGTATGAAGTAACGCAATGTTCCGTTGTAGGTGTACAGCAAGTGCCAGATGAAGAGACTCATCGGTATGGGATTGTTGAACCTTTAGTTCAAGAGGGTAGAAGGTACGAAGTACGAAGTTTTGTGGAAAAACCGGAGCAAGGGACGGCTCCTTCTAATCTTGCGATTATGGGGAGATATGTGTTTACGCCGGAAATTTTTACTTTTTTGGATAGGCAGGAAGTTGGTACAGGTGGAGAAATTCAGCTAACAGATGCGATTCAGATGTTGAATGAGTTGCAGCAGGTGTATGCTTATGATTTTGAGGGTGAGCGGTATGATGTTGGGGAGAAGTTCGGGTTTATTAAGACGACGATTGAAGTGGCCTTGCAGGATTTTGAATTGAAAAATGAGTTACTTGTTTATTTAGAGGGATTGTTGGAAAAGATTGAACGTTAAGTTGAGCTCAGTAGCCCTGTCCATATTAATTACTGCAATATGGACGGGGCTTTTTTGGATTTTTACTGATAGAAATTATAGTAATCATCACAATCCTAGGGATTTTCTTCTGCATAGCTCCTCTATCGTATATATCAATCATTGAAGGTGTGAAGGAGGATGCTTGCAACACTAGTAGGGAAATATTAAGAAACGCTTATGAATGAAATCTGGTATTAGAAGGTCAGGATCATTTGGATTATTTATTCAATTAATTTGCACGGTACTTTGGAAGAAATTGTTGGAAAAGGGGTGATTACGTATTAGGATGGCGCAGTTATTTGTAGTGTGCACTCCAAGGGGGATGAGGATATGGACGAAGTTCCATGGTTGTTAAGAAATGATTAAATGGTACATGTGAACCGAGTATCGTACTTTGATTGAACGCTAGAAACCTTTCGGGATAAGGGTTTGAGGTGTTTTTAGTGAGGGTTATATATTGATTGATAGATTGAATAGATATTACGAGGTGGCTTTACCATTTAGATAATATTTAGTAGTTTAGTAGTTGGTTGGAAATACAGATATTTCCAGTTAAGTCCTAACTTACTAAAATAACTTTTCGAGGAGTGCTACAGGTATGTATATGAAAATTAAAAGATTGTTAGATATCATTCTTTCTTTAATTGGACTTATAGTATTATCGCCGATTTATTTAATTCTAATTATTGCTATTAAGTTTGACTCAAGAGGTCCAGTTCTTTTTAAGCAAAAGCGCGTTGGAATGAACAAAACACATTTCAATATTTTAAAGTTCCGCACTATGAGAATAGATACTCCGAAGGACACTCCAACTCACTTATTAGATAACCCGAAACAGTATATCACAAAGGTGGGTAAGTTTTTGAGAAAGACTTCACTTGATGAGCTACCACAGATCTGGAATATTTTTGTTGGACAGATGAGTATAATTGGTCCCCGCCCAGCATTGTGGAATCAATATGACTTGATCATTGAACGTGATAAATATGGAGCGAATGATGTTCCACCAGGGCTAACTGGCTGGGCACAGATTAACGGGCGTGATGAACTTCCGATTGAGGTCAAATCCAAGTTGGATGGGGAATATGTTAAGAAGATTAGCCTTTGGATGGATATAAAGTGTTTCTTAGGGACCATCGTTAGTGTAGTGAAGAGTGACGGGGTTGTTGAAGGTGGGACCGGAGTTAAAAAGGAAATTGCGAGTACTAAGGAGACTGTAACTAAATGAATGTAGTGAATAAAAGGGTAAGTGTTATTATACCAACATATAAACGAGATATAAAGTACCTTTTACGAGCTATTGATTCAATAAAGAATCAAACTTATAAGAATACCGAGATAGTCATAATTGATGATAACCCTCCTAATTCTAATTTTAGAAAAAAGGTCCAAGAGTTTATGAAAGTATATAGCGGTGACCCAGATGTAATTTATTTAATGAATTCAAATAATGTTGGGGGATCGTTAGCTAGAAACCACGGAATTTATGCTGCAACAGGGGATTATATTACATTTCTAGATGATGATGATGAATACTTACCAATGAAGGTGAAAAAACAATTAGAATTTATGGTAGATAACGACTGTGATATGTCATTTACTGACCTTAAATTGGTAAATGAAAATAAAGTAGTATTAGAATATCGAGAATATCAAAGTTTAAAGAAATTCGATAAACTCAGTTTGTTAAAATACCATATAATGAGACATCTCACTGGCACACCGACTTTTATGTTTAAATCTGAAAAAATAAAGGAGATTGGTGGGTTTGATGATGCTAAGATGGGTCAAGAATTCAATTTAATGCTTAAGTCAATTGAAATGAATTTAAAAATTCGATACTTGGCTGATTGCGAAGTGCTTGCGTATAGGCATAATGATGGAGGTATTTCTCAGGGCAGGAATAAAATTGAGGGAGAAAGTGAGCTATTCAGATTTAAAAGAAAGTACTATCATCTGTTTTCCTTGCGTGAAAAAATGTTTATTAGTTTCAGGCATTATGCAGTGATGGTAATTGCTTATAAGAGAAATAAGAACTATTGTCGAGCAATTTTTAGTGGGATTTTAATGCTGTTGGCTTCACCTTTGGATTTTATAAAAGAAGGTTTTAGATTTATGGTTAATAAATTTAGGTTTAGAAAAATTGAGTATTGAGATTATTCGGCAATAAAGAAATTATGGTTATATTGCAATAACTAAGTATGACAAGAGGTAATTTAATAAAGTGTGCTATTTAAGCTAAGAAGACTTGCAGGATTATTGAAATTTCATTAAATAATTAAAAATTTATATATTTCATAGATAGGAGATAATAATATGGGCTATGAAAATACTATTTTTCCAGAAGGAACTAGTTTTTTAGTAACAGGGGCTGCTGGATTTATAGGCTCTAATTTGGTTGAGACAATTCTTAATTTGGGATATGAGGTCCGTGGATTAGATAATTTTTCAACCGGGAGAAGGGAAAATGTAGAAGAATTTTTAAATTATGAAAACTTCGAGTTCGTAGAAGGCGACATACGGGACTTTGAAATATGCAAAAATGTATGTGAGGGTGTTGATTATGTTCTCCATCAAGCTGCACTGGGTTCAGTACCGAGGTCTATGAAAGAACCATTAATTTATGAAGATAATAATATAAAGGGAACGGCTAATATGATGGAAGCAGCAAGACTAGCTGGCGTAAAACGGTTTGTGTATGCTTCATCGTCATCTGTTTATGGAAATTCAACTAAACTACCTAAAGTTGAGGGGGAAGAGGGAAATGTATTATCCCCTTATGCATTAACAAAAAAGGTAAATGAACAATATGGAAGCTTATATACTCAGCAATATAGTCTTGAGTGTATCGGGCTTAGATATTTTAATGTTTTTGGACGACGACAAGATCCAGATTCCCAATATGCAGCTGTAATACCTAAGTTTATTAAGGCGATTAGAAGTGGTCAACAGGTTGAAATCTATGGTGATGGTGAACAGTCAAGAGATTTCACATATATAGAAAATGTCATAGAGGCAAATCTAAAATCATGCATTGCTCCAAAAGAAGCATGTGGAAAAGCCTTTAATATAGCATTTGGAGAACGATTCACTGTTAATCAAATGTATAAATTAATGTGTGAATTACTGGAGGTTGAACTGGAACCTAAATATCTAGATCCTCGTCCTGGGGATATAAAACACAGCTTAGCGAGTAGACATAACACTGAAAATTATATTGGGTATGCCCCGAGTTGGAGTTTTACAGAGGGATTTGTAGAGGCTTTACAATGGTATAAGGAATATATCTAAATAACTAAATTACTAACTAATTGAATTGAGAGGCGAAAATTAATGAGTTTATATGAAGCTATTAAAGATAGAAATGAAAAAATATGTGTTATTGGTCTTGGATATGTCGGTATGCCTTTAGCTGTATCTTTCGCAAAGGTTGCCGATGTAGTAGGATTTGATATTTCAAGGGGAAAAATACAGCAATACCAAAGTGGAATTGATGTAACAAAAGAAGTAGGAAATGAGGCAATAAAAGAAACTACAGTAGAATTTACATTCGAAGAAAAGTTCTTGAGAGATTGTAAATTTCATATTGTTGCTGTTCCAACTCCCATCAATACAGATAAAACCCCGGATTTAGGACCTGTAAAAGGGGCAAGTAGAACAGTAGGTAGAAATCTTACTAAAGGATCAATCGTAGTATTTGAATCAACTGTATTTCCTGGTGTAACAGAAGATATATGCGTACCTATTTTAGAAAAAGAATCTGGTTTAAAATGCGGTGTTGACTTTAAAGTTGGTTATTCTCCAGAAAGAATTAATCCTGGGGACAAAGTCCATAGACTTGAATCAATTGTAAAAGTTGTTTCAGGTATGGATGAGGAATCGCTTAACGATATAGCTAGTATCTATGAATTAATAATTGATGCTGGTGTCCATAGAGCGGAGAGTATTAGAGTAGCGGAGGCTGCAAAAGTAATAGAGAATTCACAACGTGATATTAATATTGCTTTTATGAATGAACTTTCAATTATTTTTAACAAAATGGGAATAGATACAAAGGCTGTATTAGAAGCAGCAGGAACGAAGTGGAATTTTCTTAACTTCTCTCCTGGCCTAGTTGGTGGTCACTGTATTGGGGTCGATCCATATTATCTTACTTATAAAGCGGAGGAAATAGGTTATCATTCTCAAATTATTTTATCGGGCCGAAAGATAAATGATGACATGGGTAAATATGTTGCTGAGAATACTGTGAAAAACCTTATAAAAGCTGATAAGCAAATAAAAGGAGCAAAAGTTGCAATTTTCGGGGTAACTTTTAAAGAAAACTGCCCAGATGTAAGAAATACAAAAGTAGTTGATATTATAAATGAGTTGGAAGAGTATGGAATTGAGGTGAAAGTGGTTGATCCTCTGGCTGACAAAGAGGATTTGTGGAGAGAATATCGAATTAACCCATGTAATATTGAAGAAATTAAAGATATGGACGCTTTAATTTTTGCAGTACCACATGAAGAGTTCAAAACAATAGGTTTAGACGAAATAAGAAAGATGTATTGGAATCATAAACCTGTTTTAATTGATATTAAAGGAATGTTTGACCGGAAATCAGCAGAAAAAATGAACTATTTATATTGGAGACTTTAAACTTTTTTTATTGTGAAAAAGGCTTAAAAATTTGATGAAGTTGTGCTAATACATTAGAATGATTGAATTAAAAATGTAATAGCGCAACTAAATTTCAATCCTTTAGATTTTATTTTGCTACCCCATCAATTCCACCTTTTTATATTTTAAAATTATGAGCAAGCCAAACAAGTATGACCATAGGATAATACAGACTAATTTTTAATACTTATTTGGTACATGTAAAGATTAACTTTATCAATTCATTGATTTTCAGAAGGAGTAAAGGGGAAAGTTATGCCGAAAATAGGTATTGTAGGTAATTTTTCATTTAATAAAGAGGCTAAAGGTGGACAAACTATAAGAACGAGAATTGTGTCTGAAGATTTAATAAGGAGATTTGGGGAAGAAGAGGTCTTATGTATCGATACAGATGGTTGGAAAAAAAATAGATTGAAATTGTTATGGAATTGTATTAAAATTTCGATTTTATGTAAGAACATTATTATCTTGCCCGCTCATAATGGAATACGTATTTTTATTCCTTTGTTTATTATTTTAAAATTTTTATTTAATAAAAGGTTACATTACATTGTAGTTGGTGGATGGTTGGCAGATGACCTTAAAAAAAATAAGTTTCTTTTGAATTTTTCCAGAAAAATTGACTATGTATATGTCCAAACAAATACTTTACGTAAAAAGCTAAAAGATATGAGTATTAGTAAGAATATATTTATTTTACCTAATTTTAAGTTAGATGAACCTTTAAAGCATAACAAATTAATTACTGAGTTAAGCATACCTTCTAAAGTTTGTATGGTCTCAAGAGTTAACCAAGAAAAGGGAGTAGAGGATGCAATTGAAATAGTTAAAAGAATCAATAAAAGTAGTGGTAGGGTTAAGGTTATTTTAGATATATACGGACCAATTGAAAATGAATATGAAGAAAGATTCTATAGTGTAATTCATGAACATACCGATTGTATTTCTTACAAAGGATCTATAAATTATAATGAGATAATAAACGTGTTAAGTAAGTATTACCTTTTATTATTTCCGACTAAGTATTACACCGAGGGCTTTCCTGGAACTATAATTGATGGATTATTAGCGGGGGTTCCAGTAGTTGCTTCTAGGTGGGAATCTTACGATGATATCATTAAAGATGGTGTTACTGGAATAACATATGAGTTTGGAGATAATAATGATTTTTATAGTAAATTAGATTACTTATTAAATAACCCTAAAGTAGTTGAATCTATGAAGAAGGAATCTTTGAATGAAGCTAAAAAGTACACCGCTGATTACGCAATGGAAAATCTTATAAATAAATTAAAGTAGTATCAAGGTAATAGTAAAAATATACTTTTATTTTTAGAAGTGGAATATTAAAGTTCAAATAGTTTTATTTTATGTTGGACATAGAAGGGGATTGAGCGATAATGGCTAAGAAGAAAATTGGGCTTCTTGTGCCAGATTTACAATCAGGTGGTGCCGAACGTGTTATTTCAATAATATCTAATCTATTAAGTAATGAATACGAGGTTTATTTTTTTCTATTTGACTCTAATAAGATTAGCTATAAATATAGCGGAACCCTTATTGACTTGAACAGTAAAGCTAAAGGAAATATTTTAATAAAAATACTAAATAGAATTATAAGGATTGTCAAATTATCATACTATAAAAGGAAATTAAAATTGGACACAGTTATTAGTTTTTTACATGCAGCTAATGTTGTAAATGCTGACTCAAATGGTCGAGCAAAAAAAGTATTATCATGTAGAGGATACAGGGATTTCGTGAAAAATAGTAATAGATATTATAAATTATTGAAGAAATCAGATCTAATGTTAGTACAAACACAAAGAATGAAAAATGAGTTCTTAAAAAAATTTGAGATTAACGAAGACAAAATACAGGTTTTAGAAAATCCATATGAGTCAGACACAATAAAAAAATTAAGTTTACAAGCTATTGAGGACGATGTTCAAAAATTTATTGATAAACATAGAACAATATGTTCTGTGGGTACTTTTAAAAAAGATAAAGGGTTTTGGCATCTAGTTCAAGCATTTTGTAAATTAAAAAAAACATTGCCAGATGCAGGGTTGATTATAATTGGTCATCGTGGTGAAATGGAAGAGCAAATTAAGCAGATGGTTACAGAATCATCGTACTCGGAGGACGTACTATTTTTAGGATACCAGGAAAACCCCTTTAAATATATATCAAAGTGTGATTTATATGTATCTAGTTCTTTGCACGAAGGCTTTCCAAATTCACTTGTTGAAGCAATGCTTTGTGGTGCTCCAGTGTTATCAACAGATTGTAAAGTTGGTCCAGCAGAAATACTAGGGAAAGAAAATATAGAACAAGAAATTTGGGAAATCAATTTTGAGAAATATGGAGTATTAGTTCCAGCCTTAGAGGAAGAAGTAAGTTATTCAATAAATAGAATATCTGAAAAGGGTAAACTATTAGTTGAAGCTATGACAGTATTGCTCTCGAATGAGGGCATGAGGAAAAATTATAAAAAAGTAGGTCGAGAAAGAGCTTGCGAATTTGATGTTAAACATTTTTACAACAAAATTAATAGAATAATATGATAAAAATAATATTCACTTAACAAAGTTAGATATTAATTGAAACCATTTTGTTTAACGGAAAATTTCATTCTTATGGTTGAATTAAAGAATGATTTTTCTTACCCTATTCCAAATCTAACATTTTATCAAGTTGAATAAAGTATATTAAATTGGAAATATAAAAAGGGGATTTTAAGATGCTAGATAAAATAAATCTCACAATAAGAGTAAGTAAGCTACACTTACTATCTTTTAAATTATTCCTACTCTATCTTTTAACTGTATTTTCCATATCAGATCATCCACTTTTATATAATTTTTCAAAACTTCTTTTTATTGTACTTGCTTTTTTCACTTTCTTATATTTGTTGAAAAAAGAAATTAAAATAACTCCATTTTATATATCGTTTTTCTTTATTCTACTATGGTTCTGTGGATCATTATTATGGGCAGCCGATTTCAATAGTGGTTTAAAACGTTCATTAACATTAATTAATTTATTTATTATGAATGTTCTAATTTATGAAATTTTATATACAAAAAAACATGTTGATACTGCTATTAAATATATTATTTATGGTGGTGTATTAATGTGTTTTGTTGCATTTTTAATGACAGGGCCTCAAGGGATACTTATAGCTATAACTAAGGGTGTAAGACTAGGTGGAGAAATAAGTCAAGAGAATGTATTTGGATTCTACGCAGCAGTTACTGCTGTGTTGTGTATTTTTTATGCATATATATATAAGAAAAGAATGTATATTCTCCTAGCTTTTATTCCAATATTCTTTTCTATGATGTCGGGTTCAAAAAAGGCATTTCTTATAATCATAGTGGGAGTTTTATTAATAAATTATTTTAATTCTGAAGGAAAGAAATTTGGAAAACAATTGATAGGCTTATTTTTAATTATAGGTGTTGGATATATAGCGTTTTATATACCGGCGTTTAATATCGTTACTTCTAGAATAACTGAGTTTTGGATTTACACATTCGGTGATAGTTCCACTATAGACAAATCTACTTTTTATAGGCAAGTCATGATTGAAGGTGGATTAGAATTATTTAAAAATAATCCCATTGTGGGATATGGCATTTCAAATTACGGATATTATTTTCAAAGGTTAACAGGATATAATTTTTCATACGCACATAATAATTATATTGAAATACTTGTTAATAACGGTATTATTGGTTTCTTATTATATTACTCACTATTTATTTATAACCTAAAACACTTACTTAAACCTGCATTAAAAAGAGATTTTACTGCACAAGCTTTAATTATTTTACTAATAAGTATACTTGTTGCTGATATCGGTGCAATTAATTATTATGATAAATTTACACATATAGTTATTACACTATGTTTTGCATATGTCAGGATAATAAAGAGTATGGGAATAACTGAGAGATAGTTTATTTTATTTTACTTATATAATTTTAATCAGTATTAAGGATGAGTGAATAATTTATGAAAAAAATTTGCATAGCTACCTATGTATATGGTGAAAAATACCAAAGTTTTATACCTATATATATATATTCAATCTTGAAAAGTTATCCTGATTATTATATTAGGATTTATGTTGATAATAAACTCCTTTCAAATGTAAAAGAGCAATTGGCATTATTGAATAAATTAGGAGACTTTGAAGTGGTGGAAAACTTCCATACGAAACTTAAAATTTCACCTGAGCTTAAAAGTATAGAGCAAGTTTCCCGCTGTTTCCGCTGGTTAATGCACGATGAAATATTTTTAGAGTTTGATTCGATATATATTGGCGATATAGATATTTTTATTTGTAGAGAAAACCCTGGTCTTTATGAACAACATATAAAGCATTGTGAATTTCTTAATTTACCCTATAGTAACTGCGTAAGAACAAGGAAGTTGAATAAAAGTCAAAATATCAAGTTTATAGCACGAGCTTTGGTGAAGTTTGGTATAAAGGAAACTCTAAAATATTACAGAGATTCAAGAAGTGAAATAAAAAGACTTACTGGACTGCATTTTATTAAGACTACAGAGTATTATGCTAAAATAGCACCTGTAATTCCTAAGCTTCAAACATCTCTTGGAGATTTAGCGAATAAAAACTCAACTGAATGGAATCAAGTAATGTTTAATAATGAATTCTTTCTTTATGAGCTTATTGTAAAATCAGGAATTGGAGTGCCTAAAGAACTTCTTAATGGGGCGATAAATGATAGTAGTGATTATTATAGTTATTCATTTAGACCTCATCACGGGTTACATTTGGGCATATTTAGAGATATTCTTGGAGCTAGAAAAGAACATGATCTTATTACAGGTCAAATATATATAAATTACTATAAACAATTCTGTGAACTAAGAAATAATGATGACCTTTTTAAGGAAATTCAAGTTCATTTTTCACCTTATTTAAATCAAATAATTAACAATATGGACGAATATTATGGTAGCTACGGATTAATTCCTAGTGCACTAAAATAGTCATTATAATTTTTAATAAATTTCTTTTAGATTAAATACCTTAATACTGCTACTAATTAATTCTTCTTTTATTATTTTATCTGATAGGGGTATTCATATGTTTCCATTTGTTAGTGTGATTATTCCAGTTTATAATTCGGAAAAATCATTGGGGTATTGCATAGATTCATTAATTAACCAAACATACAAAGATATTGAGATTATTATCATTAATGATGGGTCAACAGATAATAGTGAAAAAATAGCACAAGAGTACGAAAATAAAGATTTACGTGTCAAAGTTATTACAAAAATAAATGGTGGGGTAAGTTCCGCAAGAAATATGGGAATTAAAGAAGCTTTAGGTGAGTACATCCTTTTTGTGGACTCGGATGACAGCATTGAACTGGATTCAATAGAAAGATTACATGAAATTTACCTTATAAAGAAATACGACACAATTATATTTAACTATAATAATGTTTATAATACTAAGGTTGTCAAAAATGAAAGCTTTCTAATAAATGGTTTTAAGATAGATAAAAATTCAAAAATGGATTTGTATGACTTTTGTGTCAAAAGTTCAAAGTTGGCTCCATGCTGGAACAAGCTTCACAAATCAACTATTATTAAGAACCATGAACTTTATTTTAGAGAAGATATGATTTGTGCTGAAGATGCACTATTTAGTATGGAGTTCTTAACGTATATAGAAAGTGGAATATTTATAGACATTCCACTTTACAATTATGTCAGAGATAACACATCTGCAGTTAATAAATATGATTACAGATATATGTATTCAACAATGTTATTTTTGAATTCACTCCGTAAACTTCTAAAACAATGGGGTATAAATACAGATAAATATAACCGTATACTAGATGATAGAATAATCCACTCAATTTTTGGGAAAATGAATCTAATTTATAATGCACCTAATCTTAAGACATTAAAAAGTAAATATATAGAGTTTTTTAAAATTATTAAGGATAAGGAAATACTAAAATTACTAAATACAAAAGAAGGAGATAAGTTAAGGTTAACATATAGATTTCAATGGCAACTTATCAGGAAAAATCAATATTTAGGGTGTTTCATTATTTCAATGTTTATTCATAAAACATATAAATTTATTAAACAAATTTATAAGAGTAGCCAGAACAATATAAATACAAGTTGAGTTTAATTGTTTAGCAGTAATTTTGATATATTTTATTAATACAAGTAAATTTTACTGGGGTCGATGTTATGGATGATAAAATAAGTGTTATTGTTCCAGTGTATAACGTAGAGGAGTATTTACCTAAGTGTATAGAAAGTATAATTAATCAAACATATACCAATCTTGAAATAATACTAGTGAATGATGGATCCACGGATAAATGTGGGGAGATATGTAACCATTATGAGTTGGTGGATAAACGAATACAGGTAATTCACAAAAAAAACGGAGGATTGTCTGACGCTAGGAATGAAGGCTTAAATGCTGCAACTGGAAAATATATAAATTTTATAGACTCTGATGATTATATTCATAAAGAGTATTATGAAGCTTTGATTAATTTAATGGTTGAAAATAACGCTGATATAACTCAATGCCAATTTATAAAGGTGTATGAGAGAAACGAAACTAAATATAATAATGACACGAACAATGACGACATTAATAAAGATGCTATTGTTCTAAATAATATTGAAGCATTAAATAATCTTTATAATAATAATTATGTTCCTACAGTAGTTGCGTGGAATAAATTATATAAAAAAGAACTCTTTGCTGATATTAGGTTTCCAAAAGGGAAAATACACGAAGATGAATTCACAATGTATAAACTGCTGTTCTCTTCAAAGAAGGTGGCTATCACTCCTAAAGGATTGTATTATTATTTACAGAGGGGTAATAGTATTATGGGGGAAAATTTTAATCCTAAACGTCTTAATATATTAGAAGCATATTCAAATCAAATAGAGTTTTACTCGAAAAAAAAACTATTTGATTTAAAGTTAAAAGCTGTTTTAAAACAAGAAAGCAATCTAAGAAATTTAATGAGAAAAACGTTAAATTCTAATTTAGATAATAAAAGAGAACTCTTTGATTATCTTATAAACTATTATAAACGAGATTTTTATTATTCAATTAAGGGTTGTAGGTTAAAAGGGAAAAGGAGAATTTTACTTTATCTATTTAAGTATAACCCAAAAGCTGTAATAAGTTTTATATGTAAGCTATTAGATAATAGAGATAACGGTAAAGCATCTTTAAAACGTCCATGAACCCCCCTTTTAGATAATTGAAAAAAAGAGCATTGATTCTGGAACAGTTTGGATAGTTCATGTATATAATTTAGTTTTTTTATGGTAAGGGTGGATTAAATATTCACTTATTTTTTATGTCTTTAGACTCGCCAATTTCTTATAATGTGACACTATAATCATTGCTTTTTTACTTCATTGAAAAATTTTATTTGCTATCAGAGATAAAACCAGGGAGATATAATATATGAGAAATAGGCAATTGTTAATAAATATGGTAGCAAACATAATAAGTTTTATAATAAATGCAGGAACAGCTTTTTTTTTAACGCCATATTTAATCAACAAGGTTGGTAGTGGAGCTTACGGCTTTGTGCCGTTAGCAAGTAACTTTGTTAACTATGTTACTATACTTACAACAGCCTTAAACTCTATGGCAAGTAGGTTTATTTCCATAGAGATTAATTCGAATAATAATGAAAAAGCTAATTCATACTTTAATTCGGTATTAGTTGCGAACACAATAATATCAATAGTTTTAATAATACCTTCAGTTCTAGCAATTTTAAACTTAAGTAATCTTTTAAATATACCTAGTACAATATTACTTGATGTGCAGCTTACTTTCGGGTTTGCTTTTCTTAATATGGTAATTGCCCTAATTGGAAATGTATTTGCAGTAGCAACGTTTTCTAGAAATAGGCTAGACCTACGAGAGGCAAGAAGTATCGAAGGGAGCATTATAAGAGTATCAGTCTTAATAGGACTTTTTATTGTCTTTAGTCCTAAGATTTATTTCATTACAGTTACTACAACTTTAGCAACCCTTTATAAAATTATAACGAATATATACTATACTAATAAGTTACTTCCTAATATCAAAATGAATTTATTAAAGTTTAATTTCAAAGCTGTAAAGGAGTTAATATCTTCAGGAGTGTGGAATTCAATTAACCAACTGAGCGTTATACTCCTAACAAGTCTGGATCTACTCATTGCCAACATATTTTTAGGTCCATTAGCTGGTGGGCATCTAGCAATAGTAAAGATATTGCCTATTTTTATTCAATCATTTGTTTCTAAATTGGTTAACGTTTTTGTTCCAGAGTTTACAATTTTGTATGCCCAAAAGAAATGGAAAGAGTTGTTGATAAGTATTAATAATTCAATAAAGGTGATGAGCCTTATTAATACAATACCAATATCATTCTTAATTATTTTCGGTGATACATTCTTTTCGTTATGGGTTCCAAACGAAAATAGTAATTCATTATATTTGTTATCCAATTTAACCTTAATACCTATGATAATAACTGGGAGTATTAATACAATTTTTAATGTCTATACAGTCACAAACAAATTAAAAGTTCCATCGTTAGTTTTGCTAATAACAGGTGTCCTAAACTTAATTATAGTGGTTGTTCTTTTGAAAACTACATCTTTGGGAATTATTGCGATACCTTTAACTGCATTAATAGTAGGAACCTTGAGAAATTTAATTTTCACTCCCCTTTATGCAGCTAAATGTCTTGATGTAAAGTGGAATTCCTTTTATAAAGCAATATTAAGAGGAAGTGTGTGCTCTTTAGTAATGATGGCGATTTGCTGGATCTTTAAAGTAAACATACAAGTAGATAATTGGTTTGAACTATTTGGAATAGCTGTAGCTAGTACTCTATTAGCGTTAATTATAAATGCTTTCATTATATTTAATAAAAATGAGAGAACGGCAATACTAAAAAAGGTTAAAAACACTTTTAAAAATAGATTTAAGAGAAAGTTATAGTAGTTTAACTAGAATGGATTATTCCGGGGGCTTATCTTAACGTATGGGAAGGTATCTCTCTTGGAAATATAAATTTAAGGAGTAATAATGATGAAGAAAAAAGTTTGGAATAGAGTGAGGAAATATATAGATAATAAGGTTTTTTATAAGAAATTAGAAAATAATCTTATTAAAGATAATGGCAAAAAGTGTTTTGTGTTTGGAGCACCATATCATAGTAATATGGGTGACCAAGCTCAAACTTATTGTATTATTAAATGGGTTAATAGGAATTACAAGGATCACAGTGTTTATTGTTTTGATACAAAAGCAATATCGGGTAATAATTATAAAGCTATGAAATTAATTAAAAGACATATCAAAAGTAATGATAAACTATTTTTACACAGTGGGTACCATACAACTGATTTATATATGCTTGAAGAAAATATGCAACGTGAAACAGTCAAGCAATTTATAGATCAACATATTGTTGTTTTACCACAAACTATTTACTATAAGGACCCAGAAGAAGAAAAGAAAGCTATTCAGATTTATAATAGTCATCCTAATTTAACTTTTATGTGTAGAGATGATATTTCATATGATACAGCTAAAAGGATTTTTTCTAATTGTAATTTAATAAAATTCCCTGATGTTGTTACAACATTAATTGGAACTAAACAGTATTTTAATGAGAGAAATGGAATTTTATTATGTATGAGAAATGACAAGGAGGCTCTATATTCTAAATCAGAAGTTTCTGATTTAGTTAGTCACTTGGGACACCTCGATAAAACTGAAATAACCGACACTACTATAAATAAGGATGCAAAATATATAAGTAATAACAGAGAAGCTACAATAAATTCAATACTGGAAGAGTATTCAAAGTATAAGGTTATAATTACTGATCGATATCATGGTACTATCTTCTCATTAATTACAAATACTCCTGTTATAGTTTTATCGTCTACCGACCATAAATTAAGTTCAGGAGTTAAGTGGTTTCCACAAGAATTTAGAGACTATGTGTTTCACGTGAAGGATATAAAAGATGTAAAAAGTTACGTGGAAAAAATATACAGTATGGAATATGAATATAAATTGGAACCTTACTTTAACCAAAACTTTTATGATAAGTTAAAAGATATTTTGGAATAAGGTTATTAAGCAGTTATGGATGGGTTTGGATTAAATTTGAATTCGGTAATAATACTTAATAAAGGGTGTGTATTATGGGCGAAAGAATTATTGAATTAATGAATACTGTAGTTGAGAATGACTTTTGTATTGGATGTGGAGTTTGTGCTAGTCTAAAGGACTCCCCACTTACAATGAAGTTAGACCAATTCGGTAAATATAGGCCATTTTTAAACGAAAATATGCAACAAAGAGATTTGGAAGTAAATGCGTTAACGGTATGTCCTTTTTCCAGTGATAGTAAAAATGAGACCGAGATTGGAAAGGAATTATTTGGACATAACGAAAAAACTAGTTTTAATAAGTATACAGGGTATTATATAAAAAATTATGTTGGACATGTAAAGGAAGGAGAATATAGAGAGAAGGGTAGCTCTGGGGGAATGGCTAATTGGATATCTGCCCAGCTACTCAACAAAAAATTAGTCGATGCAGTTATTCACGTGAAGTCTGTAAATAATAGTAATCAAGTTTTATTTAAATACCAAATTTCCCATAGTGAAAGTGAGCTATATAATGGCGCCAAATCTAGATATTACCCTATAGAAATGTCTCAGGTAATTAAATTGGTAAAAGAAAATAAAGGTAAATATGCAATAGTTGGAATACCTTGCTTTATTAAATCTATTAGATTATTAGCTGATCAAGATAAGGAAGTCAAAGAACGAATTAAATATTTCATTGGACTGGTTTGTGGTCACTTAAAGAGCGACATGTTCGCAAAATCAATAGGTTGGGAACTAGGAATAGAACCTGAAAAACTAAAAAGTATTGATTTTAGAAAGAAACTAGAGGGTAGGCTTGCATACGATTATGGTGTTGAAGTAGAAGGTGAGAAAAATGGAAAAGATGTAGTTTTAGGTGCACCTTCGAGGGAGTTATATACAACAAATTGGGGACATGGTCTTTTCAAATATAATGCTTGTGAATTTTGTGATGACGTATTAGCAGAAACTGCAGATGTGACATTGGGTGATGCATGGTTGCCTGAATATTCAATAGATAGTAAGGGTACCAATGTAATAGTAGTAAGAAATCCAGTTATACAAAAGATATTTGAAGAAAGTAAGGAAGATAAAGTTCATATTGAGGAGATTAGTCCGGAAAAGGTCTTTGAATCGCAAGCTGGTGGTTTTCGACATAGAAGAGATGGGTTATCTTATCGTTTATATCTGAAAGATAAAAATAACGAATGGAGACCAAAAAAGAGAGTTTTACCAAGTGACAAACATAGTAACAAAAGAAAAAAGATATATGCAAAGAGAGCTGTATTATCACAAGAAAGCTTTAAAGCTTACAAAATTGCGGAAAAACAAAAAGATTTTAAAGCTTTCATAAATCATATGGATTATATAATTGAGGATTATAATAAAACGGTTGCACCTTCTTATTTAAGTAAAGTGTTACGTAAAGTAAGAAAAAAAGTTAATAGATTAGTTAAGCAATAAATTATTAACCTGTTTTTACAAATGGTGTTTGTAAGATTGTGTTTTGTAAGCCCGTATTCAAAGAACGCATATAAATAGATCTGCACCTCCAGTGGTATTAAAGATATCAATTTAAATGGAGGTGCTTTTCATATGCCGCAACAAAAACTTACCATTGTTCTAGTTACATTACATACTCAAAAGGAAAATAACCCCGCATCTAATCTGTATTTGGCAAGAGGAAACGTATAAAGGATCTGCGTAAAATCTTGTGTAAGTAGTATTCTGATTATTGCAGATGAATTGAGCCACGACTGCGGAGTTTTGATCCATTCATTGCGGATAAAAGAGCCACCATTTGCGGAACTCAGAGCCAAAGCGTAGCTGCTTGCCATTGACTGTAACGTCCGATTCTTAGTATCCGTTGGAAGGGGGCGGGGCCCCACCAGCGGATGCTTAGAAGCGATTTGTCCGTGTTATCATGTTTGAGCAGGTGTGCCTATTAGGCATTATTTCTGCCACACTTGCGATAAATCCACCACACGGACAAAAGTTAAGTCAATGGTGGCGGACTAGCGAATTTACTCTATATTTGGCAGTAGAGTAGCATTTACCCTTACTAATAGTGGCTCTTTTATCCGCACTAGCTGGCTCTATTGTCCGCAAACAGTGGCTCAAAACTCCGCAAAGGTGGCTCATTCTGGCCGCAATACTCACTGTGGCGCTCTTTGCTCAAATTGCGCTTGAATCCCTTGCTTACTAATATAAAAAAGCAACTTTAGAAGAGATGGTTTCACAATACATCTCTAATGACTATATCACGGTAAAATGCTCCGTAATACTCCATACAATCATACCTGCTGTAATTTTCTTTTCCAATTTTGTTGTAATTAAGTAGAAGAAGTTCAAGTTGTTTTTTCGCTTCTTCTTCTGTTAATTGATCAACATAACTTTTAATGCCTTTTTCTATTTTCAAGAACATTCCCCTCCTTTAGTCCTAATCTTCGACATAAAGAGGGGAAATCCTTCTATTTAACTAAGATCATGAATTTACTTCAACTAAAAATCTATTCAATTAATACAACAAAAAATAGAATTAACGTATATAATGCGTTCTTTGTGAGTTTTTCTATCTTTTGAAAAAACATAAATGAATTTAAAAAATCTTATTTTTTTGTACATATATCAATACATTGTTCAATCTGTTTTGCTTTATATTAATTAGCCTGTAAACGTTAAACTAGAATCAACAGTTTTCCATAAATAGTCGTATTTATAAAAAACTGTTAAATTCTACTTGACGGTTACATAACACGCGACGCAGATTTTACAGACGAAAAATAAAAGAAAAGAATCTGGAACGTAGCCCTTTTGTACTATCTACTCAATCACATCTTTATTACTAATTTTCTTCCTTTTAAAGGTATTATTTTAAATAAATGTCGGATTTATAGAAGAAATTTGTAGAATTATAGATAAATAGTCATAAGTGTGCAATAATATAGAAAGGTAAGAAAATTTCGTTTTTTAAAGGGGGGATGCAATAGGGCGGTTAGTGATTACTGCCACTTGAATTTACCACCTCTGCCATATTATTTACCACCGAATGACAAGAAACTTACCACCGTTTGCCAAACTATTTACCAACCTAAACCTTCTATATAATTAGTGTGCATGCCAATA
>NZ_JANJGU010000028.1 GCF_024626525.1 Lederbergia panacisoli
GGATTTTGGTGTGTGTGTGGTAACCTCACTTTTATCCTAAAATTATGGGGGTGGCAAGTTTTTTGCTTATAAACCCTTTTATATCAAGGAATTATTAACTTTTTACTATAGATGTTTTGACAATACGACTTTGAAAAAAGGGGTGAAATAATGGAAAGGAAAGCCGATCTATCCATGAATAAAAGTATGGCGATTAAATCTCGCAAAAGGAAGAAATTCACATCAACTGATTGGGCGGGTTATTTGTTTTCAGCACCGTTAGTGATCGGTGTATTAGCATTTGCTATCTATCCCATGATCGGGGCTCTCGTATTAAGTTTTCAAAAGTCAGCTTCTTCATTTGGCGGCGAATGGATAGGACTATCAAATTACAAGTTTGTATTATCGGATTCAATCTTTTGGAAGTCACTATACAATACAGTTTACATGGGTATCTTGGCAGTAATATTAGGGACCGCTTTTTCTTTTATTCTCGCTACATTTATTCATAATATTCCATGGCTTCAGTGGAGAAATTTTTTTAAGGGAGTTTATTTTCTCCCCAACGTCGTTTCACTTGTTGCGACTAGTATTCTCTTTCAGTTCTTATTTAATCCGGGTAAGGAAGGACTTTTAAACTTCGTATTAAGTTTCGCAGGAATGGATCCTATTGGCTGGTTTACTAATCCAAGCTTTTCAAGGTTCAGTATTGTCTTAATGACCTTATGGGGAATGCTAGGATATAATACGATTATTTTCATCGCAGCATTGACGAGCGTGCCTAGAGACTTGTATGAAGCGGCGGAGGTTGACGGGGCCAATTGGTTTAAGAAGTGGCTTTACATAACAGTTCCTTATTTGAAACCAATCATCTTATTTATGGTCATCATTAGTACAATCAGTGCAATGAAGCGTTTTACGGATGTTTGGCTAATTGGAGGAACGGCAGGAAACCCAGCTGGTTCATTAATGACAGTCGTTTTATATATTTATAGAAATGCATTCCTCGCAAGTCAAATGGGTATAGCAACTGCTGCTTCGTATATCTTGTTCATGATTATCCTTATTTTGACAGTTCTTATGTTGCTATCAAATAGGAAAAGCAATCTTGATTAGAAGGGTGTGGATATAAATGAGCAACCCGCTCGACCTCTCAAATTTAAAAACAAAAGAACCAAATGTATTTCAAGGGAAATCATTGCAAAAATCTAGACTTTTAGGAAGCTTATCCCTTTTACTTGTCTTATTGGTAGGTTCTTTAATTATGATTATTCCCTTTGTTTGGATGCTGCTAACAAGTTTTGATTGGGCTGCAAGGCTTAATATTCCATTTCCGCCAAGGTTTTGGCCGAAGGATTTTTCTACGCGAACTTATGAACTCGCTTTCAAAAACATCCCGATGCTTAGATATATGATTAACTCTATGATTATTTCAATAGGCGTCATATTTGTGAGCATGATGTCGGCACTGTTGTCGGGGTATGCTATTTCCAAATTAAGATTTAAAGGATCGATGATTGTACTAGTTTTGGCTTTAAGTACGATGATGATTCCGTTTGAAATGACGATGATCCCTCAGTACTTGCTTTTTGCAAAAATAAAACTACTAGATACGTATTGGGCGTTCTATTTACCTGCACTTAACTATGCTTTTGGAACTTTCTTGGCAAAATCTTTTATTGATCAGCTCCCCTCTACACTTAGGGAGGCAGCAATCATTGATGGAGCTGGAGAATTTAAGGTTTTTTTCAAAGTATATTTTCCGCTATGTATCCCCATTATTGCAACGATGACAATTCTTCAGTTTTTAGGTGTATGGAATGACTTACTATGGCCGTTATTGGCCTTGAAAACACCAGATAAATATACCATTCAACTTGGTTTGGCGATGTTTACATATAATAAGAGCCAGCCACTTCCTTCCATCATCATGGCAGCAACTACCGTCAGCTTAATTCCAGTTATCACTTTATATTTATTCCTACAGCGTTATATTGTCGAGAGTATCGCCCTATCCGGTATTAAACAGTAAAAATTTTTTCTTTGGTCGATTGATTACCTTTTAGGAGGTGGTGCTGCTTTGTAATAATATAATCTATTTTGTTTTTCTTACGTTATAAAATCCTTTAAGGGGGCAAACAATGAAGAAATTTTTAGCAGTGTTTAGTGGTTTGCTTTTAGTTTTTACATTAGCGGCGTGTTCTTCTTCTTCCGGTGGGGGCAGTAAAAATAATAATAAGAAAAGTGATATTGAAGTAGTTTCGGATATGGAGGCAACAGTTCGGGTTTCTTTAGCTGGATGGCAGCTCGAGGATGGAATTGATGCGATTACAGGAATAGACAATATTGGATTTGAAACATTTTTAAAAGAAGAATTTTATCCTAGATACCCAAATATTAAATTGGAAGTTTATCAGGTTCCATGGGAAAATGCACAAGCGAAACAAACTGCCATGCTGCAATCGGATGATGTAGATTTAATTTATTCTGGTGGGGCCTTTGCTGCCCAATGGATGGAGCAAGGATTATTAAGAAGCATCGATGATTTATTGACAAATGACACCGGGTTTAATGGAGATATGTATTTGAAGGGAATTTGGGAAAACTCCTACAGTACTGTTGCTTATGATGGAAACACCCGCTTTGGACTTCCTGCTATCTTAGGAAAAAGGGTAACCATTTATGACAAAAAGATGTTTGAAGACTGGGGAGTTGAGCCATTATCCGAGAATCCAACACCTGAAGAAATATTGGATAAAGCAAAACAAATGACAGGTAAAAATCCTGTTACAGGTGAAGATAACTATGGATTATGGTGGAGCGGAAATGCACTTAATGCTTCAACGTTCGTTGCCTTGACCCATGCTTATGGAGCTGTTGGAGCTGTAGGTGCTTTGGATGATCTTAAAAATATTGAATGGAAATTAAATGAACCGGAAATGGTTAAAGTTTTGGAATGGATTAAGGCAGCAGCGAAATATCCACCAGTTGAGTTTGTAAACGGCCAAGGTGCTGAAAACTTTGGTATTGAAACAAATAATATTGCTATTGCTCTTGACCACTCCGGTGGTGCAACAATGGGTGAATATCGTGCTAATAAAGACCAAGAATTATTAAATCGCTTTGTTCCAGTATTAAACCTTGGACCTAAAGGTCAAGGATGGGTAGCGATGGACCCATTTGTCATGGCGAAGAATGCGAAAAACGTAGAAGCATCTTGGGAGGTAATGAAGTTTTTGGCAGGCTATGAAACTCAAAAATGGAATTATGAGAACTTCCAAGCTACACCGACTCTAGCAGAAGCGGACTTCGTATTACCGGAAGATAAGTTTGTAAAAAAAGCGATGGAAGTAGCAGACGTTTCTCCTTCTGTCATGATGGATGAGGCTAATCCATTCTTCAGTAGTGAAATTGCTCCGGCAATCAACGGATTTATCAGCCAAGCCGCAAATGACCAAGCTCCGGATATTCAAAAGTTTTTAGATGATTTACAAAAACGGGCGGTAGATTGGTCTGCAAGACAATAATATGTAGAGAAAAGGAAGTCTAAAACGCGACTTTCTTTTCTTTTTGTATTTTAACTACAGCATAATAGACATAACCATCTGAAAAGACATATAATATACGCATGCCTATATAATTACTAGATTTTATAAAAAAGGGGGGGAAAGCGTGTCTATTGCTCGTATATTAACTGGACTATGGAGAAATAGTACAGAAACAAGCGATCGTGCGAAAGATCCAAAATTAAAAACACGTTATTATAAAGTGAATAAACGTGTGCTTCTCGAAAAGATCACGTTTGTCGTTAATAATAAACTTCCTGGCTGGAAGTTGACGCATTTGGATGCGGAACGCGGTGAAATGCTAATTGAGAGAAAGACGATGAGGCAAAACCAAATGGTTGTAACCGTTCTTCAAGTTGAACCTTTACGCTGCAGTGTCGATATCGTATCAGCATACGAAGGTTTGGGAGATTTAGGTTTAAGTTACTTTACAGTTCTTAAATTCTTTGATGTGTTAAACAAAGAAGTTCCACCAGAAAAAAAGTAGTAAGAAATGCGAAAGCGCTATATTTCAAAAAAATAAGACCAGTTCCTGCTCAAAAATGGGGCTGGTCTTATGCTTTAGAGCATCGTAGCTTTGCAATCTGTCTTAGAAAATTAGGTTATGATAAGATTAAAAAGGATCAGGTTCAGGATTATGAGATTCAATTCACCAAAAAAGGGGAAAGATATCGTGGAATCTGCATATGATGAAATGGCGTTAAAAGAGTTTTTTATCGAAAATCGCCAAGAATTTGAAGAGAAGCTATTAGCTGAAGCAGTAAATGTCAGGGATAAAATTGATATCATTCATTCAATTGGTAATATTAATTTATTAGAAAATGCACACCTTCTTACTCTTTATGTAATTGAAGAAAGAGAGTCGGAGGTAATTGAATTTGCAAACCAAGAGGGAAAAATTTGGGCGAAATTTTCATTAACATTGGCTTTCAAGCTAGAGTGGCTTCACGCAATTAGAAGAACAATATGGACGTTTTTACACAGGTTTGACAGCATCAAAGATAATGCGATTAGTAAAGAAGAATTTTATAGTCTTGAAAACAAGATTAATAATCAAATCGACCAATTCTTGAATTGCTTTTTTATGAGCTATTCCGAATATAAGGATACATTAATAGAGAAACAAAATAGAATCGTAGAGCATCTTTCAGTCCCTATTATTCCTGTTACTGCAAAAACATGTGTCCTGCCTCTAATTGGACCCATTGATTCAAAGCGGGCTAATTTCATATTAGAAAAAGTACTAACTGAAATTTCTGTTTTAAAGATACAAACATTAATCTTTGATTTATCTGGAGTAGCCGAGATGGAACCCGATGTCATTGATCAGTTAAAAAGGGTCATTGACGGAACAGTGATAATGGGCTGTAAAGCAATTATATCCGGACTTCGGCCAGAAGTTGTAAAAAATATGGTTCTTCTAGGAATCACTTTTGAAGAAGCTAGTATAGTCGCATCCTTGGAACAAGCGCTAAAAAGTTATATTTCTGGATAAATGAAAAACCCCTTTCGCTCGAAAGGGGTTTTTGAGATTATGAAAGTAGTTTTTCAAAGTTAATTCTTTTATTTAGTGCCATGATGAGAGGAGCACCGATAATCATCACAATAAATTCTCCAATAGCGACAGTAAACCAAGTAATCCAAAATGGGAAGCCGAGTGCTAAGTTAAGCTCTATAGCAATTAGAAACATCGTAAAGGAAAAAATGATCGTATTAAAAATCATTCTTCCCCAAATGCTTTTGATAAATTTGCTTGAAAATATCGTAATAGATAAAGCGATAATCGATTGACCAACCCCGAAGATAAGATCATATAATCCCAACTCCGAAAATAACAAGTTTGCTATAAATACACCAACAACGACACCAAAAAAGTATTTCTTATTAAATACAACTAGATGGTTAAACATCTCAGATAATCGAAACTGGATGCTTGAAAAAGCGATTGGTTTAATCAAAAGAGTCACCACAATATAAAGTGCGGCTAAAATCCCATTGATTACCAATGTTTTTGTTTTCATATTCAATTCTCTCCCTAGTTTTTTTACGTGGGATGGTTTCGAACCACGTATTACGATTGTTGAAAAAAGTTCAACATCGTCTATTATAACTAATTTAGAGAATTTGTATAGCTTTTTTTGTATCACCAATGTGTTATAAAACATATTTGCCAGTTGACAACTCAATTTTTTCAAAATAGAATTAAGTTTAACGTTAAAATTCATATTTTCATAACTCTTATACAGAGAGGTGGAGGGACTGGCCCGTTGAAACCTCGGCAACCATTGAATCATTCGTATTCAAACGGTGCCAATTCCAGCAGATTTTAATGATCTGGCAGATAAGAGACGATGCTTAATTATAACAGCGCAGATCTCTTATTAATTTAAGAGGTCTTTTTTTATTCTGTTTTGTGCAAATTACGAATTTAGGGGATGAGGGGAATGGCGGAAAAAATAAAGGTGGATGACGACAAATTGGAAGTAATTGTGGATTCTCTAAGTAATATGCAATCTGGGGAGTTGCAAATTATCGTAGAAGATGGCAAAATCGTTAAGGTTATTCGGATTGAAAATTGGTGAGATTAACATTTGGAATGCAAAAAAAATGTAAAATTAATTTAATTAAATTTTAAAAAAAGTGAAACAGAATTGGATGATTCCATCCGATGCTGTTTTTTTCATTGTTTAGCGGGAAATCTTCACTTTATTCTTAATTAACGGATGAAATTTCAATTAGATCGTTAATCACTCCTGTACCATATGGAAGATAAAAATAATTGATGAACTGCCTCAATCCGCGTATTGAGACCATATGGAAGGTAAAAGTCATCAATGAACTTCCTCAATCGCCATATATTCTCGTAGCATGGATGAAAGTCAGAATTAATACGATAATCCTATACTGCTTTACAATGAAATATATTCAACTTTCTATCTTGGCGTAAAATCACCATGAATTGTGAAAAAAGTATATAAAGTGAAACATTTTATTTCTTCCTTACGTGTAAGGTGCAGAAAGGTTTTTTAGGGGGATATATGTTGACTATAAAAATAGAAGGATTACAAAAATCCTATCGTAAATTCCAAGCGTTAAAAAATATTAATCTACATATGGAAACGGGGTTATTCGGGCTTCTTGGCCCCAATGGAGCGGGGAAATCAACGCTAATGAAAATTCTTAGTACAATTCTTCCTTTTCAAGAAGGGATCGTAACAATTTACGATTTTGATTTAGTAAAAGAAGGAGATAAGGTGCGACGGCTGCTCGGGTATTTACCACAACATTTTAACGTGCCGCCCCAATTTACGGGGAGGGAATTTCTTCATTATGTTGCCTCCATGAAAGGTGTGACGGACCAGCAAGAAAGAAACGAGCAGGTAGAGAAGCTGCTGGAAGAAGTGAACCTTGTCCAGCATGCAAATAAAAAGATAAAAGGCTATTCAGGAGGAATGAAGAGAAGGCTTGGAATCGCCCAAGCTTTAATCGGAAATCCGAAATTAATTATCCTAGACGAGCCTACAGCTGGACTTGACCCATCGGAACGGATTCGTTTTCGAAATTTGATAGAAAAGTTGAGTAAAGACCATTCTATTATTTTATCAACCCATATCATTAGTGATATTGAATCAAGCTGTGAAAAAGTCGCAGTCATTAATCACGGTGAGGTTCTTTTCGAAGGATCCACCGAAGATTTAGCTGATATGGCGAAAAAAGTAGTTTGGGAGTTAGCAGCGCCTTTTTCCGAATACGATAAAGTAGAAAAAGAATATGTTATTATTTCTAGTCGAAAGGAAAAAGATCGAGTTGTTTTTCGAATTATTTCAAAGGAAAAACCATCTGGGGAAGTGACCCCTGTACAACCCTCCATTGAGGATGGCTATATGGCGATTATAAACGGGGTGATGTCATGAGCGTGATGAAATCCGTTTTTCAAAATGAAGGGTTGATCTTACTACGAAACAAATTTATGGTCATTCCGCCGCTCCTAAATATATTGTATTGGGTATATGTCATTATCTCTTATGAAATTCAGCCTATTCATTATGAAGAACGAGCAGCTGAATTCTACCAAAGCTTCATATGGATCCTGCTGCTAAACCTTCTCATTGTAATGCTTTTTGCCGTATATATGGCAAGTAAAGACAGAGATAACGATTTTGAACAATTAGTTGTAACTTACCAAGTGAAGAATGTGGATTGGATTATTGGGAAATGGCTGATCACTCAACTTTACGGTTTATGTATCACGGCCATTACGATTGTAGTTCAAGCTGTATGGTTTATAAGTGCGGAAATGACGATTGGGGATTGGTTTAAAAATATTTTTTACGTGTTCATGCAAATGGAAGGAGCATTTTTTATTCTGATCTCGATTGCATTTTTATTTGCGATATTGATTAAATCAATGATAGCGTATCTTGCTGTCCCAGCTCTTTTAGTACTAAGTTTACTTTTACCCTTTGACTATACTGGACGAGCCCAAGTATGGGATAATCCAAAGTTCCATTTATTAACTCCATTTGATTTTATGTTTATTGAAACTCCATATGAGGGGATATGGGGGATTCATTATGTGTTTAAAAATACAATTTACCATCAAAGTGCCATTGTTTTTTGGGGAATTGTAATTATCGCATTAGTTCTTTTATTGTTTCGACGTAATCGTAGAAGTAATATAGAGAAAAAGATGATTCCAATTATTATAACAATCTTCTTGATACCTACTATTGTTTTAAGTGGAATGCGTTACATTCAATATGACCATGCGCTAAAACACTATCTTTCAACAGGCCACCAATATAAAGAGTCGTTTTTAGGCGATGATGATGAGTCATTTTACGCTTGGATGAATTCCTATTATGAGGATTATAAAGATGATGAACCATATGAATTTGCAATGGAAAAAGCAAATTTAAGTGTGGAACTTCAAGAGGATGATCACATTGGCGTCCAAAGCGCCTTAACGATAAAAAATAACAGCACCGAGTCAGTAAATGATGTATACCTGACTTTATATCACGGGCTGAAAATTAATGATTGTACAAGCGATAAGGCTGTATCATGTTCACGGGAAGGAGATTTAATCACATTACATTTTGAACAAGCTATCCAGCCGAACGAAACATTTGACCTAAACCTTCATTATGACGGGAAAGTCTTGCAATATCGCGACGATGGCTATATCGAACAAGCTTTTATAAAAAAGGAACGAGTGTATCTTCCAAAAGAAGCGGGTTGGTATCCGTTAATTGGGAATCGTAATCTAGTCATTGCTCGGGACCATAATAATCTGTATGCACAGTTTGAACTAAGAAATGCTCGGCTTGTAGAAGATTTTCCCACGGAGTTTTTAGTTGAGATAAAAAGGAAAAATCAAAAAACTCCGCTTGCATTGACGATTCCCGCAGTAAGTAAAGATAGGTTTAAAGGAACATCCCAATACGGTCTTTCTTTGGTAGGGGGAAACTTTAAGGAAGAGAGTATAGGCTCGATTAGAGTTGTTGCACATCCTGAAGTATTTAATGGTGCTAAAAACGTGATAAAAAGATATCAAAGCGCTTGGAGTTTTGTGGAGGACTGGCTAGGGATTACGATGAGTCCCTCTGTTATTTATGTCATGAGTCATAACTATTATTATCTTACAAAAAATGGCGCTAATCACGATTTTTTTGTGATGAGAAGTGCAGATTTGGATGATTGGGATATTGCATATGAAATAATTAATGAAATATCCCCAGAAATCTCTGAAGGTTACAATGACGATTTTAGAATAATCAATGATGCGATGGAATGGCTGATTATGGATCATTTACATGAACAGATTAGTTTTACAGAATGGTATAAATCAACATGGTGGGGTGCTGGCGAGGATCTTACACCTTTAAATTTATTGCATCCTTATGAGGAAAAAGGTTTGGAATCATTCAAAGAGGTGGTAAAATATCTTCTCAATGATTGGAAAGGCCTTGACAACAAACTGGACTTTGACATGGAAGAAGCCTTAAAGCAATACGAAGGAGAATCAACACGATGAAGGGATGTTTGGTTCGGCTGCGGCTATTTTTAAAACTATGGTTTACTTCAATATATTCTCTTATGTCCATTTTGCTTATTCCGATTGTCGGTCTAATTATTTTCAACTACGGGTCGTATACTGTAGATGATGTATCTAGCCTTATTTATGAAAAAACAGCCACAATATGGTTTGTATTTATTATTCAATGGAGCTTTTCGATCGATTTGGATTCGAAATTTTACAATCAGCTTATCACGTATCCGATAGCGAAGTGGAAATTCTTATTAGAGAGGGCATTATTTTCAGCCGTTATATTTTTCGGATTAACAAGTATTGTGACGATTCCTTTAGGTTTTATTTATGGAAAAGTGATGTGGCAAGGCTTCGTTTTTACCATTCCAGTATATTTGGCTTTAGTAGGATTCTCCATCCTGGGAACTATGATAGGGAAGCATTCACTCGGAGGAATTATAGCTGGAATTTTCTTTTGGATGATGATCCTATTCGGTGGTCCATTATTGCGTGATTTAAATGCAATTTTGCTTATTTATGGAAGTGTTGAAAGCTTTGTAAGTGGAGACAGCGGATTTTTAGCAGTTGAAAACCGTTGGATCCTTTTAAACCGATTGTTTTATATCGGACTAGGAGTATTATGTATGGTAGTAGCTATTTTTATAAATAATCGAAAAACGGGGGGATAAGAATGCAAGACGAAGACTATATGCGACAGCTGACCCTTGGGATAGATTCTGCGTTCGATATCCTTGTTTTCCGATATCATAAACCTTTGTATGGCTATGTTTATAGATTGTTGGGTGATGAGAAATTGGCGGAAGACATTGTTCAAGAAACGTTTCTCAAAATCTATCAA
This sequence comes from Lederbergia panacisoli, assembly GCF_024626525.1. Classification (GTDB taxonomy): domain Bacteria; phylum Bacillota; class Bacilli; order Bacillales; family Bacillaceae_C; genus Lederbergia; species Lederbergia panacisoli. The sequence goes on from NZ_JANJGU010000028.1 coordinate 10,436, forward strand.
CAAGGACAAAAAGGCTTTGTTCCTGAACAATTTAAACCGTGGATGTATAAAATTGCGACTAATACTTGTAAGGATTATTGGCGGAAACCCACTTCCCGGCTTGAATATGTGACAGATAAGGAGATTGAAGGAAAAGGGCACGTTCATCACATTATTGATCATCAGCTTGAACGCCAATGGATGGTAGAATCATTGAATCAACTCTCACTTGATTATCGGACAGTTCTTTATTTGCGTTTCTATCAGGATTTGAAATACTCGGAAATCGCACTCGCTTTAGATATTCCTATAAATACTGTAAAAACGCGTATTGCACGCGGCTTAAAACAGCTGGAAAACATTTTGGTTGAGGATGAACGGAAAGGGGTTGGGGTCAATGAGTGAAAATCAAGAACTTTCAAAAACGGAAAAAGAGTGGAAGACTCATTTTGAAAGATTTACTGCCCCGGAGCCGACGAGAGAAATGACGCTCGATTTGATTCAACGAATTAAGAATATTGAGGAGAATGAAAGTCCGGTTGATTTGCGCCTGGAGCTAGAAATGACGCAACATTCCCTGTCAACTAAATCCAAAATAGTAAATATGTTTCTATCACAATGGAATTTTTACGGTATGACGAGCTGGCTGCTGACTGGGCTTCTTATGATTGCCATCACTTTTACCATTAGTGAAAATTATGGTGATGCTATTACTGGATTCGCAAGCTGGATTAAGTGGATCACGCTTCTTGTCATTGCGGCAATTGGTTATTCGTTCCGATCTAAAAATGAAGGAAATGAGATCATTGAAACATTAAGTTATTATCCGATGATACAACAAATATTTACCCGGTTTATGATTGTAATGGGATTCCAATTAGTACTGGCGCTCCCATTATGTTTTGTCGTTGTAGGGAAAGAAAGCACGATATTGTATTTAGTGAGTTCCTTTATTCCTGTTTTCTTTTTTGGCGTGATCGGTTTTGCAGCGATTTTTTGGTTAGGGCAAAAAATAGGGTTGTCGATTGCTTTGGTCATTTGGTTCAGTCAAGTATTATTAAAGAAAAAGCTTTTGTTCCTAGCTCCAAGTGATGATTATTTTCTAGTCGTGAATGGGATCATTTTAAGTATTTCTATTCTTATATTGAGCAGTGTTTTATTTAAGAGACGATTTCCGGTGAATGTGGAATGAGAATAGCACTAAACAACGTGGAATACGCGATTGAAAACACGAAGGTATTAAATGATATTTCGTGTTCACTATCTAAAGGGATTACATATGTTGTTGGAAATAATGGTGCCGGGAAATCTACACTTTTGAAACTTCTCACAACAGCCATACAACCGGATGACGGGGAAATCAATTACTCATTATTAGTCAGAGATGAACGAGTTGGGACATACAGAAGAAAACTAAGTATTGAAGAGATTAGAAAAATCATTGGTTTTCTTCCACAACATTTTACTGGACATTTAGATATGACAGTTGAAAATTATGTAACATACATCGCTTTTCATAAGGGAATACCACGGAAGCTTGTAAAAAAGATGGTTGCCCATTGGCTAAAGGAAAGTAATTTAACACAAGTAAAACGGAAGAAGCTTCGTCACCTTTCAGGAGGGCAAAGGCAAAAAGTTGGTTTCGTTCAGGCCCTCATCAATCTACCGCGAATTTGTATTTTGGATGAGCCGTTTGAAGGTTTGGACATCGGGGAGCGATTAAGCTTTCGACGCATTCTTGAACGACTTTCTTATCACAGTATAATTATAATTAGTACTCATTTAGTCGATGAGATACAGCTGGCTGGTGATGATAGATTAATCTATTTGAGCGAAGGGAAAATCGCATATTATGGCGGGATGGACGGGCTTGAGAATGTAAAACAAGAATTAAAAGAAGCATGGATGGATCAATGATGATAAGGATCCATTCATGCCTTTTCTTTGATTATTCAACATTTTTACCTCTTGTAAGCTTTTCAAAATTTTTCATATCGTCATTCGGAAGCTCGGAAACGTGAAATGAATTTTGTTTTCCAGTAATATTTATATTCAGTCCCATTTGCGCACTTTGCATACCCGGATCATTAATAACATCTTCATATTCCCCGTCAAAATGGGGAGTAGCCTGCGAACCTGTATCCCTTGTTTTTCTAGGCATTTTTTGATCACTCCTTTAAATATAAGGATGGTATTATATAATTAGAATTATGCGTTGGGGTGATAAAAATGTATTTAACTATTGAAGAAACAGCAGAGTATTTATCCGTTTCTATTCCTTATGTAGAACAATTAATTTTACAAGGGAAAATTCGTTTTTTGCGGGATAGTGATGGGGAAGTTTTGATTTATAAGGAACAATTCAAAACACATTTTGAGCAGCTTGAAAAATATAAGGTACTAGTAGAAGAATTGGCGAATGAGCCGATTCCAGAAGATGTAGATGTAAAAGATGAGGATTGAAACTAGGTAATACTATGGTACACTAAAGTGTAGAAGTGCCGAACATGTATGCAAGGAGACGGATTATGATAAAGACGGTTTTGTTTGATGTGGATGGGGTTTTACTAAGTGAGGAACGTTATTTTGATGCCTCAGCATTAACAGTTTGGGAAATATTATACAGCCGAAATTACTTGGGATTAGATTCGGGAAAATTTAAGGTGAATTATTCTGATGCTGAAATCGAGGTAATTCGTGCTGCAGTTTTTGAAAACGATCTTGTTCTAAAGTTTCAAAAGTCCTGCGGATTAAACGCAAATTGGGATATGATTTATCTGACTGTAGCATATCAGCTCATTCTTCTTTTAGAACAAATAAAAGATTCCGAACAGGTTAAGAATTGGGTTTCCAAAGAAATTGATCGTAATGTTTTATTAGAAATTGGAAATGCAGTAGCTGGAAAAGATCTACATCTAGATTTTGCTGCATTTCTTGATGACTTTGAACAATCAGAACGTACGAAAGAAGGCTTATTTTCACATCTTGATTTTTTAGCAAAAGAAAAGCTCGGGGTCGAAAGGACTTTGTTTGGTGAAATAGGGGAATTCTGGTCAACTTGTGAACATGTTTCTCAAGAGTGGTATGTAGGGGATAAGCATGTATTGGCCTCGACAGGTCGACCTTCCGTCCAAATTGGAAAAGAAGGATTTTTATCCGCCGAAAAGGTTTTAGCGCCGACAGAAGACATTACGGCATTGTTTGAATCATTGAAAAAAGCAGGAGTTACAATCGGTATTGGAACAGGACGACCAGAGCTCGAGACAATTGAGCCATTTAAATATTTAGGCTGGTTAAAACATTTTGATGTAAACTACATAGTTACGGCCGATGATGTTCTTGCTGCCGAAAGGACTTTTCCAGCAGCATCGGCACTTTCAAAACCACATCCATTTACATATGTTAAGGCATTGTCCGGAAAAGTGAAGACAGATCAGGAATGTATTGATGAAGCGATGCCGATTCCTAACGGGAAGGAAACATTGATTGTAGGGGATTCTTTTGCAGATTTACTCGCTGCTCGGAAAATGGGATGCACGTTTGCCGCTGTTTTGACAGGATTGTCAGGTAAAGACGCAAGGGAAGAGTTTGAAAAACACAATACAAAATACATTCTAGATAGTGTATTGGATGTAAAAGATTTAGTGCTTTCATTAGTAAAATAAAAATATCCGGAGGAAGATCCCGCTTCCTTCGGATATTTTTATTTGGTATTACGGTTAGCCAGATCATGATGAACAAAACCGTTGCACGATTTAAAAACCTGTCCATCAAAGTAGTCATGATGGACAAAACCTTTTCATGATTTGAAAACCTGTCCATCAGATTGTAAAATCCTTGAGAGATTCAAAAAACAAATCTGTACAAAAGCAGTAAAAAGTGGACAGAACCCCATACATCCCCGGGGTTCTGTCCAATTTATCTAAAGGTTAACTCATCACTGGAACTCCGCCATTTGGCAGTTCAAGGAATTGTGCATATTCTAGACCTCTTATTACTGTTAAAGCATGAATCACGTCTTTATCGGCAATTTTATCAAGAGTAAGTACCATGATTGCTTCGCCGCCAACTTCGGACCGCCCAACCTGCATTGTACCGATATTAATGTCAAAATCACCGAGTGTTGAACCGACGCGGCCAATCATGCCTGGGATATCATGATGTTTTATATACAACAGATATGGCTCCGGACGAATGTCAATACGATAATCATTCATTTTAACAATGCGGGCTCCATAACCGTTCAAAACAGTTGCTGCAATATTGGACTTGACGCCATCTCTATAAAGGGTAAGTTCTACGTAACTTGCAAAACCTTTACTCTTAGGATGTTTAGAAACGTTGGAAGATACGCCTTGATCCTTTAACAAATGATGAGCGTTGATAAGATTTACTGTATCTCCTAAATGGTGGGACAGGATGCCTTTAACTATTGTACGAGTTAGTAAATCTGTATTTTCTTTCGCAAGCTCACCATAATAATTGATTTCCACGTTGTCGGGAGCTTCTTTTAATAATTGAATAGCAAGCATTCCCATTTGTTCTCCGAGAGTAATAAATGGCTGAAGTTTCTTATGAGTCTCACCAGAAATTTGCGGCATATTGACCGCATGGCTAATGGATTGTGTTTCAAAAATTTCGATGATTTCTTCACTTACTTCATGTGCCACTTTTTCTTGGGCTTCAACTGTTGAGGCGCCAAGATGCGGTGTTACGATGACATTTGGATGAGATAATAACTCCATATTTGTTGAAGGTTCTGATTCAAATACATCAAGTGCGGCTCCAGCAACTTTTCCTGAATTTAATGCTCTTACAAGAGCTGCCTCATCGATTATTCCTCCACGGGCACAATTGATGATGCGTACGCCAGCTTTTGTTTTAGCTAAATAGTCATCATTAATAAGGCCACGTGTTTCTTTAATAAGTGGTGTATGGATGGTAATGAAGTCAGCTTCTTTTGCAATATCATCTAACGATGCTTTCTTGATTCCAAGCTGATCTGCTCTATCTTCAGTCAAATATGGATCGTAGCCTAAAATCTTCATCCCAAAGCTTTTAGCCCGCATAGCTACTTCTGTTCCAATTTTCCCCATTCCTACAACGCCAAGTGTCTTTTCAAACATTTCAACACCTTTAAAAGAATTGCGCTCCCATTTTCCAACTGAAGTTGAGGCATGGGCCTGAGGGATGCTTCTTGCCAATGAAAGCATCATTGCCATCGTCAGTTCCGTAGCAGAAATTGTGTTGGCACCTGGCGCGTTAATGACGATGATTCCTTTTTTAGTAGCTGCTTTAACATCAATGTTATCAACGCCGACACCAGCACGAGCGATTACTTGTAATTTATCCGCATTTTCTAAAATATCAGCGGTCACCTGCGTTTGGCTGCGAACAATTAATGCATCGTAGTTTGAAATGATTTCTTTTAATTCTTCAGCCGGCAGACCTGGTTTTTTATCGACTGTGTAATTTGGATGATCATAAAGTGCCTTTAAACCACTGTCACTAATTGCATCTGATACGAGAATTTTATACATGATATATCAATATCTCCTCTGCTATGTTGTTTAGTTTTTCTTTCATGTCTAGCTCCAGCGCCTATCGACTAGCAAACTTCTTGTCATTCTCCCTACGATAAGTCAACATCAGGTGAAATTTGAAAAGCCAATTTCACTTGCTCGTCTTGTCTAGCTGCAGTCGCCAGCCCCTCGAGGTCAAATAACCTGAGTCAATAAAAGTCAAAGTACAGACTTTTTTTGCCTCAGAACATTTGCTTGTCGGGGCTGATCAGGCGACTTCCGCTTTTCCAACCTCGCCGTGTTTCCTTTATCTCAGTCGAATGCCCGAAGAAGGAACGTCGACTAAGAAACGCCACGTCCTGTGGCGACGTCGACGGACCCACATCCTATGGGCCTGTACGTCGATACACAGGCGCTTGCGCTTTTCTTACCAAAATGAAAACGCCCCCATAACAAGTGCATTCGCCAAGTTATGAGGGACGTGATATCGTGGTGCCACCCTCGTTCACTGATTAAATTATCAGCCTCGAGTCGATAACGGCGGGTGCCGGGCGTAAAGCCAGTTCAGAAGTGCTGGGCAACATTAGACAATACATCGGTTTTCACCAACCACCGACTCTCTTAGCTATTATCTAAAAGCCTTCTTCATCATTACATATAATTATTTTAGTTGTCGAATTGAATATACAAAATATTCTACCACAAGAAGTTCATGATGCAAGAGGTTGAAGAAATATTTTCAATAAAAATTTGTGATTATGCTTCTACCAAGTTTGCATGGAGACAGTATTATTTGTTTATGGGGTTAAACAAAGCTATAATATAGTTCATTATAGACTACTATTTTATTGAAAAGAGTAAAGTCACATGAAATTCTCTAAAAAATTTGCTTTATATATATTAATGTTCAATATGTTTATCACATTTAGTGCGATTGGAATTATAGTTCCCGTTATGCCAACTTACCTGAAAACCTTTGGAGCTGCTGGACAAGCACTAGGCTTTATGATAGCGATTATTGCTTTTGCACAATTTATTTTCTCTCCAGCTGCGGGCAATTTATCAGATCGCCATGGCCGAAAAAAATTAATCATTTTCGGCCTTTTATTGAATGGTCTTTCTCAAATTGCTTTTGGACTTTCTACTGAACTTTGGATGCTTTATCTTTGTCGATTTTTTACCGGAGTTGGTTCTGCCTTTATCGTTCCACCAGTGATGGCCTATACTGCCGATATCACAACTAATGAAGAGCGTGGAAAAGCAATGAGCTGGCTTGGTGCTGCAATTTCATTGGGTTTTATGATTGGTCCAGGAATTGGCGGTTTATTATCCAATATTAGCCTGCATTTCCCATTCTATTTTGGAGGGTCCGCTACAATCTTGGCCGGAATTTTGTCTTTAATGATCCTACCATCAATCAAGCCTGGAATTAAGGAGCGACCAAAAGGACTGCAGAAGGGAGAAAATATAATACAACAAATGAGCCGCTCTTTTAAAACAAGCTATTTTGTTTTATTAATCGTTGTATTTGTATTTTCCTTTGGAATTGCTAACTTCCAATCCACTTTAACGATGTTTTTGACATATAAATTTAATTATACGCCAAATGACATTGCTATTGTCATTACAGTTGGCGGCTTTATTGGTGTCATTGTTCAAGGGTTTGCACTTAATAAATTATTTGATGCGTTCGGTGAAATGAGGATTATTTTATTTGGTCTGTTTGTAGCAGCAATCAGTCTTTATGGCATGTTATTTGTCAGCAGTTTTTACATCATTTTATTCGTTGCGACTATATTCTCAACCGCGACTACTTTAATTCGACCGGCCGTTAATACGTTAATTTCAAAAGCTGCTGGCGATGAACAAGGATATGCCGCAGGTATGAATAATTCCTACATGAGTTTAGGAAATATGATCGGGCCGGCATTAGCTGGTACCTTATTTGACTGGCATAGGGACATACCATTTACATTTGGTGCAATTATATTACTTGGCTGTTTCATCCTAACGTATATTTGGACTAAAAATACAAGGGCTCGGCAACAGAATGCATCACAGTGATGACAAGCGAGTTAAGGGCCTTTAATCAGATACTAAAGATTTACGGGGACATCTCCTGAGTAACTGCTTGCCCAGTTATATTGCAGGGGGTGTCTTTTCTTTTATTCGGATGATTAAAGTTGATTATTCGATAAAATTCTATCTTTTAAATGCAAGATTCCCGCAAATGAAATATAGTAAGAATAAACATATAAAGATTTTCATTATAATGGGAGGGTAAGGGATGATTCGCTTTGGAATAATTGGGACGAATTGGATTACAGAAGAGTTTATTCGTTCCGCTCAAAATATAGAGGATTTTCAACTTTCTGCTGTTTATTCTCGAACTAAAGAAAAAGGACAGAAGTTTGCAGCAAAATATAATGTGGAAACCGTTTATACAAATATAGAGGAAATGGCTCAAAGTGATGGTTTAGATGCCGTTTATATTGCAAGTCCAAATTCCTTTCATGCAGAACAATCTATAATATTCCTTCAAAATGGTAAACATGTCTTATGTGAAAAACCTATTGCTTCTAACCCTACTGAACTGGAAAAAATGATTCAAATTGCTAAAAATCATCATGTTTTATTGATGGAGGCGTTGAAAACAACATTGCTTCCGAATTTCATTGCAGTTCAGGAAAATTTACATAAAATTGGGACGGTAAGAAGGTTTTTTGCTAATTTCTCAAAATACTCATCTCGCTATGATGCCTATAGAGAGGGGACTATATTAAATGCATTTAATCCTATTTTTTCGAATGGTTCTTTAATGGATTTGGGTATTTATTGTGTATACCCCCTTGTTGTTTTATTTGGGGAACCAAAAAAGATTCAAGCTAACGCTGTTATGCTTGAATCAGGTGTAGATGGAGGTGGGAGCCTGATTTTACAATATGATAATTTTGAAGCGGTTTTGACTCATTCCAAAATCGTCAATTCTTATATTCCATCAGAAATCCAAGGTGAGGACGGGAGTATTATCATCGATGAAATTTCGACACCAGAAAATGTAGAAATCCGGTACCGAAATGGAAAAACGGAAAAAATTGGTCAACCTTATACTGTTCCTTCTATGTATTATGAGGTAGAAGAGTTTATTAAGGTGATAAAATCTGGAACAATGGAATCTAAAGTCAATTCTTATGAAAATTCCTTAATAACTGCTCGTATTCTATCCGAAGCAAGAAGGCAGATAGGACTTACGTATCCTGCTGATATAGGCTAGGATATCGATGTCTAGCTCCAGCGCCTCTCGACTAGCAAACTTCTTGTCCTTTTCACTTGCGTAGTCAACATCGGCTCGTTACTCGCCGTGTTTCCTTTATCTCAAGTCTCGGGCCGAAGAAGGAACGTCGACTAAAACCGCCACATCCTGTGGCAACGTCGACGGACCCACATCCTGTGGGCCTGTACGTCGATGGGCAAGGCGCTCCCGCATTTCTAATTAAAATTCATTTGGAAGACGGTGATATAAATGGGGTTAGAAGAAAACTTAATCCAAAAAACACACTATCAGACGTTTGTATTGGATAATGAAAAACGACATCCTATTAATATATTGGGGGACTTATTTTTTACAGAACAAAAAAAGGATCTTCCCGATCTATCTATGATCCGTTTTGCACAAGGTGAAGCTTATTATCATTGCCAAGATTATGAAGCTGCCATTTTTAAGTGGGAAAGTATTCATAATGACCTAGAGCCATGGGCTAGAAAAAATATGGCAGATGCTTATATGGAACTCGAATTATTGGATACGGCAGAGAATATTTATCAAACAATTAAGACCGATTCACTAACACTCACTACAGAAATTACCCTTCAACTGTTTGGGTTGTACTTTGCAAAAGGTAAGTTATCTGAAGCTAAGCAGATGATTCTTAATGCTGTCGGTGTAAATCCCGATTATCCGAATGTAACAAAATTGGCCCGTGCTTTTTTTGAAAATCAGGAAGATTGGAATCAGGCCATTGAACTTGCTGCTAACGAAGCTATTCGTACAAAGTCCAAAAATTGGTATAAAACGTTAAATTCTTATATTGATGAAGGGCGCGCAAAATATCACGATCCATCCTTTTTTGCTCCAGTACTAACGGTTATAGCGCAGGATGATTTTATACAATTTGAGGATATTGTTGCGGGACTTTGGGCGAATTATAAAAATCAAAATACTTATCACGCATGGCTGCATGTAATAAACGACGTAATCATGGAAAATAAAGTAGCGAATGCCGGTCGCTTATCCAAGTTATTTGAGAGCTCGTTTATTGAATTGGTCAATGGTTTTTACGATTTTTCAGTAGTAGAAAAAATTGTACCTCCGTTTTTAAAAGCATGGCAAAAAGTTACCGATGCAAATAATGCCCTGTATGTCTCTACGGCAATTTTGGGGTGGAATGATATTTTTTCTGAAACACTTGGTGGTGAAACTGTTGAAAAGGCAGAGTTCGATTTATCCAAGGTCAATCACAATATCGATATTTTTCGCGAATGCATTGAAATCTTTCAATCTATTAAAAATTGGGCAGAATCTAGTCAATTGGTTGTTGGGCAAAATATCGAATGGATCATACACGATGAAGACATGGATCAGCATGAACTGACAACAAACCTTTTATTAGCTATTAGCAAAAGTATTTCAAGTTTGCTTGAACAACAAGAAAAAACATCTCAATTATTAGCGGAATCAATCCAAGAAGATGATGATATTTTAACGAGGATGCAAGGATCGATTCATCAACTACAGGATTTGGAAGAGGAAAAAGTACAAGTTATCAGAGTAGCCTACAACAATATCAAGGAAGAAATTAAAGCGGATTTACAAAAAATGATTCCAAAATTAATTCGGGAATCATCGGAAATAATAAAAGAAGATAGTGATTTTGGAAAAATTCATTTAGATTTAAATGAAGAGATGAATAAAAGAATTGACGAATATTTAAATAATATGATTATCCCAATTTTTATTCGATCACTTGAGGATTGGATTTCCTTTTCACAAATGGAACTATCAAAATGCCAAGATCAAATTACAGAATGGGCTGACGGATTTAACGCTTTATTTGCTGAGGAAAAATTGACACTTCTTTGCGATTTTCAAATCATTGACGATTGGAAAAGGGATATCGACAGGATGACGAGTTCGGTCCTTATTGAAAAAGAAAATATACTACTTAGAAGAACACCTTCTCAAGTGCTGCTTAAAGGCGCTGGGAAATTATTTGGAGCAATCCCAAAAAATAATGCTTTACTTGCTAATACGTATAAAAGCTATATACAAAACGAAACGTACCAAGAAACAACTTACTCCATTACAACAAAGTTTTTCCAACAGTTTGAATTACTTGAAAAAGCAATTGGCAGAGATGTTCATATTTTCTTTCGAGAGCCGTTAAGTATATTGAAGCATACTGTAGATGAACTTGATGAAAAGGTAGAAAACAACAAGTCAGATTTAGCAAAAATTAAAAAAAATCCGGAGCTATTCCGTAATCGTTTAAAACTATATGAGGTAAGACTACGTCAATACGAGTGGATAAATTATAGTAAGCGTATTGATAGGGAATCAGCAGAGAAATTCTAAACTTGGGGGGAAAGATGATGAAAATAGCATTGATTGCACACGATAAAAAGAAAGATGATATGATCCAATTTGCTACTGCCTATAAATTAGTTTTGCAAGAGCATGAGTTGTTTGCTACAGGTACAACAGGGACAAAAATAATGGAAGCAACAGGATTAGATATTCACCGTTTCCAATCAGGACCACTTGGAGGCGATCAGCAAATTGGAGCGTACATCGCCCAAAATGATATGGATATGATCATCTTTTTCCGCGATCCGTTGACAGCTCAGCCTCACGAACCGGACGTTTCAGCTTTAATGCGTCTTTGTGACGTGTATGGTGTACCACTTGCGACAAATATGGGAACAGCAGAAATTTTAATTAGGGGTTTGGAGAAAGGATTTCTCGACTGGCGTTAATTAAAATTTACGAAAAGAACCTTGATATTTTTCAAGGTTCTTTTTTACATGCGAAAAATAAAATCTTCATACAAATGTCATAAAATGTATAATGACCATTATATTAAAATAATGTTATACTTATTGCTAGATTCTTATTTAAATAATGTCTAGCGCAAGCAGCTATCGACTAGCGAACTACAAGACTTCTCCCCACGATAAGTCAACATCGATTCGCCTGAAGGCTCATCGTGTTTCCTTTATCTTAGCCGAATTCTCTGTAATTAGTACGTCGATGATCGAGACGCTTGCGCTTTTTATAAAAGGAGATGGAACAGTGAGATCAAATTCCAGAATCGCATCGAAGATTGTTCCTTTAGCCATTGGTATTGTTGTTGTAGCAGTAGTCATTTTATGGACAGTTCTGACCATGAATAAAGGGACTGTCATTCCATTTTCAGCTATCGAAAAAACAATTCAAGCTCAAAATGGCGATCTCGTAACTCTTAAAGAAATGTCAGACGGTACGATTTATATAGACACTCCGCAGGGAAAATATGTTTCACATTTTCGTCCCAATAGCCCGTTAGTGGAACAACTTGTAAAAAAATATAATATTAACTATAAATACTCTGACGGAAGCCGGGCAGGAAATTGGATAATTGGTGGGATCTTAATCCTTTTAATTGCCGCAGCTGTCATTGTCCAGAAAAAAGGCGGAATCGGCGTTGCAAAAATGAAACATAGTACGTCAAAGCCGTTACCTCTTCCAACCATCACACTGGACGATATTGGCGGCTTGCCTGAGGAAATGAAAGAAGAAATCCATCAGACATTGGAAATCATTAAAAATCCAGACCGCTCCTCAAAAATTGGAATTAAAGCACCTAAAGGGATTTTATTATACGGTCCTCCGGGTACGGGAAAAACATTACTTGCCCAAGCAATTGCAAATGAAATCGGAGCAAGCTTTTTTTCGGCAAGTGGATCTGCATTCACTGAACTATTTGTTGGGGTAGGTGCTGCCCGCATTCGAGGATTATTCGAAAATGCAAGAAAACAAACTCCAGCTGTCATTTTTATTGATGAAGTTGATGCACTTGCAGGAAAAAGAAAGCAGCATGGTGGCGAGGAAGCGGAGAAAACATTGACTGAATTGCTTGTCCAACTTGATGGTGGCCATGCCAATGACGGAATCCTTTTCATTTCAGCAACGAATAGAAAAGATATGTTGGATGATGCTTTCCTTCGTCCAGGAAGAACCGACTTTACATTTCAAGTGCAATTACCTGATACAAAAGGAAGAAAAGAAATCATTGATATTCACACAAAAGGAAAAAGATTGTCTCACGAGGTATTTGCTTCTTTAAATACTCTCGCTGAAAGTACAACTGGTTTTTCAGGTGCACAAATTAGCAATTTATTTGAATCAGCAAGTAGAAAAGCTGTTCGCGAAGGCCGCGATGTTGTAAATATGGAGGATTTGGATTATGCCATTGACCGAACCATTCTTGGAAATACTTCGCGAGCTTTAAATGATCCTGACACAAAACGCCGCGTTGCCATCCATGAAGCTGGCCACGCCCTTATTCAAGCATTAACAAAACCAGGATCAGTCCGTAAAGCAACCATTATACCTCGTGGACAAGCTTTGGGATATGTTGCTCCTATTCAAAAAGAACTTCATTTAACGACAACAAGTGAATTATTGGATCAAGTGAGCATGATTCTTGCAGGAGGCGTAGCGGAGCGTATCTATCTTGGAGAGCATAGTATCGGTGTAAGTGGAGATGTTCAGCAAGCAAAGCAAATCTTAGAGGATATGGTCGAAACAGGTATGCTACAAGATGGATTTACTTTAACCTTCCAAAAACAAGCTAAAGATGAAAAAATGCAGGAATTGTTCCAACAAGCATTGGAAAAAACAGAGCTTATGATTAACGCGCATCAAGCTGAATTTGCTAATTTAGTAGGAATGCTGTTGAAGAAAGAGACATTAGATGGATTAGAAGTGCAAGAAATTGTGACCGGAACAAGTTCTTCTCGACAAGATGGACTAGCAATCAACTAATCTCTTCATTCCCTTCATCAAATTTTTTTGAGAAGGGATTTTTTTCTGCCCAATTATTAGTTAAAATATATTACAATTAAACTGTAATAATTGTAACCTTTTTGTAACGCTTTTTATAAGAATGTGTTTTATGATATTAGTAGAATCATGTCGAGGGGTTGAAGGGATTGAAGGGGTCGGGAAAGAAAAGAAGAAAATTAAATCGTTTAGGGAAAATTACGTTAGGCTCATTTATTTTATTTTGTATGGTTCTAACCTATTTCATCTGGGATGGAATCGCTGAAAAAAATGCTGCCGCACGAAAAAATATACTGATGCCGACAAAAATTGTAGAAAATGTAAATGCAAAAGATAGACAGTCTGATAGCATTGAAGGCAAAACAAATATGGCAAAAGAAAAGAATCAAGACGAACAAGGTTTAGAAAGTGATGAACAAATCATAGATCCGAAAAAAAATGATCAAACTACCAATGATGAAAATAAGAAGCATGAGCAAGAATTAGAGAAGCATAAACAAGAAATAGAAAAACAAAAACAAGAATTAGAAAAGCGTAAACAAGAAATACGAAAGCATGAAGAAGAACTTAATAAACAAAAAGAAGAAACAGAAAAGCATAAGCAAGAAATAGAGCAACATCAAAAAGATGTAAAGCAACATAACGAAAATTCCAAGAAGGATCAGCAACAATCAGAACAACCAGCAAATGAAAAGCCCCCTGTTAAAACACCTAAAAAAGAGCAGCCTAAAGAAAAGGCTCCAGCCAAAACAGGCAAAATTGTTTATTTGACATTTGATGATGGTCCTCATGCAGTTTCAATGGATATTTTAAAATTACTAAAAAAATACAACGCAAAAGCTACTTTTTTCATGCTTGAACCAAATATGAGAAATTATCCTAAGGCGGTAAAAGCAATGGTGAAAGATGGGCATGCTGTAGGTGTTCACGGGGTATCCCATGATGTCTCTAAAGTGTACCGTTCACCAGCCAGCTTCGTAGGAGAAATGAATAAGGCAATTGCCTTCATACAAAAGACAACTAATGTGCAAACACATCTTATCAGAGCTCCATACGGATCAAAGCCATACGTTACAGCTCCATTCAAAGCTGAGGCTAATAAAGAAAATATGATTTTATGGGACTGGAATATTGACTCAACTGATTGGAAAATGACGAACGGGGCTTACGTAAATAGTGTCATTCAACAAACGATACAATTTAATAAAAAAGAGCCATTGATCGTATTAATGCATGAAAAGCCAACCACACTGGCTCATTTAGAAAAACTATTAAAGTATTATAAAGATAACGGTTATGAAATGAAAGCAGTGGATGAAACGATGAGTCCAGTTCAGTTTAAATAGTATAAATTATAGGGTTAAAAATATGTATTGATGGGAATACATGAGCACAGGTGATGACGTCCTTGTGCTTTTTTATGTTGTCCAAATCATGACAACTTTTACTCATTCACTAAATAGTAACATTGCACTTCCACCAGAGACATACTATTATTGTAAAATGGTTGTATATTCACCCAATCAATAGCATGGAGGAGAACCGATTTGAAGAAAACACTATGGACTATAAGTGTAAGCATGCTTGTTCTTTTATTAGCAGCTTGTAATAGCGGAACGAATAACAGTTCAGAAGATGATATCCCTAAAATCATTGAGGTTAGTTTAGAAGTTCAAGAGACAGCAGATGTGAATGAGGAAGTTCCATTTAAGGCGACCGTCATACAAGGGGATGAAAAAGTTTCCGATGCTGACGAGGTCGTATTTGAAGTGTGGGAAGAAGGTGAAAAAGACGATAGCGAAATGATTGATTCTGTTAATAATAAAGATGGCACGTATGAAGCAAAAAAAGCATTTGATCGGGATGGTCTATTTACGGTCCAAGTTCATGTCACGGCTCGCGGGTTACATACGATGCCTAAAAAGTCAGTCACAGTCGGTGAGGGTGCAAAAGAAGAACAAGCACATGAAGATCACGGCCACGGAGACCACGAACATGGCAATCATTCGGAAGACTTTAGCATGCACTTTATGAAACCTGACTCCATCGATAGAGGCAAAGATACGGAATTTGTTGTCCATCTACAGGATCATGATCAACCATTGGAGAAAGCCCGCGTCCGCTATGAAATTTGGAATGATGATATATCTGATAAACATGAATGGGTAGATGCCAGCGAAACGAAAGCTGGGGAGTACAGTGGAAAACATGTATTTAATGAAACGGGAGTGTATTCCATTAAAATTCACGTTCAAAATGATGAAGGATTACATGAACATGAAGAATACGAGTTGGAAGTAAAATAAAAACCTGGGATCCCAGGTTTTTATTTCGTATTAGATAGTATTATTCGTGTTTACTGGCCGTCGCGTCGTGTTTACTGGCCGTCGCGTCGTGTTTACTGGCCGTCGCGTCGTGTTTACTGGCCGTCGCGTCGTGTTTACTGGCCGTCGCGTCGTGTTTACTGGCCGTCGCGTCGTGTTTACTGGCCGTCG
>NZ_JANJGU010000029.1 GCF_024626525.1 Lederbergia panacisoli
AACTCTCGGCTCTTATTCATTTTTGTCCATAGTAAGCACCGGGACCGTGCTTTCGTAGGTAGTGTTTGTCGAGTAGGAATTGGTCCATCGCACCTACCGTAGGGTTTAATTGAATGGTGTGGAGTGCCATTTTAGCGACTTCTTCAAGGACGACGGCGTTGTGGACGGCTTCGTCTGCGTTTTTCCCCCAGTTGAAGGGGGCATGTCCGGTGACGAGGACGCCTGGCATTGCTTTTGGATCAAGTTTCAACTCACGGAATGTCTCGATAATAACATTGCCTGTTTCGAGTTCGTATGCTTCTTCAATTTCCTTTTGGGTAAGTCCACGAGTTACTGGGATTTCTCCATAATAATAATCGGCATGTGTCGTTCCGAGCGCTGGAATTGGGCGACCTGCTTGCGCCCAGCTTGTCGCCCACGGTGAGTGAGTATGGACGACTCCGCCAATTTCCTTAAAAGCTTTATATAATGCGAGATGCGTCGGTGTATCGGAAGACGGACGCAAATTCCCTTCTACAATTTCCCCTTCCAAATCCACAACAACAAGATCCTCAAGCTTCATTTCCGAATAGGCGACTCCGCTCGGCTTAATAACGACAAGTCCACTTTCCCGGTCAATCCCACTAACATTTCCCCATGTAAAGGTCACTAATCCATGTACGGGAAGCTGTAAGTTCGCTTCCAACACTTCCTGCTTTAATGATTCAAGCATGCTTCTCCCCCTGTTCACTTAGAGGCATGTAGTTTAATATCTTTTAATCTTTTCATGACATCGTTTTCTCCGCGGCCAAAATAGTCATATAGTCTTTCGTATTCTGCAAAAAGTTTGTCATACACTTTCACATTGTCTGCGTTCGGTTGATAGGTCTCATCCTTCACTCGTCCCATTTCCTTTGCAGCATCCTCAATACTCTCGTATCCGCCGCGCTCCTCGCCAGCAGCTACCGCTCCAAACATGGCTGATCCAAGCGCTGGAGTTTGTGAAGAGGCAGAAATCTTGATTTCTGTGTTTAGTACATCAGAATAAATCTGCATCATTAATGTATTTTTCTCAGCAATCCCGCCACAAGCATATACTTCATCAACCGGAACACCGCTATTTCTAAACGCTTCTATAATAACCCGCGTTCCGTAAGCGGTTGCTTCAATTAACGCACGATATATTTCTTCCGGCTTCGTCAAAAGCGTCGCTCCTAGCAGTACTCCTGTTAAATCAGCGTCTACTAAGGTGGAGCGATTCCCATTCCACCAGTCTAAAGCTATAAGGCCACTCTCGCCGACTCTGAGATTCCCAGCCTTCTCCGTAAGCAATGCGTGAATATTAACTCCCTTATTTCTCGCTTCTTCGTAATAGCTTTCTGGAACACAATTTTCGATAAACCACTCAAAATGATCCCCAACACATGATTGTCCTGCTTCATACCCCATGAATCCAGGAAGGACACCATCTTCAACAACCCCACACATGCCTGGTACAATTTTTTCTTCTTCACCTAGCAACACATGACATGTCGACGTTCCCATGATCATCAACAGTTTCCCTGGTTCTGTAATACCGACTGCTGGTATCGAAACATGGGCATCCACATTAGCAACAGCAACGGCAGTACCCGGATTCACCCCTATTAAACTAGCAGCTTTTTCCGTTACTTCTCCGGCCTTTGAACCAATCGAATAAATATCATTGGATAGCTTGTCTTCTACAACATTTTCGAGGCGTGGGTCAAGCGCTTTAAAAAACTCCTTCGACGGGTACCCGTCTTGCTTATGCCAGATCGCCTTATACCCTGCTGTACAGCTGTTCCGCCTAATTTCCCCTGTCATTTGCGAGATAACCCAGTCTGTCGCCTCTACGATTTGATCTGCCGCTTCATATATTTCAGGTGCTTCATTTAAAATTTGCCACACTTTAGGGAACATCCACTCTGAGGAAATCTTACCTCCATATCGCTGTAAAAAGTCTTCTCCACGCTCCTCGGCAATTTCATTCAAGCGATTTGCTTCATCTTGCGCGGCATGGTGTTTCCAAAGCTTCACATAGCTATGTGGATGATCACTAAATTCATCCATCATACATAACGGAGTTCCATCTGCTTTAATCGGCAGAACCGTACAAGCAGTAAAATCAATGCCGATTCCAATGACATCATCTGCTGACACCCCAGACTCTTCCAGCACTTTCGGAATCGTCAATTCCAACACTTCCAAATAATCATTCGGATGCTGTAATGCCCAATCATCCTCGAGCCTTGTAGTTCCATCCGGTAAAAATTCGTCCATGACACCGTGCGTGTATTCCTTTACAGCGGTTGCTATTTCCCTTCCTGATCCAACCTCCACAAGGACGGCTCGTCCGGATTGTGTTCCGAAATCAACTCCAATTGAATATTTCGCCAATGTTTATCACCCTATTCAATTTAAAATTAATCATCACTTCATCGTATTCAAAAACCACTATGTATATACGTACAATCAGTTGCTTTTACCAACTTGTACGCATAACCTTAATTAGATTCTATCACTTTTATTCTATTTTTCAATGGATAATGCTTAAATTATTTTAATCTTAAACTAACTCGTACGTCTATCTACTCTTTTCTTTTACTACATTGTATGATACGTTTATCACAGAAACTTATAACTTAGGTGAAACTATGAATATTTTAAACAGCCGTTTTTACATCGTGTTGGAAAAAATCTCAAATCTTTTTATCTTAAATGTCCTTTGGATTGTATGCTGCATCCCCATTATTACGATCTTCCCTGCAACCGCTGCCATGTTCAGCGTAGTCAGGCAATGGAAACTAAAAAGTGAGGTATCGGTAGTAAAGCCTTTCATCCGTGCATTCAGGTTGAATTTCAAACAAAGCCTACTAATTGGAATATTATGGATTCCATTTACTTTTCTACTTTATCTAGATTATTTTTACGTCATTCAGGCAGCATCCCAGTGGCGAACGTTGCTTTTAGTTCCGCTATTTTTTATCGGATTGATTTTCCTTTTCATGACAACCTTTTTATTTCCAGTCATGACTCATTATCAATTACGACTAAGGGATGTTTTAAAAAACTCATTCATTGTATCACTTGTCTACTTCCCTACAACGATATTAATCATTATCCTAGCTGCAATCTTTCTATTCATTTTGCTATACCTTCCCGTTACATGTCTGATCATTTTCAGCTTGTGGGCAAATATCAATTTTTCGCTCTGCAACCGCGCATTTAATAAAATAGAAAAGTTAAGAATAGAGGAATGAAACTTTTCATTCCTCTTTCTAATTGCCCATTGTCTAGCTACAGCGCCTATCGACTAGCAAACTTCTTGGCCTCTTCCCTACGATTAAGTCAACATCGGGTGAAATTTGAAGTGCCAATTTCACTAGCTCATCCCTCGCCGTGATTCCTTTATCTCAGTCAGTCCAATAAAGGAACGTCGACTAAAACCGCCACGTCCTGTGGCGACGTCGACAGACCCACATCCTGTGGGCCTGTACGTCGATGGGCAAGGCGCTTCGGCTTTTCTTTATTCTCCTGAAATCCCGGATCGTTCAATCCCCTCAACAAACGCCCTTTGTACAAATAAGTACAAGATGACGATTGGCAAGATGGTCAACATGACAGCGGCCATGATTTGATTCAATAATGTTGGTGTCAATCCAAATGCATCTGAGGCTGAGACCATCTGTTGCATTTGAATGACTCCTTGTGCATTCGCATTTCCATTAAAAGTCGCTAAGTTTTGGGCAAGGTTGAAGTATTCTGGCACGAGTAAATACATATTCGGCTGGAACACGTCATTCCAATTCCAAACGACGGAGAATAGGAACACTACTACCATAGCGGGCTTGGCGAGTGGGAACATAATCGTCCAATATGTACGAAACGGTCCAGCTCCGTCAATTTTTGCTGCTTCTTCTAATACCTTCGGCAATCCGAGATAAAATTGGATAAAGATCAGGACGAATAATGCTCCTTTTAATCCAAAGCCAAAAAGTGCTGGGAAAATAAACGGATATAACGTATTGATCCACCCTAAGTCACTGAAAAAGATGTAAAGTGGAACGACAATCGTTTGCGGCGGCACTAAAAATGTAAAGACAAGCAAGGCAAGCCATAATCCTTTTAAAGGAAATTTATAGCGAGCGAAGCCGTAGCCGATAAAGGAACAGCTTATAATTTGCAAAATGGCGCTGCCAAATGAAATCCACATGCTGTTTAATAATCCGTTCCAATAATTAATCGATTTGAATGCTTCTACATAATTTTGAAACGTTAATACTTTCGGCAGCCATTGGACAGTCGCATCTGCCACATCTGAAGGGCGCATGAAGGACTGGGAAATCATATAAAGAAGTGGATAGACGAATACAAATGATAAGCTAAATAGCAATACGTAATAAAAGGTATTTCCAATAATCGATTTTGTCCGTCTCATTAACAATGCTTTTTTGTCATGATCCACTTTTTTCGTAAGAGCTTGAACTGAACGAATGATTGGTAAATCCATCTAAGTCTACCCCCTCTCTAATTGGTCAACCCTCTGCGGAATACGAGAAATACGATGCCCAGCACAATGAAAATAAAGATAAAATAGAGCCAGCCGATAGCAGAACCATATGCATAATTATTTGATACAAATACAACATTCAATAAATGATTCATAACTCCATTATCTGGTTTCGTAAATGAGTTCACGATACTGTACAGTGTATTGACAAAAATCATCGGGATTAACATCGGAAACGTAATTTTCCAAAATACTTCCCACTCTGTTGCACCATCAATTTTTGCCGCTTCATATAGCGAAGGTGATATCGTCTGCAGCCCGGCCAAAAATATTAATATTTGGACGCCCGAATCCCACATGACGAGTGTAAGGGCATCCGCATATTGCAATAATGGATCGAGAACTCCATCAGGGATAAAAGCATTCAGCTGCCGATACAAATCAAATTGATAAAAAATCGGCAATGTTGCCGCTCCTTGCTCCATTAGCTTCCTTAGTGCAGCACCGGAAGCGATAATGACAGGCAAGAAGAAAATGCCCCTAAAAAATGTTCTTCCAAACGCATTGCGATTCAGCAAAATGGCACAAAACATCGCAAATATGAGGATAAGCGGAACTTGCGTAAGCATATCCTTCATCGTCTCCAGCAATAGCGGAAAAAAGTTAACATCGGTTGTGAAGGCATCACGATAATTTTTCATTCCGACAAACGTTGCTTGAAGTCCTTGCTTTGTCGGTTTTAAGTTATTTAAAGAATAGTAAAATGATCGACCAAGCGGAACTGCCATAAATAGGAGGAAGCCAATAATCCATGGCCCTACAAAAGAATAACCTTCGAGAATATGTCTTGTCTTCATTGATAGTTTCATGGTTATTTCTTCCCTCCTTCAATGACTGTATAATTTTCACCTTCAACCGTCAGCCCATCAACAGTCTTGGCTTTGCGATTGTAATTCACAATCACTTCTGTACCATTTTCATATGAGGTTTTATAAACCTTCTTTGCTAGCCTTTCATGATTTGCAATCAATTGTCCACCTATGTTTTCTTTGAGCTTCTTGATCTCTTCATACTCTTTAACAGATCGATTAAACCAGTAAGAGTAATCTGAACTGAATAACCTATCTTCCATCGTTCGTTTCAAATGATCGGTCGGCTTATACGTAAGCTCAAAGCTTGGCGTGGCTCCATATTCGATTGCTCGTAAAAATTCAACTCTTTCATCGTCTCGTAAATTTGATGGTTTTCCAGTATAAGGAATTAATCCATGGATGACAATTTGATAAAAAGGAACAGTTTCATCTAAATAAACAAAGTTACTAGAATCCATCGGTATTTGATGAATCTCATTCACACTACCAAGTAAATACCCGAACCCGTAATCTACTGATATATGATCAACAGATTTTTTAAATTGATCAATCGTTTGAATCCAAGTCTCTTTCATCTCTTCTCTACTTGATGGATTTTGCTTATCTAAATCTGTATAAAGCAAGTTTCCGACATGACTGAAATGGACTCCGGAAATACCAAGATCTTTGTAGGTAGACGCTTCCTGCAATGCATACTTAGATGATTTTTCCGGTTCCAATAAATAAAAGAGCTGCCCGTTATGCCCCAGTCTACTCGATACCCGATAATTGGGGTTCATCATAACTTCGCGATCGATTCCTCGTACTGCATCTTTTCTAGGGGTCAACCCATCGCTATCTTCAAAAGGCCGGACATAATTTACATCTAGATTTAGACCAACGCCCATTTTTTTCGCATAGTTTGATAACTCCTCTAAATCCTTCTTGCCGCCTAGCTTTCGTTCTATTGGAAAATGATCAGGTTGATTACCGTATAATCCTTTTTTTGACCAGCCTTTGAACGTAATCGTCAAGGACTTTATTCCTTTATCAGCATAATCATCGATGATGGACTGCGCCTGTTTAAAAGTAGTCATATCGATAAATGTTTTTCCGATGATTTCATCACGCATTATTCCACCGACAAGTTCAAGAAATAAAGGTGTCTCTTTTTCAGCTTGCTTTTGCAAGCCTGCTTCCTTAAGCAAATAATCACGATAGGCATGCGCCATACCGACGTAATTGGATCCTTCACCTTCTAGTAAAATATATTTCACTATTCGGTCTCCGGTAATTCTTTGCCCTTGAAATAATGGAATGGCTCCCGAAGACCCGATGAACATAATATCTTGCTTTCTATAAAAAAATTTCGCTCCTGCTCGGTAAAGCGGAATATTTCTTATCCCTGAAGGTGTAGCTGTAATATTAGCTGTTTCTTCCCCATTTGTAATAATGCCTAGAAAGCCCGTTTGCTCTTGGTGTATCCCGAACACAGGCAGGGCGATTCTTTCTTTAGGAGCTGCCCCTCTCGTAAAACCTTCAGCCATGACATCCCCAAGTTCCATCGTAAAGGTAGGGTCTGGTCCGTAAACAGGTTCAGAATAGCCTTTAAAATATTGAGGATGCTTTTCACTGACGATCATTAAAGCTCCTGATCCATCTGGAACGAATACTTCTCCATCAACTTTTCGATCCGCTGCATGGAAAAATGGCAATACCTCTAGGCTCGTAAGTCTAACGGTCCCCGATTCTTTAATAGAGTCATCCGGAATCGTTGCTTCAAACCCATCGTCTGTCAGTGTATATTCCAGTGCAAAATTGACCTTTATTTCCTTAATATTGAACTCAACTCTTATGCCGTTTTCAATCGTTGAAGTTGTAACTTCATTTTCCTTGTCTTTTAACGTATATGTTTGAGATATACTTGATCCATCTGTATATTCAATATGAACAGGGGCATCGATAAACGCCTTATTGTTAGGAAGAATTCCTTTATCAACTTGTGGTCCTCCGAGCCATTCTTTTCCAGACTTTTTATTAACTATCCGAATATTCCCGTTCGCTTCATCGATATATAGCTCGAAAGAAGCATTCTCCGCCACCTTTTTCGTTGCAGTAATAGGATATAATTCTCCTGTTTCAACAATGACGATTTCTTTAGGTGGAGCCGCCTCAGCAGTCTCACCATCCGAACCCGCTTCCTGTTCCTCACTATTCGCTTCGGCAGCTGTTTCACTTTCAGCATCCTCCGCAAAAATCCCTTGTGGAAACAAACTAAAGATTAACATCGTGCAGATGAAGAAAATAAACATGTTTTTCCGATTAATCTTTTCGTATTGGAACAACTTTTCCACCCCCTATAGCCTGAATCGTATTTCCTTAAATAGATCCAGGAAAAAACTAATAAATTGGTTGATTAGTCCGTATAACAATATCCCGATAAACCAAATAATCGCCATTCCTAAAAGTGTAAAAAATGTAATCATGATAAGCTTTCCGACTTCAAAATCATGCAACACTTTTACTTTCATTAAAATTAATAAACCAACCCAACATAAAACTAAGACCGTAGCCGAGTTATAAAATGTTTCTTCACTTAATGCGAGAACATTCGTCGCTAATGTAATCGGAATAATAAAAATGATATATGGGACAAGGCAAAAGGCACTGCCGATAAACAGCTCTTTAAATTTCCCTTCCCCATCCAATATCGTGCTGACACTCCAGTTCGAGAGACTCCATGTCACCCATGGAACAAATATCCAAATAAACTCGTGTAAATAGGATATTTGATACGGCTCTCTCGTTTCAAAATCGTATCCAACTAGTAGAAGAGAGGCCATTCTTGCAATAAACGCCAATATGATTAGGATAAATCCTTGTGACCATTTCAAGCGATTCGGTTCCTGAATATCATAAAAGAAGTCTAATGGTTTAAATAAGATTTGCCGCATCATTTGTACAGTATTCACTTTGCCTCCACCTCGCCTTCAAGAGCCGTCTGTTTCCCTTTGCGACCTTGTCGAATGAGCTTAATCAATCGCGGAATCCCAAAACGCAGACCGAAGAATAAGACGATCACTCCTCCAAAAAACCAAGCAAAATGATCTCTGACATATTCAACTCGAAATTCACGGAAGGATTCAGAGTAATCTGTACGGGAACTCGCCTTTTTAAAGTAATCCATCGCTTCTTCATATTTTTCCGACTTATAAAGGGCTTTTCCAATCGCTTGGTAAGCGATATCATAATTCCCATTTAAGTAGATGACTTCTTCCCATATTTCTTTCGCTTCTTCATATTGGCCATCTACATATAATTTGGACGCCGTATGGACAAGGTCGGCAAAAGGGGTCGTTCGGAATAGATCAATTCGATTTCTTCCTTTATCAACGACATATAAAACTCCGTCCGAATCCTGGTCGATGCTTGAAGGTGTCGTAAATACACCATTTTGCTCCCCTGTTCCACCAAATACGAATAAAAGATTTCCTAATTTATCATATTGATAGATTCTGCTTGTCTGTAAATTTAACGCAGTGATAAGTCCATCCTCATTTGCTGTGATATCAATAAATGCGGATATTTCAATATTTCCACCGTAACTTAGCAAATCTCCATACTTCTTTTTAGATGGATTCAGTGTATCTACCCCGACAGGAGAAAGTCTTTTAATCTGATTTTCATCTGTTCCTAATGTCGTTGTATAAATAAATCCATCAGCATCCTGATCTAAGTTTGAAAAAGCTAAAGGCTGTACGGACCTCATTTTCGCTTTTTGTTCGTCAGTTGCAATAAGACGTGCAAGAAAACGCCATAAATTGAATCCAACATCATTTGTTCCAAAAAAACCTTTAAATTCACCTTTATTATCGATCTGCATTAAGCCTTTCGTATTTCCTTCGCTGACGACGTATAAATAATCACGCTTATCCACTACAAGCTTCGATGGAGAATAAGAAAATTTCTTCCCTAATAATGTGCTTGTAGGTGCCGTCAGATCCCTTTCGAACTTGCCATTTTCGTCAAAGATGGCGACACGTTGATTTTTTGTATCGGCAACATAGGTCGTTCCATCTTCCTTAATGAACACACCTTTAGGTCCGTTCAACTTCCCCGGCCCGTCTTGGTCGCCAATCACCTTGATTACTTCAAAATCTTGATCCAAGTGAACAATTCGATTATTCCCAGTGTCTGTTATATAAATCGTGTCATCCGTTGCGATAAAAATATCTTCCGGATTATTAAAAACCCCTGTCGGCAAGTAAGCACCATCAATTGAATCATGATATACATATCCGTTGATGGAATGAACATCTCTTCCCTCGGTATTCCATATATAACCTTCGTAGGGGGTTTCCGCCAAACCTTCCATTGGCAAAACCAACATCATCATGACAGCTGCCAACATTACGCAAAGTCGTTTCGTTGTCTTCAAATGTTCTCCCCCCTACTCCTTAAGGCCCGAGTGAGCCATTGTTTGCAATACCATTCGTTGTGTAATCGTAAAGACAATAATGGTCGGTATAACCATCAAAAAGCTTGCTGCTGCAAGTGTCCCGACACGGGCGATGACCCCAGCCCCACCACTGATGGACTGTATCGCGAACGGCAAGGTCTTTAACTCTTCCTTCGTTGTATACATCATCGATGGGTATGGGTCATTCCATGCTTGCACAAAACTAAAGAGCGCAAATGTTGCAATCGCTGGCTTCAGCAATGGGAAAACGATTTTCCAAAGAATCGTCCATTCTGAGGCTCCTTCAATTCTTGCTGATTCGATTAAAGAATCCGGCAATTGCTTAAGAAACTGAATCATTAAAAATATACCGATTGGAGCAGCCAAATATGGGAGAATCATCGCAAAGTACGTATTCATCATTCCCGATTTACTGACAAGTAGATATTGCGGAATTTGCAATACCATTGGCGAAAACATTAATGCCGTCACAATCAAATTAAAAATCGAACTTTTAAAAGGCATTTCATGTTTAGCAAGCGGATAGGCCGCCATCGCTGAAATCACTACTCCAAAAAAGACAATTCCCGATGTAATCAATACACTATTAAAAATATAACGAGAAAATGGTACAAATGAAGTCCCTGTAATTAAAAGCAGATCCCGGAAATTCATTAAAGTAGGATTTATCGGAAAAAACCTTGGCGGAAACAGGAATAATTCACTAATCGGTTTAACAGATGTCGAAGCCATATACACAAGTGGCGCAAGCATCAGTAAACCAAATACGGTTAGGAATACGTAAAGAAAAACCCCTCCCCAATCTCTATTTTTTCGGGAAACCGCAGCTCTCATCTTCTATTCCCTCCCCAACACTCTAAAAATAAGTCTATTTAACCCAAGCATCATTAGAAATAAAATAACTGCAATTGCCGAAGCATATCCCATTTCAAAGCGGATAAAAGCATAGTCATATAAATGGGCAAGGATTGTATGGCCAGCATATAACGGACTTGGCATACCAACGAGCTGCATACTTACATCAAACACTTGGAGTGAAAATACAACTTGCATAACAGCTCCGAATAAAAGCTGTGGTTTTACAGATGGAAGTGTGATGTACCATAGCTCTTGCCACCGATACCTAACCCCATCAATTTTTCCTGCTTCATATAATTCCTTCGGAACATTCTGTAAGCCGGCGAGGAAGGCAAGAAATCCAATCCCCATACTGCTCCATAAGGACACGATGATGATAACTGGAACGATTGATTCGACATTTTGTAAAAATAAATAAGGTTCATTTAATATGCCTATTTGCATTAATAAGTGGTTAAACAAGCCTTTTCGGTCACCAGCGAATAAATACAACCACACGACGGACATCGCAACCGCACTCGTAATCGAAGGTGTATAAAAGCATAATGTATAAAAAAAGCGATACTTTTGCGGGATTTGACTGATTAACCAAGCAAGTAAAAACGCTAAAACATAGCCAAGCGGTCCCGTTACAAATGCAAATTTAAGAGTAATTCCTATCGCTTTTAAGAAAATATCATCATCCACAAACAATAGTTTGTAGTTAGAAAGCCCGACAAATCTTGGGGCTTCCACGATGTTATAATAGGAAAAACTTAACATAACCGATGTAATGATAGGAATGATCGTAAACATGGTAAATACGAGTAGAAACGGTGCTAATAATAAATAAGACATGCGGTTTCTTTTCATATCAAACCAAAGCTTTTTCCATTTCCCCATCGGAAGGGGAGGACCCGATGTTGTTGCTGCCCGGGCCTCATTTTTTACAGTTGTTGTTGATTCAATAGCCATTTCTGTGCGCCCCCCTATTCATCAAGGCGATCGGTGTCAGATGTTTCCAAACCGAATTCCTCACGTTTTTTCCGGAGTTCCTTGTTGATTTCCCGCACTCCATCTTCGACCGCTTCACGGGTCACCTTTCCATTTAAAACAATCTCGTTCCACATATTTGCAATATGACGGGTCGTATAATAACCGCCGATAACGACTTCCCTTTCCCTAAACCATTCCCATTGTTCCAAAATGGCTTCCAAATCTTTTTGTTCCCAAGGAAGTCGATTCAAGGCTTCAACATTCGCCGTATTCCAACGTGCTTCAACACCAAGAAGGGCTTCTAATTCCGATCCGAACCTCTCTTGCGCATCAGCGCCGGTCCACCATTTTAAAAATTGCCATGCTTCATCTTTCATATCAGAATCTTTAAAGATGATGCCGGTTTGACCTAGACCACCTGTAGAACGATTGATTCTTCCATCTTCCTGTTTAAGACCAGGCATCGGCTTCATTCCCCACCAACCCGTTAATTCAGGTGCAGCTGTAGATAATAGAATATAAGTAGAATAATCTGCTACCCCAATCGGCATTTCACCTGATCTAAAACGGTTGTAGAAGTCAGCTTGCTTTTCAATTTTGTAATTCGTGAAAAGCTCCGTCCACATTTCCATCGCTTTTAACGCTTCTGGAGAATCGAGCTTCGAGATCATCCCTTTTTCATCATATAAGTCTCCGCCATGTTGGAATAAAAATGGCGCAAATTCATTGATGGCAAGCTTCGTATCATTTGGAGCATGCGGATAGAAAAAGTCCATCCCATTTTGTTGGAGCGTTGGAATGAGACCCATTACCTCTTCCCACGTATCCGGAATTTCATCCTCTGTAATCCCAAGCTCTTCCATAATATCTTTCCTATAAAAAAGCATATAAAAGTTCTGATTTTCAGGGAGGGCATAGTCACCGCCGTTATATTTATAAGGGATGAGTGCTCCCGGTCTAAAACGATCGGCCACTTCCTCGTAGTCAGGGTATTCATTTAAATTGACGAGCGCATTACGAACAGCGAAGTCAATCGGTGTTTCTCCCTCAACTCCTAGCGCAACATCTGGTGCTAAACCTGCAGTATTCGCTAACAGCAATACTTGCATTTGACCAGCAGGTACGACGTTTACATTCACCTTGATTCCAGTTTCAGTCGTGAAATCCTCATCAATCATCTGTTTAATGATTTGTACCCAATCCCTTCCGCGCGCGACCCAGACGTCGAGAACTTCTTCATCTTTATACAGATTACCGATCCCACTATAATCTTTCGTAAAGGAATACCCTAAATCCCTAACACTCGTTCCCGCTCTCACATACCACGGAGCAGCAGGCTGCGGCCATTTTTGATCAGGTGACTGAATTAAAATATAATCAAGCAGCAAACTTTGTTGGCTCATACTATTTACCCACGTACCGAGAGATGCTTGAAGATTATTGATAGATTCTAATCTTGCCGGAATGGTATCTGTATCCTCAGCCATACTAAGCAAAGTATTTCGCACTTCCAATAGAGTACTAATATCAGAGCTGCCTTTTTGAACACCTAAATCGTATAACGATTCAACAATATCATTTACGTTCCGGGCCAATATGTGTAATCTCGGCACAAGGTTCGTAATATTATTTTCCAAATTCCAATCAGCATTAGGATCCGGACTTGTCCCAGTAACGCGAATGACTTCTCGATACAGAAGCGACAATTTATTCGTTGTCACCCTAATCGATTCCATCATCGGCCCTAAACTGCCGACTTGTACTTCCATTCGAATCGTATGTTTACCTTTTTCCAAATAATATAGAAACTCTTCATTTTCATTTCCTAGTTTATTAATTTGGAACTCAACTTTATAAGGAAAAAGAACTCCATTCATTTCCTGAAACGGCACCTTGTTATCAATCGTAATTTTTCTTTGTGTAGGAATTCCATTCAAATACCATTGGCCATATCGCATCCCGATATTGTACAAACCACTTTCAGGCACTTCAAATTCCCATTCAGCCCACTGTTCCCCATTCCTCCAACCATCGCCACCAAATGTATTTAACACAATCGCTTTTGGATTAAAAGGTTCAGTAATTGGCTCCCTGTCTTCAATGCGTTTCAAAGTAGGGTCTGATCGTAATAATGCTTGCTCGGCCTGGATTTTAACTTGTACACCTTTCGTTTCTTTGTATCCTTTCTCTTTATATGTATTTAACACTTCTTCGTAGGCAGGATAATGAATTGGCGAAAAGATGCGGATCTCACCAATGGCAGCCGGTTCACGTACAGTTTCAATGCGAAGGGTATGCTCACCCTTAGTCAAATAAAAACGAAGAGGCTCTGCAATTTTCGCTTCGGAATCTCGAATCTCCTTATATTGCCAACCATGTACTTCTTCACGACTCGGATTAAATTCATTTCCTTGATTGTCAAACCATGTTTCATCTTTTTCTTTCCACATCCGTTGGAAGGTAAGCTTTTTAGCTTGAAAAAATGGATATTCCCCATCTATTTGCAAGCTCCGGACAACAGCAGCCCTCTTTCCCGGGAGCGCATAGTAACTCATTCCCATTTGGTAATAGCCATCTTCTGGAACGGAAAAGGAATACTCTATCCAACCTTTTTGATCTATAAGTGCAACAGCCTTGTCGAACGGTTCGCCAAGACCTGTTTTAATTTCAACATCATCCTGACTAATGGCCGAATAATCGGTTGAAGCTATCTTCATATCAAAACCAGTGGAATCTGAGGCCCCACTTAAATTATGGTTATCATAATATTCAAAAAAGGATGGCTCCAACTTACTTTGAATGTCTTCATCAGCTAAAATGGACCTTTCCTCTATATCATCATATTCTGGAATCATCGCCATCGCCGCGTCATTATATCCTCGGGACTGATTCCATATTAAAATTGATGCAATGAGTACAACAACAACGGTTATGCTAACAGCATATTTTCGAAGCAAACGTTTCACGGAAGCCTCCCCCATTTATCTAAAATCGATGTTCGAAAAATCGTTCTGAACATGACTTCTAAATCAAGGGCTGTCCTACTCATCTATTAAATTCGTGAGGACAGCCCAATTTATTAGTTACCCATATCCGCCTTCAATTTTTCAATTTCAGGACCAATTTCCTTCTCTGCAGCTTCTTCAATTTGTTGAAGAGTTGTTTTAGAATCAATATTTTCATCAAGTGCTTTTGCTACTCTTTCAATATAAATTGGCCAAGCTTGACCATCAAAAGGTGTAAGCCTGCGCACTGGAATTTGTGCAGCAATCGTATCATAGAAAGCATAGTCTTTTTGTCCACCTAGATATTCATTCGTATGCTCTTGATACCAAGGCATAGCTGTAATATGATTCCAGCCTGGTTGTACCGAATGCTCAACAAATACTTTCCAAGATTCTTCTGCTGTGTTCATCCATTCAACAAATGCCCAAGCCGCCTCTTTGTTTTCGCTTTGAGAAGGGATGACAAATGTCGATCCACCAAGACCAACTTTTAAATCAAGCGGCATGGATGTTGCTCTCCATTTCCCAGCTTGTTCAGGGAAAACATTAGCCAATTCACGTGCTCCCCAGCTTCCGACAGGGAAAGAAGCGACTTTTCCTTGATTGACTAACTGTTTACCTTCGTCACTTCCAAGGATTGACATTTGCGGTGCCCATCCAAGTTGATTTCCTTCTTTTACAAAATCAAGTAGTTCAGCCATTTTCTCATCATTTCGAAGCCAGTTATAATCACTATCATAATATCCTACGGCATCCCCGTACTGAACAGCAGGAGAATCACGCCATTCAAACATATAAATTCCATTTGCTGCAAACGTTCTTGCTGCTGCTAATACGTTGTCCGGATCTTTAATGTATTCACCAAGCTCTTCTGGTTCGCTCGGCAGACCCATTTGTTCATATAAGTCTTGACGATAGTAGAATACTCCAGGAGTAACATCCCACGGCATACCTAGAAGTTTTAGTCCGTCAACCGATTTCCAGCGCTCCCAATTATATTCTGAATTCAAATCCTTATAACGTCCGGCATCGTATGGAGGTTGAAGTAAATCTTCAAGCAAATCTCCAACTACATAACGACCAAATTGCCCTTGTTCAACTTGTGCCACATCCGGAGATCCACTTCCAGCTGCAAGCGTTGTTTGCAACTTGTCATGCAAATCACCAAAATCCAAGCCTACTACCTCTACTTTTACATTTGGATAAACTTTATTAAATTCTTTTACAATATCTACATAAATATCTGCGGTCCATGTCCAAAAGGTTACTGATCCCTCTACCGAAGAATCGTAAACCGGCATTAGGTCTTCTTCCTCTTCCTCTTTCACTTCTTCTCCACTATTATTACTATTTCCATTGCTGTTTGAATCTTCAGGTCCATCAGTAGCGAGATTTCCGCCGCTCTTACAACCTGCCAAAACAAGCATGAGCATTAGTAGAAAAATGAGCACGTTTACACTTTTTCTCAATCCATTCTCCCCCTTATTAAAAATGTACAAAATTACAAATCTACTTTACTCACCTTCTTCTATCTCCCCCTTTCAAATCCTTTTAACAACAATTCATACGTACATGTTCTAGTGCTTTTCTACTAGGATTTAAGTATATTGAGTTAAAATTCAAAATTAAAACGCTTTCTTTAAGGTGTTTATGAGATTAATAGAAAAAAATGAGTGGTATGCTTTTATAATAAACTTACATGTTCGGACATGTCAATTGAATTTTCGATATTTTTCTACCAATTTTTCAATCATATACTCCATTTGTCCGAACAACAATTTTATAGGGGGAATAGCCCCCTATAAATCTATTTTTCTACAATCTGCCTATGCCACACATGATTGATTTCTCTTATTTTCTTAAGATCACATTTCGGTTCACGGTGGTAAGTTAGTAAACCATTGATTTCTTGCTCGACATCTGTTAGTTGAGTGTAGCAGTAGCCATGTAGTATTTTAGATGAGTAGACTGCTTCCATGACACGCCTATAGTCTGCAACAAATTCTTCCTCTGTTTTTACGGATGTATATCCCCAACCAGCATCCTCACCTGCTTTGAATCCGATTCCCCCAAATTCCGTTAAAAGAATCGGTTCTCCTTCATGCTTAAAGCCATCTGCGTAAATATTGCGGTGGGCTGGCTGCGATTTTAATATACTTTCTTTAGTAGCGAGTGAGTCCTTATAGTATTCATATTTTGCGATCTCATCTTTATTCCCGTGATTATAATTATGGATTGCACAAATATCCGTTTTCGTTAGCTCCCACCCATCATTTGAAATAACAAGTCTTGTTGTATCAAGTGAATGAATTAAGTGATACATCGCAAGGGAATGGTTTTGCTGTTGAATGTCTCGGTTAATGAACGGAACCCCCCAGCTTTCATTAATTGGAACCCAAGCAACTAAGGATGGATGATTATAGTCGCGCTCAATAATTTCTATCCATTCCTTCGTAAGTCGTGCAACAGCATTTTCACTAAAATATGGTGGTGCCGCGCATTCGCCCCACACGAGGAATCCGAGCTTATCCGCCCAATACATGAAACGAGGATCCTCTACTTTCTGATGCTTTCTACAGCCATTGAAGCCCATTTCCTTCGTTAGTTCGATATCTTTTTTTAGATCAGCATCTGTTGGTGCTGTTAAAAGCCCATCTGGCCAATAACCTTGGTCTAACACCAATTTTTGATAATAAGGACGATTATTTAAATAAACCATTCCATTTTCAGTATGAATTTTACGCATCCCAAAATACGATTCTATTTTATCCAGCTCATTCCCATTTTCATCGAATAATCGAATTTTGATATCAAACAACCTTGGATTTTCCGGTGTCCAGTTCCAGCCATGGCTATGAAAGCCTGTACGGAAAATTTGCTGCTGATAAAGATGAATTAAATGTTTATTGTAAGAAGCCGAAACGACGTGTGTATTGCAGGCGATTTTTTCATCTTCTAACGCAATTTCAAACTCCGCTCTCGTATTTTTATAATCTCCTAAAACATCAAATTCGATAAGGATGTCACCTTGATCAATATTCGGAGTAAATCGCAGCTTTGAAATACGTGTTTCATTCACAGGCTCAAGCCATACTGTTTGCCAAATTCCCGTTGTTCGCGTGTACCAGATCGCCTCAGATTTTTCCTTCCAAAATTGCTTCCCCCTCGGGATTGTTTCATCTGTTGAAGGATCCTCTACCCGTACAACAATTTCCTCTGTCCCCCGGGTCAGGCAGTCTGTAATATCAAAGGAAAATGACGTATGTCCTCCCTCATGGAAGCCGGCAAGCTTGCCATTCACGTAAACCCATGCACGGTAGTCAACCGCACCGAAATGGATGACGACTGACTTGTCTCCCCAGTCCTTTGGAATCGAAAAGCTTCTCCGGTACCATACATGATCGCAAAAGGACGGGTCATGTATACCACTTAATTTCGTTTGATAGGCAAATGGAACATTAATTTTCAGGTCAAAAGCATTTGCATTTTCGTGCCATTTCTCCTTCATGCCAACATTGTCGCGGTCAAAAGCAAAATCCCACTCACCATTCAAATTCAACCAATCTTCCCGGACCAACTGCGGTCTCGGATATTCTTGTCTATAAACCATGATGCATTCTCCTTTAAATATATTTTCTTGGTGGGGGACGGGTTCAATGGGGACAGTCCCCATTGAACCCGTCCCCGCTAAATTACTTCCAACTCATCTTTTCCAGGTAAATCAGGATGAGGAATATGCGGTTCTGTTTGATACCAGAAGGCAACGGATGAAATATCGTCTTTAAGAGGCAGATATCTTCCTTCTGAACGCCATCCGAGTGCTTGGATTGTCACTTTTAAATCATCCTCAAATCTTATTGGATCCATCACATGCCATCGATACATGCCAAAGCGTTGCTGACTCCGGTACAATCCATCCGGCTTAATCAACTGGTGCATTCCTAAATAAGGAGTAGAGTATGTACAATATTCTCCTTGCGGCTGCTCCCAGTTCCACGCACCACCGAAATAATCTTCGGTTCCCGTTCCACAAATGGTCGGAAATTCATCGTCACCATCCATATAAAACTTAATTTCTCCTTCGCCCCACCAACCATTGCTATTTACTTGCCACGCAAGATACGTCCCGACATAATGTCCATGCCCTTTAATATGATCCACGATCGTATGTACATCTTTATATGCAAGTGGATTGCTTCGATTCCAATGAGCGTGGAAATAGGCAGCATCTTCTGGAACATCCGTCAGCGTATAATCAACCTGATAATATAAAACCGCATCGTCATTACCAATATTCTCAACAGTAATTTTTGCCGATTTTCGGAATGGCATTTCCCAGTAACAGTTCATTCCACCAGCAGGATTCACAGCAACCGGCAATGAATTAAGATTGGCACGCTCACACCAGCCACTGCAGAAAAAGTCTCCAATCGGCACTTGGACAGAAGGATGCTCTTCCCCATCCCAATACATCCGGATGATTAACGTACGCCAATGATTTGGATGGCATGTGAGCCAAATATGCTGGATAGCGCCTGAGTCTTGAATATGAGCCATCGTAAAGAGCGAATTCTTTTTTATAAAAACAGAAGGAGACACCTTCCATCCTTTGCCTAGATCACGGGCTGCATGAGCTCCCGTTCCTTCAGCCGCCATGCCGCCCTTCCCTTTTTCACCTGTAAAATTTTCTGCACTAATCGATCTCGTTTTCGCTTTCGATAGTTTCGATAAATTTCCTAGATTCATGCCTAATCCATTGAACATATTTGTGCCTCCCTTACTTCACTTTGATTTTCTGCTCTGTAGATGTAGGTCCATCCACTTTAAGCTTTCCATCTTCAAAATAAAGACGGTCAATATTCATTTGCCGATTTCCGCTTGGTGAATTCGGATTCGTGTGCGTATGGTAAACGATATAAAGTGTTTCATCATCAGGTCCAACCGTGACACTGTTATGCCCAGGTCCCGAAATGCCTTGAGAAAGATCCTTCGTCAAAAATGGATTTTCAATCGCTTTTTCAAATGGACCAAACGGATTGGAAGAAGTTGCATACCCAACACTATAATCGTGGCTTGCGAAGTAGTTTGACGAATACATCAAATAATAGATACCGTCGCGTTTTAACACAAAAGGACCTTCATTCCATTGGTACTCATCATACGGCCTTTCCCATGTTGCATCCGGTTCAGTTAAAAATTGCGGATCACCCAATACTTCCGTCAAATCATCGTTCATTTTTTGAACATAAATTTGGCTGACATGCTTCCCGTTAATGACGTTTTCGGAACAATCCTTCACATAATATAGAAAAGGCGTCCCATCATCATCTATAAAAATATGCCCATCAATATAAGAGCCTGCTTGCTTAATAATCTGTGTACTCACATCTGTAAAAGGACCGAGCGGATCTTTGCTTGCTGCAATAGAAATCTGTAAATGACCTTCCGTATTGCGAGCACTATACGTCATATAAAACTGTTCTTTGTACTCAACCACTTCAGGCGCCCAAAAGTCACCCGTTGCCCATTTTTCAGGCTGATCAAAATGAACATATGCCAAGCCCTTTTCTTCCCAGTCCACTAGATTAGGAGACTCCCACACTTTATAACCAAAATTAGGTTCAGAGGTTGCGTACATATAATACGAACCAGCTGTTTTTAAAACAAACGGATCACCAATACGAGTCATTCCTCCGACTGGATTTGTATAGGAAATCGTCTTTACCTCTTTCTGATTAAGGCATCCCAACAAAATCCCTCCCATCAAAAGCAATAAAATCACAAAAATCATAAGATAACGCATATATCTACCGGGGACACTCCCCATTGGACCTGTCCCTTTTGGACCCGTCCCCATCTTACTCGATCGCAGCTTTTCGGGAATTAATGATGCGGATGATTTCTGGGTCGAATTTCGGCTTCCTATCGTACGTAAAAAGACCATTCACTTCCTGCTCTATGTCGTATAACTGGGTATAGCAAAATCCAAACATATAAGGATTATCCAAAAGGACGGAAACAAGTCCCTCGTACCTGCTTAAAAACTCTTCTTCAGATTTCGGCCTGTCGCCATATCCCCAGCCCTTTTCATCTTTCTGGTTCGGGTTCCACCAAATTCCACCGAATTCACTGACAAAATACGGCTGGCCACCATACTGTTGACGATTTGGAAAGGTTGTAAACACTTCTCCCCCCTGCTTCATCGGCTCATATCTCGCCGCAAATGTTTCCGGGTTTTGGTCATAATCATGAACATCATAAATGTCTGTTTCCACATGGAAGTTTCCGCTCGTATCGATGACTGGGCGAGTCGGATCCACTTGTTTCGTTACTGAATAAACGATGCGCAACACTTCATTATTTTGTTTTTTACCGTCCATATCCCATGTTTCATTAAACGGACACCAACCAATTAAGGCAGGGTGATTGAAATCACGTTCAACGACCTCAAGCCACTCCGGTAAAAATCGCTCGAGTCCAGTCGCTGTCGTAATATCCAAGCCCCAGTTTGCGTGTTCTCCCCAAACAAGATAGCCAAGTTTATCCGCCCAATATAGGAATCTCGGTTCAAATACCTTTTCATGCAACCTTGCCCCGTTAAAACCCATCTCCATCGAAAGCTCAATATCCTTACGTAGCGCTTCATCCGTTGGTGCAGTATAAATTCCATCCGGATAAAATCCTTGATCGAGAACTAGTCGTTGAAAAACAGATTGATCGTTTATTTTAAAAGCCATTCCATCCAATTTAATGCTGCGAAGACCGAAGTAGCTTTCAACGGTATCAAGCTTTTTACCATCTTTTAAAATACGAAGCTCTAAATCATACAATCTTGGATTTCCCGGCTCCCATAAATGGTTCTCGGAAAGCTCGACGGTAATACGTGCTTTTTGCCCAGAAATATTAGCTTGATTTTGACCAACTTCCTTACCCTCAAAGCTTGCTGATACTTCTAATAAAAGCTCATCGTCATAATCCCCTTTTAACTCAGCTTCAATATGTACAGAGCGATTATCAGGATCCGGATAATATTTTAAGTTCGAAATATACGTTACCGGTACACACTCTAACCAAACCGTCTGCCAAATTCCCGTCGTCCGCGTGTAATCACAACCATGGGAATAATATAATCCACTTTGTTTCCCTCGCGGCTGCAGTCCTGATCTTACATCATCCTCCGCACAAACCGTCACAGTATTTTCTCCGCTTGTAACGAACTCAGTAATATCAAATGAAAAAGAAGAATAACCACCACGATGCTTTCCTACGGACTGCCCATTAACCCATACTTCAGAGTCATAATCAACAGCGCCGAAATGGATCAAAATGCGCTTGCCTTGCCAGTTGTCAGGAAGGATAAACTGCCGTTTATACCAAACCGCCGCCATAAAATCTGTATAACCGATTCCTGACAACTCACTTTCAGGACAAAACGGAACATTGATACTGTCAGTAAGACTGTGACCCGCCTCAAACCAATTTCTCTCTTTCCCACTTTTTCCGTGATCCATGTCAAATTGCCATTTTCCATTCAAATTTATCCAATCTGGTCTCACCATTTGCGGTCGCGGATATTCCGGCCGTGGAATCGAAGAAGTACTCACGAATGAACTCTCTCCTTTTTTATACGTATTACCGTTTTATTTGTGATATGTATCTTAAATCTATACATTATAGCGCTTTCATTGTTCATATTACAAGATTGATTGTAATGAATCAAGTATATATGTAACAAAATTCAAAAAAAGATCAATCCCGTTTTACTTGGAATTGATCTTTGATTCGATTTGGGAATAATTGATTTTCATTATAATCCCTTGCTCGTAATTACCGAATTTCGAGCCAAATAAGTTAAGGCCCCCTTGGTTTTTAGCGTCTTGTTTTACACCTAATTTCAAGGAGATAAACGGTTTTTCTTGCAGTTTTAACTCATCAATCGTCGTAGAAGATATTTTTACACCGTCTATAAAACTACCTTCTTTATTAATTTTCCAATATTTCAACACGCCAAACTGCGTGTTATGCGTTTCCCACCAATTCGGTGTCAAGAAGCCTCTTTCCCCACCAAAATCCCCTGGACTTGTCCAATAACCAATTTCTGAATCATTAATCCAACAAGTAATATCAGATGGCCAATCCTCATTATGATACGGTGCCTCTGAACATAACTCTACGGAAAAACTAAGTTCGTCAACGTCCGTACCGTACGGAATTCTATTCGGAAAATGATATTCGATTAATCCTGACCGAAACCAAACAAGCTGCGCATTTTTTCGGGCGGGTTCGAAAAATGAACGCGGATCATCAATGATATGAATAATCCCATCCGCACTTAAAAGACCACAGGATGGTTCCACTTCACAATTCACATACTCTCCAACCTCTAGCTCATATGTAATAATATCTTCCGTAATAGGTTTTTGCTCCTCTAAATCAATAATGATCCGATCATATCGTTTTGAACTTACCTTTTGATTCCCACGTCCGGGGACTATTTCTGTTGTAATCAATCCGGCATTTTCCAATATTTTAATATTAGCCGCCGCGGTTGAAAAAGGAATTTTCAATAACTCGGAGATGTCGTTGACGTTTTTAGGACCACTCGTTAGTTGGCGGATGATTTCCATTCGATTTTCGTTTGCCAATGCTTTTGAAGCCTCAAGGGCTTCCTGTAAAGTTAATTGCAATGTTCTCAAGCGAATTTCCTCTCATTCAGATGACTTTCTTTCCATTATTACAATTAAACTTGTATTAATCAATCTATTCCTTAGAATGATCGACGAAAACCATTTGCAGCATATAAAAAATCATCCCAACGGTAATCACTAAAAATCCCAAACCTAGCATTTGTTGCTCCGTTTCCAAATAGTTATTGCATATTTGAATCGGCGAATCAATATATAGCCAGCTCATTAAGCCGAACATGGATATGTAGTTCAAAAAAACGAAGCTTTTTCCAGCTGCCTGAATTTTCCTCCAACTATCTCGTAATAAAACACCGACAAGCAGTGGCAGACCAATAAATTTAAACACTTCTATCAACCAAATGGACAATGCTTCATCTAAAATCCGTGGTAGCATCCAGTATGTTGTAATGATTACAACCATTAACATACCCGGTACTCCATTTTTGTTCCATCTAGTAAAAAAGCCTTTATATTTTCTCAGCAGCGGCTTTCCAATGAGCCAGCCCACTAAAATCAATAAAGGTAATTGCACAAGCATATGTAAAATCATAATCGATTCTAAACTAGTTTTAATAGGGGGAATAAGTAACAAGATATATAAGATAGCACCATAGATTCCTTGTTTCATCATAATTCCCCCTCGCATCATTATGCCGTATTGTCAAAACATCTATAGTAAAAAGTTAATAATTCCTTGATATAAAAGGGTTTATAAGCAAAAAACTTGCCACCCCCATAATTTTAGGATAAAAGTGAGGTTACCACACACACACCAAAATCC
>NZ_JANJGU010000030.1 GCF_024626525.1 Lederbergia panacisoli
CTGGTTTTGAGGATATTCTCCTTTTAGGCTCTAACCCTGTTGTAAGGGATGTAGCGGATGTCTTGGATACGTACGTATACCGTCGAGGTATTCAGCACTCACTATTTTCTTATGCAACCGCTGTCGGCTTGTTTAAAGCCATTATTAGTGTAGGCTTGCTCACATTGGCAAACTTCTTGTCAAGAAGAGCAGGAAGCAGCTTGTGGTAAAAAAAGGGGAAGAGGAGGATTCCACATGTTAAAAATGACAACAGGCGATCGCGTCATGTCGATCACCATTTACATCGTGCTTACAATCTTAGCTTTTGTCACCTTTTATCCGTTCTGGAACGCATTGGTCATCTCGTTTAACAGCGGAATCGATACGATGAAAGGTGGAATCACCTTTTGGCCGAGGGTTTTCTCCTTGGACAACTATGAGATCGTTTTCCAAGATTCACGTATTTTGAATGGATTTTTCATCTCCATTCTTCGTACTGTGATTGGAACGGCAACAGCCGTCATGTTTACTGCGATCTTTGCGTATGGGATGTCGAGGAAAGAATTAATTGGTCGCGACTACTATATGATTTTCTGTGTAGTCACGATGTTTTTCAGTGGCGGTTTGATCCCTACCTTCTTATTGATTAGAGGATTGGGACTGTTCAATACATTTTGGGTGATGATTATTCCAGGCTTAGTCAGCGTATGGAACATGATCATCTTCCGGACCTTCTTCCAAGGCTTGCCTGCAGGACTGGAAGAATCCGCAAAAGTGGATGGCTGTGGATATTGGGGAACATTCTTCCGAATCATCCTTCCGCTATCCGGTC
The DNA here is from genome assembly GCF_024626525.1 of Lederbergia panacisoli. Taxonomy (GTDB): domain Bacteria; phylum Bacillota; class Bacilli; order Bacillales; family Bacillaceae_C; genus Lederbergia; species Lederbergia panacisoli. The sequence continues at coordinate 812 of NZ_JANJGU010000030.1, forward strand.
CGGTTATCGCAACATTATCGTTATTTACAGCTGTGTATCACTGGAATGACTGGTTTTCTCCGAGTATCTATATCTCAGATCAAAAACTACTTCCGATCCAAACGATGCTACAGCAAATCCTTAGCTCCAACATTATGACGGAGCAAATGGCGCAAGCGGATTCAACAGCTGCGGCGCATATGCAAAAGTTAAAATCAGTCTCAACAAAATCCCTATCAATGGCGACAATGATGGTCGCAACGATACCAATCATCTGTGTATACCCATTCGTTCAAAAGTATTTCGTTAAAGGGGTATTGGTTGGTTCTTTGAAAGGGTAATCAACTTGGTTTAAGGCGCAAGCTTTAAATATATATATAAATAATAAGGGGGAAAAAGAAATGAGAAACAAGATGAAGTTTTTATCTTTATCTCTAGTTGCTCTACTTATGGCTTTCGGTGTATTGTCGGGCTGCGGTAAAGACAGTGCCGGCGATAAAGGCGGAGCAAAAGATTCAGGCAGTAAAAGCGATGGCTTTGTTCTCGGTGAGGATGAGCTAGAATATACAATGTACGGTCACTACGATTGGTATACTATGCCAAACTGGGGCGAAGACGAAGCATCAAAATGGATTAAAGACAACATGAAAGTTAATGTCAAGCCAATTAGTTCTGGTGGTAATGCTGCACAAAAATTCAACACAATGATCGTTGGTAACGACCTTCCAGATGTAATGTGGTTAGATCGTAATGCGGACTTAGATAGACTTCGTAACAACGATATGTTAGTTCCACTTGATGAATATATTGAAAAATATCCAAATATCAAGGAATGGGTTGGAGAGTCTACTCTTAACATGCTACGTGCTGAAGATGGACATATTTATAGTATTCCTAACTGGTATACAATGCAGCCAAATGGTAACTCTGGTTACGTAGTAAATGAAAAGATTTATAAAGAATTAGGTTCACCAAAACTTGAAACAACTGAAGATCTTTATGCTTATTTGAAACAAGTTAAAGAAAAATATCCAGATGTAGTACCATTTGAAGCTGGACAAGGTGGCGGACTTGAAATTCTATACTCTGCATTTGGAGAAGAGCATCCAAACCTTTTCATGGGTCAGCACTTTGTACCAGATGGTGATAAACTATCATCGATCTTTACAGATCCAGTATTTAGAGAAGCAATGGTTTATATGAATAAGCTTTATAGTGAAAGATTGATTTCACAAGATACATTGACTCAAACACTAGAACAATCGAAAGAAAAAATTGTTTCTGGTAGATTTGCAGTATTTGCAGAAAGCTCTCCTACTGAATCTGCAAACTTGGCAGATACACAATTAAAGGCTGAAGATCCAGACGCAGGTCTAAAAATGATCTGGCCAATCCATAAAGAAGGTTTGGACAAAGAAAAAATTACTCCTGGAACATGGAGCCAACTAGGCTGGAACGTAAATGTTATTACGAAGGCAGCTAAAAATCCTGAAGCAATCTTTGCTTTCCTTGACTGGATGGTTGGTCCACAAGGACAAAGCACTATATTCTGGGGACCAGAAGGCCTATATTGGGATGGAACTCATGCTGTTGAAGGTGTAGATGAAGCACCAGTATTTACAGAAAAATACACTACTGATGTTGAAAATCGTGATAAATTGATGAACGTTACGAATAGTCTTCAATGGGTTGGTAACACTGTTTTTCTTGATAAATCAAAAACAGCATATGAAATGACATTGCCAGAAGATCAACAAAACTGGGCAACTAAATATCAAATGAGCATTACTTGGAAAACTCAATTGAACTCAACTGAATTCCAAAATCTATCTCCACTTCCTGAAACGGAAGAAGGTATGGCTGAGCAACGTGTGAATGAAATTTATGACGAAGCAAGAGCGAAAGCACTTCACGCGAAAAGCGAAGAAGATGTTCTAAATATCCTCGACCAAGCTGAAAAAGATGCTCAAACTGTAGGGTATGCTAAATTACTTGAGTTCAAAACTCAAAAATGGCAAGATAACAAAGCAAAAATGTCTGGTAACTAATCAAATAATGGCCTCATCCACTCGGATGAGGCCATTGCTTTATAGATAGGAATCTACTATCTTTCTAACCCGCTCAATTCCTTCCCACATATCTCCAGGACCGTCATATATTAAATTAATAGGTCCATTGTAGTTATTTGCTACTAACTGATCTAAACATTTTCGGAATTCCTCTTCATCGGGGATACCATCTGAATCCATATCTGGCTTTGCATGAACAGATTGGCTATAAGAAATTATCTTTTCAATCTCCTCATATTTATTCTCACCTTTAAAGTTGCCAAAGTCTGCGATAAGCCCCAATTCTTCATTACAATTTTTAACTAATTGAATACAGTTGTCAGCAGTTGAAGTGAGCGAATGGAAGTTTTCAGTTATTATTCGCACTCCTAGATTATTTGCGTATTTTATAAGATCGTTCAAAGCTTCAGATGAAAGTGCCAGTGCTGCTTCATTTTCGGGGGAAGCATCACCTGCGATAATCCGAATTTGTTTTGCTCCACATTCACTCGCGATATCAATCCAATTTTTTATTAAACTAATATCAGCATGTCTACGAACTTCATCATCAGCTGTAATATCTCCATAATCCAATAAAAGTGTATTAAACGTTATATTCGCTTCCTCACATGCTAACTTTAGTTTTTCCAAGTAATCTGAATCAGTAGAGGGAAAATTGAAATGGCATATTTCAATTGCTTTAAAACCTTTAGAAGAGAGGATTGCTGGCAACTCAAGGAGAGTCATCGTTTCTGGTTGATACTCTACTTGTATAGTATGTTTTTTTTGCTCCACGTCCCAGATTGTCCAATTCAAAGGACCGAGATTTCGATGCAAGCTCCAAGTACTTAAAGATAAATATGACATAAAAAACCACTCCTTAATGAAGAATCAAAAAATCCGCTTATACCATAATTCTACTATTTCTTTTAAATTCCTTTTTAAATTCAAAATTAATAGCAACTCAAGATGAATTTACCATATAATAATGATAAAATCGTCGTAATTTTCAGGAGGATTTATGGGGAAAAAGAAAATTGTGTTTACCGGCGGAGGATCAGCAGGGCATGTGACCCCCAATATTGCTATTATTCGCGAGCTAAATAAAGAGGATTGGAATATTTTTTACATAGGGTCAAAAAAAGGGATTGAAAAAGAGTTAGTTGAAAAAGTCAATATACCTTATTACACCATTAGCAGTGGGAAGTTGAGAAGGTATATAAACTTCGAAAATGTCATTGATGTTTTCAGAGTACTTAAAGGGTGTCTGGATGCAAGAAAAGTCTTGCAAAAAATAAAACCAAATATTGTATTCTCAAAAGGAGGATTTGTTTCCGTCCCCGTTATAGTAGCTGCAAGACTATTAAAGATTCCTATATTTATTCATGAAAGTGATTTAACACCTGGACTTGCGAATAAAATTTCGCAAAGATTTGCAACTAAGATTTTCACTTCTTTTGAAGAAACGATGAAATATTTTCCTGAAAATAAAACAACATTTATTGGATCGCCGATTAGGAGGGAAGTTTTACAAGGATCCGCCGAGAAAGGAATGGAATATCTCAATTTTAATAGTAAACTTCCAATTTTGACTATTATGGGTGGCAGCCTTGGTGCGAAAAAAATTAATGAAACTGTCCGCGGTGCTATCGAACAATTGACAAAGAAATATCAGCTTGTCCATATTTGTGGAAAGAATAATATTGATCCGAATATGTCTGACATACTAGGGTATAAGCAGTTTGAATACATACACGATGAGCTTGCCGACATTTTGGCTGTAACGGATATCGTGATTACGCGCGGAGGTTCAAACTCTATTTTTGAATTTCTGGCACTAAAAATACCAATGATCATCATTCCGTTGACTATAAACCAAAGTAGAGGAGATCAAATTTTAAATGCAAAAGTGTTCGAGGAAAAAGGATATTCAATAACCTTAGAAGAAGAAGCGCTTACGACAAAGGCATTAATTACCAACTTAGAACAGGTTTTTAATAATAGAAAAGAAATGCAAAATGCGATGAATTTATATACAAAAAAAGATGCTTTATCATTCTTACTTAATGAAATAGGGAGAGTGTAAAATGGAAGAAAATAAGCAATGGTTATCAAAGTGGATTTGGTCAAAGAATGCATCGATTGATTTTCATGAAAATGTTTATTTCAGAAGAACGTTTCAACTAGAAGATGAGAACTGTCAATTAATCGTTCATGTTAGTGCTGACAGTAGATATCGTCTTTTTCTTAATGGCCAGTCCATTTGTGTTGGTCCCTTAAAAGGTGATAATCACACCCATTATTATGAAACTGTTAATCTTTCACCATATTTGAAACGAGGGAAAAATGTATTGGCCGCTAAAGTCGTACATTATTCCTTTAATAGTTCGGAGCCAAGTCCGGAATCGATTTGGCATTCACCAAAAGGCGGTTTCCTTTTGTAGGGAAGTGTACAAACTTCAAGTGGTAAGATAGTCGAAATGCTCCATACGGATGAAAAATGGAAATGTTTTGTAGATAACGCTATCCATTACGAAGCTGAATCATGGATATCATCCATTTGGCTAGGTGGAGTAGAGAGAGTAGATGGAGCTAAACTTCCCCATGGATGGGAATTGGTTGAATACAATGACGATCATTGGAATCATGCTGTACCATTTCTTGCACCTCAACTAGATCATGGACTGCTGACACCTTGGCAATTAACTAGCCGAACGATTCCTTTATTATATGAAGAGGAAAAGTTTTTTACTAAAGTCATGCGCGCTCAAGAAGAAGCTGTTTATTCGAATGACATTTTTACTAAAAAATCTGATCCTCTAACCATTGCACAAGGAACCCAATTTATAATAGAACTAGATGCGGGTGAACTAACAACTGGATACTTGAATATTAAAGTTTCAGAAGGAAACGGTACAAAAATCAGTATTTTAACTTCTGAGTGTTATGAAAAGGAAGATCCAAAAACCGGCAGACGAATAAAAGGGGTAAGGGATGAAGTATCAGAAGGAAGCAAATTGTTGGGTGATTCCGATATATATGTTGTATGTGGTACACAAGAGGGACTTGAAGTTTATGAGCCATTTTGGTGGAGGACTTTCCGATTTGTAAGATTGAAAGTTGAAGTTGGTGATGAACCAATTACGATTCATTCTTTTACCTATCGGGAGACAGGATATCCATTAGATGTTAAGGCCAATTTTAAAAGTTCTGATGCTACAATGACACCTCTATGGGATGTGAGTGTACGAACGTTAAAACGTTGTATGCATGAAACATATGAGGATTGTCCGTATTATGAACAATTACAATATGCAATGGATACAAGGCTGCAAATTTTATTTACATATTCTATTAGCGGTGATGATCGTTTAGCTAGAAAAGCGATATTCGATTATCATAGTTCACTATTGCCTTCTGGCATGCTGCAAAGTAGATATCCATCCGTTTTACCACAAGTCATTCCCGGCTTTTCTATTTACTGGATACTTATGGTGCACGATCACTATATGTATTTTGGCGATGATGAATTAGTGAAAAGATACAGGCCTACGATAGATGCCGTCTTGGATTGGTTTGAGAGAAAAATAGGATCTCATGGACTTGTCGATAATCTTACTAGTTCATATTGGAATTTTGTTGATTGGGTAGCAGAGTGGCACAATGGAATTCCAGGGGCTGTCTCAAAAGGGCCATTGACTATCTATAATTTAATGTATGCGGTTGCTTTGCAAAAAGGGGCAGAATTAAATGAATGGACAGGACGACCTGATGTTGCAAGAGAATATCGAGAAAGGGCTAAAAAGCTAAAAGATGCTATTCATTCATTATGTTGGTCTGAAAAAGTAGGGCTTTTCCAAGATGGACCAAATGTTGAGGAATACAGTCAACATGTCCAGATTTGGAGTGTTCTGCTCGGTGACATGGAGGATGAAAAAGCAGTAAAAGTAATGGAGAGAGTACTCAATGATCATACACTTTCCAAAGTTTCTTATGCTATGGCATTCTTCCTTTTTCGGGCATTATCTAAAACAGGATTATATCATCGATCCTTCGATCTATGGGATACTTGGCGTGAAATGATTAAGTTAAATTTGACAACATGGGTGGAGGACCCTGTTGGCGAAAGAAGTGATTGTCATGCATGGGGTGCTGCACCCTTATATGAATTCACATCCGAAATATTAGGAGTAAAGCCCGATTTACCTGGATATAAAAGAATTTTGATTGAGCCAGAGCTTGGAAATCTTTCATGGGCAACAGGCTCGGTAGCTACACCACATGGCCTTGTAGATGTAGCTTGGGAATTATCGGGTAATGAATTTAGTATTAATGTTGATGGTCCAGAACATGTCCCATTAGCATTAAAGTTGCCTAATGGAGAATGTTTCCTTTATTCAAGTTCAAGAAATATTAATCATAAATGTTTGCTTAGATATTATGATGAGGTGGGAAAGCAATGATAAAAAATGATGTGAAGATTGTATTGGTTGGCATCGGTGGTTACGGAAATGTGTATGTAGAGAAGCTTCTTAATGACCGAGATGAATTAAATGCGAGCATTGCTGGAATTGTAGATCCTTATCCTGGAAGAAATGCGAATTATGGAAGAATTAAAGACCTGAACATTCCTGTCTATTCTACAATAGAAGAATTTTATGTGAATAATAAAGCTGATCTTGCTATTTTTTCAACGCCAATCCATCTACATGCCACACAAGTTTGTTACGCACTTGTTCATGGGAGCAATGTGCTTTGTGAAAAACCAATGTGTGCATCTGTAGAAGAGGCTAAAAAGATAATAGAGACACGAAATCAAACAGGGAAATTCGTTGCGATAGGGTTTAATTGGTCTTTTAGTCCATCTGTTCAAAATATGAAGTCAGATATATTAAAGGGGGTTTTTGGAAAACCTAAACGACTTAAAACGATTGTAAATTGGCCGCGCGACGCTAAATATTATAACCGGAATAATTGGGCTGGACGATTGTACAGTGAAGATGGCGCTCCCATTTTGGACAGTGTCGCCAACAATGCAACCGCACATTATCTCCATCATATGTTCTATTTATTGGGGTCGAAATTTGATGAGAGTGTTAGGTTAAAAGATGTAACTGCCGAATTGTATCGTGCAAATACTATTGAAAGCTTTGATACTTGTGCAGTGAAGGTGACAACGGAAGATAATGTGGAAATTCTTTATTATGCTACACATGCTGTAAAGGATTCATTTGGGCCGCAATTTTTATATGAATTTGAGTATGCAACCATTTATAAGTCAGAAGGTGAGAATGACAATCAAATAGTAGCACGTTTTACAGATGGAACACAGAAAATTTATCCTGACCCTGAAAGAGATCATCTGCAAAAATTATTCACTTGTATTGAAGCAACACTTTGCGGTAATCAAGATATTCCTTGTGGGCCAGAGGCGGCGACAACGCATGTACAAGCAATCGCAGCTATGCACGAATCAGTCCCTGATATTGCGCTATTTCCTAAAAGTCTCATCAATTTAGATAAAGATATAACATGGGTGGAAGGATTAAGCGATACATTTATCGAATGTTACAAGCAGTGGAGGTTGCCAAGTGAAAGGAAGATACAGTGGGCAAAAATCGGAAAAAGGATAGAAATATAGGTTAGTAAATTGCCATAATCAATTTCATCTACAAATTTGTAAAAGAAAAGGAGAGGTTTTTTCATGCAAACGCCTGTAAAAGAAAGTCGTTTAGTGCCACTAACTGAAGATCAGGTTTCTCAATATGACAGAGATGGTTATTTAGTAGTAAAGGGTGGCTGTAGCAGCGATCTGATTGATGCTTACAACTCACATATTTACACTGTTCGTTCTGCGGAAAAAATAGAGGACTGGGCAAATCCTCATATCGGGAAAATTTTATCTGAGAAGGATCGTTTTTCTCTGCGTCTATTTAACCCACATCTTCACGATGGATTCTCAATGCAACTAATGAAGCTTCCGATTGTGCGAGGAGCATTAGCACAAATACTCGGCGATGAAGCAGTCGGTGTACAAAGTATGTATTTCTACAAATCTCCCGGCTCACCTGGGCAGGCGGCGCACCAAGATTATTATTATATTCATAACGAACCAAATACATTAACCGCTGCCTGGATTGCCATGGAAGAGGTGGATGAAGAAAATGGATGCTTATGGGTGATTCCGGGCAGCCATAAAGATGGGCTCCTCCCACATGGAAAGGTAAAAGATACGAGTGAGCATGAATCATGGACTGATGAGACAGAAGGGGCAGATTTATCAAAACAAATTCCGGTTGTCATGGAAAAAGGGGACATCGTATTCTTTCATAATCTGCTAATTCACTCTTCTGGAAAAAACCGGACAAGCGACAGATGGCGTCGCTCCTATGTATGCCACTATATACGACATGATTCGGTGATTGAGAGAGAGGATTTAAAGAATAAGATTTCATTAGATTAAAACTTTAGATTAAATGGCGGAGATTATTCCGTCTTAGTTTTTGATGAATAGGTAGAATTATATCGTTAAGGCAGGAGTTTACTATATGTTCAAATACAGTTTAACTCAATGGATTTTTGGTAATGAAAGCTTGGAGGAAAGTCTTAAAAGATTAAAAAAATATGAATATGACGGAGTTGAGCTAGCAGGAGAACCTGATTTAATCAATTTACAAGAAACAAAGGAACTTTTAAAGAAATATGATATGGAGTGCAGTTCCATTTGCGGTATTTATAATGAGGATAGAGATTTATCTTCTGCTGATTTTGCGATCAGAAAAAATGCAATCTATTACGTTAAAAAATGCATTGACATGGCGAAAACGTTGGGTGCACGTATCGTCATTGTTGTTCCTACATATGTCGGTAAATTAAAGGCAGAATCAGAAGAGGAATGGAACTATGCGGTAGCTAGCATTCGGGAATTGGGAGATTACGCTGCTCAGCAAAATATTACCCTAGCATTAGAAGCGATTAATCGTTATGAAACCTACTTAGTCACGAATCTGCATACTGCCAAGCAATTTATTGAAGAAGTGGGCTCGGAAAATGTAAAAATAATGGCTGACTTTTTTCATATGAATATTGAAGAAAAGAATACAATTAAGGCTTTGATAAATATTTCGAATCTTCTCGTTCACGTCCATATTGCTGATAATACAAGGGAAGCTGCTGGTTTAGGACAAACTGATTTCAAACCAATTATGTCATTTTTAAGAAATATAAATTATTCTGGTTACGTAAGTATGGAATTTTTGCCATCCGTGTCAAATCCATATTTAGTCTCAGAGCATCATAGTAAATCTAGTGTTTACGATGACTATGCAAGGCAATCAATCGAACATATAAAAGCTATTGTTAAAGATTTATAGGAGTTGGAGGGCAATAATATGAAATGGGCTTTTATGACAGCGAATTTTGTGGCAAAGGAATTGAATTATCAAAATAGCGATGATTGGGGCAAGTGCCATCAAGCAACATTTGAGGCGTTTCATGGGCCACAGTTTTCTTCGAAGTTTGAAGAAATCATTTCGATGACGAAAGAGATGGGGTTTGATGCAATTGAATTATGGGTGGCTCATTTAGATCCGCTTCATGCTACACCTGAAATGATTGAGCAAGCATTACATATTTTAAAACAATATGAGATGACTGTTGCTTCCTACACAGCGGGCTTCGGGTCACCTGGAGTTACAGTAGATGAAGCTACGAAAGTTTTTGAGACTTCAAAAGCCATTGGTACACCTGTATTAGCCCAAGGATTCCATTCAGATAACGGTCCAGTCGTTATGCCGTTGGCTAAAGAATATGGAATTCGGGTTGGGTTAGAAAATCACCCTGAAAAAACACCGCAAGAAGTGATTGATAAAGTAGGACCATTTTCTCCATGGATTGGTGCGGCTGTTGATACAGGCTTTTTCGGTACACATGGGTATGATAACGTCAAAGCACTTCGCGAATTGAAAGACTATTTAGTGCATATACATCTCAAGGACGTTAGAGCTGCAGGTGCCCATGATTCATGTACGCTAGGTGATGGAATTGTTGATATTAAAGGAGTTCTTTCTGTATTAAAAGAAATTGATTATGAAGGAACGATAACAATAGAACATGAGCCACACCACCATGATCCTACCGACGATGTAAAAGAAAGTTTAAGACGCGTAAAAGCTTGGTGGGAAGAGATTCAATAAACGATTTTTTGGCAGAGGTGATACATATGGACAAACAATTTCCTGAGGTCGTTACATTTGGAGAATCTATGGTTTTAATGACTCCCGTGAATACGAAAGGAATAGAATACAATAATGAATTTATCAAATCATTTGGAGGAGCGGAGAGTAATTTTGCAATTGCAGTTACCAGGCTCGGGAATAAGGCGGGTTGGTTTAGCCGCTTAGGGAAAGATCCTTTCGGAAGAAATATTTTGAAAGGAGTAAGAGGCGAAGGGGTGGATGTATCGAGAGTTGGTTTAACTCATGAGGCCCCGACTGGTTTTATGCTGCGGGAAACCGTCGCGGGAAAAACCTCAGTTTATTATTATAGAAGTGGATCAGCTGCTAGCAAACTGAGCACTGAGCATTTGGATGAAGAATATATAAAGAATGCAAAAATATTGCATATTACCGGTATTACATGTGCTATTAGTGAATCGGCACGAAATGCAGTATACGATGCAGTCCGTATGGCAAGAAAACACGGGGTAAAAATATGCTTTGACCCGAACCTTAGATTAAAGCTTTGGACAATAGAAGAAGCTAGGGAAGTTTTATTACCTTTAGCGGATGAAGCGGACTATTTTTTACCTGGTTTAGATGAGCTTAAGTTACTATACGGAATTAATAATACAGAAGAAATATTTTCAAAGTTAAAGGAATTAAAGGCTGTTTCAGTTGTAAAGGGTGGAAATGATGAAACGCTTTTAGTTGAAAATGGAGAAGTAGCATCCTTTCCATACATGCCTGTTGAAAAAGTGATAGATCCCATTGGAGCAGGAGACGGCTTTTGTGCAGGTTTTGTCTCTGGATTGTTAAAAGGATTCAGCCACCACGAATCGGTCCGTTTAGCTAATATGGTGGGTGCTCTCGTCATACAAAGTGAAGGGGATTGGGAGGGGCTTCCTACTTGGGAAGAGGTCCAAGCTATCCTAAATAAGGAAATTCACATAGAAAGATGATTTTCTTTTACTAAAAAAAAGGATTTAATGAAGGGAAAATCGAAAAAGTATTCGTTTACTATTTTTATTGGTTGTTTTAGTTAAGATATTCTACTAAAAAGGATGCGATGAAATGGGTAAAATTCGAGTAGGAATGATTGGGACAGGTGGTATTGCACATTGGCATGCTAGACAGCTTAAAGAATTGGATGAAGCGGAAATTGTCGCCATTACTGATCCAAGCGCGGAAAATAGGGAAAGAATTATTTCTGAGCACCAATTAGATGGGGTTATTGAATTTACAGATCACAAGGAGATGCTAGAGAACTCAGAGCTTGATGCTGTAGTCATTTGTTCGCCGCATACCCTTCATTTCCAACAAGCAATGGACGCAATGAACAGCGGATGTCACGTATTGATTGAAAAACCAATGGCTTGTTCACAAAAAGAAGCAGAACAACTGATAGAGAAAGCTGAAGAGCTCGGAAAACTACTTCAAGTATCGTATCAACGACATTTTCAACCTGAATTTTTATTTATCCGCGAGCAAATCGCGAATGGTGAAATTGGTAAACTAACATCTGTAACGGCTTCACTCTATCAAGAGTGGGGACAAGGTACCGTCGGCAGCTGGAGGCAAAACCCTGCCCTTTCAGGTGGCGGAATGTTGATGGATTCCGGAAGTCATATCGTCGACGTTCTTCTTTGGACGACAGGTCTATCTCCCGTAGAAGTTTCAACCCAGATGCAAAAGCATCAGTCCCCAGTTGAATTGGATTCATTTACGTCTATTCGATTTGAAAATGGTGTAGTCGCTGGTTTGAATATCGTTGGATTTGCTCCATGTTGGCATGAAACATATGTATTCTGTGGGGATAATGGTGGGATTTTTTATGATAATGGGAAGATTACCATTCGTCGCCTAGGAGAAGAACCGATCACTCCACAACTTCCAGAACAAACAACTAATCAGGATAAGAGCTTTATTGATGCCATTCTTGGCAAACATGAAGTGTTAGTTCCGGGTATGTTTGCGAAAGAAGTAGTAAAACTTACAGAAATGATTTACAAGGCAGCAGGTTACAATCCATTAGGTGAAAATGATAAGGTAATATCTTAAAAAATGTGCGGCCTGACATTTTTTCCATGTCAGGTCTTTTTGATATAATAATGTTAGATTAATAGAGGAGGAATTTTGCGATGATTAAAGGTTTAAGTACAGCAGGATTAGGTCAAGTAAAAAATTTAGAGGAACTTATCATTCTAGCTTCCGAGAATGGTTTTGGTTCAGTCGATACATCTGGCCAAGAATTACGTGATTTTGCTGAAGAAAAAGGTTTAGATAATGCAAAAGCATTTTTGAAAGAGCACAAGGTGTCGATAGGTTCAATTGGATTGTCAGTGGAATGGAGACAATCTGAGAATCAATTTAAGGAAGGTTTGGGTGCGTTAGTTGTGCGAAATGTTTCTGGCTTAAGTTGAGATTGGTAACAATACTTAGGTAAAGGTCAGACAGTTCCTGTCGGAACTGAAGGGTTATATCGAAGAGCCAAATGAAGGGGTAACGCCCTGAAGGGCTCTC
>NZ_JANJGU010000031.1 GCF_024626525.1 Lederbergia panacisoli
CAGCCGACTTTTATTAATTCTCATCTTTAAACTCTCCATAATCATTTTTAATTTTGGTAAATCTAAAAGACTGTTAATCTCAATATCTGTATTTATATTTAATTGTAAATGCATAATATTCACCCCAAGAATATTATGCGGTTTTATAATCCAAATTGTACATTTTTAAACGATCATTTATGTACATTGTTAGAGTATCATTTATACAGGGAGGATTTTTCATTTCAGACTTTAAATTTGAACTAATAAAACAAATAGCCATCCTATCAGAAACCCCAAAAGGATGGACAAAAGAGTTAAACCTTATTAGTTGGAATGGCCGCGATCCAAAGTATGACTTAAGAGATTGGGCTCCAAATCACGAGAAAATGGGCAAAGGTGTAACATTAACAAAAGAGGAATTGGAAAAGCTTGGGGAAATATTAAGTGAATTACATTAACATAAGATGCGGAGGGCAAAGATGAAGAAAAGAGAAGTTTTTATGCTATCAGCATTATCGTTTTCCGTAGGCATTGTTTTTGGATTTTTAATTTCACCAATAAAGCAAGGTGTTTATAATATAGCTGGGAATACCGAGAATTATCATTATCATGATAAGAAAAATACAGGCAGTGACGAAATGGACTGAAAATACAAGCTGGATACCAACTAGAAAAAGAAGAACTGCTGAAGTTAACTTAATTTAAACTTTCTACTAAGTCTACGATATATTGAAAAAAGCAGTTGATATTGATACTAGGGAGGAATTTAGATGAAAAAACTCGGAATGGTGGGCGGCTTAGGACCCGAATCAACGGTCGATTATTATCAATCAATTATTACTAAATATCAGGAAAGAATAGGCAGTAAAGAGGTACTCCCTGAACTTTTCATTAATAGTATTAATATGTACCAAGTTTTCCAGTTTATCGATCAAAGCGATCTGGATGGTTTAACAGATTATTTAGTGGAAGCTGTTCAGAAGCTGGAACAAGTTGGATCAGATTTTGCGATCATCTCTGCTAACACACCGCATATTGTGTTTGACCAAGTTCAAAATCGTGTGCAAATTCCATTATATAGTATCGTTGAGGAAACGTATAAGAAAGCTCGGGAACTAAGATTAGATAAGATCGGACTAATCGGCACCAAGTTTACAATGGAGCATAATTTCTTCAAAACGCCATTTACCTCCAATGGAATTGAAATAGTAGTGCCCACTGCTTCAGAACAACAGTATATTCATAAGAAAATAGTTGAAGAATTAGAGAATGGGATTGTGAATCAAACAACAAAACAAAAGTACCTAGATATTATCAAAGAAATGGTACAACGAGATCAAATACAAGGAATCATCTTGGGCTGCACGGAATTGCCAATGATTATTAAAAAAGAAGATTTAAGCTTCCCACAATTAAATACGACTGAGATTCATATTGATAGAATCATAGATTTGATGTTTACTTAGGTTTTCATTTGTTTCGCCCTTTATTAATAGAGGGCGTTTTGTTTTTATGTTATCGGACCCAGGAAAAGGGCTGGGTATTGATGCCTACTTTTCGCATACCTATGCTTCGTGGGAGCGCAGATCTAATAAGCGCCACAATGGGTTAATTTTATGAATCATTAATGAATGGCAGCTCATCCATTCATATTCCTATAAATGTATTGAAAAGCATTGGATGAATACACTTCCCCGGAAATTACTAGAATATCAATCACCAAACTTTGGGTAAAACCTTATATAGTAGTTTCTTATAAGGTGTTGCATTTAAAATTGCAATTTGCATTGGAGAAAATAATCAGATAGTGTATGATAAACAAAAAAGGTTATATTTCCACTTTTAGGTAAGAATGTTAAATAAGACACAATTAGAAATGGGCGGTAGTCAGTTGATACTTTTAGACTATATTATTAATCTCTCAATTTTTTCACTATTGGTCAGTACTCCATTAGTCATCCGTTCGTTAATCAATCATTATCTACTTAAGCAGTATCGTCTTTGGGTTGGAGTATATGCGGGAATTGTATCCACAATCCTTGTTGCATTATCCTTCCAGCAAGAAGGCTATTCATATGACATCCGGTATTCTGCAATCATTCTTGTTTTTGCCTATCTTGGACCAGCAGCGGGCATCATTACTGGGGTATTTGCATTATTTGCCAGACTAATGGTCAGCACTCATTGGTCGCCCGCAATTATAGGGTGGACCATTATCATGGTTGTTTTCTCAATATTGCAATTATATATATCCCGTTTCACTCCCGTCAAAAGGGGCATCATTCTATTTGGAACATACATTGTAATCTATGTTATTACTGTTCCAGTTATTTTTAATGTATTTCCGGATAGACCTATATTTCATTTTCAATATCTAGTATTTGTGATGATGGGAGTGATTATTGGGGGTTTATTGATTGAGTCGAATGAGAATCTGTATAGAATCATTACTGAAAAGATAAATATGAAGAAGGTTTTGGAAAAAAGTGAATATAAATACCGGCTAATAGCTGAGAATACATCTGATCTTATATTGGTTGTGGGTAAAGAGCATAAGGTTAGTTACTACTCTCCTTCCCATGTACACGTTTTAGGTTATCAAATCTCGGAATTGGAAAATATTGACCTTTTTAAATTAGTTCATCCTGATGATGTTGATATATTTAGAGATACTATTAAGATATTGTTTAAAAATACAGAGCCTCAGACGATAGAGTTCCGTTTAAAGCATAAACTAGGGTCTTGGATTGAATTTGAATCTCGCTGTAAGCCTGTTATTGGGGAGAAATCACTCATAGCACATATTGTTCTTATCAGCCGAGATATCTCTGAGCGTAAAAAAGCGGAGGCGCAACTTTTACATGCTGAAAAATTATCAATTGTAGGTGAATTAGCTGCAGGCATAGCGCATGAAATCAGAAATCCACTTACAACTATCAAAGGATTTGTTCAAATTTATAAGAGCAATGAGGCTATTGAATATACGGACTTGCTCCTAAGTGAATTGGGACGTATAGAAACAATTACTAGTGAACTTCTTTCCTTAGGGAAACCTCAAGTCATCAAAATGAACCATACGAATTTACAAGATTTGATTGAGAACACACTGGAGCTGCTTTTGCCTCAAGCTAATATGAATAATATTCAATTTAAACTGGGTTATGAAGGACCACCTTTTTTTATTACATGTGAGCAAAACCAAATAAAGCAGGTCTTTATAAATATATTAAAGAACGCGATGGAGGCAATGCACGAAGGTGGAGAGATTCATTTGAACCTGCGAAAAGGTGCAGAAGGCAAGTGTATAATCTCTATTCAGGATGAAGGTTGCGGAATTCCGGAAGATATACTCCCGCGTTTAGGTGAGCCATTTTATACACTAAAAGAAAAAGGAACAGGCCTGGGCCTTATGATATGTCATAAAATTATTAAACAACATCATGGCACCATAACCTATCAAAGTAAAGCGGGGGAGGGAACCTTGGTCGAGATTGAATTGCCGTTGGTGAGTTGAGGGAGAACAATACTACTGTGGAAAGGGCCTACTGTTCCCTAAAAAGTATTACTTCCTGAATTTTTAGGAAGAAGGATATTAAGTTTTAAAGCAACGCCCTGAACACCCGTGATATCAATCGTGGGATGAATGGGCGTTTGCTTCTTAGATATCATACAAATTCGTCGTAAAACATAATGTTCCTCGCACGCATTCAAACGGGAACATGGCCACGTCAACATAACCTTTCCCACGAATCTCCATGCTAAAACATAAAGGAAATCACCATCATTTCTAAATACCATCGTACATAATTTCTAGATTGCTACACGACCGTTAGGGGATTGAGTTGGAGAGGTATCTGACTGATAATATTTGTTTTTAATCAAATTTTCCATTGGTCTCTCACAAACGATTATGTCAAACTATAGAAGTGAAATTGTATTTCAACTTTTTCCACCGAAAGGAGATGTTTTTAATGAGTACTTATATGGTAATGGTGATTTTAACCTAACCGAATATCGGGCATAGTAAATTCCAATCCTTAACTATAGCTTGGAATGAGAGGACCCGGAATAACGCCCGTGTTTTTTGCTATGCCGTAAACAGTAACCTTTCGTGAATACTGCTGTTAGCGAGATACGATGAAAGTCGTATTCCTTTTTGATTATACGCCGACTTTTGGCTTTTACCCGCGAAACAGCAGCTTCTAAGGAAGCTGTCTGTTAGCGGTATTTTTATGCCCATAAATAACTTTAATCTATAGGTGTGGATCGGGAAAACATGCTTGTGGATGATAAATCGGGGTATCTCATGGAAAAACGGGCATGCAAAAATCAATCGCCATGCGACATAAGAGGAAAAAGGGAGGATACAAGAAATGATCAGTCATGATGAAAAGGTTGTTAAGCCCGAACTACTAATGCTTGTTTTGAGTAAAATGCTTGGCAGAACGATAATCCGCGTAGATTATCAACTTAAAGAGTTGCAAGGCGGGACAATAGGACATGTTCGGCTTGTAGCAGGAATGGTTGAAACTTCCGATGGTGAAAATCTGCCGTATAAGATAGTTTGGAAAACACAGAAAAAATTTGAACGTTATGGTGATCCAGATTCATGGCGAAGGGAATACGACCTCTATACATCGGATTTTCAAAAGGTTTTCTCCGATTCGTTCCGTTGTCCGGAGTGTTATCATGCCGAAATAAATGACAATGAGATTCAACTTTGGATTGAATATATTGATGGTGTGTCAGGCTTAAATCTAACCCCGGAAATGTATGAACGGATTGCCGAGGAATTGGGGCGATTTCAAGGCAATTTGTACACTGAACGACCAAACGTATTTCAGAATTTGTCCAATTTAAGCAAGGTTGAGTTTTCGAAAAACTACTATTTGCGATATCGGTCATGGAATGTATTGTATGATTACATACGCTCCGATGACTGCGATATTCCGAAGCACCTGTGTAAAATGCTCATTGACATAGATAACAATGCGGACGAAATATTCAGTCGAATCGAAAAACTACCAATCGTGCTTTGCCACAGAGATTTTTGGGTGTCAAACATATTCTTTTCGGACAGCAAAATTGTCCTTATCGATTGGGATACCGCCGGATGGGGGTACATGGGCGAGGATATCGCGAGTTTCATAACGGATGAAGCGGACGTCTGTCATATGATTGAATACTACCAAAAATGCATTCCAGCGTATTACAGGGGTTTTTCGGAATACGCGGATGTGTCCCATATCTCCGATCATTGTGTCTATGAACTAATTCTTGTTATGTTCGGATACAGGCTTGTTGAGTGGTATAAATTCGCTAAGTCGTCCGAAGATAAATCCATGCACCTTAATACCTTGCAAAAAATTCATGGGATGAGAAATATATAAATATAACTATTGAGTCATTAGATGTAAACAACTGAATAATTCTGGTGTCTGCCACTAGATTCTATCAAAACGTATGGATTACATAAACCTCCCTATTTTTCTGGAATGTAAACACAATAATTTAGGGATAGCTAGTGGATATAAATTCCTTTATTTTACAATCATTTTTAGTTAAGAAAAGAGTCTACAAAAATGAAAATTAGCTAAAGATATGGTTGAGAATATATTGGGAGGAATGCTGTATGACGAATGCTAGAGACAACTGGGAGCTTATCGAACTTTCCCGTAAACTTGAACAAGAAGCAATTGCCGCAAGAAATAATGCGGATATTGAAGCTGTTCAAGAAGTAAAACAACAATTACATGAACTACAGCATCGAATTATAAACGCACAGGGAAGAGAAGTGAAAGGAAACGTTACTTCTGGCGAGCCTTTATTTGACGCTCATTTGCGTGTAGAAGAATCGGTGGGGCGTATGGAGAGAGCACTTATAAACCTTCAAGCTATGCAGGATGATGCACAACCATAATCCAAAGAAAATCTGGAATTATAATCACGTAACAAATCCTCCGGAAATCAAATGCCAGCCCTCTCCTACAATAAAGATTTAAAGTAGGGGAGGTAGGGGAGGACTGGCACTTAACAGATTATTTATGAATCTTATTGATTGGAAGATTGTAATAAAATTAAATGTTCACACAACTATATTAAATGTATGATATAATCTTTCTGAAAGGGAGGTTGAAAATTATGTTGAAATGAAAATGAAAGTAAAAACTGTTTTAGTTCGCTTACTTCGTATTAAATCTGCAATTTTCCCCCGTTCTTTTTCACCATTTTAATCCATTCATCATTTCCTCATAAAAACATCCTACTAAAATGCTAAAGTGAATAGATTCTGTTAAATAATTGAATAAATGGGAATTTTGCCGGTTGTATCAAAACCACTTAAAAAGGAGAGATACTATGGATGCCGTGCTAAATAATATTGCCAAAGGTGTTACTGTTTGTTATTCAGAAGTTTTCCCTAATCAAGATAATGATTATTTCCACCTTAATTATCTTGGAAAATTATTTTTGGTTGCAGACTCCTATTGTATGAATCCAGATTGTACATGCCAAGAAGTAGTTCTAAATTTTTTACAAGCTTATCCTAGAGAGAATAAGAAAACCAACAATTTTTATGTTAGGTTCAAACTTAATGGCAGAGGATATAAAATACATGACCAAGGCCGATTTAATAGAAGTGAAATAAAGGCCATCATTATGCGCCTCACTGTGGATGACAGTTATGTAAAACTTTTTAATGAAAGATATACAGAAATGAAGGAAAAAGCAATAAAAATGATAAGTTAAGCATATCTATGATGTTCGAAGTTATGCGTGAAAATAAGATATGGTGAAAAAATTAGATATATTCCACGAAAAATGTTGCGGAAATACTGCATTATAAGGATAATGACTGAAACCGCACATGAATTGAACATTCGGTAGACCTTTGTTGAAAGGAAACGAATTTTCAGTTATATTGAATGTAATTATTTGTTTTAGGGGGGGCTCTAGCATATGGAAAAAATCCTTGAAATGTTACAAGTCCTTCATGAAGGACAAAAGAAACAAGAAGCGTTCCAGGAAGAAATGCTCGGTTTTCGAAATGATATGCTTGGTTTTCGAGAAGAAACGCTTGGATTTCGAAACGAAATGCACGAATTTCAAGAAGAAATGCTTGGGTTTCAAAAGGAAATGCTAGGATTTCGAGAAGAAACGGTTGGATTTCAAAAAGATATGCTCGGTTTTCGAGAAGAAACACTTGAATTTCAAAAAGATATGCTCGGTTTTCGAGAAGAAACGGTTGGATTTCAAAAAGATATGCTCGGATTTCGAGAAGAAACGGTTGGATTTCAAAAAGATATGCTCGGATTTCGAGAAGAAACGGTTGGATTTCAAAAAGATATGCTCGGATTTCGAGAAGAAACGGTCGGGTTTCAAAAGGAAATGCTAGGATTTCGAGAAGAAACGGTCGGGTTTCAAAAGGAAATGCTAGGATTTCGAGAAGAAACGGTTGGATTTCAAAAAGATATGCTCAGTTTTCGAGAAGAAACGGTTGAATTTCAAAGAGATATGCTTGGATTTCGAGAAGAAATGGTTGGATTTCAAAAAGATATGCTCAGTTTTCGAGAAGAAACGGTTGGATTTCAAAGAGATATGCTTGGATTTCGAGAAGAAATGCAAGCATTTCGCAAGGAAACAAATGATCGTCTAGAGGGTCTTGAAAGACTCGTGATCCAAAATGGCGAAAAACTGGACACCAATCGCGAATACGCTGGAAGAAAAATAAATTTCATTGAACACAAAAGCATGGAGCTCGAACAACGAATTTATGAAATGGAAAGTGAATATAGGCGGAAGTAACTTTTAGGAAACGCCACCTGTTTTTGGACACCCCAATGGAGTGTCCATTTTTTAACGAAGGTATCAATAGTAAACCTGCATTTTTTATTTGAGCTAAATGCTTGTCATTTAGGTTGAGATTAAAAACATATTGAATATATATGTAAAAAGAATAGGGGGAAAGTTGATAAAAATGAAAAACTTACGAAATAAGTTAATCGGGCTTATTCAGGCAGTAAACCGGTATCCTTTAACGATGCTCTTTCTTTTGGCTATTGCTACTGTGAACGTGAACATGATCAACAATGAAACTGAAGATTACCTAAAATATCTATTTACTTTTATTATAGGGGCATTGTTAAGCGTGATTGGGCAGCAAGTTTATGAACGCTTTTTTATAAAAGTTATTGAACGTGCAGTGCTCATGTTTGGATCCGTGCTCTTGACGGCGGGCTATTATTTTGTCATTCAGTCTGCGCCCACCTTTAGCATAGAAATTAGTACAAAAACCTCCATTTCCATATTTGCCTTGATGGTGGCCTTTATATGGATCCCAGCCATCAAAAGTAAGGTTACGTTTAACGAAAGCTTTATGTCCGCATTTAAAGCCTTCTTCCTCACAGTGCTCTTTTCTTCCGTTTTGGCGGCAGGTTTAAATTTAATTATTATTGCAATTGACCAGCTTCTTTTTTCGTTGGATTTTAAAACGAATGCACATGTCTTGAATATTGTATTTTCCTTGTTTGCACCCATTTTCTTTCTATCATATACCCCTCCATACCCAGGTAAAAAGGATAGAAATCGTCCAACTAACGAATTAGGCGGTGAATGGGAAAAAGTAGAAAAGGCAATCACATGCCCAAAAACATTAGGAATATTAGTTTCTTTTATCATCATTCCTTTAACAGCCGTATATACAATCATTTTATTGGCGTACACAATCTTAAATATTCGCGGTGATTTCTGGACAAATAATTTATTGGAACCAATGCTCGTTTCTTATGCCGTTACTGTTATTTTGGTCTATATTCTTTCGAGTCATCTAGAGGATAAATTTGCAATATTATTTAGAAAAATATTCCCGAAAATATTAATACCGATCGTATTATTCCAAACGGTCGCTTCGATATTAAAAATTAGCGATATCGGTATTACTTATGGCCGTTATTACGCAATAATGTTCGGCATTTTTGCCCTTATAGCTGGAATTGTATTCAGCTTTCTCCCTGTTAAAAGAAATGGGCTGATCGCTTCTGTAATAATTGTTTTATCTGCTATTTCAATCATTCCACCTGTCGATGCTTTTACAGTTGCCAAGGTTAGCCAAGTGAATTTACTAAAAAGAACTTTGGTGGAAAATGATATGTTTCAAAATGGGAAGGTTGTACCAAATCCGGATATATCTATTGATGATAAGAAAACAATTACAAGGACCGCCAGTTATTTAAACAATTTGAACTACTTGGCTGAAATCGATTGGCTGCCGGAAAAGTTATTTAACGTTGATAACTTTAATAAAACGTTCGGATTCGAAGAAACATACAATCAACCAAGCGATAGAACGGAAGGGAAATTTGCCCACATCGATTGGGAACGCAGCCCTGCAGTAGATATTAAGAATTATGACCAGATGATTCATTTGTATTTTCAAGGTTCTCAAACCGATTTGAAAATACCACTTGAAATAGACAATAAAACTTATACATTAAAGAATGACAGTAGGAATCTTATTTTTATGGATGAACAAAATAAAGAATTATTCCGATTTGATATGAAGAAAGCGATTGATCAAATTTTTGAGAACCATCCTGGGACTAATTCTGGAAAAAATATGTTAACTACCGAGGAATTGATGGTTACCCAAGAAAATGACAAAGTCAAAATGACCATTCTAGCTACATCCGTTGACAACTATGGGTCTCAGTACAATGCCGATATTTTTGTTTTCCTTAAAATCAAGTAAGGGGCCAGCAACAACTTTGCCGTACAGAAGCATGTAGGGAATTTTCTCTATGTGCTTTTTGTTGTGTTTCATACCTATTCAGATATATAAGGGGGAGAAAAGTCGCTTGTCTCGCGACATTTTCGATTAGAATTTCCTTTTCTATTCCATGATCCAATACAATTTCATCAATTAGCCTGAATACTGCCATCGGAATTGACCACGCTTGCCATCTTATTTACCACCAATTGCCACGGAAGTTACCACCGATTGCCAGGGCATTTACCATAAGTATAGACCATGAGGATAATGAGCCAATAATTAG
>NZ_JANJGU010000032.1 GCF_024626525.1 Lederbergia panacisoli
ACAAAATGCACATATAAACCCTTTCCTAATTTCCTCAAAACTATATACTGGTATTTTCATAAAATGTGGTTTTTCGTTGTGTAGGGAAATGAGTTTATGTGCTACCTTCTTATGGTGATCGTTTATAGAGGATTGGACCGCGGTCCGGGGCGATTCGAACTCAATCTCAACGCTAATTCGGGATTGGAACACGGTCCGGGGCGATTCGAACTCAATCTCAACGCTAATTCGGGATTGGAACACGGTCCGGGGCGATTCGATATAAATGTCAATGAAATTGTGTACATATCTGACTGTTTTAGAATGTACATTTTTGCTTTTTCGGGGCAAGACTTAATGAGTAAGTTGTTGCCCCTAATTAGGTAAAGAGCTAAAATTACTAAAACGGTAAAATATCTAATTGTTGCTCAAGCGTGTTTATTTCGTCCAACAGTTTGTCTTTCTCACGTTTCAAATCCTCTATTTCCTCTAATAATCTTGCAATTTTAGTCTTATCATCAATCCCGGGTTCATATGCAGTCCCTTTACATCTCCACCAATCGCTAAAATGGTACATGTCCCAATCAGTAAGTTCCTCATCACCACCAAGTGCACCCATGCTTTCCATCCATTCTTCAACATCACGCTGCTGACATTTCACCTCATGAGAATGAAAAAATTCGGTTATTTCCTCTACTGTATATCTACCCATTCTGTCGATCTCCTCTTTCGGTCATCTCGTTTTCTTTATCAAAGTGATTTTTAAGTCGATAAGAATCCCCAATAATATTTACTACTGTTGCGTGATGGAGGACTCGGTCTAGAATGGCATTGGCCAACTTGGGATCCTGAAATATATCCCCCCATGTTTTAAAATTGGCGTTTGTCGTTAGAATGGTACTTTTCTTTTCATATCTCATGTCAATTAGCTGGAAAAACAACTTGGCATCTTCCGCATCAATTGGCAGATAGCCAATTTCATCGATGATAAGCAGTCTATACTTGGCATAATGTTTTAATCTAGTTTCAAGTCTATTTTCAAGTTTTGCCCTTTTCAAATTCATGATTAAGTCATTACATTTTATAAAATAAGTACTCGTCCTTTTCTTGGCGGCTGCGATCCCAATGGCGGTTGCCAAATGGGTTTTTCCTACACCACTAGGGCCTAAGAAAACGATGTTTTCTTGCGACTCAAGAAATCTTAAGGTGGTAAAGTCTAGTATCTGTTGCTTATTGATAGAGGGTTGAAAAGTAAAATCAAAATCTTTTATTTCTTTCAGGTGAGGGAAAGCCCCAACCTTCACCATAGCTTTCACCATGTTAATTTCTTTCATATCAATTTCATAGTCAGTAAGTTTTATCATTGTATCCACAAAGGAAAGTTGATTATTGGTCATGAAATCAATGGTCTCATCAAGATGGGTAATCATCTGCTTTAACTTCAAATACTCTAGATTATGTACAAGTTTTGCATAACTACTATTCATTTTTATACACCTCATTAATTGCCTCAAGATTTTTCTTAGCCAGTTCTTCAATATTTGTCGTAGGAGGAAGCCCCCTAGCCAACGTTTCTACATAATGTTCTTGTTTATAATTGATTTTTAATGGGCTAATGGAATGTTGGACAATCAAATCCGTGCTATAATAAACCAAGATATGGTTATCGTATACTTGTAAACCTACGGTTTTTCCTATGTATCCAGCGGGAACTGAATACTGATTGGACTTGTAGGTGATCATATTGGAAGTATTTACTTTCACAAGTATATGATCGATTTTATAGGAATCTCTTATTCTTACATTTGGCAATGGGGATAAGAGATCTTTTTCTTTTTTAAAGGCTAGTATTGGTATTTTTCCTGTTCCCTGATGATAACTGTGATTTATTCGATTACACAGATCCTGTACAAATTGATGAAGTTCTTCATAATCAAATTTTCCTTGGTAGGCATGAATTTCATCAATGATTTTCATTGGAGCTTCTACCTTGGCCTTTGTCCTTGGTCTTCCGGCTATACAAGGCTTCACTTCAAACCCCATATCTTTCGAAAACTGATAAAAGCGTTCATTCACCTTCCCCTTTGAATATTCGGTTCTAGATTCATCCATAATCGTTTTCATGTTATCTGTCACAATCGTTTTCGGTACTCCCCCAAACGTCTCAAAACTCTCAACAAGAAAGGATAATAATACGCTCTGTGACTTTGAAAGTGAAAGATGAAATGTTCGAAACCTTGAATTAGAGAGTAAGAGCACACAAACATTTACATAAATAATTTCCCCCTCTTTAGTGATATATCGGATGTTTTCTTTCCAATCTAGTTGGGCTTGTTCAGCAGGAGGTGTTTCAAAGCGAATGACCTCGGTATTGGATTTCTTTCGTTTTCCAGAATCAAAATACCTCTGGAATTCCGGTTTGCTTGATATGTAGGTCCTAAAAGTAGATGCAGCACACTTTAAACCATGATTGTCCTTTAAGTACTGCCATAGGACCCGTTTATAATAAAAGATTTGTTTGGAGTCTTCTGACAGGAGAAGGGAAATCGTTTCGTAATAATCGTCTAGCTTAGATCTACGATCCCTAGAACTTTTTGGCTTATAACCTTCAAGGTATTTTTCGATTGTCCGCCGATCAACCCCCATATCCCTAGCCAGCCGACTTTTATTAATTCTCATCTTTAAACTCTCCATAATCATTTTTAATTTTGGTAAATCTAAAAGACTGTTAATCTCAATATCTGTATTTATATTTAATTGTAAATGCATAATATTCACCCCAGGAATATTATGTCGTTTTATCATCCAAATTGTACATTTTTAAACAATCATTTCTGTACATACATAACGTATCATTTATAATTCGAACTCAATCGCAACGCTAATTCAGGATTGAACCATGGTCCGGTGTGATTCGAGCCTAATCGCAACGATAATTCAGGATTGGACCGTGTTCCGGTGTGATTCGAGCCTAATCGCA
>NZ_JANJGU010000033.1 GCF_024626525.1 Lederbergia panacisoli
TGAATACTGCCATCGGAATTGACCACGCTTGCCATCTTATTTACCACCAATTGCCACGGAAGTTACCACCGATTGCCAGGGCATTTACCATAAGTATAGACCATGAGGATAATGAGCCAATAATTAGTAAATCAGAAAATGATAGATAGCCATTGGACTTTTTATATTCCAATGGCTATTTATATTATTTAATACTTTTACCTTTTAATTGCTTATCAATAATCTGAATAGCCCAATGAACGAGTTCATCATGATCTAGACTTTCTTCTTCGTTCCATATGCAAGATGATAACAGTCTATCTTCTACTTTATTCATCACTTCCTGAGGTAAATACCTGTGAAAGAAATACTTAGCTATACGATTTTCAACTTCTATTGGAATCATTTGGGCACCGCCAAACCATGACGTTCTCGCATTGAAACCTCGCCATCTATCATAATTTGATAGGAGTCATGGATAATGCGATCCAAGATTGCCTCGGCAATTGTCTCGTTTCCCAATTTTATATGCCATCCGTTGGGATCGATTTGTGAACAGAACACTGTTGAAGCGACCCTGTGGCGGGCTTCGGTAATCTCTAACAAGATGGCCGCCTCATCCGTTGTCAAATCTGTAAGTAGCCATTCATCCAATATTAGTAAATCGACTTTCGTGTATTTTTGGATGATCTTTCTGTAACTACCGTCAGCTGCTAACTTTGCGAGCGATAATTCATCTAGTAGTTCAGGCAATCTAATATATTTTACTTTGTAGTATTGCCTGCAGGCCGATATCCCAAATGCAGTAGCCAAGAATGACTTTCCAGAACCTGTAGGTCCTTTTAGAATGATATTATGACAGTCATGGATATAAGTACAGCTTGCTAGTTTCAGTATTAACTGTTTATCTAGCTTGCGATCCTCGTGATATTCTATATCTTCGATAGAGGCATTTGAGTTTAAAAAAGTAGCCGATTTTATTAACCGTTGAAGCTTATTGTTCTGGCGGCGAGATTGTTCAATGTCAACCAGTATTGAAAAGCGATCCTCAAAATTCATCTTTTGGAATTCCTTGTTCGAGGCTTGCTCTTTATATGCCTCGGCCATACCACTTAATTTCATTTCATGTAATTTTGTTAACGTATGTTCATTTATCATTTTGTTTTCCCCCGTAATATGCAGCCCCACGTGTGAAACCGTAGCTGTTTTGATTTTTTTCTGTTTTTCGCTTTAGTTCTTGTTCAGCATCATTCTTTTTATTGTTCTTTAAAATGGTTTGAATACCCTTAATGGTTGGTCGTTTAGTCATTGAAACAACCATCCTACATGCACGTTCAATTTCATATTTTAAATAACTGCGTTCAGACTTTTTTAATGAAAATATAGATTGTAATGCTAGTTTTTCAGTTTGAGATGTATCTAGAATATACTGAACAACGTTCAAGGTTGATGAACCAATACTTGTTGCCCATTCAATTGCGGCTTCAGATGTTTGTTCTACAAATAGTTTGTGATTATCAGGCATATGATCGGGAATAGTGGATAATTGACCAAACTTCCCATATAATCGTTTGTGAGAGGCTATCCTCATATGATTAAAATAAACTTCAACCAATTCATCTGAAACTCTTATATCCACCTCTCGATTGATATATTCATATGGGACTGAATAAAACATACTATCTGTCGATACGTGGTAGTCAGGACTTACTTTCATCGTTTTCCACTTAGACATTTTGTAAGGTGTGATTGGAAGGGGAGAAAGGGCAAATTTCTCCTCTTCTTCAAACGCCGATAAGCGACAGCCTTTTTTGCGAGTAAAAGGTCGTTCATTAAATTCTTCTAATTTCATCCAGACTTCTTCATTCAACTCATCAATACTAAAGCATTGAGTATTTCTTAATGCCGCAATAATCCATGTGGAAATGACTCCAACAGCCCTTTCAACAGCTGCTTTGTCCTTCGGTGAACGAACTCGTGCAGGCATAACCACGGTATTATAGTAATCTGCCATTTCTTTGTAAGTAGGGTTCAGGATTAACTCCTTCGAAGTATGTTTTGTTACACCAGTCCTAAGATTGTCAGGAACGATAATTTGTGTAACACCACCGAAATACTTAAATGCATGATTGTGAGCAGTAATCCATGATTGTAAATCCATTGATAACGAGGCTTCGGCATAGGATATTTGGCTACAAGGTAATGTGGCCACGAAAACATAGGCCTTTACCTTCTCGCCAGTATCTCTATCAATGATGAAAGCTGTTGAACCCGCCCAATCAACCTCCATGATTTCACCTGGTTTTCTTCGAATACGTAAGGTGGCTTTATACTTTTCCGCATAGTTGCTGTAGTAACGGGCAAAACTTCGATATGAGTATGGTATCTTTTGATTCGCACGGCAATGGGCCTCATATTCATGGTGAAGGAGTGAAAGTGTCACATTCGGCTTCGCTAGCTCTTTATGAATATAATCAAAGTCCAAAGGCTGCCTGCCGGATCCCTCCATAGTCTTTTCCGGAAAGAGAAATTCTTCAATCCATTGATCTGTCATTTCATCCTCCAATGGACACTTTAAGCCCTTCTTATTAGCCCTCTCAATCACCTCCATGACCTTCGGACGGGAGTTACCTGTACTTGCGGCGATGCCTCTCTGACTGATGTTGTCATGATGTAATTCCAAAATTTTTCGATAATGAATCAAACAAAAAACCTCCTATATATAAGTGTCACACCATTATTGGCATGCACACTAATTATATAGAAGGTTTAGGTTGGTAAATAGTTTGGCAAACGGTGGTAAGTTTCTTGTCATTCGGTGGTAAATAATATGGCAGAGGTGGTAAATTCAAGTGGCAGTAATCA
>NZ_JANJGU010000034.1 GCF_024626525.1 Lederbergia panacisoli
GTGCGAAATGTTTCTGGCTTAAGTTGAGATTGGTAACAATACTTAGGTAAAGGTCAGACAGTTCCTGTCGGAACTGAAGGGTTATATCGAAGAGCCAAATGAAGGGGTAACGCCCTGAAGGGCTCTCTCTTAGTCGAATAGCACTGGATTTAGTAAGAATGATAGTGTTATAAGCTCGGCGAAAAGGCGTAAGAAATTACCGTAGCAGTTCGGCTGTCGAAAGCCTGCTCGATGGAGTGGTGTAATTCATGATGCTTGAGTTGATTGAATATGGTGAGAATGCGGAAATACCTATATAAGAAAAGGTTAAGCTGACGAACTTCTGAATGTACGGGTCTACACGCACAATACATAGAAATGTGTATATCACTCAATGTGAGGTTAGCAGTGGATTAGTAAGACTGACTAATATGAAAGTCCATGATATGTTACAGGCATATGAACGGCTAACAGGCTTAAAGGAAGCACCTAAGTTCATTCTATAATAGATATAATTCAACGTTGTAAGCTGATAACGTGGAGAGCTTATTCTCTATGAAGCGGTGATTAGGAAAGCAATAATGATAATAGTTAATGTATAACTTTTCTTTGTATCAGTGAAAGTGGTGGCACAGTACCAATGAAAGGTTTAATCAATCTGGAGGGATAGCCACTAGACTAAAAAGAATCATTCAACCATATATGACAGTTCTTTATCGGTTAATAAGGTTCTTGTGAGACTAATAGAGGTTCAACTCCCAAGGGAGTCACCGACTTGTTGAAACGGAAGAAACTGAGACACAATGAGTATTACGATATGCAACATTGTTTTGATAATTTATATGCTCAAAGTGTCGATGGTCAAAATTTCTATGACTTACTGAAACTGATTAGTTCAAATGAAAATATACGTCTTGCTTATCGAAACATCAAAAGAAACACTGGGAGTAAAACAGCAGGGACAAATAAGTTAACAATTGATGATATTAAGCATTTGTCGGTAGAAGAAGTAATTGAACACGTCCAAAGAATGTTCCAATCATACAAACCAGAATGTGTTCGTCGTGTTTTCATTCCAAAAGCAAATGGAAAAGTTAGACCATTAGGAATTCCGACAATATGGGATAGGATTATTCAACAATGTATTTTACAAGTTTTAGAACCCATTTGTGAGGCGAAATTTCATAAACATAGTTACGGCTTCAGACCAAATAGAAGTACCCACCATGCGAAAGCAAGATTTGAATCGCTCATAAATATGGTGGGTCTTTATCATTGCATCGATGTAGACATAAAAGGATTTTTTGATAACGTGAACCATAGTAAGTTACTCAAACAAATATGGTCAATGGGAATTAAAGATAAATCTTTACTCTCCGTCATCTCAAAGATATTAAAAGCAGAGATTGAAGGAGAAGGCTTACCGACCAAAGGCACCCCGCAAGGGGGAATACTTTCACCGCTATTATCAAATATTGTTCTAAATGAACTAGATTGGTGGATTAGTAACCAGTGGGAAACGTTTAAGAGCAATCATGAATACAAACGAAATGGAAGTAAAGTAAGGGAACTCAAAAAATCAAACTTAAAAGAATGTTATATCGTTAGATATGCCGATGATTTCAAGGTTTTATGCCGTACTCGCTCGCAAGCAGTTAGAATGAATTATGCCATCAAGGATTTTCTCAAAACTAGATTACATCTTGAGACAAGTGATGAAAAATCAAAGGTTATCAATTTAAAGAAGAATTCTTCCGAATTCCTTGGCTTTTCTTTTCGTGCAATTAGGAAAGGAAAAACAAGGTTTGGATTTGTAGCACATTCAAATATGACGAAGAAAGCTAAGTCCAATGCACTTATTAAAATTAAAGATTCTATAAAAGCAATCCAGAAGAAGCCTTGTGCTGAAACTGTCTGGCACTATAATACAGTCGTAATGGGAATTCAAAACTATTACGCAGCAGCCACTAACATCTCTAATAATTTAAGTGAGTTGTCCTCCCATTTATACAAGACTCTATATAATCGACTAAAGAATATCAGAACAGAAGCTGAGTTTGAAGATATGACAAGCACGCTCCAAAAACGTTATAAAGGATATTCACCGCAATATTTTAAGATTCAAAACATGGTATTTGTCCCTATTTATGCCCAACGGCATAAAACAAACCTTTGCTTCTCGCAAGATGTGTGTAATTATACTGCCGAAGGCAGAGCAAAAATACACAATAATTTAAAAGCAATTAACAAAAGCGTCTTAAGCTATGTCATGAAAAACTTCATTCCAAATCGAACGATTGAATATAATGATAACCGTATCAGTAAGTTCATAGCCCAATACGGAAAGTGTGCAGTGACTGAAGCAGGACTTGAAAAAAGCGACTGGCATTGTCATCACAAGATTCCTTATTACATTTCAAAGGATGATCGATATTCAAATTTGGTAGTGTTACATAAAGATGTACACAAACTCATTCATCTGAAAGATGTTAATAAAATAAATTCTTTGCTTGGTGTTTTACATCTTAACAATAAGCAAAAGGATAAAGTTAATCAATTCCGAAAACTATGTAATAATTATACAATCTGATTGGAATAAAAAATGCTTCAACAAAGTACATAGAAAATTGAATGAAATGGATTAGTTGGAACGCCGTATGCGGTGAAAGTCGCACGTACGGTGTGAACAGGGGGAAAAGGGAGCGATAACTTCAAACCCTTACCTATCTGTAT
>NZ_JANJGU010000004.1 GCF_024626525.1 Lederbergia panacisoli
TGTGACATACTCTTTAAATACTGCATCATAAGATTTGTACGTTGCCATGTGGAAACACGCCCTTTTGTATGTTATTTATGATTTAAACATACGTCAATTCTGTCGTCCACTATTTATACTACATCCAGTAGAGGATGAGGATTAGTCATCAAAAGGTAATGATTTCGCCATGTGTTGCACCCAATTGAGAGGGAAATCATCAAAAATTAAAGTTTTCCGTCTTGCATTGCATCCAATCGAAACGGAAATGCTCACCAAGCAGGCTTTGCGTTTCGATTCGCACCCAATCGATACGGAAACTCTCACAAAGCAACAAAAGGCAGTACTCGGTTCATAATCTGCAATAATAAAAGAGCTTGGAAATACGCCAAGCTCTTATTCATTCCTAATTTAATGAAGTTTTACTTTATTCTCAACTTGCTGGCAAACTTCTTCCGCTGACAAACCATTCGCATCAATGACGGATCCTTCCATTGATATGTTTTGTATTCCCATGAAATTGGAATCCAGACCTGATACGACACAACAATCTACATTTTTAATATCCGATTCGTTATGAACTGGAACTACTTCGTATCCTTTTTCTTGAAGTGCTTGCTGTACATTTGTCAAAGCCGGTTCGATACCGATTTTAGCCACAAAGCACACCTCCCTTTCCAGTCTAGTTTTCCTGTTTATAATTGAAATATTCACCCGTGAATATCTCGTTTATTGTAAAAAAGGAATCCTATTAGGGACGTGATAATCGCGATTATCGTCAACATCAAAACACTCATAAATTTCATGTCCTCAATTGGAAGCTGTGGAATATAGCCGTACGGTGATAAATTACTCATCCATTCAGGGAATTGAAGCAATTTGCCTAAATAAACAACGATGAATGAGTAAAGCAAGTAAATCCAGGAAAGCCCAGTAAGGCTTGGAGCAAAACCAAGAAATAATACCGCTAGGCCAATCATCACCCCCATTGCTGGAAGATAGACAATCGCCGCTCCGTAAATAGTGCTAAAGGCTATCCCCTCATCCATAACAGCCGCCCCGGCAGACCATAATCCGATGGCAGTCATTGATAGGACGAGAAAACCAATTCCGAACGATACAATCAAATAACTGGCCAAAAGTTTTGTTCGTGAAACTGCACGACTAAGTAAATGTTCAGTACGATTTTTTCCTTCTTCACCTTTTAATTTTAAGATCGCTATTAATGCTGGAACGGTACTTATCATTGCTAATATGGACATGATCATCGATACAAATTGTTCCGTTAAAGAAAAGCCTTCGGTGGGTGTTAAAATATCCTTCAACATGTCAATATCTTTAAAATATGATTCAATATCGCCTAAAACTGATCCGTACGATGCTCCTAAAACAAACATACCTAAGGTCCAAGCGATGATGCCGGTCCGTTGTAATCTAAAACTGAGTCCTAAAGGGCTTTGTAAAAATAACGATGCATGCTTTTTCCCTGGCTTGGATGGTAAAAATCCAGCACCTAAATCACGAAAGGAATTCAAATTGTAAGCAAAGATAAATAAAACAACGGATGCACCAATCGTTAGTAAGATGGGCCACCAATAATTATTCACATATACTTCCGAGCTAAGAATCCATCCAAATGGAGAAAACCAAGACATGGTTTCGTTGCTGACATCCCCAATTGCCCGAATCAAGTATGATCCGCCTAAAATGACAAAACTTAGTCCAATAGTTCCTCGCGAATTTTCTGCAAGCTGTGCAAATACGGCTGTAATGGCTGTGAAAAAAATTCCCGTTACACCTAATGCTGCCCCATATAAAAGTGAGCCATTCAAATCCATGCTCTCAATTTTTAAAGCATACAAACCTATTCCAACAATAAGAGCTAAAAGCACATTCATTCCAATCAAGACCAAAATCGTTGCGCTTAAGTTAGATAATCTTCCAACAGGCAAAGACCGAATTAATTCAATACGTCCTTCTTCTTCGTCTGCTCGTGTATGCCGGGCTACAAGTAAAATACTCATCAAGGCTACAATGATAGCAGTGAAGAGCAACATTTGATGTGCCATCATTGCGCCATTCGTATAATTGTCCAATCCATATCCTTTTCCGACCATTGCAGTCATGGCAGGATTACGCATTGTTTCAGCAATTGCCTGCCTATCGATATCCGTAACATATAAATCTTTGAAGGCAATCGCTGTTAAAAAAGTAACAGAAGATAGAGAAAGCAGCCAAATAGGAATGCGTACACGGTCGCGCCGAATGATAAAGCGAGTAAGGCTGCCCGTCTCGTTATATAGCCTGCTTGCCATTATGCGTCACCTCGAGACCCTTCGTAATGACGCATAAATAAATCTTCTAATGTTGGCGGTGTGCTTTCTAATTTCACAATCCCAAACTGACTGATATATCTCACGACTTCATCTATTTCTTCCGAATCTACTTGGAATGAAAGGGAATGTCCTTTATGTTCAACATCGTGTACCCCTTTTAATTCCTGAATAGCTGCAATTGGTTGTTTTGTTTCAACGACAAGATTCAATCTTGTTAAATGACGCAATTCATTTAATGAACCTGTTTCGATGATTTTTCCTTCACGAATGATCCCAACTCGGTCACATAACTTTTCGACTTCAGATAAAATGTGGCTAGAAAGCAGTACACTTTTCCCAGCCTTTTTAGCATCTATCACGCATTCTTGAAAAATTTTCTCCATTAATGGATCAAGGCCAGATGTCGGCTCATCCAAAATGTAAAGGTCGGCCTCCGAAGAAAAAGCTGAAACTAATGCAACTTTTTGTCTATTTCCTTTTGAATATGTCCTACATTTTTTTGCAGGGTCTAAATCAAATTTTTGTATCAGTTCTTCGCGTCGGCTTTTATGATTCGTTCCACGAAGTTTTACAAATAAATCAATGACCTCTCCGCCTGTCAAATTTGGCCATAAGTTCACATCTCCGGGCACGTAAGCAATCCGTTTGTGAATTTCAACAGCATCATTCCATGCATCTTTACCGAAAATCTTAGCTTCGCCTTCTGTTGCTTTTAAAATCCCGAGTAAAACACGAATCGTTGTAGATTTCCCCGCCCCATTTGGACCAATAAAACCAAAGATTTCACCCTCATTGACTTCTATATTAACACCGTCCAATGCAGTAAAATTTCCAAATCTTTTTGTTAAATTGGATGTTCTTAACATGTTCAATCCACTCACCACTCCCGCAAGTTTTGAAATATTTTACTCTATATAGTTCATAATATATATAAATTGATTGTGTTTCAATATACTTATGAAATATATTTATTGTTTTATTACAAAACTTTCATTAAAATAAAAAATGAGGTGAAAGAGATTGGATGGGTTTACAAGACGTAAAGAAATGAAGAAATCAGATATTCTAAATGCTGCATGGGCACTATTCATGGAATTTGGTGTACAGAAAGTATCCGTCGCAGAAATTGCGAGGAAAGCAAATGTATCGCAAGTGACCATATATAATTATTTTGAAAGCAAGGAAAATTTAGTTCATGAGGTGATCATTTTTTACATAGATAAAGAGTGGTTGGAATATGAACTATTACTTAAAAGCAATGTTCCTTTTCCAGATAAAATTAAACAAATTATTTTTAATAAAAAAGAAACGGCTAATAAAATTCATGAAGATTTTTATCAATATTTTATGAAAGAATATGCTGCAGAGATGAGTTATATCGAAAATCTTTATATTGAAAAGACAGTGCCGAGTTTTATTAATTTATTTAATGAAGGGAAAGAGCAGGGATATATTGATAAGGACTTATCGAATGAAGCGATTTTATTTTATATTCAAATGATGAAGGAACATATGCAGAGAGAGGATGTTTATCAGAAGGTCCTCCCAATGACGGAAGAGTTAATGAATCTTTTGTTTTACGGAATAATGGGGAAAAAAGAGGATGAAAAAAAGTAGGATACGGAACTCAATCCCATATCCTTAAGTAAAGTATTCCATTTTAGCTTCAGGAAAGTACCTTTTCAAATAACCTCCAAGTGTATCTTTTATATCCTCTTGTTCTTCATCCTTATACACATACTTGCCTATGCCGTATTTCCCCCATTTATATTTCCTTTTTGCTTCGTCGAGTTCGAGTTTTGTCATCGGATAGTTTTTTTGAATGACTCGTTTAGCCGGCATCGTAAAGCGATGTTGAATTAATTCAAATGTTAAGTTCTTTTTAGCAAAGCTTGGCAGTTCTGCTTCAAGCTTTTGAAACATTTCCCCATAACCTTCTTTCCAGCCTTCGTGTAAATAGATGGGGGCTACAATAAAGCCAAGCGGGTATCCAGCATTCGCCACTTTAATAGCAGCTTCGATCCTTTCATTTAATCTGGATGTCCCTGGTTCAAAATACTTAATGATATAATCATCGTTAATGCTAAAACGAAAACGAGTTTTACCATTATGGTTTGCATCTAAAAGATGGTCCACATGAGCAAACTTTGTCACAAAACGTAATTTTCCATATTTCGATTGACCGAAATATTCTATCGCTTTTTTTAGCGAGTGAGTTAAATGGTCAACGCCAACAATATCGGACGTACAGGATGCCTCGAACCTTGTTTCATCTGGTGCACGTTCTTCCATATAGCTTTCCGCGGATTCGAGGATCTCATCGACATTTACATATGTTCGTATATACGGCTTACTTCCCATCGTCGTTTGCAAGTAGCAGTAATGGCAATGCCCCATGCAGCCGGTCGCAAAGGGAATGGCATATTCAGCGGAGGGCTTTGACGTATCGAATTTCAATGTTTTTCTAACCCCTACGACCAGCGTTGATTTGGCAATTCTGTATTTTTGAAAATGATTTTCACCAGGTAAATTGCGGATCTGATTATGTGAGGTCGTTTGCCGCGTTTCAATACCCATTTCTTTGAATTTATTGACTAACGTTTTTCCAAGTGGATATTCGAGAGCACCAGGTTCAAAGTAGACGAGTTGAGGAGTAAAAGGTTTAACCATAATAATCCTCAATATCTGCGGAACCGAATGCCTCGTAATATGCTTGTTCTGCCTCTGCCTTTGAGTGGAAAATGGCTAATTCTTCAGAAATAGGGTAGTACGTTTCGTAAAGAAATAGTGCTAATTGATTCGGATGGTTGGGAGTTTGAACGACAGCCGCTTCTTGAATATTCGCAACGTCCTGTGTATGAGGATTCCGATAAATGACATACACAATCTGCCCTGGGTTGTATGTATTTTGCATTTTTTCATCCTGCTTCCATAAAGTGATATGTTTATACTATGTTTAAAAAGATTAACATTATTCAAACATCATGCTGTTTAGCTCATCTATATGCATTCGATCTTCATTCAAATTAGCATTCACAATTTGCAGGCTCTCCCGGTCAAGATCACCTTTAACAATTTCTTCTGTTTTATTAATCCCCATTTCTTGCCCTCTTATGGCGTCCTTTAAAATTTCCTCTGTACTATTAGGAATTCCTTTTATTTTCATCATTCCTTCCATTATTGATAGCTTAAATCCATTATCTTCTACAGGCTTTCCACCTAAATTTTGAATTCTTTCCGCGGTTTTTAAGGCGTGTTGTTTGTGCCCTTGTTGGATCTTTTGCAATGTTTTCCTTACAGTGGGGTTTGATATATTTTGAATGTAATACTCGTATGAATGGATGGCCATATACTCACCTCTGAGATAAGCATTTAGCTCCTTCACTATATTTTCATTGTTCATAGCATCGGTCACTCTCCTTTATAAAGATCGTAAACATGGTAAAAAATAATTATAATATTACTCTTCACTGATTTTTAAAAAATATAACCTTTATAATTAGATTGGAAGCGATTAGAAATTAAAAAAAGAAGGTGAAGGAATGATGTTCAGTCATTACGGGAAACTTTGTACGGAATTTTATGACTTTACAAAACCGGTTGGGAAATCAATCAATGGGGATCTCGAGTATTATTTTGAAAGATTAAAACATGTTAAAGGAAGAATCCTAGAAGCAGGAGTGGGGTCGGGAAGATTTTTAATCCCGCTTTTAGAAAAAGGATACGTTGTAGATGGCTTGGATTATTCTGCGGATATGCTAAAGTCCTGTAGAAGTCGTTGTGAAAATAGAGGGTTAAATCCTGAATTATTCGAAGGTAAACTTGAGGATTTCAATTTACCTTATAAGTACGAAGCGATTATTATGCCTACTGGAACATTTTGTTTGTTGGAAACAAGGGAAGCTGCGATAAATGCATTAACATGTTTTAAAAGTCATTTGTTGCCTGGCGGGAAAATTATTGTAGACTTAGCATTGCCTAAAGATTTTAAAGTGGGTGACATTTCCACAAGTGTCATTTCTCTATCAAATGGAGAAGGAATCACGCTTGAAAGCCAATCAATCGAAATTGACTGGGTTAGGCAAAGGACCGTAACGCATCTTAAGTATGAAAAATGGAAAGAGGGAAGGTTAATAGATACAGAGCTTCAAAGATTAGTAATGAGCTGGTATGGAATCGAAGAATTTAAGCTCATTTTAAATGAAATTGGATTTAAGAATATTTCCATTTCATCGGAGTATATTTATGCAAAATACCCAAAGAATCCGGATGAAGTAATCACATTTGAAGCAGAACTAAAGTCATAGAATTTCGAAGGAATAAGCAAAATGAGGTGGAGATATGATTCATCTTTCCCCACCTAAATTATTTTAGTATCTACACTCTTCTTGGGCGGGATTTGCTGATCGCTTTTTGTATCGCTCTGGTTTATTCGTACGCATATATGGTTCTTTTCCGATTGCTCTTTTAATCGATTTTCATATCAAACGAACGTCTTTCCCCACTTCCAGCTGCAGTAAGTAAGATTTTCATTTCGTTCGGAACATAGGAGACGGTGTATAGTGTGCCAAAAAATTGATCATAGTCCGTATAAAACAAAGGAGAGTCTGTTTTGCTGAACCATTCGTGAAATTCATCCAAGGTTTGTAAGGAGCTGTTTTTTTCTAATGCAGCTAAACGGTCATCTGAAGAGCCAACCCATTTTCTGTTAAATGACTCCATTTTTTCTGTTTGGAATTTGTTAACACAGGCAAGCTCGTTTGGACGGGTTAAAATGTGAACCTGTTCCGGTGAAGACTCAACGACGGCAAAGTTTCCTTTTTGATCTAGTAGAGAGTAATTATAGCATGCAGCATGGGGTAATTTTTTTAATAATTGAACGGCTTCCTCGACATCTTTACACATTTCTAAAACAATCCGCACAATCGTGCTGCAAACAAAGCCTTTTTTATAAAATTCGTTATTAACAAAATGTAAACCGACTACTAGACCGTTTCGATTCATCCCATCCAATCGACCAACTAGAAATTGAGCATTACCGTAAATAATACCGTTCTTAATAAATAGGCCATCATAAACCTTTGGACTGAAATCATAATTTCTTACGTAAAAATCACTTGTTATGAGACTCGTACATCCTAATTCTGCAAGCTGAGGCATGTCATACCCGGCTAGTAAGCGGAGAATTTCCGCTTCAGGGAATCCTGACCCGTCCATTATGCCTTGCAGTTCTTCCAAAAGAGCGGGACAATAAGCGTTTAGAACTTCTTTGACTTCATCAATATTTTGTTGAAATGAATATATCTTTTGTAACTCTTTGAATTGTGTTTGCACCGCTGTTGATTGTTTCAAGATGGAACCTAAAGAGAACCCATTTTCGTAGTAGTTTCCAGAAAGAACTAAAGGGGATAGGGAACAAAACGCCACTCCTCTACATATGAATATAAAAAATATTATCATAATCTATGAAAAGAAACCGGACTTCATTTGCTCAATGAAGTCCGGTTCGGTTTATTTTGAAAATCGTTCTTTTACAACGCCGATAATTGCTGGCAGAACGGATATAAAGATGATGAGCAGGATAACAGTTGAAAAGTTATTTTTGATGATAGGGATATTCCCAAAGAAGTAACCAGCAATTGTACAGAGCAACACCCATATTGCACCACCTACGATATTATAGGTAATGAAATAACGATAGTTCATCCGGCTTGCCCCTGCAACAAATGGAGCAAATGTACGGATAAATGGCATGAAACGAGCGAATATAATTGTTTTACCACCATGTTTATTAAAGAATTCCTCTGCTTTTTCCATTTTTTCTTTGTTAATCATCTTACCGATCCAGCTATTTGGTGGAATCGATGTACCGATTTTTTTTCCGATATGGTAATTGACCGTATCCCCAATGACTGCAGCGGTAAAAAAGACGATCAGGAGTATTGCGATATTAAAAGCACCAACTGCCGCAAAAGCTCCACTTGCAAACAATAAAGAATCTCCAGGTAAAAATGGAAAAACGACGACACCTGTTTCAACAAAGACAATTAAAAATAAAATGAGGTAAGACCATATATCAAATATTTGAATGATGTCGATTAAATGTTCATCGATATGTAAAATGAAACTAATTAAACTTTTTATAATATTCACGTTTCCAAATCCCTTTTAGATAATGTAATAGAAAATGATGTCCAAAACACATTATCACCTTTTTAGGCTAATACCGCAAGTGTCATTATTAGAAGGGGGTATATGAAGACTGAAAGATTTAGTACAATATAAAGTAAGAACATATATTTTTCGAGTCCTTAAGATAGATAGAAAGATAGAAAAGGGTGTGGAAAAATGATTGAAGATCAAATAAAGACTAAGCTGTCCTCCATTGTCGGCAAAGAAAATGTCATCGATTCTCAGGCTGGCCGCCTTGTATATTCATACGATGCTACGCCAAATTACCAATCGATGCCGGATCTGGTTATTGCACCGCGAAATACAAAAGAAATCGCTGAAATTGTAAACGTTTGCCGAGATGAGAAAATACCTATTATCCCCCGTGGATCAGGTACCAATTTATGTGCAGGAACGGTGCCTACAGAGGGAGGGATTGTTCTTTTATTCAAAAATATGAATCAAATCCTCGAAGTTGATGAGGAAAACCTAACAGTAACTGTTCAACCAGGGGTAATAACGCAAGATATGATACGGGAAGTAGAAAAGAAAGGATTGTTTTATCCACCTGATCCAAGTTCAATGAAAATATCAACGATTGGTGGAAACATAAACGAAAACTCGGGTGGCTTACGTGGATTGAAGTACGGCGTAACGGCCGATTATGTAATGGCACTTGAGGCAGTATTGCCAAATGGAGATATCATCCGAACAGGAGGGAAGCTTGCCAAAGATGTGGCGGGCTATAATTTGACACAGCTTCTTGTAGGCTCAGAAGGAACTCTTGCGATCATTACGGAAGCTACGTTGAAACTTATTCCGATTCCAGAAACAAAGCAGACGATGCTTGCACTTTATCAAAGCATGGATGCAGCAGCACGAACTGTTTCTGAAATTATTTCAGCTAAAATCATTCCAGCTACTCTCGAATTCTTAGATCAACCAACATTAAAGGCCGTTGAAGATTTTGCGAAAATTGGTCTTCCAACAGATGTAGAGGCAGTTTTGTTAATTGAACAAGATGGACCTCATGAAATTGTTGCACATGATATGAAGAAAATGGCGGATATATGCACGAAGGAAGGAGCAGTTTCCGTAAAAATTGCTGAAACCGAAGTGGAAGCATTGGCATTAACAGAAGCTCGTAGGTCAGCACTTTCTGCATTAGCCAGACTAAAACCAACGACGATTCTTGAAGATGCGACTGTTCCACGCTCAGAAATTGCTAATATGGTAAAAGCTATTAACGAGATTGCGAAGAAACACAATGTTACGATATGTACATTTGGTCATGCAGGAGATGGTAACTTGCATCCCACATGTCCAACAGATGTAAGGGATAAAGAGGAAATGAAACGCGTAGACGCAGCTTTTGCTGATATTTTTGCGAAAGCGATTGAATTAGGCGGCACGATTACAGGGGAGCATGGAGTCGGTATGATGAAAGCCCCCTTTCTAGAATGGAAGCTTGGAACTGAAGGCATTTTGATCATGAGAGCAATCAAGCAATCGTTTGATCCTCATAATATTATGAACCCAGGGAAGATCTTTGCGAAAGAAACTCGGAAACGGCTGGTGGTTAGCCGATGATTGATATGACGAAAAGAGAAAGGGCGATTCAGGAAGCCTTTAAAGAAAGAATGGATGAAACGGAACTGCTAAATTGTATGCGCTGCGGTTTTTGCTTGCCTGCTTGTCCAACATATATTGAAACTGGATTTGACGAAACGCAATCGCCCCGTGGGCGAATTGCTTTAATGAAAGCTGTACATGATGGTTTGATATCTCCGGATGATGATGTGGAAAAGTCATTGAATCTTTGTCTCGGATGCCGCGCATGTGAGCCCGTTTGTCCAGCAGGTGTTCAATATGGACATTTGCTTGAGGAAGCAAGGGATATATTTAATGAATATAATCGTTATTCTCTTCCAGTAAAAACAGTACGAAAAACGGTGTTTGAAGGAATTTTTCCGCATCAGAATAGGATGGCTAATGCTGTGGGGTTGCTCGGCTTTTATCAAAGGAGCGGCTTACAAAAAGCTGCTCGAAAAATAGGTTTTATGAAGCTTTTTCCTGAAAACCTAAGACAAATGGAAAAGGCTTTGCCTGAAGTGCCTTTGCGAAAGGCGCTGAAAAATAGACCTGCGAACCTTGCAGCGAATACGAATCAAGTAAAAGCAAAAGTTGCTTTCTTTCGCGGGTGTTTAATGGATACGATGTTTATGGAGACGAATGATGCAACGTTAAAGCTTCTCCAAAAAGCAGGATGTGAAATTGTTATTCCGGAGGGGCAGAATTGCTGTGGAGCATTGCATGGCCATAGTGGAGAAAAGGATAAAGCGAAAGAACTGGCTAAACGGAATATTGAAGCATTTGAAAATACTGAGGCAGACTACATCATTGTTAATGCTGGCGGGTGTGGTGCGTTTCTAATTGACTATGATCATTTATTGAAAGATGATCCCGCATATTCCGAGCGTGCCAAAGTATTTACAGCAAAAATGAAAGACATTTCACAAATATTATATGAACTGGATTTCCATAACGAGGTTCCACTTTCCTTAAAAAATCAAATTATTACGTACCAGGATTCCTGCCATCTTCGCAATGTAATGAAAACTTTTATCGCACCTCGAGCACTGATTACGGCAATCAACGGTGCTGATTTTAGAGAAATGGAAAAAGCTGATAGCTGCTGCGGGTCGGCGGGAATTTATAATATCGTAGAGTCAGAAATGTCGATGCAAATTTTGGATCATAAAATGGAAAAAGTCGCCGACACAAAAGCCCACACAATTGTGACAGCCAATCCCGGATGCCTGCTGCAAATGAAGCTTGGGATTGAAAGGGAAGGATTGTCAGATCGCGTACGTGCGGTGCATATTGTTGATTTGTTGTTGGAGGCGTGTAACTAAGAAATTAAAGAATGACGAACATTAATCGATTCGTCATTCTTTTGCTTTTTTTGGCGAAATAAAATAGCTCATTGATATAGCGAAATCTATTCCAAGCACAAGTGTCCAAACTTTTAGAAATCCTGCCAACACTTCTGTTCTGGAAGCATCGTCGATAAAAAATATAAGCCCAACTAAAAAGCCTGCACCTATTATGAACGCAATCACATGTTGCACCCAGCTTTTAAAGTAATGTTTCGCGTAATCCATTCCATATTGTCGTTTGGGCTTTGGACCTTGCTTCGTAATGTAATATTGAAAGCGAATATCAGCCCATTGAATCATACTCTTACCAAAGGCAATCGAGACACCAATATAAATTGCAGCAAGTGCATGCGCAACTGTAGCAGTAGCGCCGCGATAAAGATCCACGCTCGTCGCAATTAATAAAATTAAATCAATAACCGGGGTTAAGGCTAAGAGGATTAACCCAAGTTTCTTAAGTTTCAAAATATATCTTGTGACAAGTCCCAAAATAATCAATACCCAAAAACCAATTTCACTCGCAACAATTAACCAAGCTACTGAATTCAAAAAAACACCTCATTTTTCAAGTTGCTTATTAAACTAGATTAGTAATATAACAATGGGTAACTAGTACATAGTTTGATATACTTTATTACATATAATGCTAAACACGGAACCATATTCCTCATTATAATGATGAAAGTTGTAATATGGAAAGACATCGAGAATAAATAATTCGCTAAAAATATTAACTTTATTGATGAATGAAAGTAGGTGGAAATAATGGACAAACATTTATTTCTTTTCGGTGGCGGACCTCCGTTCACCTTAAACATGGCAAAGATATTTGTAAGGAAAACTTCTCACTCGAAAGAACCGATCTCCATTTTATTCGTTGAAAGGGACGGCTGGGAGGAATATATGCCGGTTTATACGCAAACATTGGAGAACTTAGGCATAAACGATTTTCATTACTTGCCTCTTCCTAACACACCAATTGAGCAAGTGATCGAGTGTCTCACCAAAAGCTCGGGTATCATTATTGGGGGAGGGCATACGAATTTATATGCAGAATATATCGTTGAAACTGAAATCTCAAAAATTATAAAAGAACGATATGAATCAGGTATCCCTGTTGCCGGATTTTCAGCAGGAGCGTTAATAAGCCTAGAAAAATGCATTATTTCCCCTAAAGATAATGAACAAAATGAATTTCAACATCGAAGAGGTTTGGTGCTACTATCAAATGTATTGATAGCTGTACATTTTTCTGAATGGAATGATGAAGATCATTTAAGAAATGCAGCCAATCATTTTAGCGGACGGGTGAATTATGGAATTGATGAACATACGGGTATGTATTTTTTAAACGGACAACTTGAATCAACTGAAGGTA
Source organism: Lederbergia panacisoli (assembly GCF_024626525.1). Taxonomy (GTDB): domain Bacteria; phylum Bacillota; class Bacilli; order Bacillales; family Bacillaceae_C; genus Lederbergia; species Lederbergia panacisoli. The sequence goes on from NZ_JANJGU010000004.1 coordinate 12,804, forward strand.
AGGGTGTTTATCGTTTAGAAAATGGAATGATAAATAAGATAAATTAACAAGATTTAATACCCAGTTGGAAGGTGCATACGCCAACTGGTTATTTTATTTGGCTCTTTTCCCAAACATTGTTGCCATTATATGTAAATCTAAATAACGAGAAATATGTGAACGCAGCGCAGCACATAGTAACCCAAAATAAATAAATATCTTATTTTAGAAAATAATTTGAAATATTGAATATCCCATGTAGTAAAATGCTTGGATAAACCGATTCTGTTTTTTGACGAATCCAAGAAAAGATTAATCCTAGTAAAAATGTAAACACGCCATATGAAACTGCATTTGTCATTGTACTACCATTTGCCAAAGATCCTAAAAAATGAATAGTACCGAAACCTACGGATGAATACCAAAAGCCAAACTGTTTTTGGACAAACCCTCTCCAAAATAGTTCTTCTGAAATGGATACAAAAAACAATTGAAATAAAATCGTACTTAAAGAAGGTACGTAAAATTGCAAAATTCCTTTTGAAAAATAATCAGCCAACTTGGTGAGAAAAAGAACACTAAATGAAATTAAACTATACCAAATCAAATTTTCTTTCCATCTGCCCAATTTTAATCCCAATTCTCTTACTTTACTTTTTGTTAAACTACCAAGCAAAATAAATAACAGAAGATTAAAAGAAACGCCAAGGTAATTCCATTCCCATACATCTCTTTGCCATTCCGCCAAGCTAAAACCATTTATGGAAATGAACGTTGGAACCGAAAGACACAAAAATAATGCGATAATTAAAAGGAAAAAATATGTTACTTTCTTCAAGCTAACATCTCCTGTTATAAAAAGTAATTTGTCATCAATCTATTAATTGAAAATGGGAAAAGAGCTACGCAGGTAAATAAGAACCGCTAAACTACCTCATTAGCGTCCAAGCCTGCTCTTGGGCTTTTGCAAAAACAAACTTTAAGAAAATAGCCTTTTATTTAAATAGAAGAAAGTTTATCTTTTATCATTTCATATGCCGCTTTATCTTCCTTTTTTGCAAAAAATCTCAGACCATCTATCCCCTTAAAAAGCATGCCGCACTTTAATCGTTCTCTAAAAAAAGGTATATCTTCACCTACATTATTCCAGGCATGGCGAAAAACTTTAGGAATTTCTAACTGTGGAGCCCAGAAGTGTAGGTTAGCAAGATCGAACATAAAGTCCCCATACATAGCCATCTCCCAATCAACAATGCCGGTAATATTCTTGCCGTCCGATATAATATTTCCTGTATGGAAATCTCCATGAACTAGATACTTTTCCTTAGGTGCATACCATGACAAATCCATCATCATTTCGTAATAATAGTTAAAAACCTCTTTTTCTAAAAAACTATGATCAAAGAGTGTATACCAATCCTTCCAAAACCCATCCTGTTCTTTTTGAAAAAACGATTCAATATATTGTTGCCACGTATTAAATGCTCCTTTGCCATCATGGTTGATAGCACCATACCTCTCAGAAGAATCTACTGGGATTTCAGTAATTTTTTTATATTCAATAGCTAGTGAAGGTAAAATTCTCTTAATTTCATTTTCCGGATAGGCAACCAACGACTGACCATTAGCTTTTTCAGATATTGAAAAAAATATATCATTTAACTTACCATTTCTTTCAATTCGTGGAATGGGGATCCCTAACTTTGATAGTTTTTGATACAAATACTCGTCTTTTCTAAACCGTTCGCCATTGTTATTAAAATGAATAACATAAGCTTTGCCTTTATATTGATAACTAAAGACTTTGCTCAATTCTCCGAAGTTAATGAACTCAATATTAGAAACAGAATCTTCCATTATATTTTCTATTATTTTCTGTGCAGTATGTAAATCCATATCTAATTTAAAAGACTTCATTATTCTATCCACCTCTTTTCTCCCTGATTATACCAATTATGAATGGTTAATTGCGATTTTTTTAAAAATTACTTCATCACACATAGTAGTATGTGTTACAATGCAAATTGAGAGGAGGGTTTTTTATGAATAAAGCTACTCCCATCAGCAGTGATTTAATTCGTGGTCATATTGATACGATTATTTTGCGTGTTTTATCTGAAGGGGATAATTACGGATATGAAATTATTAAAACCATTTTTGACCAAAGCAATGGAACATTTGAATTGAAAGAGCCATCCCTCTATACAAGCTTAAAAAGGTTGGAAAAACAAAAATTGATTTCGGCTTATTGGGGAGACGAAAGTCAAGGTGGAAGGAGAAAGTATTATAAAATCACACATGCTGGAAAAAGGGCTTATGAAGAGGCAGTGGATTTATGGCTTGATGCAAAGGTATTAATTGATCTGCTCATTGTAAAAAGAGGTGAAAATGATGCATGAATTAAGGGTGTACGTGGACCATTTATTTAGAAAATATAATCATCATCCAGATAGCGATGATTTGAAGGAAGAAATCTTAGGGAATTTGGAAGCAAAAGTTTCGCATCTTGTAGCAGAAGGATTAGATGAAAAAAGCGCCATAGAAAGAGCAAAAAGCAGCATCACCAATATAGATGATTTAATTGACAGTAATGTCACGGTCAGAATCAATCAATTCAGGTTTAAAGCTTATCAAATTGCTTTTTTATTTTTAATTGTAGCCTGGATAATCACGATTCCATTTACGATAGTTGGAATCGGAATTATAGTTAATTTCATGTTATTTTTAGTTGTCCTTGCACTTTTTGTCGTCTATTTGTTTCTAGGAAAAACATTAAATCAAGAAAAAATTGGACATCTGAACATTGTGTCCTTCATGAAGACAAAGAAAGTAGTATGGGTACTATGGGTTCTGTTTATCATCATTACTTGGGGTAGCTTAACAGCGATATTGTTTGGGAGCAATCTTTGGTTTGCGAGGCCAATTCATATAGACGGCCCCTACCAATTCGGTATATTAGTCGCAAGATATGCATTGCCATTTATTTCAATCATCATTCCACTCATATTTACAGCTTGTGGGAAAATAATTGCACATTTTGAAGTGGGGGGGCAACATGAGTAAACTAGGAAAATGGATTTTCGGGTTATTTGTCCTTGGTCTAATTCTATTTGCCGTCGTTCAATTCGTAGTAATTCCGAAGCAGAACGCAGCTGCGGAACAGTATTTAATTGATCAAAGGAAACCACTTACACATGATTTGGAATATATAAAGCCATATAAAAACCCCTATATGGGAAATGCGTCAAATATCACACAGCTTTTTAGACATCTACCATTACATGATACTTTGCAAGATTTTGAACTAAAATCCGATGATCTAGCGGTAATCGTAAATTTCAATAAGGGGACGACTGACATCAATCAACAACTATTAAACCAATCCCTTATCTACAACTCTACCGCCGCTTTTGCTTTAATTAAGAACCTTGAAAAAATTGAATATCATTTTCTAGATAAAACAATTGAAGTGGATAGAGAAAGTATTGAAAGCCATTATGATCGTTTTAACAAATTGACCGAGAGTACAGATACATGGAATGAAAAGGTGCGAAATCCTTTAAAGAAAGACGAGTATGTAGAGGGTTTTATACAATCGATAAAAAATGAATAAGAGAAAGAAAGAAGCTATACATATGGTTTCTTCTATATTCAAAAATATAAAACTAAAAGTATTATGCCGTTCGAAGTCCAATCCCCATATTACTCCCAAGCGCATCTGTGTTCAAAAGGATGTTGTTGAAAAAAATAAAGGGGCAATCGAGATATGACCTCGATGCCCCTTTATTTTGAGTTTTTAAACTGTGGCTTTTTCAACCACTTCATTAGTTTCTTTTCTAAAGTAAAAGATAGCTCCCATCAGTACCACAAGAATGAACCCGAATAATACAAGAGCCCATAACGTAACAGATATCGGGAATCTGTCTATTAATTCACCTGCTATTTTAGGAAGGAAGGCTCCGCCTAAACCGCCCATCGCAACGAGTAAGCTTGTCGTCCATTCCTCTAGACCTGCGGAATTCTCATTAATGATCAACAAGCCAATAGAGAATATTCCGCCCATTAATAATCCGGTTAAAAAGATAGCCGCATAACTTATGATGGCCGAAGGCGATACGGCAAAAATGATTAAAGCGAAAAATTGGCCGATACAGCTAATAATGAAAAGTTTTGTATAACCAATTTTATCAATAACGAATGTCATACAAAGTCTACCAATTGTCATAGCTAACCAGAAAACCGTTATGCTCAATGCGAGGGATGAAGCATCTAAATTGGTTGTTTTACCTAAAATCGTTGGTAAATAGTTTGGAAGGACCATTTCGGTCCCAACATACATAAAGAAAAAGAAAGCTCCGATAACCAAAAGAGGAATTTGTTTCCGAGGATATTGATTTCTACTCTTTTTCTCTTTATTTTGTGTACGTACTTTTACCTGCTTTTTTAAAATAGTATCCATTTCTCCAAATGAAAGGAAGAACCAGCCAATCAAGGTCACGCTAGTAATGATGGCAACGACTGTGAAAGAAGCATTCCAAATGCCGTTCATAATAAAAAATGCAGAAATGATTGGAATGACTAACGCACCAACCCCAAAAAACACTTCAGAAAGTACAAGGGTGGAGGCCTTTTTTTCTTTCAAATGGCCGACGATAAGTGCTGCCACGACGGTCTCTGCAATCCCTATTCCAGCCCCGCCAATAGGAGCAGTGAATAATAGGATATTCCAATTAGATACGAAACCAAGTATAAATTGTGAAACTGCAAAACAGAGTAAAGCTAGGGAAAGGGTGTTTTTGCGACCTATTGTCTTTACAAACGCCGGCGCAAATAATACTCCCGCTAGAAATCCTAAGAACTGATTCATTATGAGCTGACCGCCGTCCCCATAATGAATGCCGTATGAATCCACCATTGGTTCAAGAACGGTTCCAATGATAATATGGCCAAAACCATTCAAGCAGTAGATGAGGCAAGCAAAAAATACAAATCTCTTCATATGATTCTCCTATACTTATTGATGTCCAAGTTATCTTATCAATTAAGGTGAAAAAGGTCCATAAAAGAATTTTAAACAGCAAATGATAAAGGATTGTATGAACATGGTATTGAATTAACATATAGAACAAAATTAGAGATGTAAAAGGATGGTTATACGATGGAGTCAGTAACAAAAAAGATATTGCCTGAAGAAGTACAAAAGTGGGTCGTACATTCAATTAATCCAAAAGCTACGATTGAATCTATTAGTCAATTAAAGGGCGGAATAGCCTCTCGTGTTTTTAAAGTTGGACTAATGGAGAATGAGGGGATAAACGAGTATGTGGTCCGTTTACATTTCGCTGAAGGCTGGAATGAAAATACTCCTGATTTAGTCATTAATGAAGCTGAGAACCTCCGCTTTACAAAGCTAAAAAAACTTCCGACACCGGAGATCATTGCGATTGAAGAGACAAAGACTCTATTTGGTTCTTATGCTTTAATCATGACCAAGCTTGAAGGCAAGGTTGTTCTAGAGCCCGATCATATGAAATCTTGGCTAAGTGAACTTGCTCGAACGCTTGTGCAAATACATAAAATAGAAGCAGATTTTCCGCGTTCTTACTATACATACCAGGACCCTAATACATTCGAGATTCCTGCATGGTCGGGCTTAGAGGAAGAATGGAAAAAGGTTCTTACCATTATTAAAGGACAACGTCCTGAATTCCAGGAGTGTTTTATCCATCGAGACTACCATCCAACTAATGTGCTATGGTCAGGAAATTCTGTGAGTGGAATAGTAGACTGGATCAACGCGTGTAAAGGTCCTGCTGGCGTGGATGTTGGCCATTGTCGAGTCAACCTTGCCCAATTGTACGGGGTAAAAGAAGCGGATCTATTCTTATCTTATTATCGACAGTACTCTGGTCCAAAATTTGAGTATGATCCATATTGGGATGTCATTTCGCTCGTCGATTTTCCTTTAGAAGATCCCGAAGTATACCCAGGATGGACGGACTTAGGTTTTAAAGGATTAACGGCCCAAATAATTAAAGAACGTTTGGAAGCCTATATGGTAAGTTTAATTAATCGTTTTTAAAGAATTTTGACTTAATTTAACGGTTAAACAATGTACAGAAATTAGTATGTTTGTTAAAATGAAGATAGCTTAATTGATAAATTTTTACATTACATAGTAGGGAGTGGGATGTATGAGTAAAAAAGCACTGATTGTTTGGGGTGGCTGGGATGGCCATCAACCGGAACAGGTCGCGGAAATATTTAAAGGAATTCTAGAAGAAGAGAATTTTAACGTAGAAGTTTCTAATTCACTAGATTCGTATGCCGACACAGAAAAATTGAAAGCGTTTGATTTAATCATTCCACATTGGACAATGGGACAAATTAAGAACAGATCGGCTCTCAATATTTCTGAAGCCATTGTAAGCGGTGTCGGTTTAGCGGGATTGCATGGTGGAATGTGTGATTCGTTCCGAAATAATGTGGACTGGCAATTCATAACAGGTGGGAATTGGGTTGCTCATCCTGGAAATGATGGAATCGAATATATGGTAAATATTAAACATTCATCCAGTCCGCTTTTAGAAGGAATCTCAGATTTCAAGGTTGTCAGTGAGCAATATTATTTACATGTCGATCCAGCGGTAGAAGTATTGGCAACTACACGTTTCCCTGTATTTGAAGGTCCTCATTCAACGAATAAAGCTGTAGATATGCCTGTTGTATGGACAAAACGTTGGGGAGCGGGACGCGTTTTTTACTGTTCTTTAGGACACCAAGCAGATATCGTGGCGATGCCGAAAGTAACAGAAATTATGAGAAGAGGTTTCCTCTGGGCTGCTGAAGGAAAAACCCTTTATAGTGAATTGGGAGCGAAATTATCAGAGGGAAATGTTCGTTCTTATACAGGAATGGGAGATAGCCCGGACTGATAAGGCTATTTTCTCATTCATTGTTTCTAATTACTATGAAATTTAACGGCGAGAAATTAGATTCTGTTCAAATAGAATAATCCAACCGAGAAAAGAGCTGTCTAGGTGCAAGTCACTTATGACAGTTCCTTTTTTTATTAATTGAGGATAAGATAATTAAAAAGTGGAGCTGCCATTACGACAGTTCCACTTTTTTTGGCTGAGCTGTATTTTTTAGGAGAATCATCATGGATGCTGCTCCAATTAATAAAATCCCTGTAAAAAGAAAACCTTGATTTGCGGTTAAATTTAATAATCCGGTCAAGCCAGAGCCAACGACAACACCAATTGAAAAGAATGCGTAGAAATATCCATATGCTTTTCCACGATGTGTTTGTTCTGTTGCTTCGATTAAAAGGGAATTAAGGGATGGGAATAGAAAGGCAAAGCCAACTCCATAAATTCCCATTACCGTATATAAGAATGGAATACTATAGCTAACACTTATTAAAAGCAAGCCCAATCCCATTGCACCCATTCCAAATGTTGCGGTCTTCACAGGTTTAATGATGTCAAATAAATTGTTGATTGGCAAAACAAAAACAAGAATTGCGACGACACCAAACGTACTTAAAAGGAGCCCACTCGTTTGAGAATCCTGTCCAAGCCCCATTACTTTTAATGGAAGCATATATGCGAGAACCCCCTGAGAAAACATTAAGAAAAATGCTCCGGTAAAAGCTCTCATGATAAGAGAATTTTTGAAAAAAACCCTCACTGATAAGGTATCTGCTTTACCTTTACTTTCTTTTCGGATAACTTTGCTTCTCAAGAAAATCAAGGAAAGAATTCCTAGTAAAATCATAAAAAATGCTGTTACACTTAAAACCGTCGTTTCGCTAGACTTACTTGCAACAATCCCGCTAAATGCTGGACCAATCACAGCCGCTAGTCCGACAAACGCTCCTGAAAGTGCCGCACCTTTCCCCTTTTTTTCAGATTTCGCAGAATTTGCTAAGTAAGTGAAAGCAGCTGGTACAATTAATCCTGCAGCTAAACCATGTAAAAAACGAATAAACAGAAGAGACCATGCGTCAATGGCTAGAAAATAACAAACGAGCATTATTCCAGTAAACAATAAACCGATTAACAATATAACAAAAGGACCTCTTTTATCTGTTAAAAACCCCGAAATGACATTTCCAATAGTATTGGAAAATGAATACATCCCGACAGCCAAGCCCGTTAAAAAAGGTGTGGCTCCAAGTGACGTTGCAAGAGGAGTCATAATCGGCAGCTGGGTAAATAAATCAAAAAATGAAAAAAAGACGATCATATAAACGAATATCCGCATAAATCTCCAATACTCCTATCCCCGTAACCTATTTCTATCATCTCTTTTTAAGTACAAATAGGCAAGTGGAATGTTTTGCTGGATATCTCACTATAAATTATTTTTTATACTGTTGACCCATCAACCTGACAAGGGTATAATGAATTTGTAGAAAATTTAGCTAATATAGGGGTTGGTAGATGTAAGCGCTTAAAAAATATCAAAATAAATTTTTTCTTCATCATTAATCTAGTAAGAGCAGCAAAGAGAAACGCCTATTTACTTACACCACGATTTTACCGACAAATTATACCACCATCGTACAACCACATCGAGACACGAAATTCCGAATTCAATTTTTCTTGTAGAACGACAGTTTAATAAAAACCTAAATCATTGGGGGTGAAATGATTGCCTCGTATACAAGAGATATCACCACAAGAACCTATTCATAAATTTTCAAAAGGACGTTTTAGCTTTACAAGGCAAGAAAAACATAGTTTAGTAAAAGGTTTACTTTTTATTTCCCCTTGGTTACTAGGCTTTTTAGCATTTACTTTAACGCCGTTTATCATGTCTTTATATTATAGCTTTACAGATTATGATATTATCCAAGCGCCAGTTTGGGTTGGGTTGGAAAATTTCCGGGAACTTTTTCAAGACAAGTTATTTTGGAAGTCGCTTTACAATACCTTTTATTACACTTTAATTTTTTGTCCATTAGGTGTCATAGTAGGGGTATCATTAGCGCTTTTACTTAATTTGAAGGTGCGTGGGATGGCCATTTATCGAACCATCTTTTACTTACCGTCGATTGTTCCATTCGTGGCTTCTTCTATTCTCTGGTTATGGTTATTAGATCCACAATATGGAATCATCAATTCAATTATTGGAATTTTTGGAATCAATGGTCCTGGTTGGTTAGTAGATCCGCAATGGTCAAAGCCTGCACTAATCATGATGGGGCTTTGGGGTGTAGGTGCTCCTATGATCATTTACTTAGCAGCCCTTCAAGATATTCCGAATGAAATGTATGAATCAGCCGATATAGATGGTGCTGCAGGTTGGCAGAAAATATTGTTTATAACTGTTCCAATGCTTACACCTGTCATTTTATTTAATCTGATTATGGGATTAATCGGCTCGTTCCAATACTTTACACAGGCGTATATCATGACGCAGGGCGGTCCGAATGATTCAACATTATTCTATGCTTTGTATTTGTATAACAATGCATTTTCATATTTTCATATGGGTTATGCTTCTGCAATGGCTTGGATTCTGTTTGCAATCATTATGGGGACTACGCTGCTCATATTTAAATCTTCCGCACGTTGGGTTTATTATGGCGGAGAATAATAGAAAATGGGGAGTGGTATAAGTTGAAGGTGAAATTTAGATCATTATTAGTAAATGTTTTGGCTATTTTGATTTTATTAAGTATGACGGCTTGTAGCTCTACCGGCTCATCTTCGAAAAACAATTCATCAAAGGATGGAGATGGAGTTGTTGAAGTAACCTATTGGCATATGTGGACGGGCGATTGGAAAAAGTTGATTGACGATCTCGTTAATGAGTTTAACGAAAGTCATCCTAATATTCGAGTAAAAGCTCTGTCAATAGCGGGTGACGCAGATTCTAAATTCCTTACTGCACAGGCAGGCGGAAACCCACCAGATGTGATGACACAGTGGAATCAGGTAATACCTTCATGGGCGGAAAAAGGCGCTATCCTTTCATTGGAAGAATACATCAGTGGGAGTGCTCCAGAATTAAAAGATTGGATGTATCCAGTCGTTGCGGAAATTGGTTCATATAAAGGCGAAATGTATGCGGTACCATTTTCGATGGATGCATTTGCAATGTTTTATAATAAAGATGTTTTTAAAGAAGTAGGCTTGGATCCAGAGAATCCCCCTAAAACAATTGAGGAACTGGATGCCATGCAAGATCAACTATGGAAAATGGATAGTAGAGGTCTTATCGATCGTGTTGGTTTTATGCCTGGAGGTATAACTCTTTGGGGACCAGCATTTGGAAGCCAATGGGCAGATGCAGATGGAAATATAACAGCGACTCATGAAAATAATCTTCAAGCGTTGCAATGGTTTGAATCATATACGAAAAAGTATGATCCTATGAAAGTAGCCTCTTTTAATAAAAGTATGGGTGATAACACAATTAATAGCACATGGCCATTTCTCGGAGAAAAAACAGTATTTGACGTAGATGGAATGTGGCGTTTGTTAGACCTAGAAAAATATGCACCAGATTTAGATTATGGAGTTATTCCATTACCGTATCCAGAAGACAATGGGAAGCCAAATTCTTCATGGGTTGGAGGGAACTATAATATTATCCCAAAAGGTGCTAAGCATCCGGAAGAAGCATGGGAATTTATCCTTTGGCTAACTGGATATAAAAACGAAGATTGGGCAGGGGAGATGCTGCCAAAAGGTGGATGGATTCCAGCTTCACCTAAAATCACTGAAACAGCTGGATACCAAGACTTTATGAATGAAATTCCAGCTCGAAAAGTGTTTGTTGACCTATTTAATAGTGACAACGTTCAAATCACTCCAGTAATTCCTGTCCAGCAGTACTACTGGGATCGCCTGGAATCTGCTGAAGAATCGGTTATGACCGGAAAGAGTACATCTGAAAAGGCATTAGAAGAAGTTCAAAAAGAAGTAGAAAAAGAAATGCAGAAGGTTAAGTGAGTTTAAGAAAAGAAAAGCGTAAGCGCCTTGCTCATCGACGTACAGGCCCACAGAATGTGGGTCCGTCGACGTCGCCATATGACGTGGCGGCTTTTAGTCGACGTTCCTTTTTCGGCCGCAGGCAGAGATAAAAGAAACACGATGAGCCTGCAAAGGCGAAACTGGCTTCCTCGCAAAAGAGAAGGACAGGAAGTTTGCTAGTCGATAGGCGTGGAGCTAGACAAAGAAAAGCCTAAGCGCCTCGAGCTAGAAAATTTTATAACTCTTCTAAAAAACTTTGGGTGCACTTTGTAACTTTCTAGATTTTTAAAATAAGGGAGTTTATCTCCCTTATTTTTGAAAGGGGGAGCGTGAATGAGCTCTTATTATAATAGTTTGAGTAGGAAGAAAAGACATATTTTCAAGCAATTCACGGCTCATATTTTTCTAATTTTATTTGGAATTTCTTTTTTATTTCCATTTGTTTGGATGTTATCGACGGCATTAAAACCTGAAGCTCAAATGTTTAAATGGCCCCCTGAATGGATTCCAGAAACATTTATGTGGGAAAACTTTCCTGAGGCTTTAACCTTTGTTCCCTTTGCCTTATATTTCAAAAATACATTGGTTATATGCGTTCTTGCCGTTTTAGGAACCATTATTTCGTCCTCCCTTGTAGCATATGGTTTTGCTAGAATCCAATGGAAGGGAAGGAACATCTTCTTTTTCATTATGCTGACAACAATGATGTTGCCATATCAGGTAGTCATGGTGCCTCTGTTTTTAGTATTTAAGGAGATTGGTTGGGTTGGAACGTTCAAACCACTCATCGTTCCTGCATTTTTCGGTACGAATGCATTCTTTATCTTTTTATTAAGACAATTTTTCCTAACTATCCCATATGAATTGTCAGATGCAGCAAAAATAGATGGCTGTTCAGAGTTCCGTATTTTTTGGCAAATTGTATTGCCATTGGCGAGACCCGCAATTGCAACGGTTGGTTTATTTACCTTTATGGAAAATTGGAATGACTTTTTAGGTCCATTAATTTATTTAAATGATGAAACAAAATACACGATTGCCTTAGGATTGCAGCAGTTTATTGGTCAATATGGCACACAATGGGGGATGCTGATGGCCGCATCAACTGTTGCTACGGCTCCAATCATTATTTTGTTCTTTTTTACACAAAAAACGTTTATCCAAGGTATTTCTACTACAGGGATAAAGGGCTAAAGCTTAGTTAGTAACATATCAATACTGAATTGAGGGGATATAATGCCGAAAATTACGATTATTGGAGCAGGAAGCTCATTTACACAGCATATTGCAGTAGATATTTTATCTATTGATGGCCTTGCAAACGGGACCATTGCATTAGTTGATATTGATCAGGAACGACTGGAAATTGCACATAAGCTAGTTGAAATGGTTATAAAAAAGTTAGGAAAAGATTGGGATGTAATTTCCTCTGTCAATCGCAGGGAAGTTATTAAGGATTCAAACTATATTATTAACCAAATAGAAGTAAATGGATTAAATACGGTTAAAAGTGAATTTGAAATACCATTAAAGTATGGTGTAAAGCAGTGTATTGGCGACACATTAGGACCTGGTGGACTTTTTAAAACACTACGAACATTACCGCAATGGCTAGAAATCGTAAAGGATATTGAGGAGTTGGCTCCTAACTCCATCATCTTAAATTATACTAATCCAATGTCTGCTGTAACATTGGCGACTAGTAGAGTTACTAATATTCCAGTAGTAGGTCTATGCCACTCAATACAAAATACATCAAGACAGCTAGCAAAATACAGCGGCGTTCCATATGAAGAATTAAAATGGAAGGCGGCAGGAATCAATCATATGTCTTGGTTTGTTGAATTAACACATAATGGCCAGGATATGTACCCAATTTTAAAAGAAAAAACGAATAATAAAGAGTTTTTGGAGCAAGATCCAGTAAGACTGGATGCAATGAAATACTTAGGTGCGTTTGTTTCGGAATCAAGTGGACATTTTTCAGAATATATTCCTTATTATCGTAAAAGGGATGACCTCATTGATATTCATTGCAGCACGGGTTATAACGGCGGAACAGGATTTTATGCCAATAATTGGCCTACTTGGCGGAAAAAAAATGATGAAAATATAAAAGGTATTTTAAACGGAGAAAAAGAACTAAATCTTTCTCCAAGTAATGAGTATGCAGCTGTCATAATTGAAGGGATTGAAAAGAATGCCCCGACAGTTATTTATGGGAATGTCCCAAATAGTGGGCTGATAGATAATTTGCCAAATGATGGCGTTGTTGAGGTTGCCTGCCTTGTTGATCGAAATGGAGTAAACCCTACCCACTTCGGAAAACTACCAACTCATTTAGCTGCATTGTGTCAAAGTAATATGGCGTTCTTTGATCTAGCTGTAGGTGCAGTATTAGAGAAGGATAAGGAAAAAGCGCTTTACGCACTATCCATTGATCCTTTAACTGCGGCAGTTTGTTCCCTCAAAGAAATTAAAGAGATGTTTAACGAATTATACGAAAGTGAAAAGGAATATTTGAACATCTGAGAATGAAATGGGAATCTATTGGATTCCCATTTTTATAAATATATTGAGCCCATTATTAAACCCAGAGTGTATTGGAAAGGGGAAATCATGGAAAGAAAGCTTGATCACTCTAGTGTTATACCTTTATATCATCAACTCAAAGAACTACTAAAGGAGTCCATTGAAAAAGATGGCGTAAAGCCTGGAGATAAAATGCCCTCGGAAAATGAGTTATGTACTCAATTCAACATCAGTAGAAATACAGCAAAAAAAGCAATTGAAGATTTAGTGCAAGAGGGTGTCCTGAAACGAATAAAAGGAAAAGGTACCTTTATTGCAAAACCAAAACTTGAACAATCTTTAACTGGTTTTTACAGCTTCAGTAAGGTGATGCAGGAAAGTGGTCTTGAGTCAAAGGATATAATGATAGATTTGAAGGTAGTAAAACCAACTACAAAAGTAATGAGAATTTTGCAGTTGCATCGTAATGACAAGGTGATTGAATTAAAAAGACTTCGATGTGCTAACAATGAACCAATCATTTTGGAGACATCCTATATCCCCGAACGTCTTGTACAAGGAATTTCCACAAAGGACATACAAAATAGCTCTTTATATGATGTGATGGAAAAGACATTTGGAATTATGGTGGCAAAAGCAAAAGAAGTGTTCGAGCCTATTTTAATACAAGAATATGAAAGTAAGTACTTGGAAGTTAAGGAGGGGTACCCAGCCCTTTTATTGGAGCGAATTGCATTCGATACAAGCGAAACCCCAGTAGAGTTTTGTCATTCTGTCGTCCGCGGAGATCGTTGCCGTTTTTATACGGAGCTTATATAAAAGTTTCTCTTGACAAAATAATGATTGAATTATATGTTTAAACCAACTACTTTGTTAAACCAAGTAGTTGTTTTTAAAACTGCTATCTTGTTAAGCAAAATAGCGAAAGTTTATGTCTAGATCTTTTTTTATTTTGATTTGCTATCTTGCTTAGCAATATAGCCAGAAAGGATGGTGCATATGTCGATACGAAGCCAGTTGTTAAAAGGAATTTTAGATGGATGCGTGTTGGCTGTGATCGAGAAAGAACCCGTTTACGGATATGAACTCTCAAAAAAACTGCAGGATATTGGCCTGCAGGATGTAAGCGAAGGGACGATTTATCCGGTTTTATTAAGACTTCAAAAAAATGGATTGATAAGAGGGGAAATGAAGCCATCAGATTCGGGGCCAAATCGAAAATATTATTTTTTGACGAATGAAGGAGAAGAGGCGCTGCTCACCATTACAGAAGAGTGGAATCAAATTAGTGAACCGATCAATGCATTGTTCAAAAGGAGAGGAGACTAAAGATGAATGCAAAAAAACTAATAGAAGAAAACAATCGAAAAAGAGAATTATTGATCCCGGAAAATGAGACTTATTATGGCGATATGTTGATCTATATTCGACTTCAGATGGCACTTTCGGAACAACAGTCAGAAGAAGTCTTAATGGAAATGCTTGATCATTTGCTTGAAGGACAGGAAGAAGGAAAAACAGCTAAAGACATATTCGGAGACGACCCGAAAGCTTTCGCTGATGAAATTATTGAGCAATTGCCAAAAGAGAAAAAGAGGGCAGTTATCCCATTTGTTGCAGGGGTAGTTGGCAATATTGTCAGTTGGCTTCTAATAATACGGGGGATTCTTTTCCTCGCATTATCACAATTTACTGAGGTAAGGACCGAAGTATATCCTGTTGCAGCAGTTGTAGTCGCTTTAGTTATCGTCTGCTTCATTGCCATTACAATCTGGTTTATTTTAAGTTTGGTTAAAAATTCATTATTTAAAGAGAAGCGTAATACAAAAATGGATATGCTTAAGGCTGGTTTAGTCGGCGCGGGAGGTATGGCGGTTGTACTAGCCGCTGCAAGATTCACCCCGGAAGTAGGTCCTTCATTTGATTTTTCGTGGTGGGCGTCTTTAATTGTCGGGATGGTTCTCTGGATTATAGTGTTTATCATCAAAAAAGTAGGAGGGAAATAAATTGTTATCAGCTAAAAGTGAGAGATTTATAGAAAGTCTTCGATTGTATCTTGTAACTTCAGGAAAAAACCAAAGTGAAATTAATGATTTAATAGAGGAATTAAAGGATCATCTTATAGAATCAGAAAAACACGGAAGAAATATCGAGGATATTATTGAGGGGACACCTGCTGAATATATGGCCTCATTGAAAAGTGAAATGAAGACCGATTATAAAAGCTTAGTAAAAAATTTACCTATCTTTTTTCTTGGACTCATTGCTTATCTTACAATGGGCACGGCAATAAGAGGAGAATTTGAAATAAACATCGTTCAAGTCATCGGGTTTCCCGTTGTCTCTGTAGTAAGTCTTGTCATTTACATTGTTTTTTTACAAAGAGCAGGGCAAAGTCAATATTCCAACAAGAAATTATTTCTTGTTGGAATGTTGGCCAGTGGAAGTGTGATGGTACTCTTTATTCTATTAATGGTATTTAGCGGAATTTTTATTGATCCTTTTTATAAAGGGAGCACACTTGTAAATTGGATCATTGTCGCAATATGTTCTTTCATTTTTGTTTTCAGTGCGTTATGGAGTAAAGCGTGGTTCCCTATTTGGATTCCTGCTATTTTATTCATACCTGATTTTCTTTCGCGGTTTTCAAATATAAAAGAAACAACGATTCTTGTTATTAGTTTTGTGTCTTTTATACTACTGTTTATTTTAATTATATTAAGTATATTGGTAACTGAGAGAAAAAAGCCAAAAGCAACATAATGGAAAGATGTTACTTTTGGCTATATAGCTGCTTTTGTTGATAAGTGGACAGCACAACCCCACCAACAATAAAAATGGAGCCGGCAATTTCTACACCTGTAATGGGTTTAGATAATAGTATAAACCCAAAAACCATTGCGACAAATGGCTCTAAATTAGACAAAATAGATGCCTTGGAAGCATCAACATGGCGTATATTGCTATTCCAAATGAGTGTGGCAAGTCCATGAACAATGATGGCTGTTCCAATTAAAAGTCCCCAATCATTGAAGTTGCTGCTTATTCGCAATGGACTATCAATACTAAAAGCAAAAAATATCGAAATGATCAAACCTACAACGTTCGAATATAAAGTAATAAGCAGCGGATCGATTCTTTGAGAGAGTATTCTCGTCATAATAATCATGATGGCGAAGGTGATCATTGTGATTACAATCCATATGAGGCCAATCTCAACATGTAAAGTTGATAAACTGCCTTTTGTTACAACGAAAAATATCCCAATTATCGCTACTATAGAACCGAATATCATACGAATAGTTAATCTTTCTTTTAAGAAGATCGCGGCTAAGAAGCTCGTCAAAATTGGAGTGGTTGCTAATATTAAAGCGGAGGTTGTTGGATCAGCTGTTTGCAAACCTTCAAAAAAAGACCATTGATTGATAAATACACCGATAAATCCTAAAAATAATACAATCACTGCATCTTTTTTATTTATACGAGTCAGCTTTGTTTTATAAGATAATGCAATTAAAAATAATACAATAAAGACAAGTCTTAGGAATGTTAATAGAGCTGGTGAGAAACTTTGGACTAAAATTTTTCCGAATACAAAGTTGCTTCCCCATACCACCACACAAAAAGTTAGCCATGAATAAGCCTTAAACATAGTTGTATCCATCCTTTATCACAATACTAACTTTTCAATTTTAAACATAAAAGGGTGCATAGTAAAGGAAGACAAATTGACAGTCCAATCAACTAGCCTTCAAGCCATTCCCAATCGAATTCAGTCGGTTCCCAGCGGTATTGGTGAAGAATAACTTGTTTTTCTTGGACAAGTTCTATTCCTTCCCGTTTTAGTAGTATATGTTGCTGGTAGGCCGTTTCCGCGTCTCCGATTACTATTTCTCCTTTGGCATTTACGATCCGATGCCAAGGGAGTTCGTATTTTGAACTCATAGAGTGAAGAATTCGTGAAACCTGTCTTGCACCACGTGGATTTCCAGCAAGACGTGCAATTTGTCCGTAAGTTGCAACACGGCCTTCCGGGATTGATTTTATAATGGATATAACGTTTACTGTAAAAGGATTCAATTTTACCCTCTCCAATCTTTTTTAGTATATCATTTAAAAAAAGGAGGCTAAATAAATGACCATTAAAAAGGCTGAAGAATCACAAACATATAATGAGGTTCGGTTTACAAAGAATGTTTTATTCAATGAAGGAAAAAGTACAGCATTTACGCTTAACTTTTTGCCTGGCCAAACGTTGCCGCCTCACCCACACCCGAATGCCCATGTATATTTATTCGTCATGGAAGGCAGCGGGATTTGTACGATTGACGATGAAAAGCACGATATTACAGCAAAAGATGTCATTCATTGTGAAGATAAACAAGTGTTAAGTATCGAAAATAACGGTAATGAACAAATGAGTATTTATGTTGTTTTAGCAAGGGAATGATCCTCGTCATGATACGAGGATTTTTTGTATAATAATAGGAATAAATAAAAAAGGAAGATCGATATGGCAAAAATCATGA
The DNA here is from genome assembly GCF_024626525.1 of Lederbergia panacisoli. Taxonomy (GTDB): domain Bacteria; phylum Bacillota; class Bacilli; order Bacillales; family Bacillaceae_C; genus Lederbergia; species Lederbergia panacisoli. Next base: position 30,832 of record NZ_JANJGU010000004.1, read on the forward strand.
TCGTAGAGGATGATCCGAAGATAGCGAAGCTGCTTCAAGGGCATCTTGAAAAGTATGGATATCTTGTAACGATAACAGAAGATTTTGATCATATATTGGACCTTTTCACAAAAATAGACCCGGGCTTGGTTTTGCTAGATGTCAATTTACCAAGTTATGACGGCTATTATTGGTGTAGGCAAATTCGGAAAATATCGACATGTCCGATTCTCTTTATTTCCGCTAGGTCTGGTGAAATGGATCAAGTAATGGCCTTGGAAAATGGTGCAGATGATTTTATAACAAAACCTTTCCATTATGAGGTAGTCATGGCGAAAATACGCAGCCAACTACGGCGTGCTTACGGGGAATACGCTCCTAAAATAGAAGAGCGCACAGTCGAACTAAAAGGATTAACTCTATATATGGAACGGATGGAGGCGGAAAAGGGAGATAATATTATTTCTTTGACAAAGAAAGAAGCGATTTTGCTTGAAACGCTTATGAAACAATCCCCGCGAGTGGTTAGTCGTGAAACGATATTAGAAAAATTATGGGATGATCAATCATTCGTTGATGAAAACACCCTGAATGTAAATGTGACTCGTGTTCGTAAGAAGCTGCAAGGACTTGGAATCGATGATGCGATTGAAACCGTGCGTGGAGCAGGATACCGGTTAGTCTCTAATTGGTTAGAAGCGAGATGAGGCTATTTCTTCGTGATCACTTACCTCTAATCATTGTTAATACCCTACAAATGATAGCGGTTTTATCTATCTACATAATGGATGGCTATCGAAATTATTTAACGGCTCTTTATGCTTTGTTTATCGGCATTTTTTTATTAACAGCATACTTAGTCTATCGTTACTTTACACATAAAGAATTTTATAGGCGACTATCCAACCCGATTCACAAGCTTGATGAGGTAAATGAAATACTAGGATTTACTCCACTTCCGGAAGCATTAACTCACCTTTTAAAATCACAGCATACAAAGTATATGAATGAACTTCATCTTCAGGAAAGGAAACGGAATAATCATTCAACCTTTATCAATCAATGGGTGCATCAAATGAAAACGCCGCTTTCGGTCATCCAGCTTATTACTCAAGAGGAGGATGACGAGCGCTTCACAAGCATCCAAGAGGAAGTTGATAAAATCGGAAAAGGCTTAGATATGGTTTTATATGCTGCTAGACTTGAAGCCTTTGAACATGATTTTCAAGTAGGAGCAATTAGCTTGAGAAAGATAGCAGAACAAGCAGTTACAGAAAATAAACGACTTTTTATTAAAAATCATGTATATCCAGAAATTCAGATAGAACCGAATACTTTTGTAGAGTCGGATGAAAAATGGTTAATGTTTATTTTAAATCAGTTAATTACGAACGCCGTAAAATATTCAGCAGGAAAATCGCAAAAGATCATGATACAAGGATCTGAAGGGTGCTTCGAGGTACGGGACAATGGAATCGGAATTCCGAAATCAGATATTAAGCGAGTATTTAATCCGTTTTATACTGGGGAAAATGGCCGACTGTACCGCGAATCAACTGGGATGGGATTATACTTAGTCAAAGAAATTTGCGATCGGCTTGGCCACGGCATTGAGATAGAATCAGAAGTTGGGAAAGGCACAACGGTAAAAATAACCTTTCTTGTCTGAGCGCAAGCAGCCTATCCACTAGCGAACTTCCTGTCCTCTTCCCTACGATAAGTCAACAATTCTCGTACCTGGCAGTGCTTCTTATATCTCTGTCCGCGGCCGAAAGAGGAACGTGATTAGAACCTCCGCGTCCTTATGTCTTCGTCGACGGACCCAGATCCTACGGGCCTTTACGTCGATGAGCAAGGCGCTTATGCTTTTCTTTGTCTAGCTTCAGCGCCTATCGACTAGCAAACTTCCTGTCCTTTTCCCTACGATAAGGAAGCCGGCTCGTACCTCGCCGTGTTTCCTTTATCGCAAGTCTTAGACCTTGAAGTTTGTACGTCGATGAGCAAGGCGCTTATGCTTTTCTTACAAACATGTAAGGAAACTGAAAGGTAAATAGATGGTTGAAGATTCCTCTTTTCATCTACAATAACGGTAGAAGGAAAGGGGATATTTATAATGGGAATGCTGAAAATCAAAAACTTAAGTAAAGTATATGATGGAAAAGTTGCATATAGGGCGCTATCAGATATTGATCTAACGATTGAAGAAGGTGAATTTGTCGGAATCATGGGTCCGTCCGGAAGCGGGAAAACGACCCTCTTAAATATGGTGGCGACGATTGACCAACCTACGTCAGGGTCGATATTAATTAATGGAAAAGATCCATTTCGTCTTAAGCAAAATGCCCTTGCATTATTTAGACGTAGACAATTAGGATTCGTTTTTCAAGATTTCAATTTACTCCCAACACTTACGGTTGAAGAAAACATCGTTCTACCACTGACATTGGACGGAGTAAGTGTAAAAATAATGGATGAAAAAGTAAAAGCTATTGCTGAAAAATTAGGGATCACGGAAATTTTGAAAAAAAGGATTTATGAAATATCCGGTGGTCAGGCGCAAAGAACGGCAATTGCACGAGCAACGATTCATTCCCCGCAAATGGTGCTGGCGGATGAGCCGACTGGAAATCTCGATTCGAAAGCTTCGAAGGCTGTAATGGAAATGATGGAAACCATTAATAAAAATGATAAAACGACAATGATGATGGTGACACATGATCCGATTGCTGCAAGCTATAGTGATCGAGTTGTATTTATTAAAGACGGGAAATTTTACAACGAAATTCACCGTGGTGACAATCGCCAAGCCTTTTTCCAAAAAATTATCGATGTGCTTTCACTGCTAGGAGGGGATTCAAGTGACCTTCAGACAGTTCGCATTTAACAATGTTTTTCGAAACAAAAGGACATATGCGGCATACTTTTTAAGCAGTATGTTTTCGGTATTGGTGTTTTTTGTTTATGCCGTATTTGCATTTCACCCTGCACTTAAGAATATTAATCCGAATGTTGCAGTTGGCCTGCATTTTGCCGAAGGAATTATTTATGTTTTCTCCTTCATATTTGTCCTAGTATCGATGAGTGCATTTTTGAAATCAAGGAAAAAAGAATTCGGTCTCATGGTCATGCACGGGATGACGAATATGCAGCTGCGTAAAATGGTCTTTTTAGAAAATGTGTTCATCGGCTTTTTTGCGACCGTATTTGGAATGCTAGTAGGCTTTGTTTTTTCTAAAATGATTTTATTAGCTGCGGAAAACGTATTGAATTTGGACGAAGTTTTGCCTTTCTATTGGCCAGTAAACGCAATAGTATTGACGTTTGTAGCGTTTTTGCTTCTATTTATTACTATTTCCTTTTTCACAGTTTCAGTTCTTAAAGGGAATAAGCTTGTGGATTTAATTAAAGGAAGTACTGCTCCCAAAAAAGAACCAAAAGCTTCAATTGCATTATCACTATTAGCCATTTTTCTTATAGGTATTGGTTACGCGGGTGCTTTAATAGCTGATGGTTTACAGGTCGTTTTGGCAATGGTTCCCGTTACAATCGTCGTTATTATTGGCACATATTTTCTTTTTACACAGCTTAGTGTGTTCACGATTAATCGACTAAGAAAAAGCAAATCCTTCTTTTGGAGAAAAACGAATATAGTCGTTATGTCCGATCTTGCTTATCGGATGAAAGACAATGCGAGAGCCTTTTTCTTCGTTGCGATTGTTTCTACAGTGGCTTTTTCTGCGATTGGTTCACTCGTTGGGTTTAGGACGATGATGACAGCTGATTTATTTAAAAACCATCCATTTGCGTTAGAGTATACATCAGAAGAAGGCAATGGTTTGGAAACGAGGCATATTCAACTAATTAGAAAAGAACTTGAAAACTTGCCTTATAAAGAAGCGAGTGCGGATATTAAAAGAGTGATATCGAAAAGTGATTCATATAATGTAACTAGTCAGTCAGGGTACAATCAACTACTAACAAAGTTAGGCAGGGATGCGGAGCAAGTAGATCTTAAAGGAAATGATGTGCTTTTGTTATACTACGAAAGTGCTCTTGACATGGCTCCACGGGTTACAGCTCAAGATAAAATTACTTTCGGTGATCTAGTTTTGGAACAGAAAGAAGTAATTCCTGGTAATGTATTTCCAGCGTATCGAAACTTTTTAGTGGTTTCCGATGACGTATTTGAGCAAATAAAAAACTTTGAATGGAAACAAACATACTATGCTTTTTATATAAAAGATTGGAAACATTCATTAGAGGCTGGGAAGAATTTAGCAAAAGAAATTGCCCAATTTGATTCTGAAGGAAAGTATGAATATTTTTCACTAGCTTATACATGGCATGAAATCAATCAGATGTATGGTGCCGTGTTATTTATAGGATTATTTATTGGAGCCGTATTTTTTGTATCAGCAGGAAGCTTTTTATACTTCCGATTATATGCTGATTTCGAAGATGAAAAGCGGAAGTTTTCTGCGATCAGGAAACTGGGGTTGACGGATACAGAATTGTCAAAAATTATTACAATTCAGTTGGCGTTGTTGTTTTTTGTTCCGATTATTGTAGCTGTGATCCATGGGGCCGTTGCGTTAACAGCTTTGGAGCATATGTTCAGTTTTAGCTTAGTAAAAGAGTCTACATTAGTTCTTAGCAGCTTTGCCTGCATACAAATCATCTACTTTTTATTTATTCGTTCAAACTATATTAGAAAAATTAGACGTTCGATTTAGGCGCTCATTTTATATGAGTGCTTTTTTTGGGAACTTTTTTGGAATCCATTCGTAGAAGATAGTGCAGATTGATGAGAGGGTGAAATAATACAATGGAGACTGTTTTATCAGTCGAAGGACTAGGGAAGTCTTTCAAACAAACTCAAATAATTCAAAACATCTCCTTTGATGTGAGAAAAGGAGAAATAATGGCCATTCTTGGTCCAAATGGAGCCGGAAAATCGACTACAATTAGAAATATTATGGGAATTATGTATCCGGATGAGGGTTCTGTAAATTTCCATAACCATGCTCCCGGTGAAATTCCTCGCAATAAAATTGGTTATTTGCCAGAAGAGAGAGGTCTATATAAAAACGTCAAGGTTTTAGACATGATTTTATATTTAGCCGAATTAAAGGATTATCCGCTTAAAAAGGCGAAAGAGCGGGCACTTGAATATTTGGCGAAGCTCGGACTTGAAGGGAAAGAGAAGGTTTCTGTTGAAGAATTATCCAAGGGAATGGGGCAGAAGGTTCAATTTATTGGATCAATTATCCACGAACCGGAATTGTTGATACTGGACGAACCTTTTTCAGGACTAGACCCAGTTAGCCAGGAAGTTTTTAAAAATGAAATTAAGGATCTTGCCAGTAAAGGAACAGCGATATTATTATCTTCGCATCAAATGAATATGGTCGAAGAAATATGTGATCGCTTGTTTATGATTCATCGTGGTCAAAAGGTGATCTACGGAACGCTGGAAGACGTCAAAAATCAATATGCTAATTTTAAATGCACCGTCCGTGGGAAAAATGATATCTCTTTGCTGGAGCGACTTTCGCATGTACAGCGTGTTGAGCAAAATGGAGATATATCTGTTATGTATTTGACTCAAGATGTGGTTGTGCCTCTATGGCTTAGACAATTACCTGAAACATTGAACATCCAGGAACTTTCCATTGACCGAATTTCACTCCATGAAATTTTTATCGATGTAGCGACGGATCAACATGTCGTGAGCGAAGGAGGTTTCGTGAATGCGTAATAGTTTGAAAGTGGCAAAATGGGAGATTAAAAGAAATATGATGAATAAATCGTTTATTATCTCTCTTTTATTAACTCCTGCTCTATTCATGTTTTTCTTTTTTGTACCGCAATTATTTAGTGGCGAGAGTAGTACGGAAGAGGTTAATGTTTTTTTACTGGACGAATTACAGGTTTGGGATGATATCACAGCCATTGTAGAGTCGCAGGGGCTAAACTGGAAATTACATGTAACAGATTTAAGTGAGTCTGAGATGCAGGCCCAAGTTGCCGGTACGGATAATTCTGTATACATCCCTCTTACAGAAAAAACATTGGATCAAGGTTTAATCAACTTATATATGAGCGAAGATGTTGGAGAAAATTTTGTTTATGAATCTTATACGCTAGAAGCACCGTTGCGACAACTGCAAATAGATAGACTAGGATTATCGGAAGATCAGAAAAATGTAATTGCAAAGGGCATTTCCATTCTAAAAGCCGACGCAGGTGATGCTGGAGAAAGTGAGGAGGCTGTATCGGACGAAAGTGATCCTCTTAAAAGAGTAATTCCGGGGGCGTTTGCAGGAATTATTTTATTTTCAATTGTCATGACAGGTATGATGATTTTTACCTCCGCCTCTCAAGAAAAGAAAGAGAAGGTAGCAGAAATCATCTTGTCTTCCGTCACTCCGGGTGAATTGATGCAAGGAAAAATCATCGGATATTTCGTATTGGGGATCACTCAAGTCGCAGTATGGCTTGCAGTCGGACTGCCGCTCGTAGCATGGAAGCTGGACTTGCCGTTAGTTGAATATTTATTAGTTCCGGAATTATTGTTACTATTAGTGTTGGCTATATCAGGATATCTATTATTCTCGGCAATTTTTGTTGCCATCGGCGCAACAGTCGAGGACATGACTGCTACAAGCAATTTCCAAGGACTCGTTATGATGCTTCCGTTTTTACCGCTAATATTTATCGGACCAATTGTCGGAGACCCAAGCGGCATCATCGCCAAAGTCGGATCATTTTTCCCACTAACATCGCCGGCAGTCTGGATTATTCGCCTTTCAATGCTAGAAGAATGGCCATGGGTCGAAATCATTATTGCCCTAGCTATCCTTTTTGTGACCATCTGGCTCATGATGAAAGCTGCAGGCAAAGTATTCAAAATCGGCATCCTTATGTACGGAAAAAACGCAACGCCGAAAGAAATTTGGAAGTGGTTGTGGGCGTAGCTAGTTGAAATCGGAGAACCGCCATTCAATGCATATACTTGAATGGCGGTTTTTTGTGAAAAAAATGATATTTTTACTAATATACTGGTCTTATAACTCTTAACTCTCGCATACCGCGGAATAACTCTCGGATAACTGATTTTACTCCCGTATAGCTTCCCGTTACTCCCGATAAAGGTTGCACACTCCCGCAAGGAGGAATAACTCTCGCATACCGCGGAATAACTGTCGGATAACTGATTTTACTCCCGTATAGCTTCCCGTTACTCCCGCATAAAGGTTGCACACTCTCGCAAGGAGGAATAACTCTCGCACAGCACGGAATAACTGTCGGATAACTGATTTTACTCCCGTATAGCTTCCCGTTACTCCCGCATAAAGGTTGCACACTCTCGCATGGAGGAATAACTCTCGCATAGCACTGAATAACTCTCGGATAACTGATTTTACTCCCGTATAGCTTCCCGTTACTCCCGCATAAAGGTTGCACACTCTCGCAAGGAGGAATAACTCTCGCACACCGCGGAATAACTGTCGGATAACTGATTTTACTCCCGTATAGCTTCCCGTTACTCCCGTATAAAGGTTGCACTCTCGCATGGAGGAATAACTCTCGTATAGCACTGAATAACTGTCGGATAACTGATTTTACTCCCGTATAGCTTCCCGTTACTCCCGCATAAAGGTTGCACACTCTCGCATGGAAGAATAACTCTCGCATAGCACTGAATAACTCTCGGATAACTGATTTTACTCCCGTATAGCTTCCCGTTACTCCCGCATAAAGGTTGCACACTCTCGCATGGAGGAATAACTCTCGTATAGCACTGAATAACTCTTGGATAACTGATTTTACTCCCGTATAACAAAATTACTTTCTTAAAGTAATATCATCTATATTTGTTTAAATCCATGCTGTATGTTCGATTGCGGAAGGTTCCTTCGCTATAAAGGTCCGTTGTTTGTAGGATTCGAGTCGCTGTTTTCATGTCATTAATTTTAAGAAAATCACGACAATCTCTATTCGAGATCCTTCGTCCGAATAGTAAAAGCCATTCTTTAATTGCGTTTCGATGAGCCAAATGGTCATAATTTTTGCAACTAGGACAGTGCCAGCTCCTAATGATCTTCTGCATTCCAATCCAACCGCATATTTTACACTGCACTCCTTTTTTAATATCATTTCGGGGAATTCCGTAAGTTTCACAAATAGGGTTCGGTATATAAGGTTGATGACTGTCAAGAAGTTGAGAGGTCAGGGAGTCCAACGTTTGGACATCTATTTTTTGTGGGAGATGGTAGAGGCTTTTGATGTGTTGTGGAACTATGCTTGGGAATAAAACTTTTGTACGTTTCGGTGCAACTTTTACGATTTGCTTCGGGTATGCTAAGACAACAGCGCCAATAACGGGGATATCAATACCGACCTGGCTTAAAAACTCTTTAAACAATATGGCATTACGTTCTACTTGGGCGGCTGGGCACTCAAAACCGTCAACTGTGCCATCTGTTTTTATTCGAATCAATTGTGGGGGATTTTCTCTAAATTCCAATATTCCTGAGATGTTTTTCACTTCTAAAATTATTGCAAATAATCGGGATAAAAATAATGTGTCCATTTGAAACTGTGTACTAGTAGTGAGAGATAGATCATGGAAAATGCGGTGGTCGATGGAGAATGAGTTTCGAAGAAGTACATCTGCAACTTTATCCTCGCCGGCTATTCCTGCTTTTGCAGATGCTATTTTCGATAGGATAGTTGGGTATAACACATGACCATCTGGTAATCGACTTCGGGTTGCTTCTAATCCTTGTAGTCCAAGACAATCTGATCTAAATTTTACTGTACTTATCTTTTTTTCCTCCTTAGAGTATATTAGTAAAATCGTATCATAGACGGGATACATGGACAACCCTACTAATCAATCATTTGATTAAAGGATGAAAAGCTAAGCTGCGACATCCTATCAGCTAAAGGCGTATGTAAAAATATAATCAAACGATTGATTAAAAAAGAACCCTGTCAAAAATGTTTATTTCGAACTAATCAATCGTTTGATTAATAGATAGCGGGTGCCATAGCGCATCATTTTGCAAAAATCGGGCGATCTTAAACTAATCAAACGTTTGATTAGTTGTAATGTGGAACGTTTCTAATTCCTTTTCGTCTAACAGATAAAGGGAAGTAATGAGGTGAGAGGATGAGAATTCAATTTTTGCTGTTCCCATTTGCTGTTTTCCTCCTTTTCATTGTAGGAGGCTGTTCATCAAATGAAACGACTACAAAAGCCAGCTCCGTTGCCGAAATAGTGAATAAGCCATCTAAGGTAGGGGCTTATGTAGTTAAAAAAAGTGGAAATACGGTCTTAGCGGTAGATTCGCAACCGCAGGATTTTAGTGCCACAGGCGGAGTAAAAGAATATTATAATGCGATAAGCTTTTCAAATGTAAAGGAAAAACTAGAAATCGGTCAGCGGGTGCGGATCGAAGTTGATGGTCCTGTTATGGAGTCTTATCCAGCCCAGGCAAATGCGGGAAATATTGAAATCCTGCCCACGTATAAACCGGACCAAGCTAATTTAACTGAAGCTCAAGTGGTAAAAGAAGCTGTGAAAATAGCTGAAACAAAGTCTGATTGGTTTCCGGCGATACGACATGTTGAATATTTTGAAGCAGAAGCTATTTGGAAAGTCGGTATAATGCAGAATGAAAATAAGTATGATCTTGAGATCCAAGACAAGGCAGACAATAAAAAAATCCGCTAAAGCACCTACGTGCTTTATGGCGGATTTTTATTATGGCTAGATATTTTAATCTAAGATCGGGATGACAGGAATTGAACCTGCGACCCCTTGCACCCCATGCAAGTGCTCTACCAAGCTGAGCTACATCCCGATAACTTAGTTTAATTATAGGACGCCGGCACAAAATAAACAATCTACTAAAATCTATTCATGCCCAATTCTTTTCTGATATTCAGACAAGGTTTTTAAGAGAATGGCCGGAATATCCCCATTTTCTAAAAAGGCAAGTCCCGTATCTTCGCCATTCTCCTCTTTAAATGCTGACACTTCATTTTGAAGCCACTCCATTTTACGATCAAGCTCCGCTGCGACGAGAGCGGCATTTCGAAGTTCATTTGCTAGTCCTTCAGGTATCTTTTTATTGTATTTATAGTAAATTTTATGTTCTAAGCTTGCCCAAAAATCCATCGCAATTGTACGGATTTGAATTTCCACATAAGTATTCACGGTTCGATCTGACATAAATATTGGAATCTCTACGATCATGTGGAGACTTTGATATCCATTTGATTTTGGATTTTTTATATAATCCTTTAATTCGACGACTTTGATGTCCCCTTGATTCTGCAGCATTTCACTAAGGACATAAATGTCAGAAATAAATGAGCACGTAATCCGAACACCTGCAATATCCCTAATGTTTTCTTTTATGGAAGCAAGAGAGATATCGTATCCTTTCCGCTGCACCTTTTTAAAAATGCTTTCAGGCGATTTGACACGAGATTTAACATGCTCAATTGGATTGTAATCGTGAATATAGTTGAATTCATCGGATAAAATATTGATTTTTGTGTTGATTTCATCACAGGCAAATTTATAAGCCATCATGAAACGAGTTAGTTCTACTCTCATTTCTTTTAAGCGATTTAAGTCAAAAATTGGATCGTTTTCCACATGAGACATCCCTTTCTGGCTGAACTACTGTAAAAATATCGTACCATATTTAATTAACATATTGCATTTTTAAAAATCATACTATATACTACATTACAACACTAATGCACTGTGGTTGAGAGGAGGTAACTGTGTGATATTAAACTCGGACAGTTCTAAACCGATTTATGTGCAAATATCTGAATGGATAGAAAACGAAATTATTAGCGGAAACTTTAATAACGATGACAAAGTGTACTCACAATATCAGCTAGCCGAGTTGTTTAATATTAATCCGGCTACGGCCGCAAAGGGGTTGAATATTTTGGCGGATGAGCAAATTCTTTATAAGAAGCGTGGGCTCGGAATGTTCGTTGCTGTAGGTGCGCGGGAGAGAATACTCGATAAAAGAAGAAATGAAACGTTAAAGGAATTGGTTGATGCGCTAGTAATAGAAGCAAAGCGTTTAAACGTTGCTGAAAACGACCTTATTATGATGATTCAAGAAAGGAATCGAAAAAGGAGTGAAGAAAAGTGAATGTAATTGAATGCACGAATGTAACTAAAAAATATGGTCGGCACATTGTTCTAAATAATATGTCCTTTACGATACAAGAAAATAAAATTACAGGTCTGATAGGGAGAAACGGTGCCGGGAAAACAACTTTATTAAATATCATATCTGGGTTTATCCATGAAACTTCAGGGCAAATTGAAGTTTTTTCTGAAGCCCCTTTCAATAATTTGCTCGTCTCCGCAAATAGCATCCATATCGATGATCAGATGACCTTTCCACCTTCTATGAATCTTGCAGAGATTTTAAATGAAGCTGGTCGCTTTTACGGAAACTATAATAAAGAACTTGCGGAGGGGATTTTTAACTATTTTTCACTTAATCCTAAGCAGCTCCATAATAATCTTTCAAAAGGGATGAAAAGTACGTTCAATATGATTTTCGGGTTAGCGTCAAGATGTGCTCTTACTATATTTGATGAACCAACTACCGGAATGGATGCGGCGGTTCGTAAAGATTTTTACCGAGCGCTGTTGAAAGATTATATCGCTTTCCCACGGACGATTATCCTATCCAGTCATCACTTGAATGAAATAGAGGATCTTCTAGAGGATGTGCTTTTAATTAAGGACGGAAAAGCTCATCTTCATCTCCCAATTACTGAGTTGAAGGAGTGGGCTGTTGCTCTTCAAGGGAAAAAATCCGCAATCGCTCCCTGGACACAAGGAAGGGAAATCATTTACAAGCAAGAAAGTCAAAATCGTACGTTTACGGTTATTCGTAATGATTTTACTGAAAGCGATATTAAAAATTTGATGCTAGATGGTATAGAACTTAAACCAGTTTCATCAAGCGATGTATGTGTGTACTTAACGAACTCAGATAAGGGGGGGATTGACGATGTCTTTAATCGAATTGAGTCTATCTGATGTTGTAAAAAGGCAATATCATTTTAAACTAAGAGCTTTTTTTGGCAGTTTTAGTTCCCTTGCTTTTATGCAATTATTGGGGTTGGTATTTTCGCTTGGCGGTTCGGGAGGAATGGGATTTTCGAGTGAGCGTTATTCAATTCATATTTCGTATTATTCCGCTGAAACTGTTCTTGTTTTTACGTTTCTGTGGGCATTTCTTACAGCAATATTGATTACAGCAAAAGCAGCAAGATATGACGACTTTTCATTCGTATCAAATCGAGTAAGCAGTAATATTGCCAATGCCCTATTTCTAGTTTCGACTAGTATGATTGGTGGAACTTCGGCAATATTATCGGGATATTTACTTCGAGTCATTACGTATTTCACATCGGACGTTCAATATGGTGTAAACAGTGGTCTGCTCGTAGCACCAAAGGAATTCTTTTTGGGTATTTTTGCAACTATTTTGTATGTGCTATTATTTAGCTCATTTGGTTATATGTTCGGCACTCTTGTTCAAATAAACAAAATTTTTATTGTGTTACTACCGTGTCTGATTATAGGATCCTTCATATTCTTAGGAATTACGAACGAGGGAATGGTAAAAGTTGTTTTTGATTTTATTTTTAGAGAGTCGATATTTTTATTGTTCCTCATAAAAGTAGTTGGTATCTCAGGATTGCTATTCGCTGGTGCTGCCTCATTGTCAAACAGAATGGAGGTTAGGAAATGACGAACTTATTAGTATTTGGTCCATTCCTTGTTCTTATTATCCTCCTCATTTGGCTTTTTGTAAGTGGCCGATTAAAATACATCTTTAAAAATAAACAATTTGTCAAAATCTTTTTATTCACATATGCCATCCTTTTGGTGCTATCTGTTTTTGTGTACGAAATGCTCCCACATAATATAAAGGAACTTCCAATAACCAAAGTGGCTAATTTAGATACATTGGAGGCGGATGTTTTTAATGGGAGAATTGAAAACATTGACCCTTCGCTCATTCGTGAAGAGTGGAAGTTTGATTATAGTGGTAAAGAGTTGCAAATACGCCAAGTGGAAGGCTATTTCGATGGTATGATTATAGTAGATAGAAAACCCGAAAATGATGGATTAATAGAAGTAAAATATATCGCCGCAAGTAACCTAGATGGATTCGATATTACAGACGAGATGACGCCATTAAATGCTGAGATCCAAAATAATAACTTAAATCTAAGTTTTAAGTCTAGACAAAGAGGAATTAGTTTCACAACTTATAAAAAAGAATTTGTCATTAACCAGTTTACGGGAGGAAAAGCCCATAACTTAGGTTCATCGGGTTCATTTGGGGAAGCCAGGTACGTATTTTTAAAAATTCCGAAGGACCTAAACATTGTAGAAGATAATGATATTTGGATTAACTATACTAATGAATAAGAGGGTAGGGTATTCCTTATTAACAGGGGAGAAATCGTTTTGAAAAATATAAAACTAGCTATTCCATTAATTGCTTTAATCATTGTCTACCTTTTAGGGAGTTGGTTTTATCCATACTCTTGGGCAAGCGTGAATAAATCATATTCGTATGATCAAGATAATGTTTCAGGAAAAGAATTCCTTGAAAAATATAAAAGTGCTAAAGGGTACTTAGAAAAACAAGATAGGAATAAAGTGTCTATTGCTGTCCAAGATTTCTACTACACGATAGATGGCTCATTTATTATTGATTTAGGAAAGCAATCCATCACAAAGCAGGAACTAACAGCGCTTAAATTGGCACTGGAGCAAAATCGGAAGTCTTTTACAAAATTATTTGCAGACAGAGATATTGATATGACTGAAGAATCGAAACACAGTTTATTAATAGTAATAGATACAATCGAAAACGCCGAAGACTTGCTTGGAGACATACAATATCGATCATTTGATAGGGGAAATTTGAGAAGGGCGCTTCGCAACACTCTTGTTTCACTAGCATTCGCAAGTGAATTAACAGACGATTTTTACCATAGTTATGCTAAGACAAAATAAATGACTAGGAAGTGGATGCAATGCCAAATCATGTTGTCATCATTACAGGTGCTGCAAATGGAATTGGAAAAGGAATTGCAAAAATGTATGCCGAACAAGGTGCAAAAGTGGTATTGGCTGATATTGATGTGAAGAGTGGAGAGGATTTAGCAGAAAAATTAGGACCGTGCGCCTTATTTCAACAAACGGATGTCCGCAAAGCTGATGAAATCATTCAATTAATGGAAAAAGCAGTGGAACACTTCGGTAGGATTGATGTTTTAATCAATAATACTGGAAAAGGGATAACTCGTTCTCCATATGATTTATCGGTTGAAGAATGGGACGATGTCATCAACACAAACTTAAGAAGTACATTTTTATGTTCTCGCGAAGCCGCAAAATATATGAGGGTAAACGAAGAAGGTGGGGCAATTATTAATATTGCTTCCACCCGCGCGTTGATGTCTGAGCCGGATACAGAAGCATATGCTGCTTCAAAAGGCGGGATTCTAGCCTTGACCCATGCTCTTGCAGCTTCGTTCGCTGAAGATCGTATTACTGTAAATGCGATTTCTCCAGGCTGGATTGAAACAGGAGATTATGCAGCACTACGAGAAATTGATCATACCCAACATCTCTCTAGGCGAGTCGGGAAGCCGGAAGATATTGCTAGAGCATGCCTTTATTTAACGAATCCACTGAATGATTTTGTAACAGGCATCAACTTGGTTGTGGATGGGGGAATGACACGAAAAATGATGTATGAGGAATAATATTCTGTGTTTAAAATTTAAATTCTTGGAAATCATGCTAAGGATTTAAAACACAGGAGGTTCTTACTTTGAAAAAAGCAATCATGTTCACGACAACTTTGATGTTTGCCGTTGCTTTAACGGGCTGTGCTTCTGATAAAGAAGTAAATCCACTGCATCAGGAAGAGGCCATTCCGGTTACGAGTCATACCCCGATTGATGTCAATATGGTTAATACAGAAGGGGTAAAGGTTGGGACAGCCACTCTTACGGAAACGACAGAAGGGGTAAAAATCCATCTTGAAGCGGAAGGACTTGAGCCTGGGACAAAGGCGATCCATCTTCATGAAACGGGAAAATGTGAAGCCCCGGATTTCAAATCAGCAGGGGCGCATTACAATCCTGGACAAAGGGAACATGGCTTTGACAATCCGAAAGGGTTTCATGCGGGAGACTTGCCAAATATCGAAGTGACGGAAAAAGGGACTGTTAATGTCGAAATTACAGCTACAAACGTAAATCTTAAACAAGGCGAAAAAAATACGTTGCTTGATGAAGATGGCAGTGCAATTGTCATTCACGCTCAGCCGGATGATTATAAAACAAATCCAGCCGGCAATGCAGGGGATCGAATTGTATGCGGAGTCATTAGTAAAAAATAAAGTGCAAACGGGGCTCGTCCACTTTTCAATGGAAGCCCCGTTTAATTTTATCGATCTCCACCCAAAATATTAAATAGCCCACCGATTCCGCCTTCATCTTTAGACCCCCCGCCTGCAGGCATAGAGGCAAACACTCGGCTGGCAAGTCGAGAGAAAGGAAGAGATTGAATCCATACCGTTCCAGGACCGCGAAGTGTTGCGAAAAATAATCCTTCGCCACCAAATAGGGCTGTTTTTACACCGCGAACCATTTCGATATTGTAATCAACTTCACCTGTCATTGCCACGAGACATCCCGTATCAACCCTTAATACTTCACCAGGACCTAACTCTTTTTTATGAATCGTTCCTCCTGCATGAACGAACGTCATTCCGTCGCCTTCGAGTTTCTGCATGATGAACCCTTCACCACCG
Organism: Lederbergia panacisoli; assembly: GCF_024626525.1. Lineage (GTDB taxonomy): Bacteria > Bacillota > Bacilli > Bacillales > Bacillaceae_C > Lederbergia > Lederbergia panacisoli. The sequence continues at coordinate 46,716 of NZ_JANJGU010000004.1, forward strand.
AAAAAGCCCGCACCAAGTTTGCGTTGAAACGCGATTCCGACAGAAACGCCTTTAGCGGCAGCAAGAAACGAATCTTTTTGACAGATGATTTTACCGTCAAATTCACTTAAATCCAAAGGAATGATCTTCCCTGGATAAGGTGAAGCAAACGATACATTCTTTTTACTAACCCCATCATTTGTGAACATCGTCATAAACAAACTTTCTCCTGTGAGAAGGCGTTTTCCAGCACCCATCAATTTTCCCATGAATCCATTACTTTCATTTGATCCATCGCCGAAAACAGTCTCCATTCTAATGCCATCGTCCATCATCATTAAACTACCCGCTTCTGCAACTACAGTTTCACTCGGATCAAGCTCCACTTGTACAAACTGCATGTCATCTCCAAAAATTTCATAATCAATCTCATGATTATTCATTCATTCCACCATCCTCTTTTGTATTATGTACGGATTTCTCTTAAAAAAAGATTCAAAATTGATTTTTTTGATTTATTCCCACCTAATTATTAATGATTTTAATAAAGGTATTAATAATTTTAATAAAAATGATTTACATCTTTAATTTTATGTATTATGATATTAACAACAATAAGAGAGGAGAGAATTATGGCTTATCCCGTTATAACAAATTGTCCTGTGTGCAGAGAAGCATTGAAAATCACAAAGTTGCAATGTACCCATTGCCATACAACAATCGAAAATGAATTTGAACTATCCAAATTGGCAACTCTTACGCAAGAACAACTGCACTTTATTGAAATATTCCTCAAAAGCCGCGGAAATATAAAAGAAGTTGAAAAAGAATTGGGGATTTCCTATCCAACCGTACGCGGTAAGTTAAACGATATTGTAGCCGCCCTTGGGTATGCGGAAAAGAAAAGTGAAGTGGATGAAAGGAAAGTCATTTCAATGCTTGAAAAAGGAGAAATTACTCCTGATGAAGCATTAAAAATAATTAAGGGAGACTAAAGGAGGAACTGGGTATGAAAAATGAAATTACGAGGGTATTAACGATGGTGCAAGAAGGAAAGCTTGATTCAGAAGAGGCGGGCGAATTAATTCAAGCATTAAAGGAGAAAGACTCAACTCCGGCTACAATAAAAGGATCAAATTATTTAGATAAAATGCTTAAAATCCGAGTGGCATCTGAAGAAGGCGATAAAGTAAGCGTGAATTTGCCGTTGCGTCTAATTAAGGTGGCATTAAAAACAGGCCTTAGCATTGCTTCAGCAATTCCTGAATCCGCCAAATACGTAAAAGATATCGATGTTCTGGATGTTGACTTGATTTTAGAAGCGATTGAAAATGAATTGTCTGGTCAAATTGTCGATGTAGAGAGTTCGAAAGGCGAAAAAGTTTCTGTTGTCATTGAGTGATCGCCATGTTAAAAGTTAAAGTAAAACTAAAAGACCGACGTGAATTTACAGTTCCCTTACCATATGCACTTTTACATGCAGGAAGTTGGGTAGCATCCTCGCCTTTGCTCTGGAAATTTGTAAATCAAAATTTCATCCAGAAAAATATAGATGAAAATGCTAAAACGTTTATTCCCACTTCCATTGATCGTAAAGCAGTGAAGGGATTGTTAAGGGAAATAAAACGATACCGCGGGTTGACCATTGTTGAAGTGAAAGAAAAAGACGGAACAGAAGTGGTTGTAAAATTATAATCGGGTATTCCATAGACTGGGATGCCTCTTTGTATTTTAAAAAAGAGGATAAATAGAAGTTTTGAAGAAGCATATCATTAATAAACATTTTGAGGTGATGAATTGGCAAAGAAAATACGAACCATACCCTTGATTATTTTTATGCTCGAGGCGCTTTTAAGGAGACTTCCGCAAAATCACTTGAAAAGAGGTGATATCGAAGAGGAACTATCGAGGCGTTGGGCTGGATTTCGTGGAGAGCAAAGTCTAGATTACTATGTTGAGGGTCTACTTGGTCGTGGGCAGTATGTAGTATTTCATGATTTACGTCTTCCGATTTCAGATGAAAAGTTTTTTCAAATTAATACTCTAATCTTAACCTCTAGTTATTTCATCATTTTAGAGAGGAAAAACATGTTGGGAGAGCTATTTTTTGATCCAAACCAGCTCGAACGAAAATTAGATGATAAGGTAGATATATTCCCCAATCCGATTCTCCAAGCAGAAAATCAACAATACTTTTTAACCGCATTATTGGAAAAACATGCTGTCCCTCGATTACCGAATACCTCCTTTGTTGTCATTACGAATCCAAAATCCATTATCAAACCCAATCCCAATTATCCCGCCGTTTCCCAAAAAGTCATACGCCCACCTAATATACGATCAAAATTAGAAATGGTCAGCAATAAGTACAGTAACCCGGTATTGGATAAAAAAGATATACAAAGAATAACACGTTTGCTTTTGAAATTGCATACACCCGCATGGCCTAATGTGGAGAGGTTTGGAATAACTGAAGATGAGCTATTGCCGGGAATGTATTGTGATGAATGTAAACAGTTATCTATTAAAAGAAAAGGGAAGTCTTGGGTTTGCGAAATTTGCGACAGAAAGGACAAATCAGCACTTCGCAATGCGCTGATTGATTATGTTCTTCTCGTAGGTTCTAAAATTACGAATAGTAAATTTAGGAAATTTGTAGGAATATCTTCAGTTCATGTGGCATCTAAAATCTTAAAATCACTTAATTTACTGTATAAAGGTGACAGAAGGCATAGGAAATACGAATTGAAATTAGATAACCTTCAGAAACAGCGGGGGGATCTTGCTGAAAAAGATTAAATCTTAACACAAAGAAAATAAATATCGAAACGTCTAATAGAAACCTAAATCATCTAATAGGTCGCCCGAAACGTCTAATAGAAACCTAAATCATCTAATAGGTCGCCCGAAACGTCTAATAGAAACCTAAATCATCTAATAGGTCGCCCGAAACGTCTAATAGAAACGTGAATCCTCTAATAGGTTGCCCGAAACGTCTAATAGAAACGTCAATCATCTAATAGGTCGCTCGAAATATCTAATAGAAATGCGAATCATCTAATAGGATGCATAAAACATCTAATGGACTCAATTTTTATGATGAAACAAAACTAAAAAGAAAAACCGCCCCGAAAATATCCAAAAAATAGGCGGTTTTTCCTCTAGATCAACTTTGATAGCTGCCGCAATCATCAATACTCAACAAACCAAACGATAAACATCTACAAAATCTTACTCAAAAACTCCTGCGTCCTCGGGTTTTCGGGGCGATCAAAAATTTGCTCGGGGTCGCCTTCTTCCATTACGATGCCTTCGTCCATAAAGATCACTCGGTCGCCGACTTCGCGGGCGAATCCCATTTCGTGGGTGACGACGACCATGGTCATGCCTTCTCCCGCGAGGTCTTTCATGACTTGAAGGACGTCACCGACGAGTTCAGGGTCAAGGGCAGATGTCGGTTCGTCAAACAGCATTACTTTGGGATTCATCGCGAGTGCCCTCGCAATCGCGACTCGCTGCTTTTGTCCCCCTGACAGACTATCCGGAAAGTCATCTGCTTTATCGGCTAATCCGACCCTCTCCAATAGTGGCAAGGCTTCTCGTTTCGCTGCTTCACTGGAAGTTCCCTTCACTTTTACAGGTCCTAATGTGATATTTTCCAATACCGTCATATGTGGAAAAAGATTAAAGTGCTGGAACACCATCCCGACTTGAGAACGTAAACGATTGATGTCTACTTTATCTCCGGTAAGATTTGCACCATCAATAATCACATCGCCTGAAGTGATATCCTCAAGCAAATTTAAGCAGCGAAGAAAGGTGCTTTTACCAGAGCCTGATGGGCCGATGACACATACCACTTCATTTTCCTCAATGTCTGCATTAATTCCTTTTAAAACTTCCAGGTCATCAAAGTATTTATGCAAAATTTTCACAGTGATCATACTAGACATCCATCTTCCTTTCTAGTCTTCTTAAAAAATATGAAGTAGGTATCGTAATAAGTAAATAAAGGACGCACACCATTGTTAAAGTTTGAAAAGGTGTATAGGTTACGTTGTAATATTGCTTGCCCATATATAAAAGTTCGCCGACTGCAATGACGGAAAAGAGGGAAGTATCTTTCAAACTAATAATAAATTGATTTCCTAATGGAGGAATCATGCGTTTAAAAGCTTGAGGCCAAATGATATAGCGCATCGTTTGCTTCTTTGAAAGCCCGATGGATCTCCCAGCCTCATGTTGACCTTTATCAATTGAATCAACTGCACCACGGACAATTTCTGCTATATATGCTCCTGCGTTGATTGAAATCGCAATTATAGAAGCAGTTACTTTATCAATATTAACCCCGATCACTTGCTCAGTTAACCCCAAATAAATGAATAACACTTGTACGAGAATAGGGGTTCCGCGAATAATTTCAACATATACAGTACAAATAATCCGTATAAATTTCTTATTTGAGAGCCGTCCCAAACCGACTAAGGCACCTAAAATAAATCCTAAAATAAGACCAACTACCGTAATAAGAAGCGTCCACACTAATCCCTTCAGTAGAAAGGGTAAACTTTGTATATAATGACTTTCGATAAAAGCATCTATCATTCAATGAATCTCTCCCTTGGCAAGAATGTATATCCTATTTATCTTTTCCCAACCACTTTTCAGTTGGAGGCTCGCCGAAGTATTTTTCAAAAATCTTCGCATACGTGCCGTCATCAATCATGCTTTGCAGTGCTTTGTTAGCATCGTCAACGATTTCTGATCCTTTCTTAAAGGCAATTCCATATGACTCACCTTGCAATACTTCACCGACGGTTTTTAACTTGCCTTCACCTTCTTGAGCGATATAATACATAACATTCGGCAAATCATAGAGAGCTCCGTCCAGTCTGCCTTCTTTTACATCAAGATAGGCCGTTACAATTTCCGGGAAAGCTTCCACTTTGGCTTTAGTCTTTTCCTTTAAATACGTTTGACTAGTTGACCCTTGGCGAGAACCAATTTTCTTACCGTCCACATCATCAATCGACTGTATGTCGCTATTTTCTGGAACCATCAAAATCATTCCGGAGTCATAATAGGGAATTGAAAAATCAATCGACTTTTTCCGTTTTTCTGTTATAGACATGCCTGCAATTCCAATTGGATAACGTCCTGATTGCATTCCGGCAAGTAAACCATCAAAATCCATTGTTTCAAACTCAACGTCAAATTCAGCCCTTTTCGCAATTTCTTTGATTAAATCGATATCAAATCCTTCTAGTTCACCAGTTTTAGGATTCAAATATTCAAAAGGTTTGAAGTTTGAGTCTGTTGCGACTGTATACTTTTTCTCATCACCACTACTCCCACATGCTGTAAGTGGGACTAATAATAAAAGAAAAACAACAAACAATACGAGCTTTTTCCTAAAAATAATGGACCCCTCCTATGTTTTTCGCCCTTAAGCAATTTAGTCGTTCGACATTTTTCTTTACCCTCTTTACGATGAGATAATCGTAAAAAACAAAAAGGCCTTTTCCATTAAAGGAAAAGACCCTGACCTTTGATAACGCTTTCAGATGAAGTTTTTCAAATTTTTAATTATAATAGGATTACATATCCAAAGTAGTATAAAATCTTTCGATTGTAAACTTTGAACGATCGCCTCTAAATACGGAATCCGAAAACTCGATTGGTTTCATATCATCGTTGTAAGTAGTGGTTTCTAAAGAAAAAACGGGTGAACCCTCCGGGATGCCTAAATATTCACTTATCGTTTCACTTGCAAGTATTGGTTCAATCGTTTCGATTGTTTTGTGAATTCCTACTTTATATTTCTCTTGTAAAAGTTGGAACAACGAGCTTTTGCATCCTTCTTCGTCATTTACCAGTCCTGGAGCAAATTGCCATGGTATAAATGATATAGAATAGAAAAGTGGTTCGTCATTCGCGTAACGAATGCGAGTTAATCTAGTAACGGGATCGTTTTCGTTTATTTGTAGATTTATGGCAAGTGTTTGATCTGCTGGAATCACTCTCAAATCTAATATTTCCGTGCTTGGTCTATAGCCTTGTTCAATTAATTGACTGGCAAATCCTTTTTCCGCAGTTGATAATGATGTCTGAATTTTAGGCTTGGATACAAATGTACCTTTCCCTTGAATTCTATGAATTCTTCCTTCAAGGGCAAGTTGCTGTAAGGCTATTCTAACAGTAGTACGGCTGACGCTATATTCCTCGCATAATTCCATCTCTGTTGGTAGCTTATCGCCAACTTCGTATTTGCCCGCTTTGATTTGATCAAGAATCTTATTTTTTACAACGTTATATAAAGCCGGTTGTTCTTTGATAGAATCCATATGCACTCCCCCAATTCTTTTCAAAAATGGTCATAACAAGTAAATGTTTTAATATAGTTGAATTAAAACCTATTATAAGCATTTATTTTTGTAAAAGATATAGAAAGAACGCAATAAGTTTTATATTGACTATTTGTTATAACAAGTGTAAATTAAAGATAGTAACAATATTTAGGCCGCTCTTTTATAAAATCAACGAGATTCATCCATCTTTGTTGTATGCGTCTTATTCACATTATAGAAAACGCTACCAAAAAAATAATGTAGCAGAGGGGGAAGAGAATGCCAATCATTATGGGTGTAGACGGTGGGGGAAGTAAAACATTTACCGTCATTTCTGATGAAAATGGGAATCAGCTTGGAAAAGGAGTGTCTGGCGGAGGCGGTGGAAACTATCAAACTGTCGGAATCGATAAGGCGATTGAAAATATAACAGCTTCAATTGACAGCGCGTTAAAGTCGGCAGGGCTTGACTATAAGGATATTGATTTTGTTCAATATGGCCTTGCAGGTGCTGATCGCCCAAAGGATATCGCTATACTAGAATCCGGTTTGAAAAGAATACCGTTTGAGAAATGGGACCTTGTTTGTGACACGATGGAAGGTTTAAGGATTGGTTCTAAAAACTTTACCGGTGTCGTATTAGTATGTGGAACAGGGACGAATGCTGCTGGGAGAAACAAAGAAGGAAAGCAAGTCCAAGTTGGTGGCTTTGGCTATTTCTTTGGTGATTATGCCGGCGGTGGTGCGATGGCTCAAGAAACATTCCGTGCTGCTGTACGTTCATGGGAAAAGCGGGAACAACCTTCCGTTTTAACAGAGAAGGTACCAAAATACTTCGGACATAATGACATGGAAGAATTATTTAACCATTTTCTTGATAACGATATTTATCATGCGCCAAATGATCTTGCTCTTATTCTCCATGAGGCAGCCGATGAAGGCGATAAATTAGCCATTGGTCTAATGGAAAAAATGGGCGTTGAATTGGGTCTAGCGGCAAGTGCAGTCATTAAAAATCTCGGAGATCTTGACCAACCGATTCCGATTGTACTAACGGGAAGCATTGTTCAAAAGGGGCAAAATAAATATTTACTAGAAGCACTGCGTAAAACGATAGAAGACGATCATCAAAAGCAAATCGAATTAGTCATACCAGAGATGGAACCGGTTTACGGATCAGTTTTACTAGGGATGGATCATTTAGGTATTACTGCAACAGATGAAATATATGAAAAATTTAATTCGTATGGAGGCTATGAAGAATGAAAAAAGCATTAAAAGTGGCTGTTATCGGAGGAGGTTCCTCCTACACACCAGAAATTGTTGAAGGTTTTATTAAAAGATATGATGAAATGCCAGTCAGAGAACTTTATTTAGTTGACATTGAAGAAGGAAGACACAAATTAGAAATCGTTGGCGCGCTTGCTAAAAGAATGGTTGAAAAAGCAGGAGTTCCAATTGATGTAAAACTAACTTTAGATCGCAGAGAAGCGATTAAGGATGCAGACTTTGTTACAACTCAGCTTCGTGTTGGTTTGCTTGACGCACGTAAGCGCGATGAGCATATCCCTCTCAAACATAATGTGATTGGTCAAGAAACAACGGGTGCAGGCGGATTTGCTAAGGCGATGCGTACAATTCCTGTCATTCTTGATATTTGTAAAGATATTGAAGAACTAGCTCCAAATGCATATCTATTTAACTTTACAAATCCAGCGGGTATTGTCACAGAAGCTGTAATTAAGCATACAAATGTAAAATCAATTGGTCTATGTAACTTGCCAATCGGTACGAGAATGCATATTGCTAGATTATGTGATGTTGAGCTCGACAAAGTATATATTGAAATGATGGGCATTAACCATCTTAACTGGACAACAAGAGTTGTCGTTGATGGAGTAGACATTACAAATGAGATCTTGTCTAAAGTGTCTGAAGCAAAAGGGATGACAATGAAAAATATTCCTGACTTTGGATGGGATAAAGAATTCCTTCAATCTTTAGGAGCATTACCATGTTCATACCATCGCTACTATTATATGAAAGATGAAATGCTTAAAGAGCAATTAGAATCAGTTGAAAAGAATGGTACTCGCGCAGATGTCGTAAAAAGAGTCGAAGCTGAATTGTTCGAACTTTACAAAGATCCTGAGCTTGCCATTAAGCCGCCACAATTACAAGAACGCGGTGGAGCTTACTATTCAGAGGCTGCGCTGAATCTTATGAGTTCAATTTATTTAAACAAAGGTGATATTCAAACAGTTAACGTTCGTAACAATGGAGCCATCGCCTGCTTGCCGGATGATGCTTCTATAGAAATTAACTGTGTAATTGATTCTCAAGGTGCTCATCCAATTCAATTGCAAGCTGAAATGACACCACAAATTAGAGGGTTGCTGCAAGTAGTAAAAGCATACGAAGAATTAACGGTTGAAGCTGGTGTTCATGGTGACTATGAAAAAGCTCTTCAAGCGTTGACGATTCATCCGCTAGTCGGTTCTGCAGCTCTTGCTAAAACGTTGTTAGATGAGATTTTAGAAGCTAACAAAGATTATTTACCACAATTCAATAAGTAATTATGAATATAACAATCCGCAGACTTCCTGTCCGCGGGTTGTTTTTTCGTAACAATAATGTACTTAATATTTTACTTAGCAAAGCAAAAGTATTAATCGACAATAAGCCGCATTTTTCTTAATTACTAAAACGATGGAAGTCGTTTTTTTATTGTAATTGTAAATAATAATCTAGTAATAACTAGCAAAATTACATAATAACTAGCAATATTCCATTTACGTAAGAAGAAAGTTTGAATAATATTATGAATAATGAAAGGGCTTTCTTTTTTCTTGTTTAATTTAACAGTTAATAGATTTATAAGGTAAAAGTAACTTAATCAGTTACCTAACTAGGAGGGCCTACTTTTTGGCATAATTATCATAATATTAAAATATTTATGTTGTAATACAACGTGAAAGGGGGGATGTAATAACTTTGACACCAATCATTGCATGATTAGATTGATTATTTTAATTAGGAGGGGTCAATTTGAAGGCGAAGAAACTGTCTTTTCTACTCATGGTAATATTCGTTTTACTACTTTCCGCTTGTAGTGGAGGTAAAGAAACAGCTGGTGAAAAAGATCCTGTAAAGGAAGATGATCCACCAAAAGAGGAAGAACCAGCAGCAGAAGAAGAAGAACCAACATATGATTTGGGCGGGCGTGTTATTAAAATTGTCAATCACTGGGATATGACGCCGCAAGGTGGAACGGAGCTCGGTGACTTATCCGTTCAGAAGGTTAAAGAAGCAGAGGAAAAATATAATGTGAAAATAGAATATGTTGTTGTGCCATGGGAGGAGAAGGTAAATCAGTTAACTGCAAGTGTCTTGGCAAATGAGCCACTCGGAGACCTTGTAGGCTTAGATACGAACATGACTGCAGCTATGGTTCAACAAGATTATTTGTATGCATTAGATGATATCATTGATCTGTCGACGTCAAAAATCAGTGATACTCTGAAAAAAATGGGGACTTTCAATGAAAAGGTACACCTATTAAAGCATGAAATAAATGAAAGCGGCGGTATGTTCTACAATAAAACAATGTTTGAACAAGCTGGTCTACCAGATCCATATGAATTGCAAGAAGCTGGTGAATGGACTTGGGATGCAATGCTTGATGCAGCTAAAAAACTGACCACTGGATCAAACTATGGCCTAAGTGGAGATGCAAACCTACTTGGCGAATATTCCATCGTAACTAACGAAGGACAAGTTTTAGATACTACTACAGGTGAATTAACATTAGATTCTCCTAATGCAATGGAAGGTTTAGAATTTATGAATTCACTTTTCAATGAACATAAAGTCGTAAAACCGAATGAAGGAGATACTTGGAACAACCCGCGTCAATACTTTACTGAAGGCTTGGTAGGGATGACTCAAGGGTGGGTTTGGGAAGCAGATGGCCGCTCAGATACACCATTTGAGTGGGGCTATGTATTCTGGCCAAAAGGTCCTAAAGCAAGTGACTATAAAACCATTGTTTCTAGTGCTGAAGGAATGACGATACCAAAAGGTGTTGAGGATCCAGAAATCGTATATCAAATCTGGGAAGACTTGCAGCTTTGGGAATTATCCCAGGATGGTGTTGTGGAATGGTTTGAAAACGTAATGCCGAACGAAGAGTCCGTTAATACAGCTACGGAAATGCTTGAAAAAATTAATGCGAATTATTGGGCGGCTTATGATTTAAATGATGCGTTCTGGGGAACGTATGCAAGTATTGCAAATGGTGAAGAATCTCCATCACAAGCCATTGCAAAAGTTAAAGCTGAGGCCCAGGCCCGTGTAGACAAATTCATGGGTAAGGAATAAATAATCTATAATATTAAAAGTTACTAAAAATACTCTTAGAAATGAACCCGGAAAGGCGACATTACATTCAAATTATGAATATAATGTCGTCTTTTTGTTCTTAGATTAACACGTTGCCAAAAAATACAGAAGAGATGAAAAATTTTTAATATTGCTTGACAAGGTATTTATATCATTATATCGTAAATGTGTAAACGTTTACACATTTGAAATCTTTTACCATATTGTCTATACATAATAAGCAAAGAGGAGAGATATATTATGACAGTAAAAGTAGGAATCATCGGGGCCGGTTCTATTTCCGAGTTTCATTTAAAAGCATATCAAAACAATCCCGATGTAGAACTATATGCAATTTGCGATCTAAATGAACAAAGGGCGAGGGAAAAAGCTGTTAAATATGGCATACAAGTTGTTCATACGGATTATGAGGAAATGCTTCAAGACCCTGAACTGGAAGCAGTTAGTATTTGCACATGGAATAATACGCATGCTCCAATTAGTATTGCAGCATTAAATGCGGGTAAACATGTTTTATCTGAAAAGCCGTTATGCAAAACAGTCGATGAGGCTCTCCGAGTAGAGGAAGCTGTAAAGAAATCCAATAAAGTTTTTCAAATAGGATATGTTCGGAGGTATGAGCCGAGTACGAATGTGTTAAAGAGCTTTATTGATTCCGGAGATCTTGGAGAAATTTATTATGCTAAGGCATCATATATTAGAAGAATTGGTAATCCAGGTGGTTGGTTTGCAGATAAAGAACGCTCCGGCGGCGGGCCATTAATCGATCTTGGGGTACATATAATCGATATTTGCTGGTATTTAATGGGGAAACCTAAAGTGAAATCGGTGAGCGGGAATGTATATCAAAAAGTAGGAAACCGATCCAATATACAAAACTTATCATTTTATAAAGCTGCAGACTATGATCCTAGTGTTAATACAGTAGAGGATATGGCTAATGCTTTGGTCCGTTTTGAGAATGGTGCTTCATTATTTGTAGATGTCAGCTTTACTGCTCATGCGAAGAAGGATGAAATTAGTTTGAAGTTATATGGAGATAAAGGTGGGGCTGAAGTAGACCCGAATCTTGTCATTATGTCGGAGAAACATGGCACAATTTTAAATATTGAACCGCAAGTTGACGAGCTTTCCCCTGATTATGCCGTACCTTTTCAAAATGAAATCAATCATTTTATTGAGTGCTGTAAAACGGGAAATAGCCCTATTAGCCCGATTGAAGATGGGGTGGAAATGATGAAAATACTATGCGGTATTTACGAGTCCAGTGAGAACAAAACTGAAATTCATTTTAACACGGAACCTCAAACGGTATAAGGAATGATGTCGATGGATCAAGTGATTATTGGTGTTGATATTGGAGGTACAAATACAGTTATAGGAATGTTTGATGATGATTTATCTTTAATCAAAAAGACTTCCGTGCCATCAAAAGAATTATCTATTAAAAATCCTGAACAATTTATTCAATCACTAGCATTGGAGATTAATAGGTTTGCAGCACATCAAACAATCATTTCTGTTGGTGTTGCTGTTCCCGGAAAGGTAGATGGAGGGCTTGGCATTGTTGAACTAGCAACGAATCTTTCATGGGAAAATGTTGAATTAGCAAAGGGATTATCAGACATTCTGCAAGTGCCTGTCAGAATAGAACATGATGTAAGAAGCTATACAATCGGAGAAGCGATGAAAGGCGCGGGCGTTGGGTACGACAATATTGTTTGTCTCACAATTGGTACAGGGATGGCGGTCGGTACGATTGTGAACGGGCAATTAATTGCAGGTTCGGACTTCCTAGCCGGCGAGTTAGGGCATGACACAGTTCCGGGTATATCGAATGAATGTGCATGTGGAAAAATAGGCTGCTTGGAAACCGTCGTTTCAGCTCCCGGAATATCAAGGCTGGCTGCCGAAAAAGTGTCATCAAACAAGGGCACTTTGCTTCGGCTTGTTGAAGGTAAGATTACCGCGCTGGATGTATATGAAGCAAGTGAAAAGGGTGATGCCGCGGCGAAAGAAATTTTTGATTATGTCGGTAACACCCTAGCTCAAAAGTTGGCTACAGTCGTTTACCTGCTTAATCCCGAAGTGATCATTATCGGGGGTGGGGTTGCTGCGGCTGGTGACTTTCTACTTAATCCAATCCGTAAAACCTTAGAAGTGGAATGTCCTTTCTATATTGCCGATCTTAATATAAAAATCGGACAATTGGGTGATAGTGCTGGGTTAATCGGTGTCGCACATCTTGCAAAAGAAAGTATCAAGCTATAAATAAAGGAAGTGTACAGTATGCAGGCTCAAGGAATGACGCTTTATGTAAATGGCAAAATTTATACTGGCTCGGACATCTACGAAAACGGACAAATGTTAGTGGATGAAGACGGGAAAATCATAGATATTTCGCATGAGCAACTCAATAGCACTAATATTAACGTTATTGATTTAAGAGGAAAGATTGTCGTTCCGGGATTTGTTGATGTTCATATACACGGTGGCAATGGGTATGAAGTTATGGGAGGAACGGAAAAAGACCTGGATGAAACTAGTAAGTTCCATGCATCACATGGTACAACATCATTCCTGCCATCTACTGCGGCAGCTTCAAATGATGATCTTATTCGTGTTTTGAAAAATTGTGCTGCTTCGTTTGAAAACGGGGTTTCCGGTGCTGAGCTATTAGGAGTCCATTTAGAGGGACCTTATATAAACGAAAAGGCACGGGGTGCAATGGATATTGAGCAAATCCGACTTCCAGACCTAACTGAAATGGAACGGTTTATAAAAGCTTCTGAAAATACAATCCGTCTCGTAACGTTGGCGCCAGAGATAGAAGGTGGACTTGAACTTGTCGAATACCTTAACGAACAAGGAGTTACCGTATCTATCGGACATTCTTATGCTAGCTACGAAGAAATGAAAAAAGCCGTAGAGCATGGTGTTCGTCATACAACCCATCATTTTAATGGAATGAGAGGATTACACCATCGTGATCCAGGAGTTGCGGGAACTGGACTTATGTTGGAGGAACTCACATTAGAGCTCATTGCTGACGGTATTCATGTTCATCCAGCGGTCGTTAAATTTATGTATCAAGCAAAAGGCGCAGATAAAATATGCGCGATTACGGATGCAGTGAAAAGTACAGGGCTTCTGGATGGGGAATATGATGATGTTCAAGTAATGAATGGAAAAATATTTTTAAAAGAGCATCCAGATACTCTTGCAGGAAGCTCATTAACGATGATAAATGGATTACATAATGTACTCCAATATACAGGTCTTCCTCTAGAAAAGGTCCTTCCATCATTTACAATTGTTCCAGCTAAAAAAGCAAATGTGGTAAATAGGAAAGGATCCATTGAACGTGGAAAAGATGCAGACTTTTTAATATTGGATGAAGATTTTAACTTAGTATCGACATTTGTAAAAGGTAAAAAAGTTTATGAAAAGAGGTGTCAGCCTTGTTGAAAGTAGGCATTGTTGGTGTCGGGAAAGTTGGAAGGCGGCGGGCCCATCTATATTCACAAATTGATCGGGTAAAGCTTGTTGGTTTAGTTGATAAGCAAGATGAGAAGGCGTTGGAGTATGCTCAAGTTTTCGGCGTAAAACCATATTCTACTTTGGAGGAATTAGTAGCCGCAGAAAACCCGGATATGATTGATATTTGTCTTCCGACTTTCGATCAAAAGGAAGCTGCAGTAAAGGCTGCCGCTCTTGGTAAGCATGTTTTTTGCCAAAATCCGATAGCTAACTCCGAAGCTGATGCAAAAGAAATGATACTTGCTTCCCGAAAAGCTGGAGTTCAGCTTTTTGTCAGCAATCCACTGCAATTTTCACCGGAATATGAGAAAATGAAAAATTTAATAAATCAACAATCGGTTGGCCGTGTAGGAACGGTTCGAATAATTATAGATAAATATGTGGAAAGATTTGATTATGAAAAATCCAATGAATTGCTGCTTCAATTATTAGTGAATGAAATCGAGTGGCTGCAATCCATTTTTGGAAATGTTGAACGTATATACGCAAAGGGGCTAAAACAACAGAACGAGTATGTTAATGTTATTTACGGTTCTCTTCGCTTTGAAAATGGACTGATTGTACATGTAGATGCAAAAGTGATAGAAGGTTCTCATAAAGATCGATTATTTTTGGAAGCAGCTGGCGAAAAAGGTGTATTATCCTATCAATCTGAGGAAGCTGTACCTATTTATGCATCTTACTATGAGAAAACGCCTTCTTCATGTAATAAATCCGTGTACGCCCCTTATTTGGAGGAGTTAAAAGATGTAAAGAACCATTTCCATTCCTATCAACATGATGGACAAGCAGCTTTTCATGCATTGAAATGTGGCTTAGCTGTGTTCCGGTCTATAGAAAACAATGAGGTTATCTCGTTAGGACAGGGGGCGAGAGTATGAAAATTGGAATGATAAGTTTTGCACATATGCATGCTTATTCATATGCGCATGCTATTGTCAAGTCACAAGATGCTACCCTCGCTGGAATTGCTGATGATGTAAAAGAACGTGGAGAACAGATGGCCAATGAATTTGAAACTACTTGGTACGCAAACTACCAAGATTTGCTTCAAACAGATATTGATGCTGTCATTATTTGTTCTGAAAATGCAAGGCATGCAGAGATGGCGATTGCTGCTGCAAAAGCAGGAAAGCATATTTTATGTGAAAAACCAATCGCAACGAATATTGAGGATGCGAAGGCGATGATACAAGCTGCAGAGGAAAATGGAGTTCAATTAATGATTGCTTTTCCTTGCCGTTTTCATGCCGTTGCCGGAGAGATAAAAGAAAGAATTGATAACGGAGAGTTCGGACAAATATTGGCCATCAATGGAACGAATCGAGGATCAAATCCGGGTGATTGGTTTGTAGAACCTAAACAATCCGGTGGCGGAGCGGTGATGGATCATACTGTTCATGTAGTGGATGTCATGAGGTGGTTCATGCCGGGTGCAGAAGTAAGAGAAGTATACGCTGAAGTAGATACTCGTTTTCACGACATTCCGAGTGATGATTGTGGACTGCTTACATTCGAGTTCGATAACGGCGTAATTGCCTCACTGGATCCATCTTGGTCCAGATCCAAGTCATTCCCTGTGTGGGGAGATTTAACGGTCGAAGTTATAGGAACGAAGGGCATTGCTCGGGTTGACTTATACAAACAAAACATTACACTGCACAGTGATGAAACAATGAAAACTACACGTGAATTTTGGGGGTCTGATTCCGACCAAGCACTGATTGACAGCTTTATAAAATCAGTGAAAGAAAACACCCCAGTTCCAATAACAGGAGAAGATGGACTCAGGGCAATGGAAGTAGCCCTAGCAGCCTATCACTCCTCGAAGAAACTACAGCCAGTGCCAGGCACCGGAACAACTTCAGGTCAATTCAAAACATTTTAAATTGTTTCAGAGTTGTTTGGGTGCCTGGCACCCAAACAATTCTTGGATTGACAGTTTAGTATGTTTAAAGTAATCTTGAGTCATGATAGCGATTACATTCGTTTTCATTTATTTTATGAAAAATGATAAAAACGTTTACATTTAAAGAGTGAAAGTTGATTTTAATTAGAAAGAAGGGGAGAAATTGGAACGAATTATTATTGACACGGATATTGGTTCAGATGTGGATGATGCAATGGCACTGGCGCTTGCAATGCGTTCTCCAGAATTAACGATTGAGGGTGTTACAACGGTATATGGAGATGTAGAAGTTCGAGCGCAACTAGCGGCGGAGTTGCTCAACTTAGGCAGCAGGTCCGATGTGAAGGTGTATAAAGGACTTGAGCAGACAATTCTCCAAAACCGAGAAGTTTGGTGGGCAGGGCATGAAGGTGAAGGGGTCCTCGGTCCACAAAAAGAATATCAAATTGAAAACTTGCATGCGGTTGATTTTATTATCAAAACAGTAATGGAAAATCCAGGAGAAATTACGTTAGTCCCAATTGGGCCGCTTACGAATATTGCAGCTGCCATTATTAGAGAGCCTAAAGTTGCCAAAAACGTAAAAAAAATCATCATGATGGCAGGTGTAACAAGATTAGGGGACAATGCCCTTTCTTTGCCTTACATAGAACATAATATTAAGTGCGATCCCGAAGCGGCATCGGTAGTCTTTGGAAGCGGAGCGCCTATTACGATGGTTGGCCTTGATGTCACTATGAAGGTGCTGATTAATAAAGATGATAAAAATATGTTAAAGGAATCGGGAGATCCTTTGAATATTGCTTTATCAAAACTAATCGAAAAGTGGTTTGAATTTATTAATATGGATTATTCCGCCATGCATGATCCGTTGGCGGTTTCGTTATTACTAGATCCAGCGCTAGTAAAAACAGAAAAAGCAAAGGTGATAATTGAATATGATCATCGCCCTGTGACTGGTCAAACGATTGCGGTTCTAGATCCGAATGGAAATGTAGATGTTTGCTTAGATGTAGAAAGTGAAACGTTCAATCGACTTTTACTAGGTAAGCTACTCGAAAAATAAGACGTAAGGAGGGGTAACATGAATTGGGCGTTGATGACGGCAAACTATGTCGCCGAAGAACTGGATTACGCTATTTCACATGGCTGGACAGAGGGTGGTGACTGGGGAAAATGCCATAGTGTTACAGTTGAAAATTATCAAGGGATAAGATTCACAGATAAGTTTGAAAGATTGATATATAAGATAAAACAAATGGGCTATAACAATATTGAATTATGGAGCGCACACCTAGACCCATCTATTGCAAACATCAAAATGATAGACGAAGCACAAAAAATATTAGAAAAGAACGAGGTTAACATTATTTCCTACTATGCAGTAGGATTTGATCGTTCGGACTATACCGAGAATGATATTAGACGTAATTTTGAAGTGGCAAAAGAACTTGGAGTTTCAATGATCACTCAAACGATTATTAATCAAAATGCTCCTATCGTTCATAGATTAGCGGAAGAATATAATATGAAAATAGGCTGGGAGAATCACCCCGAGAAAAGTTCGGCTGAAATTGATCAGAAGATTCAACCTTATACTCCTCTAATTCGTTCTGCCCTAGATACAGGATGGCTCGGTACTTACAATTGCAATGCGGCACAAGTTATTCGTGAATTAAAAGATTCCATTTTACATGTTCACCTAAAGGATGTAAAAGCTGTCGGCGGACACGACTCATGTACAATCGGCGATGGAATTGTAGATATAAAGGGCGTATTTGAAGCGTTAAAGGACATTAATTATAAAGGAAAAATAACAGTTGAACATGAACCTCATAATTATGATCCGACGAATGAATTAATCGAAAGTCTATCTCGTATCGAATCATGGTGGACAGAAATTGAAAAAAGGGCGGAGGTATGAGTATGTTAAAAATCGGAGTAGTAGGAACTGGCTGGATTGCTACGCGTCATATGGATGCACTTATAAAAGAAGAGGGCGTTCAAATCGCAGCAGTTTGTGATATTAATGAACAAAGGGTTCAAGAAATAGCTGGTAAATATGGTGTAGTGCCATTCACGGATTATGTACAAATGTTTGAAGAGTGCAATCTGGACATCGTATTAATTTGTACACCGCCTGGAATCAGGCTCGGCCCGATCTCCGAAGCAGCTAAAAGGGGCATCGCTTGCTTTGTCGAAAAGCCGCCGGCATTTAACGAAGAAGAAGCAATAGAGATTAATAAAGTGATAGAAGATTCCGGGATCCTAGCAAGTGTTGGATTTATGTACCGCTATGCAGGGGCTGTTCAGAAGGCAAAGGAACTAATAGGCGATACAGCAGTTCCAATTATTCGAAGCATCTATGTTTGTGGACTAGCTATCAATCCAGATTGGCCTCGCTGGTTCTTTAATAAATCTTTATCAGGTGGACCTTTATTGGATCAAGCAATTCACGTAATTGATGCATCAAGATTTCTTGTTGATCAAACTTCCGGAGATATTGCTGAACTTCAAGCATTTGGAAGTAATCAATCGATACCGAAAACAGATGAATTTACAATTGAAGATTCTCATGTGCTAAATATTCGCTACAAAAATGGTACGATTCAAAATCATACACAATCATGGGCGATTGATCCGAATTACGCAAACATCGAACTTATTTCAAATGACTTTCACTTAAAAATCGATTTGAATCCCGAACCATATGCATTTTACAGAAGTAAGTTGACTGGGGTTTATAAAAATTCCCCGATTGATATGGACTTTAAAGACGAAGACTTTTATGTCACTGAAATGAAAACATTTTTAGAAGCAGTCAGAACGAATAATAAAGACCTCATTCGTTCCCCATATCATGATGCATTAAAAACATTGCGCGTTGTACTGCATGCTAACAAGTCCGTTGAAGAAAATAAAGGTGTGCTTGTATAATAATAAAGGGGTTTCCAAAAATGACAATTGGAAGCCCTTCTCTTTTTATTTAATGATTTCCTCTGCGGACATTTGCTTTTCATACTATTCCACTCGATAATAGCCTCTGCAAAAAACGGAGTTCCTCGGTTTAATTGCAATTAAAAATAGATTAATAATATCTGAAGAAGAAATCAATGAGTTAATCCAACTTACAAATAACATGATTGATTTGATATTGCCTGATACATAAAACGAGATAATGGCAGGCACTACTGATAAAACAATAAAGGGCAAGCTCATAAAAACCCAAAATCTCGTTTTAGATAGGATGGCATTCGTATGCAGCCAAAAGAATATTCCGCTAAATGTTAAACTCATATCACCTTTTTTGTATACGACAACAATATGAAGAGATTCGTGAATGATGAATACAAAAATGCCTAATAAGATGAGAGAGAATATAGGGATATGAGTGAACCTAGTTCCCAAAAAATAGGGCACCAGAAAAATGGTTATTTGAAGTAGATATACAAACTTCATATAGTGCTTTTGAAGCCATTTATTCCGTATGAAAGGAGTCCATTCTGACAAATCCATATTTACGTGTGGCAAGTGTCGAAACCAAATAATCATAAGCGTTCTCCTACTTCATAAAAACTAAATCTCAAATATTTATTCCACTAACACTGAACAGTTAGTTTAAATGAAAAACTTCATAAATTCCTTGTCTAGGTTAACGGAAAAATTCCGCTTAATGAGTAATTATTATTAAAAAAAGTTTAATTAGTCGGAGGGATTCCGCCTATTGACTTGAAAAATTTGAAAATGGGAGGTTTTGCGTTGCATAATCGGAAAATCTTCGCTTATTTCCCCTGAAACCAGCTCCATTCTGAATATAACAGGAAAATCTCCGCTTGTGTTTTACTTTTTCCAAGAGGTTACTCGATTAAGAACAAAACATAGTATTTAAAAAGAAATGAGTTTTATCTCAAAAGTCCAAGAGAACCTCATTTTGATGCATTATTTGTACCGTTTATATTAATAAGGTTATTGTATTCCTAATAAAGAAACTCGCCAATTCCTATGGCGAGCTTTACTTTTTTTACCAATAACGAAGCAAATACGACTATCATATGCGGCATCTGTTTTATTTTAAGAACTTATTAGACAGGCTCTTTGATTCTACAATTCTATTATTGCATAACCGTAACCGTCTAATATAATTTGATTTCCAGCAGCCTGCTCTTGCCCGAATAACGTTTCCTTCAGGTTAAAATCTACAGTATATTGTTCTTCGTTAGGTGAGAGATTAACAACGACAAGGCGTTTAACATCACCTTTCGTTCGAACAAATGCGATAATCGGCGTATCTGTAAACAAATATTCTACATTAAACGTATTTCCAAGATACTTTTTCCGAGCTGCAAACAGCTCGGTAAAGAAATCGCGTAGGACCGGACCTTCCTTTTTATAAATTGCCGCGTCTTCGTCCCCTTGATATATCATAGGGATACCATCAATTGTTGACATCAATACCCATAGTGCTTTCGCTTTCTCCACCCCATAAATGACGGTAGGACGGGCTTTTTGCCAAACCCATGTAACGGAGTCGTGGTTCCCTAGAAAACGTAATTTAAGATAGTTTTCAGGTGTCGTTAACATCTGGTGGTTTAGCCATCTTGTCAGACGACTAGCGTATTCGTGTGCCGGTAAATCAGAGTCTTCCAATTCGAACAACACACGATATAGTGGCATATCGTAAAAAATATCTGTATATGGAGCATATACCGGTACTGGGTTAAAGTTTTCGGGAGTAATGATCGGTTTTTTGTTTTTATTCAATATACCTTCCCGAATTGCCTTTGAAATACTTACACCTGCCCCTAGGCTTGAACTGCTTGGACGATTCCCTTCCACTGGATTCCAATTGGAAAGACCACCCATTGCACAATCAATCCGTGCACCATCGATATTAAAGCGTTCAACATGCTCTTCTACCAATTCAGTCGTATATTTTTGATATTCCGGATTTGCCATATCAAATGATAGGCAGTTCCATTCAATTTTTGGCGTTCCGTCTCTCCAAACAGAAGCCCATTCCCGATGTATGATACCAAGCGGATCATCAAGCTCTGGCCCGTGCGGAACATAGTCAAAAAGTAAAGTCATGTCAAGATTATGCAGCTTTTCGCTAAAATACTCTACATCTGCATCTGTCCCGTATCGTGTGTCAATAATTTTTTGGTCCGTTGGATGGTACACTCCTCTATCGAGATGTTCAAAGATAGGTAAAACCCAGACGTGGTCTATGCCCATCTTTTTAAGACTCTCCATCTCTTCCGCGTACTCTCTCATCGTCTTTTGATCTTGGAACCCTGAATCCATCGTCCCGTGTGGGTGGCAAGAATATAACACTCCTTCAGTATGTCCGTCTGTGGGAGGATTCCATCCTTTTTGCTCATAAAGCTTGCGGATGGGCTTAAATGAATCACTTTGACCAATCGGCTGAATATACAGCTTTCCACAGTATAAAGTCTCATCCTCATCAATATAGCTTTCGAGACAAGCGATATTTATATAATGGGTGTTAGCGATTTCATCTTTATATACACCACAACTCCATTTTTCTTCCTCGTTTATAAATAAGATGTTCACATTCCCTTGATCGGATATTGTTCTAATTATAGGATTAACAAGTCCTGCAACGATAGGTTCGTAAGGTTTCAGCTGCGAAACATGGAATTCGTTATGAGGGACATTCCCAGGAAATTCAAACATTACTTCCCTTGATTTGGTTGACTCACTAAGCATAAAAGCCAGACCGTTGATTAATCTGCGATCGGAACGCGTATTTTTAACCGTAGTTCCAATTTCTAATGTATCTTCGTTTACATGGTACATGACGGTTATGAGCAAATCATCGATTTTATAGTTCATATGTAATTCGTTTAAATGAGTGCTGTATCCGCAAAATTCCCACTCCTCACTAGGTGTTTGGATCGGGTCAATAGGTGGCATCTCCCATGTATGTAAAGGATCTAACGAATGGTACGCAAGCCGTCCTAGTTTATATTCTTCGTCACAGCCAATATTAAGAAGAAATCCTTCTGTTTTCCATACCATCGTTTTGCTTGCGATACTTTGTAATTGTCCTGTCTGAAGATCAAAACTACACTGAAGACCGCCATCTGCTAAAGTTAGAATATTGTTTTCATTGGTTACTGTCATTAATACCCCACACTTTCAGTAATTATCAATATTTATAATCTATAAAGCTAGCAAATTAAAACAGTTACACCTCCTGAAAAATAAAAAGTTTCTTAATTATGCAATATTTTCATTTTTCGTATTGAAATATCATATTTATTATGATAACTTGATTATACATCGGGTGTAAACGTTTACAACTATTTTTTTACATAATGACAAGGTGATAATGATGACGATAACTATAAAAGATGTTGCGAAAGATGCTGGTGTATCGATTGCAACAGTCTCTAGAGTGTTAAATGGAAAAGATAAAGTCAAGCCATCAACAAAGATAAAAGTTGAGCAGTCTATAAAAAAATTAAATTATTTTCCCGATTTAACTGCCCAAACAATGATTTCCAAAAAAACAAAGACAATCGGATTAATCATCCCATCCTTGCATGAATATTGGGCGACTCTTGCTGAAAATATACAAGAGCAGCTTTGGGAATATGGTTATACGGTAATGTTTTGTGTGAGTGGTTTACCAGAATCGGAAAAGGTGCTTACGTATATCAATTCATTCATAAAGAGAAAGGTAGACGGAATAATATACTGCGGTCCCGGTTCAGAACATGAGTCTGTCATTTTAGAGTTATTACATGGCAAAATTCCGATTGTAGTGTTAGACAGGAGTCTTCCCAATGTAAACTCCGTCTATGGTGACCATTTAGAAGGTGGAAAGATTGGAGCTGAGCACTTAATAAAGCTTGGTCATAAAGATATTGCTTATGTTGGCGGGCCATTCACATCTCCAGAAAGAGAATTAGGATTCAGAAACGGTATGACGTTACATGGATTGAGTGTAGATGAATCACTCATGAAAAGAGGGGAATTTACGTTTGAATGCGGTTTTAAAGCGGCGAATGAATTATTGGATGATCATTCTAAATTTACCGCAGTTTGTTGTGGAAATGATTTAATTGCCTTCGGTGTGATCGATGCATTAAGAAAAAGAGGAAAAAGGGTTCCGGAAGATATTGCTATAGTCGGCTATGATGATATAAAGATGGCATCCTTAATAAAGCCTGAATTGACGACAGTACGGCAACCATTGGAGAAGATAGCCATTGGGCTAATTGATTTATTGTTAGAAACAATAGATATTCACGACACTAAACAAACAAAAAACCTTGTCTTTTCAATGGAGCTTGTTATAAGAGAGAGCTGTGGAGCCAGCCATATGATAAAGGTTTTAAAATAAGGATATCTTTGATGATTCATTTTAAGGGGGTGATGCTCTGTCTATGAAAGAGATATCAACAAGAAAGGGAGGAGAAATAAAGAGAAGTCTTCCTAGTGGTGAAGGTTGCCGCCTTTATATCATCCACTAAGAAGCACTCCATATTAAATTATAGTCAAAAGAATAACAATAAACAACAAACTATACTAGATGGAAACTGCGGAAGCGAGGATGAAAAATGACAAAATTAAAAGTTGGTGTAATTGGCTTGGGGGAAGTAGCTCAAACCGTTCACCTACCAATACTACAACAGCTATCAAGTAAATATGAAATCAGTGCTTTATGCGACATCTCAGTAAAATTATTAGAAAAATTAGGCGAGCAATTTCGAGTAGCAAATCTCTACACAGATGCAGTGGAACTTACGAAGCAAGAAGACCTTGATGTGGTGTTTGTCTTAAATAGTGATGAATATCATACTGATTGTGTCGTAGCCGCTGCAGAAAATAAGAAACATATTTTAGTAGAAAAGCCTATGTGTTTAACTATGGCGGATGCAGACAAAATCATTGAAGCAAGGGATAAAAATGGCGTTCAAGTAATGGTGGGGTATATGAGACGTTTTGCTCCAGCGTTTATTGAAGGCGTCGAAGAAGTTAAAAAGATGGACAAGATTAAATACGCAAAAGTAAGAGATATTATTGGACCCAATATTAAGATGATTGAGCAAGCTCATAATGTCCATCGCTTTAATGATATCCCGCAATCGGCAATGGAGGATCGCTGGCAAAGAGCTGCAACAATGGTACAGGAAGCAATTGGCGATGCGCCAGATGACATCAAAAGCGCTTACAGGTTGCTATGTGGCTTAAGTAGTCATGATTTATCGGCTATGAGGGAATTGATTGGTTTCCCTAAACAAGTAGTATCAGCTGTTCAATGGAATGGCGGTGGATATATAAATGCAATCTTCGAACATGATGGTTTTTATACTGCGTTTGAAACGGGTGTAGATCAACAAAGAAGATTCGATGCACATTTAGAAGTGTTTTCTGATACGAAGCAAGTAAAAATCCAATACAATACTCCTTATATTCGTCAATTGCCAACCACTCTATCCATAATGGAAACAGTAGGGGAAGCGTTTGAAGAGAGGGAGTTGCGTCCAACATTTAAGGATGCTTATGTAGCAGAATTAGAATATTTCTATGATGTTGTAACTCAGGGGAAAACACCTAAAACGACTCCGGAAGATTTCAAGGAGGATTTAAAGTTATTTAATATGATCGTAGAGAAAATGCTCGAAACTCATAATCTAGTTAAACAAGAATCTCTTTAATCATCTAGATAAAAGGAGAATGACATGAAAGCTTTTGCACTAGCCTCTCCCGGGCAATTCAAAATGTTTGAAACGGATATACCTTTGCCCGGCGACAATGATATTCAAGTGAAAGTAAAGGTATGTGGAGTATGTTCTTCAGAAGTGGCTGTTTGGAAAGATCTGAATCCATCTGAACCGCTATTCCTAGGACATGAAGTAAGTGGAGAGGTATCTGAAGTCGGTAAAAATGTAAAGCGCTTTAAAAAAGGTGACCGCGTTTCTGTATTGGCCGAAAAAGGCTTTGCTGAATACGTATGCGTAAATGAAGAACATGCTGTTCCACTTTCGGATGAAACACCATATGAATTAGGGTTAGGTGAACCGTTGGCATGTGCCATGAACGCCACCAAAAGAACGAATGTAGAGATTGGAGATACTGTTGCCATTATTGGCTTGGGCTTTATGGGGCAACTCATATTACAGGGTGTAAAGCTTAAAGGTGCATCGACAATTATTGCTATCGATACACGTGAGGAAGCCCTTGAGATGGCAAAAGAACTTGGCGCTGCATCGGTTATAAATGCTAAAGAGGATGTTCATAAAAAAATAATGGAAATGACGAACGATAACGGTGTTGATGTCGTTATAGAGGCTACTGGAACCCAACCAGCATTGGACTTGGCAACGGATATCGTAAAAATTCGCGGCAGCCTCATTATATATGGATATCATCAAGGTCCACCAAGAACGATTAACATGCAACAATGGAATTGGAAAGGGTTGGATGTTGTCAATGCGCATGAACGGGATCCTAAAGTGTATATGCAAGGTATGAAGCTTGGGATAAAACTGCTTGAAGAGGGGCTCATAAAAATGGCGCCGCTCGTTACCCATACATTTTCATTAGAAGAGGTAAATAAAGCGTTTGAATCCTCTGTATTAAAACCTGAGGGATTTTTTAAAGCTGTTATTAAACGATAAGTATCTTTTAAAGTAAAACAAATGAGATTAGTAGAGAAGTCTAATATTGCGAAAGGTAAACTTTTAAAATAGAAACTAGCTTTTTGACATATTAACTAGCTATTTTCCATTTACTAAGTAAAACTTTTTAACTATTATTACTTTAAATTTACATTATAAGCTGTAGGCATTTATTAAGTAATTTAGACTAAGAAAGGATAATTAATGTAATTGGAGATGTTTTAAAAGAATACCAATTGATTGTAAGGGCTTTCACATTCAGCGCAGTTCATCCCTTATACTAATAGTTAGTTAACCCTGAAAAGAACGCAAGCATGTAAACTATTATTATAATATTTAAAATTCTTTAGGGCGATATTTCGTTTAGGGGGATGGGATTATTAGACCACTACTTTTCCTAAAAACAAATTTGGGAGGGTCAAGATGAAGAAATTTAAACTTTCTTTTCTTATAATGGCGATGTTTGTCTTGCTTCTCGCTGCATGTAGCGGTGGGAAAGAATCAGCTGGTACTGAAGATAAGGAACCAGTAAAAGAAAGTGAATCACCACAGGAAGAAGTAGTGGAAGAAGCGCCGCCGGAAGAAACATATGATCTAGGTGGCCGTGTCATAAAAATCGTTGATCACTATGATCGTTGGCCGCTAGAAGGTAATGAATTTGGTGATATAAGACAGGGGTTGCTTGAAGCAGCTGAAGAGAAATACAACGTCAAAATTGAATATGTTGTGATTCCTTATGAAGAGAAAGTAAACCAACTGACAACAACAATTTTAGCGGGTGAGCCTTTTGCGGACATTATTGGTCTAAGCAACATGCAAGCAGGACCACTTATGCAGCAAGATATGTTGTATGCATTGGATGATATCATCGATTTGTCTGAATCAAGAATGACTGAACCGATGAAAGCAATCGGCAAATTCTCTGATAAAAACTACATGATGAAATTCCAAGTGAATGAAAGTGGCGGAATGTACTATAACAAAACAATGTTTGAAGAAGCCGGATTGGCTGATCCTTACGAATTGCAAAAGAACGGCGAATGGACTTGGGATGCCATGCTTGATGCAGCTAAGAAGCTGACAAAAGACGGTGTATACGGATTAAGCGCAGACCCAAGTATCATTTCTGAGTACTCTATCTTTTCAAATGATGCACAATTTCTTGACACGAATACGGGTGAAATCGTTCTTGATTCACCAAATTCCATTGAAGCTTTAGAATTCGTTGTTTCACTTTATAACGAACATAAAGTAATCAAGCCTAATGAAGGAAATGACTGGGAAGATCCTCGCAGGTATTTTACTGAGGGATTGGTAGGAATGACGCAAGGATGGATTTGGGAAGCTTATGACCGTGTGGAAGCTCCATTTGAATGGGGATATGTCATGTGGCCAAAGGGACCTAAAGCATCAAATAACATAGTACCTTTATCAGACGTTTCTGGTGACTTCATTCCGAAGGGTGTTAAAGATCCGGAAATCGTTTATAAAATCTGGGAAGATTTACAGATTTGGGATGGTTGGGAAGATGATGTAATTGACTGGTTTGAAAGCGTACTTCCGAGTGAAGAAGCAATCGATACAGCAGTAACAATGCTAGATAATATTAAACCTAACTATTGGAAAGTTTATAATCTCGAAGATGCGTTTTATGAAACATTCACTAATATCGCTACTGGAGTAGAATCTCCAACACAAGCGATTGCAAAAGTCAAAGATGAAGCCGAAGCTCGCGTTGCTGAGTTTTTAGGCAAAGAAAAAGAATAGCACTTAAATAAACTATTAAGTTAATTGAAAAAGGAAATTCCCGTCTATTGTGATATACATAACGGGAATTTCTTAAGAAATATCAGAAAAGCGGAAGCGACTTGCTCATCGACGTACAAACTTCAGATCCTAAGACTTGCGATAACGGAAACACGATGAGTCTGATGGGACGAGTCTGGCTTCCTTATCGTAGGGGAAAGGAAAAGAAGTTTGCTAGTCGATAGTCACTGAAGCTAGACGTCGAAGGATATGTTTAGAAATATTACTTTTTTATAAAGTTATACTTTCTTAAATTGTTAAAAAACAAGGCAGGAGGTGGTTTTAATGTTCAATCATCAAGCCCGAAAATTCATTACCCTTTTAACCGTGTTTACCTTGTTTTATTCCGGACTATTTCTACCTTCCTATAATCAGAAAACCTATGCCGAATCTGAATCGGCAGAACCTGAATCAGACGAAAGTTTTATCCGTAAAGATTTATATTCAAAATACATAAATGAATATAAGGATGCACCAAAACCTCAATCTGAAATCCTTATTGAGGGAGAAGATTTTACTTCCTCTCACGAAATGAACCCAGAAATCCTAACAAGTTTTGAAGGAATAGATGGAAAGGCTGTTAAAACAGAAGAAACAGGTTCGATTACTTGGGAATTTGATGTTGCAGATGAGGGATTATACAACGTCCAGCTAAAGTATTTTCCGATTGAAGGAAAAAGTTCTTCTGCCGAAAGAGAATTTCTCATTAATGGGGAACTGCCTTTCCAAGGAGCTGGAACTTTAACATTTTCACGATCTTGGAAAAATGAGTTGCCGCAAATTGAAAGGGATAATCGCGGAAATGATTTGCGCCCAAGACAGGTTGAAGATCCAATCTGGATGGTACTAGACCTGCAAGATAGCGAAGGCTATTATACTGAACCATATTCGTTTTATTTTAAAAAAGGCAAAAATACGATTACATTTGTTTCTTCAAGAGAACCAATGGTCATTGACTATATTAAATTGTATCAGGTGAAGTACATCCCAACCTACGAAGAAGTAAAAGCTGAATATGAAAAAAATGGCTATCAAGAAACAGATGACATTCAATTAAGGCTACAAGGTGAGGATGCGACTTTAAAATCGGCACCTACCTTATATGCCATCAATGATCGTACAAGCCCTTCAACGGAGCCATATGATATATCAAAAATTCGAATGAATACGATCGGTGGATATAACTGGAGGTGGCCGGGCCAGTGGATTACTTGGAATGTTGAAGTTCCTGAAGATGGATTATATAAACTTGGAATTAAATATAAGCAAAATATGCTGAGAGGTCTTTTTTCTGCTCGTAAGCTTCTCATAAATGACGAAGTTCCATTTAAAGAAATGGAGAACATCCCTTTTTATTATCATAATAGCTGGGAAATGGAAGTTCTTGGGGGGAAAGATCCATATTTATTTTACTTACCTAAAGGTACACATGAAATAAAGCTTGAAGTTACCCTCGGGGATGTTGCTCCACTCCTGCGTACAGTGGAAGAAAGCGTACTTGAGTTGAACTATATTTATAGAAAGATTCTAATGGTTACCGGTGAAATGCCGGATCCGTACAGAGATTATCAGCTAGAAAAGCACATCCCTGAAATGGTGGAGATATTCAGTCGCCAAAGTAAGATTCTTTATGAGGTTTCAGATGAACTGGCAAGAGTGACTGGAGAAACAAGTGATCAAACAGCCATTCTTAATACAATGGCTTATCAGCTTGAAGACTTTGTGAAACGTCCGGAAACCATTCAAAGGCGTCTCGATACGTATAAAATCAATGTCGGTGGACTTGGTACCTGGATTTTAACAGTGAGGGAACAACCTTTGGAAATTGATTATTTTGTACTAGCATCACCTAAAGAAAAGATGCCAAAGGCCAATTCTACAATAATTAGCAGGGCTATTCATGAAGTTGGCAGCTTCTTCTACTCCTTCATAGAGGACTACAATAGCATTGGAAATGTAACGGAAGAGGGAGAAGACGACAATACGATTACTGTTTGGATCGGGACAGGGCGTGACCAGGCACAGGTTTTAAAATCTATGATTGATGATACGTTTACACCAGTAAACGGTATAAATGTAAATTTGAAGCTCGTGCAAATGCATGTTCTTTTACCGGCAACTTTAGCGGGTCAAGGACCAGATGTTGCGATGCAAGTTGGAAATGAAATCCCAGTTAACTATGCTATGCGGAATGCTGTTGCCGATTTAACCCAATTTGCTGATTTCAATGATATTACTACACGATTTAGAGAAAGCGGAATTCTGCCTTACCGATTTAATGGAGGAGTGTATGCGCTTCCTGAGCAACAAATATTTAATATGCTGTTTTACCGTAAAGATATTTTTGAGGAGTTAGGCTTAGATGTACCCGAGACTTGGGAGGATTTATATAAGGTGATACCAGTATTGCAGAAAAACCATATGGAGGTTGCCTTACCTCTAATTCAAGACCCTCAATTTCCAGGAGAGGTACAGAATCTTATCCCGAACCAAACCTTTACGGCGATGCTGTATCAGAAAGACGGGGATCTTTACAAAAATAATGATACTGTAAGTGGTCTAGATTCTGAAATTTCAATGGAGGCTTTTAAAGAATGGTCCAGGTTATATACAAATTATAAGTTGCCTTTGAAATTTGACTTTCCTAACCGTTTTA
The DNA here is from genome assembly GCF_024626525.1 of Lederbergia panacisoli. Lineage (GTDB taxonomy): Bacteria > Bacillota > Bacilli > Bacillales > Bacillaceae_C > Lederbergia > Lederbergia panacisoli. The sequence continues at coordinate 77,010 of NZ_JANJGU010000004.1, forward strand.
GAACAGGTGAAATGCCAATCGGTATAGCTGATTATACTTTCTATAATCATCTTTCAGTTTCTGCACCAGAAATTAGGGGGTTATGGGAATTTGTAACAGTTCCTGGAACTGCTCAGGAAGATGGTACGATTCGTAGAGAGGTTAGTAGTATGGGAACATCCGCAATTATAATGGAACAATCAAAAAATAAGGATGCCTCCTGGGAATTCTTAAAATGGTGGACAAGTAAGGATGTTCAAGTGCGATTTGGTAGAGAGATGGAAGGGTTAATGGGTGCAGCAGCTCGTTATCCAACTGCAAATATTGAGGCTTTAAAAGAACTGCCATGGCCAGTTAAGGATTATGAACAGTTAGATCAGCAATGGGAATGGGTTAGAGGTGTGCCAGAGGTTCCTGGAGGATATTTTACAGGACGACATCTGGATAATGCTTTCAGGGAAGTGGTCAATAATGGCACAAATCCTTATGAAGCATTGAATGATTACATCATTTATATCAATGATGAAATTCGTGTAAAGAGAAAAGAGTTTAACCTACCGCTGGAATAGGAGGGGGACACCATTTTACAAGAAACAAAGCAATCAGAATCTGTTATGGCAAGTCCCATTGCAGGTATAGAAAAGCAGCCTTTGAAAAAGCCGACACTTTTTCAAAGGTTCAAACGGAATATAGCTTTGCATAAACATTCGTATATCTTGATGGCACCTTATTTTACATTGTTCATTTTATTTACTGTTCTTCCAGTTCTTATTTCGATTGGAATTAGCTTTACGTATTTTAATATGCTGGAATTACCTCGTTGGGTTGGTTGGGACAATTATGCAAGATTATTCCTAGAAGATGATGTGTTTTTAATTTCATTAAAAAATACAATTTTATTCGCAGCAATTACCGGCCCAGTAAGTTATATAGCTTGTTTTGTATTTGCGTGGCTTATCAATGAATTTCCGGCGAAAGTCAGGGCGTTTATGACATTAATTTTTTTCGCGCCTTCTATATCGGGAAATATTTACTTCATTTGGTTAATTATATTTTCGGGAGATACATATGGATACGCAAACGGATTTTTGATGAAAATTGGCTTAATATATGAGCCGGTTCAATGGCTTCAAGATCCGAAATACGTGCTTGCCATCGTTATGCTCGTTCAGCTTTGGCTTAGCCTAGGTACAAGCTTTCTTGCCTTTATAGCCGGATTGCAAACAATTGATAAAACATTGTATGAGGCTGGAGCAATAGACGGAATTCGAAACAGATGGCAAGAGCTTTGGTATATTACACTGCCATCGATGAAGCCGCAATTACTATTTGGGGCGGTTATTCAAATCACAACTTCGTTTGCGGTGGCAGACGTTTCAATGGCTCTCGCCGGATTTCCGAGTGTTCAATATGCGGCGCATACAATCGTTACACATTTAATTGATTATGGAACGATTCGATTTGAAATGGGCTATGCATCATCTATTGCCACTATTCTATTCATCATCATGATGACAACAAACTTAGTAACGCAAAAGTTACTGCGGAAGGTGGGTGAATAACAGATGGAATTTGCATTACCGCGAAGAAGAAAAAAGAAGCTGAATCGCTCTTGGTACGGCACATTCTTTCTCTTCCTATTCCTAGGTTTATTCGGGGCATTTATGGCTTTGCCTTTAATCTACACTATAAATAATGCCTTTAAACCCTTGGATGAAATCTTTTTATTCCCACCTAGGTTTTTTGTTAGAAATCCGACCATCAATAACTTCATAGATTTATTTAATTTAATGGCGGATTCCTGGGTTCCATTTACTAGATATGTGTTTAATACTTTTTTTATCACGATAGTGGGTACAGCTGGCCATATCATTTTTGCAGCTGCAGCAGCGTATCCTCTTGCGAAACACAAATTTCCAGGTTCCAATTTTATTTTTAATATCGTTATTTTGTCTTTGATGTTTTCACCACATGTTACGGCTATTCCTAACTATATAACGATGGCTACTCTAGGGTGGGTGGATACATATTGGTCCATTATTGTTCCATCATTTGCCTTTTCACTAGGACTTTACTTAATGAAACAGTTTATGGAACAGATTCCTGATACATTGCTAGAAGCCGCTAGAATTGATGGTGCAAGCGAGTATCGAATCTTTTGGACAATCGTGATGCCGATGGTGAAGCCAGCTTGGCTAACGTTAATGATTTTGCTTTTTCAACAATTATGGGGTACAGATGGTGGAAACTTTATTTATAGTGAAGAATTGAAAACGATGCACTATGCGATGGGTCAGATCATTCAAGGAGGAATTGCCCGTGCAGGTGCAGCAGCGGCAGTGGCATTGTTTCTAATGTCAGTCCCTATTACAGTCTTTTTGTTCTCACAATCCAGTATTATTCAGACGATGTCTTCTTCTGGAATGAAGGACTAGGGGGGAGGAAGAGAGATGAAGTTTTATTCTAAAACGATTTGTTTACTAATATCTATATTGATCTTTACATCGTTCTTAGCACCTTTTACCTCCGCGGAAGCGCCTTATGAAGGATACAATTATTCTTATTGGAAAAAGTCAGTGCCATCTGCGATTCCATACTTGCCAGACATAGTAGTTGACGGAAGGGACACGGCATACGGATTGCTCAATGCACCGGATGACATGTATGTAAGGAACGAAAAAATTTATATTTTGGATACAGGAAACGATCGAGTTGTCATTCTTGATAAAAACTTTGAGTTTGTAAAAGAAATTAAAGGTTTCCAAAATAATGGAAGTAAAGATCAATTTGATAAGCCACAGGGTATTTTTGTTACTGAGGAAGAGCATATTTATGTGGCGGATACCGGAAACCGGAGAATAATTCAGTTAACAGGAACAGGAGACTTTATCCGAGAAATTGGTGCGCCTGAATCTGATGTTATTCGTAAAGGGTTCGAATACCATCCGGTTAAAATCGCTGTTGATAAAGCACAGCGAATATACGTCATTGGCCGAGGCATTTATGACGGTATTATTGAATTTGACCCTGACGGTGTGTTTACAGGATATACGGGAGCCAACAAGGTTAAATTTAAGCCAATCGACTATTTTTGGAGAATAATAGCGACAAAAGAGCAAAGAGCCAAAATGGCCTTATTTTTACCAATTGAATTTAACAATCTTGATCTTGATGAGGATGGCTTTATCTATACAACAAACTCTGAAAAAAATACAACGACCCCTTTGCAGCGGCTTAATCCAACTGGGACAGATGTAATCCGTAAAGAAGGCTACCACCCTATAGTAGGGGATATTGAATTTCCTTTTAGAGGAGAGATGGCAGGAGGATCTACGTTTATTGATGTAAACGTAAATGAATATGGCATGTACAGCGGCCTTGATTTAAAAAGAGGAAGAGTCTTCACTTACGATGAGGATGGTAATTTATTATACATTTTCGGAAAAATTGGCGATCAAGTCGGTACATTTAAAACCCCTTCGGCCATTGAAAGATTGGGTGAAGATATTATTATTCTTGACAAGGGTTTTAATAATTTAGTTGTTTTTAAACCTACTGAGTTTGGTCGCAATGTGAACGAAGCTGTTAGAAATTATCATCTTGGCGATGACAAAGAATCTGCGGAGTATTGGGAAAAGGTTCTACGATTAGATGCAAACTACGAGGTAGCGTATGTAGGAATAGGAAAGGCACGTCTTATGGAAGGCAAGAACAAAGAAGCAATGGCGTATTTCAAAAATGGAAATAGCAAGAAATATTATTCCAAAGCATTTAAACGATACAGACAGGAAGTGCTTAGGGATTATTTTGGATTAATTATGAGTGCTATCGTACTTATTCCTTTCTTATACATGGGATACAAGATGTATAGAGGCTTCAGAAGAAGGAGGGCGAATGCGGTTGTGGAATGAATTAATTAAATATCCTTTTTATGTAATTATTCATCCTTTTAGAGGTTTCTGGGATGTTAAGTATGAAGGAAAAGGGAAACTGCAAATAGCTTTATCCATCCTTTTACTGTTAACGATTGTCATCACTTTAAAAAGGCAGTTTACAGGGTTCATAGTAAATTTCAGCAACCCAAATCAGCTGAATAGCATCGATGAATTAATCTTCATTGTTCTCCCATTCTTTCTATTCTGTATTGCTAACTGGGCTATTACTACGTTGATGGATGGAGAAGGAAAGTTTATTGAGATTATTACAGTTACAGCTTATGCCCTTTTGCCGATGGTGGTCATTTACGCAGCAACTACTATCATTAGTAATTTCATAACGTTCGAAGAAGCACCGCTATTCTTTTTATTGGAATCAATCGCGATGTTTTGGTTCCTTGGTTTGTTATTTGTAGGGATTATGACAGTCCACCAATATTCCGTCAGTAAAACAATTGCCACTTTTATCATTACCGGAATTGTGATGGGAGTAATGATTTTCCTAGGATTGCTTTTTTTCAGCCTACTTCAGCAATTAATTACATTCGTAGAAACGATCTATAAAGAAATAATTTATCGGCTTTAGAAGGGAGGTAAAGAAATGTCCCGGAAAATAAAAATACTAAGCGTCATATGTATATTGTTCATGTTGATCGGTATGAATTCGACTGTTCCGAAAGGTTACGCGAATACAGATGAGTCAACTGATAATGGAAGTGTGGACACATCAGAAGAAACAACAGATGATGGCTCTAATGAAAATGCGAATGAACCCGCAGCAGTAGTAGCCGTCAAGGGATCTACCATAGAAGATATGAAAATGGCAGCTTCCTCTGAATCACTTGAGCTTTACTTTAATGAAGAGAATGCTGATTTTGCCATTAAAGAAAAGCAGAATGGAAAGGTTTGGTATTCTAATCCAGTTGATCGGGAAAATGACTCACTTGCCGCACCTGAAAATAAAGGGTTGCTTAGTGCCCAAGTTGTCTTGAACTATTTCAACCCAAATGGGCAGACAACGAGATTTGATAGTTATAGAGACAGTGTAATGAAAGAACAGTTCGAATTCGAAAAGATAGAAAATGGAATTAAAATCATTTATACAATGGGGAACGCGGAAAAGGGAATAGAACAAATTCCAAAAAGGATGAGCAAAGAAAGATTTCACACCTTAATTCTCGATAAAATTAAGGACGAAAAGGCAAAAAAGGATTTCCAAAAGCGATTTAAATTTATTGAAAAAGAGGACGTTTATGAACGAAGAGACGGCGCCTTCTCTAAGGTAGCATTAAAGCGCGCTGTAGAATTGTTCGCGGAAGTTGGCTACACAGAGGAAGATTTAGCTCAAGATAATGCAGAGCATGGGGAAGAGGCTGGGGAGGCTCAAAACTTTCCAATGTTCGTCGTCCCATTGCTTGTACAGCTCGACGGCGATAATGTAATTGTAAATGTTAAAGGCAGTGAAATTGATTTTAATGAACAATTTCCAATTAATACAATTCACATTCTACCTTTTTTCGGAGCAGCCAATCAAGATGAAGACGGCTATATTTTTATACCGGATGGATCTGGATCATTAATTGAGCTTAATAATGGAAAAAGCCATTATCAACCATACTCAGCCCGTGTATACGGAAAAGATGCTGCAGTAATCGAAAAAACGGATCATCTGACAAGTGAAAAAATCCAACTCCCTGTCTTTGGTATGAAACAAGGAGAACATGCCTTTTTTAGTATCATTGAAGAAGGGGATGGAGTGGCTACAATTGAAGCCGATGTCTCCGGACGTTTAAATTCGTATAACTCAGTTTATAGCGCCTTCGTTATAAAAAATTCAGGGGAGATTACTCTTGCAGGAGGAAGTCGATCTAATACAACATTTGTTTTTCAAAAAGGTGAGTTTAAAGAAAATATTACTATCCGGTATGCTTTTTTAGAAGGTGATCAAGCGAATTATGCCGGAATGGCAAGCTATTACCAAAAATACTTAGTCGATAAGTATCACCTTGAGCCATTGGAACAAGAAGATAACATCCCTTTTTATCTTGATTTGACGGGCTCTATATGGAAAAGAAAAACAATCTTAGGGATTCCGTATAAATCGTTGGAACCACTTACAACATTTGAAGAAGGGAAAAAGATTGTCAATGAGCTGATTGACGCTAATATAAACAATTTAAAGGTACGATATACAGGTTGGTTTAATGAAGGAGTCAATCATAAAATACCAACAAGCATTCATGTCGACAGCAAAATTGGCGGAAAAAAAGGACTGAAAGCATTTTCTGAATTTCTTTCGGAAAATGACATCGATTTTTACCCGGATGTAGCTTTTACGAATGTATATCGCAATACAATTACATTCAGTCCTTCAAGGGATGCATCAAGGTATATCACTAAAAAGGTTGCACAAGTTTATCCAACCAACATAGCGACATACCGACAAAATATTACGAATCGTACACCTTATTATTTATTGTCACCTGCAAAATTACCAAACTATATAGACCAATTTTCAAAGGACTATGAAAAATATAATATTAACGGTTTATCACTTCGGGATTTAGGAAATAGTTTACATTCTGATTATCGGGAGAAAAAAGTGATTGACCGAGAGCATTCGAAGAAGATTGTGGAAGAGCAATTTAGTAAATTAAAAGGGAAGTTTTCTGATTTATTGACTTTTGGTGGGAATGCCCCTGTTCTTCCATATACAAAATCAATTCTCGAGGCCCCTCTTTCCAGCAGCAACTTCAATATTACAGATAAAAGTGTTCCGTTTTATCAGATGGTCATCCACGGATATATCGATTATTCCGGTAAACCCGTAAATTTAAATGATGACCAATATGTGAAACAGCAAATATTGAAAGCATTGGAGACAGGCTCGAACGTATACTTTAGCTGGTTTTACAAAGACCCTGCTATCGTTAAGGAATCAGAATTTAATCATTTAATTTCCGCCAATTATCACTTATGGATGGATGAATCGATCGATATGTACAACGAAGTAAATGCGGTTTTAAAAAACGTACGCAATAAGCCGATTACTTCGCACAAAGAGCTTGCAGAGGGTGTCTATGAAACGACTTATGATCATGATTACTCCATCGTCGTTAATTACAACGAAGAGGCAGTAACTGTAGATAATAAAGTCATTGAGCCTGAAAGCTACATTATTGGACAGGGGGAATAAACGATGTTTCCTAAACTAAAGAAATTGTCCCTTGAACAAAGAAAGGGGTTATGGGGCTGGGCGTTTATCTCGCCTTGGCTGCTCGGCTTTATACTATTGTTTGCTGTCCCATTACTCCAATCCCTTCGCTATAGCTTTAGTGAATTAACGCTTTCGCCGACTGGGATTCATCTAGAATTTTTAGGCTTTACGAATTACGAAGAGGCTTTGACGAAAAATGTGGATTTTAACAAGACATTGATCGAAGTTGTCGTCAATATGGTTGTAAATGTTCCTTTGATTGTTATCTTTAGCTTATTTGTTGCTACGATACTAAATCAGAAATTTCGCGGCCGAATGATGGCAAGAGCCATTTTCTTTTTACCGGTTATCCTTGCATCAGGAGTCATCGCAAGTATTGAGAGCGGGGACTTTTTGCAAAGTGCCATGATAGGTGCAGGCGGAGAAGAAGAGCAGGCGGGGACGGGACTTAAAAGCTTTGAACTTCAAAAGCTACTTCTTGAAGCGGGCTTAAACGTTCATATTGTCACTTATTTAACAGGTGCAGTTAATAGGATTTATGAAATTGTGAGTGCGTCGGGTGTTCAAATTATCATTTTTCTTGCTGGACTGCAATCGATTTCTCCCCAGCTCTATGAAGTGGCGAAAATTGAAGGTGCAACAAGCTATGAATCTTTTTGGAAGATTACGCTTCCAATGATTAGCCCGCTTATTTTGACAAATGTTATTTACAGTGTCATTGACTCATTTACAGATAATAAAATGACTACGCTATTGAGAGAAGTGGCCTTTAAGAACTTTGACTACGGTTTAAGCGGCGCCATGTCGTGGCTTTACTTTCTCGTCATCTCAGTCATCTTATTAATCAGTACCTTCTTTATAACGAGAAAAGTATTCTACCAATAGTGTGAGGAGGGAAGAAATGCAGCGAACGATACTTGAAAAAAAGTTAATTGCTATGAAAAATGTAAAAGCGAGGAACAAGGAAAGGCATGCTTTCATTCCTTTTGAAAAGCTTAAAAGTTTTGTCTGGACTTTAGTTAGATCGGTGTTGATTATCGGATTATCTTTTGTTATTTTATATCCGATCATTTTAAAGGTTTCTATTGCCTTTAAACATAAGTCGGATATATATGATCCGACTGTGATGTATATCCCTCGCAACTTTACGTTGGAAAACTTTAAATACGTAATGGAAACGATGAATTATTTTAAAGTAGTCTGGAATTCATTTGTGCTTTCCGGCAGTACAATGCTGTTAACTACGATTTCGTGTGCACTTGTAGGATATGGATTTGCACGTTTTAAATTTAGAGGTAGCAATATTCTTTTTGCGCTTGTTATATTGACGATCCTCGTCCCGCCACAAACCATCATGGTACCGACCTATTTACAATATCGAAACTTTGATGTGTTTGGCTTAATTGGATTGTTTAATGGCGGGCAAGGAATCAAATTGATTGGAACGTACTGGCCATTCATTATTTCTTCCATAACGGGGATGGGATTAAAAGCGGGTTTATTCATCTTTATTTTTAGGCAATTTTTCAAAGGGATTCCTAGAGAAATTGAGGAAGCGGCGCTTGTGGACGGAGCGGGCGTTTTCAAGATATTTTTCCGTATTATGTTGCCGAACGCCATTCCTGCCATGATTACAGTTATGCTCTTTTCATTTGTATGGCAATGGAATGATACGTATTTTACAACGATGTTCTTAGAGAGTGCGAGTGTAATATCTTCCCAGGTGCAAATCGCCGGCGCTACACTAGCTTCGAAGCTAACGGCTGCTTCAGGCTCGGGACAAATAGATCCATTTTATCTTTCAATGCTTGTGAATACGAGTGTTTTACTAGCGATAACGCCACTCATCGTCTTATACATGTTCGTCCAAAGGCATTTTGTAGAGAGTGTTGAGAGAACGGGGATTGTAGGATAAAAGTAAAAAAGAAAGAGGCTTCCAACTTAAACTGGATGCCTCTTTCTTTATGTTGCTTGCCGAGCAACCGTTTTATTAAATTGTCGATAACATAATAGATGGATAGTATAGGCCGTTACACTAAACGCTATAATTGAAAAGATCGGAATAAGGAATAGCAATAATCCTATCGCGGCAATGAATAATATTGAAAGTAAGGTAGTTGGAAAGTACATAAAAGAATAAAAAAGTGCATTTTTTAGTATTGTTTTAAGTGGTAATTCAAAATGAACCATAATCGGAAATAGATAAATAGAAATGAATAGCTGAATGAAACCAATCATTAGCAATAACGAAAAAACAAGAACGCGCATAAAGGTGCTCAGTTCGTCTATAAACAAAAAATCAAGAAAAATAATACCTACACAAATAATAAAAATGAATCCAATTGAAAAGCTTTGTTGAAAATATTGCTTAAAGTATGTCGTGAAAGAAGAAAATAAATTTCTATTTTTTCCTATCTTCCAATCTCTTATAATGGCAAACATGGCTGTTGTCGACGGAAAAATCGTCACGATTGGAAGTGAAAATAAAATCCAGAGTATATTAAGTAAAAAGAAATTAGAGATTGTTTCCATTACATCGAAAAACCAAGAATTTAATACTCTCATGTTGATCTCCCGTACTATATATTTTCTGCAATATGATTATAAGCAGCAATGCGATAATGTTTTGGAGAAATTCCTTTGTACTTTTTAAACATTTTTGAAAAAAGAAGAGGGTCTTCATAACCCACTGATTTTGCAATATCTCCAATAGATAGTTCGCTATTATGTAGAAAAGAACAGGCCTTGTTCATACGAAAGTGAATTAAATATTCCTGAATGCTAAATTTTAAATATTCGTTAAATAATGAAGAGAGATAGCTGCGATCGAGACCTATGTATTCGGCAATCATGGCTACGGTAATTTTATTTTTATAATTTTTTTCTATAAATGTAATGACTTTATTTACATATTCTTCTTTTTTAATTTGCTTTTTAATGATCTTTTGTTTAGGATACTTTTCAACAAGTGCTGATAAAAGTAAGTATAATAAACCGTGGATTCTAAGTTCGCTTTTGTTAGTTGTCGAATGGTTGCTTATCGTAGATAACAATTGCTGGAAGTGCATTTCTTCTGGATCGTATATAAATATGGGAGATTTCGCAGAAACACTCGTTTCATTGAGGATATGTTCAGCAAGAATCCCATTGAAGCCAACCCAACAATATTTCAAAGACTTGGAGTAATCTGCTTTATAGTGGGCAAATATATTTGGATCAATGAGAAAGCCTTGACCTTTTTTAATAGTAAATGATATATTTCCTATTTCTAATATACCTTCACCATCTAAAACATAGTTAATTAAATAGTAATCTCGTAATTTAGAACTGTAAGAGTGATTAGGATACAAATGTTGCATTCCATAATTATACAACAATAAATCTTTGTTCAAAAAGTTATTTTGTACGTTAATTATGATTTGGGCCATAAACTTCACTCCTTAATGTAAACGCTTTAATTAAAATTATAGCATATAATTCTTACAATTTTTACACATTTTGAGAATTATATAGTTAGAATGTAAGAGTGGAATAAAATATAAATATTAGTTAGTTTTAAGTGAGATAATCGATACTGAAAGCTTGACACTTACTATTAAATACAGGATTATAAAAGTGTGAATCACAGTAAAAATTGTGAATGATTTTTACAATGAAAGGGAGATGTCTAGATGAATTATCGCAGACTTGGAAGATCCGGTTTGAAAGTTAGTGAAATTAGCTTAGGCAGCTGGCTGACATACGGTAAGTCAGTAGAAGACAATACTGCTGAAAAGACTATACATAAAGCATATGAATTAGGAATCAACTTTTTCGATTCTGCAAACGTTTACGAGCGCGGGCAAGGCGAAATTGTCATGGCTAAAGCATTGAAGGAATTCGCCCGTGAGTCATATGTCATTACGACAAAAGCTTTCTGGCCAATGGGTGATGGTCCGAATGATAGAGGTTTATCTCGAAAGCACGTTTTTGAACAACTGCACAATAGCTTAAAGCGTATGGAATTGGATTATGTTGATATATTTTATTGCCATCGCTATGATCCAGAAACTCCAGTGGATGAAACATTGAGAGTCATTGATGACTTGATTCGTCAAGGCAAGATTCTTTATGCAGGTGTAAGCGAATGGACGGCAGCGCAAATTGAAGAAGCAGTTGGAATCGCTGATAAGTATTTATTAGATAGAATCGTTGTTAACCAGCCTCAATATAATATGTTGCATCGGTATATTGAAGATGAGGTCATTCCTGTATCTACTAAATACGGAATCTCTCAAGTTGTATTCTCTCCTCTTGCACAAGGTGTGTTAACTGGAAAATACTTAACTGGCAATATTCCGGAAAATAGTCGTGCAGCTAATGATGATATTAATATGTTTGTAAAAGGCCTCTTAAACGAGGATGTGCAAAGGAAAGTAGCTCAATTAGATACATTAGCGAAAGAGTTGGATACAACTTTACCTGCTCTTGCAATTGCTTGGATTTTGCGTCAGCCAAATGTAGCGAGTGCATTAGTTGGTGCAAGTCGTCCTGAGCAAATTGAAGCAAATGTAAAAGGGGCAAGCTTGCAGTTATCAAGTGAAGTAATTAATAGAATCGAAGAAATTTTAGCTTAAAAATTGGAGGATGTTCCAGAGTGTTTTTGGTCGGTCCTCTCCACACCATGTACAGAATAATGGTAGGAGATGGTTTTTCCCACCTTTCTTTGGAGCATCCTTATTTTACATAAAAAATAGAGGAGTGGATTAAATGGAACAAAAATTTGCAGCTCAGCTATATACGGTGCGTGAGGAATTAGCAAAAGGAATTAAACCTGTTTTTCATGAATTGAAAAAAATGGGCTGGGCGGGTGTTCAGATTTCTGCACTTCCAGAAGGACATGATCCACATGAAATCGCAGCTGTTTTAAAGGAGACTGGTCTAGGAACTGCGGGAATGCATATTTCACTCGACCGACTTGAAAACGATTTAGAAAATGTCGTAAAAGAGGCCGATCTGTATGGCACAAAAGACATTGTTTGCCCATATCTCCCAAAGGAATATTGGAATCAAGAAGGCTATAAGAAAGTAAAGATGAGCTTAAATGCCATTGCTAAAAAAGTTCCTGAATATCGCATTAGCTATCATAACCACGCCTTTGAATTTGAAACGGAAATTGATGGCATGTCTGCTCTTGAGTATATATTGAAGCCTTCAGATGCTAATTTAATTTTAGCTGAAGTAGATGTGTACTGGGTGAAAAAAGGCGGACGTGACCCACTTTCCTTTATCCAACCATACGCCAATAGAATGCCAATTATCCATTTAAAAGATATGTCAAATGACGAAAACGAAGTGTTTGCAGAAGTAGGCACAGGAAAAATTGATTTCATTCCAATTTTACAATGGGGCGAAAAATCAGGTGTCGAATGGTATGCAGTTGAGCAAGATGTTTGCCCGGGGAACCCGATGGATAGCTTGAAAATCAGCCTAGAGAATTTATTGAAATTAAAAGAACAAGTATAAGGGGGCGTGCGCATGGATCAAGTAAGAATCGGCGTTATCGGTATGGGGAATATGGGATCAAGTCATGCTAAAAATATTTTTGATGGGCATGTAAAAGGGGCCATCTTAACTGCGATTTGTGATGAGAGACCCGATCGCATCCAATGGGCTGAGGGCGTGTTCGGCGACCGGGTTCAGAGGTTTAGCTCCTATGATGAGTTTTTTGCCAATCCCAATATAGATGGAGTTATCATAGCTACACCACATTATGATCATCCTCTTCTTGCCATTAAGGCTTTTGAACGTGGCTTGCATGTTTTGAGTGAAAAACCAGCTGGAGTTTACACTAAAAATGTAAGGGAAATGAACGAGGCTGCTAAAAAAAGTGGGAAAGTGTTCAGCATGATGTTTAACCAAAGGACTAATCCGCTTTATCAGAAAGTGAGAGAGCTAATATCATCTGGGGAGCTTGGAGAGATCAAACGGACAAATTGGATTATTACAAATTGGTACCGTTCGCAAAGTTATTATGATTCCGGCGGCTGGCGCGCAACATGGGCAGGTGAAGGCGGCGGCGTTATGATTAACCAATCTCCGCATCAGCTTGATCTTTGGCAGTGGACAACGGGCTTGATGCCTAAGCGTGTTCGTGCATTCAGCGGCTTCGGGAAATACCATGACATTGAAGTAGAAGATGATGTTACAGCTTACGTAGAATATGAAAATGGCGCTACTGGGGTGTTCATTACTTCTACTGGTGAGGCGCCTGGTACAAATCGATTTGAAATTGCGGGCGACCGTGGAAAACTAGTTGTTGAAGATAATAAACTGACCTTTTCACGACTAAGACAATCGGAACGTGAATTTAATCGCATGTACAAAGGTGGATTTGGCGAACCCGAGTGCTGGAATATTGACATTCCTATCCATGGAAGGACAGCAGATCATCTTGGTATTATGAATAATTGGGTAGATGCCATTTTAAATGGTGCGGAACTTCTTGCCCCAGGTGAAGAAGGCATCAAGAGTTTAGCAATCTCGAATGCTGTGTATTTATCAAGCTGGATGGATGACTGGGTCGATATGCCAATTGACGAAGATCTTTTTTACGAAAAACTGCAAGAAAAAATAAAACAGTCGACCTTTAATAAAGCAGCCGCAAAGGATCTCACTTTAGATGTAAGTGGAACTCATTAATGAAAAGATAAAATCCGGATGAGATGAAACGTCTCTCCGGATTTTATGTATAGGTATGGATGAAAGGGGAGCTGTGTTGATTGAAACAACAGAATTTTACAACTGGAAGTATATGGAGGCAACTCATTACATTTTCGGCTCCAATCATGGTAACAAACCTTCTGCAAATCTCGTATCAGTTTATTGATAGCTTATGGGTTGGTAATTTACTAGGTGCTGATGCACTTGGAGCTGTAGCGGTATCTAGTACTGTCATTTTTACAGTATTATCTTTTATTATTGGCATCAATAATGCTACTTTGACGGTATTGTCACAATTAAAGGGAAAAGATGATCCTGAAGGATTACGAAGCTATGTGAATGCCTTTACGGTGATTCTTGGGATGATGGCGATTTTTTTGGGTGTAGTCGGTTTTGTCTTTGCTGAAAGCATTTTGAAAATTCTTGGTACGCCTGGCACCATGCTGGCGGATGCATCAAGCTATTTGAAAATTAACTTTTTAGGGATACTTTTTTTATTTGGCTATAATTTTATCGCAACGGTATTTCGTGCACTGGGCAACAGTAAGACGCCACTGCGATTTGTCATGATTGCCGTTGTTTTAAATGCAGTTTTGGATCCAATATTTATTTACGTCTTTAATTGGGGCATACAAGGAGCTGCCTATGCAACAATTGTTGCTCAAGGTTTCGCCTTTATATATGGTTTATTTATCAGCTTACATTACAAACTAATTCCATTTTCATTGCCTTCCATTCCTAGAAAGGAAGAGATTTCTCTTATATTAGGGCAAGGAATTCCATCAGGGTTGCAAATGATGGTGATTTCTGCGGGTTCTGCTGCCATTATGAGTGTCGTTACAGAATATGGCAGTGATACGGTAGCTGGATTTGGAGCGGCGCAACGTCTCGAAAGCATCATTATGCTGCCAGCCTCTGCACTAGGCACCGCCGTAAATAGTATGGCTGGGCAAAACATTGCAGCTGGAAAATGGAGTCGAGTCCACAAAATCACATTATATGCGACACTATTGAATCTAGGAGCCATGCTTGTTGCTTCTACATCCATCTTCATTCTAGCTAGTGTAGGAATTCGATTATTCATTTCAGAGACGGAAGCCGTAAAGTTTGGGACCGATTATATTAAACTAGTTGCCTTTTTCTTCCCGTTTTTAGGATTCAACTTTGTTTGGAATGGGGTTGTAAGGGCTTCAGGCGCAGCGGTTCAAGTACTCGTGTTGAACATAATATCCTTTTGGCTGCTTCGCTATCCATTAACCTTCTTGTTTTCTGATATTTTTGGTGAGAATGGAATTGCGCTCGGAATGGGAGTAAGCTTTTTCATAAGCAGCTTCTTTGCGTTTGGATACTATCAGTTTGGGAAGTGGCGGAAGAAGGATCTGTTTGAAGAAAGAGAAAACAATTAGTGAACAAGGTGAAAAGATATGAGTTTAATCAAAATGTACATCATAAACATGCTTGGATATATGATTGTGGCCCTGCCATTCTACTTTATTGGTCGAATGATTTTATTAAAGAGGAAGAAAAAGCGAGTTGAGCTGCGGCGTGAATTGATACTTGCTTTATTCGTTTTATACATAATTGGACTGGCTTCACAAACGATTATTCCCAGGTGGGAAGTTGGGATCATGGGTGATACCGGAAAGTTTTATTTTGATGTTTATTTTTTCAACAATACCGCCCACGTAAATCTGATACCCTTTTACACCATCAGTCAATATTTCACAACGAATGCAAATGTGGATAATTGGGGTGGCTTGTCGCTAGTGAATATCGCTGGAAATATGTTTGTGTTTTCGCCGATTGGAATTTTTGTTCCTATCCTTTGGAGTAGGCTGCAATCCTTTCCGAAAATCTTAATCTTAGGTTTAGGTGTGACTTGTTTTATTGAGTTAATTCAATTATTCATTGGACGCAGCACAGATATTGATGATGTCATTTTAAATGCAATAGGCGTCATGATTGGATATGGAATATATGCTTTGTTAAAAATTCCTTACTATAAAGTTGCATATCGTTAATGATTATTTATTTTCTAGTAAACAATCGTTCATAATTTGTTAATAACTCCTGGATATGATGGAAACAAGTAATCAATCGTTAGGAGGAAAGAACGATGACAGAAATGAATAATCAAGATCAGGAAGTTACAAATACAACAGAAAGAGCAAAACCTTACCTTAAACCTAAAAAAACAGGATTAAAAAGATTTTTTTCAACAGTGGGTGCTGGTATAATTGGATCAGTTTTAACACTGACCGTTGTAACGTATACTCCATTTTTGCAAGATGACAATACAACAAACAAAAGTGATATACCAACATCTACTGTGCAAACAGAAAATGATAATTCATACTCAGTACAGAAAGTATCTGCTAGTACGAAATCACTTGCCGATATGGTGGAAAGCACGTCGAAGGCCATTGTCGGGGTGGTTAATTTTCAAAATAAAAGTAGTCAATTTTCTCCGATTGAGGAAAGTGTTGAGGCGGGCTCTGGTTCCGGTGTGATCTTTAGGAAAGAGGGAAATGATGCTTACATCGTGACGAATAACCATGTAATCGATGGGGCTGAAAAAGTTGAAGTTTCTTTTTATGATGGTGAAAAGACAACTGCGAAACTCGTCGGAGCAGATGCATTAACCGATCTGGCTGTTTTAAAAGTGGAAGGAAAATATGCCGACACTGTACTAAAGTTCGGTAATTCTGATGCATTGAGAGCTGGTGATCAAGTAGTTGCGATTGGAAATCCACTAGGCCTTGATTTTTCACGAACCGTGACCCAAGGGATTGTCAGTGCAGTTAATCGAACTGTTAATGTAAAAACATCAGCAGGTGAATGGGATTTAAATGCAATCCAGACGGATGCAGCCATTAACCCAGGAAATAGCGGCGGTGCGCTTATAAATTCTGAAGGTGAACTCATTGGGATTAACAGCTTAAAAATCTCTGAAAGTGGAGTGGAAGGACTTGGATTTGCGATTCCAATTAATGATGCGATTCCAATTATCGATGAAATCATAAAAACCGGTAAGATTGAACGTCCATATATGGGGGTTAGCTTGGCAGACTTAGATCAAGTTCCACAGCAATATTTGCGTGCTGTGCCGTTAAGTGTTGAAGATGGGGTCATGGTGGCAGCAGTTGAACCAAATTCCGCAGCCGAAAAAGCAGGCCTTGAGTCAAAGGATGTCATCGTTTCCGTTAATAAAAATAAAGTTAAAAATTCAGGGGAGCTGCGCAGATATTTATACACAAAGCTAAAAGTCGGGGACAAAGTTTCATTGGAAATTTATCGAGATGGAAAATTAAAAACGATCGATATTACCCTGGCAAGTAAATAAAACGGAAAAACAAAGATATGCACAAATAGGTAAATTAAAACGCGCAAGTGAATCCACTTGCGTTTCCTGTTTTTGGTTAAGGCATTTAGCCTCTAAGTTTTACCATTATACTATCTAGTTCAGTATCATGCCTACCAGTTTTGGAACTTAAATAGTCAATGTTTACTTTAACGCCTTTAATTTCATTGGAAACAATCTCAAAAACATTGCGATGTTCATCTAATTTATTATTGGTGTATTTAAAATTACTCCTAAGTTCTGATGAAAGATGATCAACTTTTGTTTCTATTCTTTCTTGGCCTTCTTTTAAAACTGTTACATCTGTTTTTAAAACCGAAACGTCTTGTTTTAAAACCGACACATCGCCTTTTATGTCTGTTATATCTTGTTTTAGGTCGGTTATATCCGTTTTTAAGTCTTTAATCTCATTTAGAATTAGTTTTAAGGTTTCTTCCATCCCATTCAACTCCATTCTATATTTAATATAGTATAACATATAGAAGTTTCCTTTGTTCTTGCTAAAAAATACATTTCGTTTTAACTTAAAAGAAAGACCCCTTAAGGTGGTGTAGCCCGGATGAAGATATTAGTAATCGAAGACAATGAAAGTGTTGCTTCGATGATTGAAATGTTTTTTGCAAAAGAAAATATCAATGGTGTATTCGTGACGGATGGTTTAGAAGGCTACAAGCGTGCCCAGGAAGAAGAATGGGATTGTTTAATTATTGATTGGATGCTGCCGAATATGGATGGTGTCACAATTTGCCGCAAAATTAGGCAGGAAAATAAATCGGTTCCGATTATAATGCTCACTGCTAAAGACAGTGAATCTGATCAAGTGCTCGGCCTTGAAATGGGAGCTGATGATTATGTGACGAAGCCTTTCAGCCCATTGGCACTTATGGCAAGAATTAAGGCGGTGTCGAGAAGATACCATTCGCTAAAGGATCAGAGGGTAGAAGCGGATATTATCGAAACGACCCATTTTAAAATTAATAAAAATACAAGAGAAGTGTTTCTTGACGATGTGGCTATAACGAATCTGACTCCAAAAGAATTTGATCTACTGTTTCACTTTGTTCAACACCCAAGGCAAGTTTTTTCACGGGAACAACTGCTTGAAAAAGTATGGGGGTATCAATTTTACGGTGATGACCGCACGGTAGATGTCCATATTAAGCGCCTGCGCAATAAAATTGATAATGATGATTATTCTTTTTTTCAAACGGTATGGGGTATTGGATACAAATTTGAAGAAGGAAGTAATACTTAAACATGAAAGTCAAATATTTATACCAGCAGATAGCAAGTCATGTAAGTGTCATCATCATTGCTTTCCTAATATTAAGCCTTCTCTTTTCTCATTTTGTGAAAAATTTCGTTTATGAAAATAAAATCGATGAACTAACCTCGTACGGTCAAAATATATTACGGGATTTGGAAAGAAATCGAGGGAATTCTCAGCCAATCCTTTCAGAGTACGGACGCGTACTAGCAGGACGCGACATACAATACAGCCTGTTTGATCAACGCTCTGCCATCATTTACTCAATAGGAAGAACACCCATTGTGGAATTGAAGGATGAAGAATGGAACCAAATTAAACAAGGTTACACGGTGGTCGTTAAACAAGACTTTAAACGATTGGAAGAGGGAGTTACATTCGTATTGCTTCCGTATATTCATAATAACCAATTCGTTGGAGGCATTTTGTTAGCCTCTCCCATAAAAGGTTCAAGGCAAGTTATTTCAAAAATTAATGAGTTCTTAGTTTATACAGTACTGATCGCTGCAGTCGTAGCTTTCATGCTAAGTTGGATTTTATCGGCGTTTCATGTGAAAAGAATTAAAAGACTACAAGAAGCAACTTCGCTTGTCGCGGGTGGAGATTATTCCGTTCGCATACCTTCATCGGACTTTGATGAAATCGGCGAGCTCTCAAGAGATTTTAATAAAATGGTGAAGAAATTAAATATTTCAATGGAAGAGATTGAAAGTCTTGAGAATCGCAGGCGACAGTTTATGGCTGATGTTTCACATGAATTGAGGACGCCGCTTACTACAATCAGCGGCGTCATTGAAGGGATTAGGAATGATATGATTCCAGAGTCTGAAAAAGAAAAAGGAATGCAGCTCGCTAGCAATGAAACAAAAAGACTAATCCGTCTTGTAAATGAAAATCTTGATTATGAAAAAATTCGCTCCAATCAAATCACGCTTAATAAACAAAACATCCAATTAAAAGAAATGCTCGAAATCATTAAAGAACAATTAGACATTTTAGCCGAAGAAAAACATAATGAAATCGTTGTTGAAGCGGATGAAGATACTGTTGTTCATGCGGACTATGATAGGCTTACACAGATATTAATCAATATTATAAAAAACAGCATCCAATTCACTGAGAATGGAATTATTTCAATGAGAGGCAGAACAGAGTCTGATCAAACGGTGATAGAAATAGAAGATAATGGCATCGGTATTGATCCAGAGGAAATAGAGAAGATTTGGGGGCGGTTTTACAAGGCGATGCTTTCAAGAACCACCAATCCTTACGGCGAGTTTGGTCTGGGATTATCCATCGTGAAACAGTTAGTAAACTTGCATAATGGTGAAATAGAAGTGACCAGTGAAAAAGAAAAAGGAACAAAGTTTATATTGAAATTTCCGTTAAAATAGAAAAAAATAAAAGTAGGGGTTTCTCTTTTCTTCATATTGATTTAAAATCTTGTTAATACTTTGTTCATATTTTCTAGATATTCTATTTTTATTGAGGTTTTGGAGGGGGAAAAAAGATGGAGAAAAAATCAAGTAAGAAATTCACTATTAGTGTGATTCTATTAATTGTAATAGGACTAGGCGCTATTTTTGCTGCAGCTTTTTCAAAAAGGGAAATTGTTGCGAATATAGGCGGCGAAAAAATCACTCAAGCTGAATTGAATGATGTACTCGTAAAGCAGTATGGAGAAAAAACCCTTAATTCAATGATTGAGAAAAAGGTTATTGAATTGGAAGCTAAAAAGGAAAAGGTTTCGATTTCCGACAAGGATAAAGAAAAGGAAATGGATACTTATGTTGAACAATATGGAGGCAAGGATGCGTTTGAAGCAGCCCTTCAGCAAAGTGGAATCACGAAAAAAGATATTGAACAAGAAGTGATTCAATATTTATCCATTAAAAAAATGCTCGAACCAAAAATTAAAATAACAGAAGATGAAATGAAAGATTACTTTAAAGAAAATAAAGACTCTTTTGATGAAAAAGAACAAGTACAAGCTAGTCATATTTTAGTTGAAGATGAAAAGAAAGCTGAAGAAGTAGAAAAGAAGATTAAAGAAGGCAAAGATTTTGCAGAGCTAGCAAAAGAATATTCCACTGATACTGGCAGTGCGGCTAATGGCGGAGATTTGGGATATTTCGCTAAAGGAAAAATGGTAAAAGAATTTGAAGATAAGGCATTTTCTATGAAGATCGGCGATATTAGTGAACCAGTTAAAACTGAACATGGTTACCATATTATCAAGCTTACAGGCAAAAAAGCGGCGAAAGAAGCAAAATATGAAGACCATAAAGACGAAATCAATGATACCTTGTTTAACCAGAAGCTTCAAAGTGATTATCCTACTTGGCTTGAAGGAATTAAAGCAAAATACGATATTAAAAATAATTTAAAAGTTTCTTAAAAGGAAGCATATGCTTTCGAAAATACGCCTGATACGTTAAACAAGGTATCAGGTTTTTTTAATTGAAGTTAATCGGAGGGACGAATGCAGGAACGAAATTTACGAAATCTCCAATTTGGTTCTAGTATTAAGCAAGTAGGAGAACGAATTGTAACAAATACCCAATTTCATTCTCAACCCCCGATCCATTATTTCTATAAATTTTCCATTCCTAAACATTTTGTGAAAAATATCGGGCATGCTAAAAAATGTGCGATTGATTAATGAAGGAGGAATGGCGCTATGAAAATGAAGGGTTTAGCTTATATATTTTCTGTTGCACTTTTCTTAGGAATAGTATCGACAGGAACGGTATATGCAGAAGATGGAAGTCATGTACACAAAAAAATTGGGAACTTTCATCATAAAGGTGAATTTACCCATGACCTTGAGTTGTTAAAACAAAAAGCGAATGAAATGGGAATATCAACTGAGGGTAAAGATGCGCAAACTCTTCATAAGGAATTGAAGGAAGCATACATCAAAAAACATGCTGAAGCGCTTGGAATCAATACAGAAGGCAAAGATATGGAAACTCTAAAGAAAGAAATCCGCCATGTATGGACAAAGAAGATTGCCAAAGAGTGGGGCATTGATACAAAAGGCAAAGATGATAAAACCATTATGAAGGAAGTAAAAGAGGCAAAGCTCAAAAAAGAAGCAGAAGAATTTGGTATTTCCACAAAAGGAAAAGACTTTAAACAAGTCAAAAGGGAAATTTATGAGGCAAAAGTTTTAAAATATGCAAAGGAAATGGGCATCTCTACTGAAGGCAAAGATATTAACCAATTAGGTAAAGAAGTCCATGATAAAATGATTTACAATGCCGCGGAAAAGTTAGGCGTTAATACAGAAGGGAAAACACCGAAAGAGATCTTCCACGAAATCATGATCAATCATGGCGAAAAAGCAAGAGAAATGAAACTATTCCCTTTTAAAGAAGAAAAGATTTATTTCTTTAGAGAACATCACGGAGAATAAAGAGAAAGGAGCTTTCTAACGGGAGCTCCTTTTATGTTGGAATGTAAAGCGCACTAACCCTAACATATACAAAAAACATGATCCATGAATCATTCCCTCCTATTGTATATAAACGCATGTATATGGATAAAACGATGAGTAAAAGCCAATGAAAGGTCCAAAAATCGATGCCTTCTTTTTTTAAGAAAAATCAGCGGAAACAACTAGAACAACCTAAACCAAATAATCAGTTAAAACAGAGGTTATATTCATCTTTAAAAGATAATGTAGAGATGATTAAAAATAGGACTGGTAATAGTCCAGATATTACGATAAGGACTTTGAATCTTGATGTTGAAGCGAAAATGGAAATTGCGATTGTGTATGTGGAAGGTATCGTAGATAACGATAACATTAATGAATTTATTGTTGAGCCCATTATGAAAAATCAGGAAAAGTATAGTGGCTCATCACATCATATATTAGATCTTTTAGCTGGGCATGGAGTGACGCTCGGAGGATTGAATATAGTCAGCCATTGGGATGAGTTGTTTCAGTCCTTAATGGACGGGGACACCTTGATTATTGCCGATGGTGAAGAAAAGGCATTAACTGCTAGTACAAGGGGAGGAGAGCAACGATCTGTCGAACAACCTGATAGCCAAGTGGCCGTACGTGGTCCGAGAGATGGTTTTACAGAGACCATTCAGACCAATATGGCTCTTGTAAGACGCCGAATTAGAAATACAGACTTATGGGTTGAATCGATGAAAATTGGAAAACGTACTAAAACAGATGTTTCAATCATGTACTTGAACGGTGTTGTTAACCAACAAATTGTAGAAGAAGTTCGGAGTCGATTAAAAAAAGTTGAAATTGATAGTATTTTGGAATCGGGCTACATTGAACAATTAATTGAAGATCAAACGATGACTACCTTTCCTACGTTGTACCATACAGAAAGACCGGATGACGTTTCGGGTAATATTCTTGAAGGAAGAGTAGCCATCTTTATTGATGGGACGCCCTTTGTTCTTCTTGCTCCCACCGTATTTATACAGTTTTTTCAATCTGTTGAAGATTATTATGCACGCTTTGATATTGCAAGTGCTTTACGGTTTTTGCGGATTCTAACTTTTTTTATCTCCATTATGGCTCCTGCTATATACATAGCAGGGACAACCTTTCACCAGGAAATGATCCCCACTCAGCTAGTCATTATTATTGCAGCACAGCGCGAGGCGGTGCCATTTCCTGCGTTTGTTGAGGCCGTGTTAATGGAAATTACGTTTGAAATTTTGCGAGAAGCCGGAATTAGGATGCCAAGGGCGGTCGGATCAGCGATCTCTATTGTTGGCGCACTTGTTATTGGCCAGGCCGCCGTTCAAGCGGGAATAGTTTCGCCCGCAATGGTAATCATTGTTTCTATTACAGCTATCGCCAATTTTGCAACACCATCCTTTGCCATGGCGATATCAGCTCGATTGATTCGCTTTCTTTTTATGGCTGTTGCGGCGGTATTTGGATTTTACGGAGTCATTCTAGGAGTAATAATATTAACTGTTCATTTATGTAGTTTACGGTCTTTTGGGGTTCCATACATGACCCCATTTGCCCCGCTCTCTCCTGGTAATTTGGGTGATACCATTATTCGGATGCCATTATGGGTAACAAGGGAAAGAGCTAATTTAATTATGAATCCTGAAGAAAATCTTCATGCAGCGGATATGCCAAGGCCGAAGCCTCCCATCAATCGAGGAATGTATAAAAAGAATAAAAGCAAAGGTGGCAAAAATGAAAATTAAAATAGTTTTTTTACTCGTTTTTGTCGCGATGCTTTCGGGATGTGGAAGTCAAAAAGAATTGACAAATATTGCTTTTGTAACAGCCCTCGGTATTGATAAAGGGGAGGACGGGGAACTAATAGGGACATTTCAAATAGTTAACCCTTCAAATGTGGCGGGGGGTCTACAAGGTGGTTCAGCAGGTGAGGGAGCATCTGTAACTGTTTACACGGCAACTGGAAAAAGTGTCGTCGATGTTAGCAGGCGTGCTGCCACTAAAGTTTCAAGACTGTTATATTATGCTCATACTAACCTTGTGGTTGTTAGCGAAGAATTCGCAAAAGAAGAAGGAGTGACGGAAATATTAGATGCATTGGACAGAGATGTTCAATTTCGTACCACAACAAAATTGGTCATTGCCCATGGTACAACAGCATCTGACCTATTATCTATCGTAACCCCAATCGATAAAATTCCTTCCACAAAAGTTATTGAAACTCTTAGATTTTCCGAAAGAAGATGGGGAGGGAATATGTCAGTCAGTGTTCGTAATGTGATTGAAAACCTAACGGCTACAGGTAAAGAGCCAATCGTTCCAGTCTTTAAAATTAATGGAAATGCAAAGGAAGGAATGTTATTAGAAAATTTACATAGCTCGATACCGAAGGCAAGCCTCCAAGCCGATGGAATGGCTCTTTTTAAAGGCGGGAAATTGATTGAGTTTGTTCCTGAAGATGATGCTAGAGGAATCATTTGGTTACTCGATAAAGTAGAAGAAACAAATGTATCAATCCAATGGGAAAACGAAGGAATTATTACGTATCAGGTAATGCGCGACAATGTGAAAATTTCGGTTGATGTGAATGATGGGGAGCCGAGCTTTTCAATCATTATTCGCGTGAAAGGGGATTTGGGAGAAGTGAACATCCCATTAAATATAAAAGATAGACAAGTACAGAAGGAAATTGAAAAAAAGGTTGAGAAGGAAATTAAGGGGAAAATTCAATCGGCCATTCGTATAGCCCAGGAAAACCAAACGGATGTTTTGGGATTTGGTGAGAGAATACATCGTTCCCATCCAGATGCATGGAAGGCATTAAGAAATGAGTGGAACGAAACTCATTTTCCTAATGTAAAGGTGAAAGTTAAGGTGGATGCATCTATTATTCGTCCAGGTTTAAGGAACAGTCCTTTTATTTATCAAATTGATAAAAAATAATATAAAAATGCCAAGTATTATATCTAATTAAGATCATACTTGGCATTACTTATTTTTAAAAAACGCAATCATTAAGATAAAAAGTGGAAAAATGACTTGAAATGGAAGTTGGAAATAAAGTGGTACAATATTTAACCCTTCTTGCATATGTTCGGTCACATTACTCGCTATCGCTATAGAGAAAAGCCAAACAACAAACCCAATGGGGAAAGCCAATTTAGAAGGTCTAGCAATGTTAAATAAGTCCGCTATGCCGATAATAGCTGCATATACATAAATACTAATTTTAAAAAAACCTAAGATGATTAAGGGTAACATGAAGAAAATATCCAGCCGTTCCAAAAATCCCAAATTAATAGTTTGTATCGTCGAAAGAAGAGGAAAGAGCGATCGTGAAACTCCATCAACTCCAAGGACACTAATATTGACAGCCATGACGATAGACAAATTAATTCCACATAGTACTAATGCAAGAATGCCTGTAATTCTTGCCTTTTTTGGATTGTTTAAATATGGTAAAATCATGGAAAATACAAAAACTTCTCCAAAAGGAAAGAAGATTACTTGTGTTAGAGTTACTCTTAAAACAGGCATGATTCCGTACTCCAAAATCGGCTTCAATTTATCGAGTTCGATTAACTTTGAATACATGACTAATACAAATCCACTGATTGCAAGAAAGTAAATAAAAAGAGAAAATATTTCCCCGCTCCTTGCCAACACTTCAATTCCTTTCCGAACACTATAAACAACTACAAGAATAAGCAACAAGTTATCAACAGAGATTGGAGTTTCACGGTACCCTACTACTGCCAACATTTCCCCAAAATCTCTAAGTATTCTAGCAGCTAGATACAAGAAAAAAACGATATAAATAAAAGCAACGACTCTGCCAAAAAATACGCCAATGATTTTTTGGACATAAGTGGTTGGCAGCATATTTGGATAATATAAATAAAGACGGTAGTAAATAAAAAAAATGAATATACCGCCAACCATTGCAAGTAAAATGGAAATCCATGCGTCCTGTTTAGCATCTATCGCAAGGGGTACAAGCAAAGCACTGCCAAGCTCAAACAATAAAATCAGGAAGAATAGTTGTAAGGCACTAATTTTCGCTTTTTCCACGAATTGATCACTTCCTTTATGTAAACTCTATAATGAGTCACACTTTCCTTTTTACCCATTTCATCCTTTTTTTATAACCTATTGGATAAACTACAGGTACTTAGTGGAAGGGAAGTAATCAAAGTTGAAAATAATTGGAATTCTATTGTTGCTCATTACAGTTTTAATGTTTTTAAGCTTGAGTATTGATTTTTTTTTCTTAGGATTTAGTTTGCATAGTGCGATTCATGATTGGTTTCGGCCGTTCAGTCCATTTATCTTAATAGAGAAAGCAATTCTAATTTTATATCCTCTTCTTATTTTCACATTTCTTTTTCTAAAGAAAATAATAAATAAACGGCGAAACTAATGTTTTGCCGTTTTTTCATGTAGCTTGTTTCATTATTTTTTTTAACAAAAAGCCAACAAGCAAACCTGGTATAACACTTAAGATAGGTAACCAAATGGGTCCAATTAATACACCGAATAATTTAACTTTCATTGAAAAAATCGTACCTAATGTAACAAAATAGGCCGAAAATGCAAAAGGGAGAAATGAATATTTCTCTTTCCCTCCTCCCGCATCTTTATAGGCATCCCACATAGCAAAGAAGTAAAGACATGGGTAAAACATAAGCCACTGAAAATTCGCTTCATTAATAGATGTTTCAATATCACCATGAAAACTTGCTATAATGACCGTATTAAAGTTTGCGCGAACATTTATGATAAACTCCAGTGCAATAAGCACGAGTCCTTTTACATATCTACCGTTTAATAATTGTCCAAAGCCGGGGAGGGCAATGCTCCAAAATAATTTTTCTTTTGCGTCCACATCGTTCTAACCTTTTGCTAATTCTTTACGGTTTGGTGCGGAAGGTGGTTTTTCCAACCATCCGTTGTCAATCATAATTTGTGTTCCGTCTGATACAAACTCCCCGATTTCCACTATCAAACGGCTATATGCGGCTGATAAATCCCTCCGTGGGCTGCCCGCTAGACTTTGACCATAAAAGCTCATTCCTACATTGTTTAAAGCGTTTGTATGAAACATAAGCAATTTATCAGAAAACACAGGTTCCTGAGAACGACTCACAGACATACTCCAAGAAACAGGAGTTGGAATATTACTCTCCGATAAAAACTTCCCAAAAACTGCTTCATGGTGTTTTGCAATTTCAGATCCCCTTACCATAAATTTTCGGACTTCCTTTGATTCTGAAATTTGGGCAAAACCTGTCAAAAATGCTGCTCCAAGAGCGTTTCTAAATAAATTTAGATATAAAAAAGAAATTTCGGTACTTGTTAGCGGTCTTTGATCTCCCATCCATCCAGCGAGAAAGTGCTCCTTTTCAACGAATTCAGAAATGTTTGGATATGGTATATAAGGAGAGCGAATGAATAACCCTTTTTCTTGCAGCATATTTGCAGATCGATTAAATATTTCGGCAGCTGAATGTAAGCAAGAAGTATAATGTGCACGTATATCATGTCGCGCTGATAGTGCAACTGAAGAACTATAAGCCCCCATTGCGGTTATCCCTAAGTTTGCCGTATATTGCAGCATCATTTCATCACTAAAAATTCTCGGAGCTGTTACATTGACATCGTGTTCTGTAAAACCTACAGGTATTGGAAGTCCTTCTTTTTTATAAAGATTCCTTCGGAAATCAACATTCCTTTCTGCTATTTCTTGTGAGAATTTTATACATTCCTTTATATCAGGATCCTCTACATGTTCCAAAAAATATGAGGTTACACAAACAACTAATGTATCTTCCAAATACGACATAAATAAATTTGATAATTCACTTGCAGTTAATTTTATATTGTCATGACTCGCCATTTAGATCCTCCTTCTTGTCAAAAGTAGTCACAGTATAGTATTTCCAAAAAGGGAAAACTTATAATTATCAAAAGTAAAATGAAAAAATGAATATCTTGGAGGTCCCCATCGTGATGAAAGATAATAAAATACCTTTGACATCTGCTGAAATTGCTTCACTTTGGACCGCATATTTGAACGATAGTATGTCCATATGCGTCTTGGGACAAATGCTAATTAATATTGAGGATACTGAAATTAAACCAGTCGTTCAATTTGCTTATGACTTATCAGTTAATCATGTAAAGCAGTTAACTGCCTTTTTTGAAGAAGAAGAATTTTCTCCCCCAGTCGGTTTCACAAAGCAGGATGTAAATACGGATGCGTCTTGGCTCTACTCCGATACATTTTGCCTAACGTATGTCGATCATATGGCGAAATTTGGCCTTCTTGCTTATAGTGGATTTGTTTCCATGTGTACGAGAAAAGATATGCGGGAGTATTTTACGAAAGGATTAATCGACGTAACTACATTATTTAATCAAGCAATAGATATTGCTTTGTTAAAAGGTCTCTGTACTAGACATCCTTATATTCAGGTTCCGAGAGAAACTGATTTTGTCGATAGTAAAAAATACTTAAGTGGTTTAAATCCATTAAACAGCAAAAGACCATTAAATTCGATTGAAATTTCCCATTTGTATATGAATGTAATGACAAACACGATGGGCACGAAATTAGGTCTTAGTTTCGCTCAAACTTCCCCAACGAAGGAAGTACAAGAATATATGTTGCGCGCAAAAGAGATATCGACTAAGCATATAAAAATTTTTACCTCTACCCTTTTAGACGATGATATCCAAACACCACAATTACCAGATGTAGGCATTAGTAATTCAATGACCCAAACATTTTCAGATAAACTAATGATGTTTCAGATGTCACTTTTAAGTGCTGCGGGCATTGGGAACTATGCGACAGCTGCAGCAGCAAGCCAAAGAAGCGATTTAGTACTTAATTATGAGCGATTGTCACTGGAAATTGCCCAGTTTGCAAAAGATGGGGCTACGACAATGATCAAACATAATTGGCTTGAACAACCACCAGGAACAAAAGATCGTACGAAATTGGCGAGAGAAAAGAAATAGTCATTTAAAATGGGAAGCTGGTACAACTAAACGTTATACAGGCTTTTATAGCAATTAAATGGTTGGAACATGCATATGTTTAATTCGCGTTGCACTCTTCATATGTTTTGATAAAAAATCCATTTGTATCTGACCATTCGGCGAAAAAGATTTCAGAAAGTGAATATCCCTCTTTTTGAAACTCGGCTTGAAGCCATTCAAACGTCTTACCTGCATAACGCAGGTTTTCTTTTTTTATCTTGCCTTCGTCGACAAGTAAAAGGGAAGGTGCTTCATCGGCTGCTTCAATATTCAGCATTTTTGAAGTCGGCGGCTCAGAATGTGTATGTTTTTTTATACTGATATTTCCACCCGGCTCCAAAATTAAATCTCTCACTTCACTCAGTGAGAAAACACCTTGTTCACGCATCATCGTTCGCAGTTGCTCCATCTCAATATGATTTTTCTTCATTGCTTTCATATCTAAATTCCCATCTCGAACGATTGTAGAAGGATCGCCTTTTAAAATCCCCCTGATTTTCCTACTTTTTACAGCTAGTACTTCAACGATGTAAATTAGTATCCCCCAAACCGCTACGCCAAAAAGCATTTGAAACACAGAAATCTTATTATCGTATAAACTTTCCTCTAAAAGTGCTCCAAGAATCAAGGCGTAAACGAAATCAAATGG
Source organism: Lederbergia panacisoli (assembly GCF_024626525.1). GTDB lineage: Bacteria > Bacillota > Bacilli > Bacillales > Bacillaceae_C > Lederbergia > Lederbergia panacisoli. The sequence continues at coordinate 106,621 of NZ_JANJGU010000004.1, forward strand.
TGTAAACTGACCCATTTCTTTTTTTCCAAGAAGTCTTGTTACAACGAGCAAGGCCAATAGACCTAATACAAGTTTTATAACCGTGTCTAAATAGATCATCTACATACCTCCCTGGCTTTTATATACCCAAAAAATTTAGCATTATCTCTAATTAGGGAATTTGGGAAAAGTACAAGAAAGAAAATCTACGAAGAAAATGCGTAAAAGTTAATAATGATCGAATGAGTGGTGGAGGAGGGAACATCTACTCGATAAGAGTGGCTGTTTAGTTAGAATAAGAAAGTTCCCTATAGGGAAAATAACTATGTAGATTCGTGGGTGGAACTTTTTTAGTGTAAATACATATATTTTTGGAGGTAAATCTTAGAAATGAAATTTGTCCTTGGTTCAATTTTTCTCCATAACCTTTAATATATATGATAGCAGCTTTTATTTGGGGTGATTGGAGGAATTGGAAGAAGTATTATCCAACCATCTTATTTATGATTTGCTCAGATTTCTTTAGCGCCATTTTGATGTACGAGCATCCTCTTTGGATGTATAAAAAATCTCTTTTACTCCCAAACCATACATTGACTAATTTTTTTATTGCTTTTTTAATGTATCCAGCTGTCGTTCTGATTTTTCTTGCAAATTATCTGAAAAAAAATGGCGCAAATTGGTTGGCTCCTTTTATGTGTTGGTATTTTTATTTTAAATGAACATATCGCGATTATATCTGTATTAGGAAGTTATCATAACGGCTGGAATTTTGGTTGGTCCGTTTTCTTTAACTGTGTCATTTTTCCAACACTACGCCTTCACTTTAAGAGACCATTGTAGGCATGGCTGCTAGGTATTTCGATTGGAGCCTTCATTATAATATACTTTAATTTCCCTATCAAAATGATGGTAACTATTAATGAGGTGGAAACCTTATTTACATGCTGCTATCCCCTGAAGTCTTCATTCCAAGTCTACAGACTTACTTATAAAATTCTTTTCTATCAAAAGTTTGAGGTGGCTGTTCCATCCATCCTCGATTAACCATAAGTGTAAGCCCTTCTTCGCTATAGCTGATCACTTCAGCCAAGAATAGGGAATAATGGGCTGCTATATCCTTCCTCATTGAAGCAGACAAGGCATCCCCTAAAGTAGAAATAGCAATTTGATTTGATGAACTAATAAAAAATAGGATTAGTTTTTCAGAAAAAGGCGAAATAGTTGAATTCGTTACCTCCATAGTCATAGTTGCTCCAGTAAAATTGTAATTTGATTTCAACATCTTATCGAATGTTTCTATCTGATCTTCAGCCAATTTTTTACCTTTCAATAAATACTCCTTTATTTCTTTATCCTTTGTTACTTGTATTAATCCCATCAAAAGAAGCAAACCATTCCCATTTCTTTCGATATCTTGAAAAAGTTCAGCAATTTCAAAGCAGTTAAGAGGTCTTTTATCACCAAACCATGTTTTTAATAATGATGGGTTTTTTTCAACAAACTCAACACTCGCCGGATACTCCATTTTTGGCGGTCGATCATTTAATCCTTTTGAAAGTAAAAGAGCTAATGCCTTCTTATGTAATTCCGTCTCCTTGAAAAGACACTCTTTAAAAAAATCATAGATGTCGAGACGTGTTACTTTTGTGAGGACATTAGTATAATGGGGCATAATCACTTGCCCGCCACGATAGGCAAAACTTAACGCAAATAAGTCTGTATACAGAGCGGGGGCAGATAAATCAACATCCTTATCTGAAAACCCCATTGGAATTGGAAAGTTTTCCTTTTTGAAGATTGTTTCAATTTTCCCTATTACAGATTCAACCAAAACCATACATTCTTTAACTACAGATTTTATATCCTTATCCTGAAGATGATGATAGAAATGTTTGTAAAAACATCTCACCGCAGTGCTTTGAATATAAGTTTTCCAAAGGGCTGCAATTTCGGAAGCGGTTAGTTTAATATTTTTCTTTTCCATTATCAAATCCCTTTCAGTTAGATTTTGTCATAGGTTGTGAATTAATAAAAACTTATATTCAAGTGGAAAAAACCACCAAGTTAAATTAGTGAGAATTTTGTGCAAGCCAAATCTATCAGGTACTCTTTTTAAAGACCGTATGTTAATTTTGAAGAGTTAATTAGGACGTTTTGTGAATAATAAAAACAATGGGCAGACTGATAAAGAGGTGAAATTAAATTATGGCACATAGAATTGAAGCGCTTATAGAGGTTTTTCAAAGTTTGTTCGACGATGAACCTAAACCATCATTACATGTTGGAGAGGTGATGGCCTGTTGGACCTATTTAGCGGTATTGGAAGAAGCAGTAGCATTGGAGCAGTTAGGAATTAATACGACAGAAGACCCAGAATTAAAGAAAGTGCTTCAGAAATCAATGGATGGTGCAAATTCGCAAGCGATAAGATTGAAGGATTTTCTTCAAAAAGAAGGTGTTCCCTTTCCGCCGGCACCGGAGTCAAAACCTTTGTCCGATCCGAATGCTATACCATTAGGCGCAAAAATGACTGATTCAGAAATAGCCAATTCTGTTAGTGTTAAATTGGCATCAAGTGTTGCAATGTGTGCAACCGGTGCCGTTCAATCAATAAGAAACGATGTCGGTCTGATGCTCTTGGAATTTCAAACAGAAGCAATGAGGTATAGTGTGATTTTAAAATCCTTAATGAAAAAACGAAATTGGCTAAAAATCCCGCCATATTATTTTCCGCCCGGAAAGCCTCAAAATTAAATAAAGAAGTGGAATGTCCCGTTTTTTATTTAAACTTAGTTATTTATCGTTTTGGTAATCAATCTGATTTCACTATAAAGAAAAACCGGCCTAGATCAAGTAGAGCATCACTTAAAAGCTGGACGTAAGAAGCAAGCCGCTCAGCATTTAGATCAGTTCAAGAGTCATTTGAATCAGCCGCCCAAAGCAAAAATGTGTCAGATAAAGCTAAAGGGTCGCTAAATCAGATGCTTAAAAATCTTAGTGAAAAACTATAAATGATTAATTAAAAGGACTATTCAACATGATTGGATAGTCCTTTTATCCTTTGATGTAAAAGGACGTTGTTTTTAATACTTAAGATCGATTCGGGGTCAATCGAAACGGAAAAAAGAAAAACATCAGGTTTCCGTCTTGATTCAGGGGCAATCCAGACAGAAAACAAAAAAGCACACGTCTTCCTTCTCGATTCGGATTCGCTATCAAACAATCCAAAAACAAATAAAACCGGCCTATGATTCGAAAATGATGACCGGTCTAATCAATTAAAACGTCCCAATATCCGAAGATATTCTCCATCCATCCTTCGTTTTTGTGAAAACGACATGGACGAATTCGTAGTAAAAACTAGTTCCAAGGGGAGCTTTTAAATCAAATTCTTTTTCATTGCTGTTATCTTGCATTCCGATGACAATGGCTTTTTCATGGTTAACGAGAGAGCCGCCGTCCGCATTAGGTTGAGCTAGTTTGCTATTATGATTAATAATATTTACACGACTTATATAGGATTGAATAACGCTGGAAGTGTATGATTCTCCAAGAAAAGCATTTAGTTTGTCTCTTGTATCTATGTCTGAACCCATATAACGGTATTCTAATTCATCAAGAGTGAATGTTTCCATTTCACCAGCAAGGTTTCCGCCGCTAGTAACATACCAATATTTATTTGCCGCTTCATTTATCAGTTTTATTGCTTCTGACTCTTCAAGACTTGAAAACGATGGGTAAATAAGTCCAGGTCGAACGTTCGCAATCATTTTATCTACAAACGCGAAGCTTTGCTCATAAATATCTTTTGCCTCAGCGTCCAATCCAGACAAATTGATCTCTTCATTGTTCCTTTTAGCAAAATATATGTACCGATCATTTTCTGCGATTTTTTCAAGTTTGGAATCTGATTCAGGTGAATACATGTCTTTTGAATAGATCTCAATCGTAAATAAGAGATCTTTCTTTTCCTCAGGCGATATGTAAACAGAGACAGCATATCCATCCATCGGAATATTTTCTTCCTCAATGGTGATATAACGGGCAATTTCTTTCGGTATATCGAGGGTGATTCCAACATCACGAACTTCATATTGAATATCGGAACTGCCATATTCCCGCAATTCTTTTTCGATTTTTTCATGGAGTTCTGTGAATTGGTTAAAGCTAGGTACCACGATCTTTAACATCATTCCTTGTTCAATGGAATTCAGTGCCTGTTCAGGATGATTGGACTTTAATTGTGCATCTGCCAGATGATACCAGTAGTACGATGCGTCCGGCACTCGATCGACTCTGCTTTTATAATAATCAACAACTTTTGGAAAATACGTAGGGTAATGTTCTTCATCGGCTATTAATGAACCATTTTCCCATTTTAGCAACTGGATATCGTATATATCATTGACATCTTTTTTCCAAACTGCCAGTCTTGTTTTTTGTTCATCTTGAATTTGAATGGCTTCCAAGATGTGATAATTGACCTTTGTTAATTGTTTGAGACCTTCGTTTCCCCAAGAATAAATCTCAAGTATATTCCCAGCAGAGCTTCCGATTTTCCAACCGACCAACAAGTCTCTTTTACCATCGCCAGTAATATCGGACGAACTTGCCCAGCTGACATCATATCCTAATCCTTTTTTTGCAAATACCTTTTTCCAATTGCCTTTTTGTTTTTCTAAAACAAACATGCCGACTTGGTCAGTGGTATTTTTTGATTGATATAAGACAATGACTTCCTCTTGTCCATCCCCGTTTAAGTCTGAATAGAGTACCGAATCCTCACTCACTGGGGCATTTGCTGTTAATAAGGTCGTCCCCTTTGGTAAATATTTCTTTGCTACTGATTGAATGCTTTCGTTATCAAGTGTAGTGGCAGATGCCGATTTAGGTGCTTGTATTAAACTTCCCGGTTCAGGGAGCATATTACATCCGCCCAGGAGAAAGCAGGCCGCTAGTAAGAATAGAACATTTCGCATAAAAATCCTCCAATATTCTTTTAAGTTACTATACGATTAAATGGAGTTATAAAAGTTATTAAATTATGAATAAAGGTTACATAAAAGTTACAGGGAGGACAATTCTTACAATCGTTCCTTCACTGGGCTGACTATCTATATGTAATGTTCCGTGATGACCCTTAACGATTTCCTCGCAAATGGCCAAGCCAAGGCCAGTACCAGATTCTTGATTTTTTCCTTTTACGAATTTATCTTTAATGGAATCCAATTTGTCAATAGGAATGCCGACTCCGGTATCTTGTATAGTAATCACGACGGAATCTCCATTTCCTTCACTGACCGAAATAGTAATCATGCCATCTTTCGGCGTAAACTTAAGCGCATTATCGATTACATTAATAAAAACCTGAATTAACCTATTTTTATCTGCCTTAATCTCCCCAATAGCAGGGTGAATATCCGTTAAAAATTGCACTCCTTGTCTCTCGGCCCTCGGTTGCAACTGGGACACAACTTTTTGAATAATGGCAGGGAGCTCAACATCTTCAAAAACAAAAGATAGTTTTCCGCTTGAAAGACTGGAAAGATCTAGTAAATCACTGACAAGACTCGTTAATCGGTCACTCTCATTCGTGATGATATCTAACCCCTCTTTGAATAAATCGTCGGTCGCTATTGATTGTAAAGTGATTGCCCAACCTTTGACGGAAGTTAGCGGGGTCCTTAAATCATGGCTGACTGAAGCGATAAATTCATTTTTTAGCTGTTCGTGCTTTTCCACTTGCTCGGCCATATAGTTTAACGTGTCAGCTAATTTCCCTAATTCATCATCTTGTTTTTTAGAAATCCTAGTAGTAAATTTCCCGGCTGCCATCTGTTCTGCAGCTGTAATAATATGACTTATTGGTTTTGTGATTGTTCCGGCTAGGAAATAACTAATGACAGCGGCTAAAACGACAACGATGCCGCCAATGGCAAGAAGGAGGAGGGCATTCTCGGTAAAAACTGAATTTAATGGAGCTAAAGACGTTGTTAGTCTAATCGCTCCTATTATTTCTTCGCCGACCTTTAACGGATAGCTGACAGCCATAACTTTTTCGCCATTCATCTTGCCAGTCCAATGACCTAATACACCAGTAAGGCTAATCCGAACATCTTCTTCTTGACTAAGCCTTTTCATATGACTTTTATGTGTTTCAGCTAAAACTTTTCCGTCTTTATCAATCAACTGAACTTGCACATTCACTAGAAAATTATACTGTGCTAGAAACTGTCCCGCTTCTTTTTCTAATCTTCCTTCCAGCAGCTCCTGTTCATAAAAAGCAGAGAACATTGCACCTTGATCCCGCAGTGTTTGTTGAACACCGCCTTTGTAGTACACCATTAAGGCGGATAATATGATTGTTTCAAATAACGCTACGGTAAAAATAATCAAAATTAAATAGCTCCAAACAAGCCTTTTTTTAATGCCATTTTTCATTGTGCATCCTCATCGAAAAAGGAATAGCCATAGCCCCATACCGTTTTAAGAAACGAAGGATTGGAAGGATCATCCTCGATTTTTTCTCTTAATCTGCGAATATGTACATCTACTGTTTTTGGGTCGCCGAAGTAATTTAACCCCCATATTTCATCGAGCAGTTCATCACGTGTAATTGGTTCGTTTAGTTTTTCAGTGAAAAATTTCATCATCTGGAATTCGCGAGTTGTTAATCTCATAAGCTTTCCCGCTTTATAGACTCTCTGTGTTTTAAGTTCAATCTGGAAGGGGCCTGTTTTTACTAAGTCTGGATTGACTTCTTTTATGGTTTGCGCAGTTCTTCTAAGAACGGAACGAATCCTCGCGACTAGCTCAAGAGGGTTAAAGGGTTTGACGATATAATCATCGGCCCCAAGCTCTAACCCCATGATTTTTTCCATATCTTGACCTCTAGCTGATACGATGATGATTGGGGTTCCTGGATGACGTTCGGTTAATTTTGCACAAAGTTCAAAACCATCCGCGTCTGGGAGATTTAAATCCAACAATATAAGGGATGGTTGATGTTCTTTTGCCAATTGTAGCGCTAATTTACCTTCGCCGGCTTCGATTACTTCAAAATTAGAGCGTTGCAAATTAAAAGCAATTAATTTGCGAATCGATAACTCATCTTCAACAACTAGAATTTTCCCTTCCTTCAATGGTAAGCCCCCCTAATAGTACTCTCTATAGCTTCATTATATTTGATGTTGAATTGAAAAAGGGAAATATTTTACAAAAAAAGGGGAGCAATTTTCGCTCCCTGATTTCTAGCTAGCTTTCTTCCGATATTTATCTTTTAAATGCTGAATCGCTCGATGCTGTAAGGTTTTTACTTTACTTTCCGACCAACCTAAAGTGATGGCTGCTTCTGAGATGGAGAAGCCTCGTAAAAATCTGAGATCAAGAATGACCATGTGATCGGGCTTCATATTAGAAGCGTATATTTGTTGAATTTCGTCCTTCCGTAAGACGATCTCTTCGGGAATCGGATTTGAATCTTTCAATTGAAATGCTTCGTATTCACTTAATGGTATTTCATTCTTATTTTTTTGTTTGCGGATATAATCAATGGCGACATTGCGGGCTATTGCATAAAGCCAAGTTTTTTCTCTACTTTTCCCTTCAAATGTATTGTAGTTTTTATAAACTTTCACATACACTTCCTGGACAAGATCCTCTGCCAGCTCTCGGTCTCGAATCATATAAAATAAGAACTTAAACAAATCCTGATAATAAGATTGATATAAGCGATTAAATAAAGTTTCTAACATTTCCCCTAACCCCTTTAAATCATTTTTCTGTCTACCTTATGATAAAGTCTTGGGCATGATTAAAGGTTATAAGAAGGTAAAAGTTTTCGCTTAATCTTGTAACCTTTTTGTAATAATTGATTTCCTTATTCGACTGTACCTGTACTTTTGATGGAGGTTACAACCGTTACATCAAATTTTATATTAGGGTACATTTGTGTCCATTCTTTATGCTTATCACTCGTATGAAGCCTCGTTGCTTTATACCGTAATCCGAATCCTAGCGGGTCGACACTTTCATCTTGGAATCTCGAAAGCAGTTGTAAGACATCTTTTTTCGTTTTTTCATTTGCAAGTTTACTGTACCTTTTTAATAAGGAAGGGGACAATCTTTGATTAGATTCCTCGATAATCCCAGCCATCTTAATTTTCATTTGTATTATTGGCTGCTTATTAGGTGCGGTGATTATTTTATATTTAACTTTGGAGCCATCGATGCTTACTGCGAATGACATTTTCTTATTTTTTACATTAATATCTAGCTTTTTTGTTTTATTCGCGAGTAAATTGTATATTTTCGTCTCATTGGCAGAAAGAGTGATATTATTGTTGTTTTTTGGTGCAATGATAGATCTATTAACCATTAACTTTGTTTTATTTTTATTCGCTCTGATAATGGGCAAGATCGGATCTATTCCATTCTCAACCATTTTTCTTCTTAGATCAAAGAGAAAAGTTGAAACAATATAGGCACTTTCTACTCCGTTATTAGAGAAAAAGTTGGGGAGCACTAAGGATCCAGCCATTTCTGAAGGAGGTTCTGTTTTTACCACTTTTTCAGCGGACGGTTCACCTACCCCAACCCACGATATCATTTGAATATCTCTTCTCCTAACAAGAAGATCAATTACATCTCGCAAATCTTCGTCTAAAACCTTCTTCCCAAGGATTATGACTCTAGAATGACCGAAATCCATTTCTTTGTCGAGATGTGTCTTCATAATGCGAAGGGCACTTGCGAGATTTGCACTTTCTTTTGTAACATATGTGTATTTTTTTCCTCCTTGTCCCCCTTTTTGAGCTCCGGAGGCGATTGCCATCTTTAAGGTTATTATATAAGGTTTTTCCTTGTTTTCTGACAAATCAATTCCAATAGCCATAACGAAAATTCTCTTATCAATATCCTTAAATCCACAGGAGGAGAGAAACACTAATGAGAGGCAGATGATAAGCAACAGCCCTTTTCGTATTAAAGAACTCATATTTTTGCCCTCCTTTTAATAATCCAAAAAGAAAGAATAAGAATCATCGTTAAAAAAGGCAAACAATAAAAAAAGTAAATCGTATATTCAAACAATTGGTATTCACTTAAGGAAGTAGCGGTTGTTAAGGCAATTAGCCAAAAAATGATAATGAAAATAAATGGAGTTAAGTTATTTTCTTTCCACTTGAATTTCTTAATCCAAAACAAACTTTTTAAAATTTCAACCGTTACGTGCCAATGGAGCAATAAATTTAAAAAAGTAACCGCTAAATAGAATAATAAAAATAAATATAAGACCCGTTCCATAACTCCATATTTCATCCGTAATGTATCACTTGTTGTAATGGCAGGGTAGACAAGATGATCAATTCTCTCAAAGCCATTCATTCCCATCGGAACAACATAGATTGTGAATAAAATCATAATTCCGGCTAATCCCATTAAAAATACATGCTTTATTGAGGATTGAATAGGTCTTGTTGACCAGGCACGATTAAAAATGACAAGATTTGCAATTCCAAGAAAAACGTAGAAGGATGCAGTAAAAGCAGAATATGAAGGCAGTCGGTAAATATACGTAACTGCTACCCGAACAAAATCCCACTCAAAATCTGGGCCAAGAAACGCTTTTGCTATTAAAAAAATAATTAAAGGCGAAGATATGATAAGAATTGCTTCAATGGTGTATAGGATACTTTTAGTATGCATTAAAATGCCAAATGAAATAAAAATTAAGAAGGTTGACGCAATCCACACGACAGACATATCAGGAGTTAAAAACCTTTTTAGCATAAACGTATAAGTGATTAAGGCGTTAAGACCAGCTGTAAACCAAACTAAAGCAAATAGGAGCAGAATGGGGGCATGAATCCATTTAGATAAGTACTTTTTCGCTAGTTCAGGATAATCTTTACCAGGGAATTTATTGAAAAACCAAAGGAATACGTAAATCACGAACATACCGGCAATAACAGCAAGGACCATTGATATGATTGCCCCATCTTTTCTTTCGCCTAAAAGGATTTTGGGCACTGAAACAACCATATTGGCAAACATATTAATGTATATTAGATAGTACATGTAACGGTTCATATTCTACACCCTATTTAGAAAATAATAATTGAGAGGGCTATCATTTTACTATAGTGGAAAAGCTAGGTTTCTTTATTTTTCCCTTGTATAAAGAGCTTGAAATAAGCTTCGCCATAACTTGATTTATTGGCCATCCACATTACTAATCCAATTAATGCGATTGCAAGTCCAGTCATTCCAGCGATGGTAGTAAAAAATAAAATACCATATCGACTAACCCTAATGGCAAAACTCATTTCGTTAATTGGAATGACAAATGTAGAAATCGCCACAGCGGAAACGATAATTATCAAGATATTAGAAGCCAGTGCTGCTTCTGTTACGGCCGTCCCCAAAATCAACCCTCCAACTGTAGTGGCCGTTGCACTAATTGCCTTTGGAAGTCTTATGCTTGCCTCAGTCAAAAATTCCATCACAATCAGCATTATTAATACTTCGATATAAGAAGGATATGGCACCCCAACTCGACTACCTGCCAAAGATAAAGCGAGTTCGGATCGAAATATTTCTGGATTATATGAAGTTAATCCGACATATAATCCAGGCAAGGCAATACAACTAAAAAACCCAATATAGCGAAGAAATGAGGTGAATTTAGATACCCAAAATGGATGATATTCATCTTCCATAGAGGTCATAAAATCAAAGAATACTGCCGGAGCTAGAATAGCGTTCGAATCGCCGTCCATCATAATAATGACTTTCCCGCCCGATATATTGTAGCTGATACGGTCGGTTCGTTCTGTCAAGATAGTGGTCGGCAATAAGGAGCGTTTCTTATTATTTAAGCAACGGATCAGATCTGCACCTGCGAGGATAAGATCTTTATCTATTTCCCTTAATTTTGATTTGATCTGTTTTAATGCATCTTTATTTACAATATCTTCATCATAGAGAACAGCAACCGACTGATGGACTTTATTTCCAACAGAATGCATTTCGATCCTCAAGGATGGTTGATGATAACGTTGGCGAATCATATTTATATTCGTTATGAGATCTTCGCTTAGAGCATATTGAGGACCTTGAATGGTTGGCTCTACGTTAGTTGGAAGCGGAGCATCTATATGAACTTTCTTAAAATCAAACAAGAGAATCGTTTCTTTTATACCAATAATGACGCTTCCTTTTGTTAACTCCACTAGTAATTGATCTTTCGAACTAATTTCCTGCTGGTTAGGCAGGGAGGTCAGATAAGCTTCAATATTGGTTAATGAAGTCATTTCAAAAAAAGGTTTAATAACAGTATTATGAAGCCTATCTCCATCTACAACTGTTTTAATGTATAAGAGTTCGATTTGTTTATTTTCGATATGTAGTGGCTTATGTGTAAAATCAAAGGTTGGCTTTAATTTATCTATAATCCAAGGGAAAGTAGAGGAGATTTCCAACTTTTTTGATTTAATAACCATTGCTGAGCCGCCTTTGCGAAAACGTGATATTCATTATCATTCACGATTGGCAAGAAATATATGTAAAAGCCTGAACGAAAAACAAAAAAACCGTGTGAACGGTTTTTCTATAATCCTATAAGTGCTTGTTTATCAAGAATACGAATTTTCTTAGGGGCTATTTGTTCAAGCCAACCGCGTTGCTGAAACTCCGCTAGTTTTCTACTTACAGTTTCTGGTGTTGTACCAAGGTAGGAAGCGATATCTTTTTTCGATATGGGGAGTGTAATTGTTTGTTTATCGGATTGGTCAAGCAGCTCAAGTAAATACATGGCAATTCTTTTTTCTGTATCTTCCGATGTTAAGTTGCTTACTTGAATTTCTGTTCGCTCAAGTCTACGACTGAATTCTTCAAGAACTTTTAACGAGATAGCCGGATATTTCATTAAAAAGGTTTGTAGTTCTGAACGCCTCATAATACATAACTCGGTTTTCTCCATTGTGACAGCATAATGATCAAAAGTAGATGCGGAAAATAGGGCGAGTTCGCCCATAAAATCACCAGGCTCTAAAATTCGGAGCAGCTGTTCTTTCCCTGCTTCAGATAACCGATATATTTTCACACGGCCCCGGTGAACAATATATAGATGATCGGAGTGATCTTCAGGTCCATATATCTCTTGATTTCGTTCATAGGTTACGTGTCTTGTCGTTTTTACGATTTCCTTCATTTCTCCCGGTTTCAAATGATTAAAAATCGGCACCAATGAGATGCAAAGCTGCTGCATATCATTGGCATTCGGATTAAGATGTCCGCACTCTCTCAATCGATACACGTCCTCTCGCATTTTTTCGGGCTTTATTGTCCAGCTCCAGCACCTATCGACTAGCAAACTTCTTGTCCTTCTCCCTACGATAAGTCAACATCGATTCGTCCTACCGGACTCATCGTGTTTCCTTTATCGCAAGTCTTAGGCCCTAAAGTTTGTAAGTCGATGGGCAAGGTGCTTCCGCTTTTCCCCTTATTATAACGAACGAGACGGACAGCGTTAAGGATAACGATTAGAACACTTAATTCATGAATAAGCATACCTGATGCAAGGAACACTTTTTGGAATAACACTCCTATTAGAAGAAGCAATACTGTACCAACTGCAAAAAAAGTATTTTGTTTCATATTTCGTACGGTAGCTTTTGATAGAGAATAAGCATGAGCAAGCTGATCTAGCTTGTCAGCCATCAACACAATATCCGCCGTTTCCATTGACACGTCTGTGCCTGACCCACCCATGGCGAGACCGATATCAGCGGTGGCGATTGCTGGCGCATCGTTTATCCCGTCGCCTGCCATAGCAACATGCAAGCCCCGACTTTTCAATTCTTGAATTTTGGCTGCCTTATCTTCCGGCAGCATTTCAGCGTATACTTCATTAATCCCTAAGGTAGCAGCAACTAGTTCAGCAGTGTGGCGGTTGTCGCCTGTTAACATATAGACTTCTTTTATACCAGCTGTTCGCAATTTCTTTATCGCCTGTGCGGCGTCTTGACGAATCGGATCAGCTATTGAAATAATCCCTTCCACATTTCCGTTTATTGCTGCGAAAATGGCTGTATTTCCTTGTTTTTCGCGGTTCATGGCATACGTATCCATTTCATTGGATGGTGCAATACCATTTTCCTCCATTAGCTTCCGATTACCGATTGCAAGCTGCTTTCCGTACATTATTGCTTTTATCCCATAACCTTTAATGACTTCGATTTGTTCGGGTTTAGTCGTAAGTGATAACTTCCGTTCTTTAGCTTCTTTTACAATTGTTTGGCCAAGAAGATGTTCAGATGCAATTTCCGCCTCTGCCACAATCTGCAAAAGATCATTTTCATTCATTGTATAAGTTTTGATATTTGTTACAACTGGCTTTCCCTGCGTTAATGTCCCTGTTTTATCAAATACGATTGTATTCACCCTCGCTAATTTTTCCATTATTTCTCCGCCTTTAATTAATACGCCATTTTTGGCTCCATTCCCGATTCCGGCGACGATAGAAACTGGGGCGGATATGACTAAAGCTCCCGGACATGCAATGACGAGGAATGTTAGCGTAAATTCAATGTTTCTTGTAAATAGAAAGACGATGATGGAGAGCATGACGATGGCAGGGGTGTAGATGTTCGCAAACTTTTCAAGGAATTTTTCCGTTTTTGTCTTCGATTCTTGAGCTTCTTCCACTAGCTCGATCAACTTTGCGAAAGTTGTGTCGTCGCCAACCTTTTCGGCGATTACTTCAATATAGCCGTTATCTACGATTGTTCCGCTATATACTTTATCTTTTAGCTTTTTACTGGCTGGCTGTGCTTCTCCCGTAATTGTCGCTTCATTTATAAAAGCGCTGCCTGCCACAACTATGCCATCTACCGCCACTTTTTCACCGGATTGAATAAAAACGTGATCTCGTATTTCAATTTCATCTACTCCGATACGGACCATTTCACCGTTTCTAAGAATGGTGGCTTCAAGGGGAGCCATATCAATTAAATTTTTGATAGACATTCTTGTTTTTTCTAATGTCCTTGCTTCCAGATAAGCTCCGAATAAAAAGAGGAAAGAGACAACGGCTGATTCTACATACTCTCCAATAAATAGTGCACCAATAATGGCGATAGAGACGAGAAGCTCAATACTAAAGACCCGCATTCGTAAAGATTGTATAGATTTCATAATAATTGGAATTCCGGCTATAATGGTTGATAAGATTAGGAGCATGTCTTTTATCTGACCGAATCCAATAAGATGAAAGACAAACGCTGCTAAAAGAAGAATTCCTGTCGCAACAGCTATATTTGTTTTAATCTTCTTCGTCATTTTCATCACTCCTATTTTAAGACGGGGTAACCAAGTTTTATAATCGTCTCTTTTAATTCTTTTGCTGTTACAAGGTTTTCGTCATATTCCGTTTTTACTTTGCTTGAATGAAATAATACTTTCGCTTCTTTTACACCTTTTTGTTTTTTTAAAGCTGTTTCAATTTTTTTTATGCATGAAGGACAAGAAAGAGTTTCCAATTGAAATTTTATCGTGGTCATGTAAACCGCCCCCTAAATGATTTTTGGTTTGTTTCTGTCTTCATTATAAAATCGTTCTTGACTCACTTCCTTGACGTGTATCAAGTTTGGCTAAAATTTTTCATATTTAACATTCAGTTGACATTAAGGTGAAAAGGTGCACGAAAACAGCATGTTTTAGTAAAATAATTTTAAATCCAACCTTTTCCTCTGGATTTTTTTGAAATTAGCAGTATAATATTTACGTTGTTTTGAAATTTAAAGTAAGGAGTGTTTTAGTTGGAAAGACTTAAAAAATTAGAAGTAAGTCTTCATGACAAAAACTTCCAATTCTTCCTAGTAGCTGTTTTCCTCTTTTGGATTAAAACGTATATAACGTATAGAATAGAATTTAATTTAGGAATCGATAATGAATTGCAACAGTTTTTGCTATTCATTAATCCAATCAGTTCCGCATTGTTCTTTCTCGGATTATCTTTTTTGAGTAAGAAGAAACGGTGGGGAGCGATATTAGTTGGAATTGAATTTTTGATGTCCTTTTGGCTATATGCGAATGTCGTGTATTACCGGTTTTTTGATGACTTTATTACGTTGCCGGTCATTTCGCAGCTAAAAGTAAATGGAGGCCAATCAGAAAGTGCTCTTTCATTGATGTCGCCATTAGATATTTTTTATTTTACCGATACAATCATTCTCGTATTATTGCTTGCTTTTAAAGTCATTTCTTTGAAGGCTCGTTCAAATAGGAAAGTTGCACTAGTACCTCTTGTCGCAGCTATTGCCATCTTTATGGTTAATTTATCTTTAGCTGAAGCGGATCGTCCTGAATTGCTTACAAGATCTTTTGACCGCAACTATATCGTAAAATATTTGGGGATTAATAACTTTTCGATTTATGATGGAATTCAAAGTACAAGATCATCGATTCAAAGAACGTTTGCGAGCAGCGATGATTTAACAGAGATTGAAAATAATATAAAAGCAAATTTTGCTAAACCGAATACTGACTATTTTGGTAAGGCAAAAGGGATGAATGTTATCTATATTTCGCTTGAATCGCTGCAGTCTTTTATCATTGATTACAAATTGGACGGACAGGAAGTTACACCATTTTTAAACTCACTGGCTCGTACTGGTGAAGCTTATTATTTCGATAACTTTTTTCACCAAACGGGACAAGGCAAGACATCCGACGCAGAGTTCATGATGGAGAATTCTTTATATCCTTTATCACAAGGGTCTGTTTTTATTAATAAAGCGCAAAACACTTACCAGTCAGGTTCTGCTATCATGAAACCAATGGGATATACATCCGCCACTTTCCATGGAAACTATAAAACATTTTGGAACCGGAATGAAATGTATAAGGCCTTTGGTGTTGATCAATTTTTCGATGCAACTTATTACAGCATGACTCCGGAAAATGTTAAGAACTATGGGATGAAGGATAAACCATTTTTAGAAGAATCAATGCCTTTATTGGAATCATTGCCACAACCGTTTTATTCGAAATTTATATTGCTCTCGAATCACTTCCCGTTCAAAATGGACGAAGGGGATACGTATTTCCCAGCTGGTGATTTTGGCGATAAAGTAGTGAATCAATACTTTCAATCCGCCAACTATATGGATCAAGCGTTGGAGCAATTTTTCAATGATTTAAAGGCTTCTGGTTTGTATGACAATACAGTAATAGTGATGTACGGAGATCATTACGGAATTTCAGAAAACCATAATGATGCAATGGCCCAGGTGATGGGAGAAGAAATCACACCATTTAAAAATGCCCAGCTGCAAAGAGTGCCGCTCTTTATTCATGTACCTGGACAACAAGGTAAAGTCATTCATAAATATAGTGGAGAAGTAGACGTCATGCCTACTGTCCTTCATTTATTAGGTGTCAATACGAATGATTATTTACAAATAGGGAATGACATCCTATCTTCTGAATATAAGGAATTGGTTCCTTTCCGCAATGGAGACTTTGTTTCACCTGAAGTAACGCAAGTGAATGGAAACTGCTATTCAACAGATACAGGAGAAGAATTGGATATACAGGCTTGTGAATCATCCGATCATATTACCAAAG
Source organism: Lederbergia panacisoli (assembly GCF_024626525.1). Taxonomy (GTDB): domain Bacteria; phylum Bacillota; class Bacilli; order Bacillales; family Bacillaceae_C; genus Lederbergia; species Lederbergia panacisoli. The sequence continues at coordinate 123,232 of NZ_JANJGU010000004.1, forward strand.
AGAAATTGGAAATATCAGACCGGATCGTCACAAAAGATTTACTGAGATTTTATCAACCGGAAGGATTTGTTCCGGTGAATCCAGAAGACTATCAATATAACAATAATGAAAGATAACTAGAAAAGCGGGAGCGCCTTGCTCATCGACGTAAAAACTTCGGCGCCGCGGGCAGAGATAAAGGAAACACGGCGAGGGACGAGTCGATGTTGACTTATCCTAGGTAAAATGCCAAGAAGTTTGCTAGTTGATAGGCGCTGTAGCTCGACATAAAAATCCCTCATTGATTCCGCTGCATAACGGATGAATGAGGGATTTTTATATTAAAACTGATGTAGATTATTCTAGGTTCTTAAACTTGGACAGAAAGTATGATAGATACGGGAATGGTCGCTCAACGAACGGGTGCTGGACAGAGTTGATAAAAAATAAGATCACTTTTTCTATCAAGGATTCGATGCTGGACAGAATTGTGAAAAAGTAAGTACATTTGTCCATCAAAAGGTCGGTGATGGACAGAATTAGGAAAAAGCTGATTCTTTTGTCCATCAAAGGATCGGTGATGGACAAAATAATGAAAAAACAGATGACTTTGTCCATCAAAAGATCGATGCCGGACAGAATTGTGAAAAAGCAGATGTATTTGTCCACCTAAGGACTTATATAGTCAAAAACCACTCCGCCGCTTTTTCTACTTCACTTCGAGTCAGCTGGTGACCGTGATGTTCCCAATGGAGCTGGACCTGTGCGCCGGCATTTTGCAATAGTTCCTTTAAATCCTCTGATTCTTGAGGAGGGCAAAGCGGATCATTTTTACCCGCACCTATAAAAACGGATGTTCCGCTTAAGTCGGGAAGCTCGATGCCACGCCTAGGTACCATGGGGTGGAAAAGTATAGCTGCTTTTAAACTAGCCTTATAATGAAATAATAAGCTTCCTGCTATATTGGCACCGTTGGAATATCCTATAGCCACCACATTATTCCGATCAAATTGATATTCCTTTGCACTTTCATCTAAAAATCCTTTTAATTCTTCCGTGCGCAACACTAAATCTTCCTCATCAAAGACTCCTTCTGCTAATCTACGGAAAAAACGCGGCATGCCATTTTCAAGTACATTGCCTCTCACTCCAAGTAGAGAGGAGTCGGGAGAAATCATTTTTCCAATATTGATTAAATCGTGTTCTGTCCCGCCTGTTCCGTGAAGTAGAAGGAAGGTAGGGGCATTAGAATCCTGTCCCTGTTGAAAAACATGCTCCATTTTCAAACCTCCGATATAGTTTGGTATATTTTTCAGTCAGATACTATTGTATCAATAATAAAAAGCCGAAACAAAATTGTCTCGGCTTTTACACTTTTCGAACGATAAAATTATTCCCAAGCAATAGCCAATTTTGCGGGAATGGATATCCAAGTACCCAATAGCTGATGCCGCGCAGGCCGTAATCTTTTACTAAATCAAACTTTGCCTGAGCGCTGCGGGCATCTTCGAACCAAACTTCATGCTGCCTGCCTTGCTCATCTGTATAACGATAAAACGGTGTTTGTGTAATTCGGTCGTATTGAATCGAAGCGTTATATTTATCTGCCCGTCGGATCGCTTCTTGCATATCAAAAGTTTCCGCTTCTTGCCCTTTTACATGTGGGAGCAGCCAATCCCTAGCATATAATTGGAAACCCATAAATATTTTATTTCTTGGAATGACGGTTATGGCATAATCAATGACGCGGCGAATTTGATTAATGGGTGAGATCGCCTGAGGCGGGCCAAATCGGTATCCCCATTCATACGTCATAAGAACAACGAAATCGACAATTCTTCCATGAGCTGCATAATCATGGGCTTCGTATAACAAACCCTTTTGTTCACTGCTCGTTTTTGGTGCCACTGCGGTTGAAACAAAATAGCCTAATGGATGAAGTCGATTGACGGCCCGCTGTAAAAATTGATTATATAACTCACGGTCTGTTTGGCGAACATTTTCAAAATCAATATTTAAACCACGATAGCCCTTTGCTTTCATCATATTAATGACATTAGTAAGAAGGCGTTCTTGAAGCTGAACGTTTGATAGAATCGTATGGGCAAGTGTTGTGCCTGGGTCTTGGAAGGTGAAGTTGGTGATGCACATGATGGGAGCGACATTTGTTTCTCTCGCTGCTTGAATGGCCTGTTCGTCCCGGATAGATGAAAGCCCTCCATCCGCTTGCATGATATAACCAAAAGGGGACATATACGTTAAATGTTCTCCGACTTCACGAACCTCACTTCCACCTGTTTCCCCCATATTGATAATGTAGGCATTTACATCAATGATTGGTTTTGGAAAAGGGATTGTTAAGCGAGTTCCTATTAAAATATTTGGCTGCGAGAGATGATTTGTTCTCATGATTTCCCGGACGGTCGTTCCAAAGCGTTGCGCTAAATTACCTAACGTATCTCCAGCTTGGACAACATACGTTTTCGCGGGAATGATTAGCTCGATTCCTACATTAAGCATTGAAGCATTTGTTAAATGATTCATTTGAATGATGGATTGAATGGGAACGCCATATTTTTGTGCAATTTGCCAAAGTGTTTCTCCGCTACGGACAACGTGTTGTGTCGCTCCGATTGGAATGACTAGAGACTGGCCTACTAATAGCTTATTAGGATTAGGTAATTGATTTGCGGTTGCAATTTGCTGGGCAGTGCCCCCATACTGGTTTCCAATACTCCATAATGTATCTCCTCTTTTTACTACATAAATAATCATTGAACCACCCCTAACTGGTCATATGACTAATGTATGCTTGGAAAATGGCGGAGAGACTAGGAAAAGGGAGGATTGTAATATGTACCCAATCTAGAATGTTATTGAATTTTTGATAATGCTTCATGAATTTTCTTAGCAAAACTTAAAGCATGTGCACCATCTCCGTGAATGCAAATCGTATCTGCCTTTATGTTAATATCTGTTCCCTCTATCGAAGTGACTTTTTGTTCCTTCACCATTTTGATGACTTGCGAAATGGCTTCGTCCGTATTTGTAATAAGGGCATTCGGGTAAGATCTTGGGGTAAGAGTGCCGTCATATTGGTATGTACGATCGGCAAATACTTCATTTGCGGTCGTAAGTCCTATTTTTTCACCGGCTTTAATTAATTCACTGCCCGCTAATCCGTATAAAATAAGTTGTGGATCAAAATGATAGACGGCATTCGCTATCGCGCTGGCAAGAATTTCATTAACAGCAGCCATATTGTATAAAGCCCCATGCGGTTTAACGTGATGTAAAGAACCGCCTTGTGCTTTTACAAATGCGCTTAAAGCTCCAACTTGATAGAGCACGATTTCATAAGCTTCTTCAGGAGAAACAGTTATATTTCTGCGACCAAACCCTTGGAGATCAGGAAATCCCGGATGAGCTCCAATACTCACGCTATTTTCAAGTGCTAGTTTCACGGTCTTATTCATTGTCGAATGATCGCCTGCATGGAAACCACAAGCAATATTTGCCGATGAAATATAGCGCATGATTTCTTCGTCATTGCCTAGCGTATATTGTCCAAAGCTTTCTCCAATATCACAGTTCAAATCTACTTTTTTCATTTTGAATATCCCTCCATTTTAATAGGCAAACAGCCTTCATTTCCTTCAGTTCTCTTTCTTCTGCAATAATAAGTCGTTGTGCTTCTTTTAATGAAATTTCTTGAAAGCGAATAGGTTCTCCCGGACGGAGTTGGCTTAATCTTGGAAGATCGCAGCTTATAACTTCACCGATTTTCGGATATCCTCCTGTCGGTTGCCGATCTGCCATTAAAATAATCGGTTCTCCGTTTGGTGGAACTTGAATTGAGCCAAAGGTCGTTCCTTCTGTAATTAATTCAACTTTTTGTTCTGTACATAGATTGGGACCTGTCAGGCGATAACCCATTCGATCTGAGTTAGAAGTTACTTTAAAATCGGACTCTATAAATGCTTGCTGCGATTCGGCTGTAAATAGATCGTATTGACGCCCTCTTATGAAATGAAAAGGCGTTTGTTGATCATGAAGATAATTTTCGAGTTTAAAAGACATGCCCCATGAAAAGTTTTTTACTGAATATGAATAATTAATCGGAATAATATCGCCAGTTTTTAACGGACGCCCCATGTTAGCCATGGCATTTGTACTTTTGCTGCCAAGGATGTCAGGAATAGAAAATCCTCCTTTAACAGCCAAATAAGTTCGAACGCCTAAGGAGGCGGTGCCAAATGTAATGATATCACCTTTATGTACTTGAATTGGCCTTCTAGATTTAATGGCTTGTCCATTTATTTTTGGTGACATATTTGCACCAAAAATAGCGATGACCGCACTTCCATTAAACTGGATAGTAGGACCAATAAGAGTCATTTCCAGTACAGCTTCATTTTCATCGTTACCTAGGAGGATGTTTACAAGCCGGGCTGCAGTTTTGTCCATTGTGCCTCCAACTGGCACCCCGGAGGCCTGCCATCCACTTCTCCCAAGATCTTGTATGGTTGTAAATGCTCCACTTTTAATGATGTTAAGAGTCATTCTTATCCTCCCATGTATCAAATTCCTGTTTGCTGATAGGAAAAAATTGAACTTTATCCCCTGGTAAAAGCAAGGAAGGCGGCATCGCTCTAGGATTGAAAAGTTGTACTGGCGTTCTTCCGATGATTTGCCACCCACCAGGGCTTTCAAAAGGATAGACGCCAGTTTGTCCACCAGCAATTCCAACCGCCCCTCTTGGAACTTTTAATCGTGGACTCGTTCGGCGCGGCGTTGCAATTTTTGCATTCATCCCACCTAAAAAAGGAAAACCTGGGGCGAATCCCAAAAAATATATATGATATAACGTCTCACTATGAATGTTAATCACTTCTTTTTTGGTCAATCCATTTTGGGAGGCAACAAAATCTAAGTCCATAGAATAATCATCTTCGTAGCACACTGGGATCTCAATGACTTTTTCATTTTGGCTGCTTGAAATAGGAAGATTAGCAATTCTCTGTTCAAGTTCCTTTTTTACAGTTTCATAGGGAAAATCTGTCCCAACTGATGTCGGGTCGTAAAAACAAGTTAAAGTTGTATAGGCAGGAACCGCTTCTATAAATCCTGAAAATGGCTGATTTAATATGGCTTGTTTCATATTTAAAATTCGTTTATTTGTTTCTAAATTAATGTTATCTCCAAACTCTATGAGAATGGCCGTGTCACCGAGTGGAGAAAAGGTAATCTGTTTCAATTTTAATGCACCTGCTCTCGAACATTTAATGGCCTGATAAAATGCAGGACTTCATGAGTTTGTTGCCGAACCTTTTATATTAATCATAATTTTAACATAGGAGATGATTCAGATGACAATGGAAAAACGTCGGGAAGAACTATACGAATTGCTTGGTGATCTTCCGCCGCGAACGCAGCCAATTTCATCAAAAAAACTAAAAGAGGAGCGGTTGTCCCATTACATTTTAGAAGAATGGCAGCTAGATTTAAATGGAGAGGAAGTAGTGCCTGCTTATTTTGTGCGGCCAATAACAGGTGATGGTCCATTTCCGACTATTATTTTTAATCATTCCCATGGGGGCTTTTATGATCATGGGAAGGAAGAATTAATTAAAGGAAATGTGTATTTGCAAAATCCTCCTTATGCTGAGGAGTTAGTGAAGATGGGTTATGCCGTGCTAAGTATCGATGCATGGGGTTTCGGTCAACGCAGAGGGAGAACTGAAGGTGAAATATTTAAAGAAATGCTTTGGAAAGGACAAGTGATGTGGGGGAAAATGGTTTATGATAGTTTGCGAGCGGTGGACTACGTTACATCCCGTCCTGATGTTGATAAAGATAGAATTGGCACAATGGGGATATCGATGGGAAGCACGATGTCATGGTGGCTCGCGGCACTAGACCCCCGAATAAAAGTATGTGTGGATTTATGCGGTTTGTGCGATTTTCAGTCTTTAATAGAAAGTCGTGGACTGGAGGGTCATGGAATATATTATTACGTACCCAAATTGCTCAAACATTTTACAGCTTCTGAGATTAATGCTTTGATAGCACCACGCCCTCATCTTAGTCTCGCAGGAAACTATGACCGCTTAACACCTCCTAAAGGGCTTGATATCATCGATGAAAATTTAAAAATAGTTTATGAGGAACAAGGTGCACCGGAAGCTTGGAAGTTACTTCGATATAATATCGGCCACTTTGAAACAGCAGATATGAGGTACGAGGTGAAGGCATTTTTGAAGAATTGGTTGTAATGTTATAAAGTTTATCGTGACCTTGGTAGTGAAAAAATAAGTCGTGGGGTTACGATGAGCGGTTCATCGTGACCTTATACGCAGAAAAATAAGACAGAAGGGCACAATGAAGAGTTCCAACGTTCAAAGAGCCCGGGCCCAAGCAAAAAACACAGAAGCAGTCCGATTGAACCGTTCAAAGTGCCCGTTCTCAATCAAAAGGCATCAAAGTTGTCCGATTGAATCGTTCAAAGTGCCCGTTCTCAATCAAAAGGCATCAAAGCTGTCCGATTGAACCGTTCAAAGTGCCCGTTCTCAATCAAAAGGCATCAAGCTTGTCCGATTGAATCGTTCAAAGTGCCCGTTCTCAATCAAAAGGCATCAAAGTTGTCCGATTGAATCGTTCAAAGTGCCCGTTCTCAATCAAAAGGCATCAAAGCTGTCCGATTGAACAGTTCAAAGTGCCCGTTCTCAATCAAAAGGGATCAAGCTTGTCCGATTGAATCGTTCAAAGTGCCCGTTCTCAATCAAAAGGCATCAAAGTTGTCCGATTGAGCCGTTCAAAGTGCCAGTTCTCAACCAAAAGGCACCAAAGTTGTCCGATTGAATCGTTCAAAGTGCCCGAGCCAAGGCAAAAGACGCAGATGTTGTCCGATTAAAGCGCCTACAAATAAATAAAAAAGCTGCCCCCGTTTTAAAATTGCCAGTCTGCTTTTTTCGGCGGTAAGATCTTATAGCCCTACATAATTGTACATACTTTTTCTTTTGTTGAATACTAAATAAGAGAACAACTCATTTAGGAGGGATATTTATGAGCGTTGCGTTATTATCCATTTTGTCCATTGGCTTTGTACTTGGAGTAAAACATGCGATTGAACCAGATCATGTTATTGCTGTATCCACGATTGCGAGTAGAAGCAAGAAATTATGGCAAGCTACATTGGCAGGAGTTTTTTGGGGAATTGGACATACCGCAACTTTATTTATAATAGGAATTATACTCATATTAATAAAAAACGATATATCTGATAAATGGGCGATGTCTTTGGAGTTTCTTGTTGGTATTATGCTTGTTTATTTAGGAATCGCCAGTATCCTGTCATATAAAAAAGGGGCACATGTACATAGATCGTTTAATAAGGAAGAAAGTGCACGGAACTCATTATCCTATTATAAGTCATTATTTATTGGACTTGTTCATGGACTTGCAGGCAGTGCTGCGATGATCCTGTTAACGATGAGTACTGTTGGAAATGTATGGCAGGGTGCATTATATATACTTATTTTTGGATTAGGAACAATCCTTGGTATGTTATTATTTACGACCATTATCGGAATTCCATTCGTACTAAGTAAGGGACGAAGTGGAATGAATCGTTCTTTAACGATTGCAACAGGAGTAATCAGTGCGGTCTTTGGATTATACTATATGTATAATTTAGGCTTTTCTGAGGGATTATTTTCATTGTGGATTTAATAAAGATACTGAGAACGGCTTAAAGCGCTTAACCTGAAGGGGTTGGGCGCTTTTTTTGTTTTTTTAAAAATAAATATAAAATTTTACTCCATTTGTTAACGTTTCAAACATCTGGAATATGGAGATGCTTTTTACTAATTTCAAAGGAGGAAAATAGCATGCAATTATTACCCCGTGAAATAGACAAGCTTCTAATCGTAGTTGCTGCAGATCTTGCAAAACGCAGGAAGCAAAGAGGAGTTAAGTTAAATCACCCTGAGTCAATGGCATTGATCACGTATGAAATTATGGAAGGGGCGAGAGATGGGAGATCTGTTGCTGAATTGATGGAATATGGTGCGACTATACTTTCGCGCAACGATGTAATGGAAGGTATTCCTGAAATGATTGACGATGTCCAGGTAGAAGTGACCTTTCCAGATGGAACAAAACTCGTTACAGTACATAATCCAATACGTTAATAGTTAAAGGAGTGAAATGAAAGATGATTCCTGGTGAATATCAGTTAAGAGAAGAAGAAATTATTTGCAATGAAAATAGAATAAATTCAAAGCTTACCGTTGTGAATACAGGTGATCGACCTGTACAAATCGGTTCGCATTTTCATTTTTATGAAGTAAATGGGGCATTGAAGTTTAATCGTAATGAAGCATATGGAAAACGATTGAATATTCCAGCTGGTGCTGCTGTTCGTTTTGAACCAGGGGATGAAAAAGAGGTTGAACTCATCGATTATGCAGGTGAACGAAAAGTATATGGGTTTAATAATAAAGTAGATGGACCATTGGAAAGTGAGGAGTCAAAATGAGTTTTAAAATGTCAAGGGAGCAGTACGCGGGGATGTACGGTCCGACTACTGGTGATTCAGTTCGGTTGGCAGATACAGATTTATTTATACAAATCGAAAAGGATTTTACCACTTATGGTGAAGAGGTTGTTTTCGGCGGAGGAAAGGTGATTCGTGATGGAATGGGACAGCATCCGCTCGTGACACGTGGTGACGGCGTCCCAGATACGATTATTACGAATGTCATCGTTCTGGATTATACAGGAATATATAAGGCGGATATTGGCATTCGTGATGGAAAAATTAGTGGGATTGGTAAAAGTGGAAACCCATTAATAATGGATAATGTCGATATTGTAATAGGTGCTTCTACAGAAGTCATCGCCGGAGAAGGAAAAATTGTTACAGCAGGCACTATAGATACGCATGTCCATTTTATTAATCCGGAACAAGTTCCTGTCGCACTTACAGCTGGCACGACTACATTGATAGGAGGAGGAACGGGTCCCGGTGCCGGGTCCCGTGCTACTACTGTAACTCCGGGGGAATGGAATATTCACCGAATGCTGCAGGCGGTTGAAGGACTTCCTATTAATGTTGGGTTAACGGGGAAAGGCCATGCTGCAACGGAAGAACCGTTGGCTAGGCAGATCCTTGCAGGTGCCATCGGCTTGAAGGTTCATGAGGATTGGGGCGCGACGGCTTCCTCATTAGATCATTCGTTAAGAGTTGCTGATAAATACGATGTTCAAATCGCGCTTCATGCGGATACATTGAATGAAGGTGGATTTTTTGAAGATACGATGAAAGCAATCAAAGACCGAGTGATTCATATGTATCATACAGAAGGCGCCGGCGGTGGACATGCTCCAGATTTAATTAAATCAGCAGGCATGATGAATGTGCTGCCATCTTCAACAAATCCTACCTTGCCGTATACGGTGAACACAATTGATGAGCACCTTGACATGTTAATGGTTTGTCATCACTTAAATCCGTCTGTTCCAGAAGATATAGCGTTTGCCGACTCGCGGATTCGAAGCGAAACCATTGCCGCCGAGGATATTCTGCAAGATATGGGAGTATTTAGTATGACAAGCTCCGATTCTCAGGCTATGGGGCGAGTGGGTGAAGTGACCCTGCGCACTTGGCAAACTGCCGATAAAATGAAGAAACAATTAGGTACGATGAAAGGCGATGCCGACTATGCAGATAATAATAGAGCTAAACGTTATATTGCCAAGTACACGATAAATCCAGCTATTACGCATGGAATTTCTGACTATGTTGGATCCATTGAAGTTGGAAAAGTGGCGGATCTTGTTTTGTGGGATCCTAGATTTTTTGGAGCGAAGCCGGAAATGATTCTAAAAAGCGGCTTAGCGGTTTACAGTCTAATGGGTGATTCCAATGCAACCATACCAACCCCACAACCAATGATTTATCGACCAATGTATGCGTCAATTGGTAAAGCACTTGCAAAGAGTTCAATCACCTTTGTCTCGCAAGCGGCTTTTAATGACCAAATACAAGAAAAGCTTGGCTTAGAAAAAATCGTTTATCCGGTAAAAGGGATCCGCAAGCTAACGAAAAAAGATATGAAGCTTAATTCTGAAACACCAGATATTGATGTTGACCCACAGACATATGAAGTGAGTATAAATGGCGAGAAAATTACATGTGATCCAGTTGATACAGTATCGATCGGACAACGTTATTTCTTATTTTGAGGTGATAAAAGTGATTATAGAAAAAGTCGTGACAAATATTAACCAACTGAGTAAAGATGAACTGAATGGTCGCCATCAGGAAAAGGTGTTTTTGGAGAGTGCCGATTTAGTCAAACGAATTCAGCGTGTAAAGACCGATCATGGTCGGGAGCTTGGTATTCGATTAAAGGAAAACCGCGAATTAAAAGCCGGTGATATTCTTTATATGGACGATCATAATATGATTGTTATCGATGTGTTAGTGGATGATTTATTAATTATTCGTCCGCGAAACATCCATGAGATGGGGACCGTCGCACACCAGCTAGGGAACCGTCATCTTCCTGCGCAATTTGAAGCTGATGAAATGCTCATCCAATATGATTACCTCGTTGAAGAATTATTACGGGATTTGGATGTTCCCTTTAATCGCGAGGAACGAAAGGTGACTCAGGCCTTTCGCCATATTGGTCATAGTCATGGAGCATAATGTATTATCGTTGTTCCAAATATGTGATTCCAATTTTCCGACTGGGGCATTCAGTCATTCATTTGGTCTTGAAAGTTATATTCAGGAAGGCAGTGTCCATGATGAAGAGACATTTTCTGAATGGCTGCAAGTATACTTGAATGAACAGCTCGTCTATTCAGATGGACTTGCAGCAAAACTTGTCTATGAGGCACTTGATGCAAATGATCTTGAAAAGGTTTGGAAGCTAGACCGTCTTTTAACAGTACAAAGTCTTGCCCGCGAAACGAGAGAGGGCACTCAGCGTATTGGTGATCAAATGTTAAAAATGACTGAAAAACTATACGATGCCCCAGTATTGAGCGTCTACCGGAAGCGCATCAAGGATCATCAATCATACGGTCATCCAGCCATTGTTTTTACAATGGTTGGCCATTTTTTACAAGTAAAAATGGAAGAATCTATTTCCTATTATTTATATTCTTCCATCGTCAACCTTGTCCAAAACGGGGTGCGTGCCATTCCATTAGGGCAGACGGCAGGACAACGGATTATCCACTCATTTCAAAAAACTTTAACGGGTGCAGTTGAGAAGATAAATCAACTGGATATGGATGACTTTGGAATTGTCTCGCCGGGGCTTGAACTTGCGCAAATGCGCCATGAGCGTGTAAATATACGGATTTTTATGTCTTGAGTAAATATTAACTAAAAAAGGAAGTGGCAGAAATGGAACCCATCAAAATTGGCGTAGGTGGACCTGTTGGCGCAGGTAAAACACTGCTTATCGAAAAGTTAACGAGGTACATGAACGAGGAAATCAGCATGGCTGTCATAACAAATGATATTTATACGAAAGAAGATGCTAAATTTTTAGTGCAAAATGGTGTTTTGCCTGAAGACCGAATCATTGGTGTAGAAACGGGTGGTTGTCCACATACCGCCATTCGCGAAGATGTATCAATGAATGCCTCGGCGATAGAAGAATTGCAGGAAAGACATGAGGACGTGGAGCTGATTTTTGTGGAAAGCGGCGGCGATAACCTAGCAGCTACATTTAGTCCAGAATTAGTTGATTTCTCCATTTACATTATTGATGTTGCTCAAGGTGAAAAAATTCCTCGTAAAGGTGGACAAGGGATGATCAAATCGGATTTATTCATTATTAATAAAACAGATTTAGCTCCATACGTTGGTGCAAGCCTGAAAGTAATGGAATCCGATACAAAAACCTTTCGAGGGAACAAACCATTCGTATTTACAAACTTAAAAGATAACACGGGGCTTAATCAAGTGATTGAATGGATAAGGGAGCATGTATTTTTAAAAGGATTGGCAAAAGATGCCTAATTGGACTGGAATCCTCGAGCTAGACGCGGAGGATCGTCAAGGGAAAACGGTCACGAAGAATGTCTACTTTCGGGGGGCATTTAAAATCATGCGGCCGGTTTATCACAATCAATCTAATCAACCTTGTTATTATTTACTTAATCCGGGCGGCGGATATTTGGACGGAGATACTTATCGATTGCGCGTAACGCTTGATGATCACTCAAAGATTACACTAACGACGCAATCGGCTACGAAAGTTTATAAAACACCGTTAAAACATGCCTATCAAGAAACTGAAATATATTTAAAAAAAGGTAGTTATATGGAATATTTACCGGATCCATTAATTGCTTACAAAGATGCCCGATATGTTCAAAAGAATATTATTCACATGGAAAGAGGAGCATCTTTTCTTTATGCGGATATTCTGACGCCGGGCTGGTCGCCGGAGGGACAGCATTTCAGCTATCATTCGCTAAGGCTTCTAAATGAAATCTATCTTGACGATGAATTGATTGTTTTTGATCATATTCACTTAAAACCGAAGGAATGGCCGATGAATGGAATCGGTTTTTTAGAAGGATATACGCATATGGGATCTTTTATCATTGTTGGTGATCAAGCAAGCTCTGGCCTTTTGGAACAATTATATGATGTAATCGACCAAGAACCCGGCGATTATAAAGCAGGACTGACAAACCTTTTTACTAAAGGAATCGTCATTCGTGTAATGGCAAACTCGACTCAAATGATTGAACGGATTTTTTCAGCCTGTCATCATTTAATTAGTCAAGAATGGCATGGGAAGAAACCAAGTTTTCTTAGAAAGTATTAGCTCGTTTTAGAAAAGTTTCCTAAACATAAAGTGGAGGTGTTTGCATTGGTTGATGATTTTAAAGTGGAACCGATTTATGAGGACCGTACATATGAACGTCATCGTTTTAACTTGTCAATTGACGGAAAAGATTATGAAGGGAATTTTCACGAAGGAAAAATACAATGGCTGCATCCCCACCCAAAACAAGATCTTGAGGATGACCATTTAAAATGGATTGAGGAAGAGATCTACAGGCTGTTAAGTGAAAATGAAGTTGTAGAAGACTTAGATGGAATCGAAGTAGAACCAATGTTTGAAAATCAAGCCCATGAGGCTCATCTATTTAAATTAAATATTGAAGGAGAAGAATTTAAAGGCTTGATCCGTAACGGTCATTTAGAGTGGTTCCACCCTAAGCCAAGACGTAAAATAAAGGATGTCCACGTTGAAAAGGCTGAAAAAAAGGTGCATGAAAAAATAAAGATGGAATTGGAAGATAGGGAGACATAAGCGAAGGATATCACCTGACATACAATCAAATAAAAAGGCTGCCTATTTTGGATTATAGGCACGCCTTTTCAGTCTCCAGGCCTATCCTGAACAGGCGCTGGAGCTTTTCTTGTTAAATCACACTAAAATAAACGATCCCCAAAACAATAGCTAGTACAATCCGATAAATTGCAAATGGCAATAATTTAATCCGGCTGATTAGGCTTAAGAAAAAGCGGATTGAAATCCAAGCAAACACAAATGCACTAACAAAACCAACAATAAAAAATGGAATGACATCGGCAGTCATAAAGTCGAGTTTTTTAACAAGTGACACGGCACTTGCTCCAAACATAATCGGTACGGCCATTATGAATGTGAAGTCGGCTGCAGCACGGTGCCTTAGCCCCATAAGAACCCCACCCGAAATAGTTGCACCCGAACGAGAGAAGCCCGGCCATAAAGCAATACATTGAAACAAGCCAATTAAAAATGCTTGCTTATAGGTAATTTCATCTAATGAAGCACCTTCATAATTTTTAGTTTGTTTTGATTTCCAGTCAGCTAGAATCATTAGAAAAGAACCAGCTATAAGCGCAAGTAATACCGTTTCAATTCTAAACAAATACGTATCAATGAAATCTTCAAAAGCAAAACCGAGTACAATAGCAGGTAAAAGCCCAACAATAACATGTGTCAGTTTTAGTCGTGATTCAGATGGTGACTTTTCCATTGCCCCGCCAACGTTAATTCCTACCAAACTCCAAAGACGGGACCAAAAAACAATGACCACTGCCATAATGGAACCAAGCTGAATTACCACTTTAAATGTGTTAGCTACTTCGGGGGAACCAAGTATTTCCGCTGATTTCAATAGCATATCGTCAACAATGATCATATGTCCTGTCGAAGAAACAGGAGCAAATTCAGTTAGGCCTTCTACTAAACCGAGTATTAATGCCACGATAATATCCCATACTGTCATCATTCAAACCTCACTTTCACTACATTTCATAAGTTTACAGTTTTTCAGATAAAAAGAAAAGGTCATTCTTCTTTTAAAAAAATTAACATAAATTTAAAATATACACTTTATAAGTTAAATAGTATAATTTACTTTATATTAGTCTATCTATGCATAGGTTAGGTGGACAATTTAAAAATACAGGAGGTGTACACCTTTCATTGAAAGGTGAACCATTTGGACATAGTCAGTTTAATTTTAATTGGAGTTTTGATTGTTTTAACCGCTTTTTTCGTAGCTACAGAATTTGCGATTGTTAAGATTAGAAGTTCTCGTATCGATCAGCTTCTTGAGGAAGGAAAGCCAGGGGCAAAAGCAGCAAAGCATGTGACGACACATATGGATGAGTATTTATCAGCTTGCCAGCTTGGGATTACGATCACGGCATTAGGGATAGGTTGGTTAGGTGAACCAGCGATCATGAGTATACTAAAACCTATCTTGGATAAATGGCAAATTGGTGCTTCCGCTTCGAAGATTATTTCAGTGGTAATCTCGTTTTCTGTCATTACCTTTTTACACGTTGTGGTAGGTGAACTTGCACCTAAGACAGTTGCGATTCAAAAAGCTGAAATGATTACCTTGCTTTTCGCGAGACCTATTACTTGGTTTTATAAAATCATGTTTCCGTTTATTTGGCTATTGAATGGCTCTGCCCGTTTAATGGTGAAAATGTTTGGTCTCCAGCCAGTAAAGGAACATGAAGAATCCCATACGGAAGAGGAGCTTCGTATCATTTTGTCTGACAGCTATAAAAGTGGGGAAATCAATCAGACTGAATTGACTTATGTCAATAATATTTTTAAGTTCGATAATCGTATTGCTAAAGAGATTATGGTTCCGCGTACAGAAATGATTTCTTTATCGACTGAAGATGATATTCATGAGTGGATGAAAGTGATTAAAAAGGAAAAGCTCACTCGCTATCCAGTATATGAAGGAGATAAGGATAACATCGTTGGAATTATTAACATAAAAGATATTTTAATGGCCCAAATTAAAAATACTGGACCTGAATCTAAAATGAAGATCACTCAATTTTTAAAGCCGGTTATTCTCGTTATTGATGCCATTCCAATCCATGATTTATTAGTAAAAATGCAACAGGAACGCACACATATGGCTGTTTTATTGGATGAGTACGGCGGAACTAGTGGTCTTGTAACCGTTGAAGATATTATCGAAGAAATTGTTGGTGAGATTCGCGATGAATTCGATACAGATGAAATAGCGGAAATTACTAAAATTGATGAGGACCACTTTTCATTTAGCGGTAAGGTTCTTGTCCATGAAGTCAATGACTTGCTTGGAACAGAATTATCAGATGAAGAAGTTGATACACTTGGTGGCTGGGTTTTATCAAAAAACTTTGATATATCTGAAGGGGAATGTATTTACTCAGATGGATTCCAGTTTACTGTAAAAGAATTGGATGGACACCAAATTCTGTTTATTGAAGCGAAAAAAGAAGAAGTCGTACAAGAAAGAATTTTTTTAGAAATGGATGCATAGACATGAAAACGCACTAGGTGGTATATATCCACAAATAGTGCGTTTTCATTCTTCTGAAGTCTTTACTGAGCATATACATCATTTCTTTGGTAGAATAGTAATAAAGATTTCAAAGTAAAAAGGAGTAGTTTTAATGGATGACCGTCTTTTTAGAACGGCAATGGGGAGATTTGCTACAGGTGTAACCGTCATTACGACCAAAGTTAATGGAATTGTTCATGGAATGACTGCAAATGCCTTTGTGTCCGTTTCACTAGATCCAAAGCTTATACTCATTTCAATCGGAGAAAAAGCGCAAATGAATCAATTGCTAAAAGAATCCAGCAATTTTGCTATAAGTATATTAAATAATCATCAGGAAGACTTGTCCGCATACTTTGCCGGTCAAATAAAAGAAGAAAGAACGATAGGCTTCGATATTTTTAATGGCATGGACGTTATAAAAGATTCATTGGTCAATATGACATGCACGGTTCAAAATTCAGTAATTGCAGGAGATCATACGCTTTATATAGCAGAAGTAACGGACCTGCGAATCCAAGATGGCGACCCTTTATTGTTTTATGGTGGAGAGTATAAAGAAATAAAATAAGTATTTCCCGGCGGATCCGTAAGGGGCGACTGCCGGGAAATTTTTATTTTATCATGCTATGGAATGATTAATGCCTTTTTCTTATTTCCTTTGGTCGAATGCCCAAACCTAATTCTTTCTTTTCACGGGCCAACGATTTATATAGGGAGAACATCATGAGAATCATGATAAAGGAAAAGGGTAATGCTGCAATAATAAGTGCATTCTGTAATGCTTGCAGTCCGCCACTGTACAAAAGAATGGCAGCCATTGCAGCCAGTATAAATCCCCAAGTCAATTTCACCCTATTTGGGGGTGTTAAAGAACCATAGGTTGTTTGCATTCCGAGGACAAAGGTGGCTGAATCCGCGGAAGTGATAAAAAAGATGCCAATCAATATGATTGCAACGATTGAAAGAAGTGATGTGAAAGGCAATTCACTAAATACCGCAAACAATACTGTTTCTGTCGGAAATTTCGTTAAATCTATATTTCCTATTTGTTGCACGTTTATGGCTGTCGTTCCAAATACAGCAAACCACATAAAACTGACGATGGAAGGAAGGAGCAATACGCCAATTAAAAATTCCCGTATGGTTCGTCCTTTAGAGACGCGAGCGATGAAGATTCCTACGAAAGGCGACCAGGATATCCACCAAGCCCAATAGAAAATAGTCCAATCATTGATCCATTCACGATTTTCCGGTTTTAAGGGTGCAATTCTAAAACTCATGGAAATAAGATTTTGAAAGTACCCACCCAGCGTATCTGTAAATAAATTTAAAATAAACAATCCTGGGCCAACGATAAAAACAAGTACGACTAGAAGAGCAGCTAAAAACATATTAGTATTACTTAAATATTTTATTCCTTTACTCAAACCCGACCATGCAGATGCTATAAATAAGATGGTAACAACGATGATAATGATTACTTGAACGAAAAATGTATTGGGAATGCCGAAGAGATAGGCAAGACCGCCGTTAATTTGTGCGGCACCGAACCCTAATGTTGTGGCTACTCCAATCACGGTTGCGGTCACTGCGATAATATCAATTAAAACAGCTATTTTTCCTTTAGAATATTTACCTAAAATGGGGCTAAGCGCCGCGCTTATAAGCCCAGGCTCGTCCTTGCGAAAATTGAAATAGGCAAGACATAGACCCACAAGAGCATAAATGGCCCATGCGTGAATTCCCCAATGGAAAAAGGTAAATCTCATTGAATCTTTTAAGGCTTGATCCGTTCCTGGATCTGCCAATGGCGGGGATACAGCAAAGTGAGAAATGGGCTCAGCTGCCCCCCAAAATACAAGGCCAATTCCCATCCCTGCACTGAAAAGCATGGCAAACCACGATGGTCTAGAATATTCCGGTTTTTCATCCGTTTTCCCTAATCTAATTGCTCCAACTGGACTAAAGATAAGAAATATACAAAATATGACAATGACACTAACAAGTATTAAATAATACCATCCGAAACGAGAGGTAATAAAAGCCTCAACGTTAGAGGTGGCGCTTTCAAAATGATTCGGCGCGATAACTCCAAATAAGACAGCAATCATAAGTAAAACGACAGAAATCCAAAAAACATTGGAAATTCTTTGCATGCTGTTCTCCTCCCAAAGTAAGCCCATTGTATTGTTTAAATAAAGTATAAGTTTTTTTCAGTCTGGTATTTTATATTTAGGCTTTTGCTGTCCAGCGCAAGCAGCCTATGAGCGAGGCGTCTCCGCTTTTTCTTAGTGATAGCCTTTATTATATCTTTACTTTTTTAATTAATTCCAAACCTCAACTCAATTTTTCAAAAGCCTATTATAATCATCCTTCGTGTCAATATCTAGAAAAGCCTTTGCACTAGAAAAAGATAATACTTTTCCTTTCCCTGCATTTGCTTGTAAAAGAGCTTTAGCTCCACTATCTCCTTGAAGCTGTAAGAGAGCGGGATACATTGAAGCCGAAAATAATACCGGCGGCTTAATGATATCATGATTAGATGCTGCGACAAATTGCAGTGATGGATTATTTTCCAAATAAAGGATCATATCCTCAATTATTTTTATTGATATGTATGGTTGGTCTGCAAGTAACACCATAACGGCATTAAATTCCTCGGCCTGTGCTCTTCGAATGCCGCACTTGATTGATTCTGATTGACCTAGGTATGCTAAAGGGCACGTAAGGATGGAGACTTTTTCATGGTTCATTAGGGATTCTAGCCAAACCGATTTCTGAGATGAATTTGTAATGATATACATTTTTTCCAAGGAAGATTGTAAAGCTGACTCGAGGGCTACCGCTCCAAGGGGAGCATTCCCAAGTGGGAGTGCCAATTTATTCTTTCCCATACGGGAACTTTTCCCCGCAGCAAGGTAGATTCCTGCAATTTTCATATAACCTTCCTCCGCGAATCAATCAACTCTGCTACGATGCTAATCGCAATTTCTTTTGGTCCCTCAGCACCTATTTTTAAACCAATAGGTGAATGAAGCCAATGTGGAATTTCTCCACCCACTAATCTTTCTGTTCTTTTTTTCGAGCCTAGTATTCCAATATAAAAAAGTTGTAATTCTTTTATATGTTGTAATACCTTGCGATCCCGCTGAAAGTCGTGTGTCATGATAATAACCGAATCTAGCTTACTAAATGAAATATCATTTAATAATTGGTCAGGCTCACCTATAAGGAGTGATGCAGCAAAGGGAAAGAAGTCTTCCGAACAATATGCTTCACGCCAATCTACAATATGAACTGAATATCCTGTATCAGCCGCTAAATGGGCGAGTGGACGTACATCCTCACCAGCTCCGATAATATAAAGATTCGGTTTCGGCCAAATAACTTGAAAGAAAAAAGGCTCGTTTTCTATTGTTTCGAGGCGAGCTTGTTCAGAAAATAGCTTTATATTCTGTAAAATTTTTTTAAACTTTATAGGTATCTCATTAGTATTAAAAAATAATATTTGATCTAGGTGTTTCAATGATTGGAAATAAAGAATGGGTTCCATTTTATTTAATTGTTCTTTTATTAACATAAGAGATTTACGGAGTCCATCATTAACATCCCGCAATAATATCGTTACAACCCCATTGCATCCTGCCCCGATGCCCCAGCCTAAATCGTCCTCTGAGCTTAAATCATACTTTAATATTTCCGCTCCACCAGTTGAAAAAAGCTGCTCTGCACGATGTTTCAAATCGCTTTCGAGACAACCCCCACTAATCACGCCAATTTTTGAACCATCTTTTTTTAAAAGCATCCATGCTCCTTCTTTTCGATAAGAGGAACCATCAATATTGATAATTTGAGCCAGTACGGCTGCGTGCTCGCGGTCGTTAAATAAAGAGTCGAGTATGTCATGTAAATACTCCATAGCTTTTCCCCTCCATGAACTCTTTTTACTTCATATTTTCCCCATCCAATCTATCCTCATAACATATTATTTACCAATATTGGTTACCATACTAACTATTATTAGAGTTAAGGGGTCGGAGTATGAATTATTTAGTATCGGTTGTGATTGGGGTTGCTTTTGGCACGATTTCCCGGTTTGTTTTATTACGTACTGATTTTCGGCAATATCCTTCATATCCACAAGGAAGGTTTATTCACTTATCATTTGGATTTATTGCTGCCTTTATTGGCGCAGTTGCTGTTCCTTCTGTACTTGAATCTAATTGGACAGCAGTTACCTTTCTTGGACTAGCCGCTACTCAATTCCGTGAGGTTCGGAAGATGGAAAGAGATACACTTGAACAGGTGGACCTCAGTGAATTGGTCAAGCGCGGTACACCATTTATTGAAGGAATGGCTCAAGCTTTTGAAAGCCGGAACTATTTAGTGATGTTTACAGCTCTTATTACAACTTTATTAACTGTTTTTAATATATGGATTGGAATTCTAGGCGGAATTGCCATGCTTTTCATCGTGAAGTTCAATATGTCCGGAACTTTATTAAATGCGATTGCCGACATTTCAGAAGGGGAAATTCGCTTTGAGGGAGCCAATTTATATGTTGGAGATATCCATATTAAAAATGTAGGGCTTAAAGTTAATAGGAAAATCATTATGGAGAGAGCGGTTGGAGTCATCGTTACTCCTAAAAATGAAAATAGCATTGTCACATTATCGCATCTTGGACAACGTCAAGCAATGCTGCATCATGTAGCCAATGTACTAGGGTGTTATCTTGATTCAGGCGAACCAAGTTTTATCCCACTCTCCAAGCGAAATATGGACGATGGCAGGCTTGGGCTGTTTATCATGCCTCAGGAAAAAGATTTTAAACAAATTAAAACCGTTTTAGAGCATGTTCCAGTTCTTGATAGTGCAATCCGTCTTCCAAGCGAAGGGGATAAGGGAAAAAGAAAATAAGGAGTGTGAAATATGGCAGATGAGCAAGGAGCTTCGATTGTGGCAGTTGTAGTGACAGAACAAGGCACTATTAATGGCGGGGGTTCCCCATTTTTTATAGTAAAAGATGCAGACGCTTTGCAAAAAGTAAGTATGAGTCTTGAAAGAATCTTGGATGCATCTGCATATGAAATCGACGAAAATACGATGATCATTGTAACGAGGTAAAATGGAGGGCTGACGAATGCATATGAATATCGGCAAGGCAGTGCAACGAATTGATGCGGTTGAAAAAGCAGCGGGGACAGTTCGATATTTAGGGGACTATTCAATGCCGGGGCTTTTACATGCGAAGCTTGTAACGAGTACACATGCACATGCCAAAATTATTTCAATAGATACAAAAGAGGCCTGGAAGGTTCCGGGTGTTCGTGCTATAGTGACTGGTAAAGTTTTTCCATTTCATATCGGACCTATTTTAGCTGATCGTCCTCCATTGGCGTTTGAAAAAGTCCGCTATCATGGCGAACCATTAGCCATTGTCGTTGCGGATCAAGAATATCAAGCAAAACAGGCGGCTGGAAAGGTGAAAATAGAGTATGAACCGCTTCCTGTTGTGAACTCAGTCCAACAAGCATTTCAAAAGGACTCGCCGCTTGTCCATGAAAACTCAGGCCAATATCAGAAAATAATAAGCAATGTGTACCCGGTGCAAGGGACGAATATAGGCAGCCATATAAAAATTAGGAAAGGCGACTTTATTTCCGCATGGGATAGTTGTGACGTGAAAATTACTAAAAACTTTTCATTCAATCTTTCTGACCATGCAGCACTTGAAACACGGGGTGCAAGGGTTGAAATCAACCCAGCAGGCAAAGTGATCGTCCATTCAACAACACAATCGCCTTATACTATTAAAAAAGTATTGAATCAATTTTTCAATATTGAAGTGGGAAACATTATAGTTCATGCGCCAATGGTTGGTGGTGCATTTGGCGGGAAAGGGACTGTCCAGCTTGAACCCCTTGCTTATCTTGCATCTAAATCGGTCGGAGGCAAGCTTGTAAAGTTGGACTATGAAAGGGAAGAAGATATGATCACTGCTCCTTGTCATATCGGCTTTGATGCAACAGTAAAGCTTGGAGCCACTCAAGATGGGATGCTTGTGGCAGGTCAATATACATACTTGATTGATTCAGGCGCCTATACAGACCAAGCGGCAGGGATCACGAGAGCTGCAGCGCTTGATTGTACAGGTCCTTATCATATACCAAATGTTTGGTGTGATTCCTATTGTATGTACACAAATCATCCATTTGGGACTTCGTATAGAGGATATGGCCATCCTGAACTCACTTTTGCGGTTGAACGAACGATGGACATGCTAGCAAGAGAACTAAATATTTGTCCGATTCAGCTAAGAAAGCAAAATACAATAAAACCAGGCCACACATCTCCTACTCAAGCAGTTATAACTGCCGATAACATTGGTGATGCTGAAAAATGCATCGACCGCGCGAAAGAATTAATTGAATGGGATAAAGGAGAGCGAATTGAAACGGAATCGGGGAAGATTCGAGCAAAGGGTATCTCTTCATTTTGGAAAACATCAACGACCGCAACCAATGCTCAATCGGCAGTCATTTTAACATTTGAGGCAGATGGAAGCGTGAATTTAAATTGTGCTGCAATTGAACTCGGTCAAGGAACTAAGACGATACTTGCACAAATTCTTGCGGAAAAACTAGGAACGGAAATCGATAAAGTTCATGTGACGATGGAGCTTAATACACAATATGATCCACATCAGTGGCGTACAGTGGCAAGCAGTACAACCTTCCTTGCTGGAAGGGCTGTCATATCTGCCGCGGACCATGCCATCGCTCAATTAAAAAAAACAGCTTCTATTGCTATGCAATGTTCTATAGAGGATCTGGATGTAGGTGGGGGAAGAGTTTATTTGAAGCCAAATCCGGAGTACGGGGTCAATATTAAAGATATAGCATTAGGATATACGTACCCGAATGGTCATGCTATTGAAGGTCAGGTCATTGGAACTGGAAAGCATATTCAAAGAAGATTGACGCCAATGGATAAGGAAACAGGCTTTGGAAAACCGGGTCCATGGTGGTCTGTAGGTGCACAAGCAGTGGAGGTGGAGTGGAGTAAAAATGACTATACGTATAAAGTGTTAAAAGCAGTTACGGTTTTGGACGGTGGGACGATTATTAATCCAGCTACAGCTGCTCAACAAATGAGGGGCGGAATGTATTTAGGCCTTAGTTTTGCGAGTAGTGAAGGATATATTTTTGATGGTCAAGGACTTGTCCAAAATCCTCAATTACGAACATACCAAATGTTGCGGTTTGGCGAACAGCCTGCTGAATATATAGTTGATTTTATCGAAACACCTTCTGCTGATGGTCCGTTTGGAGCCCGTGGAATTGGAGAATATGGAGTCATAGGTATGGCAGGTGCTCTCGCGAATAGTCTTTCAGCAGCTGCAGAAGTGGAACTGTCACAGTTACCTCTCCATCCGGAATATATTTGGAAAGTAAAGAAGGAGCATGCTACATGATTCCATTCGACTTTGACTATTACAAACCGTCAACTGTTGAAGAGGCACTTCAAATATTTGAAACGGTCAGCGGAAAAAATAAAAAGGTTATTTATTATTCCGGGGGAACAGAATTTATTACATTTGCCCGCACTCAAACAATATATGCGGACGCTGTCATTGATATAAAAGGCATACCCGATTGCCATGTATTGGAGCAAAAGGATGATCAATTGATTATTGGATCCTCTGTTACACTGAACATGATTTCCGATTCGAATATTTTTCCGTTATTAGGTGAAAAAGTGAAGGGTATCGCAGACCACACGTCGAGAAACAAAATTACCATTGGTGGAAATATGAATAGTCATCTCATTTATAAGGAAGGTATACTTCCACTTTTATTATCCGATGCGAATGTAAAAATTGCCGGGAAAAATGGGGAAGAGGTACAGCCATTAAATGATATTTTTAATATGAACTTCCAATTGGAAAAAGAACAATTTCTTGTGCAAATATATATTGATACATCATATACGGATCTACCATTCTTTACGTTAAAAAAGACAAAGTTTTCACAAGTAGGCTATCCAGTTGTATCGTTGGCTGCTATGGTGAAGGATCATCGAATTCGGGCAGCCTTTAGTGGAGTTTGTGAATATCCATTTCGTTCTGAAGAAATCGAGATGTTATTGAATGATTCATCTCTTTCCGAAGCTGATAAAGTTGAGCAAGCCATTAACAAGCTTCCTAGTCCAATTATTGGTGATATTCAAGCATCGGCCGAGTATCGTGAATTTGTTTTTAGAAATGCCCTGATAGAAACTTTGGAAACATTGGAGTTGAAAAAATGATGGAAGGAACATCGAAAGCAATCGCCCAACTTCATATTAATGGAGAAATTCGCGACACGGTCATTCGTTCAGGGGATACATTATTACATACACTGCGAAATGAACTTGGTTTAAGCGGGGCAAAGCGGGCTTGTGAAAATGGAGATTGTGGAGCATGCACCGTTTTAGTAAACGACGAACCAATGCATTCCTGTCTTACCTTATCAATCGAGAATACTGACAAAATGATTACAACCATCGAAGGCCTAATAGATTCACCAATCCAAAAAGCCTTTGTCGAAAACTGGGCCATCCAATGTGGATTCTGCACACCTGGTTTCATCATGAATTGCCAAGGACTTATCAACAACCATCCCGACCCTGACGACGCCACCATAGAAGAATGGATGCAATCCAACCTTTGCAGATGCACAGGCTACGCAGAAATCAAAGCCGCCATAAAAGCAGCAATACAAGAAAGCAAAAAACAAAATGGAAAAGTTATTTAAGAATTGTTTGAGAATTGTTTGAGAATTGTTTGAGTGCCAGGCACTCAAACAATTTCCAAACAATTTACATTCATCCTTTTTTAAAGCTATTGTTTCCGCTGTTTAGGGATTGGATGAGTTGCAGGGTTTGGGCTGCTTGTTCGATTTGTTGTTGAACTTGTTGGAGTTGTTGTTGTTCGGCGGTTGTTGATTGTGTTGCGGCTAGTCCTTGCATTTGGTTTAGCTGGCCGGTAGCTTGTTGAAGTTGCTGCTGTGCTTGTTGTAGGGACTGCATATCGACCATGGATGAATTTTGTTGGATTGTTTGCTCTGCTTGCTGCATTGCTTGGAGGGCTTGTTTCTTTTGTTTTTGGAACTGCTGCTCCATTTGTACTTGATTTTGCATAGTTTCCTGCTGTTGTTGCTGTATTTGCTGCTCTTTGTAGCTTTGATCTTGGTTATTCATGCTAGTAAGGCCCCTTTTTGTTTTATTCTATAGTCTTCATACATTTACTGTTTTTTATCCATGTTCAACACAGCTTTTACTGCGTTTCTAATTTCTTGATAGCTTGTGCAACGACATAGGTTGGATTTAAGCCAATAATCAATAACGGCATCGTCCGCATCGGGATGATGGGTAGTCAGAGCTTGGCAATTCAAAATAAAGCCAGGTGTGCAAAAACCGCACTGAAATGCCCAATGATCTATAAAAGCTTGCTGTATTGAAGTATTTTCAAGACCTTCAATTGTTGTAATTTCTTTGTTAAATCCTTCCATAGCTAGCATTAAGCAACTATTTATGGGGATGCCGTCGATTAAGACTGTACATGCCCCACAGTCTCCGTTTTCACACCCTTTTTTTGCTCCTGTCAAACCGCAATATTCCCTTAGTACATGCAGCAATGTGTCGGCATACCGGGCAGAGATTGCCCTTATCTCCCCATTTATATGAAGATCTAACGAGACCTTCGTCATTTTACATTTCTCCCTTCAGATGGAGAATGGTATTTTGAAGTTCATTTGATAAAACAAATTTTCGATACTCAGATGAGGCTAATTGATCATCCAATATGTCGAAAGGAATATTTTTTAAAACAGACCGAATTTTATCGCTTATAGATTGGCTTTCTGTATTTAAAATTTGTTCTATCTTCTCAGAACGAAATGGAAAATAACAAAGGCCGCTGAATGCAATTCTTATTTTTTCATTTATTTTTAAAGCAGCAACTGTAATGATAGGATAATCAACCTTTTCCATTTTCGTTATTTTGGAATGATAAAAAGGTGCTTGAGCATAATGATGATTCAGTTCGAAATGGAGAAGTAAATCCAATTCCAATAAATTAAGCTTTCCATTAAATAGATTATGAATAGATTCTCTTCTATAACCCCCTTCGCCTACAAGGACGCATGAGCTATCTGCCAATAATAAAGGAAGGACAGCTTCTCGATAATGGATTTGTCCACATACATTTCCGCCAATTGTAATTTTATTTTGATTCGTATGATCAGCTATTTCTTGAACGGTTTTTGTTAATAAAGGAAAAATATTCGACTCTGCTACTTTCGTTAATGAAGCCCCCGCTCCAATGATGACTTCGTCCCCTTGTCTAGCAATAGAAGAAATGCCTTCTATATTTTTAATATCAATCACTGAATCAACACTTAAATGACCTTTTCGGGAAAACGTAATTATTTCAGTACCACCGGCAAAATAATATGCTTGCAGGTTGTTTGGCTCAAATCGTTTCATTTCCTTCACACCATCTTCCGCTTTCATCACACTAATATATTGAAAATCTTTAGTAATCATTTGGATTTCAACCTCTCTCTCCAAATCGTTTCCGGAGTGAGGGGCAATATATTCAGCTCTACGTTAGCAGCGTTCGATAAGCAATTGGCTAACGCCGCTGGCATGCCTATGACTCCATATTCTCCTAGCCCTCGTGCTCCGAAAGGTCCTTCATCGCTAGGTGTTTCGATAAAGTGAGTCATAAAAAAAGGATTTTCGCCAAAACGGGTTATTTTATATGAACGAAGATCGGGATTTAAAACCATCCCATCCGAATTAAATACAAAGGTCTCCCTTGTGGCAAAACTCAGTCCCATATGCATGCCGCCCATAATTTGCGTTTGAGCAGCCATCGGGTTAATAATCGTGCCCGCATCAATAACGGAGACGGCCTGTATCATTTCATATCTATTTGTTCGTTTATCAAATTCAACCTCAATTCCTTGTGCACCAACACTCCACCATGGGCCAGGCTTCCCTTTTCCTGTATCGGGGTCCAGTTCCGATAAATGAGGAACGATATAATTCCCTCTCCCAATCACTTGCCCGCCAATGGCATTTCCGTTTGGAAATTTATATCCCATGCTTATGTCCTTTATATCAATGCTTATAGATGGATCTGATCGTAAAAAAATTTTACCAGATCCAACATCGAGGTCTTCAGGAAGAGCACGGAGTACGATAGATGCCGTTTGTTTTAATTGAAAAATAACATCGTCCGCTGCTTCAATTGCAGCTCGCCCTGTCATAAAAGTCGAACTGCTCGCTACAGTTTTCCAATGTTCGGGAACAAAATCTGTATCTAGTTCAAAGGTCACATGTACGTGATCTGGACTCATTTTCAACTTTTCGGCAACCATTTGTGAAATCATTGTTTTTGTTCCTTGACCGAGCTCTACTGCACCTGTTTTTACATTACAGCTGCCATCATGATTAAACGTAATGACCGCCCCTGATCCGGCATCCGTCGGAGTGCTTGAAGTTTTCCAAAAGGCAGAAATACCCTTCATACGAATTTTATCGGACCTTGAATTCTCAGGCGTCGGCGCTTCCCAGTTTAATATTTCCTTTAATTTTTGAAGACAGGCAGCAACATTTCCGATATTGCTTTTCTTTAGTAGGGCTTGAGTGGGAGTTGTATCATTCGGCTTAATAGCATTTAAAATCCGAATTGTAAAAGGATCGGTATTGAGCTTCTTAGCTAAAAGATCCATTGTTCTCTCGATCGCAAAGGTAATTTCAGGATGCCCGAACCCACGGAATGAAGTTGAATAAGGATGATTTGTATACATACAATACGAATCACACCATACATTTGGGATATTGTATGGACCAGTACAAGCAGCCCCAGCAGATTTACTCATGACGATTCCCATATCAGAGTAGGCTCCGCCATCAAATAAGAAGGTTATTTCCATGGCTTGAATATACCCTTGTTTTGTTGCTCCAATTTTAACCTTTGCCTCTAAGCCAATATGGCATGGAGAAGTAATTAAATCTTCCTCGCGGGTATTTCTAATTTTAACCTTTCGTCCACCTATTGCTTTCGAAGCGATAATGGCAATATATTCGAGGTGAATAGCCCCTTTCCCGCCGAACCCACCTCCTACAAAAGGTACCTTTACGTTTATATCTCCTTCATCGATGTCAAAAACACGTCCAATCATTTTTTTCATATAATATGGGCCTTGAGAACATGTCTCCAAAAGAATCTTCCCATTCGGTTTTATCTCGCATGTAGCTGCTCTTGGTTCCATTGCAACATGGTCTGATGGGTTAAAAGCATAGGAGCTTTCAACAATCACATCACATTTTGCGAATGCCGCCTGCACATCTCCTTTTCTAATTTTTGTGTGATTAGCAATATTTGTTCCGGGTACTGGAAAGGCAAATCGGCGTCCAAAATTTTTATAACCTTCAATATTTTCATGAACGAGAGGTGTACTTTTTTTCATTGCTTCAGAAGGGGAGTTAACAACGGGAAGAGGGTTGTAAATGACTTGGATTTTTTCACATGCCTGTAGTGCATGCAGTTCTGTATCAGCGACGGCTATTGCAACTACTTCCCCGTTATACCTTACTTTATCGATTGCAATAGGGGGGCGATCACCTATAATAGGTCCAGTTAAAACGGGAAAATCCTTTCCCGTTATGATGGCCTTCACACCTCTCACCTTCCAGGCTTCCGTAGTATCGATATTTTCAATTTTTGCATGCGCGTATGGACTAGTCACCATACGGATGTGGTATTGATTTGCTGAAACATGATCATCCACGTACTTTGCAAACCCTGTCACTTTTTCCCATCCTTCTTTTCTAGGTAGGCTATATCCAACTGAGTGGACCTTCAAACGATCACTTCCTTACAAATAGTCGTCATATAAAATGTATGAAAGGGAAAGTTTTCATATGTAAAAGAGGACACAAATAGGGGCTGTTGTGTCAAAGCCCCACTAGTGTCCAGTTTGTTAAAAAAGTGTTTAGGACGCTTTGCCCAATCCATCGTCAAGGATAATAGGCTTAATCCCTTTTTCTGCGGCATTGAGTTTTGCTCTAAGTCCCATAAAGAATCCTGCGATAATAATGATTGTTATAATGCTTGCAACAATGTAGGAGATGTTCATTGGCAATTTGAAACCAATCTGTGCATTTAGAATAAACGTAAAGGTTGTCATTGTAATAAAAATGGCAGGAATGGCCGCAATCCAATAGTTTTTCTTTTGCAAAGCGAGATACATGGCGCATACCCATAATGCAATCATGGCTGTAGACTGATTCGCCCAAGCAAAATATCTCCAAAGAATATTAAAATCCATTTGCGTAAGAATGATGGAAATGACAAACATTGGAATGGTAATCCATAGTCGGTTTCCGAATTTCTTTTGGGCTAATCCAATATAATCCGCAATAATCATTCGTGCACTTCTAAAGGCAGTATCTCCTGAAGTGATTGGAAGAACGATAACTCCAAGAACTGCAATTGTTCCAAATACAGCACCGAGTGTTGTAATGGAAACTTCTTTTACAATCCCAGCAGGTCCTACTTCAGCAAGCAATTGGTTCAATGAAGCTCCATCGAAAATAGACATGGCGGCTGCAGCCCATATCATAGCTATAATGGCCTCGGCAATCATCATTCCGTAGAAAATATAACGTCCTTGTGATTCTCTTTGGGTTGTACGCGAAATAATTGGCGACTGTGTTGCATGGAACCCAGATAATGCTCCACAAGCAATTGTTATAAATAGAATTGGGAATACTGGTAGATTATCAGGATGCATATTTGCAAGAGACAACTCGGGAATAGGGTGCCCTTGGAAAATAAGTGCTCCGCCAATTCCAACAGCGCTAATCAATAAGATTAAGCCAAGAATAGGATAGATTCTTCCGATAATTTTATCGATTGGCAGTAAAGTAGCTAAAAGATAGTAAGCGAAAATAATAGCGACCCAGAAACCAACGGACATCCATCCTTTTGTCAAATCACCAAGTAGTTCTGCAGGTGCAGTAACAAATACGGTTCCAACAAGGATGAGCAATAAAATGGAAAATGCGTTAACGACATGTTTGAAGGCTTTTCCAAGAAACATGCCAGCTAGTTCAGGTAAGTGTGCGCCGCGATTCCTTAACGAGATCATCCCGGTCAAATAATCATGGACGGCACCTGCGAATATCGCTCCGAATACAATCCATAGAAATGCGACAGGTCCGTATAATGCCCCCATAATAGGACCAAAAATAGGTCCCACCCCTGCGATATTCAATAATTGAATGAGAGAGTTGCGTTGTTTTCCCATTGGGACATAATCCAATCCATCTGCAAGCGTGTAAGCAGGTGTTTTGCGAGTTTCCTTCATTCCAAAAACTTTTTCAACATACTTTCCATACGTGAAATAACTTACGACTAACAAAATGATTGCAGCAAAAAAAGTGATCATCTAGCAACCTCCTTTTTATTATGAATACGCTTTCATCCTATCATAGGGAATCTACCTTGAATAGAGCAAAAAGTTGGAAGTTGTTCACAATTAGAATGTGATTGATAATGATTATCAGTTATAAGTTGACTTGAAAAACCCTCGTGATATAATAAAATTAATGTATTGATAATGATTTTCAATTAACAATCTATTAGATTGATATTATATGGAGTTTTTTATGAAAACATGGTACTTAATTACCGCATTAATATTTGCAGCAATTCTCTCATTATTTATTGGTGTCAGTAATATAGCTCCTCTTGATCTGCTCGATTTTCAGTCTGAGGAAACGCAAATTTTCCTAATAAGCCGCCTGCCGAGACTAATGGCTGTCATTCTAGCGGGGGCTGGAATGAGTATTGCCGGGCTTATTATGCAACAACTCAGTCGTAATAAATTCGTATCACCGACTACTGCTGGGACTTTAGACGCTACACGGCTCGGAATTCTCGTTTCCATGCTCTTATTTGCAAATGCATCAACCTTGGAAAAAATGGTTGTTGCCTTTGTTTTTGCTCTAGGTGGAACATTGCTTTTTATGCAAATATTGGACCGTATCAAGTTCAAAGATGCCATTTTTATTCCGCTTGTCGGGTTAATGTTTGGGAATATCTTATCCTCGATTACGACGTTCTTTGCATATCGAGCAGATGTAATTCAAAATATGTCTGCTTGGCTGCAAGGGGATTTTTCTATGATTATGAAAGGTCGGTATGAACTCCTGTATATAAGCATTCCTGTACTTTTGATTGCTTATTTGTATGCAAACCGGTTCACGGTAGCGGGAATGGGGGAGGACTTTTCAAAAAATTTAGGCCTTGCTTATAAACGAGTTGTTAATCTTGGTTTGATTCTTGTGGCGCTAATAACAGCTACTGTTGTATTGACGGTCGGGATGATTCCATTCCTCGGCTTGATCATACCAAATATAGTCTCCATTTCTAGGGGCGATCACTTACAAAAAACATTGCCGCATACGGCCCTTTTAGGTGCAACTTTCCTGTTAGTGTGTGATATTTTGGGGCGTGTTCTCATTTATCCATATGAAATTTCCATCAGTTTAATGGTGGGGGTAATCGGAAGCGGTATATTCCTTTATTTACTGTTCCGGAGGAAAGCCTATGCGTAATTCAATAAAAGTCACGATTCTCGCACTGGTCGCTGTGGGGTGTGTGAGCCTTTATTTATTTCATCAATTAAACGGAAGTTTTGACTATGCATTGCCTAGAAGAGGAATAAAGGTACTCGCAATGTTGTTGACGGGGCTTGCTATTTCTTATGCAACCGTCGTATTCCAAACGATAACACATAATCGAATTTTAACTCCAAGTATTATGGGGCTGGATTCCCTTTATTTACTTATTCAAACATTGGCTATTTTCTTCTTAGGTTCTAATCACATCACCATTGTCAATAAGCAGGTCAATTTCATTTTATCCGTCCTTACAATGGTTGTTTTTGCTTTACTGATCTATCAGTTTTTATTTAAAAAAGGTCAGCGTCCCATTTATTTTCTGCTATTAGTTGGAATTATCGTTGGCACCTTTTTTCAAAGTATATCAACCTTTTTGCAAGTATTAATTGATCCAAATGAGTTCCAAATTGTACAAGATCGGATGTTTGCAAGTTTCAATAATGTGAATGGAGATCTTGTTTGGCTCTCATTTCTTGTTATTGGATTAGTGATCGTTATCGGCTGGAGATCCATTCCTTACTTAGATGTATTGTCACTAGGAAGAGAAACAGCGATTAATCTTGGAGTTGCTTACGATAAAATTGTAAAGCAAATGCTTGTTATCTCTGCTATTCTTATTTCTGTTTCCACAGCCCTCGTAGGACCGATTACTTTTTTTGGTTTAATTGTAGCCAACTTATCATATCAATTTTTTAAAACATTCAAACACGGCATATTAATTAGCGGTGCCGCACTTATGAGTGTAATTGCACTAATTGGCGGTCAATGGGTTGTTGAGCGGATATTTACATTCTCAACAACGTTAAGTGTCATTATTAATTTTATCGGTGGAGTGTATTTCATTTATTTATTGCTAAAGGAGAGTCGATCCACATGATACAAGTACGGGGTTTGTCAAAATTGTACGGAAAAAAACATGTCGTGGAAGATGTGACAGTTGATATACAAAGAGGACAAATTACTTCTTTTATTGGGCCAAACGGAGCGGGTAAATCAACTTTACTTTCAATGGTGAGCCGCTTGCTAGATGCAGATACAGGGGAGGTACTTGTCGATAAGACTAATGCACGTGGGATGAAATCTAATGAGTTCTCCAAGAAAGTGTCCATTTTAAAGCAATCCAATTATATGAATGTTCGTTTGACCATTCGCGAGTTAGTGTCTTTTGGGCGTTTTCCTTATTCAAAAGGGAGATTGACTGCAGAGGATAAGAGGAAAGTCGATGAAGCTCTTGAATATATGGCCTTAACGGATATGGAGGATGCTTTTGTTGAAGAATTGTCCGGCGGTCAGCGGCAACGCGCTTTTATCGCAATGGTCATTGCCCAAGATACAGATTATATTTTACTTGATGAACCATTAAATAATCTGGATATGAAGCATTCTGTTCAAATAATGAAAATTTTACGCAGGCTTGTAGATGAGCTCGGGAAAACAGTAGTCATTGTTCTCCATGATATTAATTTTGCTTCAGTATACTCCGATAGAATTGTTGCTTTAAAAAATGGTCGTGTCGTGAAGGATGGACCAACGGACGAAATCATCCAATCCGATTCATTAAGGGAAATCTATGATATGGAAATCCCTATCCAACAATTAAATAACTGCCGAATTTGTGTGTATTTTAATTCTTAACATCCGATCAAGAGATATTTTTCTTGGTCGGTTTTTTTTTGTTTGCGCATGCGCTTTTATATGTCCAGCTCAAGACCTATCGACTAGCAAACTTCCTGTCCTTTTCTCTTGCGTAAGTCAACATCAGGTGAAATTTGAAATGCCAATTTCACTTGCTCGTGCATCGCTGTGTTTCCTATATCGCAAGTCTTAGGGCCTGAAGTTTGTACGTCGATGGACAGGCGCTTCCGCTTTTCTAGTCATTATCAGCCCATTTTGAAAATATGATAGATATGAATGTTTTATCCATGAAAAGGAATGGTAAGAAGATAGGAAAGGAGGAGAAAATATGAATCGCGGTGGTGCACAGTTAACGCTGCAAACGAGCAGCTTAGTTGCAGGATTTATGGTTTGGGTCATTTTATCTTCACTTATGCCTTTTATTACGACAGATATTCCACTAAAAGCGGGTCAAATTGCATGGGTGACGGCTGTGCCTGTTATTTTGGGTTCTTTATTAAGAGTGCCGCTTGGATATTGGACAAATCGGTTTGGGGCAAGATATTTGTTTTTCATTAGTTTCATCGTTCTATTATTTCCTGTTTATTATGTCAGCATAGCCAATTCAATGGGGGACCTCATTATTGGCGGTTTATTTATTGGTGTTGGGGGCGCCATTTTTTCTGTTGGTGTTACTTCATTGCCCAAGTATTATCCAAAGGAAAAGCATGGCTTTATAAACGGTGTATATGGGATGGGGAATATTGGTACTGCTGTTACAAGCTTTGCGGCACCCGTCCTTGCTAATATGTATGGCTGGAGAAAAACCGTTTTGTTTTACATTTTTTTAATGGCCCTGTTTGCCTTACTAAACTTCCTTTTAGGTGATAGAAAAGAAGCGAAAATTCGCGTTTCCGTTGTAAAACAAATTAATAGTGTATATAAAAATCAAAAGTTATGGTTCTTAAGTTTGTTTTATTTTATTACTTTCGGTTCATTTGTCGCTTTTACTATATATTTGCCCAACTTTCTTGTGAATCATTTCGGATTGGAGAAAGTAGACGCTGGTATGCGGACGGCGGGATTTATTGTCCTTGCTACGTTATTGCGCCCTGTTGGAGGTTGGCTCGGGGATAAGTTTAACTCATTTAAAATTCTTTCACTTGTATTTGCGGGTCTGACATTGGCTGGATTTCTTTTATCCTTTACTCCTTCCCTTACCATTTACACTGTTGGCTGTCTAGCTGTTGCATTTTGCGCAGGAATTGGCAATGGTACAATCTTTAAACTTGTCCCACTTTATTTTTCAAAACAGGCTGGGATTGTAAACGGGATTGTTGCGATGATGGGGGGACTCGGTGGTTTCTTTCCGCCGCTGATTTTAACGATTTTGTTTAATCTAACTGGCCACTATGCTATTGGTTTTATGGCTTTATCACAGTTCTCGCTTGCAAGTCTCATTTTAGTTCTATGGATGTATCACCAAGACAAACTATTTGTAAGCGAAAATGTGTTGGAACACACTGCTTCGGGACTCATGCTCACAAAACCGAATGGACAAATTGTAAGAATAAATCCGGCTTTTACAAAAGTGACAGGATATACATTAGACGAAGTAATCGGTAAAACTCCTAGTTTTCTCCACTCAGGAAAACAAGGGAAATCTTTTTATGAAGAAATGTGGGCAACAATTGGCGAGCAAGGTTTCTGGCAAGGGGAAATTTGGAATAAACGCAAAAACGGGGAAATGTATAAAGAATGGCTGACAATCAGCCCGGTCAAAAATGAAGCGGGCGATGTTCAATATTATGCAGGCATGTTCAATGAACTGACGGAGGAAAGCTAAAGAACTGTTTATTTGCGCATAAGTTGGGAAAAGTATGTAAAAGTATGTCTCGAAAGGGAGTTGAATATGACAAATATTTCGAAAGCTTCTTCGCCGTTTTGGAAAAAGCTAAAGTTTTTCGGAAAAACGGTCCCTGAAACAGAACATAGTGAAATGCAGCCATATGACCGCGGCTCCGAAAGAGTTTATCGCAGGCGTTGGCAGCATGATAAAGTTGTTCGGACGACACACGGGGTAAATTGCACAGGTTCCTGTAGTTGGAAGGTGCACGTGAAGGATGGAATTATCACGTGGGAAACGCAACAAACGGATTATCCATCAACTGGACCAGATATGCCAGAGTTTGAACCGCGTGGTTGTCAGAGGGGGGCAACTTTTTCTTGGTATACATACAGCCCTCTGCGAATTCGTTATCCCTATATACGCGGGTCGCTACTCACGCTTTGGAGAGAGGCTCTGCAGGAAACAAAGGATCCGGTGGCGGCTTGGAAAAGCATTGCTGAAGATGAAGAAAAGTCGAAGGAATATAAGAAATCCCGTGGGAAAGGCGGACTTGTCAGGACGACGTGGGATGAAATGAACACGCTTATCTCTGCTTCTCTTATTCATACGATTCAGGAGTATGGACCTGACAGGATATTTGGATTCTCCCCTATTCCTGCCATGTCGATGGTGAGTTATGCGGCTGGAGGCCGGTTTTTAAGTTTATTGGGCGGCTCTTTGCTTAGTTTTTATGATTGGTATGCAGATCTGCCGAATTCCTCGCCGCAAATTTGGGGAGATCAAACAGATGTACCTGAGAGTTCAGATTGGTTTAATTCAAGTTATATTATTGCTTGGGGATCGAATATTCCTCAAACCCGAACACCCGATTCGCATTTTTATGTAGAATCCAGATATCGCGGCACGAAAGTGGTAGCGGTTGCACCGGACTATGCTGAGTATGTTAAATTTGCCGACAATTGGCTGCCCGTTAAGGTAGGGATGGACGGGGCGCTTGCTATGGCGATGACACATGTTATTTTAAAAGAGTTTTATGTGGATCAACAAGTTGATTTTTTCAATGATTATATAAAAACATACACGGACATGCCTTTTTTGATCACATTAAAGGAAAAAGATGGCGGGTATGTTGGAGATAAGTTCTTGCGGGCAAGTGATCTTAGTATGATTGTAGAAAAGTCAGAATGGAAGCCGGTTTTATTGGATAAAAAAACTGGCAGGTTCGTCATTCCGAATGGGACCGTCGGTCATAGATGGGATGAGAAGGCGAACTGGAATTTAAAGCTGGAGGATCGTGACAATGGACTAGGTGATATTGATCCGGAACTTACATTATTAGGTCAAGAAGACGAAGTCGTGATGGGCTTATTTCCTTACTTCGGCGAAGAACAAGAGGGAGTTTTAAAACGAGGACTTCCTGTGAAAAAAATATCAGTGGATGGAAAGGAAGTTTACGTAACAACTGTGTTTGATTTAATGATGGCAAACAGCGCAGTAGGCCGCGGACTTCCTGGGGATTATCCTACAAGCTATGAGGATGATATTCCTTATACGCCAGCTTGGCAGGAAAAATTGACAGGCGTCGATAAACATCAAGCTGCTCAAATCGCAAGGGAATTCGCCCAAAATGCGATCGATTCAGAAGGTCGGTCTATGATCATCATGGGGGCGGGCATCAATCACTGGTATCATTCGGATACGATTTATCGGTCGATTTTAAATCTTGTCATGTTGACAGGCTGTCAAGGAAGAAATGGCGGTGGCTGGGCTCATTACGTTGGTCAGGAAAAAGTTCGCCCAATCGAAGGCTGGGGTACGATTGCGATGGCGAGGGATTGGGGCGGACCGCCGAGACTTATGAATGGCACGAGCTTCTTTTACTTTGCAACAGAACAATGGCGCTATGAAGATCAGCGCATGGAAAATTTAAAATCCCCACTTGTTGATAAAAGTAAATATAGTCATCCAGGTGATTACAATGTGTTGGCTGCAAGGCTTGGTTGGCTTCCTAGTTATCCTCAATTTAATAAAAGCAGCCTGAAAATGGGTGCTGATGCCCGAGGATTGAATGACAATTTGAAAAAGCAAGTGACAGAACAATTAAAAAATGGCCAATTGAAATTTGCAGTTGAAAATCCTGAAGATAGAAGGAACTTTCCGAAAGTTTTATTCGTTTGGCGGGCAAATTTAATTGGCAGCTCGGCAAAAGGACATGAATATTTTTTAAAGCATTTGCTTGGAACCCATGATGGAACATTAAGCACAGAAAATGAACACGATTTGACTGAAGAAATTAATTGGGTAGAAGAAATGCCGCAAGGAAAGCTCGATCTAATGGTTAGTGCCGATTTTCGGATGTGCAGTACGGGACTGTATTCGGATATTTTGCTGCCTGCCGCTACTTGGTATGAAAAATACGATATTTCAAGTACAGATATGCATCCTTTCGTGCATCCTTTTAATCCTGCAATCACACCTCCGTGGGAAGCGAAATCAGATTGGGAAATGTTTAGAAATTTAGCGAAAAGGTTTTCTATGATGGCGAAGCATTATTTGCCTGAAGTTGTTCAAGATGCAGTTGCAACCCCGCTCGGAAAGGATTCACCGGACGAGATCAGCCAAGCATATGGCCGTGCACCTGATTGGAAGCATGGAGAATTTGAACCGATGCCTGGAGTGAACTTGCCGAAACTTCAAATTGTCGAACGAGATTATACAAAGGTTTTTGATAAGTTCGTAACACTTGGGCCAAATGCGGTTAACTTAGGAGCACACGGGATTGGATACAAAGCGGAAGAGGCTTATGAGAAATTGCTTGCTATGCTCGGTCCGTCAAAATACTCGGAACAATATCAGGACAAACCGAATTTGTACACTGATAAGAATGCTGCGGAGGCGATGCTGGCCTTATCTAGTGCAACGAACGGAAGCTTGGCTATGAAGGCGTGGGAAGCGCTGGAAAAACAAACGGGTCAACCATTAAAAGACCTATCAAGTGACCGTGAGGGAGAACATATTACTTTTTTTGATATTACAGCTCAGCCTCGAAAAGTTATTACAACGCCTGTTTTTACAGGAATTAATAAAGGAAACCGCAGATATTCCCCATTTACGCAAAATATTGAGCGGCTCGTTCCATTTCGAACATTGACAGGACGCCAGCATTTTTATCTGGATCACGATGTTATGCTCGAATTTGGAGAGGAGCTCCCGACGTTTAAAGCTCCGCTCAAAAAAATGGCTTTTTATGATAAAGATAACCGGCCAGTGATGGATGGTCAGGAAATTACCCTTAAATATTTAACCCCACATTTTAAGTGGTCCTATCACAGTACGTATGGAGATACATTACCAATGCTCACTCTTTTCAGAGGTGGACCACATGTTTGGTTAAATAATGAAGACGCAAAATCGGTTGGATTGGACGATAATGATTGGATTCAAATGTACAACCGCAATGGAGTTGTTGTCGCCAGGACCGTCGTGAGCCATCGTATCCCTCGTGGAGTGGCATTTATGTATCATGTTCAGGAGCGCTACATTAATGTACCTGGTTCACCGATTACAAATCAGCGTGGAGGAACGTTCAACAGCCCGACACGCATTCACATGAAGCCGACTCAGATGATTGGCGGCTATGCGCAGTTAAGCTACGGATTTAATTATTACGGACCGACTGGAAATCAGAGAGATGAACAAGTAGTAATCCGCAAACTTGAAAGGGACGAGGTGAAGTGGCTTGAGAATTAAAGCGCAGTACGGTATGGTGATGAATTTGGATAAGTGTATTGGCTGCCATACTTGTAGTGTAACGTGTAAAACGACGTGGACGAATCGCTCAGGTGCGGAATATATGTACTGGAATAATGTTGAGACAAAACCAGGCGTTGGATACCCGAAACGTTGGGAGAACCAAGATGAAAGAAAAGGTGGTTGGGAGCTAAGAAATGGGAAGCTCGAGTTAAAAGCGGGCGGTAGAGCAAGCAAGCTCCTCAATATCTTTTACAATCCCAATATGGCGCCGATTGATGACTACTATGAGCCTTGGGATTATGAATATGAAAATTTAATTAATAGTCCGGCTGGCGACTACCAGCCGGTCGCACGCCCAAAATCACAACTTACCGACGAGTATATGGACATCCAGTGGGGTCCAAATTGGGAGGATGATCTCGCAGGGGTTTATAAAACGGGTAAAGATGACCCGAATATGAACGGTCTCGAAGAGCAAATAAAGTTTGAATTTGAAGAAACCTTCATGATGTATTTGCCTAGAATATGTGAACATTGTATTAATCCATCATGTCTTGCTTCCTGTCCTTCCGGAGCCATTTATAAGCGTGATGAAGACGGGATTGTCCTTGTTGATCAAGATGCGTGTCGCAGCTGGCGCTTTTGTATGTCGGGATGTCCATATAAGAAAGTTTATTTTAACTGGAAAACGAATAAAGCTGAAAAATGTACATTCTGTTTTCCAAGAATTGAAACGGGTCAGCCTACCATCTGTTCTGAAACTTGTGTTGGCCGCCTTCGTTATATCGGTCTCGTATTATATGATGCGGATAAAGTGCTCGAAGCTGCATCCGTTGAAGACGATAAGGATGTGTATGAAGCCCAGTTAGAAATGTTTTTAGATCCACATGATCCTGAAATCATTGAAGAAGCGAGAAAGCAAGGGATTTCGGATGATTGGATAAAGGCAGCACAAGATTCACCGGTTTATAAAATGGCCGTGGAGCAAAAAATTGCGTTGCCGCTTCATCCTGAATACCGAACATTGCCGATGGTATGGTACGTACCTCCGCTTAGCCCATTTATGAATGCGTTTGGGGGAATTGGAGATGCAATTAATCCAAGAGTAGTATTTCCGACAATTGAACAAATGCGGATTCCGATTGAATATTTAGCCAATTTGTTCACAGCGGGAGATACACAAGTGATTAAAAATGTTTTGCGTAAATTAGTAGCTATGAGAAGCTATATGCGCCAATTAAATTTAGATCAGCCGACAGACGCAAGTATTTTAGAGGCAGCTGGATTATCAGAGAAGGTTGTTCGGGAAATGTATGAGCTGTCCGCAATTGCAAAATACTCTGATCGCTATGTCATCCCTCCTTCTCATAAAGAGCTTTCTGGTGACATGTTCTCCGAAAGAGGAATGGCTGGTTTTGAGGAATTTGGTCATGGTGGCGGTGGAGGAAGCTGTGAAACATGCGCTGTGGGTGCACATCCACCGGAATCGCCACTCGAC
The DNA here is from genome assembly GCF_024626525.1 of Lederbergia panacisoli. Lineage (GTDB taxonomy): Bacteria > Bacillota > Bacilli > Bacillales > Bacillaceae_C > Lederbergia > Lederbergia panacisoli. Next base: position 163,563 of record NZ_JANJGU010000004.1, read on the forward strand.
TACTATGGAGAGCAATATTGGAGGGAGCTAGATGAATCAAAAGCAGAAGGCATATAGTCTAGTCTCCAGTCTTCTTCAATATCCCGAGACAGAGTGGAAGAAAGAATTACAGGGTTTAGACATCGCCCATGAATTTCCCGACGAATCAATTAGGATGCCGTTACTTAGATTTTTAACGTATGTAAAAAATACTACGTTTCATAATCTATGTGAAAATTACGTTTATACTTTCGATTTTTATGATAAAACAACTCTATATTTAACACATACTGTTTTCAAAGATAATCGTGATCGTGGGTCTGTTCTCTCACAACTAAGGCGGCAAATGATGGAGCTTGGAATGGAATTTACAACGGAAGAATTGCCAGATTACTTGCCTCTTGTTTTGGAATTTGCATCGATTGTGCCGGAAAAGGATTCGGCTAAAATTCTCAATCTTCATTTGCGATCCATTAAAAACTTGGAATTGGAATTGCAAGGAATTGATAGTCCGTATCGCTATTTAGTCGCCGCATGCATTCAATGTATCGAAATGGCGGAAGAAAACGAAAAAGTTTCTTAAGGAAACAGAAGGGAGGTTATACGATGAGCTTTCTAGATTATTTTCTTTGGGGAGTCTTTCCGTATTTATGTTTAACGATTTTTGTCGTCGGTCATATTTATCGATATAATGTCGATCAGTTTGGATGGTCGGCGCAGTCAAGTGAGTTTTTGGAAAAGAAACAATTAAAATGGGGAAGCCTTCTGTTTCATTGGGGGATTATCTTTGTTTTCTTCGGTCATATCGCCGGAATTTTAGTGCCAAAAGTCATTTATGATACGATGGGAATTTCCGATCATATGTATCATTTTGGAGCTGTTTGGTTTGGAGGAGCGGCAGGGTTAGCAACTGTCATTGGCGGGTTTCTGTTGTTTTTAAGAAGGAGCGGAACGCGGAGAGTTAGAAATACGAGCAACCCGAATGCCATGTTTACTCTCATTATATTGGGAGCGGTAGTATTAGTAGGTTTTACTGCGACAGTCGGGTATACAGCATCAGGTGGGGACTTCGATTATCGTACAACAATTGGCCCTTGGTTCAGGGGATTATTGATTTTCAGTCCAAAACCTGAATTGATGGTTGGTGCACCATATGGTTTTCAGCTACATGTATTTTTAGCTTTCGCACTATTTGCCGTTTGGCCGTTTACAAGACTCGTCCATGTGTGGAGCTTGCCGCTTGAATATTTAGGCAGAAAGTATATCGTATATCGAAAAATGAACCCGCAGACGACAAGCAAAGAAAATAGAGGATAATAAAGGTGGATCTGTCAATATGACGCAGATCCATTAGGTCATTCGAGAGGAGAGATTGTATGTCAGGTCCATCATTACGTAAGCTTGACGCCCATCGAGCCATTCATGATGGTTCTTTTATCGAGGCAAAAAACTTAACGGATCTCTTGTATAAATTGGTAGGGGAGGAGCGCGATAAAGAAGCTATGGAAGTAGCAGACGCGTTAGTAGAACATTGGGAGTTGCGCGTCATTACACATGCCGATTCAGAGGAGCAAGGTTTTTACAAAGAAGTCGTTGAAAAAGAACCGAAAATGCTTGAAACGATTGCAATGTTAACAAGAGATCACGACCTGATTCGGATTCTTGCAGAACGAGTGCGGGGGATATTGAAAAAAGATGGAGTAACGAAGGAAGTGCTTGAGAGTTTTACGGGAATGTTAATTGTGAACGAAATACATAGTCGTGACGAAGAACGGCTGTTGCTGGATCATGAACATGATCATTGAGCATAAAGGCTAGATTTCCGTTGCGATCCAAGCCCAATCGCACCGGTAAAAGCACCAGCGCTCAAATTCCGTTGCGATCCAAGCCCGATCGCACCGGTAAAGGCGCCAGCGCTCAATTTCCGTTGCAATCCAAGTCCAATCGCACCGGTAAAAGCGCCGGTGCTCAATTTCCGTTGTGGTCCAAGCCCGATCGCACCGGTAAAGGCGCCAGCGCTCAAATTCCGTTGCGATCCAAGTCCAATCGCACCGGTAAAGGCGCCAGCGCCCAATTTCCGTTGCGATCCAAGCCCAATCGCACCGGTAAAAGCACCAGCGCTCGAATTCCGTTGCGATCCAAGCCCAATCGCACCGATAAAAGCACCAGCGCTCGAATTTCCGTTGCGATCCAAGCCCAATCGCACCGGTAAAAGCGCCGGTGCTCAATTTCCGTAGTGATCCAAGCCCGATCGCACCGGTAAAAGCACTAGCGCTCAATTTCCGTTGCAATCCAAGTCCAATCGCACCGGTAAAAGCGCCGGTGCTCAATTTCCGTTGTGATCCAAGCCCAATCGCACCGGTAAAGGCGCCAGCGCCCAATTTCCGTTGCGATCCAAGCCCAATCGCGCCGGTAAAAGCACCAGCGCTCAAATTCCGTTGCGATCCAAGCCCGATCGCACCGGTAAAAGCACTAGCGCTCAATTTCCGTAGTGATCCAAGCCCAGTGATGGTAGTAAACTCGTGAATACTACCGATAATCCTGATATTAAATATTTTCTAGGCATAAAAAAGAAGCTACTTAAGCTAACCAGACTTAAGATAGCTCCTTTTTTCATTGTTGTTTTATTTCAGTAAAAATATTTTTAACCTTATCGACCGCAGAATCTTTTCCGTCCGCCTCAAGCATTAATGCAATTAATGTGTCTGGGTGGTCAGGGTTATATGCTACAAACCAGCTATTCTCTTTTCCTTTTTTCCCTTGTTCTTCTTTAGCGAATTCGGCTGTTCCCGTTTTTCCTGCGAGTGGATAGTCTTTAATTCGCGCGCCGCGAGCTGTTCCAAGGGAGTCTTCGACCACTTTTCTAAGAGCAGCTCCCATATGATCAACTTCTTCTTGGCTTAACAAGTTTTCTTTCCAAAATTCACCTTGTTTATCGTCTGTAAGCAAGATGGGTTTAATCATATTTCCGTTGTTTGTAAAAATTGTGAAGGTTGACGCAATGTGGAGCACATTCATTTCAACTTGGCCTTGGCCATAGCTTGAGTCGGCTAAAGCAATTTCCGAATCAATGTTTCCGATACTGGATGTATGCATCGGGTATGCAAATGGCATATCTTCGTCAAAACCAAAATCCTTCAATCCTGCAACAAACTTATCTGTACCAAGCTCTAATGTCGTTTGGGCAAAATAAATATTATCCGAATAGATTAAGGCTTTTTCAAGATTAATTGGTACTCCATGATCGCTAACACGAGTAACTTTATAATTCCCCCAAGAGGCATCCTTCTGCCATGACAAATCTTTAATAGAGAGGGATTTTTCCCAATTTAGGGTCCCTTCTTTTAAGCCAATGGCCGCTGTAATAGGTTTAAGTACTGAGCCAGGGGCAAAAGTTGAATTAAATCGATTGAGCATTGGTTTGTCAGGGTTTTCCTCGAGAGCCTTCCATTCATCGTTTGTAGGACCTAAAGCAAGAGTATTAGGATCATAGCTCGGACTGCTCACTAACGCCAACGTTTCTCCTGTAATAGGGTTGATGGCCGCGGCTGTTCCTGGCTTTCCAGCTAGTTCATCAAAAATCGTAACCTGAAGTGCGCTGTCAATCGTCAATTGAACGTCTTCCCCGTCTTTTACTTCTTTTTCAGCAAGAATAACTTCACTTCCGTCTTCCTTCTGGATGACTATTTTTACACCAGGTTCACCTCTCAACTGATCTTCAAACACTAATTCGAGGCCGCGTCTACCAATCATATCTGAGGAAGTATAACCTTTATCCTTATATTTTTCTAAATCTTCCGCAGTAACAGGCGCGATATTTCCTGTTAAGTGAGCGGCTCTTTCCCCCAATGGGTAAACCCTCGCTTCAACGTCCATTCCAATGACACCCGGAACTTGCCCCACCTTTTCCCGCAACTCATAACTTTTTTCTGGAACTGTTTTGATTGGAACAAAGCTATCAGGCTGTACCCAAGATTGTCCGAGCGACTTCTCAATCTGTTCAGCACTCACACCTAAAATTTTGGAAACTTGTTTAATAACGCTCTCTTCCTGCCCCTCTATATCTTTCGGAACCAATCCAATTTGCCTGGCAACTCCATTTTCCGCAATGGCAATACTGTTCCGGTCTAAAATAGCTCCACGCTTCGGAGAGGCAGTCTGGACGGCAATTTTATCTCCTTCTTCAAGCTCAGGAAAAATAAAACTCGTATCCCAATTTAGCAACCATTCCTTATTTCCCTCTTCCTCTTCTTCCTTTATAAATTCCACTTGGTGAGTAAAAGCAATTTCGCCAGCAAGGCTATCCATTTTTACATCAAATGGAAATTCAATTTCTGTTGCTTCTTTATCCGTTTCTTCTTCAGGATTTTTAAATTGAACCTTTAAATTTTTGATCTCCAAATCTTCATATACTTTTTTATAGCGTTCAACAAAATCCTCTTTTATTACAGTTTCTTTCGATTCAGTTGATAAAAAGTCATACATTTTATCGAACTTTTGATCATTCCAAAGTTTTACATATTCCGCAAAACGGTCTTCCGGTTTCGGTTCTTTTTCTTTATTACATCCTACGATTAAGGAACTAAGTAATAAAAATATCGTAATTAAGACGAATTTTTTCATTCTTCTACCTCCCCATGTCGTTTATTGTATCATTTAAGGAAGATGAAAAAAAACAACTCGTTTTTTCAAACTTCAATCGATATGTTAAAATGGAAAAAGCGAATCATTACATAAAAGCAAGGAGAAGACAAATGGAGAAAATTCTAATTTTCGGGCATAAAAACCCCGATACTGATTCAATATGCTCGGCGCTCGTATATGCAGATATCAAATCAAAATTAAAGCAGAATGTTGAAGCTGTTCGTTTAGGGGAAGTGAATGGCGAAACTAAGTTTGCACTAGATACTTTTAATGTAGAGGCACCGCGCCTAGTCCAAACAGTTGCAAATGAAACAGACAGAGTCATTTTGGTTGACCATAATGAACGCCAACAAAGTGCAGTAGACATTGAAAAAGTGCGTGTCGTTGAAGTGATCGACCATCATAGAATCGCTAATTTTGAAACAAGCGACCCACTCTATTTTCGCGCAGAACCTGTCGGATGTACAGCAACTATTTTGAAAAAAGTCTATAAGGAAAATGGTTTGGAAATCGATAAGAAAATGGCAGGGTTAATGCTATCCGCAATTATTTCTGACTCCTTATTGTTCAAATCGCCAACATGCACGGAGGAAGATATTGCTGCGGCTCGCGAACTTGCTGAAATTGCTGGGGTTGATGCCGACAGCTATGGTCTTGATATGTTAAAAGCTGGTGCTGATGTAAGCAGTAAAACAATTGAGCAGTTGCTCTCACTTGATGCGAAAGAATTTACAATGGGTAATGCAAAGGTTGAAATTGCTCAAGTAAATGCAGTTGGTGTAGAGGAAGTTCTTGAGCGTAAAGCAGAAATTGAAGAGGCGCTTAATCGAGTGATCGAACAAAAAGGATTGGATTTATTCTTGTTTGTCGTAACTGATATTTTAACAAATGATTCTACAGCGATAGCAGTTGGACAAGCAGCAAAAGCAGTTGAACAAGCATTTAATGTGACTCTTGATAATAATAAAGCAGTGCTTGCAGGTGTTGTTTCCCGAAAGAAACAAATAGTCCCTCCACTCACAGACGCTTTAAACTAATAAAGTGACGCACGCGTGGACCTTCGACAAGTAAAATTGACGCTGGTTTATGACCTTGAGGGGCTAGGGCCTGCAGTTAGATAATAAAAGGACAGCGAGAAGCTGTCCTTTGCTTTTATAAAAAACCTGGATTATAATTTTGGGAATTGATGCAAAAGGGGTATGTTATTTTGAAAGTAGCTTATTTAGGACCAAAAGGAACTTTTTCAGAAGAAGCGGCACTGCGTTATTTTTCAAATTCTAAAAATGAAATGATTATGTACAATACGATTTTTGATGTACTTGAAGCAGTGGACGAAGGGGAAGCCGATAAAGGGATTGTTCCAATAGAAAATGCGATTGAAGGCACCATCACGATGACAACTGATGGTTTAATTAATCACGATGTTTGGATTGAAGGGGAAGCTATTTTACCTGTTAAGTTACATTTGTTAACAGTAAGAGGGGCAAATCTAGGGGATATTAAAGAAATATGGTCGATTCCACCGGCATTAGCACAATGCAGAATGTTTACAAAGGAAATGAAGGCCGAAACGCAGCATTATAGCAGTACATCCGGTGCGGCTGAAGCTCTTAGTCAATCAGGGCGATTGGATGCAGGTGCTGTTGCATCGGAGTTGGCTGCCGATATTTTCGATTTGGATATTGCTAAAAGGGATATTCATGACAATGACTGCAACTCTACGAGATTCCTTGTCCTATCTAAAACGCCGAATGGAAACATTCACGAAACAGATAAATCCATGCTTTTAATTACTCCGACAGAAGACCGACCAGGGTTGCTGGCGATTATTTTAAACGTATTTTCTTCATTAGACATTAACCTTTCGTGGATTGAATCTCGTCCAACTAAGAAAAAACTTGGTACATATCGATTTTTCATTGAAGCGGCACTCGGTGTGCATGATGCGAATTTGAAAAAAGCCGTTACCATTCTTGAAGCATACGGACACGAAGTGAGGGTGCTAGGAAGCTATCGGAAAACAAAACTATAAAAAGAAGGTGCTAGCTCATGAAAATAGAAGTATGGTCTGATTTTGTGTGCCCATTTTGTTATATTGGTAAACGCAGGTTGGAGAAGGCGCTAGCCGAATTTCCCCATCGCGATAAGGTGGAAGTAGAATTTCGGAGCTTTGAATTAGATCCGAATTCACCGAAAGAGCAAAATAAAAACATCCATGAGGTACTTGCTTCAAAATACGGTGTATCTGTGGAAGAGGCTAAAAGAATGAACGAAAGCGTCGGCGAGCAGGCTAGGAGTGCTGAACTTACATTTAATTTCGAGCAAATGATCCCGGCGAATACATTTGACGCTCATCGACTTGCCCATTATGCAAAATCTGAAGGCAAGGATGCGCCATTAACGGAAATACTACTCAAAGCGTATTTTACAGAATCGAAGAAACTGAGTGACAAAAATACGTTAGCGGACCTTGCTGAAACTGTGGGACTTGATCGTGAAAAGGCTATGTCTATATTAAATGATGAGAATGCTTTTGCAGATGATGTACGCTCCGACGAAAGAACAGCACAGCAAATCGGTGTACGAGGAGTACCTTTTTTTGTTATAAATGAAAAATATGCTATCTCTGGTGCCCAGGCACCTGAAACCTTTTTAGGCGCACTTGAAAAGGTTTGGCAGGAGGAAAATAGTACTCCAATTCTTCAAGACTTATCAGGCGATGCAGATGGAGCTAGCTGCGAAGATGGAAATTGTGCAGTTCCACATGATAAATAAAAAATCCGATCTGTAAAGGATCGGATTTTCTATCGTGTTCGTAATCTTTTAGTTATTTTCAATACTAATTGTACAAGCACTTCCGCAAAAACAAGCCCCATCGCTATGGCGCTAGCGATGATGAAGGCTTTCATGGCAAGGGGAATGGCGTTTGAATAATCATTGCTTGCTACATGGCGCATCGAATCGTAGGCTGTTCCACCTGGTACGAGAGGTATAATCCCGGCTACGATAAACACAATGATTGGTGTTCGATAACGCTTTGCCATAATATGGCCAATGATCGCAACAATAAAGGCCCCGCTAAATGCAGCTTGAACGACATCAATTCCGGAATCGATCATGACGATATAAACAAACCATCCAGCCATCCCGACCACCCCGCAATGCAGCAACGCTTTCCGAGGTGCGTTAAATATAATTCCGAAGCCAATGGCAGACATCATGCTTAGAATTAGGTGTGTTATGTAATAAATCATGTTTTTGTAACCTCTTTACAACATTAATGAGTAAATAAATGCAACACCCGCACCAATTGCCAAAGCTGTTAAAAATGCTTCCGCGCCTTTTGATAGTCCAGATACGAAGTGGCCAGCCATTAGATCGCGGATGGCGTTTGTTATGAGCAAACCTGGTACAAGCGGCATGACAGAAGCGATGACAATTAAATCAAGCTGCTGTCCTAAGCCGTAATTTACTGCGAATAATCCCAATAGTCCGATGATAAAAGAGGCTGAAAACTCGGCGAAAAACTTAACTTTTGCATGATAGTGTACAATTAAAAAAGTTGAAAACCCTATACCGCCAACGAGTAAAGCGGGGATATAATCGGTCCAACTTCCTTTAAACATAATTAAAAAGCTTCCGCTCGCGATTGCTGCAGCTGCGATTTGCAGCCAAATAGGAAAAGAAAGATTAGCATTTTCCAATTCCTTAAGGGCAAGGATGGCTTCATCCGTATTCAATTTCTTTTCTGCCATGCCTCTTGAGATATGATTGACTTTGGAAATTCTCTCCAAATCTGTCCCTCGTTCACTAATTCGGACAAATTGTGATGGATCTGAACCTTCCAATGAAAAAATAATTCCCGTTGGAGTGACAAAGCTTTGGCTTTCATTAAATCCGCAAGCGGAGGCCATTCTCATCATCGTATCCTCAACACGATACGTTTCCGCCCCACTTTTCATCAATATTTTTCCCGCCAAAAGGCAAACCTCGATCAATTCTTGTTCATTTATGTGATGGTTCAAAATATCAACTCCAAGTTTCTTGCCAGAATGTATTTCATTGTATCATTTTTCTTGGAGCATTTCTTGAAAATAATGTCATAGATCAGATAATCATTTTTACTAAAAATATCCGTCAGTATCTATCATTAATACTATAAGCTAGGTAAAACTTTTTTGGCTCCTAAAAAAATCCAAGTACAAAGAACGTATGGCATTGTAAGTGCTGGCAACCCATACGGCAAAAGCCATGTTGTTACACTTGCTGTTAAAGGGACCGTTAAAATAGCAGCTAAAATACCTACAAAAATAGAATGTCCTGATAGCTTATAACCAGTAAAAACGGTACCCACCGCCATTGTGGCTAAAATGGCATTGTATCCGTATAGTCCGGCATATATTAATAAATGCTCCGCACCAAGCCAATACGAGACAAATAAAGCTACAGCATTTCCAATTACTGCAAATAGTCCGAGCCTCCAACCTTCAATAAATACCGCAATAAAAAGTAAAATCCCCGATAATGTATTATCAAGAAAAAAGATTTGCCCGATTCCACTAATTGCTCCCTCAATCCAGTTGATATCACCTTCGATAATTAAATTCCAACTTGATAAATCTTGAGGGACTAATTTTTCTGATAGATGAAAGTATTTTAATTTGTAAGTAGTTAGTAACACAAACCATGTAAGAATAATAAAAGGAGTTGTAAGGACTGCTAGTTCGGTAAATTTCATCAAATGCATGAAGGCTGCAGTTAGTAACGCCGCAACGGCTGCGCCAAACAAAGCGATGAACCAACGGGAAGTTCCGCTCATAAATAACATTAAAGCTAATCCGGTCAATACAGAGTTAAAACCGAAAAGGCCTTGCCTAATGTCCGAATCATCTGCCCCTCCTATTTTCCCAATTAAAGTCCCGATTACGCTTGATAAAAGGGAGATTATTCCTAAAGCAAGGGACGAGCATGAAATAGCAATCAATATGATGACCCCAGTAAGAGCATTTTCTATTAATATCACTTGAGAAAGGCCCTTCATGGAGGTAATTAAGAATTGCAAGATATTTTCCACCGACTTTGACTTACGGTGATGATTTTTCATGACAAACGTCCCTTCGTATAGCCTTATAAGTCTTTAATAAAATTCCCTTGAGTTGCTATTTAATCCTTATAAAAAGAAAATACATATAAAAAGAAGCCCCTCACGTGAAGGATCTCTTTTTATATGTATATTTTAAGCCACTCTTCTAAACTTAAAGCTTTCGTACGTCGGGAATTTTGATTTTTAGCGTAAATTCATTCCTGATGACGGAAAAGTCAAGCGCTCCATCGTGGGCTTTTACGATACGCATGATTTCTTGAGTACCGATCCCTTCATGGCCACCCGTTTTTGTAGAAATGGACCTGCTTGTAAAAATTCGTTCAAGCGTATTGTCATCAAGAGGCAATGTCTCATTTTTGCTAATAATAATCCATATCCCGCTTTGCCTACGGCAGGAAAAGAGGATTCTCCCTACTTTGCCCGTAGCAGCACTGTAATCATATGCAGCATCAATACTATTCTCCAAAATATTTCCGATAAAAGATATTAGCTCATATTCTGATAGCGGCAAGCCGGAAATCGCTTGCTGGAAATGATATACCAAATTTATTCCTTTTTCACGCGCCTGTTCATTATAGGCGTAAAGAGCGCCTGCTACAATATTCGATTCACCGCCCAAAATGCCATCGATTTGTGTGTAGCGTGTATGTAGTTCAGATAAATATTCTTCAGAATTCGCTCGTATAAGGGCGGAAGTGTGTTTCTGCAGATCATGACGTTGCTTGCGCAGTTCATATAATAGTTCCATTTGTTGTTCGTAATTTTTGACCATCAGCCTATTTTTATTTTTTTCTTCCCGTAAGGAAGTAAGCAAGAAAAAAAGAGCAGCGAATGGAAGAACGGAACCGAGAGCGATATATGATGTTTTCGTCAAAAAGGCAGCAGCCAGCCAAAACAATTGCATGATTGAGGTTATGACTACCCAAAGCCTAGGAAATTGTTCTTTTTTATATAAATATAGTTGGACAAACATAGTAGTCAAGAGCACAATGGCTATCAAAATCGTCCAAACAATAGGAATCAGCTGCATTTTTTCCACCTCAAAAATAATACTTTTGCAAATAGTCCATTTTCTCTTTTGTCAGCATAGCGATTTGCTTTGTTCCTTCAAACGTGACGCTGTAGGACTTTTTTGTGTAAATTGAAAAGCTTTTTACAAAATGTAGATTAATAATAAAGGAGCGGTGCGAGCGAATAAAGTTATTCTCACGAAGACTTCCTTCGAGCTCATTCATCGTCATATATGTTTCATAAGATGAATTTGTTGTGTAAATGGTTGTCGACCGTCCGGTTCGTTCCGCAAAAATAATATCTTTTTTTGGTATCATTTCGATAAGGCCTTTTTGTTTAAGAATTAAGCGTCCCGTCAAATTGCCGGCATGCTGCTTTTCTCGATATTTTGCTAGAGCTTGCAGAAGCCTTTCCTTTTTATATGGTTTTAAAATGTAATCATGAACATTGAGTTCAAACGCATGTACGGCATAACCGCTTTTAGCCGTTACAAAGATGACGGAAATCAATAGTCCGTGTGTTTGAATAAAATCAGCTAATTCATACCCTGAGATACCTGGCATTTCGATATCGGCTATTAATAAATCAATCTTGTTTTTTTGAATTTCCGCGTAAGCTTCCTCCGGATTTGTCGTCGCAAAAATAAGCTCGACATCCTCTTCTTCTTGTAAAATATATTTCAATTTATCTAAATCTATCGTTCGATCATCCACAATGCCTACTTTCATGACGAAAACCCCTTTAAAACATACTAACAATTATTATAAGTCACAAAATCCCGTTTAAAAAGATTACAACCCCTTTCGCGACATATAAATCCCTTTTCGCGACATAATGGCAGACCAAAAATACTTTTAGCTTTACAATACAGTTAGAAATTGAAACGAAGGAGAGGAACGGCATGATCGTCGTGAATCAAGTATCTAAACAATTTAAAGATAAGAAACAAATAGTGAAAGCAATTGATTATTTATCGTTGAATATTAAAAAAGGCCACGTTGTAGGACTTATTGGTGAAAATGGCGCGGGAAAAACAACATTGCTTCGGATGCTTTGTACGCTGATTGAGCCTGACGAAGGAATCATCACACTAGATGGAGAAAATATTTTCGAAAATAGAGAGAAAGTGAGATCTCGGCTTGGGGTGTTATTCGGATCTGAAACAGGCCTTTATAACAGATTGACTGCCAGGGAAAATCTAGAGTACTTCGGAAATCTGTACGGCATGTCTCCACACGATATTAAAAATCAAATTGAGATGCTCGCAAAAAGATTTGGCATGCGTAAATATTTGGATCGGAAAGTAGAAGGGTTTTCGAAAGGAATGAAGCAGAAAGTTGCGATTGCACGGACGCTTATCCATGATCCAGACATTGTGCTATTCGATGAACCGACAACAGGCCTTGATATTACATCATCCAATATTTTTCGCGAATTTATTTATCAATACAAAAACGAAGGGAAAACGATTGTGTTTTCAACTCATATTATGGATGAAATTGCCCATCTGTGTGAGGATGTCATTATGATGCATAAAGGCCAAGTTGTATATGAAGGAAGTCTTGAAAATCTATATTCGCAGGAAAACAGTAGGGATCTAAACTACTTATTTACATCGAAAGTTGTAAGAGGTGATTTATATGTTTAAAACAATTTTTCTTAAAGAGATGAAAGATGTTTTAAGGGATAGGCGCAGTATTACCTTGCTCATTATTTTTCCGTTATTAATGATGGCGGGACTGACATTTTTTTATGATAAAATTCTAACAACTAGTGATGAAGAGAATTTTACTCTAGCAGTGGATGAAGGGGTAGATTCTGAATTAATATCATATTTAGAGAAATATATGCCTACCTTAGAGGTAGAAAAATATCAGGATGTGCAAAAAGCAGTTGAAGAAAAAAAGGTTCAGATTGGTATTAAGCTGGATGAGGATTGGAAACAAAGGCTAGAAAATGAGGAAGCGATTCCGGTAAAAATTATTTTTGATCCTGGCAGTCAAGACTCATCCAATGCTTCAAATATTGTGATGGCAGGCTTTAACCAATGGCAGCAAGAAACGGTTCAACAACGGCTAGCAGGTCAAAATATGGATAGCAGTGTTTTAGAGGTTTTTCAACTTGAAACAAAAACGACAAAAGATGAAGAAAACGCCATTGCATCTTTTATGCTGGCAATCTTGATTCCATTACTGATCCCGATGGCAATTGCAAATGGATCCTATCCATCTGCAACCGAGCTGTTTGCGGGAGAGAAGGAAAAGAAAACAATCGAAGCATTGCTCATCACACCTATTAAACCTATCAAAATTTTAGTCGCAAAATGGATGACTATTTCACTACTTGGAATATTCACTGGTGTATTATGTATTGCATTACTAAGTGTATTTGTGAATTTTACAACGGAACTTAAAAAAGGAATGGCAGTCATTGAGAATCCTGCTCCATTTGTCATCATGAGTATTGTGTTAATCGTATTGTTTGCCATTTTCTTTGCTGAAGTTGAAATGATTTTAAGCATGATGGCCAACTCGGTAAAAGAAGCTGGTTATTATATGACACCTGTGATAGGGATGATTACTCTTCCAATGCTATTTATGTTTTTTGCAGGCGAAGCTTTGAGTCTTCCGTTGTATGCAGTCCCATTCATGAACTTATTTTTATTCGTCCGCGATGCGTTTAGTGGGCAGTTGACTATCAATGCTTTTGGAATTGCTGCAGGGAGCTATGCGCTGCTGATTATCATTTTATTCCCAGTGTCTGCAAAGCTTTTTGGAAATCGTCGATTAATGTTAGGAAAATAATGATTGACAATAATCAAAATTTTTAATATCATCATAAACAATCAAATACATTTCTAGGCAATGAAGAAGAATAGTAGCTTGTGTGGCACATAAGAGAGCCGATGGTTGGTGCAAATCGGTGTGATTCATGCGGGTGAATGGGCTTCTGAGCTTCCAAACCGAACCGGCTTCATATGGTGTAGGCTTTGGCGAAAATCCCATCGATAAAGGGGAGCACGCATAATGCATGTAGACATTGTGCGGAAGAGAGCTGATTTTGGCTAAATAAAGGTGGCACCACGGTCCTTCGTCCTTTGGATGAGGGCCTTTTTGTGTTTTAAAATAATTCAAAACGTTGAGCAAGAGGAGTATGTTTAAGTGAATCGTCACAGAGAGCCGGTGTTGGTGTGAATCCGGTACGAAAGCTTTGACTGAATGGACTTGCGAGTGATTTCCTGAAAATAGATTAGGGAAATCCGGTTTTCCGCCGTTACATGGATAGGGCATCGGAAATGAACCTGTGCCTGAAAGAGATGGAGATTGTTGAATAAAGTCTCCAATAAGAGGTGGCACCGCGGTTATATCGCCCTCAGATGAACACTAATTTGTGTTTGTCTGGGGGCTTTTTATATTTCGAAAATAAGGAAGGAGAAAAGAAGATGCAAACAAAAGAAGTGAATTTCAAAATGAGAAAACTGAATGGGGATGTACTTACTCCGATTAACATTTTCTTAAGGCTTGCGGGAAAGAAAAAGTTTTTACTGGAAAGTTCACTAAAACATAGTGAACAAGGGCGTTATTCTTTTATAGGCGTGAATCCTGTAATGGAGATTATCGGGGACGGGAATAAGGCGTCGGTCATTTCTTCTGCAGGAGAAAAAGAACAGATTGGGGTGCCACTTGACATAATTCAGGCGGCAATACCGAAATTAAATTTAGAACTTCCATTTCCTTTTTATGGCGGAGCAGTTGGTTATGTAGGCTATGATGCAATTCGTCAGTATGTCGATATCGGCGAAGAGCCGAAAGATGAAATTAATATGCCGGATATTCATTTTATGGTATATGAAGATGCGATTGTCTATGACCATTTAGCTCAATCCATATATGTGCTGGCAATTGACTTGCATGGAAATCGGGCAGAGGAAGAATTGGAACAACGAATAAATGAGTTGGAAATGCAAATATCACGTAAAGAACAGGATGAATCATTGACTAATTGTAAAATTGAATTCACGCCGCAATTAGAAAAAGAAGAATTCATTCGGAAGGTGGAGGAAGCGCAAGAGTTCATTAAAAAAGGTGAAATCCAGCAAGTCGTCTTATCGCAACGAATGATTGGAAAAGTTGATGTTGATCCATTTCATTTTTACCGAGTTTTAAGAAATTCAAATCCTTCTCCATATATGTTTTACGTTGATTTTGATGAGTACGTTGTGTTAGGCGCCTCTCCGGAAAGTTTTATCAAAACGAGTGGACAAATCGTTTCAACAAATCCGATTGCAGGGACAAGAAGACGCGGAGAAACTCAAGCGGAAGACCTTGCTTTGGAAGCAGAACTATTAGCAGATGAAAAAGAATTATCCGAACACCGAATGCTCGTAGACTTAAGTTTCGAGGATCTTGGCAATATTTGTGAAGAAAATACGATAAAAATTAAGAGCGATATGAAAATAGAACGCTATCGTCATGTAATGCACATTGTATCGGAATTAGACGGTACATTGGCAGCTGGAAAAACTGGCGTAGATGCCCTTATTTCCTGCCTTCCAGCCGGAACTGTATCCGGAGCTCCCAAACCTCGCGCCATGCAAATCATCAATGATCTTGAAAACGTGAAGCGTGGTGTCTATGCGGGAGCGATTGGCTACATCAACGCAAACGGAGATGTCGACTTTGCAATTGCGATTCGCTCTCTCGTCATAAAAGACCAACATGCTTATTTACAAGCAGGCGCCGGAATTGTAGCAGAATCCATACCTAAGAATGAGTATATTGAGACAATTAATAAAGCGAGGGCGCTTCTAAGTCCGAAACCATTTTAAATTGGAAATAGGATTTCATTCTCGCATATTCCTGTATCGAGATGGAAGGATAGTGGTGGTGCCATTTCCGTCTCTATTGAACCTGAATTGCATCGGAAACCGGGTGTGGAAGTGATTGTCGTTGCGATGGGAGCTGAATCGCACCGTAAACGGGGTGCCGAATTGATTACCGTTGCGATAAGACCTGAATCGCCCCGGAAACCGAGTGTGGAATTGATTACTGTTGCGATAGGCCATGAATCGCCCCGAAAACCGAGTGTGGAAGTGATTACCGTTGCGATAGGCCATGAATCGCACCGTAAACCAAGTGCCGAATTGATTACCGTTGTGATAGGCCATGAATCGCCCCGTAAACGGGTTGCTGAATTGATTACCGTTGCGAAAGGCCCTGAATCGCCCCGAAAACCGAGTGGCGAAGGGATTACCGTTGCGAAAGGCCCTGAATCGCCCTGAAAACCGAGTGGCGAAGGGATTACCGTTGCGAAAGGCCCTGAATCGCCCCGGAAACCGAGTGTGGAATTGATTACTGTTGCGATAGGCCATGAATCGCACTGTAAACCAAGTGCCGAATTGATTACCGTTGCGATAGGCTTTGAATCGCCCCGGAAACCGAGTGTGGATGTGATTACCGTTGCGATAGGCCCTGAATCGCACCGTAAACCGAGTTCTGAATTGATTACCGTTGTGATAGGCCATGAATCGAACCGAAAACCGATCACTAAGACTAATTAAAAACTTGTACCAGAAATAAATAGAAAACCATCACCCGGTTTTTTCGGATGATGGCTTTTTTCTTACCTCGTGCCGCGCATATACGACTGGATTTTCGGGGACATCGCAAACAAAATTAGTCCAAGTAAAATGGAGATCCCGCCGATAACGCCAAAATAAATGATCTCAGTCTCTGGTTTATACAATTTCACAAGCTGTGCGTTAATTGCTTGTGCGGAAGCATTTGATAAAAACCAAAGGCTCATTGTCTGTGCTGAGAAGGCTGCTGGCGCCAATTTTGTCGTTGCGGAAAGTCCTACAGGCGATAAACAAAGTTCGCCAAGCACGACGATAAAAAAACTGAGAACTAGCCATATAGGACTAACAAGCGTGTTCACTCCGTTCAAATACGCGGGGAAAATCATGACGATAAAGGAAAGCCCCGCCAAAACCAGCCCGAATGCGAATTTTGCTGGAGTTGATGGTTGGCGATTGCCAAGTCTTATCCATAGCCATGCAAAAAATGGAGCAAAAATGACAATGAAGATTGGATTTAATGACTGGAACCAAGAAGACTCTAATTTTAACCCTGCAAAATGCAATTGTGTTCGTTGATCGGCATATTGGGCAAGTATAATGGCTCCTTGTTCTTCGATAGCCCAGAACATTATGGAAGCAATAAATAAAGGGATATAAGCTATTAAATTTGAGCGTTCGTCAGCAGTTGTTTTTTGACTCCGATACATAACGATAAAGTAAGCCGTAGGAATTACTATCCCGAAAATACTAACGAGCATTGTGAAGCGATCAATCGTCAAAATACCTGTGTTAATCGTTATCGCACCAAGTATGATAATGATGATAGCAACAATAATAAATCCTAAATAAACTCTTTTCTTTTCATCAGGTGAGAGTGGATTTGGAACATGAGACCCTGCAAGTCCTAAATTATTTTTCCTCGTTGCTAAAAATATAATTAGCCCTAAGAACATTCCAATTGCAGCAACTCCAAAACCAAGATGAAAATTGTATTTTTGTCCAAGCGTACCTACGATAAAAGGAGCGATAAAGGCACCTAAATTAATTCCCATATAGAAAATGCTGAAACCAGCATCGCGGCGGTTATCGTCATCACTGTATAAATCACCGACGATGCTTGAAACATTCGGCTTCAAAAGTCCTGTTCCGATTACAATCAGTCCCATAGATAAAAATAAAGCGACGACTCCACCCGGAAAGGACAGGGCGATATGACCACCCATAATTAAGATTCCACCAAAAAATACCGTCTTTTTCGTGCCGAGTAACCGATCCGCTATCCAGCCTCCAATGATTCCAGACATATAGACTAAAGACCCGTATATGGCCATGACGGAAGCGGCCGTCGTCTTGTCCATACCAAGTCCGCCGTCTGAAATGGCGTAGTACATATAATAAATGAGAATGGCCCTCATGCCGTAATAAGAAAAACGTTCCCAAAATTCAGTGAAAAATAAAGTGAACAAACCTTTCGGATGCCCGAAAAAACCTTTCTGAGGGACAGTTTTAACGATTTCCTCTTTCATTTTATAGTCCATAAATTGTTCCCCTTTAGCATATTTTTAATTACCCTTTTCCACTATTTTTAGTCTTTACACTTTTTTCATAAAGATTCTTCAACAACTGTATATAGTTGTAAAAAACCGGTCATCATGTTGCTATGAAAGTTTTTCCAAAAAGTAATTGACATGACAAAATCTCTCATGCTACCATATGAGCATTCAATACAATCAAAATTAAGGAAGGGAGGCTGATCATGATGAAAAAGTTAATTGTAAACAATCAACAATTGAATATGGACTCAGCCTGCCGTTTAACTATATGATGATTTTAATGTGAAATTTGAATGAAGACGCGGGTTGTAAGGTACCCGTGTCTTTTTTATGTGAAGCATAGCTGCGCATATTTATAGGCGCACTATGCTTTTTTTGATTTTCTTGGGGGAACAGGTGTTTTGCACTTTTATATAAAAAATCGGGGAGGAAAAACAAATGTTGATTTTTATTTTATTGATGAAAACAGTGGAGCTGGAGAGCGGGTAGCTTTCACTTTGTTGGGTTGGCAAAAAGGGAGGTATAAAACATGTTTAGTGTATTAACAAAATTAGGTTGGTTTTTTAAACAGCATTGGAAGCGTTATATGATAGCGCTTGTATTACTTGGATTTGCAAATCTATTTGAAGTGATTCCACCGATGATTTTAGGATCAGCGATCGACAATATCTTTCTCGGATCCTTAACTTACAAAACGTTATTCATATATGTGGCGATATTAGGTGGTGGAGCATTATTAAACTATTGGATTACGTACGTGTGGCAATATCAACTTTTCGGCGGGGCTTTTATAGTGGAAAAAACGCTGCGCTCCCGCTTTATGAATCATTTATTAAAAATGACTCCAACCTTTTTCGAAAAAAATCGAACTGGGGATTTAATGGCTAGGGGGACAAATGATTTACGTGCCATTTCCGTAACGGCAGGTTTCGGAGTATTGACATTGTTTGACTCTACCCTGTATATGATAACGATCTTACTAACAATGGGATTCCTAGTTTCTTGGAAACTTACATTCGCAGCAGTATTGCCATTGCCGATTCTAGCCTGGGTTATAACGGTCCTTGGTAATAAAATTCATACTCGATTTACAGCAGCGCAAGATGCATTTGGAGAAATGAACGACCGTGTTCTTGAATCCGTTTCCGGGGTTAGGGTTACCCGAGCTTATGTCCAAGAAAAGGCAAGTGAAGCTGATTTCGGGAAAATGACGGAAGATGTGTATGAAAAAAATATCCATGTTGAAAGAATCGATGCCTTTTTTACTCCGATAACAAGGATAATTACAGGCATCAGCTATATCATTGGTCTATCTTACGGAACATACCTTGTATTTCATCAAGAAATATCGTTAGGTCTTCTCGTTTCTTTCAATGTTTATTTAGGAATGCTTACTTGGCCGATGTTTGCGATTGGTGAATTAATCAATATTATGCAAAGGGGAAATGCATCACTTGACCGTGTTCAAGAAACGTTGAACTATGAGGAAGATGTAAAAGACCCTGGGGCACCTAAATTGATAGAACAGCCAGAAAACATTCAGTTGAAGGATGTCACATTCCGTTATCCTTCTTCAAAAACAAATAATTTGGCTAACTTAAATGTTCATATAAAACGTGGAGCAACCATTGGGGTTGTTGGAAAAACAGGAAGTGGAAAGACAACGTTTATTAAACAGTTTTTACGCGAGTATCCTTTAGGTGATGGCGATATTTACATTTCCGATGTCAATATTAAAGAACAGTCGAAAGAACAAGTTCGTAGTTGGATTGGCTATGTGCCGCAAGACCATGTTCTATTTTCCAGAAGTGTGAGAGAGAACATTCTTTTCGGAGATGATCAAGCAACAGAAGAAGATTTAAAAAAAGCGATTTACCTTGCTTATTTTGAAAAAGATTTAGAAATGCTGCCAGAAGGTTTGGATACTCTCGTTGGTGAAAAAGGAGTGGCTCTTTCCGGTGGACAAAAGCAAAGGATTTCGATTGCGCGTGCGTTAATTAAAAATCCAGAGCTATTAATATTGGATGACTCTTTATCTGCTGTAGATGGCAAAACAGAGTCTCGGA
Source organism: Lederbergia panacisoli (assembly GCF_024626525.1). Classification (GTDB taxonomy): domain Bacteria; phylum Bacillota; class Bacilli; order Bacillales; family Bacillaceae_C; genus Lederbergia; species Lederbergia panacisoli. Next base: position 183,498 of record NZ_JANJGU010000004.1, read on the forward strand.
TTATTAGAAATATTCGCAATGAGCGCAGTGGGAAAACAACGATTATTACAACGCACCGTCTATCTGCTATCGAACATGCTGATTGGGTTATTGTCTTTAACGATGGAAGAATCGTTGAGGAAGGAACCCATCAAGATTTGCTGCAAGCAAATGGATGGTATAAAGAACAATATGATAGACAGCAAGTGGAAGACTCGCTTCTTGAGGAGGTGAACGCATAATGACTGGAAAAAGGTTATATAAATATGCCTTATTTTTTAAAGGTCTTGTTATTGCTGCACTGACGATGCTTACTATTTCGGTTGGTACGGACGTCCTTGGCCCATTTGTCATTAAAAAGCTGATTGATGATCACATTTTGGGAATTGAAGATCGTTGGGTCGAGTCAAATAAAGGGGAATTGTCGGTAGATTATGAGGGAAAAACATATGTAAGAGAATTGTATGCTAATGATGGCGAGTTAGTGGAAGGTGGAAAAACCGCAACCATTTTACAGGTCGATAGAAAGTTTTATTTTGTAAATGGAGAGGTTCCATTTGAAGGAGATCGTGCTATAAAAGGGGATAAAATTTCAATCACTTCAAAAGGTGAAACAAAAGAATATACTGCAAAAAAACTTTCTATAAACGATACACTCGTCTTCTATAAGCCTGAAATACCTGCGATTACAAAATTGCTGGCACTCTACTTCGGTTTAGTCATTATTGCGGCAATCTTTAATTACGGACAGTATTTTTATTTGCAAAAAGCGGCAAATCGTATCATTCAAAAAATGCGAATAGATATATTTTCGCATGTTCAGCGTTTGCCTATCCGCTATTTTGATAATTTACCAGCTGGAAAAGTGGTCGCCCGCATTACAAATGACACGGAAGCAATCCGGGAATTATACGTGGCCGTATTATCAAATTTCTTTACGGGTTTCATCTATATTATTGGTATTTACACAGCTATGTTTATTTTAGATGCTAAGCTAGCCTTGTTTTGCATGCTGCTCATTCCAATAATGTTTGCATGGATGATTTTTTATAGAAAGTTTGCATCTAAATACAATCATGTGATTCGTTCCAAAGTAAGTGAATTAAATGCGATGATTAATGAATCTATTCAAGGAATGACAATCATCCAAGCATTCCGGCGTGAAAAGCAAATGAGCGCTGAATTTGAAGAAATGAATGAATCACATTTTCGCTATCAGAATAAACTTCTTATATTGAATTCCTTATCGTCCCATAATTTTGTTGGGGTGCTAAGAAATATTGTTTTCGTCGGGTTTATTTGGTATTTCGGAAGTAATTCACTTGGAGCTCATTCAGTCGTGACAATCGGTATTTTATACGCCTATGTTGATTACATTAACCGATTATTTTATCCGGTTATGAATATCGTGAACCAATTTTCTAATCTTGAGCAAGCATTAGTTGCAGGTGAGCGTGTTTTTCGTTTGCTAGATGAACAAGGTGAAGAGGTCAGCACGGAAAGAATGGAACGGTATAAAGGAAATGTCACGTTTGACCATGTTTATTTTGGATACAAGGAAAATGAAGATGTGCTGAAGGACATTCATTTTGAAGCAAAGCAAGGGGAAACTGTAGCACTTGTCGGTCATACCGGATCTGGAAAAAGTTCTATTATGAATATATTATTTCGTTTTTATGATTCCAACCGTGGGAAAATTAAAATTGATGGGAAAAATATACAAGACATTCCAAAGCAAACCTTGCGCGAGCATATGGGAATAGTGTTGCAAGATCCATATTTATTTACAGGTACGATTGCTTCCAATGTCAGCTTAAATGATCCACGGATTTCTCGTGAAAAAGTGGAAGAAGCATTGAAGGCGGTTGGAGCCGATCGGGTGCTGAAAAATTTGGAAAAGGGAATAGACGAGCCAGTCGTTGAAAAAGGAAGTACACTTTCTTCCGGCCAGCGCCAGTTAATTTCCTTTGCCCGCGCATTAGCCTTTGACCCAGCCATTCTCATTTTGGATGAAGCCACATCCAGCATCGATACGGAAACAGAAACAATCATTCAAGAAGCGATGGATGTGTTGAAAAAGGGGCGTACGACCTTCATTATTGCGCATCGACTTTCAACGATTAAAAATGCCGATCAGATTTTAGTTCTTGATCGCGGTACGATTGTGGAACGTGGCAATCATGAAGAGCTCATGGAGAAAAAGGGTAAGTATTATCAAATGTATCAGCTGCAGCAAGGTCAGAAGCTTGGTGCGTAGAAGAAAAGCGGAAGCACCTGTCCATCGAAGTATGGATTTGTATTCCCTGACGAGATAAAGGAAACACGATGAGTCCGATAGGACGAATCGATGTTGACTTATCGTAGGAAGGGAAGAAGAAATCCACTAGTCGATAGGCGCTGTAGCTAGACATAAAATCAAAAAACGGCACTTTCATTTAGAAAGTGCCGTTTTTTAGTAATAGGTATTATCGTTCATCGTGCCCCTCAATCTATTTTTTGAAGGTTAGAGGTCACGATGAAGCATTCAATGTGCCCCTCAATCCGTTTTTTGAAGGTCAGAGGTCACGATGAAGTGTTCAAAGTGCCCTTCCATCTGTTTTTTGAAGGTTAGAGGTCACGATGAAGCATTCAATGTGCCCCTCAATCCGTTTTTTGAAGGTCAGAGGTCACGATGGACCATTCAATGTGCCCTAATCCGTATTTTGAAGGTTAAAGGTTACGATGAGGCGCTCAATCTGCACTTTAAATCCTTTTGAGGCTTGAAGGTTATGATGAACCGTTTATTGTGACCTAAGTTATAATTTCAATAGGTTAGAGGAACGGCACTTCCACAAAGGAAGTGCCTTTTTGAATTCAAATAATAAAATATACTAACACCGATAATGCTAATGAAGCAATTACCATGGCAATCAATGGTTTTAAGGCTTTTGTTTTTAAATCACCAAGACTAACATTCAATCCAAGTCCAACCATGGCCGCTGTTAATAACCAACTAGTGACCGATGTAACAAAGCTTTTTACTCCTACAGGATATGGAATAGCATGTCCTAAAATATAGCTTCCGATCACGCTCATGATGATGAAACCGAATAAAAACCACGGAAATTCAATTTTTGCAGCTGTACCATCACCTGACGATTTTCTCCTCATCCAATACATAAAAATAAAGCAAAGGGGAATTAGCAAGAATACACGTCCTAACTTTGCAAGCAACGCAATTGCCAGTGCATCTTCGCCGCCAACATCTGCGGCAAGGATGACTTGAGCAATTTCGTGAAGACTCATACCCGACCAAATTCCAAATTCCACATCTGTAAGAGGGAGGAACGGACGTAGAAGTGTATACACGATAGCGAACACTGTTCCAACAAGGGCGATGATTCCTACACTAATAGCCGTATCTTCATCTTTAGATTTAATAATCGGCGCTACGGCTGCAATTGCTGCTGCCCCGCACACACCAGTACCGACACCGACCAGCAATGAAATTGTTGGGTTTGCTTTCAAACGTTTGGCAATCCAAACGGTTACAAAAATGGCAAATATAATGACGCCAATATCACGGGCAAGCAAACCAAGTCCGTCTTGAAGAATGACCGCTATATCCAATTTTAGACCGTATAAAATTATGGCTGCCCTTAATAACTTTTTTGATGAAAATGCAATACCTGAGCGAATCAATTCGGGATAACCAAAAATTTGCCGGAAAATAATTGCGATTATAATGGCGCAGGCAAGCTGTCCAACCATGTTAAATCCAGGAACTTTGGCTAGCCAAAAACCAAGAAGTGCAATCAAAAATGTAAAGGCAATTCCACCCACCATTGGCGTGCCAGATGATTGCGGTTTTTTTCTTTCTAGTTGTTTTTCCATAAAGTAACCTCCAAAAATAATGTCCTATTACAGAATAATACTTATTGCAATATAAGGAAAATAAATCATTATAATAGTAGTGATAAGTAAATGCTTATAGTGGGAGGCGAATAATATGGAACAACAATTGGCAGTCTTTGTAAAAGTGGCGGAAAAAAAGAGCTTTTCACGTGCGGCAGAAGAACTTCATATGACTCAGCCTGCAGTGAGTCAATACATTCAAATGTTTGAGCGTGAACTAGGAACGAAGTTGTTGGAACGCAGCAATAAATATGTCCGCTTAAACAAAGCAGGGGAAATTGTCTATCATCACGCAAAGGAAATTATCGGATTATATACAAAAATGCAGCGCTTAGTAGACGACGTAACGAATAAAACAAGTGGACCACTTTCAATTGGAGCAAGCTACACATTTGGAGAGTATGTGTTGCCGCATATCATTGCACATACACTTGAAAAATATCCGCTTATTAAACCAACAATTACCATTGGTAACACAAAAGAAATAGCGGAACTTGTTTCAGGGCATCAATTGGATATTGGGATTATTGAAGGTGGGTTGAAAAATTCAAAATTGAATATTGAATCGTTTTCTGAAGATGAAATGTATGTGTTTGTTGCTTCAAATCATCGATTAGCTAACAAAAACGCAGAAATAAAAGTATCAGAACTAGAGGATGAGACATGGATTGTCAGGGAGAATGGTTCTGGTACGAGAGAAGCAACTGAGCAAGTATTTCGGATATTTGATTTAGCTCCTAAGAAAAGAATGGAGTTCGGAAGCAATCAACTCATTAAAGAATCGGTTGAAGCAGGTCTAGGGGTTAGCTTGCTTTCACAATGGGCCATCCGGAAAGAGGTTGAATTAGGAACACTTAAAATTTTAACAATTAAAGGTTTGCCATACACTCGCCAGTTTTCGACGATTGTTCAAACCCCATTCCAAACAAAAGCGATGGAGAGTTTCCTAGAATTATTGCGAGGGGTGGAACTACGTATGAGCTTAGAAAAAGGGAAGAAATAATTAAAGGAAAAATTTGAAAAAGGTATTGAAGTATCTACATATTTCGGTATAATAATTTGAGGTTAAAAGTAAACTTAAAGTTTTGTTATACTAAACTTTATTCACTTGAAGTTTACTAATATTAAACACGATTGAGGTCATATTGATGCTAATCGGAAATAAAATAAAGAATTTACGATTGAAGAAAGGGCTGACGCAAGAGGAGTTAGGGGAACGAACTGATTTAAGCAAGGGTTATATTTCACAATTGGAAAGAGAATTAAGTTCTCCTTCGATCGATACTTTTTTTAACATACTAGAAGTACTTGGATGTACCCCGAAACAATTTTTCGATGAAGAAGAGCGCGAGCAAAAAGTGGTGTACGGGGAAGCAGATCAAACTGAATATAAAGATGAAGAAAAGGGATATGAAATCAAATGGTTAGTTCCGGAATCCAATGAAATGGAAATGGAGCCAATCTGGCTTACGTTGGAGGAAAATGGAGAGTTCAAGCAATTTGAACCCTCACTTTCGGAAACCTTCGCTTACGTGATAAAAGGTAAGGTCATGATTCAATTAGGCAAACATACGTATTATGCTAAAGCCGGTGAGTCTATTTATTTTCATGCATCCCATCAACATCAGATCAGCAATGTACACAAAGGGGTTTCGGAACTGATTTTGGTTGCGACCGATTCATATTTGTAAAGGCTCTTTTCTCAAACAATGTTGCTAATTAATATAAATTTTAACAAAAAGAAATGGATTCAGTAAAATGTGTAATCCAACTGAGAAAAGAGCTGGCAACTACCTAAGAACCGTAAAACTTCCTAATTAGGTGTAAAAGCCGGCTATTGGGCTTTTACAAACAACAAACTTTAAAGAAATAGCCTTTGTAAATATACGCTGTAATGGAGGGGCAATGATGACAGATAAGACAATTATACGTTTTGAAAATGTATCAAAAAAATATGATGATGAACTAGTTTTGGATGATGTAAGCTTTGAAATCGAACGGGGAAAATTTTATACCCTGCTCGGTCCTTCTGGATGTGGGAAGACTACGATACTCCGCTTGATTGCCGGATTCATTCAACCTTCCAAAGGTGCAATTTTTTTTAATGGGAAAAAGATCAATAAAATTCCCGCAAATGAGCGCCAGGTGAATACAGTATTTCAAGATTACGCCTTATTCCCACATTTAAATGTTTTTGAAAATGTCGCATTTGGATTGCGAATTAAGAAAAAGAAAAAAGCGGAAATTGATCAAAAGGTGAAAGAAGCACTAAAATTCGTAAACTTGGTCGGTTATGAAAATCGCGAAATTAATGAAATGTCAGGCGGGCAACGTCAACGAGTTGCCATTGCACGTGCAATTGTAAATGAACCTCAAGTAATTTTACTGGACGAGCCGCTATCAGCCCTTGATTTAAAATTAAGAACTGAAATGCAATACGAGCTTCGTGAACTGCAGCAACGACTCGGCATCACGTTTATTTTTGTTACACATGACCAGGAAGAAGCACTTGCGATGTCCGATGAAATTTTCGTCATTAATAAAGGGAAAATTCAGCAGAGCGGAACGCCAATCGATATTTACGATGAGCCTATCAACCGTTTTGTCGCGGATTTTATCGGTGAATCGAATATCATTCCTGGAAAGATGATTAAAGATTTCCTCGTTGAGTTTAATGGAAAGCAATACGACTGTGTCGATCAAGGTTTTAATCCAAATGAGGTTGTTGAAATTGTCATACGACCAGAAGACTTAGAGATTACGGCGAGAGATACTGATAATCTCCATGTTAGGGTAGATTCACAATTGTTCCGCGGTGTTCATTACGAAATTTGTTGCTATGACGACGCTGGAAATGAGTGGCTTATCCATTCTACTAAGAAGGCAGAAGCTGGAGATGAAGTAGGGCTTCGTTTTGATCCTGAAGCCATTCATGTCATGCGTTTTGGAGAAACGGAAGAAGAATTTGATAAACGTTTGGAAGCTTATGACGAGGTAAGCCATGCAAAATAAGATGCGTAATTTTTACTTGATTCCTTATGTTTTATGGATTGCGTTATTTGTTGTGGCACCAATTTTGCTTGTGGTTTATTATTCTTTTTTCGATATCGAAGGAAATTTTACAGTAACGAATTATCAAAAGTTCTTTACACCCGTTTATTTAAGAATGACGCTTAGCTCATTTTGGTATGCATTTTTAATTACTGCTTTTTCGTTGCTGATTTCTTATCCAACTGCTTATTTTCTTACGAAGACCAAACATAGACAGTTATGGCTTTTATTGATCATTTTGCCTTCTTGGATCAATTTGTTATTAAAAGCATATGCCTTCCTTGGAATTTTTGGAGCTTATGGACCAGCTAATATGTTTTTAGAAGCAGTAGGAATTGGATCAAAACAAATATTATTTACTGATTTCAGCTTTATATTTGTTGCTGTTTATATTTTTATTCCTTTTATGATTCTACCGATTTACAATGCCCTTGAAAAGATGAATCCGTCTTTAGTCTATGCAGCTAGTGATCTTGGAGCTTCTACATGGACAACTTTTAGACGGGTCATTTTCCCACTAACATTGGATGGGGTTAAATCGGGTTGTCAGGCCGTATTTATTCCGGCTCTTTCACTGTTCATGATTACGAGGCTTATATCAGGGAATCGTGTCATTACTCTAGGGACAGCGATTGAACAACATTTCCTTGTTACACAAGATTGGGGCATGGGTGCGACAATCGCCGTATTCTTAATTATTGCGATGGCAATTATCATGATTTTGACTGGCAATAGAAAACGGGGTGATCTCATATGAATGGAAAAAGCAAATTAGCAAATCTATACTTAATCATTGTTTTCTTCATTTTGTACGCCCCTATTTTCTATTTAATGTACTATTCGTTTAATAGCGGTGAATCAATGCGTGATTTTGAAGGTTTTACGTTAGAGTGGTACTCGGAAGTATTCCAGGATACAAGGCTTATTATTATTGCCCTCAATACGTTAATCATCGCCTTGCTTTCAGCTGCTATATCAACGATTCTTGGTATAGTTGGAGCACTTGCGATTACGTATGTCAAAAAATTAAGATATAAAAATACGCTTCAAACGTTGAATAACGTGTTGATCGTTAGCCCCGACGTCATTATTGGGGCATCATTCCTCATTATGTTTACGATAATAGGAATAAAGCTTGGTTTTACATCCGTATTATTATCTCATATTGCATTCAGCGTACCAATTGTTGTCATTATGGTGTTGCCGAAGCTTCAGGAAATGAGCTCTTCTTTAATTGATGCGGCTCGGGATCTTGGTGCATCCAACTGGGATATCCTGTCGAAGGTCATTTTACCTTATATTACGCCGGGGATTTTTGCGGGCTTTTTTATGGCATTAACGTACTCTCTCGATGATTTCGCTGTTACATTTTTTGTAACTGGAAATGGTTTTTCAACTTTGTCAGTCGAAATTTATTCAAGGGCGCGTCAAGGTATATCACTTGAGATTAATGCGTTATCGACGCTTATCTTTTTAGTAACACTCGTACTTGTCATTGGATATTATTTCGTTAATCAGCGCAATGCTAGGCCTCAAGCTGCGGGGGTGAGGAAACCATGAGTAAAATAGTGCGTCTGTTTTCTCTCATCTTTATCATTTCTTTTGCTTTGATGTATCTGACTTCCCATATGAATACTTCCCAAGGATATAAAAGTGGGAATGTTTTAAGTATCTATAATTGGGGAGATTATATTGACCCTGATTTAATTAAAAAGTTTGAGAAAGAAACAGGTATGAAGGTAATTTACGAGACATTTGATTCCAATGAAGCAATGATGACTAAAGTTTCCCAAGGGGGTAATTCCTATGATATTTCGGTCCCTTCGGAATATGCTATCAGCAAAATGAAAGAAGAAGAGTTACTACTGCCACTTGATCATAGTAAATTGCCAAACCTGCAATATATTGATAAGCGGTTTATGGATCTTTCCTTTGATCCGAACAATCAGTATTCCATCCCATATTTTTGGGGAACTGTTGGAATCGTCTATAATCCAAAAATGCTCGGCGGGAAAAAAATCACGAGTTGGAATGATCTATGGAATACAGATTTGAAAAATCAAATATTCCTAGTTGATGGTGCACGTGAGATTATCGGAATGGGTTTAAATAGTTTGCATTATTCATTAAATGAGACGAGTGAAGAACGTCTTTTAGAGGCAAAAAACAAGCTGGATAAGCTTACCCCTAATGTTAAGGCGATCATCGGAGACGAGATAAAACTACTCGTTGCCAATGAAGAAGCTGCCATTGGAGTAACTTGGTCTGGAGAAGCGGCTGATATTATGAGTGAAAACGAAGACTTGGATTATGTTGTACCAGAGGAAGGATCCAACTTATGGTTTGATAACATGGTTATTCCAAAATCAGCTCAAAATATTGAGGGCGCCCATAAATTTATTAATTTCATGCTCGATCCAGAAAACGCTGCTCAAAATGCTGAGTACATCGGCTATTCGACTCCAAATGAAAAAGCTTTGGAATATATGCCAGAAGATATGACAAGTGATGAACGCTTTTATCCTTCTCCGGAGTTAACGGAAAGGCTTGAAGTGTATGATAACTTAGGAAAAAAAATGCTGGCGCATTATAATGATCTGTTTTTAGAATTTAAAATGTATCGAAAATAATGGTGTTTTTCTAGGCTGCCGACTTTACTTTGGCAGCCTACCTTTATTTTTGAATGAATGATATACTGGAGTCATGTAGAAAGGAGGCAGAAATAATGGAAATGGGCAAAGAAATATTGGGGATGCTACATGAGATTAAAGATACGTTAAATGACCATAGTCAAATTCTAAAAGACCATGGCAGGAAACTGGACGAGCATAACCAAAAGTTAGACATGCATAGTGAAACATTAAAAGAGCATGGTTTAATTTTAGGTGCGCTTAAAAATGGTCAAGAAATGCTAAAAGCTGAATTAAGTGAAATACGGCTTCAGAATGCAAAAGAATTCGGAGAATTTAAGGAACAAATGAAAGACATGGGAGATAGCATCGATATCCTTAAAGAAGACACGTGGCATAATAAAAAAGATATCCTACGAATTAAAAAAACAATGGGAATGGCATAAATAATCACCAATAGAAAATCTCCACAATAAAGCCTCAAACAACCTCATGAAAAATGAAATCCTTTTTAGAAAACAGCTATGCAATATTCCCTTTTAAAGGAAGATTATTGCAGCTGTTTTTTTATTCTTATTGATTATAAAAAAATTAGAAAAATAGTCATAATTTAGTACAAATTTATTAAACGTTGGTGTAAAAACAATGAAAACGGATACAAAATAAATGGACTTTTTTTAACTAATAAAACATTCTGAAAATGTCTTGACCTTTCAGCAATACCGCGGTATCATTGGAACAATTTAATAAATCAAAACAACCTGAAAACAACAAAAGCGAAAGCGACTGTTCATGCTAGTCGATAGGCGCTGGAGCTAGACTAAATATTATTTGCAGAGAGGGGCGAATAGTGATGAGTGAACAATTGATCTTCCTAGATGGCCGATTTGTTAAAAAAGAAGAAGCCGTCGTGTCAGTGTATGATCATGGATTTCTTTACGGAGATGGTATCTTCGAAGGAATTCGTGCATATTCTGGGAATGTGTTTCGCTTAGACGAGCATTTAACGCGTCTGTACGACTCAGCGAAATCAATTATGTTAACCATTCCATACACGAAAGAGGAGATGTCAAGTATTGTTACGGAAACACTCCGCAAAAACAAATTAACAGATGGATACGTTCGCCTCGTTGTATCTCGTGGAGTTGGGGATCTAGGTTTAAATCCGTATACTTGCGAAAAAGCAACAGTAATTGTCATTGCTGAGCCATTAAGTATTTTTCCAAAGGAACTTTACGAAACTGGCCTTGAAATTATAACAGTGGCTACGAGACGGAATCGTTCTGATGTGTTAAATCCAATGGTTAAATCATTAAACTATTTAAATAACGTACTCGTTAAAATAGAAGCAAATCTTGCCGGGGTGCCCGAAGCTCTCATGCTCAATGATCAAGGTTATGTGGCTGAAGGTTCTGCGGACAATATTTTTATTATAAGAGATAAAAAAATACTAACACCTCCAGGGCATGTTGGTGCTCTTGTCGGTATTACTAGAAATGCAATTATTGATATCGCCCGTGCCAAAGGGTATGAAGTAGAAGAAGCCATTTTTACCCGGCATGATGTATATACAGCTGATGAAGTCTTTTTAACTGGAACTGCTGCAGAAGTAATTGCTGTTAAAAAAGTTGATGGGCGGATTATTGGAGATGGAAAACCAGGTCTAGTAACAAATGACCTGCTTGAAAGTTTCCGAGAACTGACGCTTACAGACGGAATTAATATATACGATGAATCACTAAATGTGGCTAATTAACAGAAAAGCGTAAGCGACTTGCTCATCGACGTACAAACTTCGGGGCCTAAGACTTGCGATAAAGGAAACACGACGAGGAACGAGTCGATGTTGACTTATCGTAGGGAAAAGGGCAGGAAGTTTGCTAGTCGATAGGCGCTGAAGCTAGACAGACGATATTTCATTAGAAACAGGAGATGTCATAATGAGAAGCGATATGATAAAAAAGGGGATTGATCGTGCCCCGCACCGCAGCTTATTATATGCAACTGGTGTAAAAACAAGAGATTTGGAAAAACCGTTTATTGGTGTCTGTAATTCCTATATTGATATTATTCCTGGCCATAAGCACTTGAGAGAATTTGCAGATGTTGTTAAAGAAGCCATTTGGGAAGCTGGCGGGGTTCCATTTGAATTCAATACAATTGGAGTCGATGACGGAATAGCCATGGGTCACATCGGGATGCGGTATTCTCTACCAAGCAGGGAGCTAATCGCAGATTCTGCAGAGACTGTTATTAATGCTCACTGGTTTGACGGAGTATTCTACATTCCAAACTGTGATAAAATTACCCCTGGAATGTTGATGGCCGCATATAGAACGAATGTCCCTTCCATTTTTGTATCAGGTGGTCCTATGGAAGGCGGTACCTCTTCAGAAGGCGAACCTTTAACATTGTCATCCGTTTTTGAAGGGGTCGGAGCATTCCATGCAGGAAAAATGACTGCCGAAAAACTTCTAGACATTGAACAAAATGCTTGTCCTACTTGCGGTTCTTGTTCAGGAATGTTTACTGCAAACTCAATGAACTCTCTAATGGAAATGCTAGGTGTAGCACTCCCCGGAAATGGTACAATCGTAGCGACATCAAAAGAACGTCACAGATTAATTAAAGAGGCTGCGCATCATTTAGTTAGAATGGTGAAAGAAAATGTTAAGCCACGTGATATAATCAGTGAACAAACAATCGACGATGCTTTTGCACTCGATATGGCAATGGGTGGGTCAACAAACACCGTTCTTCACACATTAGCTATTGCACATGAGGCAGATATCGATTACGATTTGTCCCGTATCAATGAAGTGGCAAAGCGTGTTCCGTATTTATCCAAAATTGCTCCTGCATCCGATTATACAATGCAAGATGTGCACGATGCTGGCGGAGTCAGTGCTATTATACGTGAACTATGCGAAATGGGTGCCATTGAAAGAGATAGAATGACAGTAACTGGTAAAACAGTCTATGAAAATGTAAAAGATCATGTTATTACGAATCCTGAAGTCATTAGACCAAAAGAAAATCCATATAGTCCAGTAGGTGGACTTTCAATCCTTTATGGTAATATAGCACCAGACGGTGGCGTCATTAAAGTAGGCGCCGTAGATCCGTCAATAAAAACATTCCTTGGAAAAGCAATTGTCTTTGAATCACAAGAAGACGCCCAACAAGGAATTAATGATGGAACTGTAAAAGAAGGGCATGTCGTAGTCATCCGTTATGAAGGACCAAAAGGCGGACCTGGTATGCCGGAAATGCTCGCCCCTACTGCAGCTATAGCAGGTAGAGGTCTTGGGACAAAAGTAGCGCTTATTACAGACGGTCGTTTCTCAGGTGCATCAAGAGGTATTTCAATCGGACATATTTCGCCTGAAGCTGCTGAAGGTGGGCCGATTGCTCTAGTCGAGGATGGGGATGAGATCTTCATCGATTTAACAAATCGTACGATTGATTTGAAGGTTTCCGAAGAAGTTTTGGCTGAACGAAAAACAAATTTAGCCCCATTTGAACCGAAAATTAAAAAAGGTTATTTAGCTAGATACTCTAAGCTCGTTACATCTGCCAGCACTGGCGGAGTAATGAAAATATGACAAAAAGTAAATTTCGTGATATAACTGAACAAATGAATGAACAAACGACAATGCAATGAAGAGGTAAAAATGAATGGAGTACTGTATTACCAGAGAGTCGGAACTGCTGGAAACCGGCAATACAGCCATTTGTGACATCGCCTCGGAGCGGGAATCCTGAAAGCTTTCAGCCATTAAGGGTTCACGGGGATAAATGTAAGTTCCCGTTATCAATGAGTGACTTAATTGTCGCTCCTAAGTCAGTGATCTACACTGAGAAGTAGGGTGGTACCATGAAAGTTTTTTCATCCCTGCATAAAAGGTTCTCCTTTTGTGTGGGCTGAAGAAACTTTTTGTTTTTTATAGGAAAAGCGAAAGCGCCTGGTTATCGACGTACGAACTACACGTGCTTCCACTGAGATAAAGGAAACACGATAAGCCGTAAGGCGATTCGATGTTGACTTATCGTAGAGAGAAGCAATGTAGTTCGCTAGTCGATAGGCGCTGCAGCTAGACAAGGAAAAGCGAAAGCGCCTGGTTATCGACGTACGAACTACACGTGCTTCGACTGAGATAAAGGAAACACGATAAGCCGTAAGGCGATTCGATGTTGACTTATCGTAGGGAGAAGCAATGTAGTTCGCTAGTCGATAGGCGCTGCAGCTAGACAAGGAAAAGCGAAAGCGCCTGGTTATCGACGTACGAACTACACGTGCTTCGACTGAGATAAAGGAAACACGATAAGCCGTAAGGCGATTCGATGTTGACTTATCGTAGGGAGAAGCAATGTAGTTCGCTAGTCGATAGGCGCTGCAGCTAGACAAGGAAAAGCGAAAGCGCCTGGTTATCGACGTACGAACTACACGTGCTTCGACTGAGATAAAGGAAACACGATAAGCCGTAAGGCGATTCGATGTTGACTTATCGTAGGGAGAAGCAATGTAGTTCGCTAGTCGATAGGCGCTGCAGCTAGACAAAGAAAAGGGATTTAATGCATTAAACCATTGAAATGCGATATGTTTTAAAAAAATGAAAATTGAAAGGAAGGCGCTAGTGGTGAGTATGGGTATCCCGATGGGAACGAGTGACCAAAAATCTGACACGACAACAACAGTACAAGTGAAAACTGGGGCAGACCTTTTCATCGAGGCATTGCAAAAAGAGAATGTTGAAATTATGTTCGGTTATCCTGGAGGAGCAGCACTGCCGATTTATGATGCATTGCACAAGAATCCGATAAAGCACGTGTTGACTAGACATGAGCAAGGAGCTATTCATGCTGCAGAAGGTTACGCAAGAGTAACTGGAAGACCAGGTGTCGTCATTGCTACATCCGGGCCGGGAGCGACGAATCTTGTTACAGGTATTGCGGATGCCATGATGGACTCGTTGCCACTCGTCGTGTTTACGGGTCAGGTTGCAAGCTCTGCGCTTGGAACAGATGCTTTCCAAGAATCAGACATTGTCGGCATTACAATGCCAATCACTAAACATAATTATCAAGTGAAAAAACTCTCAGATCTTGGAAGAATCATTAAAGAAGCGTTTTATATTGCGTCTACTGGACGTCCAGGTCCAGTCTTAATTGATATTCCAAAAGATATTGCGTCACAAGAAGTAACAGAGGTATTTCCTGATGCTACGATTAATTTACCAGGTTATCAGCCAACAACAAAGCCGAATTACTTGCAACTGCAAAAGCTTGTAAGTGTAATGGCCAATGCGAAAAACCCATTAATTCTTGCAGGTGCAGGGGTACTTTTCGCTAAAGCGTCAGATTATTTAAAAGAATTCGTAGAAAAAACTGGTTTTCCAATTACTAACACACTACTTGGATTAGGTACAATCCCTGGGGATCATCCACAATTTTTAGGGATGGCGGGGATGCATGGAACGTACACATCCAATATGGCTATTACAGAATGCGACTTGCTTATAAATATTGGAGCTCGCTTTGATGATCGTCTAACTGGTAATTTGAAGCACTTTGCACCGAATGCGACAGTTGCTCATATTGATATCGATCCAGCGGAAATCGGTAAAAACGTTCCAACGGCTATTCCGATTGTCGGAGACGCAAAGATGGTTTTGGAAGAGTTACTGAATATGGAATTAACGATTCCTAATATCTCAGAGTGGGCGGATGAATTGCAAGAAAGTAAAGCAAAATATCCATTTAAAAAACCTGCTTCACCAGAAAATACACTTTCGTCGCCACATGTTATCAAAATGATTCACGAAATCACTGGTGGAGATGCCATTGTAACGACAGACGTTGGCCAACATCAAATGTGGGCAGCGCAATATTACGGATTTAATGGTCCGAATAACTGGGTTACTTCAGGTGGGCTAGGAACGATGGGATTTGGTTTCCCTTCTGCGATTGGGGCACAATTGGCTGATCTTGATAAAACGGTTGTAGCAGTTACAGGAGATGGCGGTTTCCAAATGACATTGCAGGAACTTTCTGTTATTAAAGAACTAAATCTTCCAGTGAAAGTTGTTATCATCAACAACAAATGTCTTGGAATGGTGCGTCAATGGCAACAAACGTTTTATGATGAGCGTTATTCTCACTCATTAATTCCAAATCAACCTGATTTTATAAAGCTTGCAGAAGCATATGGAATTAAAGGATATATTGCAACTACAGAAGAAGAAGCTAAAGCTGTATTTGAAGAAGCACTTAATACACGCGAGCCTGTCTTAATTGATTGCCGAGTGATTGAGGCTGAAAATGTTTATCCAATGGTTGCCCCAGGCAAAGGGCTTCATGAAATGATAGGGGTGGGAGAATGAAACGAGTTGTTACTGTAACAGTTAACAATAACCCTGGTGTGTTAAATCGTATCACTGGATTATTTGCCAAAAGACAATTTAATATCGAGAGCATTACGGTTGGTCCTACGGGAAATCCAGCTGTTTCTAAAATGACGTTCATCGTGCCAATGGAAGATCCAGCTAAAATGGAGCAGCTGCTTAAACAGCTGCAAAAACAAATCGATGTATTAAAAGTATCGGACATTACCGATAAATCGATAGTTACTCGCGAGTTGGCGCTTATTAAAGTACAGTGCCCGCCGTCAATGAGAAGTGAAGTGTATAGCATTATTGAACCTTTTAGGGCAACCGTCATTGATATGGGTAAAAACATGATTACCGTACAAGTTACAGGGGAACCTGACAAAGTGGATGCATTTATGGAGTTGTTAAAGCCTTATGGCATTAAAGATATATCAAGAACAGGTGTAACCGCATTTGTTCGCGAACATCAAAAAACAGAAACACAACAACTATCAATATTACAACTTTAAGAGGAGATGGAGAAAAATGGCAAAAGTATATTATAACAATGAAATCGATGAGTCAGTATTACAAGGAAAGAAAATCGCAATCTTAGGATATGGTTCACAAGGTCACGCACATGCAAGCAACTTAAAAGACAGCGGATTTGACGTTATCGTTGGAATTAGACCTGGTAAATCTTACGATCAAGCAGTTGAAGATGGACATGAAGTTTATTCAGTTAAAGAAGCAAGTGCGAAAGCAGATATCATCATGATCTTGCTTCCAGACGAAAGACAAACAGCTGTTTATGAAAATGAAGTAAAACCTGAGCTTTCAGCTGGTAAAGCGTTAGTATTTGCACATGGTTTCAACGTTCACTTCAATCAAATCGTACCTCCTGCTGATGTTGACGTATTCCTAGTTGCACCTAAAGGTCCTGGACATCTTGTACGTCGTACGTTTGAACAAGGTGCAGGTGTACCGGCATTATTTGCGGTATATCAAGATGCAACTGGTCAGGCAAGAGACTTAGCATTGGCATACGCAAAAGGTGTTGGCGGCGCTCGTGCAGGTGTACTTGAAACAACATTCCAAGAAGAAACTGAAACAGATCTATTCGGAGAGCAAGCAGTACTTTGTGGTGGAACAACAGCTCTTGTAAAAGCTGGATTCGAAACACTAGTTGAAGCAGGTTACCAACCAGAAGTTGCGTACTTTGAGTGCTTGCATGAACTAAAATTGATTGTTGACCTAATGTATGAAGATGGTCTTGCAGGAATGCGCTACTCCATCTCTGATACAGCACAATGGGGAGATTTCGTATCCGGACCACGTGTTGTAAATGCAGATACTAAAGCTCGTATGAAAGACATTTTGGATGATATCCAAACAGGTAAATTCGCAAAAGGCTGGTTGTTAGAAAACCAATTGAATCGTCCAGAGTTCAATGCGATTAACCGTCGTGAAAGCGAACATTTAATTGAGAAAGTAGGTCAAGAGCTTCGCGAAATGATGCCATTTGTTAAAGCTGGTAAGAAGAAAGCAGTGGTTTCAAGTGCGAAAAATTGACATCTTTGATACAACTTTGCGTGATGGAGAACAATCAGCTGGAGTGAACTTGAATACAGCTGAAAAGCTCGAAATTGCGAAACAGCTTGAAAGATTCGGAGTGGATATTATGGAGGCGGGGTTTCCCGCCGCCTCTCCGGGTGATTTAGATGCTGTAAGAAAAATCGCCTCAACTATTAAAGACTCATCTGTCACCGGCCTGGCGCGTTCAGTCAAATCAGATATTGATCATGCATGGGAAGCGTTGAAAGTGGCGGAATGCCCTAGGCTCCACGTTTTCATTGCTACTTCTCCAATACACATGACGTATAAACTAAAACAAACTCCTGAACAAGTAGTACAAACGACGATTGAAACGATTAAGTATGCAAAACAATTTTTTTCGATTGTTCAATGGTCAGCAGAAGATGCCTTCCGTTCAGATCGAGCCTTCCTTGCTCAAATCGTAGAACAGGCCATTAAAGCAGGGGCATCGGTTATTAATATTCCAGATACGGTTGGATATGCAACACCTCAAGAATACGGAGCATTATTTAAGTATTTAAAAGAGAATGTTCCGAATATTGGAGAAGCTAAACTTTCAGCGCATTGTCATAATGACCTTGGGATGGCAGTAGCCAATACACTTGCTGCAATTGAAAATGGTGCCGATCAAATCGAAGGTACTGTAAATGGAATTGGTGAAAGAGCTGGAAATGTCGCTTTGGAAGAAGTGGGAGTCGCTCTATATACGAGAAAAGACTTTTATCAGATTGAAACAAACTTAACGTTGAATGAAATAAAACGTACTAGTCAACTTGTCAGCAAGTTAACAGGAATGGCTATTCAGGCGAATAAAGCAGTAGTCGGAAAAAATGCGTTCGCACATGAATCTGGCATTCATCAAGATGGAGTTTTAAAAGAGCCAACAACTTATGAAATCATTACACCAGAACTTATCGGCGAAACGTCAAACAATTTAGTTTTGGGCAAACACTCAGGGCGTCATGCTTTCCAAGATCGTGCTAAATCTTTTGGGTTTGAACTAGATTCCGAATCGTTGAATCATGCATTTATACAATTTAAAAAACTAGCCGATCGCAAGAAAGAAATTACGAATGAGGATTTATGGACAATTTTAACGAATGAGCAGTTAAAAGATTCAGAGGCTTCTGTGTATGAACTTGAAACTGTTGGCGTTCAATATACATCTGCGCAAGATCCACTTGCGACCGTAATCGTAAAAACACCCGCAGGCAATATCGTGGTAGAAGCAACGAGTGGAGCGGGAAGCGTCGAAGCAATTTTTAATGCACTTGAAAAAGTGGTGGAAGGAGAAGTCCATGTATTGGATTATCGAGTTTCATCCATAGGTAAAGGCAGGGATGCTCTTGCCGAAGCTGTTATTAATTTAACTTATAATGGTGAGGTTCTTGCAGGCAGAGATTCCGCACAGGATGTATTAGAAGCATCTGCTAAAGCATATTTAAATGCGGTGAATCGCATACTGCTTCAATCACAAATGAAGCAATTAATGAAAACCGTTTAGAAGGGGAAGTTGAGATTTGAAGAAACGAGTAGCTGTATTACGTGGGGATGGAATAGGAAAAGAAGTGACAGATTCAAGCCTAGCCGTATTAGAAGCAATTGGACGTCGTTTTCATCATGAATTTGAATGGGTGCACGGCCTACTCGGTGGAGAAGCCATTGACACAGTCGGTCAGCCGTTGCCAGATGAAACAATCCGAATTTGTGAAGAAAGTGATGCGATTATTCTTGGAGCAGTCGGCGGGCCAAAATGGGATAACAATCCTTCTCATCTCAGGCCTGAAAAAGGGCTTCTCCAAATTCGTAAACACTTTGAATTAAGTGTAAATCTCCGACCGGTACAGGCATTTAAAAGCCTGCTCTCTGTTTCCCCTTTGAAGGAAGAAGTCGCCGCGGGCGTTGATATGATGATTGTCAGGGAACTAACAGGTGGTTTGTATTTCGGTGAACCAAGCTTCCATGATGATGAAAAAGCTGTGGATACACTCGTTTATGGTCGCGATGAAATTGAGCGTGTTGTCGTTCATGCATTTGAACTGGCAAAACAACGCAGAAACAAAGTAACTTCGGTCGATAAAGCAAATGTTTTAGAGTCAAGCAAGCTTTGGAGAAAAATTGTTGAAGAAGTTGCTGCTAGATACCCGGAAGTGGAGTATGATCATATGCTTGTGGATGCAGCTGCTATGAAATTAATCACGTATCCAGCGGCATTTGATGTGATTGTAACAGAAAATATGTTTGGAGATATTTTAAGTGATGAAGCTTCTGTTATCACAGGTTCTCTTGGGATGTTGCCATCCGCTAGCCTCCGTGTTGACGGCTTCGGATTATATGAACCGATCCATGGATCCGCACCTGATATAGCAGGGAAAAATATCGCCAATCCAATTGGAGCGATTTTATCAACAGCGATGATGCTTCGCAGTTCGTTTGGTATGTTAGAGGAAGCGGACGCTCTAGAGGCGGCTGTGAGAAATGTTCTCGAAGCAGGTTTCTGTACAAGTGAATTCAAAAATATCGGAAGACAAGTTTTGTCAACAACGGAAATGACCGAAAAAATTATTAGCGAAATTAAAAGGTGAGGTGAAGAAAGATGGGCAAAACCATTATTGAAAAGATTTGGGAAAAGCATGTCGTTCATAGAGAAGAAGGGAAGCCGGATTTGCTATATATCGATCTTCATCTCGTTCACGAAGTTACTTCTCCGCAAGCTTTTGAAGGTTTGCGTTTGAATGGAAGAAAAGTGAGAAGACCTGATTTGACATATGCTACGATGGACCATAATGTTCCAACTCGATTAAATGAAGCTGTTTCGGATCCCATATCTCAGAAGCAAATGACAACACTCGAAAAAAACTGTGCCGAATTTGGTGTTCCTTTAGCAGGAATGGGTCATCCGGATCAAGGGATTGTTCATGTTATCGGTCCTGAACTTGGTTTAACTCAACCTGGAAAGACGATTGTATGTGGAGATAGTCATACTTCTACTCACGGAGCCTTTGGGGCATTGGCATTTGGTATTGGTACGAGTGAGGTGGAACACGTTCTATCTACACAAACGCTATGGCAGGCGAATCCGAAAACAATGCAAGTGAAGGTAAATGGAGAGTTAGGACCTGGAGTGACGTCGAAGGACTTAATTTTAGCGATCATTGCTAAATATGGGATTAATATTGGAACGGGCCATATTTTTGAATTTACCGGAAGTGCTATTAGAAATTTAACAATGGAACAACGGATGACTGTATGTAATATGTCGATTGAAGCGGGGGCAAAAGCAGGCTTGATCAGTCCTGATGAAACAACATTTGCTTATCTAGAAGGTCGACCGAACGTGCCAGCTGGTGAAGAATTTGAAAATTTGAAAGCGGAGTGGCGTGCGCTTGCGACTGATTCAGATGCGGTGTACGATGCTGTTATTGAAATCGATGCGTCTGATATTGAGCCTGTTGTTACGTGGGGCACGAACCCAGGTATGGGTGTAGGGGTAAATGGAATTGTTCCACGCCCAGAAGATGCAAAAACGGAAGCTGAAAAAGCGGAAATCGAAAAGGCCCTTGCGTATATGGGACTTGAAGGCGGAACAAAAATGACAGATATTGAAATTCAATATGTGTTCATCGGTTCATGTACGAATTCTCGAATCGAGGATTTGCGAGCTGCCTCTAAAATTGTGGCCGGCGAGAAAGTGAAGAGTGGCGTCAATGCGATTGTAGTACCTGGATCCCATTCGGTTAAGAGGCAGGCGGAAGAGGAAGGTTTAAATAAAATTTTCCTTGATGCTGGATTTGAATGGCGTGAATCTGGATGCAGCATGTGTCTTGCTATGAATGCGGACCAAGTTCCGGCGGGGATGAGATGTGCTTCAACATCAAATCGTAACTTTGAAGGCCGCCAAGGAAATGGCTCACGTACACATTTAGTCAGCCCTGCGATGGCAGCTGCTGCGGCAATTGCTGGTCGCTTCGTTGATGTTCGTACATTTAAACAAGAGGAGGCGCTAGTATGAAGCCGATTAAAGAAGTAACGAGCGTACTTGCGCCATTAGATCGTTCAAATGTAGACACAGACCAAATCATCCCGAAGCAATTTTTGAAAAGAATTGAGCGTACTGGGTTTGGAAAATACCTTTTTTATCATTGGCGTTTCGATGATAAGGGAGTAGAACGTGCGGATTTTGAGTTGAATCAACCAGAATATGCTAGTAGTGAAATTTTAATCGCAAGAGAAAACTTCGGCTGCGGCTCTTCCCGTGAGCACGCACCATGGGCTCTCGGTGATTACGGATTCAGAGTCGTCATCGCAATGAGCTTTGCGGATATCTTTTTTAACAACAGCTTCAAAAACGGACTTCTTCCAATCCAATTATCTGATACAGATGTTGAAGATTTACTTAAAAAGTCAAAAGAAAAACCGCTGAAGATCACCGTTTCACTCGAAACAGAAACTGTAGTGACAGAAGACGGCGACACCTACTCATTCAAAGTCGACCCATACCGTCGTCAAATGCTGTTGAATGGATGGGACGAAATTGCCTTAACATTGCAACTTGAAGATAAAATTGCAGCGTATGAGAATCGTTAAAAGTAATGTAAGCTACTCATTCCCTACTAAATCTTGATTTGGTAGAGGTGAGTGGCTTATTTTTTACCCTATGTAATAACTGAATGTTGAACTCACTGTATTTGGAAAATAAACGGAAAAATTCCGTTTAAATTGGCAAATACCCATATTTCTTTAAAAATGAAGGGGATTTTTCCGTTTATATCATCTAAATCATTGGATTTTGTCTTATTTAGAGTAGTTAATCGGAATATCTCCGCTTATATCTGCCTCTTGAGCTTCCCCTATACACATTAGCAGGAAATTCTCCGCCCATAAATCCTCATAGCTACAAGAAAATAAACAGAGTTATTTTTATCTTAGGCTAGGCAAATCCTAGGATATACCTTAGTACGAATACGAATAAGTTTTATTTGTTATAAAAATGATTGTAATACAATCTGCTTTTGTGCGTCTAATTGTATGAAGGGAGGGGAAGGGGTGCAAAAACATTCTATAGAAAAATGGTTTGAAGAATATCACGAGGATATTTACCATTATCTATTGTACCTTCTTGGCAACCATACTGGGGAAGCGGAAGATCTTCTACAGGAAGTATTTATAAAGGTTTTTAAGAAGATAGATTCGTTTAAACATGATTCTAGTCCGAAAACATGGCTTATTTCCATAGCAAGAAATACAGCTTTTGATTACTTAAGAAAAAGACGTTTTTTGTTTAATAAAAAAAGCAGTGACGATATGCATAATCTTATTTCTCCTTATGACAATCCAGAGAAGGATATTTTGGAAAGAGAAGATTTGAAAAAACTCTTTTCAATATTAAGTACATTAAAACCGAAATATCGGGAGGTACTATTTTTTAAAGTACACCAAGAATTAAGTACAAAGGAAACTGCGGTCCTCATGAATTGTTCAGAGAACAAGGTAAGGGTCATGCTGCACCGGGCAAAAATGGAGGTTAGAAAAAAATTTGATCATGAAGGGAGTGGATTTAAATGGCGGAATTTGAACAGTTAAAAATATTGAAGCAGCCTCTTCCATCACTTACTGAAAGAAAAAAGGCTGAGATTATACAAGCAATAAGAAAGAAATCTACGAATAAAAAGCGACTTTTCTATCTTCCTTTAATCGGAATGTGTTTAGCATTTACAATACTAGCGATCTTTTTAATTCCACTTCTTTCAGAGGTAAAGCATGTTAAAAATGCTACCATAATCGATCGGTCGACCCCAAGATATTTACCTTTTATTGAGTCGCTTCACGGTGATCAATATGTAATACAGTATATCTATGACGATATGGAGGAATGGCAATGGGAACACAGACTTATTGATAAGGATTTAATTGTTGAACCAAATTATAAAATCATTAATAGGGGAGATATCGTATATTTTAAACCAACAAAAGTTATGATTGAATCGGCTGTCCAATTATCTGAATTCGGTGTGTCACGCATAGTGGCATTGCCCGGAGAAACAATTAGTATTTCTAAGGGACAAATTATGATAGACGGCAAAAAACTGGAAACATATTATGGCCGCTTGAGGGATAGAGGGAAAGTGGTCGAAAATAGTAAAGAAAATATTGATCTTGATCCCGTTAATTTAGGGGCGAATGAGTATTACATTTTAGCGGATACATGGTGGAGGGGGCATCGATTAGAAAATGGGAAAATAACAAAAGAAGATATTACAGGGAAGATAATAGGGATTAGGGAATAAATTTATATGATAAGACTGAGCAATCTATATTTGTCTATCATCGGAGCTATGGTGGACAAAATCCTGAAGTGGGCGGGAAATATGTCCATCATCAATACTGTGTTAAACATAAAAAACGCCTCGCGGTACATTGAGTCAGTACCGCAAGGCGTTTTTTTAAACAGTTGCTCTTCTCAAGAAAAGGTACGAAAAGATAACGTAAAACAAAGTAGGAATAATGAGCCAGTATGCAAGCTGGACTGCAGTGTGTTCAATGAACCAATGAACAATATCCATCCAATATTCATAATACGTTACAAGCAATGCTGCGATACTTGCAATCAGTAAGGAAGTTATAGCTGCATAAACCATTCCTTTTTTTCCGAAGCGGCGGGCGAAGCTTGAAATCATTAGCCCTAGGAAAAATAGATTAATAAATAGGATGAAGTATATGGCGAGTTGTTCTAAGAGTGTTCCATCATTTAAGTATGGAAAGTGGAAAAAATGAAATTTTCCTCCCCAGCCATTTGTCCATTTTTCTATTGTTGAACAAATTATTAATAGTACTCCATAGGAGAAGTTCATGATGGCCGCCATGACAACCGTACCGATAAAGTAATCTGTCCTTCTAACCGACATACTGACGGCATATGAAAAGGTTTGGGCCACAACTAATATTCCCATCACTAGCATATATACAAAGATGTAAGAAACTCCGCCTGTATAAAATTGTTCCTTCGTTGTAATAAAGAGGCTCACGATTAAATTAATGATAAAGATTGAAAAAAGCATGATATTCGGTATTAAAAACCAACCCCATTTATCGCGAACATACATTTTTAAAACCTTTCGAATATTCATTTCGCCATCGCTCCTCGGTTTTTGGATTTCCCTTTCGTTAAATGAACGATCAACTGTTGCAAGGAAACTGGAGATATTTCAAGTCCCGGAATATGAAAATTATCATTTGCGTGACCTATGACAGTAGCAGAAAGCAACCCGCCAAATGGCTCACGATGAATAACTTCTTTTCCGGATATAAATGCCTCTACTTTTGCTGTTTGCCCTGTTACGGTAAAAGCCTTCCCTCTTAAATTCTCAGCATCTTCATCTATGATTAAGCTTCCCTTGTCTACGACTAAAACGTGTTCCAACAAATTACTCACTTCATCAATGAGATGGGTGGATAATATAACAGTCCGAGGATGCTCCGTGTAATCTTCCATTAATCGGTTATAAAATAATTCACGGGAAACAGCGTCCAAACCTAAATATGGCTCATCAAAAATAGTTAGTGGTGCTCTGCTCGCAAGTCCGATTACGATTCCAAGCGCGGAATGCATTCCACGGGAAAGCCCTCTATTTTTCTTTTTTAAAGGAAGATTGAAATCTTCGATTAACGAGTATGCATATTCCTCATCCCAGTTCGGAAAAAGTGACTTTGACACTTCCAAAATATCACGGACAGTAAAATTATCAGGGTATTTCTGACTTTCTTTTATAAAACAAATTTTATTTAATACTTTCGCATTTTCATAAGGTTCTTCACCAAATACCTTCAATTCACCGTTCGTAGGAAAAATTTGTGCGGTAATCATTTTCATTAATGTTGTTTTGCCTGCTCCGTTTCTCCCGAGAAGACCATAGATTTTATTTTCCTCAATTGAAAGGCTGATATCGTGTATGGCCTTTTGGTCATCGTATCGTTTATTTAATCGATTTACCTTCACTACCTCTGTCATCGATTTCCCTCTCCTTTCTTAATCATTTCCATTAGTTGTACCGTCGTAATTCCTAATTTTTCAGCCTCCTGAATCATTGTCACTACATATTGGTTGAAAAAATGTTCTCTTCGCTTCTCAATCACTTTCATACGTGCACCTTCTGCAACGAACATTCCAATCCCCCGCTTTTTATATAAGATTCCTTCATCGACTAGCAAATTTACGCCCTTCGCAGCTGTAGCAGGATTAATTTTATAAAAGTGAGCAAATTGATTCGTAGAAGGGACTTGCGATTCTTCTGGCAAGCCACCTTCTATAATGTCATCCTCAATGCGTTCTGCTATTTGGACAAAGATTGGCCGTCCATCATCAATTAAGTGCTTCATTTGGTTCACCACCGTATTGGTTAGTTACTCATGTAATTAACCATATAACGTAATGAAATCATTGTCAACTCTTTTTGAAAATCTTTTCATAATTGGGTGAAAATTATATAATTGAGAAAAAGAAAATGGCAGGGGTGGGAATATGCTTACAAAAAATCAATTAGTAGAAGACTTTAAAAGAATAGGAATAAAAGAAGGAATGGTTCTTGTTGTACATTCGTCACTACGAAACATTGGATATATAAAGGGCGGGCCTGAAGAGGTGATTGAAAGTTTAATAGAAATTTTAGGTGATGAAGGGACACTCGTCATGCCATCGATGACAAGTGGAGAGGATATATTTGATCCTAGAACAACACCAACGGATGGTATGGGGATTGTCGCTGAAACATTTTGGAGATTGCCAGGGGTCCTGCGAAGCATTCATCCAAATAGTGCATTTGCGGCATACGGAAAATATGCACATGAAATTGTAGCTGAACATCCAATCGATCAGCCAGAGGGAATTAATAGTCCAATCGGAAAGGTGTTCCAGCTTGATGGAAGGATTCTGCTGCTTGGTGTTTCTCATGATTCGAATACGACTATCCATTTAGCGGAATCTTTAAATGATGTACCGTACAGAACATTTTCAACAATACTCCTTTCCAACAATGGACAGATTAAAAAAGTGGAAGTTCCAATCATCAATCATTGCTGTCAAAATTTCAAAAAAGTGGAGCCATTACTTAAAGAAAAAGGCTGTCTTACTATACAAAAAATAGGAAATGGCATGTCCCAGTTTATGAAAGCAAGTGACGTTGTTGATGTGGCTAGTGTTCAGCTAAAAAAGAATCCATATTATTTTTTATGTGTAGATGATTGTGAAGAGTGTACAGAAGCCAGGGGATATGTACCAACTAAATAGAGAAGTTTATATTCCGTGTGACCTGGTAAAAGGTTTCGTCACTATTTAATACAGACATTGATAAACTAACATTTACAAGCTACCTAACGTTTGAAAGATAGCTTGTTTTTGCTAGGAAAATATAATAATTTTAGGGCCTGTTGACGATAGCCTTCATGTACTAAACTAGGAAGTCTTTTCTTTTTGCTTCCTCTTTTTGCATTTTCCTAATTCTGTATATTTTATTTAGGATTTCCCTATTCTCAACTTTTGCAAAGTTTCCAATTCCTGGGTAGGTGTTTACCTCGAATAAAATGGGATCTGCATTTGAATTAATCCCAAAATCGATACCATATTCCAAACGGGGATATTCGACGGAAACCAATTTAACTGCGGTGACGGAAATTTTTTCAAGGGTCTGAAGGAATGCCATCTTTTCTTGTTCGTCCATTCCTAGATGATCGTATAATAAATCAGAAATAGCCATAACTTGTGCCCCTTGATTTGCATTTACGATTCCATTTTCATATGTTTCAGCTGTAGAAATTTTTCCATACATTCCGGTAACTAGCCACTCTTCATTTAACTTTTGTACATGAACACGGATGGCAAGCGGATCCCCGTTTAAAGTAATACTATTGATTCCTTCCTGGACGATAAAGCCGCTATTAAATCGACCTTTAAAATCCAAGTTTGGATATTTTTCGGGATCGAAATCTTCAATAGAAGCGATAGGAATATTTAACTTCTTCCCTTTTGGTGTATAACCATTCATATTATAATTCCCATGTTCGTCTTGATAGACTTTGTAAATCCCCTTCCCTTGCCCTCCTTTATCGTGTTTTATATATACAAATTCATAGCTTTTTAAAAACTCCAATAGATTTTCGATACTAAATATTTTTGTTTTGGGGACGAAATTGGCGGTTAAATCATCCTGAGAGAATAGATTAAATTGGTACAATTTGCCCATCCTAAAAAACAATAAAATCACCTCATTTTTTATTACTAAAAAAGCGGGTCGAGTATGGTTTGGACATAAATAAAATATGCAAAAGGGCGAACTTTGCATATTCCTCTTATATAGTGATGTTAGAATTGCCTCCATTCGTACAGCATATGTTCCAAAAGAATTTTGACCTGTACAATCGACTAGATTCGATTATTTTACAATTAAATTCTCATTTGTAAGTTGCTTTAAACGAAATCTGCCATTCATATTCTGTTCATATTCATCTCCTACAATGAGGCTGATCTTAAATTGTAGGAGATGAATGACATGCTTCGACCATTTCGAAAACTAGTAAAATTCACAAGCAGCTCAAAAGGAGCAAAAATCACTGTAGTTTCATGGCTACTCGCCGTTTCTTTATTCAGTATATTTGCGCCAGGGGCTAAGGAATATGCTGTGAATAGTAAAGAGGTAAGCGTAGGAGGCGACAGGCCTTCAGAAATAGCCGACCATGTATTAAAAGAGCAATTTTCTAATAATGACGGGATACCGGCACTCCTTGTTTTCCATCGGGATGGGGAAATTTCAAGTGGAGACCGTGAGAAAATAGCAGAACTTAGTATGTGGTTGGCCTCTAATGAAAAGCCTAAACAAATCATTAGCGCATTACCTTTTCATCAGTTTCCGGAAAGTGTTCAAGATGAGATGTTCTCTAATGATGGCTCCACACTTCTTTTTAATATATCACTAGAATCTGATTTGGATTCCGACATTGCCCTCAAAACACTGGATCATGTAAGAGATAAAGTTGATGCGATTGGTTTAGGTGGAATGCAGTTTGAAATCACCGGTCCTGCCGGAATCTCAGCGGATACTATTTCTTTGTTTAAAAATGCAGATATTGTATTAATGCTTGCGACGGTAGGACTAATTTTTGTTATTTTAATTGTAATCTATCGTTCTCCATTAATTGCCATTACACCGCTTCTAATTGCAGGAATTGTCTATGGGGTGGTGGATCGTATTTTAGGGCTAGCTGGAAAATACGATTGGTTCACAGTGGATAGTTCTGGGATTTCCATTATGCTAGTCTTACTCTTCGCTGTTTTAACAGATTATAGCTTATTTGTATTTTCGAGATATCGAGAGGAGTTAAAAAGGCAGGAATCCCAATATGCTGCAATGGGAGAAGCAATCTATCACGTTTCGGAGCCGATCGTATTTAGTGGTGGAACGGTATTTCTCGCCATGTTGACGTTATTTGTTACAGTGTTTCAACCATATAATCATTTCGCACCCGTTTTTTCGGTGGCGGTTATCGTGATTTTATTAGCTGGTCTAACACTAATTCCAAGCATTTTTGCCTTAATGGGTCGAAAAGCATTCTGGCCATTTGTTCCAAAGGTTGAAAGTGTAAAAAAGGTGAAGATAGGCCTCTGGAATAAAATTAGCAAGCTTGTTATGAAGCGTCCTGCCGTCTTTGCGGGGATTCTGCTCACCATTTTATTAATCGGAGCCTTTAACTTTTCATCCGTGAAGTATTCATTTAATTTATTAAAATCATTTCCGGAAGACATGCCTTCAAGACAAGGATTTGAGCTGCTTGAGAAAAATTACCCTGCTGGCCAATTGGCTCCTGTAAATATCGTGCTGCTATCGAAGAAGGAGTTTGAATTAAACGATGATTTATTCACGAACGCAAATAATCTTATCGAAAAATTAAGGGACCAAAAAGGTGTTAGCACTGTTACTCCGGTTATTAAAGATACAAACTTGTCTAAATCAAAAAAGGCGATTCGGCTCCAGTTGATTTTGGATGATAACCCATATGATGCAGTGGCACTCGACACTGTTAAAAAGTTGCGTGATTCAACTGAAACATTATTAAAAGAAAGTGGTTTTTCTGAAACAGATGTGAAGATGCACTTTGCTGGGCAGACAGCACAACAAGTGGATGTAAGGCAAATGAACGTGCGGGATATGATCGTGTTATTTTCACTTGTCACGGTTTTACTTACGTTCATCCTAGGCTTCCAAACTCATTCTGTACTATTGCCGATCTTAATGATGTCAACTATATTATTATCTTACTTTTCGACTCTCGGCTTTGGCTGGTGGATTTTTCATCATTGGATGGGCTATGATGCTATTAGTTATCGCCTTCCTGTCTATACGTTTGTGTTCATGGTGGCACTTGGAATCGACTATAACATTATGCTCGTCTCCCGTATACGCGAGGAGGCGCAAAGGCTGCCATGGAAGGAAGCTGTCGGAAAAGGCGTTGCTTTAACTGGTGGAGTCATTTCTTCGGCAGGACTAATTCTAGCTGCAACCTTTGCAGTCTTAATGACACAACCTTTACAGGAACTATTTTTATTCGGTTTTACGATGGCGATGGGTATTTTGCTGGATACATTTTTAATAAGAGGAATTTTCTTGCCGTCTATTTTGATTTTGACACATAAGGACAAGAAGCGAGAAATAAGTATCAAATGAATAAATTTGTTCTTAAGCAAGGAGGAGGAGCATGTTCAATAGTGTATTGCTTGAAGGTCAACTAGAGTGGAACTTCCCGGTATTATTCATTCTTGCAATAATCACTATTTTATATGCTCTCTCGCTCATTTATTTTACAAATATTAAAATCTATCACGTGAGACCGATTCTTTTTTTCGTTGGCATCAGTTTATTTTACCTAGTAATCGGGAGTCCATTATCTATCATCAGTCATCTCTCATTTAGTTTTCATATGATTCAAATGAGCATTCTTTATTTTATTGTCCCGCCGCTGCTTTTATTAGGAATTCCAGTTAAATTTAAGATAGATGCTTTATCGTACATTGCCTTAGTTTTATTTGCCATCTTGTTTTTTCTTTATCATTTGCCATTTGTATTACAGACACTTTATCAAATCTCTTATTTACACAAAGGGTATACATCCTTGCTTTTTGTATTAGCTATTCTTATGTGGTGGCCGATTGTAAAGTTGGGAAATAAGCGGTTTACTATATGGAGTGGTCTCCTCCTCACTCCTGCTTGCTTATTATTTATTGTCAATGGCATCATGGGGGGAATAACGAACCCATTTTTGCAGGGGCTGGTATTAAGTCTTTGTTTGCCGGAACATATAAATGTAGTGGAATTACTCCCTTTTCATATTAATCCAAGAGTTGATCAAATTTCGGGTGGAATTGTCATGATGGGGTTGCATAAATTTGGCCTTATGCTTATCTCTCGCTTCAGTTTCACCTATACACAATAAAAAAGGAAGATCTAGCATGAAAACACATATTTTAATCGTAGATGATGATCCTCATATTCGGGAGTTGTTGCGGCTGTATTTACAGAAGGAACGATTTATGGTAGTGGAAGCTGGGGATGGAAATGAAGCATCCAAGCTGCTTGAAACTGAACAAGTTCACCTTGCGATTGTTGATGTTATGATGCCAAAAAAAAATGGCTGGGAATTATGTGAGGAGATCCGCGAATATTACGATATTCCTGTTATTTTACTTACAGCTAGAGGTGAATTGGAAGATAAGGCGAAAGGATTTTTGTCGGGTACAGATGATTATGTCGTAAAACCATTTGAACCAGAAGAACTTCTTTTCCGGATTCGCGCCCTGCTTCGCAGATATCAAATGGTATCAGATAATATTATTTCGATGAATGATACAGTTATTGATCGGAATAATTACGAAGTAAGAGTTAGGAATCGGAGTTTTGTTTTGCCGCTTAAGGAATTTCAGTTGCTTGCACAGCTTGCGAGTCAACCTGACCGGATGTACACGAGGGAGCAACTCATACAGCTTATATGGGGAAATGACTTTGAAGGGGATAGTAGGACAGTCGATGTCCATATTAAAAGACTGCGCGAGCGTTTTCGGGGTATAACGGATGATTTTCAAATTATCACAGTCCGTGGTCTTGGCTATAAGTTAGAGGTAAAAGGCGAATGAAAACTTTATATGTAAGGATTGTTCTAACCTTTATGTTGGTAGCGCTAGTTAGCGGCATCATCGCCTTTTTATTTTCCAACCTTTATTATCACGCGAAGCTAAAAGAATATAATGAGGAAAAAATAAAAGAAATTGCGAATGAGATTGTATTTCTCTACGAAAACTCCAATGGAATCGACATTCATGAATATTTAACTAGCGTAGCAAACATGAATTTCCAGCTTTACTTAGTGGATCAACATATGGTCGGCGTGCAATTTGGGGATCCATTTCGTCATTATGAATTGGATAAGTCCATCATTCAATCTGTTCTAGATGGACATACGTACCACGGGATTAGTGAGTTTAAAAGCAATCTATTTGTCACGGGCTTTTTCAAAGATGATGTAAAAAATAGTATCGGTGTTCCGATTAAAGTCAATGACAAGAGGGAAGCATTATTCGTCCGCCCCAATGTAGAAAAGCAGTTTGGAGAAATGCGAATCGTTTTTAGCATCATATTAGGCTTAACTTTTTTCATCAGTATGCTAATGATTGTTGTTTTCGCGACATTTCTCGTTCGGCCAATCAAAAAGTTAACGAAAGCAACTCGGAAAATCGCAAGTGGAAATTTTGATTTCACTTTTGACAGTCATCGTTCTGATGAAATTGGAGCATTGGCGAAAGACTTTGAACGGATGGCGAAATCATTGGAGAAATTGGATGAAATGCGGCAAGAATTCGTTTCGAATGTATCGCATGAAATCCGATCACCACTAACCTCCATTCAAGGATTTACGAAGGCAATCCGTTCAAAGATGGTAAGCGAAGAAGAGGCAGATCGTTACTTGGGGATTATCGAAAAAGAGACAAGCCGTTTATCTTCTCTCAGTAAACAACTGTTGATGCTTTCCTCTCTTGATAAAGAAGTGCAAGCTGTCAAAATGAGTCGATTTCGTCTTGACGAACAAATTAGGGAAATCATCTTGCTTACAGAGTGGGAATGGAATAAGAAAAGTTTGCGGATGGAGTTGGATTTACCAGAACTTGTGATTGAAGCAGATAAACAGTTATTGTTCCAAGTGTGGATGAATTTGCTTACAAATAGTATTAAGTTTACACAGGAAAACGGAGCGATTCATATCTTGATTATGGTAGATGAAGATATAATTGTAACCTTACGTGACACGGGCATCGGAATGTCGGCTGAAGAACTGCCGCAAATATTCGACCGCTTTTATATGGGAGATAAATCCCGAGATCGAACAAAGTCCGGAAGTGGGCTTGGATTATCTGTTGTGAAAAAAATTATAGAACTTCATAGAGGTTCTATTAATGTCGAGAGTGAAATTGGAAGAGGGACGAAATTTATAGTAAGACTGCCCAAAAAACGAAAGACTTCATGATGGAGGCCTTTCGTTTTTATATAATTTAAAATCTGAAACTCACGACAAAGATGACTGATAAAACTAATAAAACGGAAATCAACATCATTGTAATATACATATTTATACTTGCTGGATGCGTAACGACGCTGCCTTCTTTTTCAAGAGTGTTAAATTTTTTTACAACCCTACGTCCGAATATACTTACGGCAATAATCGTAAAAAGAACCGTCACTCCGCCAATCCGTTCCATAAACTCCAAGTAAAAGGGCTTTGGCGAATCTCCAAAGTTCATTGCAATAATCATAAAAATCCCACTGAGCAGAACGAAAAAGGCACTTGGGTGAACGATAGAATTGACTACTTTCGTCATTTTTTTAACGATTGTTGACAGCTCTTTTGAACCAAGATGTTTTTTCATCATAAATAATATAATGGCAACAGCCAAAAGGGAACCAACCCAAACCGAAATCCCCGCAAAGTGCAAGAATAACCAATATTTAAACATACATATCTCCTCCTTATTATCAGTTTAAGAGTCTTGTATGAATTACAGATGAACAGAACGTTACAAGGGGTCAGCATGAGGGCTGTTAATGTAAAAGATTCCTGGGAGACAAGGTGATTTTTAGGAACTTTAATTATACTCTTCAACCGACCGCTTCTATTGGGATTAGCACATTATCCATCCCGACTGAACGCTTAATCGCCCACTGGCTCTGGTATTCCTATGCTATTTGTCCGAATGAACGCTCAATCGCCCACTGACTCCGATTTTTCTATGCCATTTGTCCGTATGAACGCTTCAAACGGCCACTGCCTCTGATTTTCTTAAGCTGTTGGTCCGACTGAGTGCTCAATCGGCCACTTATTTTAATTTCCCCAAACTGTTGGTCCGACTGAACGCTCAATCGGTCACTGACTCTAGTTTTCCCAAGCAGTTTGTCCGATTGAACGCTTTACAAGGATTGAGGGGATGTTTTTTGTCTCATTGATTGGTAAAGATATCCCTTATATAAGGTCCCCTTCTATTTCCCATAAAGTAATGGGATGGGAGAGGGTTTATTGCGGAGAGTCTGAATTGATGAATTTTCAAATTAATATAAATGTTTTTTTCAAAGTGGCAAAAAAACCAGTTTAATATAGTAAACTATTAATAAATGTTTTTAATCTGCAAGGAGGGAAGAGCTACATGCTAAGTAAATCAGTAATCGAGGATGTTATATCCGCTGCACTATCAACAGGTGGGGATTTTGCTGAGGTGTTTGCTGAAGATCGTTTTTCCAATTCTTTAGTTCTTCAAAACGGTAAAATGGAAAAGAGTAATTCTGGAAGGGATGCAGGTGTAGGGATACGTGTCTTTAATGGTCTTCAAAGTGTTTATGCGTATACGACCGATTTTTCAAAAGAAGGGCTCATAAAAGCGGCTAAAAATGCAGCGCATGCCATTCAAGCGGATGTCAGACATATTCCAGCTGCACTTGAACAGGAGACTAACGAACCCTTACATAAAATCATTCATATGCCACAAACGATTGGAAATGCTCGTAAAGTAGCAGTCATGAAAAAAGCATACGATATTACCAAAAACTATCACCCCAGTATTGCGCAAGCGACTATTAGCTTACTTGATCATGAACAAAATGTGTTAATTGCCAATTCGGAAGGAAAATTCGTGGAAGATAAACGAGTTAGAAGCCGTCTTGCTATTCAAGCAATTGCTTCTGATGGCAAGCAGATGCAACCGGGATTCTATGGACCAGGAGCTTATAAAGGTTTTGAATTTTTCGAGGAATTGGATCTCGAACATTATGCCAGCGAAGCAGCACGAATTGCTGTGACAATGCTCCATGCTGAAGAATGTCCGAGCGGAAAATTCCCTGTCATTATTGACAATGAGTTTGGCGGCGTTATTTTTCATGAAGCATGTGGACATGGTTTGGAAGCGACTTCTGTTGCGAAAAGTAATTCTGTTTTTGCGAATCGCATCGGGGAAAAAGTGGCGCCCGAAATCGTCACTTATATTGATGATGGGACACTTCCAAATGAATGGGGATCCCTTAACATTGACGATGAAGGGGAAAAAGTTCGTAAAAATGTTCTCATCGAAAATGGCATTTTAAAAGGATATTTGATTGATAAATTTAATGGACGCCGCATGGGAATGGAAGCGACCGGTTCTAGTCGACGTGAATCTTACCGATTTAATCCGACTTCGAGAATGACGAACACTTTTATCGCACCTGGAAAATCAACTCCTGAAGAAATTATCGCTTCTACGGAGAAAGGTCTATACGCAAAATATATGGGTGGTGGTTCGGTAAATACCGCAACCGGAGACTATAACTTTGCCATTATGGAAGCCTATCTCGTGGAAAATGGGAAAATTGGTGCACCTGTAAAGGGAGCCACTTTAATTGGGAATGGACCGAAAACACTCCAACTTGTAGATATGGTTGGTAATAATTTGGCACATGGAGCGGGGATGTGCGGATCTGTAAGTGGCAGTCTTCCGGTCAATGTTGGTCAGCCGATGATTCGTGTTAGTGAAATAACCGTTGGCGGAACGAAGGGAGAGTAAATCATGAAGATTGAAAAATTCCAGGAAATGCTGTTGGCTCAGGGGCTTTCACATGATTTTGAGGACATGGAAATTTATTATGAAAAATCAAAGCGCTTCGCTTGTGATGTGTACAAAGGTGAATTGGATCATTATGAAACAGCGGAAGATGGCGGAATATCCTTTAGAGGAATATATAATGGAAAAATGGGTTACGCCTATACGGAAAAATTTGATCTTGAATCCATTTCATTTTTACTAGAAAGAGCAAAAGCGAATGCAAAGGTAATTGAAGAGGAAGAGCAGGATGATATTTTTTCCGGAAGCGATGAGTATGAAGAAAAGGATTTTTATTCGGAAAGCCTAGATGCTGTACCGATCCCTGATAAAATTGAATTATTAAAGGAAATAGAGCGTAAAGTTTCAGATTATGACCCACGTATCGCGTCTCTTAATTATTGCAAACTGATTGAGCAATCAAAAGAGAGGCTGCTTGCCAATAGTAAAGGCTTAGTGCTTCACGATCGTATGAACTACCTTGGTGTCGTGTTGTCTGTCGTCGTTAAGCAAGGTGATGAAACGAAAAGTGGATTTACGGTAAAAGTTACGAAAGATTTCTCCGAATTGAATGTGGATGATATTGTGAAAGAAGCTGCGGAAGAGGCCCTTTCGTATTTAGGTGAACAATCGATTCCAAGTAAACGATACCCGATCATCCTGCGCAAAGATGCAGCGGCAGACCTTCTCGATACCTTTACTTCTGTATTTTCCGCGGAAGTTGCTCAAAAAGGCCGTTCGCTATTAAAAGATAAAGTAGGAGAGAAAATTGCAGCTGAAAACGTGAAAATAGTGGATGACCCTTTTTATGAGGAAGGTTTTTCAAGCCGAAACTTTGATGGAGAAGGCGTAGCCTCCAAATTATGCAACGTGGTCGAAAACGGTACTTTGAACACGCTGCTCCACAATCAGAAAACAGCAAAAAAAGCTGGTGTGGAATCAACAGGTCATGCTTATAAACCTTCATATAAAGGGACACTTGTTATTGCACCTTCTAACTTTTATATCATACCGAGTGAAAAGACGTATGATGAATTAATCGCGTCCCAAAACGAAGCGGTTATTGTGACAAAACTGTCCGGCTTGCATTCTGGTGCTGACACAGTATCAGGCGATTTCTCGGTTGCTGCAAATGGTTTTTACGTGAAGGACGGAAAAGTTGAAACACCTGTCAAGCAAATGACGATTGCTGGAAACTTTTTCAAGTTGCTTAAGGACATCCAAGAAATTGGCTCAGATTTATATGTATCATCAAGTGGGATTGGTTCTCCTTCTTTGCTGTTGAAGGAATTGTCGGTAACAGTGGACTAATATGGAACAAAAATAATATGAAAAGCGAGTTGCCATTTGTATAGGCAGCTCGCTTGTTTTTTACTTCCTAGGTTAAGTATAACACATAATAAAATAAATTTTCAGACTGTTTTTCCATAATTTTCACCTTTAAAATAAGAGCACATGTTAAAAAATGGATGGATAGACCACTGAGGAGGATTTTATGGAAAGTAAAAAGGCTCAAACATTAACATTATTTGCCCTTGCTTGGCCGATTTTGATCGAAATCCTGATGTTAAGATTAATGGGAATCGCCGATACCTTTATGCTCAGTCATTATTCTGATAATGCTGTTGCCGCCGTTGGCTTTTCCGATCAAATTCTCGCAATGACAGTTATGCTTTGTAGTATGGTGACAATCGGTACGACAATTTTAGTCTCACGATATGTAGGGGCGAAAGATGAACAAAGTGCTTCAGAAATCACTAGAGTCTCAATTTCTTTAAACTTCCTGTTTGGTTTATTTATTGGTCTGATTTTAATCATTTTTGCTTCAGATCTATTACGGCTGATGGGGCTCCCCTCTGAATTAATGAAAGATGCGACAATTTATATGGTCATCATTGGAGGCTTTACATTCGTCCAATCATTGATGTTAACGGCATCAGCAGTTATTAAAGGGCATGGATTAACAAAACAAGTCATGTACGTTATGACAGGAGCCAATATCCTCAATATTATTGGAAACTATTTATTTATTTTCGGTCCTTTCGGCATTCCTGTTCTTGGTGTTAAAGGGGTGGCAATTGCAACCGTTGCAAGTCGTTTTATCGGAACGATCGTCTTATTTGTCATTTTAAAAAAGCAGATTGGAGAATCCATCCCACTATCCAAGCTATTCCGTTTTCCAAAACTTCACGTGAAAAATCTATTGAAAATTGGAGTTCCTTCATCGGTCGACTCCATCGCGTGGAACTTACAGATGGTCGTGGTTACTATTTTTATAGCCATGATTGGAACGACTGCCTTAACGACAAATGTATATACTACTAATTTAAGAGCCTTTATTACGATGTTTTCAGGAGCGCTTGGTCAAGGTACGTTAATTCTTATTTCCCGTAAAATTGGACAGAAAAAAATGGATGAAGCTTACGGGCAAAGCATGCACATATTTAAAATAGCAGCTTTTGTAGCATTTTGTGTAGCAGGGTTATTTTTTATTTTTTCAAAGCCTCTACTTAAAATCTTTACCAATAGCCCTGATATTATTATGCTTGGCTCTTCTATCATTTTATTAACATTATTGCTTGAACCAGGACGCGCCTTTAATCTTATTTTTAATAATTCTCTAAAAGCTGCCGGTGATGTAAACTTTCCCGTTGTAGTTGCAATCTTAGGAATGTGGTTAATTAGTGTCCCGACTGCCTATATACTAGGCATTCATTTTGGATTGGGCTTAATTGGTGTTTGGATAGGCTTCGTTGTAGATGAATGGGTAAGGGGAATTATCTTAAGAAGGCGTTGGAAATCAAGAGTATGGGAAGATAAATCGAAGGCGTTGGAAGCAGCGAAATCTTGATGTATGTATAGTGCAGGCGGCGGATAACACCGCCTGCTTTGTAGATTAATAGGTAGTAAAATACAGCCACTTTTGAATGATATATACTACTCTCTGCATCGTCGTAAGCGAATTTTGATATTTTTCAAAATCAAGGGTGAACTCTCCATCCCGATTGTTCCATTGACGATCAAAATAGTCATCCAAATCTTTAGCAAGAAGGGAGTTCACTTTCGCTTCAACCTTAACATTCGTTTCCAAATTGAAATTATCCATATTTCGCTGGGTAAAGTTTGTGGAGCCGCCAATAATCGTGATTTTGTCTTTTTTCTTAATATAAAGCAGCTTAGGATGATATTGCTCTTCTCCTGTGTTATACCAGCGAATGTGAATATTCCCATCTGACTTTTCATGTAATTCCTGGGCTACCGGTCGATTCGGCAGCCCTGATTTTTTAGATCCAAACGCATTTTCATTTGGATCTAAAATCAAATTTATATTTACTCCACGAGTACTTGCTGACAGCAATTCCTCAATCACTTCTCGTTCCGCCAAATAAAACATCGCCATCCAAATTTGGTCGCCTTTTTCGGCTTTTTCCAGTGAATCAATCACTTTATTTGCTACTTTTCCTTCCGTTACAAGCTGTACGGCAACATCCCCGGATTCATTTTTTGCCTTGTACGTGGGCAATACATATCCTTCAGCTAAATTGGCTGCCGCTTGCTCTGACTTTAATACATCCTCAATAATGGAACCTTCCACTTCGAATCCAATATTTGAGTGATACGCACTCGCATCATGGGGATTTCCTGATAAAATAAAAGCCTTTTTATCTGTGGCAACTGTTTTTCGATGATTCGCTTTAACGTTAAGTAATTTGAGATAGGAGCGGAGTGTCATATCTGGGGCTTCGTCCGCCATCATATTGGGGAGTGTTCCTTTTCCTTCTTGACCAAACCACTGAAAAAACATCCGCCATATTGCGGAATAAAGAGGATTGGAGTCTCTGAGTGAATCAACATCTGTCAACAATACCTTTATTCCATGGCCCTTCAGCTTTTCGAATTGCCAATTTTTATGAGAGCCGTACGAAGTATTAATTTCATCAGTAATTAATATTATTTCAATATTGGGATTGCGTTTCTTTTTTTCGATAAGGACATCAATTAATGAAGTGCTTAAGGGAGGAAAATCTAACCCCTGATTGTAGTAATCGTTGAATAAGAAAAAGTCCATTATCACAAACTTCTCAGCATCATCAATTGCTTGAAAAATAGTGTCAAAAATCTCTTGCTCATGCACTGTTTCTTTGTCTTTTTTGTATGTTAAATCATATAAAAACTGCACTTGATCTTCTTGTATATGATGAACGTCCCCCTCATAAGACACACCTTTCGGCAATGGCTTATTTTCTTGATAATAGATGGTGCCTATATAAAAACATAAGAACAATAGAAGACATGCTATAAAAATTCTTTTTTTATGCTTTTTTGACATTTGGCTTCCCCTCTCTATTATCCGTGTTATTCCCGAATAATCGTTTTGAAAAACAAAGGAAGAACATAAGCTGAGAGTTGGAAACAACAGAGTGTTGAGACATACTAAAGATATGCAGCTGAATAAAAGATGATAATTTTTATATATAGGTTTAAGTGAGGGATGATCATGATGAACAAACCGCGAATTTTAATTGTGGAAGATGAAGAAAAAATAGCCAGATTACTTGAAATTGAGCTTACTTCCGAAGGCTATGAAACAGAGAAGGTGTATGACGGAATGGAAGGATTTGCGATATTTCAAAAAGAAAAGTGGGATTTAATTCTGCTTGATGTAATGTTGCCGGGATTGAGTGGCATTGAACTGCTGCGCCGCATCCGGTCTACTGAATTGAATATACCTGTTATTTTATTGACTGCGAAAGATTCGGTAGAAGACAAAGTGGCGGGACTTGATCTTGGAGCCAATGATTATATTACGAAGCCGTTTCAGATAGAGGAGTTGCTGGCAAGAATTAGGGCGGCGTTAAGATTGAATTTACAGCAAGCACCTTCGGTTAAAGATTTCAATTGGCTTGAATTTTCGGATTTAAAATTAAGTGAAGATACGAGAGAAGTTTACAGAGGGGAAGATCTAATTGAACTGACCCCGCGTGAGTTTGATCTTCTGGCCTTTTTGTTGAAAAACGCGCGCCATGTTTTGAATAGGGAGCAATTATTAAATGGTGTATGGGGTTATGATTATTTTGGGGATACGAACGTAGTGGATGTGTATATCCGTTATTTGCGAAATAAATTAGATAAACCGTATGATCGTGCTCTTATTCATACAGTTAGAGGGATCGGCTACGTGCTGAAGGATGAACAATGAAACTTCATACTAAAATAAATCTCTATACTTCAGTTATGTTTATTCTTTTACTTGTATTGGTCAATAGCGCCATCTATTTCTCTTTTAATCGTTTGATGCTTAATCACGAATTGGAACGAACCGGAGCTGAAGCGTTAAAAACTGTAGAGGGTATGAACAAGGCAAATACCGAGATTAACATAAGGGATTTGCTTAAAGCGTATGTGCCTGTTAATGGGATGGTTAAAATTGTAGAAACGAATGGGAAATCAGACATAACCATTACAGACCCTAATCAAAAGCACTTAATTGAAAGGCCTACTTCCTATTACGGGAAGGAAATAAAAAAGATCATTCAATACAAAAAACTTCCTCATACTTTCATATCGATTCCTATTATTACGAGGGATGGAAGAATTGCTAATTTGCAAATGACTGAAAGCTTGGAAGGAACTGCCCATATCTTAAGCATACTAAGAATTGTGTTAATTACGATTACAATGATTGCGACTATACCTGTTTTACTTTCTTCACGGATTTTGAGTAATTTTATTTCTAGACCGATTTTAACGATGATCCAAACAATGGCTGAAATTAGGAAGAGTGGTAAATATAATCGGATATCATTGCCAAAGAAATCCAATGATGAATTATCAATAATGGGAGAGACTTTTAATGCGATGATTGACCAACTGGAAATAAATTATGAACGCCAGGAACAATTTGTAATGAGTGCTTCCCATGAATTAAAAACACCTCTTACCATCATTGAATCCTATGCTAGTTTATTAAAAAGACGGGGATTACAGCAACCAGATCTTTTTTATGAATCAGTGGAGGCAATCCATTCCGAGGCTATACGAATGCGAGAATTGACACAACAATTATTATTACTCGCTAAACACGAGGAAAAGTGGAATATTGTGGCGCAAATGGTCAACTTAGAAGAAGTGGCTGCCGACACCATCCAATCTTTCGGCACTGCTTTCGGAAGAGAAATCGTGCTGAAAGTAAGGGCGCGCATTACTGTGTACACAGACAAGGAGAGATTAAAACAAATAATTTATATATTAATGGAAAATGCCTGCAAATATAGCGAGGCTCCCATTACAATTCAGATCGATAGAGAAGGTGATAAAGGATTAATCGAAATTCTCGATCGTGGAATAGGTATTCCTTCTTCTGATATATCAAAAGTGTTTGATCGCTTTTATCGAGTGGATACAGCAAGGACGAGGAAAACAGGGGGATTTGGCCTCGGCCTGTCGCTTGCTAAGGAAATTGCCGATGCGATAAACGTTCAAATCAAATTGCTAAGTGAGGAGGGAAAGGGGACAACGGCACAAATACATCTTCATCTAGCCGATTCTAATTAAATTCTCATTTTCATCTGGTATGGTGCAGTTAATATGATTATTTTGGGGTGAAATGTATGGAGAAATTAAATATGAAAAGGTTTGGAATGGGTGCTGCTCTGTTTATCTTAGTTGTCATTATTGCATGGCAATTTCTTGTTGTAACATCTTCTGGAGAAGCAATATCAGAAGCAGAGGCAAAAAAAATTGCAACAGATAGATTCAATGGGAAAATTGTACACTTTGAGCTAAAAGATGACATTTATGATATGACTATTCAATTAACAATGGGAAAATATTATATAAAAATTGACCGTTTTTCCGGTGATGTGCTCGATATTAGTAGGGGTGAAGAGGAAAAGGTCCAAAGGTTATCGACCGATGAGATAAAAAGGATTATCCAGAAGGAGCAAGACGGCAAAATTGAAGATTTAAAAATGAGAATAAAAAATCAAGTAGCTTATTATGATGCGGTTGTAGAAAATAGCGAGAATAAGGTGTTTATCACTTTAAATGCTGCATCAGGTGAAATCGTAAATAAAAAAGAAGAAAAAAAGACACCGGTTAAAGAAGAAACAACAAAGAATTTAACGAAAGAGGAAGCGGTAAAGATTGCGCTTAAGACAGTCCAAGGCAAGGTAGACGATGTAGATCTAGAGGAATTGAATGGACAGCTTTATTACTTTGTGGAAATAGAAACGGATGATAAGGAAGCCGATATTCAGATAAATGCCATAACCGGGGAAGTAAAAAGTATTGAATGGGATGATTAAGTGAATGAAATCTTTCCACTTTCTCATTGATTTCTCATCTTCTCATCCCCGTGTCCTCATATTAAATGGATATGATGTAATTACATCAAACAAAGGGAGGACAAATTTAGATGAAAAAGAATTTGCTGATCGCAGGAATTGCTGGTTTTGCCATTATGGGCGGGGTTGCTAGTGTAAACGCAATTTCCAATAGTGAATCGATTATTAAAAAAGAGGAAAGGTCATCCATTATTACAATGGAAAAAGCAACTGAAATAGCCTTGAATGAGATGAGCGGAGATTTGAAAAGCATTAAATTAGAGAAAGAAAATAGTAAGTTAAAATATGAGGTTGATTTAGTATCGGATTACGATGAAATAGAAGTAGACATTGATGCGATTACTGGTGTAGTTATGAAGGTGGATAAAGAAAAAACGGAAAAAACGGAAAAAACAGAAGAAACGAATATCAGATCTCAAAAATCAAATGAAGTTTCAAAGATCACTAGGGAAAAGGCCATTTCTATCGCTTTGGGTGATTCACGAGGAAAAGTGACGGAAGTTGATTTTGATGCAGAGGATCATGAATATGAGATTGAGTTTATTGCAAATAATCAAAAGGTCGAGATAAAAATAGATTCACAAACAGGTAGAATCCTTGAAAAGGAATATGAAGATGTTCACGACGATAAATAAACTGTAAACAAAAGCATCGAACAGAAGATACTTCATTCAAAAAGGTGATGGAATAATGGCTATTGAAATATTTAGACGGAAAGAGCAAAAGTATTTAATAACGAAGGAGCAATATTGTGAATTAGTCAAACAAATATTGCCTAATATGCATCCGGATAAAAATGGTGTTTAAGGTAGATACACAATAACCACTTTATATTTTGAGAGTCTTGATAAGAGGATATATTTTGAAACAAATAATAAATATAGGTATAGGCAGAAGCTTTGCGTGTTTACGATGACACTTCCTATTGATGGAAAAGCTTTTTTTGAAGTAAAGCAAAAGCATAAAAAGGTCGTGAATAAAAGAAGAATGGTTATGCCTCTTAAAGAGGCATATCGCTATTTAACAAACAATCTCGACTCACCATTAAGAGAATATGAAACTTCTAATACACAAGTTTTACGTGAAATTCATTATAAAAATTTCAATGATGTTTAAAGTTGTAGACTTCAATTTAAATTTAGTCTTTTCAAATACTTGCAGTGGCACAAAAGGTAAAATTTTCTGTTGTGCCACTTCGCATTTTCCCTTTTTCATCCACCCTCACTTCCTTT
This sequence comes from Lederbergia panacisoli, assembly GCF_024626525.1. GTDB lineage: Bacteria > Bacillota > Bacilli > Bacillales > Bacillaceae_C > Lederbergia > Lederbergia panacisoli. Next base: position 227,748 of record NZ_JANJGU010000004.1, read on the forward strand.
TAAAAAGGAAGTTTTTTTGTAAAATCAGATCAATTGCATTAATGTTATATTCAAGTAAGGTATATTTAAATTGAAAGAATTAATATTTGAGAGGTTCATATATGACTAGATTATTCCCTTATTTTTTCATACTCCTTTTAATCTTAAATCTTATCGGTTGCTCTCGAAATACTAGTAACAGGGTTGAGGTTACGTTAGCAGAGCCGATTGACGGTGATACGATTGCTGTAATGTATAAAGGCGAACGAGAAAAAGTAAGATTTTTACTGGTGGATAGCCCTGAGACATCGCATCCCCGTCTAGGCGAACAACCTTATGGACTAGAAGCTAAAGAGTTCACTAGTAGCTTGGTGGAAAATGCCAATAAGATAGAAGTAGAGTTTGACATTGGACCAAATCAAGATAAATATGGACGCTTGCTTGCCTATGTGTATCTGGATGGAAAAATGATTCAAGAGGAATTGTTGAAGAGAGGATTAGCTAGAGTCGCATACATATACCCGCCTAACACTCGCTATGTTGATCAATTTGATGCTATTCAAAAAAAGGCTCAAAAAGATGGAGTGGGAATTTGGGAAATTGAGAATTACGCACAAGAGGATGGATTTCATCCTGAAACGATGGGTTCCAATTCAGAGGAGAGCTCGAAAGACTGCCTAATAAAAGGAAATATTGGCTCTGAAAAAATCTATCATACACCAGACTCTCCTTGGTATGAACAAACAAAGCCAGAGATGATGTTTTGTACGGAGGAGGAAGCAGTGAAAGCGGGATTTCGTCCTCCAAAGCGTTAAGTACTTTGCTTCAACTATGTAGAAAGTGAAAAAACATGGTTATCGGGGTTTCTCGTAGCCTTTTTTTGTTGAATAGGTGAATAAGGAATTGAAAAAAACTATTGACTTTAAATTATTTTTTTAAAACCTTTTCGGTACAAATCGTCTCATTAGTGCGGGATGTTATATGGGGGATAAAAATGATAAATCAAAATCGCTAGATAACTTCAATCATTGATATTTCTGTAAGTTTTGAAAAAAGTTAATCAGAAATGCATGGGATAAGAGCTCCGGCTTATATCTTATTTGAACAGTGATGGTGGAAATGGTTTGAAATTACTTTCAACAAAAAAAGTTAGAACGAAGTGAAATCCACTAACCCCTTAAAAATCTCAATTTCTTCGGGGAATAGGGCTCTTTTTTTGTTAAATTCATTACCTTTTTCGATGAATGTTTGACATCTGCTGTAATACTATAAACATCACTAAAACCTAATTCATTTAATCCATGCCCTAAGCAGGCTAATGCCCCTTCAGTTGCTTATCCTTTTCCCAGGCCTCTTTTTTTAATCGCCATCCAATTTCTATACACGGTGTAAAATCAGCCTCTAATGTTGCCCTGTGAAAACCTACAAATCCTATAAAATCATTATTTTCCTTCACTTCCACGGCATATAACCCAAATCCACATTCTTTAAATTCTGATAAAATTAATTTAAAGAACGCATTTGTTTCTTACTTCGATAAAGTTTTGGGAAAATACCTCATGACTTTTTCATCTGCATTTATTCGACTAAATGGCTCTAGATCAGTTTCATCCCAATCACGCAATAGTAATCTGGATGTTTCAAAATATATCATTTCACACCCCGATAATCTGCCATTTTGTTTACATAGTCATCATCGATTGATCATAGATTCCTCTCCAACAAAACCCCCACTTGTTCCGCCATCAGATACGGTGGATAAGGCATTTCATTTTTGACCCACCACTCCACAATCCCGATATACGACATCACTATAAACTGGAGAATAATCTCTTCATTTAAACCTCGGTTTTTCCCCGTATTAACTTTGATTTCATTCTTGAATTGTTCCGAGAGAAATCCAAGGAACTGTGTTCGGAAATGCGGCACGCCACTGCTTGCCAACATCGCAGAAAAGAATAAAAAATTTTCCTTGATGTAATCGAACCAGATTTGATTTGCGTCTATATAATCCAATTCTGATGCGGCATCGTGCAGCTCTTCCATTTCATGCAGATGTTCCTCAATAAGCTTTTCGAGTAAATCAAATTTATCAACGTAAAAAGAATAGATTGTTCCACGGCTAACATTGGCTTTGTCGGAAATCTCATGCATCGTAATGTCAGCAAAACTTTTTTCTGAAATTAACTCAATAATAGCATTTTTAATCGTTTCTTGCGTTTTTATTCTTCTTCTATCAACTCTAGACATTATAGAAATCAACTTCCTTATCGTATTATATTTTAATGGTAATTTGTGCATTAATGAACATATTTAGGTTAATTGAATGCCGTAAAAGGACTATCCTTTCTCTTACGGCTTAAATGATACATCCACCCCAACTAATCTTGACCAGTCCGATAAAACTTCATGCATTAAGTCTTTGTTCATATTTTTCTTTCAGGCGCTTTATATCCTCTCTAGGTGGCAGACCAAACATACGGGAATATTCACGACTGAATTGGGAAGGACTTTCATAGCCAACACGATATGCGACATCGGCAGCATCTGTTGATTCGGATAATAATATTCGTCTTGCATCCTGCAGTCTCAGTTGCTTTTGGAATTGGATCGGGCTCATGGCAGTAACATCTTTAAAATGCCTATGGAGCGAAGAAACGCTCATATTGGCAATTTCCGCAAGCTCTTCGATACGGATTGGCTTATCGTAGTTCATTTTGATTTGTTCGATAACTTCTCCTATGTGATAGGTATAGCTTCCTTCTATGGCAATTTGTCCTAAAGAAACCCCAAATGGTCCTTGCAGTATTCTGTAAAGTATTTCCTTTTTGAAAAGAGGAGCAAGTACTGGTATATCTTTAGGATTCTCGAGCAAACGAGCTAATCTAATGGCTGCATCCAAAATCGATATCTCTATCTCGCTTACAAACATTGCTCGCTTAGCCTTCCCTTTTGAACTAACATGGGTTTTGGAATCACTTATCACTTCTAAAATTTCACTCGGCGAAAAATCAATCTTGAAACACATATATGGAACATCAGAAGATGCCTCAGCAACCCTTCCTGTAACCGGCAAATCAACTGATGAAACGAGGTAATTCCCAGGACCATATACAAAGCGCTCTTCTGCAAGAACTACTTCTTTTACTCCTTGAACAACAATACAAAGAGAAGGCTTTTGAACTATATGTTTTGATTCGGTAACATTCGATACACGAATAAAAAATAGCGATGGGATAGCGGTTGAATAATAACCGTCCTGTCCGGAATAACGTTCTATTAATCTCGCAAGCTCATTCTGCTGTGTGGATATATGTTCAGTCATAAAATCCTCCTAGTTCTTTTGACCTTGGTATTTCCATTATAATTCATTTTTACCTATTGAGTAAGTGTTGTGAGAGGATTAGGCAATCATTTGCGAAGATTTAGATAACGTTTGCTTTTTTGTATCTGCCATAATAAGAGTGGTAAAAGCCTCTTGATGATTGAAAATAATAAAATACTCGGCTAATGAAAGTGAGGGATTGGGAAAATGGAATATGTAAAACTTGGAAATACCGGGCTAGATGTTTCGCGAATTTGTCTCGGAACAATGGGGTTTGGTGATGTTAACACCGGGTTTCATCCATGGGTGCTTGATGAGGAGGACAGTCGCACTGTCATTAAAAAGGCCCTTGATTTAGGAATCAACTTCTTTGATACAGCGAATGTGTATTCAAGTGGAACGAGCGAGGAATATGTTGGGCGTGCTTTAAAGGATTTTGCCAATCGTGATGAAGTTGTGATCGCAACTAAGGTTCGTTTCCGTATGCATGATGGCCCGAATGGGGAAGGGCTTTCCCGAAAGGCGATCATGAGTGAAGTCGATAAGAGCCTTAAGAGATTAGGAACAGATTATATAGATCTCTATCAAATTCACCGCTGGGATTACAATACTCCGATTGAAGAAACAATGGAAGCATTACACGATTTAGTAAAGGCGGGGAAGGTTAGATATATTGGTGCTTCCGCAATGTACGCTTGGCAATTTTTGAAGGCATTGCATGTAGCAGAGAAAAATGGCTGGACTCGATTTGTATCCATGCAAAATCATTATAACCTCATGTATCGCGAAGAGGAGAGAGAAATGCTGCCTCTTTGTAAAGAAGAAAAAATTGCGGTGATTCCGTATAGTCCGCTTGCCTCAGGAAGATTGACTCGTGACGTGACAGATACTACATATCGTTCCGAAACGGATCGTGCTCAGAAAGCAAAATATGATGCGACTGCCGAACATGACCGATTGGTAGTAGAACGCGTTGCAGCGCTAGCTGAAAAACGCGGGATTCCTCGTGCTCAAATCGCACTTGCCTGGTTATTGAATAAAGAACCGGTGACAGCCCCAATTGTCGGTGCAACAAAAATTTCACATCTTGAGAATGCTATAGCGGCGCTTTCAGTGGAGCTTTCCCCTGAAGAAATGGCGTTCCTTGAAGAGCCATATGTTCCACATCCGATTAGTGGATTTTAATTTAGTATGAAGTAAAGAAAATGCAGGAATATCATTTATTTTTTAAAATGGTATTTCTGCATTTCATTCATATTGTTATTTGATTCTTCTAAGGAGGACTAAATTTGTTTACACGAATAATAAATCTATTTGCTATTAAAGGATATAGCGTTTTAGTGATTTGTTTACTGCTGATTGGTATGGGAATTTCTATTACCTCTCCATATATTCCGTTGTTTTTAACAGAAGATTTTGGAATGAGTGCAGGAGCTTTTGGTGTTTTCATGGCGATAAGTTCGCTAAGCGGCGTGATCATAAACTCGCTCATTGCTAAATATTCAGATAGTGGGATGGATCGAAGATGGATTATCATTGTTGCGGCGTTTTCAGCTGCATTAGCTTATTCCTCTTATCTTATGTTTCATAACTTCTTAATTCTTCTTCTTTTCGTAACCATTTTTAATGGATTAGCTGCACCCGTCATGCCGCAAATCTACGCATACGCGCATGAATCAGCAAATGCAAGCAAATCAGATGACAAGACCTTAGCGCTATCCTCATTGCGTTCTCTTGTTTCCTTCGGATTTCTAATAGGGCCATTATGTGGGACCCTAATTTTAGTACTTGCTGGATATAAGGGGATCTTTCTTGGAACAGCAGCCCTTTATCTTACAGTCGCTTCCCTTGTATTTTTCTTCTTAAGAAAAATGGAAATGGCTAATAATGCTGTAAAAAAGAAAAAATCAGGTGTCTCTTTGATTAAAAATAGGCAAATTAGACTGCCATTCATCCATTCATCGCCTTTCTCCTTCTATTTGCTATTAATGCCATTCATTTGATCATAATACCGTTGTTTATTGTAAATGAACTTCATGGGACGTTTAAGGATGTCGGAATTGTTGTTAGTATTTGCGCTGGTTTGGAAATCCCGATTATGCTTGGACTAGGTGCTTTAGGAAAAAAGGTATCCAATCATACTTTGATCATTTATGGTTGTATGATTTTAGTCATCTATTACATTATTTTAAGCGTAGCCACGCAGTCGTGGCAATTAATCCCGGCGCAGCTTCTTCAAGCTGCCTTTGTGGCGATTGTTATGGGCAACGGATTAAGCTACTTTACGGAACGACTACCGAATTCACCAGGACTTGCCACAACGATTTATTACAACGGCTCTACTCTTGGAAGGTTAGTAGGAAGTCTAGCGGGAGGATTGATTGCCCAGTTACTAGGATTTCGTTATGTTTTTTGGGTATGTCTGTTACTTGCAGTTCTATCATTCATTTTATTATGGAGGACAAAACCTCTTGGGAAAAGCTCCAAAGTGACGAGTGAGGTCAGGGCATAAGGGAATGAAGGCGATTCCATGATAGAATAGACGGTGTATATAATACACAAGTTCAATCTATGAAAGTAAAAAAATATGATGATCTACTCACCTTGGGAGGAAAACAAATGGAGCGCTTATGGACGAAGTCTTTTATCCTAATGATCCTAGGAACTTTATTTCTATTCATCGGATTTTATATGTTATATCCGACCTTGCCGATCTATATTAAGCAAATAGGTGGAAACGAGTCACAGGTTGGATTGGCAATGGGTACGTTCATGTTATCTGCTGTTTTGATACGTCCGATTATTGGTGGACTATTAGATCGTTTTGGAAGGCGTCCGTTTATTGTCTGTGGTCTGCTATTTTTTTCATTGTTTATGTATTTATACGAGTGGACATCGGCGGTTTTGCTATTATTGGGACTTAGGGTGTTGCACGGGATGACTTGGGGTGTTACGACTACCGCTATGACGACAGCCATTACAGATATGATTCCATCTAATCGTCGCGGAGAGGGTTTTGGGTGGTCTGGTATGGCGATGACTTTAGCAATGGCCATTGGTCCAATGTTTGGTCTCTGGATTAGTGATAATCTATCTTTTCAATCCCTGTTTTTTATATCAGCTGCGCTCTCTGTCGTCGCATTGACCATGACGTTTGGAGCCAAAATGCCGTTTCAACCGAAAAAAGCAGCTGGTAGAATGGAAATGTTTGGAAAATCCGTCATGCCAGTCGCGGCATCAGTCTTTTTCCTATTTATCGCTTACGGCGGTATTACTACCTTCATTCCGTTATTTGCTCATTCTCTACATGTCAATTCTGGTTTGTTTTTTCTCGTATACTCCGCAACACTATTTCTAATCCGTCCCTTTGCCGGGAAGCTTTCTGATTTAAAAGGAGAGTCGTTTGTCATCGTGCCGTCTCTTTTTGTCACCATAATTGCTTTGATTACGTTAAGCCTATCAACTGGGTTGCTAGGTATACTTGCCTCGGCTGTTTTATATGGTATCGGTTTTGGTTCCGCGCAGCCAGCTCTTCAGGCAGCAATGCTTCGTTTTGTTCAACCAGAACGTATGGGTGTAGCTAATGCCACTTTTTCTACAGCTATTGACCTTGGTATCGGGCTAGGTGCGATTATACTAGGTTGGGTATCGCAATTCTGGAATTATCGACTGTTATTCACGGTAAGTGCCATGTCAGTCGCCTGTTCCTTAGTATTGTTCTTTTTCCTCGTGGTTCGTCTTTCGAATAAAAAAAAGTCAAGTATGGATGTGCAAAGTTCCTGATTGTTTATTTTAGTGTAGGTGAGGATTCATAGGCGGAGAATTTCCTGCTAATATATATAGGAGGCTTAAGGAGCTGATATAAACGGAGATATTCCGCTTAACTGTTCTAAATGAGACTAAATTCAAAGATTTGGATGATATAAACGGAAATACTTCCCTTATTATTAATAAAATATGGGTACTTCCCAATTTAAACGGAATGTATCCGTTTATTTAAATCAACATTCTGCGAGCCAATATAAAAGAAACTAAATTAATTTTTATAAAAGAAGGGGAGATTGTAGATGGCATTACTTCAAGTGAATTTTTTGTCAAGTTCATTGGGGAGAACCATTCCAATGAATGTTATTTTACCTGTTGATAAAATGACGTTTCCCGGGATGCCTGTAAGGGAGGACAAGCCATACAAAACTTTGTATCTACTTCATGGGGTGTTAGGGAATTATACTGACTGGGTAACCGGAACGAACATTGTAAGATATGCAATGGAGAATGATCTAGCTGTCGTCATGCCTTCAGGTGACAACATGTTTTACGTTGATAATCCCTGGACAGTGAGCAATAGTTATGGTGAGTTTATTGGGAAGGAATTAGTGGAGATTACGAGGAAAATGTTCCCGCTATCCGATAAAAGAGAGGATACATATATTGCTGGACTTTCGATGGGAGGTTTCGGTGCTATTAGAAATGGTTTAAAATACCATGATACATTTGGGTATATTGCTGGACTATCTTCAGCCCTGGTTATCGATGGCGCTGAAAAGATGACAAACGATAGCCCACTTTTCTTTGCAAATCGAAACTTTTTTGAAGGATGTTTTGGAGATGTTTCCAGGGTGGCTGAAAGTGATATGAACCCAAAATGGCTGGCTAAGAAGCTTGTAGAAGAAAAGGCAGATATACCAAAGATTTACATGGCTTGTGGTGAAGGGGACAGCCTGCTTGAAGCAAACAGGAGTTTAAAAGATTACTTAGGGAATATTGGAATTGACCTTACATATGAAGAAGGACCAGGGGGACATGATTGGGACTTCTGGGGTGAATATATTAAGAAAGTGTTGGATTGGCTTCCACTGGAAAATAAAAATGCAGGAATCAACAGTGGGAATGTTGGGGTCTAATAGTAAAAAAATATCACCTTAAGCGTAAGGTAGGTTATCAATTGTCGCGGGAGCACTCCTTTCTTTTAAAAAAAGGAGTGTTTCCGTTTTTTTTGGTATACGAGGATGTTCAGTACCTACACCATTAAAGAATCTATAAACATGAATTTAAATAATATTTTTCATTTTGGAAACTCTAATGATTATTAAGTGGGATAATTTGGAGGTACCTAAATGGAGAGAAATGATAATAAAACGGGGTTAACATCAGCTGAAATGGGGAAGCTTTGGGCAACCTATATAGGTAATACAATGGGGAAATGTGTTCTCAGTTATTATCTTAAACATATAGATGATCGTGCTATTAAAAAGGTTTTAAAGGATGCATTGAATTTAAGCGAAGACTGGATAATGAATATAAAATCCATTTTTAAAAAAGAGAATTTTCCTCTACCCGTTGGATTTGCAAATGATGACGTAAATTTAGACGCACCAAGACTATTTCATGATGAATTTTATCTACATTACTTGCAATATTTAGGTAAGGCAGGATTGAGTATTTATTCCGTGGCCGTTCCATTGGTAACAAGAAAAGATATAAGAAATTTATTTATAAAGGGTCTTAATGATACCTCCAAATTGTTGGGGGAGGTCAACGATGTGCTCATGTCGAAAGGACACCTGGCAAATTCACCTCATATACCAAGCCCTAAAGGTACTGATTTTATAGATAAGCAGAATTTCTTAAATGGTTTTGGAGGAAATAAAAGACCTCTCCATGGATTAGAAATAGCTCATCTATATGGAAATATCAATAATGATGTTACGAGTAAAGCACTCATTATCGGATTTAGCCAAGGAGCTAAAAATGAAAAAGTGAGAAAGTTTTTAGAGCGCGGAAAAAGTATTAACCATAAGCATATAGAAATGCTTACAAAAAAACTGTCCGAAGATCATCTGCCTTCACCAACACTTTTAGACCATTTGGTCACGACGTCTACACATCCGCCGTTTTCAGATAAACTGATGGTTTTTCATAAAATCGACATGTTTTCAATGAAAATAAGAGAATATGCCAATGGAGCGTCTATTAACGGAAGAAAAGATATAGGTGCCTTATATGCCAGATGTTTATTAGATGTTTCATTATATGTAGAAGATGGAGCCAATGTTATGATTGATCATAATTGGCTAGAACAGCCGCCAGAGGCGCCAAACCGAAACCAATTAACGAAAGAGAAGTAGACTACAAATGTGCACAAGTGATAAAGATAGAGGATTTTTTGACATGAAACCGAAAGGTGTTATATTATAAAAGTGTAACCAAATGGTTTTATATTTTTGCGTCAAAAGGAGAACAATGATGGAAAACAATCATCAAGTACAAGATATTATACAATCAGTCATAATTGAGGGACCCATTCAAAAAGTATGGGATACTGTGTCCACTTCTGAAGGGATTGCGTCATGGTTTATGCCGAATGATTTTGAGCTGAAAGTAGGACATGAATTTCATGTGCAATCACCATATGGACCATCTCCATGCAAAGTATTAGAAATAGAGGAACCGCATCGGCTTTCTTTTTCATGGGATACGGATGGATGGGTCGTTACGTTTATATTAAAAGATTTAGGAGATAAAACAGAATTTACTCTCATTCACGGCGGATGGAAGGAAGCAGATACAATCGTGCCAAAAGCAGGGGAGAAGTCTTCTATTATTCGCGATAAGATGAATCAAGGTTGGGCTGGTATAACGAAGAAGCTTGGAAAGGTTGTGGGGGGCTGAGTGTCTTCATCTGCTAAAAAGTACGATGTCTTTCAATCAATTGCGGATCCAACTAGAAGAAAAATGCTTCAATTGCTAGCCCAAAAAGAAATGCCTATTTCAACTATAACATCACATTTTTCGATGAGCCGCACGGCTATTGCCAAACATCTTCATATTCTTTCAGAAGCCAAATTAGTTAACGGTCAAAAGGTTGGTCGAGAAAAGATATATACATTACAGCCCGAGCCCTTTGAAGAGATAAAACAGTGGCTTTCTTATTACGATCAGTTTTGGAATAATAAGCTGTCCATGCTAAAAACGGTGGTTGAAAATAATAAGGCGATTAAAGCGGAAAAAGAAGAATAAAACTTGGAAACGTGCATGAAGATTGCTTCATGCACGTTCTTGATATGTAACCATCATAAAATTAGTGCTGTGATAAGTCGATAATATGTGGATTTTTTTCGAATTAATAAGATATAATTGAGATATATAATGTGAAGTGATTCACAATAAATCCAAAGATTTCGAGGAGGTAAAAGGATCAAAGGTAGAGGTTTTTAGTATGGGGGAAGGTAGTAAGCTAAAAAAAATAAAAAGGAGTGAATACAATATGAAGCTGAAATTGCTCGCAGTAATCTTGTTGCTGGCTACTATTGTATTAAGTGCTTGCAACGGAAAAAACATTAGTGAAGATAATAAAACTCTGAACATTAAAGAATTAGTGCATGACTATAGTGTGGGGAACATTAAGAACAGTCAATCTGCCTCGATTACTTCAGACCAACTCATTATTACTAACAGCGATGAAAGTAAAACAATCTACGACTTGCCCGAAGATGAATTTTTTGTTTCAATAGCACCTTTCATCAATGAAACACATCCATGCAAAAATCATAGCCTAACGGGTTGCCAAGGGGAAATGACGGATAAAGAGTTTGATGTATATATTGAAGATCATAATGGCAATGTAGTGCTGGATAAAACATTAAAATCCCAATCTAATGGTTTTATCGATTTATGGTTACAGCGTGACAAAGAGTATCGCATAACGATTAGTCACGAGGGGAAAAAGGTAGAGTCGGAATTTTCTACCTTTAAAGGGGATGGCACCTGTATTACCACTATGCAACTAACATAACTACAAAATGGGAAAAGAACTAAGATTCAATTCCCATCGCTTTTGTAAACAGTTGTTATTTTAAAGGATTGGCATGTCGTATAAGCTAACGGTCCAACAAGTATGAAATGAATGGATAAAACATTCGATATAAAGTAAAATAGAATATAGAAAAGAACAAGGGGTTTTCTCTATATGGGCTTCGCTTTTGAAAATTTTTATTTGTGAAATTGTGAGCAATGCAATACATATTAATTACGAATGTGAAACTTTGAACAAAAACAATATATTAATGAAAGGGCGAATCAAAAATGGCAACCTCGGAAATGAATGCGCTTGAAACATTAAGGAGGAAAGCCGAAACATCTGCTCTAATGGTGGAAAACCGCTTTGTGGAATATTTAATTAGGGCGATGCTGGCAGGAGTTTATCTTGGTTTTGCAACGATTTTTTGTTTGAAAACAGTGAATGGCATGTATATAAATCAAGAGCCATTAGCTGGGTTTGTTGCTGCTTTATTATTTGGAGTAGCCCTCGTCATGATTGTGTATGGTGGTGCTGAACTTTTTACAGGGAATACGATGTATTTTGCAATATCGACACTAAGTGGCCATACATCAGTGAAAATGACTATGCGTGTTTGGACTTTTTGTTTTATCGGAAATGCATTAGGTGGACTGTTTTTTGCCCTGTTAATGGCTCCAACTGGAATTATTCAAGAACTTGGAATGGAAAATTGGTTATTTGCCCTCGTAGAAGGGAAAATGAACCATACTACTATTGAAATTTTCTTTAGGGCTATTTTATGTAATTGGATGGTATGCATGGCGATCTTTTTGCCGAAAACATTGAAAAATGAATTTGCTCAAATTTTTGCATTAATGTTGCTCGTAGCCGTTTTTTTCGTTTCCAGCTTTGAGCACGTCATCGCTAATTTAGTCTCATTTTCACTCGTTTTAATTATCCCGCATCCAGAAACGATTACAATTGGGAAGGCTATTCATAATTTAATTCCCGCAACATTCGGAAATATCATTGGCGGTGCCTTATTTATGGGCGCACTCTACACGTGGTTAAACGTCAAAAAAGTAAAAGATGTGAAAGTCACTAAACTAAGGGCAAAAAGATCCATATAACGAATGGCAATTATATGAAGTTTTAAAAAATCTTTTACATTCATAAAAAATACGACTATACTTTCTGTATTGATAAGAAAGAAATAAGGTGGTACGATGTTCGATCTTCTTTTTCATGATTCTTATACAGAGTGGGTAGTCCCATTAACTCTTGCTATTACATGGCTTCTTAGTTGGCAAATACTTTTATTATCCCATCCTGTTCAAGCAAACAGGAAAGGGAAAATAGATACTATTTTTCATATACAAGATATTTTGATTCCAGCTCCTCCAAAAGAGCGCCCAGTTTTCGATGTGTCACGTTTAATTAAAACAGTAAAAAGAAAAGAAGCTCCCGATGATCCGGAAGGGCCACATCTTCTATTTTCATACACAAATTTCTAAATAGAAGGGTGAAATCATTGAAAAAAAACACAGTATTATTTTCAACTCTAGTCTTTGCATCAATCTTCCTTGGAGGATGTTCAGCTGTACAAAATAAAACAGGTTTCTTTTATAATACATTTGTGCGCCCATTTGCTTTTTTAATTCACGAAATTGGCTCCTTTTTCGGTGGGAATTTTGGTTTAGCTATTATCATCATTACGCTTCTCATTCGTTTGGTGCTTATGCCGTTTATGTTAAAAACATACAAGAACCAACAATTAATGAAAATAGCTATGGAGAAATTAAAGCCGGAAATGGAAGAAATACAAAAGAGAACAAAGGAAGCAAAAACGCCGGAAGAAAGAAAAATAGCTCAGCAAGAAATGATGGCTTTATATCAAAAGCATAACGTCAACCCGCTTAATATGGGCTGTCTGCCAATGCTAATTCAAATGCCGATTTTAATGGGGCTTTATTATGCCATTCGCGGCTCGGAGGAAATTGCGACTCATTCTTTTCTATGGTTCGACCTTGGACAAAGGGATATAGCGATGATGCTGATAGCTGGTTTTGTTTACTTTATCCAATCGCGGGTTTCTATGTCGACTGTTCCCGAAGCTCAAAGAAAACAAATGCAAGTTTTCTCGTATCTATCGCCAGCCATGATCATGTTTATCTCACTCTCAGTCCCTGCAGCCTTGCCGTTATACTGGGTAGTAGGAGGAACTTTCTTGATTATTCAAACATGGATTGGGCATAAGTATTATATGCAACATCCCGAAAAAGCAAAAGAATAGGTAAAAATGGATAGCCTTCATACTTGAGGGCTATTCTTTTTGTCTGAATATGAAACTTTTTCCAACATTTATACGTCTAGTAAAGGATGAAAAATATATATTGATGGGATATTAGGGGGAAAAAGAGAGTGAAAAAGAAAATATGGATATGGACATTGTCAATCATTGTAGTATTGGCAATTGGAATAACGTTATTTTTTACATTAAATAAAAGCCCGAAAATGGCGGACAATGAAGTAGAAGAATTGCCGGTAATGGTCCAAAAGGCAAAAGAAGAAGAATTGGTAGAAACGATTCTTGTAACAGGTAAAATCGTTCCCGAAGATGAACAAAAGGTTTATATGGAACCTGAAAAAGGAGAAATCAGTAAATATAAGGTAAAGGAAAATCAAAAGGTAAAAGCAGGAGATCCATTATTTATCTATGATTCTTCGAAACTGAATAGGCAATTTGATAGAGCGGTAAGAGAAAGGGATCTAATTCAAAGTCGTGCACAAACAGAAATAAATCAAATCGCTGAATTGAATAAACGTATTACGGACACAAAAAAGAAAGTTGGTGTACCGCAAAAGGTTAAGTCAGATGATCCAGAGGCTGAAGATGAAACGATCATTCCAGTAACCCAAGATGATGTGAATCAACTTTTAAATGAAAAAGTTCAATTGGAACTTCAGTATGAAGGTACAAAGGCTGAGATTGAAGGTGCACAGGAACAAATTAATGAACTTGATGCTCAAATCAAAGCGATGACGGTAAAAAGTAAAATAAATGGGATTATCGTTAAAGTCAATAAAAATGCGGTGAATAGTGAAACGGGAGTAAATGAACCTGTTATACATATCACTTCAAGTAAACCATTTAAAGTTATTGGAACCATGAGCGAATTTGATGCTGTTAAAATTCAAAAAGATCAAGCGGTTATCGTCCGCCCTAAAGTATATAAGGATAGGGAATGGAAAGGCGTAGTGGAAACAGTTTCCCAATTTCCTAACGATGAAGGCGGCGGTGAAGATTTTGGCGGCGGAATGGGTGGAGGAAATGTCACAATGTATCCTTTTAAAGTAGGTATTACTGATGATACGACTGAGCTCCGTCAAGGATTTCATGTTTCGCTGGAAGTCAAAATAAGTGGAGATGGCAATTCACTTGTTGTTCCACATATGGCAATCATTGATGAAGACGGCATGTCTTTCGTTTATGTTTTAAAGGATGGGAAGTTAGAAAGACGAGAAATTCAAACTGGTAAAATGAACGATGAATTTATCGAATTGACGGAGGGCGTCAGCTTAGGGGAGCTTGTCGTCACTATGCCTAATGAAGGCATGCATGATGGAATGGAAGTGGTCTCCTATGATGAAGTTGAGTGAGATTACAAAAGTTTACGGGAATGGTTCTTTGCAAGTTCCTGTACTGCATGATATCAATCTAACCATTGAGGATGGGGAGTTTGTTTCCATCATGGGTCCTTCCGGATCGGGGAAATCGACTTTAATGAATATTATAGGATTTCTCGACTACCCAACATCCGGTACGTATGAACTAAATGGAGAAAAAATTGGATTAGTAAAAGAAAATAAACTTGCTCAATTAAGAAATATGCATATTGGTTTTGTTTTTCAACAATTCTTTTTGCTGCCAAGAGCAAATGCTCTCAAAAATGTAGAGTCAACACTTATATATGCGGGTGTTTCAAAGCGGGAAAGAACTGAAAGAGCAATGGAAATGCTTGAAAAGGTTGGGTTGGAGGATCGAATGAAACATTTGCCAAACCAGTTGTCAGGTGGTCAAAAACAACGTGTAGCCATTGCAAGGGCGCTAGTAAATCAACCTTCCATTATTCTAGCAGACGAACCGACCGGAGCACTTGATTCAAAAACTAGCGAACAAATTATGCAGCTATTAGTCCAATTAAACAAAGAAGGCAAAACCGTCATCATTGTCACCCATGAGGAGGAAATAGCCAAATATACAAATAGAATCATTACATTGAAGGATGGTAGAATTACAGATGACCGGAGGAAGAAACGATGAGCATATGGGAAAGTTTTAAAATTGCCCTCTCCTCCATTTGGAATCATAAGATTCGGTCGATTTTGACGATGCTTGGAATCATAATTGGTGTTGCGGCTGTCATTACGATCGTAGCCATTGGACAAGGTGCACAAACCTCTTTGCAAGACGAGTTTTTTAACACTGATAAAAATGCGATTGATATATTTTACGAGCCGACACCAACTGAGGATAAATCAGAAATGATGTGGATGGAACCTGAACTATCGCAGGCCGATGTAGAGACGCTTGCGGCCGTTCCTGGGGTAAAGGCCGTATTAGCAACAAATCAAGGTTGGGGTGCGCTTGTTCATAATGAAAAGCAAGGTGACATGGAAATAACTGGGGTAGGTCCGGAATATTTTAAAGCAAGAAACATTAAGATCATTGAAGGCCGTCCAATTAATGTCCGCGATAACGATAGCATGAACCGGATTATTATGATCGACACTGTTGCAAGGAAAAAGTTTTTTAAAGAAAGTGAGAATGTGATAGGTGAAATTGTTGATATAAATGATAATCCATATAAAATCGTTGGCGTGTATGAATCTCATGTGCCGGAGCAATATCGTTATTCGGAATATGGTGAAATGCTGATGCCCCGTGCTTTAATATCGTTGATGTATGGGAATAGGGAAATTGAGAGACTAGCGATTATCGCAAGTGATGCTGATAAAATATCGGAAACTGGAAATCTGGCGGCGAGCACCCTTACGCAAAGCAAAAAGATTGAAGATGGACAGTATAGGATACACGATTTCTCTGAATATGAAAATGAATTTAATCAGTTCATATTGATCATTACGATATTTATCGGAAGCGTTGCAGGGATCTCACTTTTGGTAGGGGGGATCGGCGTAATGAATATTATGCTTGTTTCCGTCACTGAAAGAACGAGAGAAATTGGACTGCGTAAGGCTTTAGGAGCGACACGTGGAAGAATCTTGCTTCAATTTTTGATTGAATCCGTTACGTTGACCTCCTTGGGTGGTCTAATTGGCCTTGGATTTGCGGTCTTAGGCACATTGCTTATTTCCGAGTTCTCCCCAATAACAGCCACTATTAGTCCGCTTGTTGTATTAATTGGCATTGGTTTTTCCGCATTTATCGGTGTTGTGTTCGGGATACTCCCAGCAAGCAAAGCATCAAAACTAAGTCCGATTGATGCATTACGATATGAATAAAAAGGTTGTCCTAAAGCAAGAGCGCTTTGGGACAATCTTTTTAATGAGCCAACGAAATAGTGAATAAATTAACGAAAAGCAGTTTGTTCAATACCTCACAATTGGAGCGCCCTATGCTATATTGAATACAGAATAATATTCAAGGAGGGATAAGGGCGCATGGACGTGCCAATACGATTCTCATGCCACACGTCATTCGTTACAACGGTACAAAACCAAAGAAATTTGCGTCGTTTCCTAAATATGAAAAATTCATCGCTGATAAGAGATATGCAGAGATTGCAAGAATGTTAGGATTGCCAGCCAGAACTACAGCTGAAGGGGTAGTGAGCCTTATTCAAGCAATCATTAACTTGGCAAAAGAAATAGACATCCCGATGAGTATTGAGGCAAACGGAGTTGAGAAGGCTGCGTTTGATAGTAAAGTAGATTATTTGGCCGAAAGAGCATTTGAAGACCAATGCACAACTGCCAACCCTAAGCTACCATTAGTTACAGAGTTAGCGGAAATTTATAGGCAAGCGTACAAAAGGGTATAAATGATTTTGATAATTTAAAGTGGAGGGCACGATGGGTTGTTCATCGTGCCCTTGACATCAATAAATTTCAAGCTAGAGGTCACGATTAGGTGTTCATTGTGCCCTTGAAGTCGATAAATTCAAGCTAGAGGTCACGATGAGGTGTTCATCGTGCCCTTGTAGTCGATAAATTCAAGCTAGAGGTCACGATGGGGTGTTCATTGTGCCCTTAACGTCGATAAATTCAAGCTAAAGGTCACGATGAGGTGTTCATCGTGACCTTGCAGTCGATAAATTCAAGCTAAAGGTCACGATGAGGTGTTCATCGTGCCCTTGAAGTCGATAAAATCAAGCTAGAGGTCACGATGGGGTGTTCATCGTGCCCTTGAAGTCGTTAAATTCAAGCTAAAGGTCACGATGAGGTGTTCATTGTGCCCTTGAAGTCGATAAAATCAAGCTAGAGGTCACGATGGGGTGTTCATCGTGCCCTTGAAGTCGTTAAATTCAAGCTAAAGGTCACGATGAGGTGTTCATTGTGCCCTTAACGTCGTTAAATTCAAGCTAAAGGTCACGATGAGGTGTTCATCGTGCCCTTGAAGTCGATAAAATCAAGCTAGAGGTCACGATGAGATGTTCATTGTGCCCCTGACCAGGGTAATGTCAAGGTTATTGTCCGATTGAGCGTTCAATCGGACCGGGAAGTTATGTGAATCAAAGTTACTATCCGTATGGAACGTTCAAAGGGCCTGTGAACGCGTAAAAAGCATCGCTATTGTCCGATTGAGATGTCCATCTAGCCCATATCAGAATCAACAGCATCATTACACATCTACTCTGAAATATGGTAATATCGATCATCTTTGCCGAGCAGTTTTCCTCTTTTTAAAACATCCCGTGCTTTAAGGGATTCTAAAAACATACAAACGTGGCCATATATTTTAGGTTTTCCTGTTATATATCGTTCATTAGCAGCATAACCATGCTTGATTAATAATTCACAGATGATTCTCGCACTAGAAACTCCACTTTCCAAATATTCCAGTGTTTTGTCCTTACTGAATGATTCCGGATCCGTTCGAAAAGTATCCTCGAAAATGTAATCTTCAATATTAAAAATTATATGGGATTCAGATTCTCTTGCCACAGGTTCAAGTATTCGCTGTTCCCTAGATTGTTCCATGTAGTCGCGAATGATTCTTTTAAGTTCATCTACATGTTTATCCAATAAAGGGAGATCAAGATCAATATATTCTTGGATGGATTTCGGAATTTCCAAATAATCCGGCAAAAAAGGAACTTCCTGTCTAAGCTCCCACTTATTTTGTATTTTATATAACAGCTCATCCATTTCGTAATCGATGACATTAAAGCCCATCCGGATTTCATTGACGATTTCCGATGAAAAACCGGTATGCTCCTTAAAATGTTCGATGCCGAATCTCCTTGTCTCATTTGTAGCTTTATGTTTGACTATGTACTGATATCGGAGCGGTCTCCCGCATTCGCATGGGGTCTTTGGGTTTACAAATCCATTGTCAATATATTCTTCCAAAATCCACTCATCCAGCAACATTTCCACTTCTTCCATCCCAGCATGTTCAGGGATGACAATTCCTTTATCACTAGCTAAAACATTGGCAAAAGCCGTTTTTTTACCTCTCTTTACGTGATGTTGAATAAATTCTTTCTGTTCAGGGGTAAGGGAGTCAAGGATTGAATCTCTATCGCTTCTCGACAAAACTATTTTCATTTGCACTCCTCCTTAGAACAAAAATATGTATGAAAAAAACGAGGCGATAACCTCGTTCACTTCATTTTAGACATGCTCAAATCAAAAGATGGAACAATGTACTGTCTTTATTCACTTCTGTGTACGGAAACCCTTTTTGCTGCATACGCTCGATTAGACCTGCGTAATCTTCTTTTCGCTTTAATTCAATACCAACAAGTCCTGGGCCGCTTTCTTTATTGTTTTTCTTCGTATATTCAAAGGTTGTGATGTCGTCTTCAGGACCTAGGACACCATCTAGGAATTCTCGCAAGGCTCCTGCTCGTTGTGGGAAATTGATGATGAAATAGTAGAGCAATCCTTCGTAAATTAAAGACTTTTCTTTAATTTCCTGCATTCTGCCAATATCATTATTTCCACCACTAATTACACAAATAACCGATTTCCCTTTAATTTCTTCTTTGTAAAAATCGAGTGCTGCAATCGGCAAGGCTCCTGCAGGTTCGGCGATAATAGCATGTTCGTTGTATAGATCTAGGATGGTCGTACATACTTTTCCTTCTGGAACAGGAATAATATCATCCACATAATCTTTGCAAATTTCATATGTTTTTTGGCCAACACATTTTACAGCGGCCCCATCTACAAACTTATCGATTGATTCTAGTGCGGTTACACAGTTGTTTTTCAAAGCAGCTTTCATACTTGCTGCCCCTTCAGGTTCCACCCCGATCATACGGGTATGTGGAGAAAGATTTTTAATATATGCACTTAAGCCGGAAACAAGTCCGCCGCCGCCGATACTTGCAAATACAAAATCAACGGGTTCTTCAATATCGTTCATAATCTCAACGGCAACCGTTCCTTGACCAGCTATAATATCGAGATCATCAAAAGGATGGATGAAGATTTTATTTTCTTTGTTTGCATATTCCGTCGCACTCTCTGAAGAATCATCAAACGTATCGCCTACGAGGACAATGTCCACATAGTCGCGGCCGAACATTCTAACTTGGTCAATTTTTTGCTTTGGAGTCGTTTGCGGCATAAAGATGGTTCCGGAGATACCAAGATGAGAACAGGCGAAAGCAACACCTTGAGCATGATTCCCTGCACTTGCACAAACAATTCCTTTTTCACGTGCTTCGTTTTCAACAGTTTTGATTTTATAATAAGCCCCACGTAATTTAAAAGAACGAACGTGTTGCAAATCTTCCCTTTTTACGTAAACATGACAGCCATATTTTTCAGATAATCGCTCATTTTTTTGCAAAGGGGTATGTGCCACTACGTCTTTTAAGCGCTGATATGCAATGAGAATATCTTCCACATGTACTGTCTGCGATTTTACTTTCGTCTGATTCACCGCGCTATCCACTTCCTTCGCTAAATATGAATATTTGTACATTATACCATGTTCATATGACAATGAACATATGAATATTCACAATATTTGGTGAAAGCGTTATCAATTTTATCTAATTTTTGTATATGAAAAATGTTATTGATATTCAAAGGTAGCAGTTATCGTACTCTTGATATCCAATATCCCGGGCTGGATAGGGGTTGTGGCAGCACTTTTTACAAAAGCAGCAGCCTCCAGAGGTATAGGCCCACCGGGTAGTTTTTCGTTTTCTGTTACTAAAATAGGTGTTTTAACTAAACGCACCTTAAGTGTGCTTGCAATCGTCTCTGCTTTTTCATAAGCATTAATCACTGCCATAGACAATGCTTCTTTATAGTATTGGTTATAGTTGGATACTTCAAACTTAACCCCTGAAATCGTATTTGCCCCATGTTTTACCGCAGTGTCCACTACTAAACCAGTACTCTCTATATGATGAATACTAATTTGCAGCAAATGATCAACTTTATACCCTCTGAATTCTTGCTTACCGTTGGCAAAATCATATTGCGGATAAATGGAGTAATCCGTCGTTTGTATTTGCTTATCCGTTATTCCGATTTGATTCAATGCTTTCTTAATCTCCGTAATAATCACGGCATTTTCTTCCTGAGCAACTTGTAAGGCTTTATCTTCGGTTGAAGCACCTAATGTTACTTTAGCATGGTCAGGTTGAACAGATACTTTCCCTTCTCCAATCACTTGTATAATATCTTTCTTGCTTTCATGGCTTCTATCAGAAACTTGATAAGTTTGATAATGCAAATTTCTCCCTACTTTCAAATGTTTTATTAATATGTACGGATTTTTTAACAGAAAGATACAGAGAATGTGAAAAAAATTTATTTGAATAAGGGTTAAAAGAGGTATCTACTAATTAAAGGTCTAATGAACTATGTGATTTGACACTGTTTCAATGGGATGCTAGCATGTTAACAATTAAATACAACTAAACCTATCGGAATTATATTTATATGTTGACTGTTTGCGTAATATTGTGTAGAATTCGAATAAACTGATAATCAATTATCATATAATAATAATTGATTATCTATTATTGATAAAAAGGTGGGGTGTAATTGGAACGAATATCAGCATTTCGTGGAACTCAATTAAGGTGTAAAGGTTGGAGGCAAGAGGCTTTACTTCGGATGCTTGAAAATGTGTTGGAAAACGGAGAAAACCAAAAGGACTTGGTTGTATACGCGGCACTGGGTAAGGCAGCACGTAATTGGGAAGCTTATCATGCGATTGTGGATACCCTCCTAAATATTGAAGAAGATGAGACTTTAGTCATACAGTCGGGGAAGCCGATTGGAATATTGAAAACTCATGCTTTTGCACCACTTGTCATTATGGCTAACTGTAATATCGTCGGCAAATGGGCGACTAGTGATCATTTTTATGATTTACAGGAAAAAGGCCTAATAATGTGGGGGGGCTTGACCGCAGCTGCCTGGCAATATATCGGTTCTCAAGGTGTCATTCAAGGAACCTATGAAATTTTTGCTGCTATTGCAAAAAAACATTTTGATGATAGTTTAATAGGGAAATTTATATTAACAGCAGGTTTAGGAGGAATGGGAGGAGCACAACCTTTAGCGGGTGTGATGGTCGGTGCTGCTATTCTTGTTGTAGAGATTGATGAGGCTCGTGTTGATAAAAGGATTGCCGATGGTTATTTACAACGGAAAACGGAAGATATAGATGAGGCTTTACGTTGGATTAAAGAAGCGACTGCCAAAGGAGAAAGTGTAAGTGTAGGATTGGTTGGGAATGCGGCTGATATATATCCTGAACTCGTAAAGCGGAATATCACACCAGATATCGTAACGGATCAAACGTCCGCACATGATTTATTATACGGTTATATTCCAGCAGACTATAGTCCAGAAGATGTTAAAAGAGTAAGAGAAAATAATCCTATTAAACTAAAGCAAGATGCACAATCGTCCATTGCCTTGGAAGTAGCAGCGATGCTTACTTTTAAAAAGCGCGGCGCAATTGTGTTTGATAATGGAAATAACATTCGCACACAAGCTTATCAATATGGTGTCAAAAATGCTTTTGAAATTGATATTTTTACAGAAGCATATTTAAGACCTCTTTTCAGCAGGGCGATTGGTCCATTCCGCTGGGTTGCTCTTACTGGAGAGTCCAATGATATCAAGACGATCGACAACTACATACTAGAGCACTTTAAAGAAAATAACATTGCGACAAATTGGATTTCACTGGCGAATAAATATGTACCTTTTCAAGGGTTGCCGGCACGAATTGGCTGGTTTGGACATGGAGAAAGAACTCGACTTGCTTTAGCTGTAAATGAAATGGTGAGAACTGGTATTTTAAGTGGTCCCATTGCGTTTTCAAGAGACCATCTAGATGCTGGGGCGATGACACATCCAAACATTATGACTGAACGTATGAAAGATGGCAGCGACACGATTTCCGATTGGCCGCTTCTAAATGCGATGTTGAGTTGTTCATCGATGGCAGATTTAACAGCCATTCACTCAGGGGGTGGTGGTTATTCAGGGTATATGACAAGTGCAGGAATTACACTTGTTGCAGATGGTACACCTGAAGCGGATATACGATTAAAGCATGCTTTAGACAATGATACGAGCCTGGGTGTATTAAGATATGCAGATGCGGGCTATGAAGAATCATTGGATGAAATTGAGAAAAAGGGAATTCGACATATCCAATTATAGTTTTGAAATAGGAAATGAGAGGAGAATTCATATGCGCATTCTTACAATGGAAGATGTTAAAGCAGCTGTTGCCGGCGGTTCTGTATATGCTTCTGGTGGAGGTGGCTGGGTTGACCATGGTTTGGAAATTGGCGGAGCTGCCGTAACGATGGGGCAGCCAAAGCTAGTTTCGGTTGATGAACTCCCCGATGATGCCATCATCATTACATGTACTGCTATTGGTGCACCTGCAGGGAAAACGGATTGGCAAATGTTAGGTGTAGATTATATTAAAGCAGTTAAATTACTCATGGAAAATTATGAGGGCAAGGTCGTAGGTGTGATGACACCTCAAAATGGAATGTCAAGTTCCATCAACGGCTGGTTGCCTGCTGCCATGCTCGATCTAGTTGTTGTCGATGCAACAGGGGATATTCGTGCGCATCCAACTGGGAAGATGGGGCAAATGGGAGTTGCGGCTGATCCAAATTTTGAAACAATCCAAGTTGTTGTGGGTGGGAAAAAGGAGACGGGTTCCTATATTGAGCTTGTTGTAAAAGGATCTCCAGCAAAAACTTCTAATATATTACGTACTGCTTCAGATATGTCAGGAGGATTTATTGCTTCGGCGAGACTTCCGCTTCCTGCGAGCTATATTAAAAAACATGCAGCTATAGGTGGTATATCCATTGCCATTGATCTTGGCAAGGCTATTTTGGATGCTGAGCCACAAGGAGCAGAGGCAGTCATCCAAACCATTTGTAAGCATACGAAAGGTGAGATTTTGGGTAGAGGGAAAGTAACCTCAACTACTGTAGAATATTCCGGTGCTTTTGATATTGGGCAAGTAGTTGTTGACGCGGGAGACAAGTCTTTAACGATGCATGTAATGAATGAATTTATGGCGGTGGACGATTCACTTGGAAATCGTTTAACAACTTATCCAGATGTCATTACAGCTATATCAACTGAAACTGGAAAACCATTGAGCGCTGGAGCCCTTGAACCAGGTATGGAAATAGCTGTGTTCCGAATCCACAAAAGCCATATTCCGATTAGTTCAAGCGTCCGGGATGCATCTGTGTATCCCGATGTGGAATCCGCATTAGGTATTCAAATTGCAGATTATGCATTAGGTGAATAAGTTTAATAGAAATAAACAGGAAGGAGGCATCGGATGGAGCTGTTAATAAAAGCATATGATTATTTAATCGAAAACCATGTACGTTTTTTGGAAGAACTTCAAGTTCATATCACGTTAAGTTTGTCCGCCTTATTACTTGGTTTAATCATATGTATTCCACTAGGCATATGGTGTGCCAAAAACCAAAAAGTTGCCGCAACCATCATGAATACTGTCAATTCGATACGAGTCATCCCAAGTTTGGCAATCCTAGTGATCATGTTGCCGTTAATCGGCACTGGTTTTTGGCCGGCTTTAGTAGCTTTAACTGTACTCGCATGCCCTCCGATCCTCATTAATACATTTTTAGGATTTCGGGGGATAGATCCCGCCATACTTGAATCCGCTCATGGGATGGGAATGGGTCAGAAAGCGGTTCTTAGAAAAATTGAGTTTCCGCTCGCGATGCCACTTATGATTACTGGTGCAAAAACGGCTAGTGTCGAAGTTCTCGCCAGTGCGTCGCTTGCAGCTTTTATTGGGGGAGGCGGACTTGGAACCTTTATCATTAACGGATTAAGTATGTATAAATTCCAAGTTTTACTAGTTGGGGCGATTCCAATTGCACTCTTAACGATTTTCTCTGAAGTCATATTTTCATTTATTGAAAGATTTACTACAAGATATCAAAGAGATTCATAGATTCATTATTTAATTTAGGGAGGAATTGAATTGAAAAGAAAATCATTTTTTATTTTAGCAATCGCACTTGTTTTTTCTTTACTTTTAAGTGCATGCAGTGGATCCTCAAAAATAAAAGTAGGTTCCAAAAACTTTACTGAGTCGCTGATTTTAGGGGAAATGTATGCATTGGCTTTAGAGGATGCTGGCTTTAAAGTAGAACGAAAACTAAATTTAGGTGGAACGCTTGTAGCACATGAAGCCCTTAAAAAAGGTGATATTGATGTATACCCTGAATATACAGGAACCGGGCTATTAAACATTATGGAAGAAGAGCCAATCTCCGATCCACAACAAGTATATGATATGGTCTCAGATTTTTATAAAGAGAAATTTGACTTAGTATGGTTGACAGCATCAAATGCGAACAACACTCAGGCGATCGCCGTTTCCAAAAAAGCTTCTGATGAATATGGCATTACAACACTTTCGGACTTGCAAAAGCATGCAGAAAACATAGATTTTGCAGCAGTTCCAGAGTTCGAGGAACGTGAAGACGGTTTGCTCGGCATGAATAGAGTGTATGGTGATTTTAATTTCAAAAGCATGAAGCTTTTCGACTACGGTGTGAAATATCGTGCTGTATTAAATGATGAAGTGCAAGGTACAGTAGCTTTCGGAACAGATGGTGATTTAACGAATCCTGACCTTGTCCTTTTAGAGGATGATAAGCATTTATGGCCGCCATATTTCGTAGCTCCTGTCATCCGTCAAGAAACATTGGATAAAGATGCGAAGATCAGGCAGAAGCTGGATGAAATATCTGCAAAGCTAGATAATGAAACGATGCAAAAATTAAATGCCGAAGTAGACTTGAATCAGCGTGAATATGCGGATGTCGCGAAAGAGTTTTTGAAAAACGAAGGAATTATTAAGTAATAACTACTATACTTTTCTCGATGTGATATCGGGAAAAGTACATTTTTAAAAAGTAAAGTAAAAAGTATAATTTTTGAAAGTGTATAGCGCAAGCAGCCTATCGACTAGCAAACTTCCTGTCCTTTTCTTTTGCGTAAGTCAACATCAATTCGCCTTGCAGGCTCATTGTGTTTCCTTTATCTCAAGTCTTAGGCCAAAGGAGGAACGTCGACTAAAATCGCCACGTCCTAGGCTAAAGTCGACGGACTCGCATCCTGCGGGCCTGTACGTCGATGAGCAAGGCGCTTACGCTTTTCTAATGAATGGAGGTGAGTGATTTGACTAAAAATGCCATTGTTTTCGAAGAAGTGTCAAAACAGTTTCCTAAAGCGCCAAAGCCGTCCGTGTATCCTACGAACCTTACGATTGAAGAAGGCAGCTTTGTCACTATTTTAGGTGCTTCTGGATGCGGAAAGACAACATTACTGAAAATGGTCAATCGTATTTATGATATGACTTCAGGTAAAATTTTGGTTCATGGTCAAGATATAACAAAAATGCCGGTTACAGAATTAAGACGAAATATTGGATATGTCATACAACAAATTGGTTTATTCCCTCATATGACGATAGCAGAAAATATTGCAACCGTACCAAAGGAATTAAGGTGGGATTCGAAGAAAATTGAAGAACGAATTGATTTTCTGCTAGAGTTGATTCAGCTCCCTCCCAAAGAGTACCGAAATCGTTACCCCAGGCAGCTTTCTGGAGGACAGCAGCAGAGGATTGGGCTTGCAAGAGCTTTGGCAGGAAACCCATCCATCATGTTAATGGACGAACCATTCGGTGCCATTGATGCAATTACCCGGAGCACATTGCAGGATGAGATGATCCGAATTCAACGGCAGCTTAATAAAACGATATTGTTTGTTACACATGATATTGATGAGGCATTAAAACTAGGCGATAAAATTGTCATCATGAATGAAGGTGTCATTCAACAATTTGATACTCCTTTAAATATTATTACGAAGCCAGCCAATTCTTTTGTCAGTCAGCTCGTCCACTCGGATGATATTGTGCAGCATCTCAGTCTCATGAGAGCTGATCATGTGATGGCACCACTTACTGACGGAGCAGAAATGGATGTAGTAAAGGTTAGGCGTTCCGAAAATCTAAAGAATGTTTTAACCCATATTTTACAAGGTCATGGCGACTCGGTTATTGTAACAGAAGAAGATGATACTCCGGTAGGAAGAATTACTTTAGCTGGATTAAAAAGTTATATCGCTGGGATTGGATGATCTATTCTGCTTCTTAACGCGGAGGGGATACTGAGAAATGTTTGCATTTTTATTTAATTATTACGATCGGATTTTATTATTATTTTTTCAACATCTTATGCTTACGGTTGTCTCTTTAAGCTTGGCAATATTGATTGCATTGCCAGTTGGTCTCTTCTTATCAAGGTTTAAAAAGATTTCGGTTCCAGTTTTATCGGTTCTTGGTATTCTATACTCCATACCTAGCTTGGCTATGTTTGCTTTCCTCATACCATTTGTCGGCTTAGGTGTAAAGCCTGCAATCATCGCATTAATCGCATATAGCCAGCTTATTCTTGTTCGTAACGTAATGGTCGGTTTCCAATCGATCGATCCTTCCATTATTGAGGCGGGGAAAGGAATGGGATTAGGGTCTTTTCGGTTATTTTGGAAAATTGAATTTCCGTTAGCGTTACCCGTCATTTTAGGCGGCGTCCGGATTGCCGCCATTTCCATCATAGGTATTGCAACGATTGCAGCTTGGATAAATGCAGGTGGATTAGGCGTTATATTGTTCGAAGGACTTTATCAAAATCATACCCCTAAAATGATTTGGGGCACTATTTTTGTATCCTTGCTTGCCATCGTTTCTAATCAGATATTATTAAGTTTGGAAAAGAGGTCAGCATTGAAAGTTAGAGGTGAACTCGCAGCTAAATAATCTGATTATATTACGCCAAGTGAGGGAGATCATAGTGACCGTTAACAAAAATCAGACAATCGAAAGAGCGTTGGACATTATTTTTTCATTATCTGAGGCAGGATGTAATTTGACTGTCGGTGAGATTGCAGCAAAAGTCGCAATTCCTGAAAGTACAGCCTATCGACTAATCAAAACACTAGAACAATACGGATTGGTCGAAAGAAAATCGGTTGGACAAATTAGACTCGGTGTCCGGATTTTGGAGTTGGCTAGAAGCTTACAACAGCAATTGAATCACGAATTAATAAGCATATCCCGACCGATTATGGAAGAATTAACTGAAAAGGTTAATGAGACATCCATTCTTTGTGTAAGATCAGCGTCACAAGTAATATGTGTGCAAAGTATTGAAACACAAAGAATGCTCCGTCTGTCAGTTGAGATTGGAAAAATGATGCCGCTCGATCGTGGAGCGTCTGGAAAAGCTATTTTAGCATTTGAGCAAAAACAAACAATAGATCAATTAGTCAAGGCAATTTCAGATGCTAATCTAAGGAGAAGTGTTGAAAAAGAAATCGACGTAATAAGAGAGCAAGGGTATTGCTTGACCTTTGGTGAGGTAGATACAAATATTTTTGGATTAGCCGTTCCTATTTATGATATTAACAAACGTGTTATTGCCTCGTTGACAGTGGCTGGTCCGACTGAACGTTGGGATCAAGAAAGCGGTAATGAATTTATTCAAACCGTCGTTTCTTCAGCCCATAAGATAACGAAAAGTCTCGCCCAAATTTCTTAGAGGGAGGGGAATGAATGGGAAAATATGATTTGCTCGTGAAGGGGAATGTGGTTTTACCTGATCGAGTAATTTACGATGCCGTTATTGCTGTTTTAAATGGAAAAATAAGCGGCATTTATGAAGAGATAAGTGAGCTGTCCGCGAAAGAAATAATCGATGCAACGAGTTGCTACATTCTCCCTGGTGCGATTGATGCCCATGTCCATTGTTTTAGTGCCCTTGAAGAAGGTTTTACAAATGCTGGTTTTTCTGCAGCAGCCGGTGGAGTTACGACGATGATCGAAATGCCTTATGATGCAACAGGTATGGTTTGCACTGAAAAGATGTTTCAAGAAAAAATATCGCGATTGGAAAAGGAGTCGGTTGTTGATACAGCTCTTTTAGCCACCATTCAAAAAGAAGATGGACTGGATGAAATTGCAAAACTGGCTAATGCAGGTGCATGTGGATTTAAAGTGTCGATGTTTAACACTGACTCTTTTCGGTTTCCAAGAATTGATGAAGGGCAATTGCTGGATGCTTTTTCAGCCATTGCTGAAACAGGTTGTCCTGTAGGGGTCCATGCTGAAAATGATGATATTGTCAGGCGATATATTCGTAAATATGAGCATGATGGCATAAATGATCCACGGGCACATGCATACAGCCGTCCAAAAGCGGCAGAATCAGTAGCTGCCTTAACAGCGATGGAGTTAGCTTTTTATACTGGAGTGAAATTGCACTTATATCATAGTACTTTTCAACGAATCTTTGAAATGGTGGACTTTTATCAATCGCAAGGTGTTCAAGTAACAGCTGAAACATGTACACATTACTTAACTTTGAGTGAAGATGATATGGTGGAACTCGGCGCAAAAGCCAAAATAAACCCTCCGCTTCGTAAAAAGGAAGATATAGCAGATCTTTGGCACCTTCTAACACAAGGTAAAATTGATATGGTGACGTCTGACCATGCGCCGTGGACATTGGAGCGGAAAGCGAATGAAGATATTTTTCAAAATGCATCAGGGGCACCCGGTGTAGAAACTTTATTGCCTGTCATGTATAGCGAGGGTGTTTCGGCAGGAAAGATGACAATTTTGGATCTTGTCCGCGTCCTTTCCGAAAATCCAGCCCGAACGTTCGGATTGAGTCATTGCAAGGGACGAATCGACATTGGCATGGATGCAGATCTGGTCATTATAGATCCGAACAAGACATACATAATGGATGAGTCAACTTTACATTCTACGGCTAAATGGAGTCCATATCATAATCGCAAAATGGCTGGAAAAGTCATTCATACTTTTGTTCGTGGGGAAACTGTATATAAAGAAGACGGACAATTGGGAAAACCAGGTCACGGTCGTTTTATAAAAGCAATGCATCCGAGTAAGGGGTGTTTAGTTTGACCATATCTTTTAATTTACATCCCAATCAGGAGCGGATTCAAAATAATATAGAAATGCTTGCCACTATGGTGGATCAATCGAAACCAGGGTGGACGAGAAGGCCATTTACGTCATGGTACAAAGAAGGGCGTGCTTGGCTGAAACAACAGATGGAGCAAGCTGGTTTGCAAGTCAGCATTGATGCTGGTGGGAACTTAATAGGGAGGCTTAGCGGCAGTGAGGAACATCTTAAACCTATTATGATTGGATCCCATACCGATACGGTTACGGGCGGTGGTCGTTTTGACGGCATTATCGGCGTCATAGCCGGTATCGAAATTGCTCGCAGATTACAGGAAACAGGAACAACCTTACGTCACACGCTGGAAATTGTTGATTTTACCGCGGAAGAGCCGAGTGAGTTCGGCATTTCAACAATCGGAAGCCGTTCTATGGTCGGTAATTTAACAGCCGAGATGTTGGAACGTACAGATCAAACAGGATTAGTTCTAGATGAAGGGATTCGAATGATAGGAGGAAATCCTGACGAAATTTATGAAACTGCTCGAAAAACTGGTGATGTAAGCTTGTATTTGGAATTGCATATAGAACAAGGTCCTGTTTTGGAACAAAACAATATGAAGCTTGGAGTCGTTACAGGAATCGTCGGAATTCATCGTTACCGTGTTATTGTCGAAGGAAAGCCGAACCACGCTGGCACAACCCCAATGAATATGAGATTTGATGCTTTAACAGGTGCTTCAGAACTTGTATTAGAGTTAGAAAATTTATGTAAATTTACTTACTCGGATCCGGTAGTCGGGACGGTAGGTAAATTTACGAATGAACCAAACGGAGCGAATGTCATTCCAGGGCGAGTAATATTTGAGTTGGAAGTTAGATCGATAGATTCAGAGATTATTGAAAATATCATGTCTAGCTTTTCCAAATATGCTGCTCTTGTCGCTGCTAAACGTCAACTCGACATCAGTTTAGATAATTTGTCAAAGTCAGATTCCATACGTGTCCTTCCAGATGTACAGGATAAAATTGCTGCTGCATGTTCAGCAACCGGAAAAACGCAATATTTGCCAAGCGGTGCTGGGCATGATGCAAATCAGCTCGCAAGCATTGCCCCTGTTGGGATGATCTTCGTCCCTAGCCGGGAAGGCAGAAGCCATTGCCCTGAAGAATGGACTGATTTTGCAGAGGTGGCGCTCGGTGTAGAAGCTTTAGCGAGAGCGCTCATCAATTTTGATCAAGACTATATTGAGAGAAGGTGAAAGTCAGTGACTTGCGAACAAAAGAACCTTATTCTCGATGGCTATTCATTAACATATGAAAATATAGTTGAATTTATAGAACATCCAAGCGTACAAGTCACTTTAACAGAAGCGGCAAAAGATAGAGTAAAACATTATCGTGCCGCTGTAGATCAATGGTTGATTGAAGATAAGAAGGCGATATATGGGGTAACAACCGGTTTGGGGAAATTAAAGGATTATGTTGTTGACGAACATGATCAAAACCAATTTCAACAAAATATTTTACTTTCCCATGCGGTTGGAATCGGTCCTGACTTTCCGGAATCAGTCGTACGACTCGCGATGCTAATAAGGGCAAATGTACTTGCGCGCGGTCATTCTGGAGTAAGAGTAGAAATGATTGAACGTATCCTCTTATTGTTGAATAAAGGTGTTATTCCAAGTGTTCCGCAAATCGGATCCTTAGGAGTTGGTGATTTACAGCCAATGGCCCATATCGGTTTATGTATGGTTGGGGCACCTGAAGGTAGAGCGACTTATAATGGAGAAGAAGGAAAAAGTCCCGATCTCTTAGAAAAAGCCAATATTGCTCCCGTTTATTTTGAGTTGAAGGCTAAGGAAGCTTTGGCTTTAATTGATGGGAGTACGATGGTACTGGCTGCATCCTTATATGCATATTACCAAGCAGAGCAGCTTTGCAATATTGCCGATATGGCAGCAGCCATGACAATTGAGGCGACAAGGGGAGAATTGGATGCTTTAGATCCACGTATCCATAGTGCTAACAACCTTCAAACAGAACAGGAAACTGCCCAAATTTTACGAGCTTTATTAACGGGTACAGAGTGGTGCACCGCTAGCGGCAGGGAACGTTTAGGAGAATTTTCACCACGGGTACAAGATGCCGTAAGTATTCGTTCGACTGCACAAGTTCATGGTGCCATAAAAGATGTTTTACTATATGTAAAATCAGTTTTCATTAGGGAAATGAATGCCTCGAAAGATAACCCGCTCATCTTTACTGATGGTATTAAATTTGAAAGCTTAAGCGGGGGAAATTATCATGGCAGCCACCTAGCATATGCACTTGATTTTATGGGTGTTGTAATTACAGACCTAGCAATGATTTCTGAAAGAAGATCAGTGCGTCTTCTTGATCCAATTATGAGTTATGGGCTGCCAGCCAATTTAATTGCTGTAGCAGGACTAAATACAGGCTTTGCGCTAGTTCACGCCAATGCGACTGCTCTTGTTAGCGAAATGAGAATATTGGCCGCCCCTTCAAGTGTTGGTTCAATTCCTTCTAAAGGAAATCAGGAGGACCATAATAGTATGGCGATGAGTGGCGTTCGTAAACTGATGGAAATAATAGATCGAGCTCAACAAATATTAGCCATTGAACTTTTATTATCAGCCCAAGCCATTGATTTAATATCAGAAAATATGAAAGGCCTAACTATGGGGAAAGGCACTTCTATCCTTCATAAATGGATAAGGCGATCAATTAATCCGATGTGGGAAGATCGTTATGTGCTTTCAGACTTACAGAAAATGATTGAATTTGTGCAAAAGGGGCAAATTAGGGAGCAGTTTTCTGTTGTTACATTAGTATAAAAAGAAAGACACGTTAATGGTAAGGTGCCATTAACGTGTCAACTAGTTTTAAGTTCATTTCGCTAGGTAAAGATCAAAAGTAAACTCCACTACAAAACCTCTCTAATTCTACAGTCAGTCTTCTACAATCTTCTTTAAAGAACTTTTATATTCATTTTTTTGATATTCCAGATAAGTGCCTCAACGCCTTGGGAATAGTGAATAATAGGATGTAAATCGGCAAGTTTTAAGTTAAAAGTTTTAAAAAGATCATGAGTACTTATATCCGCATCCGCCTTCTGCAGCGGCCATTGATGATGATGAATGTCTAAACAATAAATATTAGATTTTAGGTCATGACTAAAAAAGCAATATCTCTCTGTTAGAAAGTGGTCTAGAGTCATGTTTTCAGCATAAAAGATTTCCGATATAGGAGTGTACGAGCCTTTACACATAATAGGAGTATGCTTTTTTCTAATACTTTCAAAATGAATGGATTGGCCTTTTTGTTGAAAAGATATGTCTGCAGGATAATAGGGTACGTGAAGCCACCTCTTTGCCAGTGTGTAAGATGTCCAATCGTCAACATCAAGGGATAAAAAATAAATCCCGGGCTTGCCATTGAGCTTTACATACGTCCGCAGATTGATTTCCGGAAATGCTGAGCGTATCGAAATGGGTGGAAATCCACGGGGATAAATACCATCTATTTTAAAAACAATCACACCTAACCATGCAAAACCATCAAAAGTGTCAATTTCTATAGGAGAAGGAATAAATGGCTTTAATTTCTCGGGCTCAATCGGCCAATGAGTGAATAATACATCGCTCCATCTTTGCTTCATAATCCAAGGTTTCGATGGCAATGGATAAGGGCGATGCTTTGTTGCTTGTAATACCATAAAAAATAGGCTCCTTTTTTGATTAGTCTTTCTCTGACGTTGATTTCCATACAGAGGGGACATACTTTTCCCATTAACGGAAATAATAGGAGAAATAACATAGTGGGGAAAAAGCGATGAACACCATTTTGCAGTATGGAATACTTGGAATGATCATTTTAATGTTTTTGTTTAACTTGTTTGTTCTGTTTGGATGGCGCTGGATTATGAAAAAAGTGGCAGCAAAGATGGGGAAAATTCTTTTATCTGATAGCTACCAAGAGAACATCCTTGAGATGATTCCGGGATTTAGGCATGTCGGAGTACAAAATATTTTGGAAAACAATTTGCGTACAGCATCTGGGGATCTTCTACACCGTCCATTAGGATCTTCAAAAAAATGGCCGAATTTAGATCCGATTACATTTTTACCAGCTCAGGTTTCACCATTTGCGATTGACGGTGAGGAAGAAGTTGATATAAAAGTAAAGATCGGTCCAAAGGCAAAAAAGCCGATGGACATTGAGATTCCTCTCATGATTAGTGGCATGGGGTATGGTGTTGCTTTAAGTGAAGAAGTCCGACTGTCATTGGCAGAAGCCGCAAACAATGTCGGAACAGCCATCAATTCCGGTGAAGGCGGAGTGATGCCAGAAGAGATCCAAAAAGCAGGAAAATATATTTTGCAATTTGGAAAAACGGAATGGGCGAAAGAAGAAGATTTAATAAAGCAAGCGGATATGATTGAAATTAAGCTTGGGCAAGGTGCAATGATGGCTATGGGGATGAAAATATCCCCCGAAAATTTAACTGGTAATGCCCGTAATATAATGGGGTTAAAAGAAAATGAAACAGCAGTCATTCACGAGCACTTTTTTGAAAACCAGACATTGAAGGATATTAAAGAGCTAGTGGATGAACTTCGAAATGTAACTGGTGGAGTGCCCATTGGGGTGAAAATGGGGGCAGGAGGAAAAATTGAAGAGGACATCGACCATTTAATTGAAATCGGTGTCGATTTCATTGCGATTGACGGAGCACAGGCGGCTACACTTGGCGCGGCACCCATTTTATCAGATGATTTTGGGATTCCGACGTTGCATGCAGTCGTGCGGGCAGTAAACCATTTAGAAAGAAGAAAAATGAAAGGGAAAATCAGCTTGATTATCTCAGGAGGATTAGTTGTTCCGGGACACTTTCTAAAAGCATTGGCGTTAGGAGCTGATGCCGTTTATATTGGATCTTCCATTCTGTTCGCAGTGGCACATGATAAAATATTTAAGGCAGTTCCTTTTGAGCCTCCAACGCAATTAGTGTGGAATGAAGGGAAATTCAAGGATGAGCTGAAAGCAGAAGATGGAGCAAAATCCGCCGA
The DNA here is from genome assembly GCF_024626525.1 of Lederbergia panacisoli. Taxonomy (GTDB): domain Bacteria; phylum Bacillota; class Bacilli; order Bacillales; family Bacillaceae_C; genus Lederbergia; species Lederbergia panacisoli. The sequence continues at coordinate 262,676 of NZ_JANJGU010000004.1, forward strand.
AAAATTCCTTACATCATGTATAGAAGAAATCAAAGTTGCTTTAAGAGCAATGGGGAAGCGCTCCTTAAAGGAATTATCAAGAAAAGACTTAGTGTCTTACGATGAAGCGATTTCCAAATATGCGGGCATTCCATTTTCGTTTGAGCCTTGGAGCGGTGAAAAGAAGGACAAATAAAAAGCCAGCACTCAAGCTGGCTTCCGCACTCTGCTTTTCATCAAAATAAATAAATATAAAATGATGGAGCATAGTACAGAAATGGCCGCGACCATATAGATCGAACTATACCCTAACCAATGTCCAATTTGTCCAAAAGCGATTGCCCCGATCCCGACACCTAAATCAAAGAACGAGAAAAATGTAGCATTCGCCATTCCTCGTCGATTAGGAGGCGATCCTTTAACAGACCAAGCTTGTAAAGCTGGCTGCACTGTTCCAAAACCAAGTCCGTAAAATACAGCAGCCGTGTATAGAATTGCGCTGTTTGGCAACCAAGAAAGCAGCAGCATCGAAATAAGAATTAATAAAGTTCCTGGTATAAAAACAGCTTGATGTCCTTTAGAGTCGTATAATTTACCAGCAAAAGTTCGTGTCAGCATTAATGCTGCGGCATAGAGCAGAAAATACCATTGGATTCCTTCAATTCCTCTTTGTGCTGTGAAAAGCGGCAAAAAGGTAGCGATTCCTCCAAACGTTACAGTAATGAAGAATAATAGCAATGATGGTGGAAGTGCACTTTTTTCATAAAAGTCCCACTTATTTACTGTAGGAGCGGCTTTCGCTTCCACTTGTTTGTAGCGTATTTTGGATGAAAGTAAAAGTGCCAGTAATCCAAGAACCGAACATATTAAAAATAATTGCGTGAATGAAATGATCCCGACTAACGCGAGACCTAAAGAGGGACCGAACGCAAGTGCTATATTCCCGGAAAGTCCGTAGTACCCCATTCCTTCTCCACGCTTATCGGCAGGGATTAGATCGGTTGCAATCGTACCAGATGCAGTCGTAGAATAGCCCCACCCAAGCCCTTGAATAATCCGCATAATAAATAAGAAAAGCAAGCTTTTTACAAACCCGAAAGAACCAACAGAGAATACAAAAATTCCAAGTCCCGTTAAAAATACGAACCGTCTACCTTTCGACTCCAGTGCATGTCCAGCACTAGGACGAATGAGAAGGGCTGAAAAAGTGAATATTCCAACAACTACCCCGATAAGCTGATCATTCCCGCCAAGCTTTTCAACAAACAAAGGAAGAGTGGGTAATGTCATTTGAAAACCAAGAAAAACAAAAAAATTGGACAGACAGATCAAAATAAAATCCCGAGTCCATATTTTACCGGAACTCACATTCTGCCTGGGAGCCTCCTTAATGAGTGAATTACCCAATACTATCTCCCCCTGTGATTATTTAGTAACCCGAAACATAATAATTATTCTACACGACTTTACGTGAAAATTCTAACCGAGGATCACTTTTTTCTTTTATTTTTCTTGATTCATCAAGCAAATATACATCTTAGGGCGAACATCCTGTTTTGTTGCTGTTTAGGTGATTCGATTGTTAGATAGACTGATTCAATGTAAGAAGAGTGGGGTCTTTTCCGTTCAAGCGGCTTCAATTCTCGTTCGTGCGTCTTCAATTCTCGTTCGGGCGGGTTTAATTCTCGTTCAGGCGGGTTCAATTCTCGTTCAGACTGCTTCAATTCCCGTTCAGCACTTCAATTCTCGTTCAAGCGGCTTCAATTCCCGTTCGTGCAGGTTCATTTCTCGTTCAGACGGATTCCATTCTCGTTCAGCACTTCAATTCTCGTTCAAACTACTTCAATTCCCGTTCGTGCAGGTTCAATTCTCGTTCAGACGGATTCCATTCCTGTTCAGCACTTCAATTCTCGTTCAAGCAGATTCAATTCCCGTTCGTGCAGGTTCAATTCTGGTTCAGACGGATTCCATTCTCGTTCAGACGGGTTCAATTCCCGTTCAGCACTTCAATTCTCGTTCAAGCGGCTTCCATTCCCGTTCGTGCAGGTTCAATTCTCGTTCAGACGGGTTCAATTCCCGTTCAGCGCTTCAATTCTCGTTCAAGCAGATTCTATTCCCGTTAATGCAGGTTCAATTCTCGTTCAGAAGTCTTCAATTCCTGTTCAAGCAGTTTCGTTTCTCGTGCAACTATTCAAAAAAAAGAGCAATCGAATTATGATTGCTCCATTAGTTTTGTTAACCAAGTGTCTTTTCTTAAATAATGATCACAATCAAATTCTGCATAAGACTGAATCAATTTTGCGTTTTTATCGAAAGTTAAGGACTTTGTAACATCATTTGGGATAATAAGACAGTTGATTCCTGCGCGAATTGCTGCTAAAGATCCATTTACGGAGTCCTCAACCGCGACGGCTTCATCTGGCTCTATCCCTAGTGCTTCGAGTGTTTTAATATAAAGGGCTGGATTTGGTTTTACTTCCTCGACGTCCTCGGCGGATCGAATAATTGGAAAATAATCAGTCAATCCGTATTTATCAAGAAATCCTACAATCCATTCACGGTGTGAACTACTTGCAATGGCTAGCTTGAGCCCGTTATCTTGAATGCGTTGTAAAATATCCAAAAATCCTTCCCTTAAAGGGAGATCATCTTTTATTTTTGCATAATAAGTGCGAGTTTTTTCTTTAAAAAGGTTACGATCCATCGGACTCCCGAGTGACTCATCAATAAACTCAAATAAAGTGTCATTCGTTGTTCCAACAATTTTAACGAATTCCTCAAGAGTTAAATCGAAATCATAATCTTCTTTTAAAACAGTACGATAAATTTCAAACCATGGGGTCTCAGTATCAATAATCGTTCCATCGAAATCGAAAATAACGGCTTTAATCAATTTATTTCTCCTTTACTAATGAATATTTACTCTTCCTTAAGTCTAACATCATTACTCTTAAAAATCACTTTCATTAGCGGCGGTGTTACGATGGTTGTGACTAGAATGACAACAACTAAAACAGCAAACATATCTTCTGACAATAACATGGATTCTAGACCAATTGCTGCCAGAATTAATGCTACTTCCCCACGTGAAATCATGGCAGAACCGATTCCAAGCGAGCTTCTCCAGCCAAAGCCCGAGAATTTTGCCCCTACCGCAGCACCTACTAGTTTTGTTAATATCGCTAAAATATTGAGTGCAACGATTAAACCTAAATTTTTTGAGATTCCGTTAAATTGCGCCATCACACCAATAGAGGTGAAAAAGACAGGCACGAAAATCGAATAACTAATGGTCTCTACTTTCTCAAATATCTCATGCTTGAATCCTGTAACACTAATTGCCACTCCCGCAATGTACGCTCCAATAATAGCGGCGACACCAGTGAATTCCGCAAAATAGGCAAAGGCAAAGCAAATGATGAGGGCAGATGAAATCACTGTTTCAGTTACTTTTAACTTTGAAAATTTACTCAAGAACCACGGGACCACCTTCCATCCTACAAGGATGGCACCTGCAAAGAATAGTACTTTTTTCAAAATGACCATCGATAAATTCACGTCGCCGCCAGCGAAACTCATTAAGAAGGCGAGCGCTATAATGACAACAACATCATCTATGACGGCCGCACCTAAAATGGTCGTACCTTCGCGACTTTTTAATTTATTCATTTCTTTGAGTGCCTGTACAGAAATGCTGACACTTGTCGCAGATAGCAGGAGGCCTAAAAATATTGCTTCAAATGTAGTGAGCCCTAATATAATTCCAGCTGCATATCCTAGTGCTAAAGGGGCAATAATCCCACCGAATCCTACATACGTAGCCGCTTTTCCAGTGCGCTTAAATTCATCAAGATCTGTTTCTAGACCAGCAATAAACATAAGAAGAATGACACCAATTTGGCTAAGTGCTTGTAATGTATCTGTATTATTTACCAATCCTAAAACAGAGGGGCCTAGCACAATTCCAATAAGGAGCTTTCCTAATACTGCTGGTTGTCCAAGTCTTACACTCACGCTTCCTGCCACTTTGGAAGCGATCAAAATAATCGCTAGTTGAAGAATTAATATCATGTTCTTTCCGCCTTTCCTGATTTTTTCAAAACAAAAAGAGCCTATCGACCAAAGGACATAGATATCCCTTGGTGACAGACTCCTCCAAGAACGTTTGTATTTGATTAAAGACATCATAGCATATTTTTTAGGTAATGTGGTATTTTTTTAGAAAGGAATTTGTATTTGAGATGAACGAACTATGAATCGGTCATTGGATTTTCAAAAGAAAATGGAAAATCTAAATAAAAGAAGGTTCCCTTATATTGCATAGAACCTCTCCTTTTTCTAGTGTGTCGCCCCACCAATTTCACGAATATCCTCTTTTTCATTCGCTGCAACCAGGGCAGCTATTTTAAGTCCATTCACAATCACGTCAAGACTTAGGCTTGGTGCGTTTTTTTCAATGGTTTGCTCTGGTATAAATGGAATATGAATGAATCCTCCTCGAACATGTGGGGCATTTTTTTCTAAATAATGCATGATTCCATAAAAAAGATGATTGCATACGAACGTTCCTGCGGTATTTGAAACCGCTGCAGGAACTCCAGCTTTTTTCATTTCGTGTACAATCCTTTTTACTGGTAATGTTGTCCAATAAGCTGGGGGACCTTCTTCATAAATGGGTTCATCAATTGGCTGATTGCCTTGATTGTCAGGTATCCGTGCATCATCGATATTAATAGCGACTCGCTCTGGAGTCACTTGAGTTCGACCACCGGCTTGTCCAACACAAATAACAACATCAGGCTTGTGTATTTGGATCGCATTAATGACAACGTTGATGGATTCGTGGAAAACAGTAGGAACTGCTTGCGCCACAATTTCAATATCGTCAATGAACTTCCCATCTAACTGCTTAACTCCCTCAAGGGCAGGATTAATTTTTTCACCACCAAATGGATCAAAGCCTGTTAGTAAAACTTTTTTCCCCATGTGATTGTACCTCCAAATAGATTTTAGACTAAATCTCATTATATGGGAGAACATATCTTCAAACAATATGGAGGAGTTGTCGTTTATGAAGGAAAATGAAAAAGACGTCCATCAAGATACATTCACGGTTGCTGGAACAAACATTGATGCGGTTAAAAGAGCAAACGAACGTTCGGGGATGTCTTATAATGAAGTGAAGGAGTTACTGGCGAAAACGACTGGAGGAAACGGGACTTGGATTTACAGTGATACGAATGTAGAGGAAGTAAAAAGGAAGAATCAGCAATCGATGGGAAAAGATGAATAATTATTAACATTAAAATGTATACCAACTCTACATAAATGGCAGCACCATTCTTATAGTAAGAAGGTGCTATTTTCTTTGCATGCTATTATACCGTAACGTTTATTTTCCTATTGATTGTCCACATGAATATAATGAAATTTTAAAGAAAAGGATAGGATCTATGACCAAGCTTAAGATAAGTTAGAAAAATTTTGTTTTTTGGAAAATACGATTCAAATATAAATGTAAATAGGAAAAAAGACCCTTGTACATTAATGAATATACATGATATTTTTGAATACAATTCAATATATAGAAAACTTAGTCGCTCTATCAAACTCCAAGTGAATCCACCTACACAACAATTCACCACCATTGCCCATTCATCCGGTTCAATGAAATTCCTTTAAACCTATTAATTAGCACTTGAAAATTGAGTACATAGGGTAACGTTGTAGTCCGTCAGCAGCGAACAATATGACTTCTTCAATGGCTTAATGTCCTCTATTAAACTATTCACATTGAAATTAAAAGGAGTGTGAGTTTTATTAATCGTTCAGTTAGCCCCATCCCTACATCAGTAACTTTCCTCTTTGACACGACAGACAATGGAGCAGTAAAGGCCCGATTCAACTGGGTGACCTCAGATATGACAATTCACACTTCAGTACTTAATTATGCGAAAAAAGATGGCTTTAACGGTACATTCACTGAAACGATGATTGGTGAATCTACCCCGATTGACCAGCGAGACTTGTATGAGACATTTACAGGACAATATAAAAATGAAGTGGAACTTACACCTATCATTAGCCATAAGGCAGAAACGGGCATTCTTGAACCAGACATAGAATACGTTTACTCCGTTGGTGATGGCGGAATTAATGTCACCGATATTGTCAACCCACCTAGCTTCAGAACGCCTGCAGCTAATGTAAATGAATTCTCATTTCTCTGGTTAACCGATGCTCAGGGAAGTGGTAAGGACGTTGAAACGGTTTATAGAAAGTACGAGCAATATACAGGACGAGCAGTAGAAACTGCCTTTAATAATCATCCAGATCTAAGCTTCATCCTCAGTACAGGCGACAATGTAGATTTCGCATTCGACACTAAGGAGTGGGACGCTTACTACAACGCTCTGCAGCCATATTTGTATAACACTCCATATTATTCTGCCACAGGTAATCACGAATACGAAGGCAATCCGCGAATAACCGGAAGCTGGGACTCGATTGACCCCTATATGATTACTGCCAAAGGCCGTATTAACGTACCGAAAAACGGACCTGCGTACCAAGGTGCCGGAACAAATGGTTTGGAACCTATTGTAACAGGCGCAATTAAGCAACGCCTTGACGGTAACACCTATTACTTTGAATATGGCGATGCTATCTTCTTCGTTCTTGACTATTCAGACAACACAAGCAATATTGACGAAACGGGCGACCAAGGCTTTTCATTTTCCAGCGACAAAGCAATTAATGACCAGCTTTACTGGATGAAGTCTGTACTAAAGACGAATAAAAAGAAGTGGAGATTCGTTGCCATGCATCAAGGGCCATACTTAGGAAGGTTTGCGCAGCCCACCTATTGGCAGACTGTCACAGAAGCTTTTGATGAATGTGGAATAGACGTTGTTCTTTCCGGGCATGACCATCTTTATTTGCGTGCAAAGCTTATGTATAACAATCAGGTGACAACCATCCCTGGAACAGGCACAACCTACATTACAGGCGGAACAGCGGGCTACGAATTCGGTACCCTATACGGACAATATAACAATGTTGCCGAAACGTATACAGAAAAATATACCGACTGGGTTGTGAGCAGCTATCATGTTATAGATGTTAATGAGTCCGGCATATCAATGACTGCCAAAGGAATTAAGATGCTTCCTATAGATGGAATAACAGAACAACAGGAAGATCATGAAGATGAATTCAAAGAGGATGAGAGCGGATACAGGAGCCTTGACGTCTCTTCGGAAGTAGTCTTAACAAACACTTCACGCAAAAAGAATCTAAGTTCATGGAAATATCCTAATTCCCCAGTAGAGAAACCTTGAACAAAACGATCGATGCTGCTTATAACTGAAGATTGTGGAGATGGGGACTAGCTGAAGAGAATGAAAGGGTTATCTATAAAGTTATCAAAGATCTATTCTATCATTGGAAGTTGCCTTGAATGAGATCTTAAAACTAAATATACGAAAGGGAGGATATATATGCGATTCAAATTTACGGGAGATATTGCTGATCTGAGTTCCGGCATCGAAATATTATCGCGGGAACTAGGTTTCGAAGTGGCTTCTGACGGCGAGGAAGTAGAAGTGATCCATCACTGTGAGAGGAGAATTGAGGTTCGTGCTCAACAAAGTGGATTGCGCATTGCCTATTCGGAAAAAATTCATTTTTTTCGAGCGCTCGGTTTGCTGGTCGAAGGACTGCAGGAGAAAAGCGAATTTGAAGTGGAAGAAATCCCGCAATTTACGATGAATGGCCCGATGTTCGACGTTTCTCAAGGTGGAGCGGTCATCCGGGTAGACGTTGTAAAGACATTTCTTCGGAAAATGGCTTTGATGGGACTGGACATGATTATGCTATATGCCGAGGACAGTTATGACGTGAAGGAGCAGCCCTATTTCGGCTATATGCGAGGTCGCTACTCGCAAGCGGAAATCAAGGAATTGGACGACTATGCTGATCTATTCGGCATCGAAATGATCCCTTGCATTCAAACATTAAGCCATTTGGAGGATGTGCTGAAATGGGAATCGTTTGCTGACCTAAGAGATGATCACGAAACGATGTTGGTAGGCTATAAGCGTACTTATGAATTCATCGAACAGATGATCATCGCTGCTGCGGCCCCCGTACGGACGAAACGCATTCATATCGGCATGGATGAAGCTTGGAAGTTAGGGCTGGGGAATTATCTCGCCCAAAACGGGTACCATTCTAAATTTGACATTATGAATGAGCACTTGAAAAGGGTGCTGGAAATTACAGAAAAACACGGACTGCAACCGATGATGTGGAGTGACATGTATTTCAGAGCCGGCTCTAAAACTGGATCCTATTATGATGAACAGTGCGTAATCCCCGATGAAGTGATTCAAGCTATGCCGAGCGGTGTGCAGTTTGTGTACTGGGATTATTATCATGACGATGAATCGTTTTACCTCGAATGGATTCGAAGGCACAAGAAATTTGGCTCTACTCCAGTATTTGCCGGAGGGATTTGGAACTGGAAAGGTTTCGTGCTAAATTACGGGGCAACATTCGCTTCCACAAATGCGGCGCTGGAGGCATGCAAGAAGGAAGGAGTTACAGAGATTTTCGCCACTCTTTGGGGGGACGACGGGACGGAATGCGATTGGTTTTCCGCGCTTTTGGGGCTGCAATTGTTTGCCGAGCACGGATATTCACAGGAACTTGATATCGAGAAATTGAAAAAAAGATTTCACTTTTGTACTGGTGCACATTATGACGATTTTATGGATATCAAATATGTCGACGAAATACCGGGCATCGCGCCGGAAAATCTGGAAAGGTATAATCCTTCCAGGTACTTGCTTTGGCAAAATGTCACGATGGGATTGTTCGATAAAAACATTCGCGGACTTAAGCTCTCAGAACATTATACCGAACTAGAAAAGAAAATGGAGACGTACGCAGCGAGAAATGGACAATTTGGATCCGTGTTTGAAGTGCTGCGCAGGTTATGCCGTGTATTGTCATTGAAAGCGGACATTGGCAACCGAATTACCGATTCCTATTTGTCTGGGAACAGGGAGGAACTGGAGGTAATCGCGACTCGGGAATTACCAGAATTGTCCACAAGAGTAAACGATTTGCGGAATTACCATTGGGAACGCTGGCATGAGATCAACAAGCCCTTCGGCTGGGACGTCATTGATTTTCGCTATGGAGCGCTGCTCATAAGCTTAAAGTCGGCGGCAGACCGAATCTCTCTGTACTTAACGGGTAAACTGGAGCATCTGGAAGAATTGGAGGAAGAGCGGCTGTTTTTCAATAGCGAACAAGGATTAGTCGATTGCAATCGGTATAAACATATGCCGTCAGCGACCAGAATCTTACAATCATAGTGCCTAATCTTGTCGAGGTGCCTTCGATCATGATGGACGCAATCACCTTGAATTTAATAACTGTAGTGGTGATTTATTTGTTTCCAAAAAATTTATATTCCTAGAAACATCTCATTAAAGAATATAACAATAAACATATTACCGAAAGGGAGATCTAGATGAGAAAAATGTTTTCATTGATGTTGTTCGCCCTTATTATGGTGTTCACGGTTGCCTGTTCTTCAGAAACGAAAGATGCAGGAGGGGGAGATGCCAAATCTGTAACGGTTAAAGTCGCTTTGGCTGGTTGGACATTGGAAGATGGGATCGACCCGATTACAGGTAGGGAGACGATCGGGGTAAACCAATTTTTGAAAGAGCACTTCAATCCTAAATACCCGAATATTAAGCTAGAAGTGATACAAATACCGTGGGAAAATGCGCAAGCAAAGCAAAAAGCGCTGCTGCTTTCCAAAGATGTGGACTTGATTTATACAGCAGGCGGTTGGGCCAACGAATGGTATGAGCAGGGATTCCTCCGCGGAATCGATGATTTGATCGCCAATGATAGTCAATTTGATCCGGAAAAATATTTGCAGGGAATATGGAACTTCTCATACAATACAAAATCACTCGATGGCGAAACGCGTTTCGGCATTCCATCCATACTTGGACGTAGAATGACCATTTATGATAAGCAAATTTTCGACGACTTTGGTGTTGAATACCTTTCCGAAAAGCCAACGCCGGAAGAAATACTAGAAAAGGCAAGTAGATTGACAGGTATAAATCCTCGAACAGGTGAACAAACATACGGCTTGTATTTTAATGGAAAAGCACTCGATGTACCGACGTTCCAAGCATTGACTCGTTACTACAACGCCCCGGGTGGACAAGGAACGTTAAACGATTTGGAGAACGTGAAATTTGAACTGGATTCGGCCGAGATGGTCAAAGTGTTCGAATGGTTCGATCAGGCTGTACAGTATGTACCCGAAGCTTTTTTGAACAATCAGGGAGCTGAAAATTTCGGCCTCGAAACAAATAACATCGCAATCTTTTTGGACGGTGGAGGGCATGATGTCTGGGGAGAATATATATCTTCGAAAGACGAAAAAGTGTTGGAACGTTTCATTCCTGTCATGAACATTGGTCCGAATGGAGAAGGGTATGTAGCCCTTGACCCGTTCGTCATGGCCAAGGATGTCAGCAATGTTGAAGAGGCATGGGAAGTGATGAAGTTTTTTACAGATACGGAAATGCAAAAACATATGTACGAAAATTACGGGATGACACCGACATTGAAAGATGCTTCTTTTCTTGATCCAAAAGATAGATTTATTGCGACGGCCATGGACATTGCCGACGTTGCCAAATCAAATTTAATGGATGAGGTGAACCCGTTCTTTAACAATGAGGTTGTGCCTGCAGTAAACGGATTTCTCAGTATGGCAGCGAATAAGCAGAACCAGGATATTGAAAAATTTTTGAGCGATTTGCAAGCTAGGGCGGAAAAATGGCAGAAGGAGGTTCAGTAATTAGCCCGCTTGTAAATCAATAAGTATATGGTTGATGCAAACTGGTAGACATAGCAGTGAAACAAAAAGCGTAGATAATCTTAATCTGCGCCTTTTGTTCGTATACTCGAAGTTATAATCAATATATTAAATAAACAGGACTATTTTACCATGTTAACGCCATATTATTATGGTAATTTAATAGTGTATTCAACATTATGAATTTTTTGTTAATATATAGAACTAGGATGTGTATACACTTACAAAAAATGTAACCTCTCTGTCTAGTTAAAAGGAGTGATGATATAAAAAAATAGATCGCTTGGATGAACTTTAATAAATGATAGGAGGGAAACAATTGAAGAAAAAGTTAATAAAAGCCACTTCAATTCTGCTTGCTATTGGGTTGGTTGCTCAAGCACATGTATCCTTTGATACGCCTCCAGTTGCAGCAGAAGGTAATGATTTTAGTACAGATTTTCAAAAACCTGACCAATGGGAAATGGTTGAACCAGGAGCTGGTGGGGCGTTTTTTTCTGTTGGTGCTGGTCCTGCGAGTGAGAAATATCCGCACGGTATTGCAGTAGCTGCCGCGGATTTATCAGGTCCGTACCTTAGCTATGATAATGGGAAGACGTGGGAAAATAGAGGATTTTGGAATGGACTTGTCTATCATAATCATACAAGTATGGTCGGGTTCATTCCAGATGATGCAAATGTTGTGTTCATTGGTGCGGAAGATATTATGTATAAGAGTGACGACGGCGGTCATCAGTTTTATCCGATTTTATCAGAGGATTGGGACCCTTGGAAGAGAACAGGGACGTTTAAAGTGGTCAGGGATTTAAAAGCAGGTGAAATCGGGACGAAATATAAGGATCCACTTGGTGATGTGCATTATGAATGGAGTGATGATGAGGACGGAGCGTTGCTTTACTTTACGTCGATGACTTTCTCAAAGTCCAATCCAAATATCGGTTATACGGCAGCTCATCATAACTGGGAGGGTACTGATGCAGTAATCTTCAAGACAACAGATCGTGGTGAAACATGGAATCCTGTAAAAGTATTTCTTAATGATTATGACGATGATGGCAATCTCGTAAAATTTAATGAGAATATGAGAGTGCAAAAAATTGTAGTTGATCACACAAATCCGGATATCGTATATATCCTTTCTCAGCCTGATCAGTTTACTGAAGAAAGTGGATTGTACTGGGAAGGACCGAAGAGCGCTATTTATAAATCGATAAATGGCGGGAAGGATTGGGAGCTAATTGCTGGAGAAATGCATTCCTATCCAGCGTATGGCGGCGACAATGGCATGGGATTACCGTTGTATGATGCAGATGGTCAACAGCAATTTTACCAACATACTAACGGGGAATTTAGAGCAGTTTACCAAAAATCAGGCACTATCGAAGAACCGCTATTTATGAGGATTGTATCAGACTTTGAAATGGATCCGGTCGATCCAAATGTAATCTATGTTTCAAAAGGAAATAGAAGAAACTTAAATCTTCCCGGTAAAGGACTTTATAAAGGGACGTTCAGTGATGGTACATGGAGTTGGGAGAAATTAACGGATACTTTTGGGATTGTTAAGGTAAAAGCGGAAGAAGGAAAATCAGTCGTTCGATTGTTTGACATTCGCGGTTGGTCCGATACACAGCCAATGGAACAAGCAAGGAATTACCCGAAGGTGTACGAGTACGATTCGAATAAAGCTGAAAATGGATTTGAACTAATCGCAGAAGCGTCGACTCCTGGAACGTTTGAATTAGGAGCGATTCATCACTATTATTCTACTTCTCCAGCTTATGTTAAGACAATTGCGTCGTCTATGGCAGATCCAGATTCATATTTTTGGGTTGATTCTCAGTGGGTATTTAGATCTGACGACGGAGCACGAAGTTTTAAATCGGCAGCATCCACTTCACGTACGGATGAAGAAGGAAAATGGTATTCGACAACAGGTGTGAGTAACGTCGTATCTTTCAGCCTTAAAATTAGTGAAGCCAATCCAAATATCATCTATACAGGTAACGCTGATATCGGATTTTGGAGGAGTAAAGATAATGGACGTTCATGGCAACATTCGAACCAGGCTGGTTTTGTAAGCGATTGGAAAGGAATAGGTGGACAAGCCCAAGCCATCTTGCCAGATCCAGATCGTGAGAACGTAGTATGGGCAGGTCTTGGCGGCTACTATGTGGATCAAATTCTAGTAAAAAGTACTGATTACGGAGCAAATGGCAGTTGGGTAGAATCGCATGAAGGACTTCCTAAATCGGAATCGCCAAGATGGAATAATTATCAAAATGGAGCGGCTATTCGTGGGCTCTCACTAGATAAGACAAGTCCGATCGATAACCGCACCCTATATGTTGTGGCAGATGATGTCGTTCATAAGAGCATAGACGATGGTACAACATGGAGTCCAGTTTTAGATATGAGAGAAGCAACTAGTAAAGATCCGTATGAATATAACGGTTTTGAAACCTGGGATGTCAATCCTGACCGTACCGCTGCAACGGCTGTGGATCCTACAAATGGTAACTATGTGTATGCCGGTGGTTCTGATGGATTCTTCCGCTCCACTAACGCTGGTTCAACGTGGGAGCAAATTGGTGGAGAAGAATTTGAAGGGGTTCAGAAGATAGTCGTTTCAAAACAAAACCCTGAACATATTTTTATAGCGATTGGCCCTTACCAAAGTGATGACTGGGAATCTAACAATTCGCGTGGACTATACCGCAGTACGGATCGCGGTGCAACTTGGGAAAAAATCTTTGAAGACGAATACATTAGAGGATTTGATGTAAATCCAGAAAATGAGAACATTATTATTGCTGGATCAGCAAATGTCTGGATTGCTGGAGGAGTTCCTGAATCAAGCGGAGCTTGGTTAACGGTTGATGGCGGTGAAACATGGCAGCAAGTAAATGAAGGATTGTCATGGCCGTATGTTAGAGATGTAGAGATGAACCCGCATGATCCATCACAAGTATTTATCGTAACACCTGGTACTTCACATCACGTTAGATATTTTGATTATAGTAAATATCAATTAGAAGCTCTACAAAATTTACTAAATGAATATATTAATTCCGGGGAAGTGAATGGCTCGTTAGTAAATCAATTGAGTAATACCCTTGATCAGGCAATTCATCAATATAATAAAGGTTCGAATAAACAGGCTGTTAAAAAGCTAAAGGATTTCTTAAAGCATTTGGATAATATACCAAAACAGAAGAACGTAACACAAGATGCTAAGGAAAGTCTCAATAAAGCGGTACAGTCACTAATACAGTTGTGGTCAAAATAAATTTATCACGAATATATTAATCTATGTATATTCCCTATTATTGTGTGAGTAATAAAAAGTATGCTAGGTATTTTAACCTTGCATACTTTTATTATATTTATATATTTTGCCTTTCTTTCATTGCGTTTTGTTTGCTTTTTTAATAGACGAGTAAGTTTCCATTTATAATGCGTTGACGCATTTCGAAACCGATGTTATATTAAAATTATATTCAGTATACAGAACGATTATTTAATACTATGAAATATACAATATTGGAGGTTAATGGGTGGAGATGAAGAAAAAAAAGGATTACAATGTACCGGCATTGGAAAAAGGATTGCTGATATTAGAAAAATTGTCAAAATCAGAAGAGCCCCTACGAATTACTGACATCCACGAACAAATGGGCATTCCAAAGACCTCCGTGTTTATGATGATGTCGACGCTTGAAACAATGGGGTATGTTGAGAAAGTAGACGATAGTCGGTACAGAGTAACAATGAAATTATACAATATTGGTATAGAAACAAAGTCCAAATACGATATCCGCAGGGTTGCACGTCCTTTTATGGAAAAAATAGCCCAGCAATTGCGATTTACTGTTCACCTGGCTACATTAAGCAATGGAAGAGCTGTTTATATTGAAAAAGTAAATGGCCCAACATTTGTCCAGTTTGATACTAAGATTGGACAGTCAATGTTCATTCATTCCTCTGCGGTAGGGAAGGTACTTGCTGCTTATATAGACGAAAAAGAGTTAGACGAAATATTAGTAAATAACCCAATGGTTCGGGCTACTGAAAACACGATTACTTCACCTGAATTGTTTAAGAAATTTCTTGGAAACGTCCGTGAAACGGGTTACGCCATTGAAGATGAGGAAGGTGAAATAGGTGTTCGTTGTCTTGGAGCGCCTATTTTTAATGATAAAGGCAATGTTATAGCTGCTTTAAGTATAACTGGAGTTCGAAATGATCTTCATAGCATTCATTTCCAAGAGATTGGAGAATTTTTAAAAGAACAATGCCGCCTGATTTCAGAACAAATGGGGTTTTCCGAAATCACAGTTTAACATACTAACTACTTAAATGCTGCCGAGTTTATTCGGCAGTTTTTTTCGTTTATATAGAATAAAGAAAGGATTGAAATAGAACTAAATTAAAAAAATTTAATTAATTCTTCAAGTTTTTATTGAAAAAGTAAAAAAATAGTGATAGGTTATAAATAAGAAATTCGTAATTGTGAAGTGGTGTTCTAAATTGCAAACAATATTTATTGGGGGAATGTAAATGAAACTTCAATTAATAGGAGATCTCACGAGATTAGAGCAAGGAATTAACGCACTTGCCGATAAATTTAACTTCAGTATAGATGAAAATGGTTTACCTATCAAGGTGATAAAAAGTCAATATGATAAACTAGAAGTTGTAAAGTCGAAAAATGTCGGCTCTATTACCTATTCTAAGGACATTCACTTTTTTCGGGCATTAGGGTTATTTCTTGAAGCATGTGAAGAAAAAGATGAGTTTCATATTGTTGAAGAGCCTCAGTTTGATAGAAACGGTTTGTTTTTTGATGTTTCACAAGGGAACGCGGTAATGAACATCAATACAGTGAAGGAAATTCTTACACGAATGTCTGTCATGGGGTTGAACTGGTTAATTCTTTATATGGAAGATAGCTTTGAAGTAAAGGATGAGCCTTTCTTTGGATATATGCGTGGAAAATATACATATGAAGACTTGAAAGCAATTGACGACTATGCTTTTTCGTTAGGAATCGAAGTGATTCCTTGTATACAAACATTGGCGCACTTGCAAGAAGTAATGAAGTGGCCGCGGTTTAATTCAGTTAGGGAAGATGAAGCTACTTTGCTTGTAGGGGAACCACAGACATATGAGTTAATTGAAAATCTTCTTTCTACTGTTTCTGCTCCATTTAGAAGTAAGCGCATTCACCTAGGGTTGGATGAAGCTTGGAAATTAGGATTAGGTGAATATTTAAATCGAAATGGTTTAAAAAGCAAGTTCGAAATTATGACCGAGCATATTAACCATATCGTTAAAATTACCGAGAAGCTTGAACTTACCCCAATGATGTTCAGCGATATGTACTTCCGTACGCCAAGGCTAACGGGTTACGGGAACAATTTTGATGTAGATGCACAAATTCCAGAAGAGATTGTAAGCGCTATACCAAAAGGGATGCAGATGAACTTCTGGGAATACAACCGGGACGATCAACCATTTTATGAAACTATTATTGAAAAGCATCGATCTTTAAATGTTCCTACCATCGTCTGTGGTGGAATTTACAGCTGTTTCGGATTTGGTGTTAACTACGGTATCGCTTTTAGGGCATCAAACGCCATTTTGAATGCAAGTAAAAAGAAAGAAATCAAAGAAGTGTTCCTTACTCATTGGGGAGACGATGGAACAGAGAGCCAAATTTTTTCAGCGATGCTCGGATGGCAGTTATATGCGGAGCATGGATATTCCCGCGAGTTAGATATGGAAAAGTTAAAAAGGAGATTTGAGTTCTGTACAGGTGGAAATTTCGACGACTTTATCTCTGTAAAATATATAGATGAAGTGCCGGGTACTTCGGAGGATAACACTTACATGTGCAACCCTTCAAAATATTTATTATGGCAAAACATTTTAGCTGGTTTATTTGATAAAAACATCGAAGGGTTAAATCTTGGGGAGCATTATGCAAAATTAGCTGAACGTATGCATGAAAGCATTGAGCGTAACGGAGAATTCGACTATGTCTTTACTCTACTTGAAAAAGTGTCCTCCGTATTGGCGATTAAGGCGGAAATCGGCCTTCAAATAACGAGTGCTTACAAGGGCAAGAGGAATGAGGAATTACAAAGATTAAGCAACGAAACTTTGAAAGAACTTAAAAGTAGGGTTGAAGATTTGCGGCTATATCACCGTGATATTTGGTTTAAAACGAATAAAGCATTTGGTTGGGAAATTATTGACTTAAGATACGGGGCTTTATTGGCTAATATCGATACCGCTACTAAAAGGCTCAATGATTACGTGAGTGGAAAGATAGCCAAAATCGAGGAGTTAGAGGAAGAACGACTTATGCATCCATCCACTCCTGACTTGCCTTTAATAACAGGATATAAAGGTATGCCTTCAGCAAGTAGGATGTCACAATAATAAATCACATTTAACAAATTGCGGAGGTATGAAGAAATGGGAACTGATTTGCTTGAAGGCTTGAAATTGGAAAATAAGTTGCGGTCAATCGTTCAGGACAGTAGATTATCTGATGTTTATCACCACAATTATTCATTTGAATTACCTCGATATGAGGACCTCAATGAATGGAAAAATAGATGTAATGAGTTAAGGGAAGCAATCTTGATAAGTTCAGGGCTTTGGCCATTCCCGAATAAATGCGCTTTACAAGCAAAAATTTTCGATAAGGTTGAATTTGATGATTTTACAGTCGAAAAGGTATTGTTTGAAAGCTATCCAGGTTTTTATGTGACAGGTAATTTATACCGCCCTAAAGTGCAAAAAGGTCCGTTTCCAGCTATATTAAATCCTCATGGTCACTGGGAAAACGGAAGACTGGAAATGAGTGATTTGACGGAAATTCCAACTCGCTGTGCCAACTTTGCCAAAATGGGATTTGTCGCTTTTTCCTATGACATGGTCGGCTATGTGGATAGTAGGCAGATTGATCATGAATTAAGTGGTGTGGAGCAGGAACTTTGGGGTGTGAGTCTCCTTGGGTTGCAGCTTTGGAACAGTATCCGTTCCCTTGACTTTTTACAGTCGCTTCCAGATGTTGACCCTGAACAAATCGGATGTACTGGTGCTTCTGGAGGCGCAACTCAAACCTTTTTACTCGGAGCGGTCGATGAACGTTTAAAGGTTGGGGCGCCTGTCAGTATGATTTCATCCTATATGCAAGGTGGATGTAAATGTGAAAATGCACCATATTTACGAATGGAAGGTACGACGAATGTTGAAATAGCAGCGATGTTCGCTCCACGTCCTATGTTGATGACGGGAAATACAGGTGATTGGACGAACAACATCCCCCATCTAGAATTTCCTTACATTCAAAACATTTATCGACTATTTGACTCTGTTGAAAAGACGGAATATTTTTACATAAAAGCAGAGCATAATTACAACAAAGCAACGAGGGAAGTAGTTTATAACTGGTTTAGAGTGCATTTCCAAGGAAATTCAGCTCCATGGGAAGAAGTAAAAGTTAATTTTGGCGATGTAAATCAATTTCGCATTTTTCCTTCTCCGGAATCGATGTACAAACTGAAAGATGCCGATGAAATAATCACTAATTTAAAGCAAGAAAAGATAGATAGGTTAGACGCAGCAAGAAATGAGTCGATAGAGCCTTATTATAAAGCTTTGAAGTTTTTAATGGGCTTAAACAATGATTCAGGTTACGTGCAGGCGATTAAACCAGACGATATTTATTATGGAAAGCAATATAAGGATGAAGACACGGATCAAATCGCGATTGCACAATATGTAGTCAAGCTTGAAAAACAAGATGTAAACATTCCATTATCGATTCTTAAAAGTAAATCAGTGTCAAATAAAAATGAAATCGTTTTATTTGCTCACCCAGGCGGTTCTAAAGGTATTCTGGAAGATTCGAAAAGTAGAAAAATAGTGAACGACTGGTTGAAGAAAGGTATTCAAGTTGCGACATTTGATGCGTTTCTAACTGGAGCTTCTTTGAAGCCATTTAGCCAATCAGGAAGGAACACGAACCTGGATCAATATTTTACAACCTACAATTATACAGATTCCGTTTATAGAGTGCAGGATATCGTCCATATTTATCAGTTTTTACTAGACTGCCAGTATGACAGATTGCATATTGTTGGGCTGGAAGATGCGGGATTATGGGTTTCAGCTGCATTGCCGTTTTTAAAAAATGTACATTCAGCAACTGTTGATCTAAACGGCTTTAATACTGAATCTGATGCAGATTATATCAATCATTTTTTCATACCACATTTTAGAGCTGTCGGTGGGATTGAAACATGCTTTCAATTAGCTGAACCTAAGACGCTGAAAATATTTAATTGTTCTCAAAGTGGAAAAGATTCGATTTTAAAAGTAATAGATAAACAAAAAATAGAGTTCCACATGTTCGAAACATTGGTCGAAGCATTTGATTTAGAAATGACCAAATATTTATAGGAGGTGCAAACGATGAAGAAAAAATATGCGGTGGTTGGAGTAGGCGGCAGGGCGCGGTTTTTCTATGAAGCAATGGTAAGAGATTTCCGCGAGACTTCCGAGCTTGTTGGATTTTGCGATGTGAATCAAACGCGCATGGATTATGCGAATTCTGTTTTGGAGGAGCGTCTCAATTACCATAAAGTGAACACATATAGAGCGAATGACTTTGAACTCATGATTGAAAAGGAAAAACCGGATGTCGTCATTGTAACCTCCATAGACCGGACACATGACCACTATATTATTCGAGCAATGGAATTAGGCTGTGATGTCATTACGGAAAAGCCGATGACCATCAACGAAGAGAAATGTCAGGCGATTTTGGATGCTGTTGAAAGAACCGGTCGTAAATTAAGGGTCACGTTCAATTATCGATATGCTCCCCATAATACGAAAATAAAGGAATTGATCATGAGCGGAGTCATTGGAGATGTCATTTCAGTCCATTTTGAATGGCTCTTAAATACAGAACATGGTGCAGATTATTTTAGAAGATGGCACCGTGACAAACGAAATAGTGGTGGGTTATTGGTCCATAAATCGACACACCATTTTGATCTCGTTAATTTCTGGCTTGGAACGACTCCAGATACCGTTTATGCAATGGGGGATTTAAGGTTTTACGGTCGCGAAAACGCAGAGAAAAGAGGAATAGAACAATTTTATACTCGTTCACATGGGAGTGAGGCAGCAAAGAACGACCCATTCGGACTTGACATGGAAAGCAACCCATATATGAAAGCAATGTATTTGGATGCCGAGAAGGATGACGGATACATCCGAGATCAAAGCGTATTTGGAGATGGTATCAGCATCGAGGACACAATGGGACTATTAGTTAAGTATAAAAGTAAAGCGATTATGACATATTCCCTCAATACATTCCTACCATGGGAAGGATACAATATCGCCTTCAATGGGACGAAAGGAAGAATGGAAGTGAAAATCGTTGAAATGTCCTACGTGAATTCTGGCGGTGACGTCTCATTGGAAGGTGCACTTCAAGAATCAAGTATACATGTATTTCCAATGTTCGATGCTCCTTATAAAGTTGACTTTGAGGAAGGCGAAGGCGGTCATGGCGGGGGTGATCCTGTCTTGCTAAGAGATATTTTTGCAAAGCCCGAAAATGACATTTATAACCGTGCTGCCTCTCATATTGACGGAGCGTTATCGATTTTAACAGGAATCGCAGGAAATAAGTCGCTGCGTACTGGAATGCCTGTACGAGTAGATGATCTAGTGCGATTTAAGTAAATTGTATGATTTTGCAAGGAGGTGGTAATCGAGTTACTACTGTTGAGGATGTTTGAATATTTGAAAGGGGAAAAAAGATGAAAAAAATAAAATATTTTCTTGTTGTTGCACTTATAGCGATTTTAATCGCAGGATGTAATAAAAACACCTCCACCCCAGATAATTCACCTTCAGAGCCAGCCAACAAAGTGGATGGAAAATATGATCCTCCTATTGAAATGACCTTCGCAGTCGGACGAGTGGACTCCGACGTAAACTTCCCTGATGGCCAGACAACAAAAGATAATCAATGGACAAGAAAAGTTGAAGAAGAACTTGGTATTAAACTGGATGTAACCCTTGCCATGAAAAGCGGGGATGAATACAACCAGAAATTAAATGCACTGATCGTGACAAACGATCTGCCAGATTTATTTACAGTTTATGGCGGGGCAATTAATCAAGTAGACCAAATCATTGAAGCAGACCTCGCTGAAGATTTGACAGAAGCATTTGAAAAATATGCCTCTCCATTAGTAAAAAAGCTATTACCTGACGAAGCGCTTGAACCTTTGAAGCGGGATGGAAAGCTATATTTTCTTCCTGCGGTACAAGATCCTGCTGAAGAAGGATTTATGACCTGGATTAGAACGGATTGGCTCAAGAAGCTCGACTTGCCAGAACCGGAAACATTCCAAGATGTTATCGCGATTGCCGAAGCTTTTAAAGCTGTGAATCCAGACCAAAATTATGGATTCGAGGCAGGAACAGCTGACTGGAATATGTACAGTTTAAGTGGCTTATTCTCTGCCTATCATGCATACCCAAATGCATGGATTAAAGATGCGGATGGAAATCTTGTAAATGGTACGATTCAACCGGAAATGAAGGACGCACTTCAAAGCCTACAAGATCTTAAGAAAAAAGGATTAATTCACCAAGAATGGACAGTTGCGGACGATGGCGAAAGAGCGCGTGAAGACTTAATCAATGGTAAAATAGGCATTCATTTTGGTCAATGGTGGGCTCCGGAATGGCCATTGCAGCTAATAAAGGATAACGATCCGGAATCAGAATGGAAGGCATTTCCTTTTATGTCCGCTGATGATAAACCTGCCTTACATTTAAGGCAAACGGTACAGGTTAATAGTTTCTATGTTCTTAAAAAAGGATTTGCTCACCCAGAGGCATTTTTCGATATGGTCAATCTAGTGGCTGAACATTATTGGGGTGAAACGGCAGTTGCAGATCCACCTGCAAGTGAATTATGGAAAATTGCTCCTGCTGATGTTCAACTTTGGGGTAAAAATATCGTGTTCCAAAAATCGATAGAGGATGCATTTGTATCCGATGATACTAAGAAACTTCGTCCGACTGAGCTGCAGCTTTATGAAAGAATTGTGGATTATAAAGACGGCGCAAACGAAAACTGGGGAGTTGCCATTGAATACGGTGAAGGCGGTTCACTTGGTGTCTATGACACGTATACTCAAAACAACACGTGGATAAACAATGAATTTTATGGAGCTCCGACACCATCCATGACATCGAAGCAAGCAAACTTAGATAAATTATTCCTCGAAACATTTATTGATATTGTCAACGGTGGGGACATCAACAAATTCGATACTTTCGTAGAACAGTGGAAACAACAGGGTGGGGACGATATTACGAAAGAAGTAAATGAATGGTATAAATCGAAGTAGATATGAAGGCGGTTACGCAAAGGAAGTTTTATTTTTATAAAATGAAAGGGAGATGGGAATGAAAAGATTTAAGAGTTTGATGGCAATCGTTCTTATTATGCTATTAATCGTTGGTTGCTCGAAGAACACAGATTCACCAACAAGTAAATCTGATGGTGAAAAATCTGGTGGCGATGACAACGCGCCTGTCAATATGACTTTTGCGGTTGGAAGAGTTGATCCCGACGTTAACTTCCCAGATGGCCAGTCAACGAAAGACAATAAGTGGACGAGACTTGTTGAGGAAGAGTTAGGGATAAAACTCGATGTAACGCTTGCGATGCAAAGTGGCGAAGAGTATACCCAAAAATTAAATGCACTCATTGTGACAAATGATCTGCCGGATTTATTTACGGTTAGAGGTGAGGATATTGTCCAATTGGATCAAATCATTGAGGCAGATCTTGCAGAGGATCTTACAGATGTGTGGGAACAGCATGCTTCACCATTGTTGAAGGAGCTTATTCCTGAAGAAGCCCTTGAACCATTAAGAAGAGATGGGAAGCTATACTTTATTCCTGATGTAGGGAGACCTGACGAAGATGGATCTATGACGTGGATTCGTTCCGATTGGCTTAAAAAGTTAAATTTGCCGGATCCTAAAACATTTCAAGATGTGATAGCGATTGCGGAAGCTTTTAAAGCGATGGATCCAAAACAAAACTATGGATTCGAAGCTGGAACTAGTTCCTATGGTATGTATGGCCTAAGTGGATTATTTGCTGCGTACCATGCTTATCCTGATACCTGGATTAAAGATACAGACGGAAATATTGTGAATGGAAATATTCAACCTGAAATGAAAGAAGCACTGAAAGCTCTTCAAGAGCTTAAGAAGAAAGACCTTATCCACAAAGAATGGACGGTTGAAGATGATGGTGAGAGATCGCGTCAAGATTATATCAATGGTAAGCTTGGCATTCATTTTGGAAAATGGTGGGCTCCAGAATGGCCGCTTCAGCTATTAAAAGATAGTGATCCTGAAGCAGAGTGGAAAGCATTTCCGTTTATGTCCATGGATGATAAACCAGCATTACATGTAAAAGAAACGGTTCAGACGCATAGTTTCTATGTTCTTAAAAAGGGATATCCGCATCCAGAAAAGTATATTGAAATGGTGAATCTTGTAGCGGAGCATTACTGGGGTGAAGATCCACAGGTTGATCCTGAGGCAAGTGAATTATGGAAAATGGCACCTGCCCATATGCAGCCTTGGGGCAAAAATATTGTGTTCCAACAGTCGATAGAAGAAGCTTTTCAATCTGGAGATGATTCAAAACTTCATCCAGGCGAGAAGCAGCTTTACGATCGCATACAAGATTATAAAGACGGAAATGACGAGAATTGGGGAATTGCTCTTGAATATGGAGAAGGTGGATCGCTTGGACTGTATGACTCTTTCAATTATATAAACAATGAGTTTTATGGAGCGCCAACACCATCCATGGTTTCCAAACAAGCAAACTTAGATAAATTATTCCTTGAAACGTTTATCGAAATCGTCAATGGTGCAGACATCAACAAGTTCGATGCTTTTGTAGAGCAATGGAAGAAACAAGGTGGAGACGATATTACGAAAGAAGTTAACGAATGGTATCAATCGAAATAAATAGACGTAACTGCTTTATATTTTATCCTGATTTTCCACTTGAGTGGAAAGTCAGGATTCAAGAGGTGAGAGACAGATGCTTTCTTCGAAAAAAGTAATAGGTTCAGATGCCCAAGTAGTTGATATTTCTCCTGGAGTTAGAAGTGAAAAGAAAGTTTTTCTTTCTCCTAGGACAAAGAGAGAAATTCCGCTTTATATCATGTTACTTCCCGCAATTGTTTTAGTAGGAATTTTTGCATACGGTCCGATGCTTGGAATTGTGATGGCCTTTCAAAACTTTATACCTGCAAAAGGTTTTTTTGAATCATCTTTTGTTGGATTAGATCATTTCCGGTATATGTTCCTGTTACCTGATTTTAGGCAAGTATTATGGAACACATTGTTTATTGCGATGATGAAAATAGTTGCGGGGTTAGTATTCCCGGTTGTTGTTGCACTTCTATTAAATGAAGTCATGAAAGAATGGTATAAAAGATTTGTTCAAGTCGTTATATACGCCCCATATTTCCTTTCCTGGGTTATTTTAGGAGGGATTTTATTCCAACTATTATCGGCAGATGGTATTGTCAATCAGTTTTTGGGTGTCTTCGGAATCGAGCCGATTCTCTTTTTAAATAGCGCCCCCATTTTCCCATATGTGTTAGTAGGTTCTGATATTTGGAAAAACGTCGGATTCAGTACCATTGTTTTTCTGGCAGCCATTACGAATGTAGATCCTACGTTATATGAGGCAGCCTCGATTGATGGTGCAAACCGTTGGAAACAAACTTGGAATGTGACCCTTCCAGGTATGCTTCCGATTATTATTCTTGTTGCAACCTTAAGTCTAGGGGATGTACTGAATGCAGGGTTCGAACAAGTGTTGATGCTATATGGACCAGCACTATACAAGACAGGGGATATTATTGATACCTATGTATATAGGATTGGTTTGATTGATGCTCAGTACTCATTTGCAGCAGCAGTCGGTTTGTTCAAATCACTTATTTCATTAATCATGGTTTCGCTTTCGTACTTCCTTGCCTACCGTTTGGCGAATTATAGAATCTTCTAGAAACTGGAAAGGAGCGGGGTAAGATGGTCGCTGATAAATCGATGGGATATCGAATATTTAAAATTTTTAATTATACAGCTTTAACATTGCTTGCATTAACATGTATTTTCCCGCTAATTCACGTATTAGCCATATCGTTAAGTTCAAAAGGAGCCGTTTCCGCGGGTGTCGTTAAGTTCTTACCTGTTGATTTCACTTTGGCATCGTATAAGTTAGTTTTAAATAAACCGCAGTTTATTACATCTATGCTAATTACAGTGAAAAGAGTCATTCTTGGTGTCGGGATTAATATGATTTTAGTTGTCCTTACCGCATATCCTTTATCTAAAGAGGTTAAGACATTTCGGTCAAGGACTTTATTTTCATGGTTTTTCGTCTTCACAATTTTTTTTGGCGGGGGACTTATTCCAAGCTATATTATTGTAAAGTCGGTAGGAATCATCGATACGATCTGGGCACTTGTACTGCCGGGTGCAGTTCAAGTTTTCAGTGTTGTACTTTTGCTTAACTTTTTTCGAGGTATTCCGAAAGAGCTTGAAGAGTCAGCGTTTATGGATGGAGCAGGACATTTCTCTATTTTGCTTAAAATTTTCCTGCCTGCATCGCTTCCGGCGTTGGCTACATTAACATTATTTTCCCTTGTTTATCATTGGAATAGTTGGTTTGATGGGTTGATTTATATGAACTCACCAGAAAACTATCCGTTACAAAGTTACATGCAGACAATCATCATAAAAATGGACCAGCAATTTATGAGAGGCGCGAGCAAAGATTTAATCAAGTCGCTCAATGAACAAACGCTTAAATCTGCGCAAGTATTCCTTGGTTCATTACCAATATTATTAGTTTATCCTTTCCTACAAAAGTATTTTGTGAAAGGAATTGTTTTAGGGAGTGTAAAAGGTTAAAAAATACTTTGGAATAATGGAGGAGTAAGAAATGGCAAAATTTACATTTATCGGTGCTGGAAGTCTTGGTTTTACTAGAAAACTAGTGACGGATATTTTATCCTTTCCGTCGCTTGCCGAAAGCACTTTTCTCTTAATGGACATTAATGAAGAAAGATTAGATGTCGTAAAAAAAGTGGTTGAACGCATCATTGAAAAAGGAAATTTCCCAGCGAAAGTAGAAGCAACGACAAACCGAGCGGAAGCGTTAATAGGGGCTGATGCCGTTATCTGTACGATTCTAGTAGGCGGAGTTCAAATTTTCCGCCATGATATCGAAATCCCTAAAAAATATGGAGTCGATATTAATGTAGGCGATACACGTGGTCCCGCAGGAATTTTTCGCGCATTAAGAACGATACCAGTCATGGTTGATATTGCAAAAGATATAGAGAAGTACTGTCCTGATGCTTATTTCTTAAATTATACAAATCCGATGACAATGCTAAGTAAAGCAGTTCAAGATACAACAAACGTTAAGTATGTAGGATTGTGCCATAGTGTACAGCATACAGCGGAAATGCTGGCACGTTGGCTTGGAGCCTCTATGGATGAGATTACATACACTTGTTCAGGAATTAATCATTTGGCCTTTTATTCCGAATTTAAGTGGAATGGGGAGGACGCTTATCCACGATTGAGAGAATTGATGGAAGATCCTCAAATTTATAATGAAGAACAAGTCCGAAACGAAATGTTCCTTCATTTAGATTATTACGTGACGGAGTCGAGTGGGCATAACTCTGAGTATAATGCTTGGTTTAGGAAACGTCCGGACTTAATAGAAAAATATTGTACGCACGGAACTGGCTGGAATCCAGGAGAATACGCTTATATTTTGAATGAATATCTCGATCAGGAGCAGACCTGGAAAGCTGAACTGCGAGCTTCATTAGATCACCCAGTTGATTTAACAAGAAGTACGGAATACGCCTCCTATATTTTAAATGCCATTATGGGTGATGGGACGCTCTTTACGTTCAATGGAAATATTGAGAATGAAGGATATATTGATAATCTTCCAGATGGAAGCTGTGTAGAGATACCGATTTTGGCATCAAAACGCGGATTCGACCCAATTAAAGTAGGCAATATGCCAGAACATTTGGCGGTTCTTGCCAATACCCATGCACGCTGTGAAAGCTTAGCAGTGGAAGCGGCACTTACCGGTGATAAGAGAAAAGTGTTCCAGGCAATCTGCATGGATCCGTTAACTTCTGCCGTCCTTAGTCTAGCAGAAATTAAGAGTATGGTAGATGAGTTATTTGAAATAAATAAAGACTGGCTTCCTACCTTTAATAAGGAAAGTAAAGTCGAATCGGGGGCGTGAAGGCGTGAGCGAGAAAGCGATGAAGGCTCTTGTTTATGAAGGTCCTAAGTTGATGAATATGAGGGAAATATCTATTCCTTCAATACGGTCAGATGAAGTCCTGATTCGTGTTGAGCGCGTAGGGATTTGCGGATCGGAATTAAGTGGCTTTTTAGGCCACAATTCCCTCCGCAAGCCTCCGCTTATTATGGGACATGAGTTTTCTGGTGTCATTGAAAAAAAAGGAACTGAGGTTTCGAGATTAAAAACGGGGGATCGGGTAACGGTGAATCCACTAATTACTTGTGGAGAATGTCGTTATTGCACAACGGGATTCTCTCAATTATGTGCGGAAAGAAGTCTGCTTGGGGCACATCGACCAGGTGCATTTGCCGAGTATGTGGCGGTTCCCGAGAAAAATGTGTATGTGCTTGAGGACCATGTTTCTTTTGATGATGGGGCATTAGCGGAACCGTTTGCTGTTGCCGTGCATCTATGTCGTCTTTTAAAACTCGACCCAACACATCGTTTGCTCGTTATGGGAGCGGGACCAATTGGTCTTTTTACATTACAAGTGGCCCAAGTCTACGGTCTAAAGGATATTGTGGTGGTAGATTTGAATGAAGAGCGATTGGATATTGCTAGGGAACTCGGAGCAATTACATCTACCAATTTAGCAGACTTTGTAAATGGTTCATTTGATGCGGCAGTTGATGCGGTCGGTATCGGAATAACCCGTTTACAATGCGTGGAATACGTTAAGCCAGGAGGCAGCGTTGTATTTTCAGGTCTTCACCAGAATGAATCGAGCTTGCCCATCAATGATATCATTCGAAACGAGATTAAGATGTTCGGTGCCTTTTCTAATAACCGGGCCGATTTTGAAACGGCCTTGCAATGGATCAGTGAAGGCAGGGTGAATATAATGCCTTGGACGATTCACGCTCCTCTTGAGGACGGGTCCGCATGTTTTGAGAAACTTATATCCAATCCCGGCAAAACTGCAAAAATTATGCTGACATTACGATAATCATAAGGAGTGCTAACAAACAATGAAATTAATACAATATGTGGATAAACAAGATATGTCACAGAAAATACGATTAGGCGCTTTAATAGATGATAACCATTACGTAGCGCTAAAAATGGAAGGAACAATGCGTAATTTAATTAGTGAAATGAGCAGTTCAACGGAGGTAAAGCTTGAAGTGGAAAAACAGTTTGAAGAAGGAAAAAAAGAACTTTTAGAGCAGATTCATTTGGTTTCTCCACTGACTGACCCCGAAAAAATCATTTGCATTGGATTAAATTATCATGACCATGCAATGGAATCGAATATGGCTGTCCCAGAGATTCCGGTTTTATTCCCTAAATATCCCAATTGCATCATTGGACATGAAGAAGATGTCATCATTCCAAAAGAGGTTGCGCAATGTGACTATGAAGTGGAATTGGCATTTGTTGTAGGAAAGACGGCAAAGCATGTATCGAAAGAAGAAGCGATGGATTATGTATTCGGATATACCATTTTAAATGATGTAAGTGCAAGGGACATTCAATTAAGCGAAGCACAATGGACGCGCGGGAAAACAATAGATACATTTGCTCCGACGGGGCCATGCATTGTGACAGCTGATGAGATAGGTGATCCGCATAATTTGGATATTTCTCTAAAATTAAACGGAGAAGTAATGCAACATTCAAATACTCGTGAACTCATTTTTAATATTCCAACTTTACTCTCGTTTTTATCGAAAACAATCACATTAAAGCCTGGAGACATCATCAGTACCGGAACTCCACATGGTGTCGGGATGGGGAGAAATCCTCAAGTTTGGCTTAAGGAAGGTGATGTAACGGAGGCAGCAATTGAGGGAATCGGAGTTTTGAGAAATACATTTGTTTCCGAATAATCTATAAATCTATTTAAGCGATTGACGTTTAATAAATGCAATGATATAGTTGTTTTAAATTTAAAATACAGAACATATATTTTAAATGCAGAACAAATGAAAATCTGTTGCTGGGAGGGTTGTTGTTTGTTTGAAGTAAAAGAAGCAGTGAAGTTATGGGTTGAAAAAAGTGAAAACGATATCATTAAGCTTATCGAGGACTTGGTTTCTCATAATACAGTCAACCATGTGTTGACTGGTAATGAGAAAGGGGCTCAACTATTTCTCTCTCAAGTTCTAAAAAGTATGGGACTAGAGGTAGATGTGTTTACACCTGAGGATGTTCCAGGATTAAAGGAGCATCCAGCATATTTTCCAGGTAAAAATTATTCAGAAAGACCGAATGTTGTCGCAACCATGAAAGGAAGCGGCGATGGAAAATCACTCATCTTTTCAAGCCATATGGATACAACAGTTGCAGCATCCGGATGGGAAAAAGATCCGTGGACACCTGTTGTAGAGAATGGGAAATTATACGGATTAGGTACTTTTGACATGAAGGGCGGACTTGCAGCATCGATTATGGCTATAAAATGCATCCAGGAATTAGGATTTCAAGTAAAAGGCGACCTTTTAGTCGAATCCGTTGTTGATGAGGAATTCGGTGGAGCGAACGGAACGTTGGCTAGTCGAGTAAAGGGTTATAACCCAGATGCAGCGATTATTCCTGAACCGACTAATATGGTTGTATCTCCGGGAACTCACGGGGGAGCTTTATGGCGAGTTAAATTCACAGGAAACACGGGAATGTCTTTTAGCGGGGAAACAATTGTAAACCCTGCCAATATTGCAGCTAAGTTTATTGTGTTTTTAGAAAAATACGAGAAAGAACGCCAACAAAAAGGCGGGCCAGCACCCTACTTTGAAGACGACCATATCCTTCCTGTAATGGTAACACGTTTGGAAGCGGGCGATATGACTGCGCCATTATGCGATTCGGGTCCAACAGAATGTTATGTGGATATTTGGGTTGAATGCCACCCCCGCATTTCGGAAGAGGAATTAAAGAAGGAAATTTTGGACGGATTCCGTGCTAAGTATGTTCAAGAGTATGACAGCTGGAATGAACCGGTCTTTACAAAAGTGATTCGCTTTTTACCAGGTTCAGAAGTTGATCCAGACTTCCCGCTTATCAACATACTATCCGAGATTACTAAGGAAGTAACGGATCAAAAATATGGCGATGTTACAGGTGCACCTTTTGCCTGTGATGCATTTATGTTCAATGAATATACAGATACACCAGCCATTGTAATGGGGCCGGTTGGTGCAAATGCCCATGCTCCGGATGAACATTTAGATATTCCCGAGCTGTTAAAGCTTGTTGAAGTATATACCCTTACAGCATTGCAATGGTGTGGATTTATTAAAAAGGATGTGCATGCATATGAGGAAAGCAATTAGTACTTCCGAAGCGTCAGCTGGAAATGGTCCATACTCCCAAGCAATTGTAGCCGGTGATTTTGTATATGTATCAGGACAGGGTCCGCTTGATCCACAAACAGGTGATATCATCGGCAACACAATTGAGGAGCAGACCGAACTGACACTCAATAATATTCGCAGCATTTTGAAAGCAGCAGAATGCTCAATGGACGATGTTGTCAAGGTTAATGTATTTCTAGCCAATATTAAAGATTTTGATCGCTTTAACAGCGTATACATACAATTTTTTAACCGGCCAATGCCGGCTAGAACTTGTGTGGAAGCTGGACTTGACGACATTTTAGTAGAAATTGACGCCACTGCACTATTACCTAAGTGAAGTGACAAAAAAATAGAGAGAAAATTTGGAGGGATTGATAATGGTTCTTAAAGGAAATGTTCCAGTTATTCCGACCCCTTTTTTAAACGGTAAATTACATCTTAGTGATTTTGACAATTTGCTAAGTAAAACGATTGACCATTTAGATGGGTATGTAGTTTGCGGAAGTACAGGTGAAGCGCCAGCTCTGTCTAAAGAAGAAAGAATAGCTGTTGTGGACTATCTAGCGAAAAAAATGCCTAAGGATAAACACATTGTTGTTGGATTAGGCGATACTAATTTGAATCAAGCTGTGGAAATTGGGTTGCGTGCCGCGGATGCGGGTGTGAGGACAGCATTGATTCCAAGTCCGTACTATTTCCCTAATTCATTAAACATGGTCATTGAATATATCGGCAAAATTGCTGAGCTTACCGGACTGGATATTGCTTTTTATGATAATCCAGTGACAACGAATACACGCTTTACAGCAAATGATTTAATTCAATTGGCTGATGCTGTACCGAATGTCAAATATATTAAAATGACAGATCACTCATTCTCGAAGATTCGTACTTTAAAAGAGAAAACAAATTTAACAGTGTTCGGGGGCGACGATATTATTTGCTATCGCGCGTTCGAAGCGGGAGTAGATGGAAGCATGATTATTACTCCTTCCGTATTCCCTGCTGAGTTCCGCGAATGCTGGGAAGCTTACCAAAGTGGTGATCGCGAGAAGAGCTTTGATATTTATACAAAAGTATTACTTCCATTTATTATCATGTTTGGTCCTGGGGATGAAATTCCGACAACGAAAGCATTATTCCACCATCTAGGAATATTTTCAAGCAGTGAAACCCGACTCCCGCTCTTGAAAGCAGATGAACAAAGATTTAAAGAAGTTATGTTAGGTTATAAAAAAGGTCTTAGCGGCAGCACTTTACAAGTATAGTAGAGAGAGAATGAAAATAAGGATAAGTCGCATTAGTCGATTGTCCTTATTTTTTCGAAATTTGTTAGGAGGAATGAACATGAACCGATTTACGAATAAGATTGCCTTTGTTACAGGGGCCTCTCGTGGAATTGGAAAAGCGATCGCCGATCGATTTGCCTCGGAAGGTGCGAAAGTGGCATTAATTTCGAATAATAATGAAGATTTAAATGAAACGGTTGAGGAGTTTCAAGCGTTAGGATACGAAGTTTTGCCTATATTGGCTGATGTTTCCGATCCTAAGCAAGTAGAAGAAGCTGTCGAGCGTACTGTAGCTGAGTGGGGGCGTATTGATATTCTAGCCAATAATGCCGGTATCGCATGGGAAGAAGATTTTTTAGAAATAGAAGATGATAATTGGCGTAAAATGCTCGATGTCAATTTAAACGGCATGTTTTATACAGCACAACGAGTTTCCAGGCAAATGGCTAAGCAAGGTGAAGGTGCGATTATTAATATGGCATCGACAAACGGTCTTGTTGGGGAGGTCAAATTTGCTCATTATAACGCGTCAAAAGGTGGAGTCGTTCTATTGACAAAGACGATGGCTTTAGAACTTGGCCGTCATAATATTCGAGTGAATGCTGTTTGTCCCGGCTATATTCAAACACCGATGTCTGAGGCGATCGATGATGAGGCATTTGTTCAAGAGTATATTAAAACAAAAATTTCAATCGGCAGGGTTGGAAAGCCAAAAGATGTGGCAGGAGTTTTTGCCTTTTTAGCTTCAGAAGACGCTGCTTTTATAAC
Organism: Lederbergia panacisoli; assembly: GCF_024626525.1. GTDB lineage: Bacteria > Bacillota > Bacilli > Bacillales > Bacillaceae_C > Lederbergia > Lederbergia panacisoli. The sequence continues at coordinate 295,430 of NZ_JANJGU010000004.1, forward strand.
AGGCACGGAAATTGTCGTCGATGGTGGGCAACTAGCTCAATAAAATGATAAGAAGGTGACTACTAATGAAGGTTTATGATTTAACGGGTCCCATCGAAAGTGGAATGTGGGGGTATGGGGAACCGTTCCCAACAGTGAAAATAGAACCGATTGCAACAATTGAAAAGGACGGTTTTAGTTCTCATAGCTTTCAAATTCATTCTCTTGCAGGGACATATGTTGAGAATGGCAACCATCTGTTGGCCGAAACTGAGCCAATCGATCGGGTGCCAGTTGAACGTTTTATCAAAACGGCTTGGGTAGCACAGTTGGCCGATAAGGAAGCACTGGAACCAGTCAGTGCAGCTGAGCTTGAGGCGGCGGTTGGGGAGTATGTTAAACCAGGAGATGCGTTGTTAGTAAGCACAGGCTGGGACAAATATTGGAATAAGCCCGGCTACGTTGAAAATAATCCGTTCTTTCTCCCAGAGGCAATGGACTGGGTGGTAGAGAAGCAGATTAGTATTTTAGGTACGGACCTTACGCATATTCAAGATCCACGGGATGATGATGGATCGCTTTTGAGGAATCTGTATAAGAATGATGGACTTTTAATTGCACCTGTTATTAATCTCCGAAATGTAGAAGGAAGCGGACCTTTTACATTAATCGCTCTACCGTTGCTGATCCCCGGGGTTAACAGCACACCTTGCCGTGTAGTCTTAATGGATTCATAGAAAGGAGAACGTGAATATGGATAAGATATTTCTCTTGCGGCACGGAATGAGACTAGATTTGGAAGATGAAGCGTACTGGCGCCATTATGCCAAGCGTATTGATGATACGCCACTTTCGGCAAATGGGATTAAACAAGCACAGGAGACGGCTGAGTTAATAAAGGACGAAGGTATAAAGCATATTTTTGCTTCGCCATTTTTTCGCACATTGCAAACGGCGAATATCATTGCCGAAAAATTAGATTTACAAGTAAATATCGAATATGGATTCATGGAACAGCTTGCCGAAATATGGTTTAGTGCATTTCCGGAAATTATTCCGCTAGAAGAAGCTTTTGAGATTTTCTCAAAGATTAACAAGGATTACAAATCATTTGTCATGCCTTCATTTCCAGAAAATGTATCAAAAGTAGATGTGTTTAATCGGGTGGGTAAAACGTTAGAACATGTTTTTGAACATTATCATGAGCCCATTCTAATTGTCGGGCATGGTGCTTCCGTATGGGAGACAACAAGAAATTTATGGGAAAAGGGAAGAGCAAATGAATATCCTCCCGAAGAGTATAATCAGAAAATGTGCGCCTTACATAAATTCACTTTGCAAAACGGAAAATGGGAATTGGCCTTGTCAACGACAGACCATTTGAGTTATGTAGATACTTGGTAGATAGGTGGTGGGCATTTTTGGTTAATGAAGTATTTATATTACGTCACGGCATTAGACTTGATATAGACGATAAAGCGTATTGGCGGCATTACTTAAAAAGGAATGATGATGTGCCATTATCCAACCGTGGAATTATTCAAGCGGAAGAGACCGGAAAATTTTTAAAAAAGGAAAATGTCAGGCATATTTTTAGCTCGCCTTTTTTTCGAACATTGCAAACAGCTCAGGCAGTAGCTGCAAAGTTAAATCTACCGATCAATGTTGAGTATGGTTTTATGGAGATGCTCAATCCGGATTGGTTTCCAACTTATCCAGAACTTTTAACAAAAGAGGAAGCGCTCTCAATATTCCCAAGCATTAACCGGGACTATGAATCTATCGTTCAACCAGAATATCCCGAAATGGACTATGAGGTTGTTGTATTGAACCGGGTGAAAAAAGCGTTGGACGAAATCATCAAGAACTACGAAGGATCTATTTTAATCGTAGGTCATGGTGCGTCCACAGAATCTGCTGCAAAGGCACTGTTGCCTAATGCATGGGAAGGCTTTGACGGTAAAATGTGTGCGTTAAACAAATATGTTCATGAAAATGGGAAATGGACATTCGCCTATGGGACGACGGAACACTTGAGTGCGGAATCTATCTTAAATTAGAGGAGGATAACTTTTATGGAAAAGCTTCGTTTAGGAGTCGCTTATCACGGAAATCGGATTCTTAAGCATGTGGATAGTGATTTAAGAGATATCGTTGATCATAATTTTAATATGATTCTTCATACATTTTCCCATAATGATTGGGATAGACATCGAAACGTCATGAAAGAAATCATTCAAATGAGTGAAGGGTATGGCCTAGATGTTTGGGTTGATAATTGGGGACTAGCCGGACCCCCAGGAGATAAATCTCATTTCCTAGGATATTCGCCAGACAGCCACCAAATTTATTCAGATGGCTCAATGGATCCTGTACGAGTTTGTTTGAATAGCCCAGAGTTTCGCAGTTTTACTAAGGAATGGATTGATGTGGTAAAAGACGCTGGTGGAAAAAGTGTATATTGGGATGAGCCGCACTTAGGTGCGAAAACGACTGATAAAAACGGCAAGCCAATCATTTATAGCTGCATGTGCAAACGTTGTAAACAATTATTTGAAGATCGATATAATCAAGTGATGCCGGTTGAATTTACAAAGGAAGTAGAAGAATTTAGAAGCTGGACTATCAGCGATTATTTTAGAGAAGTCACACAATACAGCAACGAAAAGGCGATGGAAAACATCATCTGTGTCATGCTTGAAGCCCAGCATGGGATAAGCCTAGATTCACTTGATTTGATTGCTGAACTGGACACGATGAATAATATCGGATCCGATCCTTATTGGCAGTTGAACGACGATGTTTATATCGAACCTTATGAATATGTTTATAATGCTACAAAATTGAATCTGGACATATGCAAACGGCATAATAAAGACCATAATATTTGGATTCAAGGATGGAAAACGCCTGCTGGAAGAGAAGAGGAAATTATTTACGCCGCTGATGCTGCCTATGACGCCGGAGCACGAACGATATTCGTATGGGGATATCGCGGTTGTGAATCCAATGACTATGGATCAAAAAATCCTGATATGACTTGGAAGGTAGTAGGTGATGCAATGCTCCGTTTAAGAAACAGGCATCGCGATGAACAGCTTGCTAAATTGAGAACAAAGATTCAAAAGGAAATGGTGACGAAATAGAATACAAGGACACAAGGCTTTTCTCTTTAGTTTCGCTTGCCAAGGAGAAAAGCCTTTTTACTAGAGGAGGGAAAAAGATGCAAAACATTCAAATCCAAACCTTACAAGAGTTTTCGGGGGAGACAAAGGAATTAGTTATAGTTTGGAATCAAAATCTAGCAGATTCTTTTCCTATTTCAGAAAGTTTATTTGAAAGAGGTTTAATAAAAAACCCTTGGATTGATCGCCAAAATTCTTATATTGCCCTAGAAGATGATCAATTAATTGGATTTCTTATTTCAAAAAAAGACAGGGAACTTGAACATTGGAAAGGACAGGTTTGGTTAAGTGCCTTCCTTGTCGACAAACATTATCGTCAAAACGGAATTGGAAATAGGTTGTTCAAGCTATTTGAGGATCAAATTCCTATAGGGACGGATATTATGGTGGGATCTGATCCGTATCATTTATTTCCGGGTATACCCTCCGAACAAGGCGAGGTGTTAGCTTTCCTTGAAAAACGCGGATTTCAAGTCACCGATAAAACATATGATTTACGAGCGGATATATCTGAACATAAGGAACAGTACCCATTAGATCATATGTATTCGGTACGAAGGTTAAAGGAGGGGGAGCAAGAAGAACTAATTTCTCTATTTGAAAAAGAATTTGAAGAAAGATGGGTTTATCATTTAACGGAAGGGTTTGCCAACAACGAACGAAAAATTGACGGAACGATTGGTCTTTTTAAAGACAATACACTCATAGGCTTTGCCAATGTGAGCACCTTTAATGATGGTTATTTGGCTCCAAATGTTTTTTGGAGGGATCTTTTACATAAACAATATTCAGGGCTCGGACCCATTGGGGTAGCTAAAGGATACCGTGGTAAAGGCCTAGGAGTCGCCTTATTGGAAAAGGCGGTGTTGCAGCTTCAAAGAGAAGGTGTTAAGGAAATGGTTGTAGACTGGACTGTTTTTGTAGATTATTACGGAAAAGTTGGTTGTAAACCGTGGAAAGAGTACGTTCATGTAACTAAAACAGTCTGATATTATATTTTTCCAATACATTGGAAAAAATGAAAATACAAAAGGAATCCTTGAAAAAAATGTAAAATCAGCATAAAATAAAAATAATTAAATAGTTATCTAGAGTGGCTAAGAGATCTGGCTCGGGGACGCCACAGCAACCTGCTTGGAAAAGTAAGGTGCTAAAACCAGCAAAGCAAAGGCTTTGGATGATAAAACGGAATTAGAACCCTTTTGTATCCATTGCAGAAGGGTTTTTTATTCCGAAAGGAGGACAGCGATGGAAGTAAACAACAGTGAAAATGTGAAAAAAGTGTCAAAAGGTAAAGGAAAAAAACCCCCAATTACCGAAGTGATAAAAGCGATGTCTCCAGAAGAATTAGAGGCATTTAAACGAGAGCGTTACATGAAGTTTATCAAACCATTTTTGGATCAAAATAATAGCCAAACTATAAAGAAAAAGAAGACGTAGCCTGAAATTTATTGGAAATTGGAGCTCATCCTTTCCGAAAAAATACACCACTTTATCATCGCGATAAAGAGTTGCTTCCGAACAAGATGCCTTTGATTTAAACGGAAAAGATTTATTTGAACAAGGAATCCAGCAAAATGTTAAGAAGGTAAACTTATTTGCATAAAGGAACGGTTAAAAGAAAGTATGGAGTGGATTGAGAAATGTGAGTAGCTTGATAACTTTGAATGAAAATGAGTTTTAAAGGCAAGAAACTGTGATGGTGGTTTCTTGCCTTTATCGTTTTAGACACACATATCTTAATTGAGAACAGTCATATTGTGAAGGGAAACAATCCAATCGTAATAAATTGCTAGAAAAAGCCTATGTTTCAGAAATGTTTAGATAAAAATGGTGATATACTGATTGTAATAAATTTCAGATGATGAGGGAGAACAAATTGAAGGAGACATCATTTTTAATTCGTATTAGTGAGAATGGGAGAGACGTTTTACCTAATTATCATGATTATGGCATTGTCCTAGAAAAAATAAAACAATTGATTTTAGAAGAAACAGATCTCCCACTGAAAATTTATATAGACAATGAAAATCAAGAAGAACTATGGAATGTGTTGGAAGAAGATATTGCAGCCGGCAATGCAAAGTTACTTTCAAACATATATGATTACGTTGAAACAGGAGCAATCTCTTTTAAACAGAGCGGAGAGCAGCAAGGATTTGTCATTAAACCATCTATCAATAACTCGGTCTATTTTTATCCCGAATATCATGTTGCCTTTGTGAGATTGCCAATTTATCAAAGTTATACTGACTATGAACGTCAATTTATTTTTGCTGAAAATGATGAAAGCTTGCTGGCATTTATTAAGTATGCATATGAACGTCAAAGGGAAATGATGAGAAACAGGGTAAGTGTATTTATTGACACGGAAGATGGGGTTGAAAGGAATCAAGAAGAGATCACTCAGCAAGTATCGAGGGATGATGTTTTATTAGAAGAAAAGTTAAAAAGTGAGATTTACCGATCAATTGATGAATTTTTCAACGAAAGCGGTGAATTCTTTAAAACATATAATATTCCATATAAACGCGGTATCTTGCTTTATGGACATCCTGGAAACGGAAAAACGACTTTAGTTAAATCCATAGCAGGAAGTGTCTCTGCCCCTGTTGCCTACTGGCAAATAACGGAATATACGACGAGTTATTCGATTAAAGAGGTTTTTTCAATCGTAGCGAAAATGGCTCCAATGGTTTTAGTAATTGAAGATATCGACTCTATGCCGGAATCTGCTCGTTCTGTATTTTTAAACACTTTAGACGGAGCTACATCTAAAGAAGGCATTTTCTTAATCGGGACGACGAATTATCCTGAAAGAATTGATCCAGCTTTAATGAATCGTGCGGGACGCTTTGATCGTGCTTATGAAATTAAAAATCCAAACTATGAGTTGCGTTTAAAATACTTATACTTCAAAAAAATAGACCAATTTATTGGTGAAACGGACATGATGTATATTGCTGAACGGACAGAGAAGTTTTCTGTCGCACAATTAAACGAATTATATACTTCTGCAGCTCTTCAATGGCACTATGAGCGTTCCATTGATCTCGAAAGTTTAATCAAAAACCTCGAAGCAGCTAATAAGAAAGCTCGCAGCCAAGAATGGAGTCTGGATGACGATTCATCTAGAGTGGGTTTTGGAATATAGGGATTGCTGATGCAGTCCTTTTTTAGTATTTGGTGATTAATGTACACACCAAAACGGTTGGAAGCTATGGCTCTATGTAATAAACCAAAATAGTTGCTTTTTAAGAAAGATTATAGATACGGGAGGAAAGTAAATGCTAAAAAATGAACTCACAGAGCTTTTACATATAGACTATCCAATTATTCAAGCCCCAATGGCAGGTGGAATCTCGACACCGATATTAGTTTCTTCCGTTTCTAATCATAGAGGGCTTGGAATGATTGGGGCGGGGTATTTGAATCCATCTCAAACTCGCGAGCAAATTAGGGAAGTAAGAAAATTGACATCTAGCCATTTTGGAATCAATCTATTTGTTCCAAATGAATTTCATATTTCTAATGATAAAGTTCATTTATCCAATAATATCTTGCGCCCCATTCGTCAGCAACTAGAAATTGAAGAGACAGCCGTTCCCTTTCCTACATATGAAAGTCCCACAGAATCGTTTTATGCACAAGTCGAGGTAATCATTGAAGAAAAAGTCCCAGCTTGTTCATTTACATTTGGCATACCTAGTAAAGAAATCATTGATAAGCTAAAACAACATAATATTTTGGTCATTGGAACGGCGACCACTGTTAGTGAAGCGATTGAAAATGAACAATCAGGAATGGATATCATCGTTGTTCAGGGGAGCGAGGCGGGGGGCCATCGCGGAACCTTCCTCCTTGATGACCTGGATAGCTTAGTCGGCTTGATGTCACTAATTCCGCAAGTTGTTGACAAAGTTAATATTCCAGTTATTGCTGCGGGAGGAATTATGGACGGAAGAGGGTTGATGGCATCTCTCTGTTTAGGAGCACAAGGGGTACAAATGGGGACTGCTTTTTTGACTTGCGAAGAAAGTGGGGCACATGCGCTACATAAAGAAACCATCCTTAACTCAACAGAAGATCAAACTATTTTAACTCGTGCATTTTCTGGAAAATGGGCGAGAGGAATAAAAAATACATTCATTGAGGTAATGGAGAAGCATGAAACAAACTTCCCGGATTTTCCAGTTCAAAATTCATTAACTCAAGATATACGAAAAGCTGCTTCCATACAAAACAACAGCGACTTTATGTCTTTATGGTCAGGGCAAAGTCCAAGACTGGCGAAAACGCAAACAGTGGAAGGATTAATGAAAAATATAATAGAGGAAGCTAATGGAGTTAAGGATAGCTTTTAGATTTTGTAAGGTGACAATAAAGTTATTTTTTTATACTAAAACTTATAACCTTGCCCGCATAATGAAACGAAGTTAAAGAAAGTTGTTGACATCTTAGAGCGTATTCAAGATTGCATTTTATTCTAGAATAATAAAAGTATAAAGCTATTTGTAAAATGCATACTAACTATCTTAAAATTAGCAGGCGATACTCCAAACCGGAGTACCGCCCTGCATTTAATTAATTTCTTTTCCGTCCTTATCACTAACGACAATTTTATATGGGGTGTCACCAACGATATCTTTTAAGTCATCTGACTGTAAGAATTCGTGAATTGCCATTTCGATTTTGTTTGTTAGTTCAGGTGCTTCACTGTCTGATTCATCTATTGTTGTTGTTATAAAAATATTCATAGTGCCTTTCTTATAGGAGTACCCAGCCCCTTTTGTTTTGTACTCTTTTTTACTTAACATCCCTTCCCAAATAACGGGCAGTACATTACTGGTCCACTTATTCTCAATTTCTTTTTCTTGGACATTAAATGGATAGAAATTTATCACAACTTCTTTTTGAATATCCTGCTTTTCAATGCCTTCAATGATTGTTTTCTCGATTTCAGCTGTCCGTTTTTCCGTATCTTCGATATCCAAATCCAATCTAATTATTTTTGCATCTGGAGCGGTATAGCCGCCACCGTAAGTATGAATTTTATAGCCCTGCTGTTGTAATTGGGGAACAACCTCATTCAATACATCTAATGCAAGCTGACTATCCCGATATTTATGGTCATTTACCGAATCATCACCAGGTTCCATTGTCCGCTCTTGTCTTACCTTAATCTTAAAATCATCATAGCCTCTTGAAGAAATGACATCGTCTGTGATTTTTTTTATTTCAGCCTTTACTTGGTTGTAATATTCCTCTGATCCCGTTACCGTTACAAAGTATGTTTTCTCCTGAACGCTATAACCTGTCCCAGAAATATCATAGCCTTTATCTTTAAGTTTCTCGATTAAAACTTCATGAATAGGCTTCTGTACGAAAATGGTATTTAAAAATGGTATTTTAGATACGACTTCCGCAATCGCTGGCGATACAAAAGCGGATCCGATGAAAAGCCCAAATAATACTAAGCAGGCAACAGAAGCATAAGATATTTTTTTGGTTATGCTGCGTCGTTGCTTATTTTCCGTTTCAATCATATCTGTGTTTCTAATATCATGATGAACCCTATCTTTTATCCTGTTGGCTATTTCTTCATTGAAATAATGTTCACGGTAATGTTCATGTACCTTGTTAAGCTGTTTCTTCACTAAAATACATCCCCTTCCTTGGCCGTAAGTTTTTGTTTCAGAATGCCCCGTCCTCTTGAAAGCCTTGTTTTAACAGTATTTGTATTTAAATTCAAAATCGATGAAAGCTCATTTATTTTTACATCATAAAAATAATGGAGCACAATCACTGCCCGATATTTCATTGGCAACGTTAAGATTGATTGTAAAAGCTCTTCATTTCGGTCAGATTTAAGAAAAGAGATTTCAGCGCTTTCAGTTCTTTTGAAGTTTTCAAAGAAACTACTCCCTAATAGCAGTTGCTTCATGCCCTTTTTCTTTAAAAAATCTTTGGAAGTATTAACAGTGATTCGATATAGCCACGATTTTAAAGCCGCCTCTTGCCTAAAACTATCTAGATACTTATAAGCTTTAAGGAAAACCTCTTGTGAAATGTCCTCAGCTAAACCTTTATCCTTTACAAAGGAATAAGCCAGTAGGTAAACCTTCTCGGAGTAGAAATCCATTAGTTGCTCGATTACTATTCTTTTATCTTGGTAATTGATATCAATTTCATCATTTTGGGCCATTGCATGCAATTCTTTATTTCCCACCGATGTACCTCCTTTCTTCACTCTTTAGACATAGCCATATTAAAATTGGTTTCATTTTTATCTCATAGAAAATTACCTTTTTTATTTTGAATAAAGTTATTTTGGTCAGATTCATTGATATTAATTGTGGCTTCTAGTAAATGGATCTGCATCATTTGGCTAATTAAAAAAAACATTCCTTCAATGTTAAGAAAATGTACGCCATGGAAAGGCATGTCCACTTTTGGTCTATATCATATAATTCAATTTGAAAGAGTTCTAGCATTTTCTTTATACAAAAAAGTTTAGAATCTGAAAGGAATTCCTGCACTTGTATTGAAATATATACGTAACAAAGAATGGAAGGTTGAGATCCATGAAACATACATTTCAAAGAGCGGAAGCTTGGATAAAACGAAATGCACGTCCTTTAGAAGCAGCAAGATGGGAATATTTATTTGAAGGAGGATCTAGCGATAACGTTATCCGTTATTTGTCTTCTTATCAAAATGAAGATGGCGGTTTTGGACACGGAATTGAGCCCGACTTTTGGCTCCCATCCTCTTCTCCCATGTCTACTTGGACTGCAGGACAAATGTTAATGGAAATTGGTGCAAATGAAAAGGCAGAAATCGTAGAAAAAATGCTTATGTATTTAACGAATACTGCTGATATGGAAACAGGAATGTGGAAATCCTCGTTGCCTGAAAACAACGAATTTCCCCATGCTCCGTGGTGGCATTGGGGTGAGGGAGTACAGGAGAATTGGATGTTTAATCCGGGCGTTGAACTGGCAGCATTTCTTGTTCACTGGTCGCCAAGCCGCCATGAATCTGCACAAATTGGTTGGAATTCGATTAATAAAGCGGTAAAACGTTTGATGAATGCAAGTGAAATGGACAGGCATGAAGTTAACAATTACCAACAGTTTATAAGCATTATGCAATCTCACCAGGAGATGTTTCAGGTAAAAGTAGATTGTGAGCTAGATGAGGTTTCCGATAGAATCATGGCACTTGCAGCAAAGTGCATAGAACAAGATGTTTCCGAGTGGTCATCAGGTTATAAAGTTCTTCCGTTAGATATCATCGATAGTCGGGAACATCCACTTTATACGGAATTTAGTGACTTAGTAGAGCAGAATTTAACTTTTTTCATGGAAAATGTTTCTGATGAAGGTATTTGGGACATCCCGTGGAGCTGGGGCAGTTATCCAGAGGAATTTCCGATTGCAAGGAGATATTGGCAAGGGATTCTTGCTGTAAATAGATATAAGGTACTAAAGACTTTTGGAAAAGTATAACTCCCCCTACTTAAGGTAGAAGGGGGAGTACTTCTCCATGTTAAAAAAATTTCGTCAGCCCTAAAATAAGATTGATTAAAACACCGATATGCATAATGTCAAATAGTACCATGATGGATTTTAGTTGGGAGCGCATATCATCGTCCAGCCCTTTGCCTTCTTCTAAATTGCTGTTCAATTGCTTTCCTATTTTACCCATGCGCGGACCGATAAAGAAGAAAAAACCCAAGAGAGCGATAAGCATAATATATTGCTTTACACCGAGCCATGACCAATTTAGGAAAGTATAATGATGCATAATCGTCATGATGATTCCTGTTATGAGAATCGTTAATACCGACGTTAAAAAGAAAGGAACCGTACTTAACATCAATTTTAACATCGACGCTTCCAACTCCGCACCTTTCGCTTTGCGTATTCCACCCACGATAAAGAAGCGCTCATATAATGCTCCTCCAAGCCAACAACAAACTGCAATCAAATGAAGTATTAATAAAAACGTAAACATAGGTCTTCCCTCCTAATGTGAATTAATATTTATATATGAATGGTTAAATGAGGTTAGAAGGGAAAGTAACCGAATAAGTGGATGGGGAATATTTGAAAATCCAGTTATTTATGTAAAGGTGGCGAAATGAATCGCCATCATTTTCGATAATAAAAAATGCTTTTATGAAGAAACAATAAATTTACTCATCAAAATATCATCTACATATTCATTTGAACCTAATTTAACATGATTTTTTAGCCTGCCTTCTTCAATAAATCCAAGCTTTTTGTATAACTGAATCGCCCTATCGTTATTTGAGAAAACCTCAAGGGAAATTTTTTCTATCCTTTGAACTGCTCTAGCCCAAGCTAATAGTCCTTTTATTAATGAAGTGCCGATACCTTTATTTGCAAATTTCTCTTGAACACTTATTTCAAAAATACCTTGATGACTTAATCTTTTCCAAGGCGATAAACGAAAACTAAGCATTCCAATTATATTCCTATTAACTTCCGCAACTAATAGTAGTCCTTGTGTATTATGGGAGTTTATCCATTCTTTTTCTTCGTCAACAGTAGAATTAAATTCATCAATAGTAATTGCCGTTACATTTGGATTTTCATTAAATACCTTTTTTGTATGCTTAAGAATTTGTAGAGCGTCACTCTCAGTTGCTTCGCGAATAATATACTTATTACTCAATTAGGAGCCCCCTAAAAAACCTTTTTCTATAATTGCATTAGCATGATTTTCATTTCAATTGAATAATCCTTTTATAAGCATTGACATTTCATACGGTTTAATTTTGTAAGTATGTTGTCCAAAAAAATAATAAAGGAGATATTCATAATGGAAGATATGACCATTATTCAGTTATATGATGTGCAAATACGGACATTTGATCGAGCATCCTCCGTTTCTATGAGCAGTGCAATCCATCATGGGAACCACGTATTTAACCATCGTTGTGAGGGATTTGGTGAGCAAAGTGGTGACGGCAACCTAAAGGACCATACTATTTCAGTCGTAGATGATTCCGATTTTATTGATTTATTTGTAACGATGATATAGACGTAAAATGAAGATTTTTCCGAGTTGTTTGAATCTCCTTTAATATATGTATTAACAAGGTAATCGGGTCATTACACTGATTTATCGCTAAGCGAGTGGATTTCTTTTAGTTTTCCCTCATAAATGGCAGGAACTTGCAATATATTCACTAAAAGAGGGAGGGAGGATAAAATGGTATTTGGACCCGTAGTTATAAACGTGTTGGGATTTAAAGTGAATGCTATGGATCGAAACGCCTCACTAAACCTTGCAGCTTCTCCACGTGTAGATACCTTTTTGGTGGTAAAACAAAACTATGGTTTTGGGGAAGAAAACGGGGATTTTGTCATTAATAATGTACCGCTTAATCTTGTCAATGACATGGATGTCAATGACACGAATTCACAGAAAACGAGTATCGTATAATCTACCCATTCAATTAAAATGAATAAAAGGCAAATCTTTATCTGATAAAAAATTTTTAAAAAGGCTATGAAAAGTTGTTATTAATAAATTATAGGCTCTTCCAAAACCTGTATAGAATAATTCTATACAGGTTTTTAAGTGGTGGCGCATCATACAATCAGAACGAGTGTTTACAAGGGTTTAGACGGTACGTCCACAATACGTGGACAAAAAGAAAAAGAAAAAGAAAAAGAAAAAGAATAACTACTACTATGTAGTGGTCGTGGTTGTTTATTTTAATAGTAAAAAAGAGGGTGTCCTTTTTTGCTCCTGCCCCCTATATAGAAGGTGAAAGGGAGGTGAAGCAATTGGCACAAGGGATGTTAAGGTCAAGCAATTTAAAAATTGTTTTTGATTACGGGATGGACGAAAATAACAAGCCAATCTTCAAAACAAAGACATTCAATCGCATTCGCCTAGACTCAACCCCAGATGAGTTATACAACACGGCTATTGCAATTGGTTCAGTATCAAAAGAACCAATTTGGGCAATTGAAAGAAACGATAGTCACGAGATTGGTAAATAAAAACCGCAATGGGTAGAAAGAGAGGTGAGAAAGAATGAAGGTATTAGAGCTAAACTTTTTATCGGAAGAGGGGAAGACCTCCAAGTTGACCATTGATCAGCCGCATGAGCCAGTTGATCCTGCACAAGTAAAAGCAGCAATGGAAGACATCATCGCTTCCAACGTTTTCCTTGACTCGGACGGCAACCCATATTTCGAAGCAAAGTCAGCACGACTCGTCGAAAGAAACGTTGAGGAAATTGACATAGATATTGAATAAGAAAAATAGGCTGACTCAAGTACGAGTCAGCCTGTTTATCTAAATAGAATGATTGAAAGGAGCTGAGCAACAAATGGAACAAATTCTCCCCTTCATCAGTGAGGTGGGTTTTCCGGCACTCGTAACCTTTTATTTACTGTACCGGATCGAAACAAAACTAGAAGCCGTCCTTCAATCCCTGCAAAGCTTGCCAGAGCGATTGCGGAAATTGAAGGAGTGAGTAGTGGAGGAGAACAGCCTGCAAGGAGGCAGGCTGTAGTTGTTTATTATTTAACTTAAATGTAACCATTCCTTGGATAAATCGTATATATAATGAGCCTTTCCATATAAAGATCTTTAGTTCAAAAAGGGGGGAATAAAATGTCACATCTTAACAACAAAGATATAAAAGAAATCCAAAAAGCCTATAAACCCGGATTAGTCATTCCTATTTGTACAACTCTAATATGCATAGCGCCATATCTTCATTTGCTTCTTGAAATAATCGATAAAAATTACAGTAGGTTGCTATTGCTAGCTATTATGTCTGCCCCATTGATTGCTTATATTACCTTCATTTGGACGAGATATTTTTATCATATGAGGAAGTACAAAGATGAGGTCCAATCCTATCTTCGTAATCCTGAAAACTATATTTGGTGATGACGGAGGGAGGTTGGAATTACATACTCTATTCACGATGAAATATTAATAAAATTGGCTGTCACAAAATCCTTTCCTCAATCGTTTTGATTACAGAACGATATCTAGGAGGGATTTTTTTATGTTTAAATATGATGTAGCCATTGTTGGTGGAGGATTAGCCGGGTTGACTGCAGCTAATTTTCTGGTTAGGGAAGGAAAAAAGGTCGTTGTTTTGGAAAAATCAAATCGTCTTGGCGGTAGAGCGATGACGAATGAAAAAAATGGGGTGCTTATGAATTTGGGACCTCATGGTTTGTATATTTCAGGGGATGCCATGACGATTTTAACTGAACTTGGATTATCTATACCGGGAGGAAATGCATCAAAGTCCGTTCAAATTCATGGCATTCTCAATAAATCAGTTCAAGTCATTCCAACAGATTTCTCATCAATTATGTCATCCTCTCTTTTATCATGGAAGTCTAAGTTTGCGTTCGGAAAATTAATGTTAAAGTTAATGAAATTAAATGTTGACTCTATTCCAGAGATTACCCTTACGGAATGGGCTGATGCAGAAATAAGCGATCCGATGGTAAGGCATATTTTTTATTCGATTTGTCGATTGACGACATATACGAATGCACCGACCTTACAGCTTGCGAAGCCGGTTTTGAAGCAGGTGCAACGTTCTCTGAAAGATGGAGTTTTGTATGTTGATGGAGGCTGGGGAACGATTGTAGAGAAACTTAAATGTCAGGCAATATCAGCAGGAGTTGAAATATTTACGAGTAAAAATGTCACAAGCATTGAACATCATGAGAACGGTCAAATCATACAATGTTCGGACGGGAAGATGTTTGAGGCACAAGAATGTATCGTTGCGGCTCCTCCAAAAGAAGCTATGAAAATGATAAAAGGTGCGGAACAAACCTCATTAAGTCTTTGGAATGAACAGGCAATTCCCGTTACAGCAAGCTGTATTGATTTAGGATTGAAAAAGTTACCTAACCAACAACATCAATTTGCGATTGGTCTTGATCAATCATTATTTTTCACAAATCAATCGCGAGCAGCAAAGCTAACTCATGATGGAACAGTCGTTGTCAGTTTGGCTAAATACAATAGTCCGCTAGAAGAAATAAACGCACATGCAGATAAGAAACAATTAGAATCATTAATGGATTTGCTTCATCCAGGATGGAGGAAAGAAGTGGTTGTGCAACAATTTTTACCAAAATTAACGGTATCTTATGATTTCCCACACATAAAACGAAAAGTGAATCCGGGTCCGAGTATACCGGAAATGAGGGGAATCTTTATTGCAGGAGATTGGGCGGGACATGAAGAAGTATTAGCTAACGCTGCAGTTGCGAGTGGAAAGCGTGCAGCGCAGGAAATATTAAAAACAAATGAAATGATAATCGTAAAGGAAGGTTAATCGTTTTGGAAACGGAAAAATTGTATCAGACGTATAAACCTTTGTTATTTTCAATCGCTTATCGAATGACAGGGAGTATTGCAGATGCCGAAGATCTTGTGCATGAGGCGTTCTTGACGTATGACCGTATAAGCAGTGAAAAAGTCATTGAAAACAAAAAAGCATATTTATGTAAAATTGTCATGAATAGCTCAATCGATAAAATGCGTTCGGCTGCAAGTCGGCGCGAGGTTTATGTTGGTGAGTGGCTGCCGGAACCATTGGTGGATGAGGGGGGCGACCCGTCTCAAACTTATTTGATGAAGGAATCAATTTCGACCGCTTATCTATTGCTTTTGCAGCAGTTATCTGAGGATGAACGGGCTGTCTTCCTATTGCGAGAAGTTTTTCAGTACAGCTATGAAGAAATTTCGGCTATTATTGAAAAATCGCCTTCTAATTGTAGACAGATTTTTCATAGAGCGAAAAAAAGCATGGAGAACCGTCCGAAAGCTCCTTCATTGGATTTCCAATCTATGAGGATGAGAGTAGAGCAATTTACGATGGCGCTTCAAAAAGGAAATATTCATAAAATGCTGGAGTTATTGAAGACAGATTCTGTATTTATTTCTGACGGAGGCGGCAAAGTAAAAGCTGCACTAAATCCAATCTATACATCCGAGCGAATTGTCTTTTTGTTTACAAGCATTATGAAAAAGCTGCCTGAAAACTCAAGAATGGAATTCAGAGTTGTAAATGGATATCCCGGCGTTGTCATATTAGTCAACGACCTAGTGGCTTATGTCGTCTCGCTAGAGTTCCATGAAGATGAAATTTCTCGTATATATATGGTGGCAAACCCGGAAAAGCTTGCCCATTTACAAAAATAAAAATAGCAGTCAATAATTTTCACCTATCAAAACCATACTATTTTTTGAGGTGAAAAATACATGTATAAGCTGTTGTCTCATAATGATTTAGATGGAGTCGGATGTGGAATTTTAGCAAAGCTTGCTTTTGGGAAAGAGGTGAAGGTTCGCTATAATTCTGTTTCTGGTCTCGATCGCGAAGTGGAATGGTTTTTTGAAAATGAGAACAAAGATACATTTTTGTTCATCACTGACTTATCGGTTAATAGAGAAAATGAAAAAAGACTAGAGGAATTTGTTCAAAATGGTGGAAAGGTACAGCTGCTCGATCATCATAAAACGTCGGTGCATTTCAATGAGTATGAGTGGGGGAAAGTCGTAGTTGAAGAGGAAGATGGAAATTTGACGTCGGCAACTTCGTTATTTTATGAGTATCTTGTTACTAGTAAGTTGATGGAACCATCCAATCCAGTGGCAGAATTTGTCGAGCTTGTGAGACAGTATGATACATGGGAATGGGAAAAAAACGAAAACCATCAAGCCCACAGGCTTAACTCTCTCTTTTTCTTAGTATCGATTGAAGAATTTGAGGAAAAGATGATTAGCCGACTAAAAACGAGTGATCATTTTGATTTTAGCGAATTCGAAGAAAAGATTTTAGAAATGGAAGAACATAAAATCGAGCGCTATATTAGCAGGAAAAAGCGGGAGATTGTTCAAACGAAAGTGAGGGGGCTTTACGCAGGAGTTGTTTATGCGGAATTATATCATTCCGAACTCGGAAATGAATTAGGGAAAGAGTACTCACATCTGGACTATATCGCTATTTTAAATATGGGTGGAAAACGAATGGGATTTCGAACCATTCATGATCATATTGATGTATCCGAGGTAGCGGGCCATTTTGGTGGGGGCGGTCATGCCAAAGCTTCCGGCTGTTCTTTAGTGGATGAAGCTTACAAGGAGTTTGTGCTGGACACATTTCATTTAGAGCCCTTACGGGAAGATGCAAAACGAAATCGATATAATCTTAAACGATCTTTATTCGGGTCAATGTACAAAAATCGGGCTGAGGAAATTTTTCTAATCTATCCTTTAAACGAATCTGACTGGGCCATTGATCATTATAAAACAAAAATGGATCATACATTTTCCAACTTTGATGATGCGGAAAGGTTCTTAAAAAGAAATTATACGGCATGGCTTGTAAGGGATGATACGTTTGTTAATTTTTTGATGGGGGAAGTGAAGAGTGTAAGAGGCGATTAAGGTTGCAGATGCAGCCTTTTTTTCTGCCACAAATAAATTAGGAGCAGAAGCTTTTGCTTCTTGCTCCTGTATCTCCTTATTGCTTCTTCTTTCGCTTCTTATTGTTCTGTTTTTGGGCAGCTGTTAACGGCTCATTCGCAAATTCTTCTTTCATATTTGCTCCGAAGTCTGGTCCTTTTTCAGGATTCATGCCTGCAATATTGCTGGCTGTTCTTTTTGTTTTAGGCATTGTCTTCACCTCCATCGATTAGTCTGTGTTGGATTTTGAAAAATATCCAAAGCAGGAAATTAAAAGAATTTAGAGTAATTAATACAGTAAACAATGGGAAAAGGAAGTGTATGCCTTGTTAAAAGTCGGTGTTCAATTGTATTCAGTACGCAACTCGCTAAAAGCAGAACCTTTTAAAACGTTGGAGAAAATTGCCCAAGCTGGTTACAAGTATGTGGAGGCCGCCAATCATAACGCACTTGAAGATGATGGCGTCGGATTTGGCCTTTCTGCAAAAGAAATGAAAAAAGCATTGGAAGATCTAGGGTTATCGATTATAGGATGCCATATCAATCCGCTAAATCTTGAACGACTTCCCGCGGTGTTAGATTATCATCAAGAGTTGGGAAATAAGCAAATTGGCTGCGATATTGAATTTTTCCCTTATGAAGATATGGATTATTTACGACGAAGATGTGAGTTGTTTAATAAAGTCGGGGAATTGTGCAAGGAAAGAGGGATGCGTTACTATTATCACAACCACTACCAAGAGTTTCAAAGATTTGGAGAAAAAACAGTATACGAGTTGATTATGGAACATACGGATCCAGAATTAGTATTTATTGAAATGGATACATATTGGATAATGCGGGGAGGGCAAGATCCATTAAAGCTAATTGAACAATATCGAGATCGACTTATTCTTCTGCATCAAAAGGATTTTCCTAAAGATTCACCACAACCAGTGAATATGTTTGATGGAACTATCAATGACAAAGAATCGATTTCTTTTTCTTTATTCGAAGAAACAAAAGATCCGCGTTGCTTTACTGAAATTGGAACAGGCACGATGCCGATTCAAGAAATCATTAATGCAGCAGTAACAGCGCCTAACATGGAATACATTGTATTGGAGCAGGATCATACAGATCTAGATGAAATTGATTCGATCAAGGCGAGTATGGAGGCATTTCAAAAATATTCTGGAACTGAATGGGAGTAGAAAAGGAGAAAAAGTTTGACTGTCCGATACATTAAAAGATGTCCAGTCCATTTTAAATGGAAGTTTAGATAGTATCCAGGTAGAGAATTTATATTATATGGGAAAAATTAATTAATAATCGTAGGAGGTGCCTTCTAATTGAAGGCACCTCCTTTGCAATTGATGCAAATAAATCCAACACTTTAATCTTCGTTTCAATCATTTTTGCAAATTCATCTCTTAAAATTAATTCATCCCAACTACATTTTGCTAAAGAGGCGAGTGTGACAATCGTTTTAACTTCTGCACGCCCTACAGGGATTATTCCAGCACATAAATTTGAAACAGTTGCGGGACGCAGCCTAATGGAGCACGCTGCACTTGTGGTAATGAAAGGTTTTCCAAAAATGGGCTTTACAGACATAAAAAAGTAAGTATAATAGAAGTCAAATGATATATAACAAATGATATGTATCATATGTCATTTAAAAGTGAGATAATAATCTGTGCAGGAGGTGTGTTATTACAATGGATTTTTGTTCGGGTTAAGGCTATTCATGTAAATACCGTTCAGAGATCTAATAATGCTGTGCATGGGAGGAAAATAAATGCACAATGAATATGTGGTTCAAGCGATGCTAAAAGCTAAGATGCGAGAATTTGACGATTTCATTAAAGAGCAATACTATGTGCGACAGCAAAGAAAAATAAAAAAAGCATCTAATCCGAAACTTTTTAAAAATAGTCGTTCAAAAGCATTAAATAATGAAAATGCGTAAACAGGATTAAAGTGGTTTGAGTAAAAAGAAATATAAGCAGAAGGATGAAAGTTGAAATATTACTTTCAATTTGCTTAAGAATTTTAGTCTTTACAAATATTTTTTATTTTGCATAATGAGTATCAAATGATATGTAACATACAATTCATAACCTAAAGGAGAGAAATCATTGGCACCCAAGAAGAAATTTACCAAAGAACAAATAATTAATGCAGCATTTGAAATTGCAAAAGAAGAAGGCATTTCCAAAATCACGATTAGAAAAGTAGCAGACCAGTTAGGAAGTTCTATTGCTCCAATATATGTAAACTTTAAAGATATAGATGAACTGATCCAGGAAGTCATTAAAAAAGTTGTCGAATTGGGTAATCAGGTAGTTAGTGAACAAGATTCGGGTCGTCCTCTTCATGACAGTGGTGTAGCTAGTCTCTGTTTTGCAAGAGAGTATAGCATTCTGTTCAGAGAATTTGTCATGGGACAAAACGAGTACATGAGGGATTATGAAAAAAATATGAACCCAAATCTTTTTGACAGAATGAAAGAAGACTCAGAACTTCAAGGATTTACGGAAGAGGAACTAAAAGCAATTTTATTTAAAATGAGAGTTTTTACAACTGGATTAGCGGTTATGGTGGCAAATGGATTGCTTCCGGAAAAATTTACTGAGGAATCTGTGATTGAGCTTTTAGATCATACAGCTAATGACATCATTACATCAGCTCGTCTTAGTCAACAAGAATTATTGGACTAATTGCTTATCTATGACCGTAGTTAAGGAATTAATAGATGATAAGTCTAAACAGAAACGCAAGGACCATTTCCCCCTAGAAGAACCATTCCACACACGAGAAACTATGCAATGGTTGAAATAATATTGAAATTTATACCTTCCTTTAAGTGCATGAAGTTTATTTCATGAAAGCTTATTCGATGATCGATAAATGTCGAAATGTTTATTACTGAACATAATGCGTGGCAGTAAAATGCACGAAGGTGATAATAAATATTTGGAGGTTATATTTTGAAAAGGGAAATTCGATTTTCCGAGAAACTACTGATCGTTGGATTTAGTATCATTTTATTATTTATGATTGTGCAAGACTGGATTCCTTTAGGTTCATTAAATGATGTTCATGCTATTGCTGAAGTCCGTTCATTTAACGAGCTGCTCATTGTTACGACGATTGGTGTAGTCCAAATTTTATTACTAATGGGGCTAGTTATTACTTTCATGGGGAAGTGGTATCCGATATGGATAAAGCTCTGGCTAATCATCCATCAAGTATTTATCTTTGCAGGAGTATTACTCGATTGGTGGATTCCTTACTTCTCTGGGCTTGGTGCAGAGCAAAAAGCTGAGCGTTACAATCAAATGTTTGGAGATACACACTCTTTTCTACCAATCATGAATGGGATTGTTCCTAATACTCTGCATACCATTTTTCATACTATCCTATTAATCTGTATTATTCTAACTGTTTATAACGCCTTGACTAATTCAAGAAATGATAATAAAGCTTTTTTTGAAAATGTAAATTAAAACTCCTTTTTTTTCAAATAAGCAAGCGTTAGTTGCTGGTGTAACGATTTTATTAGTCATTCATGATAGTGAAAAAATCGTTCCTTTTGAGTTAGGTTTATTTTCTTATTTCTAGAATATTTAAAAAGGGAGGTGGGAACATCGTGAAAATTGCACTTATTGGAGATAGTTTAACGGAAGGAAGGCCAGGAGTATCATTTGCCCATATTCTTCAACAAAAGTATGAAAAAATTATATTTCAAAACCTTGGGAAACCAGGAGAAACGGTAAAAAGCTTGAACAAAAGATTAAATGAAACAAAGATAGAAGAAACATATGATCTGACTTTTCTTTGGATTGGGGTAAACGATGTTTTTTCCAAATTACTAAAAGTTCAAGCCCAACCAGTCGTAAAAAATAATGAGGAATTTAATGATTGTTATAAGATTTTATTAAAGTCAGTACTAAATTTTTCGAAACAAGTTGTTGTCGTATCTCCTGCATTAGTGGGCGAAAATCCAAGGAATGCTACTAATAATACATTGCAGGAATTGACGACCATTATCCAAACTATAGCTGGAAAACATTCTAATGTTTCGTTTTTAAATATGCAATCTGTATTTTTAAATAAGCTTGGGAAAGTCAAAAGCGCTGACTATATTGGTACGAGCGTACTAAAAATGATGGTTGAAACTCTTTTTTATAAATCTCACTCGAAAATTGATAATCTATCAACTAAGCGTGGATTGCATTTAACGTTGGATGGGGTTCATTTAAATAGTAAAGGGGCTTTAATAGTCGCTGATGAGTATTCATCCATAATAGACATTTATTTGAAAAAATTCGTAGGGGGAGATGATGTTGCCAACAAATAAAAAGGTGGCAATTGTCACTGGTGGGGCATCTGGAATTGGAAAAGCACTCTGTCACGAGCTCGCTTCTCAAGGCATCTTTGTGATAATAGCGGATATTAACGAAAAAGAAGGCAAGCTAGTTGAGTCATCCCTTAATCAATTAGAACACAATTCAAGATTTGTTTTATTGGACGTCACTAAATTTAACAGAGTGTACCATGTTTTGACAGAAACATATATTGAATATGGGCGTCTTGATTACCTTTTTAACAATGCCGGAATTGCCATGTACGGCGAACTATATGATATGTCCATTAAGGATTGGAAAGAAATGATTAATATTAATTTGTGGGGTGTTATTTACGGCACTCAAGTTGGCTATAACATCATGAAACAACAAGGCTTCGGACATATTGTCAATACCGCATCTGCGGCAGGTCTTGGCCCTTCCCCGGTATCCACAGTCTACTCCACGACAAAGCACGCCGTAGTCGGTTTAACTACATCCCTCCATTATGAGGCAGAAGAATTTGGTATTAAGATAAGTACTCTTTGTCCAGCATTTGTAGATACTCCCATCTTTGAGAAATCAAAGGCAATAAATATCGATAAATCGTTTATTAGCAATCAATTGAAAAGCCAGAAAGTAATGACTCCCGATAGGTTAGCGAAAATTGCTCTAAAGGGTGTTCATAAAAATAAATCAATCATTTGTCCGATGCCATTGCGAAAAACAATGGATATTGTTTTTCGTCTATTTCCTCCGGCACATAACGCATTAATGAGAATGGTTTGTAAAGTAAGTAGGCAAGCGCGGGTGGGTTAATAGAAGGGGAAATGGGGTAATAATGGCGTTGTTTCTGAAAAAAGAATTTTACAATTCCTAATTTAGGGATATAAGTGATGGAGAAGGTGTCATGCAGTAATAAAAGATGCTTATCCGAGCGTGAGTAACCAACTAATCATTTTAAGAGCAGAGAACATAAAATGCCTCTGCTCATTTGCTTTACTTATTTTTCTATTAAATTTGTCACCTGAACGTCAAATTCATATCCTGGATCATCCAAGCGAAACACTCTCGCTGTATCGTTTTGGTCATCAACACGTTGTATATACACTGGCTTTCCATTATACGTAACATGTTTCATGTCAGGTGATTCTGCGATTTCCGCTGCTCTTTGTCTATTCATTATGTAGCCTCCTTAGTTTTAAGGTCCCAATTCAACTAAACCTTCTATTTCGACAACCTGCTTATTTTCCATTTCATCTAAAGGAAAAATGGTTACCGTATTATTATGTGCATGAACTTCTTGAAGATAAACGGGTATTCCATGATAATTTACATTAATCATCGTCGGTGAATTAATAATTTCCGTAATTCGTCTAATGTCCAAATTCCATACCTCCTTTCAATTCATATTTTTGCTAAATAAATGCCATTTATACTCATTGCATGGGGACAAGAGCTTATTCAAGTAAAATTAGAATTTACGTACACTAAGAAGGTTGGTGTAATCCGGCTAAAACAGGGCATATTTATGGATTTTTGGACAAGAATGAGAAGTAGAAAATCATTAGACTACCGAAGAGGAAGCACGAATTCTTATGACCGATAATATTATCTCGAAAAGTGATTTCTGGAAGTTAAATTATGGAATTGTTTATTCTAAGTCCTTTCTATCGTGGAACATCCACTTCATAATTAATTCTCATAAAAGGAAAACTAACGGAAAACCGTTGGAGGAAACCATGAAAAAAACCTTTTATCTTTGCATTCTGTTTCTCTTGTTGATTTATGGAACTGTTGGCACCCTTGCTAGTGCAAGTTCAGCTCCTACATTTCCATGTAGTGTAGTATTAGAGCCCGTAAATAAAAACGACCAAAATGCCAAAGGAGCAGCACTCCTGTATAAAGTAAAACTAACGCCGAGTTTTCCAAGAACGAGCATCAGTATCCATGCTCTCCATTTACCAGATCCTTCTACATTAGGAAACTTTGATACGTACGAAGGTTTTGCTTTTATCAAAAACGAAATTAGTTGGCGTTTCAAGCTTTATCCAACTCCAGAATTAGACGGTCCCACATGGTCTGGAAGATTTGATGAAATCACGTCCGCCATGAATAGTGCAGAAGTGCAAGTGCGACCGTCCAACACTAAAACAGAAAAACTTGGTCCAGCGATTTTAAGTAATGATGTTAATAAGTGCAAATAACAAAATTGGCTGCTAATCTACACTTTTAGCAGCCATCGGTTCGTATTATCCTACTGGATTTCAATATCCTCCCTATTCCTTCGATTTTATAAGATGTTGAAATAACAAAAAGTTAAAGGAACTTGTTTGTGGCGTGGCGATGATTATTCATATCGAAAATTCTTTTCATAGGGAAAACGGTTTAGCAGCTTATAGTTCAAAAGATGCAATTGGTAAAAATCGTAAACTTATTAGCATCTTCAACTATTTTCCTATGTTATAATCCCAATAGATTCATATTCATTTATATGTAAGCGCTTTATCGTACATAATTTCTTTTGAAAAGGTGGTTCAAATATGCAAATGGGTAAATATGTAAAAATGTTTTCGGTTGCTGTTATCACGATCACGATGCTGACAATGTTGCCAAAACATGAGCAAGCAAAAATTCCAGACGATGCTGTTATGTTTCAAAATTTTGAAGACGATGCTCTAATGTTTACTGCAGCTCCGGGAGCAACGGGTGAATTGTCCATGGACGAAGCATACGAAGGAAAACAATCTCTTAAGTATGAAGTTTTGGCAAGTGGCGATCCGGGTGTAAACAAAGCGAGCATTAATATCAAATCAATGGGAGGACCTGTTGATGCGACTGGAATGGAGTATTTTGTGTTTTACATAAAAGATACGCAAGGATTGAATACAATAAAAATGTCTCTTACCGATAGCCACGGAAAATCCACAGATTTCGGTTGGAAGGCGATGAGCACGAAGAAAAATGAGTGGGTTCGATATGAGGTTCCGATGAGCAGTTTTTCAGGAATCGATTTTTCGAGCATTAGTGAAGTCCGAATTGGTCAATGGAATGAAGGCATTTACTATATCGACCAAGTATTTTTCGCGAAAAGTCTGCCGCCAATTCCACCAGAGCAGCCGACCGCTTACCATCCATCGGGGGAATACGATAACTTTGTTGTCGTGGAACTGCGCACGTATTCTGTTGGGACGGACATTTATTATACGACAGATGGAGAAATACCAACTAAGGAGTCATCACTGTATAAAGGTCCTATTAGGCTTGAATCAAGTACGACCCTTAAGGCCGTGGCGTACAACCCAAAAGGCGATATATACAGTGAGGTAAGCACATTTAACTATGTGATTCACGGAAAGGAGGATTTGGCGAAACCGGTAGCCTCGCCTGCGGCTGGAACGTATGCAACAGCCCAATCTATTAAGCTTTCGGCACCAGAAGGAGCGGCTATTTATTATACGACGGATGGGAATAGTCCCACTACTTCGTCAAAAATATACTCACAACCTATCATAGTTTCAAAAGATACTGTTATAAAAGCTATGGCTGTAATGGAACAGCATCAAAGTGAAGTTGCAGTACATGGATATATAATTGATAAAAATCCTACTCCATTTTTAAAAACAGATGGTAAGAAAATGCGTGATCACTTCGGTTCTGGAGATGAAGTAGTTCTCCGCGGTACGAATGCAGGTGGCTGGTTAGTCATGGAAAGCTGGATGTCCCCAACGAATTCACCAGACCAAAAAACAACGATTAAAACATTGACAGATCGATTTGGAGATGAGACTGCTTGGGAACTTATTAATCTATACCAGGACAATTATTGGACAAAGTCTGACTTTGATAATATCAAGCAAGCTGGGATGAATGTCGTTCGATTGCCTTTTTCATATTTTGAAATGCTTAATGATGATGGCAGTTTAAAGTCGACAGCTTTTGATCGAATGGATTGGTTTATTAAAGAAGCGGCAAAAAGAGAACTGTATGTCATTTTAGACATGCACGGAGCGCCGGGTTCCCAAAATGGAAAAGATCATTCCGGTGATACGACCCGCCCTGATAAAGGGAATCTATTTGGAAATAAGGAAAACATGGACAAAACGGTCTTCCTTTGGGAACAAATTGCGGAACGGTATAAGGATGAAAAATGGTTGGCAGGCTATGATTTATTAAATGAGCCAGGCGGTGCAACTGGGATTGAGCAATTTGATTTTTATGATCAGCTGTATAAAGCGGTAAGGGCAAAAGATAAAAATCATATTATGTTTATTGAAGCGATTTGGGAGCCATATCATCTGCCAAATCCTGACTTGTACGGATGGGAAAACATCGTCTATTCCTATCACTTTTATGGATGGGATAATATAGACAGTTTTCCTTCACAGAAGAGATTCACAGATTCTAAAATTCCGATGGTCAATGAGATGACGAATTATAATGTTCCGCTGTTAGTTGGAGAATTTACGTTGTTCAATAATCTTCAGAGCTGGGATTATGCGTTAAAAGTCTACGAGGAACAAGGCTGGAGCTTTACAACGTGGTCATATAAGGTAACGGGCGAAGGAAGCAGTTGGGGAATGTATACTGGAGATCCTCTGAAAGTGAATATTCAAAGGGATAGTGAAGAAGAGATCCGTAATAAATGGAGCCAGGTTGGGACAGATATATCATTTAAACGAAATGATTATTTCGTAGATGTGATCCGTAATTACGCTAATCCTGATTTTAGAAGCATAGATGAAAGAACGTGGATTGCGAATTTTGAAGGATTAGATGAGGGCACTACCTTCGAAACGGGAAGCCGGGCCACTGCTTCATTGGATTTTGAAAATAATGCTAGTGGAGAGGCTTCACTTAAATTAGTAGTGAATAATGATGGAAATAAAGATGTGACTCAGCAATACGTTAGTTTAAAAACGTCGGTCAATTTAGCTGATGAAGCGAATAAATATCCTAAATATCTTCTTTTTGATGTATATAATGGAACTGGAAAAGAGAGCAATGTTACGGTGACGTTAATCGATAAGAATGGAAAGCAAGCTATTGCAAGGACTCATGTATCGACAAAAGCGTTGGCAAATGCATGGTCGCGAGTTCCATTATTATTAAAATCAGTAGATGGTGAAATTGATAAATCATCGATTGTTGAAATACGTCTTGCAATGGAAGATTCAGGGACGTATAACTTCGATAATATTTTTGTAGGACAGTCTTTTTCAAATAATCTGCCAGCGAAAATAGATATTATTACGATTAAAGGACTAGTAGAAAAAGCGGATATTCAACCGGGAGGCATACAGAATGCTGTACTAGTTCAGTTGGATAACCTCGAACGTGACTTTAATATGGCTGATGACTTTTCTAAACAAGGTAAGGAAAAACAAGCTGAACAAGCTAGGGAAAATGGTTACAAAACGCTTGAAAGTTTAAAGGCTTTTGTGTCCAAACATTCGGGCAAACATATTCGTGAAGAAGATGCTGCAAAAATCATTTTGGCACTGGAACATGTGTATTCTTATTAAGAAACTCATGCTGCTCGTTTGAATACTAATAATCAATTTTACATTTTTATTGCCACATGCCGCGGAAGGTATGTGGCATGCTTATGCTAGAGGTCGATAGTCATCGTTCCCATGCAAGGATCCTCATTCATCGTTTCCGATGTCACAAATCAGAGTCATACATTGTTATATGTATGAAAAGGAGCTGAGGAATGATGAACGACTTGACAGCATAATAATCGGAGAAGGCCATGCGGGGCTTGGAGCGCTCAAAGCGATAAAGGAAAAGACCCGGCGAATGGCGAAGGAAAGGCAAATTCGCTTTCTTTTATTCGACAAGCAGAACGGTCATGTGCGCAAAATGCTGTTGTTCCGATCGGCTGTTAAAGAGGAAGAGATTATGATTCCCTGGACGAATTATCGGTTTTCGGAAGGAGTCGAATTCGTGCAAGGTACGGTTACGTCTGTGGATAGTAGGGAAAAACAGATTCGATATGTCTTCCGGTTGGTCTATGTATATGGACGATTGGTCTGATTCCGAATCCGGCACTTAGCACGATGGGCTTGCAGCTTTTTTTATGAGTCTAATTATTTGAAAGTGAATTTTTTAATAAAAGATTCATATATTAATAATTTCAATGTCACCTTTCTATAAATATTCTGTGAGGTGGGTTTTAATTTGATCTTGAAAAGATTATCCATTTTTTTTGCCGCATTGCTGGTGCTAACGTTAACGCCATTAGGAAACTATTCATTTAGTTCAAATGTTCCAAGCGTAGCTTTTGCCGCAAATGAGAACTATCAAACTACCCCCAATTTAAATTTACGAACTGGTGCGGGAACAACGTACAAAGTCAAAAAAGTGATCCCAAAAGGAAAGCAAGTAACACTTATTTCCAAGTATGGAACGTGGTTCAAAGTCAGCTATTCAAGTAAAACGGGGTATGTCAGTTCAACGTATTTAAAACAAGTCAAATCAACTTCTACACCCGGTAAATACTCCACCACCGCCAACTTGAATTTTCGAACAGGTGCCGGAACAACGTACAAAGTAACAATTGTAATCCCAAAAGGAAAGCAAGTGTCCCTTATCTCAAAGCATGGAACCTGGTACAAAGTCAGCTACTCAGGAAAAACGGGATATGTCAGTTCAGCATATTTAAAACAAGTCACATCAACGACAACACCAAAACCAAATCCTCAATCAGAAAAATACTCCACCACTGATAACTTAAACTTGCGAACAGGTGCCGGAACAACGTACAAGGTAGTAACGATAATTCCAAAAGGTAAACAAGTAACATTAATTTCAAAACATGGCACCTGGTATAAAGTGAATTACGCAGGGAAAACAGGGTACGTAAGCTCGCAATATTTAAAGCTACTAACAAGTGATAATCCTAAACTAATTGTTAAAAATGGAATCACGTACGTCGATGGAATTATTGTTGTAAATAAACGTTATGCGCAGCCATCAACATATAATCCAGGGGAAAGTAAAGAGGCGCTGGCAGCATTCAACAAAATGCTCGCAGAAGCGAAAAAGAAAAAGATTAGTTTCCAAGTGATCAGCGGTTTTCGAACATATGAATATCAGAAAAATGTATTTAACCGTTATGTGAAAACATACGGGGAAGCAGAAGCATCAAGATTTAGCGCGAGAGCTGGACATAGTGAACATCAAACAGGTCTCACATTTGATATTGGTGGACCGAATCAAGCTCATTGGCTAACAGAGTCATTTGATAAAACAACTGAAGGGAAATGGTTAGCAGCAAATGCACACCGCTTTGGATTCATCATGCGCTATCCAAAAGGGAAAGAATCCGTAACAGGCTACATGTATGAGCCATGGCATTTTCGTTATGTTGGGGTAGAACGTGCAACTAAAATGTTCAAAAGCGGAAAGACAATGGAGGAATATTACGGATTTTTAGGAAAGTAGATTGAGAGATGCTCTTCCTAGGTCATATTGCAGATTGATGGTTATGCACTTAAGTGAAGGCTCTTTTTTTTGGGGGCCGTTTTGGATGTTTGGTAGACTTTTGTTTATTTTTGCTAGTATTAAATTTAATCAAGAGTTTCCGGTGTAGGGAAAAAAATGAAACTAGGAGCTGATTATATGAAGGGTTTTATTTTTCGGGTTTCAGAAATAGTACTCGGTTTGGTCTTTTTATGTGCCGGTCTGAATGGGTATTTTGTTTTGTTCGGATTCAATCCTATTTTTCCAACTAGTCCAAAGGCAATGGAATTTTTGGGAACTGGCTATTTGCTAGTCCTAGAAAAAACGCCAGAAATTATTTGCGGCATTCTTTTGTTAATTCGCCGTTTCATCCCTTTAGCTTTAACGATTCTAGCACCAATTATTATTAACATTCTGGCGTTTCATATTTTCGTAGATCACGCGCTTCTTCCACTTGCTTTATTGCTAATTCTGATTGAGGTCATGTTAATTTGGAAATACAGAAAGAATTTTATGGGCCTACTTAATTAGTGCCAGGCACCAGATGCTGAAAGGAGATGTATGATTTGAAAAATATAAAAAATCTTCTCAGAAACCTGGAAGTATTAAGCGGTTCATTTAGTGATTTTCATACAGATGATGTTCCGGAAACTCCTCACGAGTTATTTATAAACTGGCTATATATAGCAATCAGGGAGGACATACTTGAACCACACGCGATGACGATTTCTACCGTTGATCATGATGGGTATCCAGACGCGCGAGTATTAATTTTAAAAAATATTGACGATAATGGATGGTATTTTGCGACTAGTTCCGAGAGTAGAAAAGGGCAACAATTAGCTGAACAATCAAAGGTGGCTCTTACCTTTTACTGGCCCACCCTTGGAAAGCAAGTAAGGATACGAGGGACTGCCGTTGAAACGGGAAGCGAAAGGAGCTCGGCCGACTTTTTAGAAAGAAGCGAGATGGCGCGTGCAGCTGCAATGATTGCCAAGCAAAGTAATCTCCTTTTGAACAAAGAAGAATTAGACAATGCTTTCGACCAAAAAATTGATATCATCAAAAGCAACCCCGATTTGGTATACCCGCAATGGAAACTATACTGTGTCCATGCCAACCAAGTTGAATTTTGGCAAGGCAATACCGCACGCAAACACACTAGACTACAATATCGGCTCCATAATAACCAATGGACCCATGAACTTCTATGGCCCTAATTGTTTCGGTGCCAGGCACTCAAACAACTTCGAAACAATTCAGAATTGTTCGGGTGCCAGGCACTGGACTTCTATACTAGGTACTTAGGGATATTTACTTTTTTATATTTACTAGCTACGATAAATGGCGAGTGATAAAAATTGCATAGGGATTGTTGCACTAGGGGAGCCGTAAAGGCTGAGAAGAGCGAGGAGGAGCGTTCTAATCCCTTATTACCCGATCTGGATAATGCCAGCGTGGGGAAGTGCGGCTGTTGACGGTATTGTTTTGCTATTCCGTACATTGCTGCATCTTCCATTAAGATGCAGTTTTTTTATTGTAGTGAATACAAAAAAATTGGAGGTATACATGTTGTCTCAATCTGTTTGTGGAACAAGTCGAATTGTTGGTTTCAGGTTTTCACTTTATCCAATGAGTGACCAGTTTGTCGATGTGATCAAGGGTGCTTTAGGTGAGACGAATACATCGAAAGTGTGGTTGAAAACAGATGATATTAGTACGTGTATTCGCGGGAAGGCTGTGCATGTATTTGATGTCGCGAAAGCCGTGTATTTACATGCCGCAAAAACAGGGTTGCATGTTGTATTGAATGGGAGTTTTTCAATTGGTTGTCCCGGTGATTCAGATGGAGATTCGTATATGTCGGTAGATGATGAGTGCATGAATGAAGCAGCGTTGTCACATATAAAAATAGAGGCGCCAACCCAGTTTGCACTCTATCCGATGAATGATTCACGTTACATGGATTTGATTGCGGAGGCGATTGAGATTGCGAAGGAAAAAGAAACGATCTCAGGAGGCATTCACTACGCGAGCCGGCTTGATGGGGACGCCCATGAGGTGTTTTCTACACTGGAACAATCATTTACGGCCACTCAGGAAAAAGTAAGCCATGTCACAATGACGGTTAATATTGCCGCTAACAGCCCTTCAAGAAAAAAAGTATAAGCCAGCTAGATTGGTAGTGTCAAAAGTTCTATGAAAACTCAATAGATACTCAGTTCCCTTTCCAGTTATTAGTGGAATGACTCCGCAATCGCCCTTGACAAACACGCCAATGGTTTGAATTCAGGGTAACAAGGGCGAA
>NZ_JANJGU010000035.1 GCF_024626525.1 Lederbergia panacisoli
GGTAGTGTCAAAAGTTCTATGAAAACTCAATAGATACTCAGTTCCCTTTCCAGTTATTAGTGGAATGACTCCGCAATCGCCCTTGACAAACACGCCAATGGTTTGAATTCAGGGTAACAAGGGCGAAGGGGACAAAAAGAAGGCAGACCAAATAGGCCCTTGGTTTTTCTAATTTTAAACCATTGGCAAGTTCGGTTTGTCAAGAGTTCGCTCCGCCGATTGCTAAACAGTTCAAAAGCTTAAGGGCTCTGCTAAACAAAAAGTTAGGCAGATCTTTGTTCGGCAATCCATCGTTGGGCTAACCCAATGAGTTTTGTCCATCGAGCAGGCATCGTTGGCAACCCTGATAACTCCGGATTGACAACGGGTACCTTGCCTTCCAGGGACGCATGAGGGCGTAGAAAGTTAAAGTAAGCCACAAACAACGTGACATAAGAAACGGATCCTTGTTCGGATCCAAAGCCATGTGTGGAGCGATAGTTACCTTTGAATGTTCGGTTTAGTCTCTCGATGATTTGTTTTAAATACCTATATTCGGTTGATACAGGATCTTCATTCGTCAATCCAATGACTTGCTTCACATCAAACCTAATATCGTGCTGGGCGAAAAAATGTTGAGCCAGGAGGTAGATTGGATTTCCATCCACTACAAAAGTAAGATTTTTTGGAATCTCCTTCATCTTCACCAACACTTCATCAATCGCCCGAATCGCCGATGCTGTATCTCGATTGGGGGACACTGGGTAGGAAAGAATAATCTTCTTTATGGCATCAAAGAAGAAAAATAGGTAATGCCATTTTCCGTTCACTTTGATATAGGTTTCATCACCGCAGAATTGATCGGAAAGCTCATATGGATAATGATCCACATAAGGTTTAAGCAAGAGAGCCACACTGTTTTCGTAATTCAGTACGGTCTGATGGGAAACCGCTACACCATGGACATCCTGCATAATGGCTGCCGTTCTTCGGGCCGAAAGGCCATAGTTTATATGGTAAGTCAAAATCAAGCCCAATGTATGCGGTGAAGCTTGTATTTTAGACAAATCTACCTTTGGAAGTTCTGGTGATTGTTTAGACAAAGGTAAAAAGTCGATATGAAACTGACGAAAAATATACCGTAATTTAAATGCTTGGGGATCTTTCTTATATCGTTTTTTCTCCTGAGGAGACATCGCCTGCAGCTTTTTTTGATAATAGGAACAGTCATTATTTTTACACTTGAAAACGGAAAAATCTTTCCGTTCCTTGATCTTCTCAAGAGTTCTGGCACAGTGGGGGCATTTTAAAATAGCCTCTTTAGAAAAACGGTTCTTATCACTGAATAGACAAGAACATACCTTACACTGAAACTGACCTTTATCTCCATTATTTGCATAAAGAAAGTCCGAAGGAGCACCACACCGCGGACAGTTCATTGATTTAGGTACTGACACTTTTGAATTAGCTCGCCTTTGAACCGGTTTGAGAGGCTTTCCGTGCTGCTCATAGTACTCTTGTAAAAGAATTTTGTAGTCAAGCTGTTCAATAGTTTCAATGATCGGAAGATCATCTACCTGAAGCTTTCGATAAGGCATATTAACAGGCTCTTCCGTTGGTTTCTCAAACATATTTTTACCTACAAGAAGAGTCAATAAATAACGAATAATTTGTTCTTGGTACTTGATAAATTCGAGTAAATAAGTTAATAATTGAGGGTACAACTTGTCACTTCCTATTTTAGGGATTTTGGTGTGTGTGTGGTAACCTCACTTTTATCCTAAAATTATGGGGGTGGCAAGTTTTTTGCTTATAAACCCTTTTATATCAAGGAATTATTAACTTTTTACTATAGATGTTTTGACAATACG
>NZ_JANJGU010000036.1 GCF_024626525.1 Lederbergia panacisoli
TGGATGTAGTATAAATAGTGGACGACAGAATTGACGTATGTTTAAATCATAAATAACATACAAAAGGGCGTGTTTCCACATGGCAACGTACAAATCTTATGATGCAGTATTTAAAGAGTATGTCACAAAATTAATTGTAAAAGATGGGCGTAGAATGGTAGATGTTAGTAACGAGTTGAATATTCCTTATGATACTCTTGCAAATTGGGTAAAGGTCTATCGTAAAAAGGAAAGAGAAGCTGAAAAGGCAACTCAAAACCAACTATTGACTGCTTCTGAATATAGAGATTTATATGAAGCAGAATTGAAAGAAAAGTTAGATCTCCAGGAAGAAATTGAAATATTAAAAAAAGCCATGCACATCTTCACGCAAGGAAAGAACTAAAGTTTGCTTTCATTGAGCAACACCAGCGTGAACACACCATTACGAAGATGTGCGAAGTGCTTGGTGTGTCAAAATCGGGATACTATGCGTATACAGCGCGCCAGAGTCGTGGCGAAACGGAAAAAGAAAAATGGAATCGTTTATTGGACGAAAGAATTCTCTTTCACTTTAGTGACAATCTTGGGACATACGGAAGTCCAAGAATTCATAGATTACTAGTATATAAAGACAAAATAGTAGTTTCACAGAAAAAGGTGGCGAACCGTATGAGAGAACTAGGTCTTTTCGCAACGCCACAGAAAAAATGGATTCATACAACGGACTCTAACCACCACCTACGTGTATTTGATAATGAATTAAACCGGGAATTTCAACCAGACGCTCCCAATCGCGCTTGGGCAACAGATATTACGTATATTCATACTGGAGAAGGTTTCATGTATTTAAATCCTGTAATCGACCTATTTTCCAAACGTGTTATTAGCTACGAGATGGATGATCGTATGGGCCATACTCTGCCTCTGCGAGCGTTAGAGAAGGCATTGGCACTCCGTAATCCGCAGAAAGGATGGATTCATCATTCAGACAGAGGATCTCAGTATTGTTCAAAGAAATATATTGAGGCTCTTGAAGATGCAAAAGCAACTATAAGTATGAGTAGAAAGGCTACACCTTATGATAATGCTTGTGTAGAATCATTTTTTGCTTCTTTAAAGAAGGAGTATCTTTACAAATGGGTGTTTAAAACAAAGGCTGAGGCAATGGCAGCCGTTCATTTTTATATTGAATTTTATAACAGGAAAAGAATCCATTCAACGCTTGGATATGCCACACCAAATGACTACGAATTGGCCTATGAATTGACACAAAAGGAATATGCCAATCAGAACCAATTTACCTCTGCGTAAAGGAAGGGTTCGCTTTTTGACCCTTCCTTTATGCAGAGGCCTCCAAGCGAAGTGAAACGGAGCGCGGAAGTAAAAAGATACGTCAAAACTTGGCTAATTTTTGTCCATTATATTGACAGAAGTCCA
>NZ_JANJGU010000037.1 GCF_024626525.1 Lederbergia panacisoli
TATTTGATTAAGTCCTCGATCGATTAGTATCCGTCAGCTCCATGTGTCGCCACACTTCCACACCGGACCTATCAACCTGATCATCTTTCAGGGATCTTACTAGCTTGCGCTATGGGAAATCTCATCTTGAGGGGGGCTTCATGCTTAGATGCTTTCAGCACTTATCCCGTCCGCACATAGCTACCCAGCGATGCCTTTGGCAAGACAACTGGTACACCAGCGGTGCGTCCATCCCGGTCCTCTCGTACTAAGGACAGCTCCTCTCAAATTTCCTGCGCCCGCGACGGATAGGGACCGAACTGTCTCACGACGTTCTGAACCCAGCTCGCGTACCGCTTTAATGGGCGAACAGCCCAACCCTTGGGACCGACTACAGCCCCAGGATGCGATGAGCCGACATCGAGGTGCCAAACCTCCCCGTCGATGTGAACTCTTGGGGGAGATAAGCCTGTTATCCCCGGGGTAGCTTTTATCCGTTGAGCGATGGCCCTTCCATGCGGAACCACCGGATCACTAAGCCCGACTTTCGTCCCTGCTCGACTTGTAGGTCTCGCAGTCAAGCTCCCTTGTGCCTTTACACTCTGCGAATGATTTCCAACCATTCTGAGGGAACCTTTGGGCGCCTCCGTTACTCTTTAGGAGGCGACCGCCCCAGTCAAACTGCCTGCCAGACACTGTCTCCCACCCGGATCACGGGTGCGGGTTAGAAGGTCAGTACAGCAAGGGTAGTATCCCACCGATGCCTCCACCGAAGCTGGCGCTCCGGTTTCCAAGGCTCCTACCTATCCTGTACAAGCTGCACCAACATTCAATATCAGGCTGCAGTAAAGCTCCACGGGGTCTTTCCGTCCTGTCGCGGGTAACCTGCATCTTCACAGGTACTATAATTTCACCGAGTCTCTCGTTGAGACAGTGCCCAGATCGTTGCGCCTTTCGTGCGGGTCGGAACTTACCCGACAAGGAATTTCGCTACCTTAGGACCGTTATAGTTACGGCCGCCGTTTACTGGGGCTTCAATTCGCACCTTCGGTTTGCACCTAAGCGCTCCTCTTAACCTTCCAGCACCGGGCAGGCGTCAGCCCCTATACTTCGCCTTGCGGCTTCGCAGAGACCTGTGTTTTTGCTAAACAGTCGCCTGGGCCTATTCACTGCGGCTCCCTAGGGCTATTCACCCCTAGGAGCACCCCTTCTCCCGAAGTTACGGGGTCATTTTGCCGAGTTCCTTAACGAGAGTTCTCTCGATCACCTTAGGATTCTCTCCTCGCCTACCTGTGTCGGTTTGCGGTACGGGCACCT
>NZ_JANJGU010000038.1 GCF_024626525.1 Lederbergia panacisoli
AAACTACTTTAATGAGAGTTTGATCCTGGCTCAGGACGAACGCTGGCGGCGTGCCTAATACATGCAAGTCGAGCGGACTTTTGGGAGCTTGCTCCCAAAAGTTAGCGGCGGACGGGTGAGTAACACGTGGGCAACCTGCCTGTAAGACTGGGATAACTTCGGGAAACCGGAGCTAATACCGGATAACTTCTTTTCTCGCATGAGGAGAGGTTGAAAGATGGTTTCGGCTATCACTTACAGATGGGCCCGCGGCGCATTAGCTAGTTGGTGAGGTAACGGCTCACCAAGGCAACGATGCGTAGCCGACCTGAGAGGGTGATCGGCCACACTGGGACTGAGACACGGCCCAGACTCCTACGGGAGGCAGCAGTAGGGAATCTTCCGCAATGGACGAAAGTCTGACGGAGCAACGCCGCGTGAGTGATGAAGGTTTTCGGATCGTAAAACTCTGTTATCAGGGAAGAACAAGTATCGGAGTAACTGCCGGTACCGTGACGGTACCTGACCAGAAAGCCACGGCTAACTACGTGCCAGCAGCCGCGGTAATACGTAGGTGGCAAGCGTTGTCCGGAATTATTGGGCGTAAAGCGCGCGCAGGCGGTTTCTTAAGTCTGATGTGAAATCTCGCGGCTCAACCGTGAGCGGTCATTGGAAACTGGGAAACTTGAGTGCAGAAGAGAAGAGCGGAATTCCACGTGTAGCGGTGAAATGCGTAGAGATGTGGAGGAACACCAGTGGCGAAGGCGGCTCTTTGGTCTGTAACTGACGCTGAGGCGCGAAAGCGTGGGGAGCGAACAGGATTAGATACCCTGGTAGTCCACGCCGTAAACGATGAGTGCTAAGTGTTAGAGGGTTTCCGCCCTTTAGTGCTGCAGC
>NZ_JANJGU010000039.1 GCF_024626525.1 Lederbergia panacisoli
ACCCAATGGTCCATTTTTTTGTAATCCACATAGCCACGGTCCATCACATGGGTCGCATGAGGATCTATTACGAGCTCAAGCATGACTTCACGATCATCCACATTACCTGTAGAAGGAATGACCATGTCGGGATAAGCTGTGCCGGGATCCGTTACCACAATCCGAGTATGTAGCTTCACGCAATTACTATGCTTTGTAAAATACGTCCACTTTCCTAGTGTAGGTCCAAGAAGCAGAGAAGAAGAATCTACGAGATGAAGACGACCTAAAGAAGGGATCCCTTTTCCTTTACTCGTCAGCTTATTCAATTGGGTAACAGCGGCAAGAAATAACTGCCGTGGTAGGATTGAAGGTAAAGCATTGACTCGACGACATAGTTGAGAAGCACTAA
The DNA here is from genome assembly GCF_024626525.1 of Lederbergia panacisoli. Lineage (GTDB taxonomy): Bacteria > Bacillota > Bacilli > Bacillales > Bacillaceae_C > Lederbergia > Lederbergia panacisoli. The sequence goes on from NZ_JANJGU010000039.1 coordinate 392, forward strand.
TACTGGTTAGGCCAAACAGTTCCTCTGTACCTTCCATGGCACGAATACGCTCTTCTGTTTCCTCGTAGGATTTCCAATTTCCCAATTGCATGGTGACACAAATCTTCATTAAATTAGCCGTGGTCAGTTTTTTTACGCCGTTGTCTAAGTACGAACACTTAAATGTTTCAAACGGTAAGAAAGATAAGCATTTACTAAATACACTCTGATTTGATATGATGTTATCCATGAAAGTCTCCTTTGGTAGCAGTCACGGATAACGTGGGTTCAACTTCTAGTTTAGGAGACTTTTTTGCTTTCGTCCATAAAATGGCCCCCTATTATTCCAATTAATAGGAGGTAAATTAAATTTATTTTTTGGCCTGTGGATACATATGCAATGCTAGTGGA
>NZ_JANJGU010000040.1 GCF_024626525.1 Lederbergia panacisoli
CGGTGGGGTAACCCTTACGGGAGCCAGCCGCCGAAGGTGGGACAGATGATTGGGGTGAAGTCGTAACAAGGTAGCCGTATCGGAAGGTGCGGCTGGATCACCTCCTTTCTAAGGAATCTATATCAACCGAGTGTTGATAAGAAGACGTTTATGTTTCGTTCAGTTTTGAAAGATTAAATTCTCTTTATATATACAATGTGGGCCTGTAGCTCAGCTGGTTAGAGCACACGCCTGATAAGCGTGAGGTCGGTGGTTCGAGTCCACTCAGGCCCACCATCCCACATTTGTTCTATTTGGAATGGGGATTTTCTATTTTAAAGGGGCCTTAGCTCAGCTGGGAGAGCGCCTGCTTTGCACGCAGGAGGTCAGCGGTTCGATCCCGCTAGGCTCCACCAATTATTCGTTCTTTGAAAACCAGATAATAAGAGAAACAAACCAAGAAACATCACTTTATGGAGATTTCCATAAGTATGCAGACCTTTTATGGTCGGGCAAAAAGAAGCAAGCAGTTCGAGGAAGCAACTGAGTGAACACCGGAGCGCATGTTTTTCATGCGTGAGGATGTGAGCGAAGGCAGCTGACGAAGAAATGCGCCGCTTATTTTTGACCGAATGATTAAGTTAGAAAGGGCGCACGGTGGATGCCTTGGCACTAGGAGCCTATGAAGGACGGGACTAACACCGATATGCTTCGGGGAGCTGTAAGCAAGCTTTGATCCGGAGATTTCCGAATGGGGGAACCCCCTGCCCGTAATGGGGTAGGATCCATTTCTGAATACAT
>NZ_JANJGU010000041.1 GCF_024626525.1 Lederbergia panacisoli
ATTCGAACTCAATCGCAACGCTAATTCAGGATTGAACCATGGTCCGGTGTGATTCGAGCCTAATCGCAACGATAATTCAGGATTGGACCGTGTTCCGGTGTGATTCGAGCCTAATCGCAACGCTAATTCAGAAATGGAACACGGTCCGGGGTGATTCGAACTCAATCGCAACGCTAATTCGGGATTGAACCGCGGTCCGGTGTGATTCGAACTCAATCGCAACGCTAATTCGGGATTGGAACACGGACCAGGGGCAGGTGTGATTCGAGTCTATTCGCAACGTATATTCGATAAGTTTCTTTTTTCCGTCCCAATCTATTAGTATAATGAACTTTTAATCTTTTCTCTCATAATACGTAGCCTTGGCATTTTCCTTAATATTAAAATTCTTTATTAATATTCTTTGAATTAAATTTTTAGATATTACCCCTGCACACCATTCAAAAATATCCCTAGTTGTGATTTTTCTGTCAGGAAAAAGAAGTGTATATTCATCCACGGATCTTAAAATTGCTAATTCTATACCTTCTATATTTTCACAGTTTTTACATTGTAATACCGATCTTTTTCTTTCAATATTCATTGAACTACAAAATGCACATATAAACCCTTTCCTAATTTCCTCAAAACTATATACTGGTATTTTCATAAAATGTGGTTTTTCGTTGTGTAGGGAAATGAGTTTATGTGCTACCTTCTTATGGTGATCGTTTATA
>NZ_JANJGU010000005.1 GCF_024626525.1 Lederbergia panacisoli
TGTCTGGTGACGATGGCGAAGAGGTCACACCCGTTCCCATCCCGAACACGGAAGTTAAGCTCTTCAGCGCCGATGGTAGTAAGGGGACTCCCCTTGCAAGAGCAGGACGTTGCCAGGCATACATAATTTTAACATTTTGATTTTGGAGGATTAGCTCAGCTGGGAGAGCATCTGCCTTACAAGCAGAGGGTCGGCGGTTCGATCCCGTCATCCTCCACCATATGCCGGCCTAGCTCAATTGGTAGAGCAACTGACTTGTAATCAGTAGGTTGGGGGTTCAAGTCCTCTGGCCGGCACCAGTCCTGTTTAATTGTACGAGCCATTAGCTCAGTCGGTAGAGCATCTGACTTTTAATCAGAGGGTCGCAGGTTCGAATCCTGCATGGCTCACCAAAGTTTTTTGCCGCAGGCAAAATAACTTACCTTAATTTGCGACAGCAAATAAATTACCCTTTGCGGGTGTGGTGGAACTGGCAGACACGCTAGACTTAGGATCTAGTGCCGTAAGGCGTGGGGGTTCGACTCCCTTCACCCGCATTATTAGCTTTTGTTGAGAGTTGTTAAACCACGCGGAAGTAGTTCAGTGGTAGAACACCACCTTGCCAAGGTGGGGGTCGCGGGTTCGAATCCCGTCTTCCGCTCCAACTTATGCCGGGGTGGCGGAACTGGCAGACGCACAGGACTTAAAATCCTGCGGTAGGTGACTACCGTACCGGTTCGATTCCGGTTCTCGGCATTAAGGTTTTTTGCTTCAGCAAAATAACCTTCCATTAAAATTTGCTTCAGCAAAATAACCTAACAGTATAAATATTTCTCAGAGTAATTTTTCTCAAGCAAGTAACTTTCTATACATGCGCCCGTAGCTCAATTGGATAGAGCGTCTGACTACGGATCAGAAGGTTATGGGTTCGACTCCTTTCGGGCGCGCCAATATAACTTTATAAAATATATAAAATTTCGGGAAGTAGCTCAGCTTGGTAGAGCACTTGGTTTGGGACCAAGGGGTCGCAGGTTCGAATCCTGTCTTCCCGACCACTACTGAAATTATGTTTGGGGCCTTAGCTCAGCTGGGAGAGCGCCTGCTTTGCACGCAGGAGGTCAGCGGTTCGATCCCGCTAGGCTCCACCATTTTTATGTAAAAGAACAACAATAATGGCGGCGTAGCTCAGCTGGCTAGAGCGTACGGTTCATACCCGTGAGGTCGTGGGTTCGATCCCCTCCGCCGCTACCATTTATTGGACCTTTAGCTCAGCTGGTTAGAGCAGACGGCTCATAACCGTCCGGTCGTAGGTTCGAGTCCTACAAGGTCCACCATTATTCTTGACATATGGAGGAATACCCAAGTTCGGCTGAAGGGATCGGTCTTGAAAACCGACAGGCGGGTTAAACCGCGCGGGGGTTCGAATCCCTCTTCCTCCGCCATATGATTTATCTTTTTATTATCGCGGGGTGGAGCAGTCCGGTAGCTCGTCGGGCTCATAACCCGAAGGTCGCAGGTTCAAATCCTGCCCCCGCAATTAAGTTGCTTTCAAATAAACTTGAAGGTAATGAAGGTTATTTTTAAATTTCATTTGAAAAATAATGTAAGTTATTTTCGAGTGAACTCGAAGGTAATGTAGGTTATTTTCAAATTTCATTTGAAAAAACCCTGGTCCGGTAGTTCAGTTGGTTAGAATGCCTGCCTGTCACGCAGGAGGTCGCGGGTTCGAGTCCCGTCCGGACCGCCATAATAGTGGCTCAGTAGCTCAGTCGGTAGAGCAAAGGACTGAAAATCCTTGTGTCGGCGGTTCGATTCCGTCCTGAGCCACCATTTAAATCATACGGTGCAAAAGAATGGCGGCTATGGCGAAATGGTCAACGCATCGGATTGTGGCTCCGACATCGTGGGTTCGATTCCCACTAGTCGCCCCAAATTATTTTGTGTTATGATATTAATACATGCGGGTGTAGTTTAGTGGTAAAACCACAGCCTTCCAAGCTGTTGATGAGGGTTCGATTCCCTTCACCCGCTCCATATTTTAAAATATGGGCCTGTAGCTCAGCTGGTTAGAGCACACGCCTGATAAGCGTGAGGTCGGTGGTTCGAGTCCACTCAGGCCCACCATTCCGCAGTAGCTCAGTGGTAGAGCTATCGGCTGTTAACCGATCGGTCGTAGGTTCGAATCCTACCTGCGGAGTAGTTAATATGGGGAAGTACTCAAGAGGCTGAAGAGGTGCCCCTGCTAAGGGCATAGGTCGCGTAAGCGGCGCGAGGGTTCAAATCCCTCCTTCTCCGCCATACATTTTTTATTGGCCCCTTGGTCAAGCGGTTAAGACACCGCCCTTTCACGGCGGTAACACGGGTTCGAATCCCGTAGGGGTCATCAATATAACAAAAAAACCATCAATAAGATGGTTTTTTGTTATATTTTTTATTCGTCCTCATCTACATAGCCATCGGTATACTTATACGGAACATCTCCAAATGGCGCTTCAATTCCTTCTTTATCCAATATTTCTTCGTATTCCATCTTTTCTTCAGACGTATATGTTTTAACACCTTTTCCGTCTAAATCTGTTCCAATAAAGGTTTCGTATTCTTCCGTAAACCCATCTTTTATTTCACCTTCGTATAAATCATCATAGTCATTAAAGTCTCCTTCAAAATCGGAGGGAGTTTCTGATGTACCGTACCTGGCTACTTCCTGAAAACTATCGTGATAATCTTTAACTTCACTTCTTTTGTCACGGTAGGCAAATGAATTGTCAACAGCAGGCTTTAATAGTTCTTCTTCGACTGGGCGGTCAGTAGGTAAAATTTGTTCAGGGGAATGCTCTACACAAAAGGTTGTATTCGGTATTGCTTGGAGCCGTTCATAAGGTATTTCTTTGCCACATTCTTCACATTTTCCATACGTCCCGGCTTCTATTGCTTCAAGTGCTTGATCCACCTTCACTAGTTCTGATTCAGAATGGATGGCAAGAGCAAAGTCTCTTTCCCGTTCGAATAGTTCTGTTCCCATATCTGCGGGGTGATTGTCATACATCGATAATTCACTTTCTCTTGCATTGCCGCTTCCAACTGTTTCTTCATCTTCATGAATATTATGGGTCAATTCCTTCTTTATCTCTAAAAGTTCATTTTTTAAACTTGCTAATTGTTGTTGTGTCAGCATTTCCATCACATCCTTTATATCAATTCATTTCTAGTATGACCTATTGTTTGCAAACAACCATTTCCTTATAGTTTCCTTTTTTTGCAAAGAGGTAAACATCTTTTGAAAAGCGGAAGTGCTGGAGCTGGACAAAAATGTCATCACATCAAGAAATAAGACCTTTTAGAAATCTATATTTTCTTTTTAAATACAGGCTCCGTTATTATTTATTGTTGATTTTCGTGTTGGTATTGAGAATAAATAGGCGGAGAATTTCCGGTTATTGTAAATAAACCAGCTTATGAAGCAGAAATAAGAGGAGATATTCCGGTAAACTGCTCTAAATATAATAAAATCCAAAGACTTGGACCATAAAAACGGAAAATCTTCCCTTATATTTAAGGAAATATGGGTATTTCCCAAAATAAACGGAATTGTTCCGTTTATTTTCAGGGTAGCCTAAATATAAAAAAACACTTGTCATTAAGACAAGTGTTTAAGCAAAATAACTTATGAAAAGTCCGATTGCCATAAGAAAACCGAAGATTGTATTCGTCTGAGCGGTTGCTTTCATCGCCGGCATCATCTGAATTGGTTCCGTTTTTCCAATGAAACCCTTGACTGCTTTTAAAGCTTTAGGAATGCTAATAAATGTAATTAACAGCCAAAATGATGTTTCTGTAAAAAAGATTAAAAAGATAATCCAGCTGTAAGAAAGGATAAACATACCTGCTAAAAGGCCAATTGCTTTTTGTCTCCCAATAATAATTGCGAGGGTTTTACGGCCATTTTCTTGATCTCCATCCAAATCCCGTATATTATTTGCTAGCATGATGCTTCCAATCAATATAGAAACGGGGATAGATACAAGAATACTGATTTTTGAGATATAGCTAGTCTGAATAAAATAAGAAATTTGGATGATGACGACACCCATAAAGAAACCGGACATTAATTCGCCGAAAGGGGTGTAGGCAATGGGTCTAGGCCCACCTGTATAAAAGTATCCTACAGCCATGCAGATCACTCCGATGACAGCGATCCACCAACTGCTGTTAATTGTTATATACAATCCTAATCCGATGGCTATGCCGAACAGAACGAAACCTAAGTATAGCACCGTCTTCGGTTTTACTCCGTTTCGGACAATGGCCCCACCGATTCCAACGGAGTTTTCATGATCAAGCCCCCTGGCATAATCAAAATACTCATTAAACATATTAGTCGCAGTTTGAATGAGTAAGCTCGCCACGAGCATAGCGATAAATAATGGAATATGAAATGGGCCACTTTTTATGGCTAAGGCCGTTCCTAATAAAACAGGGATAAAAGCGGCAGTCAATGTATGTGGACGGCTTAATTGCCACCAAACCCGCCAACCTTTATCTGCTGGAACGACAGAATTTGTCTGTATATTCATTGCTTGTCTCTCCCTTAAAATAGTACAAATAAAACGAAGCATTTAAAATCAAACTAAGAAAAATCAATCCCCTATAAAGTGTAGGTAATGAGTGCGCTTGTGTCAATCCATTTAATTAGGGAAATAAGGGAAATGTTTTCAGTAAGTATGAATGCTACATTTAGATTCGATATTCATATATAATAAAGAAGTGAAAAAAGTATTAAAGTTTTTGGAGAGATTATATTGACAAAAATATTGCAGACAATCAATGATGATGCTTTACATAGCAAACCTAATGGGGAAAACAAACTTTACAGTATTACCCTTCCAATAGATTCTTATGATCCTATGGATTTTTTTAATTATAAATCATCATCGTTTACTGGAGAAAGATTTTTTTGGAAAAGCTCTGATGGTCTTTTTGGGGCAGTAGGATTAGGAATTGCTGCCATGCTTTCAGTAGATGGAGACGAAAACAGGTTCCAAGTGACAAACGAGCTATGGTATCAGCTCTTAAGGGATGCCGAAATTAAAAATTCCTCGGGAGTCCGGGGCACAGGGCCGCTGTTATTTGGAGGTTTTTCATTTGATCCAGATAATGAAAAAGAGATGGAATGGGAGAAATTTGGACACTCCACTTTATACTTGCCCTCTTATATGCTAACCGTCGCTGAAGATCAGTATTATATAACGGTAAATGCAGTATGTAATGATTCCTTTTCTATTGAAACATTGCGGGAAAAAGCGAATAACTTTGTGCAACAATTAACGAATGACAGCATTTTATATCAGGAAAATCCTATTAAAATAAAGGCATGTAAAGAAATAGCACCGGAGGATTGGGTTCATTCCGTAGAAGAGATCGTAAATATATTAAAGAAGTCTAATGTTAAAAAAGTTGTTTTAGCGCGAAAATTGCTGCTTGAGTTTGAGGAGCGTGCACAATCATCTTATATAATCAAACAACTGCTTAAACAGCAGCCGACGAGCTTCGTATTTGCTTTAGAAGTCGGTGGCAGTTGTTTTCTTGGTGCATCGCCGGAGAGGCTAATTAAAAAGACAGGTAATCATGTTTTATCTACATGTTTAGCGGGATCGATTGGCCGTAATGAAAATGACCATGAAGATCAATTGCTTGGAGAAGCACTTTTAAAAGATCAAAAAAACTTATTTGAACACGAATTAGTCGTATCAATGATTGAGGATGCACTAAAGCCTTATTGTACTGAACTCGAGATTCCTGAAGAACCGATTCTTATGAAAATGCCCGATATCCAGCATTTATATACTCCAGTAGTAGGGATAGCAAATAAGGAATTTTCATTATTAAATGTTGTGGAAAAACTGCATCCCACACCTGCTTTAGGTGGAGTTCCGACGAAAGCAGCCCTAGAAATCATTCGAGAAAAGGAAAATATGGACAGAGGGTTTTATGCGGCTCCAATTGGATGGACTGATTATTTAGGGAATGGTGAGTTTGCTGTGGGTATTCGTTCCGGATTATTAAATGGAAATAAAGCATATTTATATGCAGGATGTGGATTAGTATCAGACTCTGTTTCAAAGGAAGAATTAAAAGAAACAAGGATTAAGTTTCAACCTATGCTAAAGGCAACCGGAGGAGAGAATGTATGAGCCATCAGGAAGCACTCACTAAATATTTAGCAGCATTTATAACAGGTCTCGTCCAGGCTGGTGTTAAGGATGTTGTCATTAGTCCTGGGTCACGCTCTACTCCTCTTGCTTTAATGTTTTCAGAGCATCGAGATGTAAGAGTATTTATGAATGTTGATGAACGTTCCGCTGGATTTTTCGCTTTAGGGATCGCAAAGGCTTCAGAAAATCCGGTTGGCCTGCTTTGTACTTCTGGAACTGCAGCCGCTAATTATTATCCTGCTGTAATCGAGGCCAGTCTTTCCGGTGTCCCTCTTATTGTGATGACGGCAGACCGCCCCCATGAGCTTCGTGATGTTGGAGCTCCACAGGCGATTGACCAACTTCATTTATATGGGAGCCATGTAAACTGGTTTGCAGAAATGGCGTTGCCGGAAACTGGAATGGAACAGTTTAAATATGCTAAAACAACAGCGAGACGAGCTGTGAAAGAAGCGTTAGGACAAAATAAAGGCCCAGTTCATTTAAATTTCCCTTTACGGGAACCACTTCTACCGGTGCTTGACCCTTATCCTTTTAATGAAGAAGAGGAATCAATTGCTATTGAAGATGGCATCCTTTTTTTACCACATGGAAAATTAAAGAATATTGCAGAACAATTAAAGGGAAAAGAGAAGGGACTAATTATTTGTGGTCCAATAGAAGAACATGATTTTACCGAGGCTGTTACGATATTAGCAAAAAAACTTGGTTTCCCGATTTTAGCGGATCCACTCTCTCAACTTAGAAGTAGTTCTATGTCTGAAACGCCCGTGATAGATAGCTATGATGCAATTTTAAGGACAGAGGAGGCTGCAACAGCGTTAAAACCTGAGGTCATTATCCGCTTCGGGGGCATGCCAGTATCGAAGTCGCTTTCCCTATATTTAAAAAAACAAATGGATGCCGAGCATTATGTTGTAGATAATGGATCGCGCTGGCGAGATCCAAATTACTCTGGAACAACGATGATTCATAGTAACGAAACAGCTTTTTGTACTGGACTAGCTTCGTTAATTGTGGAGCCACATTCACTCAACTGGCTATCAAAGTGGCTGGAAATGGATGAAATGGCGAAGAAGGTTATTGCTGCTCATATGGAATTAACAGAAGAGCTTGAAGAAGGAAAAGCAGTTTATGAGTTAGTCGATCTCCTTCCCGTAGAGAGCACTGTTTTTGTAGGAAATAGTATGCCGATTAGGGATATGGATACGTTTTTTCATAAAAATAATAAAAATATTACGGTCATGGCAAACAGAGGTGCGAATGGAATTGACGGTGTTGTTTCCAGCGCTTTAGGTGCAGCGGTATATAAAAGACCTCTTTTTCTCATTATTGGTGATCTTTCCTTTTTTCATGATCTGAACGGTTTGCTGATGGCCAAATTGCAAAAATTAAACATTAACATCATCTTGCTTAATAATGACGGTGGAGGAATATTCTCCTATTTACCACAATATGGTGAACCGAGGCATTTTGAAATATTATTTGGGACGCCTACCGGCTTAAATTATGAACATGCTGTACAAATGTATCATGGCATGTATACAAAAATCTTGGATTGGGAAGGTTTAAAAATGGCCGTTCTAGATGCTGTCAGCTACGAGGGTTTGAATGTTATTGAGATTCCGACAGATCGCGAAAAAAATTTGTCCTCCCATCGTGAAATGTGGAAGAAGGTTTCCCAGGAAATAAGTCTTTTATTACAGGATGTTGAATAATGATATTTACAGTCGATGGCATTGATTATTATTATGAGGTCTCTGGAAGTGGGGAACCTCTTATTCTTTTACATGGATTTACAGGAGATAGTTCCACTTGGGATTCAATTAAATCGTATTTAATTGAAAGCTTCAAAATCATTTCAATTGATATTATCGGCCATGGTAACACAGCATCACCGATAGAATCAAGTAAATATACAATGGAACAAGTCACTGCACATATATGTTTGTTGATGAATCACCTTTCATTAGATAAAGCACATATTCTTGGCTATTCGATGGGAGGAAGACTTGCCCTAAGTTTCTCTATAGCTTTTCCTGAGCGGGTGAAAAGCTTAATTCTTGAAAGTGCCTCTCCAGGATTAAAGACGGATGAAGAACGTAGTTTACGTATACAAGCAGATGATCAGTTATGTCAAATGATTATGCAACAAGGATTAAAGGCCTTTGTTCATTATTGGGAAAGCATCTCTTTGTTTCAAACACAAAAAAGCATAGAAGAATCTGTAAAGCTTCAAATTAGACAACAACGGCTTAAAAACAACCCAATTGGATTAGTAAATAGTTTAAAAGGGATGGGGACAGGCGTGCAACCTTCGTGGTGGGATGATCTAAATAAGATAGAAATACCAGCCTTATTACTATGTGGTGAGAAAGATCCTAAATTTTGCTCGATATCTAAAGAAATGAAATTATTAATGGCAAAATCGGAACTTATCGAAGTAGATGGAGTTGGACATGCAATTCACGTGGAGGATCCAAGAAAATTTGGTACAATGGTAAGGGAGTTTTTACGTAAGAATTGATAAAGGAGGAAATAAAGATGTCATTTAATTGGACGAAAGAAAGAGAATACGAAGATATTTTATACGAAACATATAATGGGATTGCTAAAATTTCGATTAATCGACCAGAAGTACATAACGCATTTACGCCAAAAACCGTCATGGAACTAATCGATGCTTTTGCATATGCACGAGATGATGAAAATGTGGGTGCGATTATTTTAACTGGTACAGGAGGTAAAGCTTTCTGTTCAGGCGGGGACCAAAAAGTTCGTGGACATGGAGGATATGTTGGCGACGATAATATCCCGCGCCTAAATGTCCTTGACTTGCAAAGACTTATACGAGTCATACCGAAACCAGTTATCGCCATGGTAGCCGGGTATGCAATTGGCGGCGGACACGTTCTTCACGTCGTTTGTGATTTAACAATCGCAGCTGATAATGCTATTTTCGGACAAACTGGTCCAAAAGTGGGTAGTTTCGATGCAGGATATGGCGCTGGTTACTTGGCACGTATTATCGGTCATAAAAAAGCGAAGGAAATCTGGTTTTTATGCCGTCAATATAATGCCCAGGAAGCACTTGATATGGGCTTAGTCAACACAGTGGTTCCACTAGAACAATTAGAAGAAGAAACAGTTAAATGGTGTGAAGAAATGCTTGAGAAAAGCCCTACTGCATTACGCTTTTTGAAAGCAGCATTTAATGCAGATACAGATGGTCTTGCAGGACTTCAACAGCTAGCTGGAGATGCAACACTCCTTTATTATACGACGGATGAAGCGAAGGAAGGCCGAGATGCGTTTAAAGAGAAGCGTAAGCCAGACTTCGGACAATTCCCTAGATTCCCTTAATATTTGAAGTTTAAAGCCTGATGGAATATCCTTCAGGCCCTTATTTTATTGTAGGAGATGTAATAATGGGAGAAATGATTCCAAATTGGCTGTTACAAAGAGCACATTTGACACCAAAACGGACTGCAATCGTGTTTAATGATCAAACTTGGTCTTTTGAAGAAATGAAGGAAATCGTTCAAGAATTCGCAATGAAACTAAGTGGACTTTCTATTTCTCGTCATTCTAGGGTTGCAATCCTAATGAAAAACCGGCCAAATGCGGTTTTCCTAATCCATGCCTTACAATTGATTGGGGCAGAAATAGTATTTCTGAATAGCCGTCTTACAGCATCTGAATTAAGTTATCAACTAACAGATAGCCATGCTGTCAGTTTATTTTACGATTGTGATTTTGATGCAATTGTGAATGAAATAGAACTTTCCGCTGAATTCAAAACTTGTTCAATCAAGAATCTCACTGCCTCTCAGAAAAAGTCAGTCTATATATGCTCTGAGTTTAATCTCAATGAAACCTGTTCCATTATGTACACTTCGGGAACGACCGGTAAACCAAAGGGAGTCCAACAAACATATGGAAATCATTGGTGGAGTGCTATTGGATCATCTTTAAATCTTGGCATACAAGAAAAAGATGCTTGGCTTTGTTCAGTTCCAATTTTTCATATAAGTGGGCTTTCCATATTAATGAGAAGTGTAATTTATGGAATTCCTGTATATTTATTAGAAGAGTTCGATGAAAAGCTGGCTAATACGATCTTACAGAGTGGAAAAGTGACAATCATGTCTGTTGTCACCGCCATGCTCAATCGCATGCTTACACAATTAAAAGATGAAGTATACCATGAAAACTTCCGCTGTATGCTCCTTGGCGGCGGGCCAGCACCACTACCAATTCTTGAAGAATGTGTTGCAAAACAAATCCCTGTTTTTCAATCATATGGGATGACTGAAACAGCTTCACAAATCGTTACTTTGTCACCTGAAGACAGTTTAAACAAGCTTGGTTCTGCTGGAAAGCCACTATTTCCAGCGCAAATTAAAATCCTTACCAGTACTGGGAAAGAGGCTAAAGCCGGAGAAACTGGAGAAATCACGTTAAAAGGTCCAAACATTACACCTGGATATTTAAATCGTGAACAGTCTTCTCAGGATGGATGGTTTTTAACGGGGGATCTTGGATATTTGGATGAAGAAGGATTTTTATATGTCCAGGATCGGCGCTCAGACTTGATCATTTCTGGTGGAGAGAATGTGTATCCTGCTGAAATTGAAGCTGTGCTAATGGCGCATGAAGCAGTACATGAGGCAGGAGTGACTGGTGTAAGTGATCCAAAATGGGGGCAAGTAGCGTATGCTTTTATTGTTAGTCATGAAGACGTGTCGGAAGAGGAACTGCTCGACTTTTGCAGCGGCAGGCTTGCTGCCTATAAAATTCCAAAACAGATTATGAAAGTAAAGGAATTGCCCCGAAATGCAGCGAATAAATTGGTACGAGAAAAATTACGGCTTTTCATTGAAGGAAGGAATTAAATGTTACATATCAATCGTGTCTGCTTGTCGCTCATTGAAATGCCTTTAAAAAAGCCATTTACAACTCATCTTGGTACGGTGAAAAAAAGGCAATCGATTATAATTGAAGTGGTAGATGCGGATGGTGTATCTGGATTTGGAGAGGCAGTCGCCTTTTCATCCCCATGGTATACAGAAGAAACAACGGCAACCGTATTACATATGCTAAAGGATTTTTTAATTCCAAAGCTTTTCAAAGAAAAAATCAATCATCCAAAAGAAGTATCTAGTTTGTTTGATTCAATAAGAAGGAACGAAATGGCGAAGGCGGGCATAGAATCAGCGATTTGGGATTTGTATGCAAAAAAGCAAAATCAGTCGCTTTCCCGTTTGCTTGGTGGTACGAGAAGGGAAATTCCGGCGGGAGCTGTTGTCGCAACACAGGATATTCATAAAGCATTGAAACAAATAGAGATTTTTCAAAACCAAGGCTATCAAAGAATAAAAGTAAAAATTAATCCTGAAATTGATGTAGTTCTTTTGAAGGAGATTAGAAAGGTCTATCCCGATATTCCACTCATGGCTGACGCAAATTCAGCATATACCCTAGCTGATGCAGATCATTTAAAGGCCCTAGATGAATTCAAATTAATGATGATTGAACAGCCCCTTTCCGTAACGGATATAATTGATCACGCAATGTTACAAAAGCAAATCTCGACTCCGATTTGTTTGGATGAAAGTATAACAAGCTTTCATGATGCTTATAGTGCCATCAAGCTTGGCAGCTGCAGGATCATGAATATAAAAATGGGGCGTGTAGGCGGCATGGAAAATGCGAGACGTATTCATAATTTATGTGTGGATCATCAAATTCAAGTTTGGTGTGGTGGAATGATTGAATTTGGCGTCTCTCGTGCACATAATATTGCACTTGCATCGCTATCAGGATTTACAATCCCTGGTGATCTAGTTTCATCGAATCATTACTGGGAAGAAGATATAATCGAACCAATTATAGAAGTAAAAAATGGAATAATCTCTGTACCAGTTGAAGCTGGAATTGGCTTTTCGATAAATCGAAAAAGATTAAAGGAAGTCACGATTTTCAATGAAGAATATAAAAAAGGGAAGGGAGTTTAACCACTCACCTTCCCTTTTGCATTATTTATGTTGGAAGGTCTGGCAGTCGGTTTCTTGCTCCGTTTCCGCTTTTTTCCCTGTATGGCTTACTACATATATTTGGTCCGCTGAGCACCGGTTCCCTTTGGCCCAATAATGACAGTTTTCCACTTCACATAACACATCATCAGCCATCTTGTATCACTCCTCTTTCAGAATAAGATACACGAATAGTTTTGGCTAAGTTAGTATAGTTATACGAGGGAATGAAACGATAATATAAATGACTTTTCCAATCCTGCCAAAAATTATTTCTTTTTTTCAGGTACCGGATCAATGCCCCCTGGATGGAAAGGATGACATTTTAATATTCTCTTTATCGTTAGAAAGCCACCGCGCAAAGCGCCAAAACGCTGAATCGCTTCAAGTCCATATTGTGAACAAGTTGGATAGAAACGACAAGTTGGTGGTTTTAAAGGTGAAATGACCTTTTGATAAAATCTAATAATGAGGATGAACACTTTTTTCAAAATGATCTCTTCTTTCAGGAAGAATATAGTTCGAATTCATGTTAGTGTAGCATAATTTCATGAAGGTAGGGAGAAAATACGTTTGTTTGCTACGTTGTAGGGTAAAGTTTTTATAGGAGGAGTGATAAAAGTGGCAGAAGAAAATAAATTAATTCAAATTGTAAATAAGCAAGTGGCTAATTGGACGGTCCTATATATGAAGCTACATAATTTTCATTGGTATGTAAAAGGAACTAATTTCTTTGCACTTCATGTAAAGTTTGAGGAAATGTATAACGAAGCTGCTGTTCATATTGATGAATTAGCTGAAAGAATTCTAGCCCTCGAAGGAAGCCCTATCGGAACATTAAAGGAAGCACTTGAAATCGCGAGTGTTGGCGAAGCTGAAGGGAAGGAAGACACAAATCAAATGGTTCAGTCGCTTACAAACGACTTTTCAGTCTTAATTACTGAATTGAACGAGGGAATTGAGGTTGCTGCTAATATGGGTGACGAATCAACGGGTGATATGTTAATCGCCATTCACCAAGGCTTGGAAAAACATAATTGGATGTTAAAAGCATATCTCGAAAAATAAAAAACTTGGCGCAAATGCCAAGTTTTTTAAGTTTATTTTTATGTATCAATGCAAGTGTCTGGAATTTGTATATTGATTACCTTCCATTTGGGCAAACTTTCCTTTAAGCGTTTCTAATAAGTATAAACGAATGAAATATTGGAGTTCATGCTGGTCCATATCTTTTACAATCTCCATTAATTCATTGCGGTCATAATGTTCGAGAACTGCAAATGTAATCATATCTAAATCTTCTTCGTCGTCCGTTATTTTATTACGATACATGGCGAATAATTCGTCCACCAATCTCATGCATGTCACCTCTTTTATCTTAGAATATCATCCCATATATACAAGCTTCTATCAACCCATATTTTTCTATACCCGAAATATAAACTCTGCAATCGAAAAATTTTAGAGAATTCCTGTTAAGAATAAAATAGGTAGGTAAGCGGTAAAATATGCATAGTAATTTTAGTAAATCAGGAGGTACAATACTTTGGAAAATAAAAAGACGTATTACATATCCGTTGGGGCGGGAGAAATATTGACAACCCCAAGTGCCTCTCCTTGGCAGTTTAAAATAGAAGCGACAGACGATGAAATCACACGCCTCAGACAATTATTTGATTCTAATCAAGCAAATAGTGTAGATGATTTTTTACGTGCTCATGTTCCTTTTGTAGAATATCATAATGATTCAACGAATGATATTCATGATGAAAATTTACTGAAGGTATATGAAATGATTCATATGCTTGGAGATGAAGAGGCAAGAAACCATATTGAAAGCATGGGAATTTTAAATAACTTTACAAGTGAATAAGAATAGGCACTCCTCTTTTCTCTAAAAAAATGGTAGCGTATAGTGAGATAGAGGAGTGATTTTCTTGAGGCAATTTTATGATGCAAATGGAAACAAAGTATTTATTTCATTTGAAAAACATGTATTTCCATTAGAACCGCGCCATGTGTTGATCATATGCCGATTTGAAGGGAAATGGCTATTAACAGATCATCCTATCAGAGGTTTGGAGTTTCCAGGCGGGAAATTAGAAGCAGGAGAAACTGTAGAAGAAGCGGCAGCAAGAGAAGTGTATGAAGAGACTGGCGGAATTATAAAAACCTTGGACTATATTGGTGAGTATTATGTTGAAGACAAGCAGAACAGTCCATTTGTAAAAGCAATTTTATATGCTGTAGTTAATACATTGGAGAAAAAAGAAAACTTTATGGAAACAAACGGCCCAGTTTTAAAAGAAAAAGATGTTCTAGAAGAAGAGTTAATGAATCCCGAATATAGTTTTATTATGAAAGATGAAGTGGTTACCCTTTCACTGGCGAAATTAAAAGGGGAATAGGGAGACTGCCTCACGTGAGACAGCCTATTATTCCCCATCGTCTTTTATCAGCTTTTTTTCTATCCACTCCACGACTTTATACATGATTGTGGCAAAAATAGCGATGAGCAGCAGGGACAGCATGACAAGAGTGAAGTTAAATACTTGGAAACCATAAATGATCATATATCCGAGTCCTTCTTTCGAAACTAGAAATTCACCAACAATAACGCCTACCCAAGATAAGCCTACATTCACTTTTAATGTGGAAATAATAGTTGGAAAAGAGGCTGGTAAAATGGCTTCTTGAAACAGCTGGCCCCGGGATGCACCAAATGTACGCAGGACTTTTAAATAATTATCATCCACTTCTCGAAATGAAGTATATACGACAATAGTCGTAATGATGACTGAAATGATGGCCCCCATGGCGATGATAGACGTGAATCCTGGACCAAGTCCTACAATTAAGATGGGGCCGAGTGCCACTTTTGGCATCGCATTTAATATGACGAGATAAGGATCGAGAATTTTTGATAAAAAAGGAGACCACCATAGAATTGCCGCTAAAATCGTACCAAGCACTGTACCAAGAATAAATCCCAGCAATGTTTCAAAAACTGTAACCCCAAGATGAGTGAACAAGCTGGAGTCTGCAACCTTTTCAACAAATAAATGCCATACTTTTGACGGCGAGCTAAATATTAGCGGATCAATCCATTGTTGTCTGCTCGCTGCCTCCCATAAGGAGAAAAAAGCAATAAAGATTAAGAACTGGTAGAAAAATACCCATTTTTTCTCCGATGCTAGTTTTTGTTTGTATTTTATATGAAGGAGATGGTGGTCAATTATTTTCTTCAAGATTCTCCAACTCCTTCCAGATCGTTTGGAATATATCATTGTAGGCGTCTTTACTGCGAACATCAAATGGGGTCACATCACGAAGTTCCCTTGGTACGTCAAATACCTTATGGATTCTGCCAGGTTTAGCCGAGAAAAGGAAGATTCGATCACTCATAGATATGGCTTCTCCAATATCGTGTGTTACAAGAACTGCTGTCTTTTTATAATCTAGCAATGTTTCAAACACTAAATCCTCAAGCTTTAGCTTAGTTTGATAATCAAGGGCGGAGAAAGGTTCATCCAATAGGAGGAGCTTCGGGTTGACGGCCATTGTCCTTGCCAATGCAGCACGCTGCCTCATTCCACCTGATAACTGCCTTGGAAATTGTTTCTCGACGCCCTCCAAACCAATTTGTTTTAAAAAGTGGAGGGCAGTTTGTTTTGTTTCTTCATTAAGCCGACCATTAAGTTTAAGACCTAATAAAATGTTTTCTTCAATTGTTTTCCACGGAAATAAATAATCTTGTTGAAGCATATAGCCAATTAAATTAGAATTGGCATCTGGTGCTTCGTGATCAATTGTTATACTTCCGCTTGTTGGAGGAAAAAGACCGGCTAGAATGGACAGCATTGTCGTTTTTCCACATCCACTCGGACCTAATAGTGATATGAATTCCCCTTCTTTAATGGAGAAGGAAATATCCTCCAAAGCTTTCGTGGCATTGGAGGGTGAAAAATAAAAGTGGGCGACCTGCTTAACTTCCAAAAAACTCATCGTAAGCCCTCCTTTATTTTTTGACTACTTTATCAACAATCTCTGTATTGACAAGCTTTTCGTAATCAACTTTTTCTGGAAGCTCACCAGCTTCCTCCATAATGGCTTGTAAATTATCCCAGCCTTCTTTTGTTATTTTCATTTCTTTAGCAAAGGATCCTTGGCTTTTATATCGGTCTACCACGACTTCCAATGTTTCAAGATCAGAATCCTCAAAAAATGGCTGCACGACTTTTGCTATATCTTTTGCACTATTTTCTTCGACCCATTGTTGGGCTTTATAGAGGGCGCGAACAAATTTCTCAACTATTTCTTCGTTATTTTTAATATAGCTTTCTTTTGCCATAAACGATGTGTAAGGTACTTCGCCTGACTCTTCACCAAAAGAAGCGATGATGTGTCCTTTTCCTTCTTTTTCAAAAACCGATGCAGTTGGTTCGAAAAGTTGAACATATTCCCCGGTGCCGGAGCCAAAAGCACTAGCGATGTTTGCAAATTCGATATTTTGAATCAATTCCAAATCAGCATGAGGATCAATACCATGTTTTTTCAAGACAAATTCACCGACCATTTGTGGCATTCCGCCTTTCCGCTGACCTAAAAACGTCGATCCTTTCAACATATCCCATTCAAAATTATCGATTTTTTCGCGCGAAACTAGGAAGGTGCCATCAGTTTTAGTCAAGCCCGCGAAATTGATAACTGGGTCAGAAGCTCCTTGCGCATACACATAAATTGATGTTTCCGAGCCGACCAATGCGATGTCAGCACCATCTGCTAACAGTGTCGTCATTGTTTTATCTCCGCCCCATGCAGTCATCAGTTCAACATCAAGTCCTTCATCTTTAAAAAATCCTTTTTCAATGGCGACATATTGTGGGGTGTAAAATATCGATCGAGTTACTTCCGCAATCCTTACCTTACTTTCTTTTTGAGAGCAGGCTGTTATGGCTATGAGCATAAATGTTGATATGATGATTACAATTCCAGTTTTCATCCATGTCTTCATCAAGCAATCCTCCTTATGAAATAATCTGGGCTAACATATAGTATGAATTGGGCAAAAATGTGTGATAGCCTATATAGAAAAGCGGAAGCGTCTGTTAAGTAGTTGACGGCTAGTAAAGTTGCGTCGATGGCAGTAAGATGCGTGATTTTAGTCTCGATAGAGGTTGAATCAGGACTGAAAAGTGAGAAATGAGTGATTTCAGTCTCGAAAAAGGTTGAATCGGGACTGAAAAGTGTAAAATGTGTGATTTCAGTCTAGATAAAGGTTGAATCGGGACTTAAAAGTGTAAAATGTGTGATTTCAGTCTAGATAAAGGTTGAATCGGGACTGAAAAGTGTAAAATGTGTGATTTCAGTCTAGATAAAGGTTGAATCGGGACTAAAAAGTGAGAAATGCGTTATTTCAGTCTCGATAAAGGTTGAATTGGGACTGAAAAGTGAGAGATGCATGATTTCAGTCTCGATTAAGGTTAAATCAGGACTGAAAAGTGAAAAATGCGTGATTTTCTGCCTTGATTGAGATTGAAGTCGTGCTGTCATGTTGACACTGAGGCTGTAAGTAGATTGAATTCATACATAAGAAGGGATTTTATATGAACACGAATGCTACTATAATCAATAAACAACATTTCCCATCTCCCAACCCACTTGTACGGCTTTTTTTAGTCACCTATATGTCGGAAGGACTAAAAGTTAAAGGTTTACTAGCCGAGCCAAAGGAGAAAGGGATATATGAAGGGTTTCTTTACTTGCGGGGTGGGATTAAAAACGTCGGAATGGTACGACCGGCAAGAATTGCTCAATTTGCCTCAGAAGGATTTGTCGTATTCGCGCCATTTTATAGGGGGAATCGCGGCGGAGAAGGGAATGAGGATTTTGCTGGTGAAGATCGAAATGATGCATTTTCTGCATTTCATTTATTGAAAAACCTCCCAAACGTACAAGAAAACAGAGTTCATGTTTTTGGCTTTTCAAGAGGGGGTGTCATGGCACTTTTTACGGCTATTCAATATCCAGAAGCAGCATCCATTGTTACATGGGGAGGGGTATCGGACCTTGCGCTTACTTATATGGAACGGAAAGATATGAGAAGAATGATGAAGCGTGTCATTGGCGGTTCTCCGAAAACGAAAACAGCGGAATACGAATCTCGAACCCCATTGTATGAATTGGAAAAACTAAAACCACCTGTTCTCATTATTCACGGTGAACTAGATCATAACGTTTCAGTTGAACATGCAAAACGTCTTGAACAAAGGCTGCAATCCCTTAAAAAGCATGTGGAAACGTGGTATTTTAAAAACTTTACTCACTATTTTCCCCCTTCTATTAATCGAGAAGTCGTTCAAGACCTTTGCCTTTGGATGAAAAATCAAAAATATGGTATATAATGAGAAGAAAGGATAAGGGGGAATAAAGAATGGGAATGCCGTTTGAATTAAATACGATGATTGTGACAAAAGGTAAGGAAAAAAGGCAAAAAGATAATTTGTTCACGCTCGATAAAAATGGTTACCGATTATACCCAATTGATATTCCTGTAGAGGTTCGACATTCAAGAGAAAGCGATTATCATGCCACGGCCGTTATTAAAAAAGTTGAATGGGAAAATGAAAAGACTACCATTCTATATCAGCTTATGGCATTACATTCAAGTAATTAATTCTCAGTCATTCTTAATTGACAAGGTCAAGCTCATTACGCTATTATTTTAGATTGAACGGATACTCTTATCCTGAGATGGTGGAGGGTGCAGGCCCTATGAAACCCAGCAACCTACTGACACTTTGTAAGCAAGGTGCTAACCTGTTGCAAGGCATTTGCCTTGGGCGATAAGAGTGAAGGGCTCGGATGATTAAAAAAACCTTTCCTCTACTTTTTTAAATAGGAAAGGTTTTTATTATTTTATAAGGCGATTTATGTTTTTTAAGAATAAATTGTAGTAAAAGAAGCCTTAATAATCAATACGTAGTCTTTGTCATCATGAAGGAATTGAGTACCGTTATTTATAAATATTGATAAGCATACTGTTAAAAGGAGGAAACACCTTGTCTAAAACTCGCCACTTATTTACATCAGAATCTGTAACAGAAGGTCATCCCGATAAAATTTGTGACCAAATTTCGGATTCAATCCTTGATGCTATATTATCGAAAGATCCAAATGCACGTGTAGCATGTGAAACATCTGTCACGACTGGCCTTGTACTCGTTGCAGGTGAAATTACGACAACTACTTATGTAGACATTCCAAAAATTGTTCGAGATACAATAAAAGAAGTGGGCTACACGCGTGCGAAATATGGATTTGACGCAGAAACTTGTGCGGTCATTACTTCAATTGACGAACAATCCCCTGATATTGCTGCGGGAGTTAATCAAGCGCTTGAAGCACGCGAAGGTTCTATGTCGGAGGAAGAAATCGAAGCTATTGGAGCGGGGGACCAAGGCTTGATGTTCGGGTATGCATGTAATGAAACAAAGGAACTCATGCCGCTCCCAATCTCGCTCGCTCATAAATTATCTAGAAGATTGTCCGAAGTTCGTAAGGAAGAAGTTTTACCTTATTTACGACCTGATGGAAAAACGCAAGTGACTGTCGAATACGATGAACAAAATAATCCAGTTAGAATCGATACGATTGTCATTTCGACACAGCATCACCCGGAAATTAGCCTTGAGCAAATTCAACGAAATATTAAGGAATTTGTTATAACACCAGTAGTCCCAGCTGAACTAATTGATGAAGAGACTAAGTATTTTATTAACCCGACAGGTCGCTTTGTAATTGGTGGTCCACAAGGGGACGCAGGGTTGACCGGTAGAAAAATCATTGTAGACACGTACGGTGGATATGCTCGCCATGGCGGCGGTGCATTCTCTGGTAAAGATCCCACGAAAGTAGACCGTTCAGCTGCATATGCTGCTCGTTACGTTGCAAAAAATATTGTCGCGTCAGGCCTAGCTGATCGTTGTGAAGTTCAACTTGCGTACGCAATTGGTGTTGCTAAACCTGTTTCTATTTCAGTCGATACTTTTGGTACAGGTACAGTATCTGAAGAAGTTTTAGTTGAAGCGATTAGAAAGAACTTTGATTTAAGGCCGGCTGGAATTATCCGGATGCTTGATCTTCGCCGCCCAATATACAAACAGACTGCAGCCTACGGACATTTCGGACGTACGGATCTAGATTTACCGTGGGAAAGAACAGATAAAGCAGAAGCGATTCGAAAATCGGCACAAGCGTAACAAAATAATGATGAAAATTGGGGCTGTATGAAAAATGCGGCTCTTTTTTTTGTAAATTTTACTGCCAAAACTGATAAAATAATGTTAGTATTAACAAGTATGCAACGCATTGCTGCAGGCAATTCGCTTGAAATATTACAGAGTAGGTGACAAGGAAATGTGTGGTTTTATCGGTTGCATTCATGATCAGGCCAGGGAATACCAAGAGTCTGATCAGGAATTATTTAAACAAATGAATCAAATCATCACTCATCGTGGGCCGGATGATGAGGGATATTTTACAGATGAGCATATACAATTTGGTTTTCGTAGGCTTAGTATTATCGATATTGAAAGTGGTAAACAACCTTTATCATATGAAAATGAACGCTATTGGATTATTTTTAATGGTGAAATATATAATTTTGTAGAATTAAGAGAAGAGCTTGTAAAAGAAGGATTATCTTTCGAAACCGCTTCTGATACAGAAGTCATCATTGCTCTTTATAGTCAAATGAAGGAAAGATCCGTTGAAAAGCTTCGCGGCATGTTTGCTTTTATGATTTGGGACAAAGAAAATCAAGAGCTTTTTGGTGCACGTGATCCATTCGGTATTAAACCATTCTTTTACTATGAAGAAAATAACCGGACTTTCTTTGCTTCAGAGAAAAAGAGCATCTTGCTTGCCCTTGAGAAAAATGAATTGAATCGTGATGCATTACAGCAATATATGACGTATCAATTCGTTCCAGAACCAGAGTCAATGACAAGTGGCATTAAGAAGTTAGAGCCAGGACATTTTTTCATCAAAAAAATTGGTGAACCGATGCAGATTTCTCGTTACTGGAAAGCGACATTCCACCCAGTTTATAAATCTGAAAATGAATATATTAAAGAAATAAAAGAAGTATTATTTGATTCTGTGAATCTTCATATGCGCAGTGATGTTCCTGTCGGTTCCTTCCTGTCAGGCGGGATTGATTCATCAATCATTGCTTCGATTGCAAAGCAATTCCATCCGAGTATCAAAACATTCTCTGTCGGTTTTGAGCGGGATGGTTTTAGTGAGATTGATGTTGCAAAAGAAACGGCTGATAAGCTCGGAGTCGAGAACATCAGCTATGTCATTACTCCTGAAGAATACATGAACGAACTACCGAAAATTATGTGGTTTATGGATGATCCGCTAGCAGATCCTGCTTGTGTTCCTTTATATTTTGTAGCACGGGAAGCACGGAAGCATGTAACTGTCGTTCTTTCTGGTGAAGGTGCGGATGAGTTATTTGGTGGATATAATATTTATCGTGAGCCACAATCATTAGAAATGTTTAATAAAATTCCTGCCGTCGGAAAGTCGCTTCTTCGTGGTTTAGCAAATGTATTGCCAGAAGGTGTGAAAGGGAAGAGCTTCATTGAACGTGGTCTCACGCCGATGGAAGAGCGCTATATCGGAAATGCAAAAATGTATTCAGAAGAAGAAAAAAGGAATTTGTTGAAATTTTATAATGAAGGCATCGATTATCGTGATATCACGAGACCTTTATATGCCGATACAGTTGGCTATGATCCTGTCGATCAAATGCAATATATTGATATACACACGTGGATGAGAGGGGATATCCTTCTTAAAGCCGATAAGATGACGATGGCTCATTCATTGGAGCTTAGAGTTCCTTTTCTTGATAAGGAAGTGTTCAATGTTGCATCGAATATCCCGACAAGTTTAAAAACCGCGGAAGGGACAACGAAATACATCCTCAGGAAAGCTGCGGAAGGCATTGTTCCGGATCATGTATTAAACCGAAAAAAGTTAGGATTCCCAGTTCCAATCCGTCATTGGTTGAAGAATGAAATGCACGACTGGGTGAAAAATATTATTAAAGATAGCGACACAGATCATCTTATTAACAAGCAATATGTACTGAATTTGCTTGAAGATCATTGCCAAGGAAAGATGGATTATAGCCGTAAGATTTGGACAGTAATTGTGTTCATGATCTGGCATTCCGTCTATATGGAAAATCAATATGACTTTCAAAACGAGTATAAAAAAGCAGCCGCTCATTGAGTAGTATGCTAAAGCATACTTCCTAATAGGAATAAGTGAGTGCCTGGCTGCCCATTTGCACCCAAGATTTTTCAAAATCTTTAATGGGTGCTTTTTTATTTTTCAAACCTGTTAATGGATCATTAAAATAAACAAATTGATCATCATAACCAGTTATGAGAACGGAATGTTCCTTCATCGTAATCTTTATTTTTCCCTCTGTTGTATTCCATGTTTGAAAATATGAATCTTCCAATTCCCGATATTGAGAATTGATAATGACCCAAACAGGACGACCATCAGAAAGGGGAATTTTTAATTCATCGAAAGATTGCCCTGATAAGTTAACGATTTTATCTGGTAAATATGATTGTGCAAGTTCCATAATAGGTTCATGGTAAACCCCAAGTCCTGGTTCGTTGAAAGTGTACATATTGCCAACAAAACCTTTATGTGGGTTTCCGAAATAGATTTCTCCGTTTTTCACGGTTCGAGGTGTCGGGTCTTTTTTGATTTCTTTTGCAAGAGTCATTTTGTCGACTTTGACACCGGCATCTCCTAAAAGCATGGCTAATGTTGTGACTTCACAGCCTCGCGGAAGCTCTGGAAATTGTTTGATGACAGGAGCATCAATTAACATTTTATCCTTAACTTTAATAAGCTCCACTTTGTCTTTTTGTTCACTCAGCTTTGTCTCTTGAACATGTTGTAGTGTTTCTTCGGATTTTTCACTATATGTTCTATGTGTTCCATATAAATAAATGGTAGCCACAAAAGTTAAGATAACCAAAAAAGAAATGAAGCTTGAAAACTCATGTTTTTTATATTTGCTGAAAAGATAGATGAATACACCGACAGCACATGCTATCGATATGAACTGCAGTGTTTCCATATAAAATCAATCACCTTTTAAAATAATAACAAGCTATTTCGCAGAGTTTAACCCTTAAGTATACTATCGGAAACTAAACAAGTATCTTTAGTTTTCTTGAATCGATTTATAGTACTTGGCTTTTTCGACGTATTCTCTCGAAATTCGCTCCATATCTTTTTTGTCTTCAACTGTTAATTCTCGTACGACTTTTGCAGGTCGTCCAAAGGCAAGCGTATTCGGTGGAATGGTTTTACCTTGCGGGACAAGGCTTCCTGCTCCAATAAATGCACCTTCTCCAATTTCCGCTCCGTCCAAAATGATGGAACCCATACCGACTAATGCTTTCTTTCTGATTTTACAGCTATGTAAAACAACTTGATGCCCTATTGTTGCTTCATCCTCAATAATAAGTGGATTATTAGGACTTTGGTGCAAAACAGAATTATCTTGAATATTAACTTTTTTACCTATGATCGTTGGTGCAACATCACCGCGGATTGAACAATTAAACCACACACTTGAGTTTTCTCCAATTTTGACATCACCGGTAACCGTTGCGTAATCGGCAATAAAAACGGAAGGATGGATATCAGGTCTTTTTCCATTATAAGGGTAAATAGCCAAATAAAATCTTCCTCTCCTCATATTTCTATTAACAGTGTAACAAAAATTGCAGATATTTGTAGAAACTCAAATGATTTTTCTATCGTGAAAACGGGGTAATATACTATTATCAACATTCCGAGGTGGTTAAGTGCGAAAATGGGAAGCTTTTAATGAACCTAAAGGCGTCATGGTCATTGTCCATGGGGCGATGGAGCATCATGGCAGATACGGATGGCTGACAGAGATGTGGAGAATAAATGGTTTTCATGTAATTATGGGTGATTTGCCAGGACAAGGATTGACGACGAGATCGAAACGGGGACATGTCGATTCCTTTGATGAATATATAAAAGAAATCCATGAATGGATAAAAGAGGCACAAACTTTTGCACTACCAATTTTTGTCCTCGGACATAGTATGGGTGGACTTACGGTTATTAGATTATTGCAGGATATCGAGGTCTACATAGATGGGGTAATTCTATCTTCTCCCTGTTTAGGGCTTGTAGATTATCCCGCCATCCCAATTAACGCTCTTTCAGTAGGATTAAATTGGATTCTTCCTGAATTAAAGGTAAGCAGTAATATGGATATTGATCTTGTGACAAGAAGTGATGATATAAAGGAGAGAGCACTTAATGACAGCCTGTACGTTACAAAAGTATCGGTCCGCTGGTATCGTGAACTTTTAAAGGCGATGAAAACAGCATTTACAAAACTTACAAACTTTCCTAATGTGCCATTATTGGTTCTTCAAGGTGGAGATGATAAAATTGTAAATAAGCTGGATGTTATGGATTGGTTTAATCAGTTAACGATCTCAGAAAAGCTTTATAAAGAATGGGAGAATTGTTACCATGAAATTTTTAATGAACCTGAAAGAGATCGTATATTTGATTACGCACAAAGCTTTGTTGAAATAAGGCTGCGCCAAATAGGTTATAATGAATAATAGAGCCATAGATAATAATGAGGTGATTGGAAGATGACGTTGCCATCGCATCCAATAGCATTAATGAATCAAGTTTATAGAAAAATAATGCCGGCCGTTCATTCTGAATTAGCATATTGGAAAGAGCGGGCAGCTGCTATCCCTGATGGGGAATTAAGGAAGCAGGCACTTGCTAGTATTGAGCATAAAATTTTTCATTGTGAGGGTGGCGCCATAATGGCACTAACGGCTCATGAAGGGAAGAAATCAGCGGTTAAGTTTATTGTTGCGTACCAGACGATTAGCGACTATTTAGACAATCTCTGTGATCGTAGTACATCTCTTGACCCAAAAGATTTTGCAGCATTGCATGAATCGATGAAGGATGCTTTGACGGTTGGTGAAAAGCCAAAACAATATTATCGTTTTCGAGCGGAGAGGGAAGATGGCGGCTATTTAACGGAGCTTGTTCAAACGTGTCAAAACGTTTTAGCCACAGTACCTCATTATAATGCTGTAAAGCCATTTCTTCTCGAGCTATGTCAGTATTATTGTGATTTGCAAATACATAAACATGTTAGATTGGAAGAACGTGAAGTCCGTTTAAAGGAATGGTTTGCCGGATACAAGGATTTATTGCCGGAGATGGGCTGGCATGAATTTTCCGCTTGTTCCGGATCAACCCTTGGAATTTTTTGCTTAATATCGTATGCATTAAGGAATGATTTTGAGGAAAAGCATGCAGAGATGATCCGGGAAGGATATTTTCCTTATATACAAGGGCTTCATATTTTACTCGATTATTTTATTGACCAAGATGAAGACCGGGCTGGTGGAGACTTGAATTTTTGTTTTTATTACGAAAACAAAGACCAAATGCTTAATCGATTTATTCACTTTTTAGATGAAGCGGACAAGCATACGAAAAATTTGCCCGATAAAAAATTCCATCAATTAATAAATCGCGGTCTTCTCGGAGTTTATTTATCCGATACAAAAGTAAATGAACAAAAGGACGTCAGAACACTCGCCAAAAAAATAATGAAACGCGGCGGCGTCACAAGTTATTTCTTTTATTGGAATGGAAGGCTGTATAGGCGGATACAACAAGTAGTAAGCGGCTCAGGTAGGTTTTTGACGGATGCAAAATAGAAGGAAAAGCAGAAGTGTTTTGCTTATCGTCGTACAAGGCCACATGATGTAGGTCCGCCGACATTGCAACAGGATATGACGTTTTTAAACGGTCTAAGATTTGCAAGGGACGAGTCGATGTTGGCTTCGCAAGCGAAAAGCCAAGAAATTTGCTGGTCGATAGGCGCTGGAGATAGAAAAAAGAGGCATTCTCAATGATTGCCTCTTTTTTCTATGGCGATGATAAAGGGTGGATTATTAATTTGGTTAATAAAAGAGTATTTCAAGACATGATACTCTTTTTGATCCAGGCTTGTAGTGTAGCGAAGTAATGCATCACGTTCGATTATTCCTCCCTCATGTCCATAGTAGACAACAAGGATTATAACACCACCTGATGCCATATTTTCCAAAAGTTTATGAACAGCAATGATGGTCGTTTCAGGTTTAGTAATGACGGATTTATCACCTTTTGGTAAATAACCTAAATTAAAAATGGCAGTTTTGATATGGCGATGTTCATCTCCAGGAATGACATCTAATACATGTTCATGTCCTGTATGAAAAAGGGTGGCACGGTGCAGTAATTTTTTTGAAGAAAGTAATTTTTTTGTTTCATGTAATGCATTTTCTTGGATATCAAATCCGTATACGTGGCCAGTATCCTCTACAAGCTTTGCTAAAAAATAAGTATCATGTCCATTTCCAATCGTCGCATCTATTACGATATCACCAGGCTTTACGACTTTTTCAAGCAATGATCGTGCAAATGAAAGAATATTTTCTAAAGACACTATATCCAACTCCTTACTGAACATACAAAAAATTGTAACATAACTGTAGGTGGATGAGAACAAACTAAACAAGACCCTTTTTCAAAGGGACAGGTTGAAAGGAGAGGATTGTTAGTGGCAACTAGGCAATCGATTGAAGACTGTATTAATCGTTGTGAGTCCGCAATTCTTTTCGCGAACGGGCAGTTCACTGAAGCGAATAAACAGGAACATTATTATGATGTAGAATTCAGTGAAGCCCAGCAAGGATTGGAAAATGCCGTCCAGGAGCTTGAAAAATTAACGGATAGCTCCAATGCTCAGCAGCGGGAACAATTGCATCGAATTCGCTTAAAAGTACAGCAACTGCAAAACAAAATGATTCTCCAAAACCATGATCATCCGTTGTATAGTACTTGGCATTAATTAAGAAAGATCTGGCTCTTCTAGATGCCAGATCTTTCAACTTCCTCCAAATTACTGAATTTATTTAAATCTTTACTCCACTTGCCAGCATCTACATAAAAGAATAGAATTGCTTTGGTACACGAAATATTAGCGTGGAAAGGGTGCTGGCAAAC
Organism: Lederbergia panacisoli; assembly: GCF_024626525.1. Classification (GTDB taxonomy): domain Bacteria; phylum Bacillota; class Bacilli; order Bacillales; family Bacillaceae_C; genus Lederbergia; species Lederbergia panacisoli. The sequence goes on from NZ_JANJGU010000005.1 coordinate 27,410, forward strand.
ATGCCAAAAGCATTATGGCTGTTAGTCATAGGGATGCTCGTAAATGTGACCGGATCTTCTTTTTTATGGCCTCTCAATGCCATTTATATACACGATCATTTAGGGAAATCGTTATCCGTAGCAGGATTAGTATTAATGTTGAATTCCGCGGCAAGTGTAGTAGGAAATTTAGTAGGTGGAATGCTTTACGATAAAATCGGTGGTTACCGTTCTATATTGCTTGGAATTATTATTTCAGTCATTTCGTTAACCGGATTAACATTTTGGCACGGGTGGCCACATTATGTCTATTTCTTAGTTTTAATCGGTTTCGGAGGAGGCATTGTATTTCCATCCATGTTTGCAATGGCGGGAGCTGTTTGGAAAGAAGGGGGCAGGAAGGCTTTTAACGCAGTGTATGTTGCTCAAAATGCCGGAGTTGCGATTGGCTCTGCTTTGGGAGGGTTTGTCGCATTTTATTCCTTTGACTATATATTTTTAGCAAATTTATTTATGTACGTCATTTTTTTATTTTTAGCTCTTTTTGGATATAAAAATTTGGCTGGAAACCAGTTAGTTCAAACGAATGTATTGCAAGAGCGAAAGACATTAATAAGCAAAAATAAGTTTTACGCACTTATCATATTATGTTCCGCCTATTTATTGGGGTGGGTTTGTTATGTTCAATGGCAATCTACGATTGCGGCTTACACACTGGAAATCAATATTACTTTAAAACAATATAGCTTACTTTGGACAGTGAACGGTGCATTGATTGTCATAGCACAGCCTTTTCTTCAAAGAGCGCTGCGAAAATATGGAGAAAAACTAAAAGGACAAATGATCGTAGGATTTGTTATTTTTATTATTTCATTTGTTATAGCAGGTGCAGTCAATGAATTTAAAGGATTCCTCGCTGCCATGATTATTTTAACCGTTGGAGAGATGCTTGTATGGCCAATCGTACCGACAGTCGCTGATAAATTGGCACCGAAAGGGAGAGAAGGCTTTTATCAAGGGATTGTAAATAGCACCGCCACTGGAGGCAGGATGATTGGTCCTGTGCTTGGAGGACTGATTGTTGATTTAAATGGGATGAATTCACTTTTCTATTATTTGATTGCCCTCCTTGTCGCAGCTCTTATTCTCACGTATATATATGACCGACCACTAAAAGTAATGAAAAAAGGAAATAATGCCACTACCTAATTGCACGAACTTTTGATTTTTTGTTGCAAGTATGTATAATATTCATTACAATTGGTAATATCATGAATAGCATAATTAAAACGTTAACGAAGGATCAGTAATGATTAAAAAGCCCGTTCAGAGAGTTGGCGGAGGGTGCAAGCCAATCGGGGAGAATCACGAACTCACCTTTCGAGTTGCATGTGTAAACGGATTTTGAGTGGAAGCAATTTGCTGAAATTGCCGAAAATCTTAGTAATTCATGCCGTATTCCGCGTTAAGGATGAATGAAGTGAGTGTTACTAACACTAATGTGGGTGGTACCGCGGGAGAATTCAACCTCTCGTCCCAAGAAATTATTTTTTCTGGGATGAGGGGTTTTTTGTTTATTTAAAATTGTCTAGCTTCATCGCCTATCGACTAGTAAACTTCTTGGCCTTTTCTTTTGCGTAAGTCAACATCGGGTGAAATTTGAGGTGCCAATTTCACTAACTCGTCCCTCGTCGTGTTTCCTTTATCGCAAGTCTTAGGCCCTGAAGTTTATACGTCGATGAGCAGGCGCATACGCTTTTCTAAATTAGGAGGAACGAACATGAGTTTCAACCACAAAGAAATTGAACAAAAATGGCAAAAATATTGGGAAGATCATAAAACATTTAAAACAGATGCATATGGGGAGGGTGAAAAGTTTTACGCTCTTGATATGTTTCCGTATCCATCTGGAGCGGGGCTTCATGTCGGACACCCGGAAGGTTATACAGCAACGGATATTCTTTCAAGAATGAAAAGAATGCAAGGATATAATGTCCTTCATCCAATGGGCTGGGATGCTTTTGGTCTACCTGCTGAGCAATACGCTCTGGACACAGGGAATAACCCTGCTGATTTTACACAGCATAATATTGATACATTTAAAAGGCAAATTAAAGAGCTGGGATTTTCTTATGACTGGGATCGGGAAATCAACACGACTGACCCGAATTATTATAAATGGACACAATGGATTTTCACAAAGTTGTTTGAAAAAGGGCTTGCCTACGTGGATGAGGTGCCTGTAAACTGGTGTCCCGCTCTAGGTACAGTGCTTGCAAATGAAGAAGTCATAGATGGGAAAAGTGAACGTGGAGGACATCCAGTCGAGCGTCGTCCCATGAAGCAATGGATTTTAAGGATTACAAAATACGCTGATCGCCTACTTGATGATTTAGAAGAATTGGATTGGCCAGAAAGTATTAAAGATATGCAGCGAAATTGGATTGGTCGTTCAGAAGGGGCAGAAGTCATTTTTAGTATTGACGGATATGAGGAAACGTTCACGGTTTTTACTACTCGTCCAGACACACTTTTCGGTGCGACTTATGCAGTCCTTGCACCTGAGCATCCATTCGTTGATCAAATTACTTCAGCTGATCAGAAATCAGCGGTTCAAGCATATATCGATCAAATCAAATCAAAAAGTGATCTTGAAAGAACAGATCTTGCAAAAGATAAAACAGGTGTGTTTACAGGGGCATATGCGGTAAACCCAGTGAATGGTAAAAAAATTCCTATTTGGATCGCTGATTACGTCTTGATGTCATATGGGACAGGAGCTATTATGGCTGTTCCAGGGCATGATGAACGCGATTATGAGTTTGCAATGAAATTCGGTTTGGAAATTATTGAAGTTGTAGCAGGCGGAAATGTCGAAGAAGCTGCTTACACTGGTGATGGAAAACATGTAAATTCCGATTTCCTTGACGGCATGAACAAAGAAGACGCGATTACTGCCATGATTGACTGGCTTGAAAGAGAAGGAAAAGGGACAAAGAAAATCACTTATCGCCTAAGAGATTGGCTATTCAGCCGTCAGCGCTATTGGGGTGAACCGATACCGATTATTCATTGGGAAGATGGAACAATGACAACTGTTTCTGAAGACCAGCTTCCTGTCATTCTTCCAGAAACTGATCACATTAAACCATCGGGAACGGGAGAATCGCCACTTGCGAATATTGAAGATTGGCTTCATGTAGAAGACCCTGAAACAGGTAAAAAAGGACGCCGTGAAACGAATACAATGCCGCAATGGGCAGGAAGCTGCTGGTATTATCTTCGTTACATCGACCCGAATAACGATAAAGCACTTGCAGATGAGGAGCTTTTGAAAAAATGGCTTCCGATAGATATTTATATTGGTGGAGCGGAGCATGCGGTTCTACACTTGCTTTATGCACGTTTCTGGCATAAATTCTTGTATGATATTGGTGTAGTTCCTACAAAAGAACCTTTTCAAAAGCTATTTAACCAAGGGATGATTCTTGGTGAAGGCAATGAAAAAATGAGTAAATCAAAAGGGAATGTTGTTAACCCGGATGATATCGTAGCAAGCCACGGTGCCGACACATTGCGTTTATATGAAATGTTTATGGGACCTCTAGACGCTTCAATTGCTTGGTCCACTACAGGTCTTGATGGATCTCGCCGTTTCCTTGATCGTGTATGGAGACTGTTTATAGATGAAAATGGTGCCCTTACTGAAAAAGTTAAGGATGGCGCTGGCCCAGATCTTGAGAAAGTGTATCATCAGACAGTGAAAAAAGTAACGAATGATTATGAAGGTTTACATTTCAATACTGCCATTTCCCAATTAATGGTATTTATCAATGAAGGATATAAAGCTGATGTTCTTTCGAAAGAATATGTTGAAGGCTTTGTAAAAATGCTTTCCCCAATTGCTCCTCATATTTCAGAAGAATTATGGGAAAAGCTTGGGCACACAAGCACACTTGCATATGAACCATGGCCATCTTTTGATGAAACAAAGCTTGTCGACGATGAAGTGGAAATCGTTGTTCAATTGAATGGCAAAGTTCGTTCAAAATTAATGATTTCACGCATTGCGACACGCGAAGAACTGGAAGAAGTTGCATTGAGCGATGAAAAGATCAAAGAAATAATCGAAGGAAAAACGGTTAGAAAAATTATCGCCGTCCCAGGTAAATTAGTAAATATTGTTGCCAATTAATACAATGGAAAGGTGATAAAGAATGGAGCTTTTTAAAACAATTACTCCCGAGGAAGTTCAAAAGCAACTCGAAGCAGGGAAAACCTTAAACCTTATTGATGTGAGAGAAGATGATGAAGTTGCCGAAGGAATGATACCAACGGCAGTTCATATCAAAATGGGTGATATTCCCGAAAACCTTGATAAACTAGATCCAGATAAGGAATATATTTTTATTTGCAGATCTAGCGGCAGAAGTGGCCGAGTATGTGAATATTTAATTAATCAAGGCTTTAATGTTTGTAATATGGTGGGCGGAATGCTTGAATGGGAAGGACCGCTTGAACAAAAGGATTAATATTTTACAAAAGGCTATCTAGAAATAGATTGAATCTTTCTAGATAGCCTTTTATTATTGTGATAAAGGAGGGGTTATCATTATTACTTTGGTAGAAGCTTTAAAATCTATAACTTTATACATAATAGTTATTTTATTACTTATCTTAATTGTGTTATTTCCACGTGATCCTGTTTATGATTTTGATGGGAAGGCAATGACGCCCATCCTTAAATATGAATTTCATTGGGATCAATATAAAAGCAATTTACTGAATTTTTATCATTCTCTAAAAGATGATCATTCATTAGGAATGACTCAATATGATCTTACAGCAGAAGAAGAGATTAGGAGGTATTTCCCAAAAAGTTTAAAAGTAATTGCGGTTGCCTTCCTTTTTAGTATTGTGTTTGGAATATTAAAAGGTATTTTTGACTATAGGGTTAAAGATAGCAAACTTAAAATTTTTGGAAATGGAAGCACTTGGTTCCTACAATCGATTCCTGATTTTTTTATCATCCTATGTGTTCATTGGCTAACGATTTTCATGGTTCCTTCGTTGCGTATGTTTAATCATTCTGTCTGGTATAATTTCTTAGTGATTGGAGTATTAGTTTCTCTCTATCCAATGATGTATATCGCACGTATTACGTTTGCAGCGATTGCAGCTGAAGAAGGGGAATTATATATTCAGGTAGCGAAGTCTAAAGGGTTTAGCGATAAGAAAGTTTTGTATAAACATATTATGCGCAATAGTATGCAAACAATTTTAACGCATATTACGCCTTTAATGCTTTTTATCCTTTCTAGCCTTCTTATTACTGAATATTTAGTTGGCTATCAAGGAATATCTTACCGTGTTTTTACAGCGATAGGTGTAGCGCGAACGGTTAGTTGGCCACAATACGAGCCCGGAATTATTATCGGGTCTGGTCTTTGCTTTATCGTGCTTGTCATGTTCTCCCAACTCGTTGCTTTTATTATTAGAAAAAGTATAAAGCTAGAATGGGAGAGAGATTCATGAGAAATAAATATTTAATAACAGGAAGTATATTGCTAGCGTTTCTATTGGCCGTTATGTTTATTGGACCATACATGCCATTTGTAGACACTAAATTAGAGCCTGAAAGGCTTTATTTTCCTGAAAATGGGAAGTTTCAAAAAGCGCCTTTTGCTCCTTCTGAACGCCAATGGTTAGGATCTGATCGCGATGGAAGAGATATTTTTAGCTTACTTGTAATGGGAGCCCGCGAAACCATGCTTCTTATTTTTGGAATTACGATTCTTAGGTATCTCATCGCTATCCCGCTCGGATTATCAGGGTATAAGAATAAAGGAATCTTGCCTAAGATAATAAATGGGTGGCATAAACTTTTTTCAAGTCTTCCAATTATCTTTATAGCCATAATTATGTTGAATATGCCATTTCTTGTTTTTTCTGAGCATCGAATGTATTGGGCGATCTTGACGATTGCGCTCGTAGAAGTTGGGAGAGTAAGTTATATTATTCAACAACAAGCCTATTTAATTTCGAAAAAACCATATATGGACGCTGGGATTACATTAGGGATGAAGCCAGTAAATCTTCTAAAAAACTATTACTTATCTAATCTAGCACCTGATATCGCAACTAACTTCTGCCTAGATGTCGGTAGAGTTGCATTATTAATGGGGCAGTTAGCGATTTTTGGAATTTTTATGAAAGTAGATTTTGTGCAGGTAGGTTATGGAGTAACCGAAATTGTAAATACAAGCCTCGAATGGGGAACGATGATGCGAGAGTCGAGAAAGGACGTTGTTACCGCATTTTGGATTCCATTTTTCCCAGCACTTGCATTAGCCTATGTAATTTTCACTTTCAATATATTAGGAGAAGGGCTAAGACGTTTTTTTAATCGCCACTTAGAATAAATTCTGAATTGTATAAAAAGTTTCTTTTTCGGGAAGAATAGTTAAAAATCCCGGGAAGGTGAGAGCGATGGTTCAAGTGAAATTATTCGATTGTGAACATGAGCAAGATCTTGAAGATGAAATGAATGACTTTCTTGTAGATTTAGAGGAAAGAGATATCATCGACATTAAATACAATGTAGCGGCGATTGGAGAAGCTGGTTCTGAACAAGTATATTGCTTTAGTGCAATGGTGTTATATGTTAAATGATAGAAGCTGTCTACACTGTGACAGCTTCTATCATTTTTTAATTACTTGAAAGTGCAGCATTCGTACCGGCTAATCTTCCAGTAACTAAAGCGGAGGTGATATTATAGCCACCCGTGTATCCGTAAATATCCAATACCTCTCCACAAAAATAAAGACCGGGCATCAGTTTTGAAGCCATTGTTTTTGGTTCAATTTCCTTTACAGATACACCTCCACCCGTAACGAAGGCTTTTTCAAGAGGCAAAGTGCCATTAACTCTAAAGGAGAATTGTTTGCACATTTCCACAAACGTACGTAATTTTTCACTAGAAATTGAAGAGCATATTGCCCCTGGATCGATTCCACTTCGTTCTAATAAAAATAATAAGTAGCGCTCGGGCAACATCCCTTTTAAGGCATTCTTTACAGTCTTTTTGGACTCATCTTTAATAACTTTTATTAATTCATTATACAGATCCTCTTTCCGGCGTTCTGGCAAAGCATCCAAAGCAAGTGTCACCTCATCAAGCTTCCACTTTTTCTGGGCTTTTACAACAAATTGGCTGCATCTAAGAACAGCTGGTCCCGAAATGCCGAAATGAGTGAAAATCATATCCATTTGATGGGTAATAAGCGGTTTTCCTTTTGGATTCAGAACACTTAAAGCCACATCTCGCAACGATAATCCTTGCAATGTTTTATCTTTTATAAAATTTTCCGATGAAGTGACAGGAACTTCAGTCGGAAATAGCTCTGAAATTGTATGGCCAGCGGCAATGGCCCAAGGAAAGCCATCTCCCGTTGAACCCGTTTGAGGAACGGACTTTCCACCAGAAGCGACGACAACAGATTTACTTGAAATTTTCTCTCCAGTTTCGAGAACAATTCCGGTTGTTTGGTGATCCTTAAATAAAATCTCTTTCACAGGGCTATTAACTTTTATTTCAACACGAAGTTGTTCCAATTGGTTTAAAAGTGCATCCACAACAGATTGTGCCCGATTCGAAACAGGAAACATTCTTCCATGATCTTCTTCCTTTAGTTCAATGCCTAGATTTTCAAAAAAGCTGATAATATCCTCATTATTGAAAACTGAAAACGCACCATATAAGAAGCGCCCGTTTCCAGGTATATGGCGGATTATTTCATCAATCGGCAGTCGGTTCGTAACATTACAGCGACCACCACCCGAAATCGCAAGCTTCCGCCCTAATTTATTTCCTTTATCAATTAGAAGTACCTTCGCCTTATTCTCCGCTGCACCAATGGCAGCCATCAATCCAGAAGGCCCCCCGCCAATTACAATGACATCATACATAATCTTTTCAACACCTTGTTATTTGCTGTTACAATTGTAAAATTAGATTCGATGAAAAGCAAACAGTTCATGTTGCGTTCATTGTCAAATAGCGTCGATAACTGTAAACTATCAATAGAGCTTAACTGAAAGTAAATCAAATATAGCAAGTTGTACGTATTCAGTAGTAAAATATACTTATTATCTTTTTCACATAAAATATAAAATGGAGAGTTAGAGAATGTATGTCATCTAAATTAATACGGGGAACATTTATTTTAACGTTAGGAACAATCTTGTCAAAGGTGTTGGGACTGCTATATGTCATTCCTTTCTATGCAATTATCGGTGGGGAAGGACCATATGCATTATATAACTTTGGGTACGTGCCTTATACGATTTTTATAAGTATTGCAACGGCAGGGGTACCGTTAGCGGTTTCTAAATATATTGCAAAGTATAATGCTTTAGAGGAATATGAGGTAGGACGCAGATTATTTCGCTCTGGTATGCTAGTCATGACCGCGACGGGAGTCATTTCTTTCCTGATTATGTATGCATTAGCCACACCATTAGCGGAACTAGTTTTGCGAGGAGTCAAGACAACATATTCTATTGCCGATGTAGCTAAGGTAATTAAGGCAGTCAGCTTTGCCTTATTGGTTATACCATTAATGAGTTTAATACGCGGTTTTTTCCAAGGACATCAGTCTATGGGCCCATCTGCTGTGTCAACGGTGATAGAGCAACTTGCTCGTATTATCTTTTTGCTTGCTGGAAGTTTTATCGTCGTTTTCATATTAAAAGGAAGTATCGTAACGGCTATTAGTATTGCAACCTTTGGAGCGTTTATCGGGGGAATTGCAAGTCTTATTGTCCTATTAGTGTATTGGAAAAAACGTAAACGTGGGCTTGATGAATTATTGCAGCACGATAAGGGAACATTACATATTTCTTTAAAAGATATGTATAAAGAAATAATTGTTTATGCGTTTCCGTTTGTCTTGGTTGGTATTGCAAATCCACTTTATCAATTTATCGATCAGGCCACTTTTATGACTGCAATGGAACAAGCTGGTAAAGCAGCGGAAAGCCTAATTGCTCTTGGGACATTAAATGGAACTACTCATAAACTTGTCATCATTCCTGTGTCCCTTGCTACAGCTTTCGCAATGACACTCGTTCCCCTCGTTACAGAAGCGTTCGTAAATGAAGACAGAAAAGTCATGTTTCGTCAGCTTGATCAAACGATACAAGTATTATTGTTTATTACGGTGCCTGCTGCGCTAGGTATGTCTATACTTGCGGAGCCGATTTATTCAGCATTTTTCACATACAATCCTTTCGGTGGAGAGGTGCTTCGAGCATATGCGCCGGTAGCCATCCTTTTTGCACTTTACTCAGTGACGGCGGCCATTTTACAAGGTATCAATGAACAACGTTTTACCATTTTAAGTTTATTAACAGGAATACTGATTAAATTAACGTTTAATACTTCATTTATCAAAGCATTTGGAACAGAAGGAGCCATATATGCAACATCATTAGGGTATACTGTTTCCATCATCATAAATTTATTTGTAATCAGAAGCTTTGCTCGTTATCCATTTAAGCTCATCTTTAGGCGCTCGCTATTAATTATTATTTTTAACGTCTTTATGGTGGTTCCAGTTTATTTTGCATATGAAGGATTATCGTATTTCTTAACGACGGAATCTAGGTTTCAATCCATTTTAATCATCATCATCTGCGCTTCCATTGGTGGAGTGATTTATGGGTATTTAGGTCTTAAATCAGGATTGGCCGATCGCTTATTTGGGGAAAAGTTAAAAAAGGTAAAACGTAAATTAGGGATTAATAGTATTTAAAAAAAGTTTGCTTGAAGAAAATGCTGAAAAAAAGAACTGACCGTTTGGAATCTTTCCATTTCAGTCAGTTCTTCATTTACTTAGAAGTAATCTTCGTATCCAGGGCGCCCTCCGGGAAAATTCATTTGGCCAGAAAAGCCCATTCCAGGGGAGGTCATTTGCCCAGGAAATCCACTTTGTCCCGGAAATCCAGATTGCCCAGGAAGCCCAGATTGCCCAGGAAACCCAGATTGCCCAGGAAACCCTGTTTGTCCCGGAAAACCTGATTGCCCCGGAAATCCAGTCATACCGCCGCCCATGCCTTCTAGTTTTCCTAGACGTGAACTTAGCCGCTCATGTTCACGTTCAAGGCGTTGCAATCTTTTTTCTAATTGGCTTATTCTTTGGGTCAATCCCGAGCTCCCAGCTGAGCCAGGGAATTGTTGAGGAAGCATTTCTCCATGAAACTGGGGTTGCATTTGTTGTCGGAATTTCATGTGTGTAATCACTCCATTCATTAGTCACCTGCATCATTAGCCTATGATTCCAACTAGATTATGTTTGGGCAACAGCCCAGAAAACTTTTTATAAAAAGGGGGAGTTCAATGCGAATCGATAAATTGCTTTCAAATATAGGATATGGAAGCAGAAAAGAAGTAAAAAAGATTTTAAAAAATGGAAATGTTACAGTGAATGGGACGACTGTAAAAGATGCTAAATTTCACGTTGATCCAATCGCAGATTCTGTTTTTCTTTTTGGAGAAGAAGTTCAATATCGTGAGTTTATTTATCTCTTAATGAATAAACCTGCTGGAGTCATATCTGCAACTGAAGATAACAGAGATAAAACAGTCATAGACTTATTGAACGAAGAGGAAGCCATTTTTAACCCATTTCCGGTTGGCAGACTTGACAAAGATACAGAAGGCTTATTATTTTTGACAAATGATGGAAAGCTTGCACATCAATTGTTATCTCCGAAAAAAAATGTTCCTAAAACGTATTTTGCCGTCATCAACAGCCCCGTTACTGAGGTCGATATCGAGGCATTTGCCAAAGGTGTTACACTAGATGATGGCTATGAGACAAAACCAGGAAAATTAGTAATTTTGAAATCCAGTCAGTATTCGGATATTGAATTAACGATTACTGAAGGAAAATTTCATCAAGTAAAAAGAATGTTTGAAGCGGTTGGAAAAAAAGTAATTTTTTTAAAGCGAATCTCAATGGGACCAATTAAGCTGGATGAAACACTGGAAAATGGAGAGTACAGGGAACTTACCGAAGAAGAAGTGCAGTTGTTAAGGGACTTTGTACCTAGTGAATGATAATTTTTTTATGAATGTTCCGAATCGGGACACAACCCATGTAAAATCATTGACTAGTGTCTAGATTTACGTACGGCTAAACGCTAGAGGGATAAATACCCTTATTTAATTTGAACACCGATAAAAAATAAACAGCCATCCTTTAACACGATCTCCTTATAAAATGGAAATCGCACCTTCGGATGGCTTTTTAATGTTAAACGTTTCGATAAACAACACTACAACGGTTTATATTTTTTGCTATGATGTGATTTTTACTTTTTTCTGTGTTGTTGTCCATTTTCCCCGATGTGGGCTGCTAATTAGGTCATTGTATTCTAACACATTCAAATCCCTTTGAATGGTGCGAGGAGTGCTCCCAAATTCATCCGCAAGCTCCCGTGTCGTAACGGTTCCATTTTCCTTAATGTACAAATAGATCGCTTTGATTCGGGTTAGCATTCTGTTCGTCGAAGGTTTCAAAAAACCACTCCCTCATCTTAAATTCCTTGGCAGATGGTACGGTCGGCTTAATGTCCCGGACAGAACGGGCTATTATTTTTTTCCGTATAGACAACTCCTTAAATATTTTTCACTAATAATGATTATCCAAAAGTCATTAAGCAACTAATCAGACAGTTCTATTTTAACGCATTAGTGCGAAAATTTAAAGGGTTTTTCAAAAGTATCCATTCATACATGAAAAATGTCGAAACCTTCTGTCCGGCACAACCGTATAAATTAATGATAATTACATATAAGGTGTGAACAAAAATGTCTTTATTAGAAGTTAATATTAAGCAAGCCGGATATAAATCCAATGTAGAAACAATTCATGATATCCATTTTTCGATAAAAAGGTCAGAATTAGCTGGCATGATCGGCTCAAATGGTGCGGGGAAAAGTACGACAATAAAAGCTTTCCTTGGCGAGCTTCCTTTTTTAAATGGAGAGATTAAGAGAAAAGATGGCAGCAATTATTCATACATACCTGAAAGACCAATATTTTATCAGGAATTAACATTATGGGAGCATTTCGAATTTGTAGCAGCAGTAGAGGAACTAGATGAATCCTCACTTGCCTATGCAAAGGAACTCTTGAAAAAATTTCGATTATTCGATAGAATTCATGAATTTCCAGGAACTTTTTCAAAAGGGATGCAGCAAAAGGGAATGATAGCTCTAGCGTTATTTACAGAACCGGAATTATTGATTATTGACGAACCATTTATGGGCTTGGATCCGGGATCTACAAAACTATTATTGAATATGCTAGAGGAGGAACGTGCGAAAGGGACGGGCATTCTTATGTGTACACATATTTTAGATACCGCGCAGCGAATATGTGATTCTTTCATCATTATCGAAAAAGGAACGATGAAAGCGACGGGGTCTTTGGAAAAAGTGTTAGAAGAATGCGGGGCAGAGGATGGGAGTCTTTATTCTTGTATTACCATTGAGGATGACGTAAATGAATAGTAGACAGCTATTGTTTAAAAGAATTAGTCAAAATTGGAAGCAACAGTTTTCAGTTGTGAAAAGAGTTGTTGATTGGACAGTCCTCGTTTATTTAGTCATTCCTGCAGCTGTCATTTCATTTTTTGTATATCGATCTTGGTGGATTCAAATTCCGGATTGGATGAAAATTTTACCTTTTCCTATAATCTTTGTCCTTTTTTTCTTTTTTTTATGGGGTGACCATTTTTTAACTTATGTACGTGAGGCAGATCAAATCTTCTTTAAGAAAAAGGAAAGACTTTTCCTTGGAATGAAGCGAGGAGGCATTTTATATTCGTATGCATTTCAAATTTTGTCCTCCGCAACACTCTGTATAATCATAGCGCCTCTATGGTTAAAGCATTTTCATTTACCTTTGGGGCAGATTATATTATTCGCCGCGCTGTGGGTCTCATTGAAATGGCTGATTATGGCCGTTAGAGGGAGATTGGATGTTGAGTTAAGAGGATGGAGAAGTCTGGTAAGAGGGATTCCTCTATTTCTTGGAGCAGTCCTTTTTTGGATAGGGTGTTATAAAGCATTCATTAGTGAAAATATACTATTAATTATTGCATTTATTTTTTTCAATACAATTGTTTCCATCTGGCTTGTAAGGCCACGCTTTAAATCTGTACATACTTTCGAGCAGGATTTGGCAATTGGTGAACATGAAAAAAACAAATATATAGAAATCATTTTCGGGCTATCAATGGATATGGAAAAGATGTCGAAGCCTGTTCCAGTTAGAAAAAGTCCACGTCTATATTCGAGGTCCAATCGGATATTTAAAAATCGAACTCCTAAAAATGGTTTTATTGAACTTTTTATTAAGGCTACAACTAGGAATATAGAATATATTTTCGGATACTTTAAAATAATGGGTGTGACATCTGCTGCAACGGTAGTACTACCGCCTATATGGTTAAAAATAACGATGGCATCTTTAGGAACTTTATTTTTACTCATCTGGCTCGGTTCTGTATGGCACAAGGTGATAGGCAGCCATTCTTTTACAAAAAAATATGCAGAGGATGCAGCTTATTTTGAAGGAAAAAAAGTTGTGACGACTCTTCTTCTTATTCCGTTCATCGTTATGGTCGTTTTTTCATTTTTCTTAAATATATGGATTCGAAATCATTTTTTCTTTTTCTGATTGTTAAAAAAGAGGTACAATATAAAACAGAGTGTTGATTAGTTAAGGCAAACAAAGAAAGGGCCTTTGAAAGGGAGTATGATCATGGGTTCAATCAATTGGATAAAAGAAGTTGAAAAACGAAAAAAAGACTTAATCACTGATTTGCAAGGTCTATTAAAAATTGAAAGTGTTTTGGATGAAAATCATGCTACGGAAGATGCACCTCTTGGAGTAAATGTAAAACAAGCATTGGATTACATGTTGAAATTAGGTGAAAAAGACGGATTTACACCAAAAAACACAGGGAATGTAGCAGGTCACCTGGAAATGGGGTCTGGCGATGGGTTGATTGGAGTATTAGGTCATGTCGATGTAGTGCCTGCCGGGGATGGCTGGTCTGTCAATCCGTTTGAAGGCATCATAAAGAATAGTAAAATTTTTGCAAGAGGCGCAATTGATGATAAGGGGCCAACAATGGCGGCTTATTATGCGATGAAAATCATTAAAGAATTGGAATTGCCTCTCGAAAAGCGTGTTCGGTTGATTATCGGAACGGATGAGGAAAGCAAGTGGCGCTGTGTAGATCATTATTTTAAGCATGAAGAAATGCCTGATATGGGATTTGCACCAGATGCAGATTTTCCTATCATTAATGCGGAAAAGGGTATCGCTGATTTCGATCTAGTTCAAATCGGACAAGTAACGAATGATCAACCCTCTACGATTTCACTTTTGTCATTCGTATCGGGGTTGCGTTATAACATGGTACCTGATAAAGCAAAAGCTGTTCTCGATGTGAAAGAAAATCATACAGAACTTATGCAAACGTATAACGATTTTTTAAACAGTCAAGATTTACAAGGACAATATTATGTGGAAAGTGGTTATTCCATCATTGAACTTGAAGGTGTTTCTGCCCACGGCAGCGAGCCGGATAAAGGAAAAAATGCTGGTTTATTGCTGGCTAGTTTTTTATCCACCGTGGATTTGGATAAAAAAGGAATGTCCTTCGTGTCAGCTGCTGTTGATTTCTTTTTTGGGGATTCGCGGGGACGCAACCTCGGAGTTCAATACAAAGATGAAATTTCCGGTGAACTGACAATTAATGTAGGCATCATTTCATACAATGAACAAGATGGCGGAAAATTCGGTTTAACGATGCGCTATCCTGTAACTTTTAATATGGAAGAAGGGCTTAAAACCTTTACAAAGACTGTAAAAGAAAAAGGATTTTCTGTAGCCAATTTTTCAGACTCAAAACCACATCATGTCCCAGAAAATAGTGAATTGATTCAAGTTTTAAAAAATGTTTATGAAATACAAACACATGATCCTGCTTCTTTAATGGCAATAGGCGGGGGGACTTATGCGAGATCCTTAAAATCAGGGGTCGCTTTCGGGGCATTATTCCCTGGACGCCCAGATGTTGCCCATCAGAAGGATGAATATATGGAACTAGACGATTTAGTAAAAGCTACAGCCATTTATGCACAAGCCATCTATGAGCTTGCACGTGAAAAATAGGGAGATGAAAAAAATGGTAAAAGTAATGGTAGACGATAAAATTATAGATAGATTAGAAGCAGCTATTGATATTGAAGACCGTGGTTACCAGTTCGGAGATGGTGTATACGAAGTAATCCGCATATACGATGGAGTACTTTTTACTGGTGACGAGCATTTAGAGAGATTTTATAGCAGTGCGGAAAAAATTCAGATTACTGTACCATTTCAAAAAGAAGAGTTGCTTGGATTAATTCTGCGACTTATTCAAGAAAATAGAGTAAAAGATGGTTCTCTTTATATGCAGCTGACTAGAGGTGCATCGCCAAGAAACCATATTTTTCCTGGCAAAGATACGAAACCAGTCCTAACTGCCTACACAAAAGAGGTAGCAAGACCTGTTGAATCATTGGAAAATGGTGTTGCCGCATTGATTGCCGACGATATTCGCTGGCTCCGCTGCGACATTAAAAGCTTAAATCTTCTCCCAAATTTATTGGCAAAGCAAGCAGCAACAGAACAAGGGTGTTATGAAGCAATTCTTCACCGTGATGGGCTCGTTACAGAGGGATCCGCTTCGAATGCTTACATTGTCACAGATGGAAAAATAAAAACCCATCCAGCTACAAACCTAATTTTAAATGGAATTACACGCCAGGTCGTTGCCCGTTTGTGTGAAAAAAATAATATTCCTTTTAAACAAGAAGCATTTACATTAGATGAATTACAAAATGCTGACGAAATTTTCGTAACAAGTACAACTTCTGAAGTAATGCCTGTTGTAAAATTAGCTGGAAAAGAAGTTGGCGACGGCAAGCCTGGAGAACTTACAAGAAAACTCCAAACATTATTTGTCCAGGAATTCGAGTCTGTGAAAAAAGCTCATACATTATAAATATTAAAAATCGGCAATCCCCGGAAATATGGGAATTGCCGATTTTTTTGGTGGAGGCGGCTTTACATTAAAGAGGTGCCATCCTTTTTTGTAGCTCTATAGTCGTTTGGTTGAGGTCAATTCCAGTTCGGGCGTGTCCAATTCTCGTTATAGTGAGTTCTATTCCCGTTCAAGGGCGACCAATTCTCGTTCAAGTGAGTACAATTCCCGTTCAGATGTTTCATTCCCGTTCAGGCATGTCCAATCATTTCGAGTGCGATCAATTCTCGTTCAATCGAGTTCAATTCCCGCTCAAGCGCAATTAATTCCCGTTCGTGCACATTCAATGCCTTTCCATCGCAATCAATTCTCGTTCAAGCATTTCAATTTCTATACAAGCGATGAACTTACGTTTTAAAGGTTATAATAATGATAAAAAGGAAGTGAGATAATGACGGGACATTATTTTTACGCCCTAGCGCTCCCGGATGAAGTAAAGCAATATTTATTAAAAGTAAGTGAACAAATAAATAAGGAATTTCCTTTTAAAAAATGGGTTCATCATGAAGATTACCATATTACACTTGCGTTTCTTGGTCATGCAGATCAAACAAAATTGGCGGAATCCGTACGGTTTATCGAAAAAGGAATTAAGGAGTTTCGATCATTTCAATTAATCCAAACTAACACAGGTATTTTCGGTAGTCCAAAAGCACCGAGAATATTATGGGCTGGGGTCAGTCACTCGGAAAATCTACATAGTCTCCGTTCAAAAGTTTATGACAGCTGTATACAACCTGGATTTCAACTTGAAACACGACCGTTTAAACCACATATTACGTTAGCAAGAAAATGGAATAATGAAGAACCTTTTTCTACTGCGTATTTCCAACAATACTCTGAGAAGCTACCGAATGATTTCAAATTTAGTGCAGATGAGGTTGTTCTTTATCATACACATCCTGAAAAAACACCTAAATATGAAAAAGTAGAGTCGTTTCGACTCGATTAACACACTCCTTTAAATAGCATGATGAAAAGCACCTCGTTTAATCAATCTGGTGCTTTTTGTTTGCTCAGTAAACCTGTTTGCGAAACATGCTGGGATTTAATCCATAAAAAGGGGTGCCTTTTGTATAAAAACCCTTTATTATTTAATTATAGATAATATTCGAACAAAAAGGAGTGGAAACCGATTGATTACTGAAGATACCTCTAATATGCAAAAGGAATTTTTTGATAAAGAAGGTTACTTAATTGTGAAATCCCTTTTTACCTGGGAAGAAACGGAGCGATTAAAAGAACATTTCATGAACATCCATAAAAATGGACCAATCCCGGGACATTTTTCACCTAAATCTATGGAAGAGGCAAATGGGGATGTGCTAAAAATGTATCCGAGAATCATGCATCCACATAAGGTTGACCAACTCTCGATGGATTATATGCTAGATACAAGAGTTTTTGAAGTACTCACGAATCTTCTGGGAGAGGAGCCGCTTGCGGCACAAAGCATGTTTTATTTTAAGCCTCCAGGGGCAAAAGGGCAGGCGCTTCATCAAGATAATTTTTATCTAAAAGTGGAGCCAGGCACTTGCATAGCAGCATGGACAGCGGTTGATTCTTCAAATGAAGAAAATGGTGGTCTCTATGTAGTTCCTAATTCACAATATTCCGAGCTGCAGTGTCCACATGAAGCAGATCCTGAAAAATCATTTACCCGTGAAGAAGTGACCGTTCCAGAAGGATTAGAACCTATTCCTGCCATCCTTGAACCAGGAGATGTATTATTTTTTAATGGAAATGTCATACATGGATCTTATCCGAATGTTTCAAAAGATAAATTTAGAAGATCATTTATTTGCCATTATACAGGAATATCAGCGACTAAAATTGGTAATTTTTACAAACCACTTTATCATCAAGATGGTAAAGAAGAAGTTGAAATGGAAATAAGCGAATCGACTCCATGTGGTAATGAATTTGATGAAGTAAAAATGGGCTAATGACTAATATAAAAAAGATGCACTTCTTCACAACAGAAATGCATCTTTTTAATTTATATCTTTGTTGCCATACAATGATTAGGTAAACGTCCTTTCTAATCGTTATATTACATATTATAATAGAGAGTAGTTTTGTTAGCGACCTAAGTAAAGGATGATCTTACGATGGCCCAGCTCATCAAATTACAAGATTATATTTCTCGCTATGAAACGGATCTGTCCCGGTACCCATCCCAATACGTTCGCTTGAAAAAGCAGCAGTGGGAGAAGGTAAAGGAGGCTTGGGAATCCGGTTCGTTTCATAATGAAAGAGAGATTTCAATACCGATAGCGTCTCAGGAAAGACAAAGCTTCTTCAAAAAAGTGAAGAATATATTTTCGAGAGTAGATGTAGAGCAGCTTGATCTTCAGCCTGATAATGAAGACAAAGACTTTAATTTCCTGAATTTTACCAATGCAAAAACAGAAGAAGAATTAAAAAAGGAATTTCTGGATCAACTTCTACGTTTCCAAATTAAATGGGCGAGCTCAACGATTCAAGAAAAATCATTTGTGAATGAAGAATATTATGAACATGAAAAGCTGCAACATTTTTTGCAGCGACTGCCGGATAATTTACTAGTACTGTATGAACCTATTTTTCTACTGAAAAAAGCACCAGTTGAAGCAGAGGTTATAGTGCTTACTCCCACCGAAATATGGTGTCTTGCTTTTTTGGAGAATGAAGATGATGCAGCTTACATCGGATCAAACGAGCACTTTTGGATAAAAAAATTCCAGAATCAAGAAGCGAAAGTTTTGAATCCTACGATGTCTGCGAATCGAATGGGAAAAATAGTCAACCAGCTTTTTCAATTATACGAAGTGGAACTGCCGATTCGTAAGGCGATTGTTTCAAGAAATGGTTTCATCGATTTTCCGGAAGTGCCAGGGGATTTATTTTTATTAGATAAGCGTTCTTATGAAGACTGGTTTCAAAGGATGAGAATTATAGCTTCTCCTATAAAAATGATGCAAATTAAAGGCGCGAAAGCTCTTCTGGAATATTGCCAGACAACCTCCTTTCGCAGGCCAGAATGGGACAGAGAAAATGAAGAGGAATGAACAAAGGGAACTTATTTTTATCGTGAATCCTGCCGCCAAAAACGGATATAGCTTACGGGTTTGGAAGAAATTAAAAAAACAATTAACAGATATTCCCCATGAAGTTTATTTTACCGAAAAAACAATGGATGGAGCTAAAATTGCCAAAAAGGTAGCGATGAAAAATTCTAATCCGGTTCTTATTGTTGCGGTCGGTGGGGATGGGACGATTCATGAAGTGATGAATGGGATAATGCATTTTCCTCATGTAACGGTTGCTTACATCCCAGCAGGATCTGGAAATGATTTTGCGAGAGGGTACAGGCTCCCGACTGATCCACTGAAGAGCATCGATTTCATCGTAAAGCATATGCATTCGCCATCTACTTTATTTGATGCCGGTATGTATAAGACGAATCTTGATGAAAGTGGATTTTTTGTAAATAGCGTTGGGGCAGGATTTGATGCCTTGCTTTCCATGAAGGCAAATCGCTCTAAAGTAAAAAGATGGCTCAATTACATTTCCTTAGGTAAGCTCGTATACGTCTACCTTATTATTACAGAGCTATTTCGTTATCGGCCAAATACGTTAACACTTGTGGTGGATGGGGAAACGAAGATTTATGAAAAAACTTGGTTTACCACTGTATCTAATCAGCAATATTTCGGTGGTGGAATGAAAATCGCACCTTCTGCAGATCCACGGGATGGCGAGTTTAATATTACGGTAGTCCATAATTTATCCAAGGTGAAACTTCTTTTTATCTTCATAACAGTATTTTGGGGCGGTCATTTAAAATATAAAGAAGTAGATTCATTCACTGGACAAGATATTGCCATTCGTTTCGAACAGCCTGTACGAGTTCATGCAGATGGAGAGGATATTGCGGAAACACCTTTTTTTGTAAAAATCTCTCCCAAAAGCTGGGGACTCATCCAAAATGCAGAATAATATTATTAAATTCTTTCGCTATTTTATGATTTCCGTAAAAACGTCTTGACGAAAAACGACAATTAGCGATAAAATTTAATAACTGATAGCTATTGCAGTCAAATTAGTTACAATAGCTGTCTTTTTTTATTGAATAAGGTTATCAAATTTTTATGCGCTTTTATTACGACATTTCGGGGTATTGACTCCGTTGATATAAACGAAGGTGAACATAAAGTGGATTTTTTATTAGGGCAGGATTGGGAGATCACTCCTGCTGGCGGAGCAACAGGAGAAGCTTTTTTTGCAAAAAAAGATAATAAAAAGCTGTTTCTAAAGCGTAACTCTTCACCATTTCTTGCCGTGTTATCAGCGGAGGGGATTGTTCCAAAGTTAATTTGGACAAAAAGAATGGAAAATGGTGATGTCATCACGGCCCAAAAGTATTTAATTGGGCGAGAGTTCAAACCTACTGAAATGGCTGATAAAAGGGCAGCGAAATTGTTAAAAAAGATACATGAATCGCAGCCACTTTTAACGATGCTCATGCGTATGGGGAAAACGCCATACGGTCCTGCCCAACTGCTTGATGAGGTGGAATCCACCATTGATCAAGGGTTATTAAATGTACAGTTGGTGAAAGCCGCCCATCTATTTCTTCAAAAAGAAATTGCGAATATATATTGTGAAGAATGGGCTGTTTGCCATGGCGATGTCAATCATAATAATTGGCTGATTTCGGATAAAAATGAAATTTATCTTATTGATTGGGATGGCGCGATGATTGCCGATCCAGCGTTTGACCTTGGATTGCTTCTCCATTGGTATATCCCAAAAGACCAATGGGAAAAATGGCTTGAACAATACGGCAAGCCATTGACTGCTGAGCTTGAACTTAGAATGAAGTGGTATACTATTGCCCATACATTATTATCCATCCAATGGCATAAAAACAAAAAACGATTCCGTGAAATGGAATATTGGGTAAATTATTTAGATCATTTTCATTATGAATAAGAATTAATTTGTCCTACCCACTGGGAGAGCTCTTCCTGGTGGGCATTTATATGACCCGTGAGATCAGATGAGTTTTTTCCTGACTGGCAATATGTATATATTTCTTCTAAAAGTGGCTGCATATCCGGAGATATGGAATTGCCCGCAAGTAAGGATTTTATAAGTCTTCCAAGCTGTTCACATTCTGAAACAGATCCACAGCAATCTTCAAGGTGATTAACCAAAATATCTTGAAGTAAACCCATTTGATCTTGAAACTTAAGTGACATACGAATTTCTCCTTTTTTAACTAATAATATTGATGCTAGTGTACGGAGAAAGTCTTGTATTTATTCATAAGACGTAGTTGGCAAGCAACATAATAATGAGGTGTAACTTACATGCGTTTAAGACATAAGCCTTGGGCGAGAGAAAAAATTGAAAACTATCCACAGTACGTAATTCCTAATCCCGAGCAATTTCGTGGCAACTGGAGTGCGTTGTTTGAAAATAATCAGCCTATCCATATTGAAGTAGGCACTGGTAAAGGGCGCTTTGTAACTGAAATGGCAAAAGCAAACCCCGATATTAATTATATAGGGATTGAACTCCAAGAAAGTGTGATTGTAGCGGCACTTGATAGATTAATAGAAGCTGAGCTTCCTAACGTAAAACTAATGAATACAAACGGCGAGGATTTACAAAAGTTTTTTGCAAGAGCCGATGTAGAACGCGTCTATTTGAATTTTTCCGATCCATGGCCAAAAAATCGTCATGAAAAAAGACGATTAACCCATGAATCATTTTTAAGTTTATATGAAAAGATTTTAATAAAACATGGTGAAATTCATTTTAAAACGGATAATCGTGGTTTATTTGAATATTCATTAGTAAGCTTTTCAAAATATGGGCTTAGGTTAAAATATGTAAGCCTTGACTTGCATAATAGCGATTTCGAAGGAAATATCATGACTGAATACGAAGAAAAATTTTCATCAAAAGGTCATCCAATTTATCGGTGCGAAGTAAAATACTAATAGCGCGAATCCACTAATCATATATAGTGGATTTTTTTTATGCTAAAATCAACATAAAGAGATGGAAGGATGTGGGTATCGTGGAGTTTTTTAAACTAGGAGCAATCACCTTGACTTGGCTGAATGGCGGAGTTACTCATATGGATGGCGGCGCGATGTTTGGTGTTGTCCCAAGACCATTATGGACTAAAAAATATCCTGTGAATGACAGAAATCAAATAGAGTTGCGGACAGATCCTATTTTTTTACAAATAAATAATAAAAATATATTAATTGAATCTGGCATCGGAAATGGAAAATTAACCGATAAGCAAAGAAGAAATTTTGGTGTGACTGAGGAATCAATGGTATCAGAGTCATTGGCTGAACTTGGTTTAACACTTAAGGATATTGATATTATTTGTATGACACATCTTCATTTTGATCATGCATGTGGGTTGACGAAGCCGGATGGAGAGGGCTTTACTTCCGTTTTTCCCAATGCAGTTATCTACACATCAGAGGTCGAATGGAATGAGATGAGAAATCCAAATATTCGTTCGCGGAATACATATTGGAAAGAGAACTGGGAGCCAATTCAAGAGCAAATTGTGACATTTAAAGATAAGCAGGAAATAGAAGGGACCATCACGATGATTCATACGGGTGGGCATAGTGATGGACATTCTATTATTGTGGTCGAAAGTAAAGGGGAGCGTCTCGTCCATATGGGGGACCTTATGCCAACCCATGCCCATCAAAATGCCCTATGGGTGCTTGCTTATGACGATTATCCAATGGATTCGATTCGAGCAAAACAAGAATGGATTCCATCTACGATGAAGGATGAAAATTGGTTTACTTTTTACCATGACGGTCATTATCGCGCTTTAAAGTGGGATGAGGAAGGAAATATTTTGGATGCGGTGAAAAGAAATAGAGAAGACAAGTAAAAATCAGAGGCTTGTGAACCTCTGATTTTTCTATAAAGGGTAAATATCGATAATACTTCCCGTATAAGCGTCAGCGATGAATTCATATTGCTGACGTTCTCCGTTTTGTCTCGTCGTTATTCCGCCTCGATATACTTTTGTTTGAATCGCATATTTTTTATAATCCTCTGGCTTCATTTGCAGCCAAGAGCCATCAATTTTCCCTTCTTTTTTAAATGCGTTTTTTACATTAGCGAGAACTTCTTCTCCAGATTTTGGCATCGTATCTTTTAGTTTTTTGCTTAAACAGTAACCTCCGACTACACCAGCAGCCGTTCCAACTAAAAAAGATTTCCAATTCAAACGAGTGCACCTCCGAATTTGGTAAGTAATTTAAGTATACAGGAAACACTTTATTTCTTCGACATTTAGCTTAGAACAATTATTAACATACGGAATAATGGCAAGAAAAAACGAAGTTCTGTAAAATAATAAATGTACATAGATTGGAAAGATCAGGAGGTCTGAAAATGAATCAAGAAACACTCGACTTATTTAAAACACTTACCGAACTCCCCGGAATTGCTGGAAATGAGCATGCTGTCCGCAGCTTCATGCGCGAACAATTGGAAAAATATGCGGATGAAGTGGTTCAAGACCGTTTAGGCGGCATCTTTGGAGTGAAACGTGGAGATGAGAATGGACCAACTGTCATGGTGGCGGGGCATATGGATGAAGTTGGCTTCATGGTTACGAATATTACCGAAAATGGAATGATTCGTTTTCAAACGATAGGTGGTTGGTGGAGCCAAGTTTTACTTGCTCAACGCGTTCAAATTATTACTGACAATGGACCGGTAGATGGTGTTATTGGTTCTATTCCGCCACATTTATTAAGCGACGAGCAACGGAAAAAGCCTATGGATGTTAAAAATATAATGATTGACATTGGTGCAGATGACAGAGAGGATGCAAAAAAAATTGGCATCAAGCCTGGTCAACAAATCGTTCCAGTATGTCCATTTACTCCTATGGCGAATCCTAAAAAAATTATGGCTAAATCATGGGATAACCGCTATGGTTGCGGATTATCAATTGAACTTTTGAAAGAATTAAATGGTGAAAAAATTCCGAACATCCTTTATTCAGGGGCAAATGTTCAAGAAGAAGTAGGACTAAGAGGCGCCACGGTTGCTGCAAATATGATTAAACCTGATATTTTCTTTGCACTTGATGCGAGCCCGGCAAATGATATGTCAGGCGACAAAAATGAATTTGGTCAGCTCGGTAAAGGCGCACTTCTACGAATTTATGATCGCTCCATGGTGACACATAAAGGAATAAGGGAATTTATTCTAGATACGGCGGAAACGAATAATATTCCGTATCAATATTTCGTTTCCCAAGGTGGAACGGATGCTGGGAAGGTCCATCTTTCAAACGAAGGGGTTCCAAGCGGTGTAATTGGGATTTGCTCGCGTTATATTCATACTCATGCATCAATCGTTCACGTTGATGATTATGCAGCAGCTAAAGAACTGCTTGTGAAGCTAGTGAAGGCGAGCGATCGCTCTACTGTGGATTCTATTATTCAAAAATAAGAAATGATAAGAGGTGGAGTAAACTTCGCCTCTTTGTTATGAGAAAAAGTTTATGAGGTGGTACAACATGAGAATAGCTGTTGGCTCAAAAAACGCAGCAAAAATTAAAGCTGCAGAAACGGTTTTGCGTGATATCGGTTATAGTAATGAACTTATTCCATTAGATGCTCCTTCGAATGTAAGCGGAATGCCGTTTTCAGATGAAGAAACGATGAAAGGGGCAATGAATCGTGCGGAATATTGTATAGCTCAAGGAGATGTGGAAATTGCAATAGGTCTTGAGGGTGGGGTAACCGAAACCCCGAAAGGACTTTTTTTGATCAACTATGGAGCACTGGCCGAAAAAGGCAAGGAGACGATCGTTGCAGGCGGAGCACGAATTATGCTCCCTGATGAAATTGCCGAACGCCTTAGAGCGGGGGAAGAATTAGGTCCCGTTATGGAAGATTACAGCAAAAAGAAAAATGTGCGTTCTAAAGAAGGAGCAATTGGCATTTTTACCCACGGTATGGTTAATCGTGATGAAATGTTTATGCATATAATGAAATTACTTGTTGGACAAAGAGGGAAGAATCTATTGGTTTCTAAAGAAATGGGAGAAACTGAAGAAGCTTAATCGAGACTTAAATTGAGAAAATGATGGATTTCCGTTTCGATTGAAGCCCAATCGCAACGCAAAATGGAAAAATCACTGCTTAGCGTCTCGATTGAAGCCGAATCGCAACGCAAAATGGGGAACCTGCTGATTAGCGTCTCGATTGAAGCCGAATCGCAACGCAAAATGGGAAACCCGCTGATTAGCGTCTCGATTGAAGCCGAATCGCAACGCAAAATGGGAAACCCGCTGATTAGCGTCTCGATTGAATCCGAATCGCAACGCAAAATGGGAAACCCGCTGATTAGCGTCTCGATTGAAGCCGAATCGCAACGCAAAATGGAAACCCCACTGCTTAGCGTCTCGATTGAATCCGAATCGCAACGCAAAATGGAAAAATCACTGATTAGCGTTTCGATTGAATCCGAATCGCAACGCAAAATGGAAACCCCACTGCTTAGCGTCTCGATTGAATCCGAATCGCAACGCAAAATGGAAAAATCATTGCTTAGCCTTTCGATTGAATCCGAATCGCAACGCAAAATGGGAAACCCGCTGCTTAGCGTCTCGATTGAAGCCCAATCGAGACGCAAATCATAAAAACCATCAAATTCCGTCTCGATCAGGTCCAACTCAAATCAATCAAAAATATAAGCAAGGGCTTTAATTGCTTGGTTGACTGTTTCTACTGTTGCATTCGCTTTCCTTGATAATTCTTTTAGGGGGTGGTGCAATTCTTCAGGGCGTATGAGAATTAATGGCTTCCCTAGTGAAACAGCGGAACTCGCATCCATAGCGGTATTCCATTGTTTATACTTTTCACCAAATAACGCAATAACTAAATCGGCCTTTTGCATGAGCACTTGTGTACGCAAATTATTAAAGCTTGAAGCTGCAGCATCACGGAAAATCGCATTAGGTTGTTCACCTAGTATTTCTTCACCTATAGCATCAGAACGATCATGATCTTCCATTGGTCCGACAAAATCAATAGGAAGCTGCAATGCTTTTGCCTTTTCTTTTATTTCTTCACGCCAGCTACTGTGAATTTCACCTGCTAAATAGACGGTTAACCTCATAATTGATCCCTCCTATATGTATTAAAAGTATTGTATCATTAATTTCCATTACTTTCTTTGTCCTTGCACGGGGTTGTCAAGCTGTTTTTAAGAGTAGTATGATAGACATGTGAGTTAAGTAGTATAGGAGGAAAGATCATGAAAAAAATTATGGCAAGTACAGTGATCTTGTTAGGAGTTTTGATCATTGCCGCTTGTGGGAAAACGATAGAAGAAGAAAAAGTAAAAGCTGAGGAAAACGTTGAAAAGGCTTTTCAAACTAAGTCTGAAAATGCAAACGAAGAAATTCAGTCCATTAAGTTCAATCTACCATCAGGATTTACAATAAAAGATGAATCACCTAATAATATTATTTTGGAAAAAGGAGATCATCCTTATATCCTTTTTTATAACCCTAACGAAGATCTAAAAAGTAATGCCCTTTATGATGGTGTCGTCGAGCATGCCAATAAGGTAATTACGAATAAAACATTTGCGGATGAAGAACGCTTTGGTTACTTAGTAATCAATGAAATGGATAAAGATATATATGAGGTTACCGCAGGTATTGGCGGATTTAAGGCGACTTCTGAATCAGACTTAAAAACTTTGGCAGCTGACGCGGAACTATTGATGGAAATCGTTAATTCTACCTCTTTTAAGGAATAAAATAGACGGAGCGAATCCGTCTATTTTTTTATCCTTTTTTTAAAAAATGACTTGAAACACAACTAACGTTTTGTTTCAAGTCATTTTATTCCATACTATCGGCCTTGCTGTGATAAACTTAATCAAATCGGAATATATAAGGAAGCTCTGCTGGATCAAACCCGGCCAAATGTTAATCAACACAGGAGGGAAAAAGAATGGATAAATTACAATCTGTTGAACAATTTGAAGCATTAAAAAATGAAGAACGAACAATCTTTATGTTTTCTGCCGACTGGTGTGGTGACTGTAAATTCATCGAACCATTTTTACCAAGACTCGAAGCGGATTATCCTGAATATACGTTTATCGAGGTAGACCGCGATCAATTTATTGATTTATGCGGCGAGCTCAATATTTTTGGTATTCCAAGTTTTATTGCCTATCATAATGGTGAGGAAGCAGGCCGTTTCGTGAGCAAAGACCGTAAGACTTTGGAAGAGATTGAGGAATTTATAAACGGGCTGTAACTTCTGTTGATAAATAATATTGAAAACCTCTACAATTTTGTGGAGGTTTTTTGCAATAAATTCTTACACGAACTTTGAGACTCCGAATACTTTCGTGTAAAATGAAGGATAGTTTATTTAAGCCCAAGGAGGGGTGAATGGATGAAAATGGATGAAAAAAAATTAAGAAGAGAATTGGAGAAAAGGCTTGAAAAACAAGGCCGCTCTTTTACATATGATCGCGGGAAAGAAACACTTCGGATTGAAAATGATGAAACAGGAAAAGGGATTGATGTTGCTCTTTCCGGAATCGTTGCGAAGTGGCATGAACAGAAAGACAAAGCGATTGATGAAGTTGTTTATTATGTCGAAGAAGCATTAAATGTGATGGGGAAAGAGCAAACCTTGGCAGGAAGTGAAAAGAAAATATACCCTGTCATTCGCTCTACTTCTTTTCCACTTGAAACAAGTGATGCTATTCCGTTTATGACGGATGACCATACAGCTGAAACGAGAATCTATTATGCACTTGATCTTGGTAATACATATCGAATGTTGGATGATAAATTGATTGAAAAAGAAGGACTGGATCCACAAAAAATTCGAGAAATGGCGCGTTTTAATGTCAGGTCATTATCTACTCAAATGAAAAAAGATTCACTTGCCGGAAATGACTTTTTTTTCCTAAATTCGAATGATGGTTATGATGCAAGTAGAATCCTAAATGAAAAGTTCCTTCAAGAAAAAGCTGAAACGATAGAAGGAGATATGATAGTGGCCGTCCCTCACCAAGATGTACTGATTATTGGGGATATCCGCAACGGAACAGGTTACGATATTCTTGCCGAATTAACGATGAGCTTTTTTACCTCGGGGACAGTTCCCATTACAGCACTTTCATTTATATATGAAAACGGAAAATTGGAACCAATCTTTGTTTTAGCGAAGGATCATAAAAAAGAAGACTGAAAGGGGAAGGCAACATGAATGTATTTTATAATTTTGAAGGTGTAGGCGATTGTTTACTAATTAATTTGGGAGATATCGAGCATAGAACGTTTGAGCGTAAAGGGGATGTTGCTCGTATATATGATGAAAAAACTAATAAAACGGGCGGATTTAATGTGTTTAATGCTTCACAATATGTTCAAATAGAGGCAAAAGGTAAGGTAGAGTTAAACGAAGAAATCGTTGGAAAAATTAATGAGGCCCTAACTAAAAACGGATTTGAAGGAAAGCTGGATCCCGATTTTTCTCCCAAATTCGTTGTCGGATTTGTTAAAGAAAAAGAAAAGCATCCAAATGCAGACAAGCTTAGTGTTTGTAAAGTGGATATCGGAACGGAAGAACTTCAAATCGTTTGTGGTGCGCCTAACGTTGATACTGGACAAAAAGTTGTCGTAGCTAAAGTGGGTGCGGTCATGCCTAGTGGAATGATTATTAAAGATGCAGAACTGCGTGGAGTGCCATCCAGTGGGATGATTTGTTCAGCAAGAGAATTGCAACTTCCTAATGCACCGCAGGAAAAAGGGATTCTAGTTTTGGAAGACGAAAAGTATGAGGTAGGACAGGAATTTAAAAACTAAATCATTAATAATATGTAAATCCATCAAACCTAATAGGGGCGATGGCTTTTTTTTATGTTTAATTTAGATTCTATCAAGGAAGAGTATAAATAGAATCATATAGGAGGATGCATATGGAAAAATACAATGAGTTAAATAAACAGTTTATATCTGGTGTATGGCGAGATGGAAAGAGTAAAACCAAATATGAGGATATGAATCCATATAATCAGGAAGTGATCACTACCATTCAAATGGCTGATTATAATGATATAGATGAGGCTTACACATCTGCCAAAAATGCACAAAAAAGTTGGGAAAAAGTCAATGCATTTGAAAAAGCGGATATTATGGAAAAAGCAGTACAAATTATGAAAAATCGCCGTAATGAATTGGTAGAGCTGCTTATGAAAGAGTCAGGATCTTCTTTCGTAAAAGCAAATGTAGAAGTAGACTTCTGTATTTCCATAACGCGAGAAGCAGCAAGCTATCCAATGCGTATGGGCGGGGAAATGGTTCCATCACTTGTCCCAGGAAAAGAAAATCGTCTGTTTAGAAGACCTTTGGGCGTGCTAGGTGTCATTAGTCCTTTTAACTTTCCAATGTATCTTTCAATGCGTTCTGTTGCACCCGCGTTAGCTGCAGGGAATGGGGTTGTTCTCAAGCCCGATGAACAAACGGCGATGTCGGGAGGAACGATTATCGGTAAAATATTTGAAGAGGCAGGTCTTCCGAAAGGATTATTTAATGTAGTAATGGCTTCGATAGAAGAAGTGGGAGACGGATTTGTTGATCACCCCATTCCCCGAATGATTTCCTTTACAGGCTCTACACCTGTAGGAAAACACATTGGAGAGTTATGCGGGAAAAATATAAAGAAGGTTGCATTGGAGCTAGGCGGAAATAATGCAATGATAGTATTGGAAGATGCAGATTTGGATAAGGCAGTTCATTCGGCTATTTTCGGAAAGTTTATGCATAATGGCCAAATTTGTATGGCAATCAATCGTATAATTGTTCATGAAAAAATCCACGATGAATTTTTAGAAAAGTTTGTGGAAATGGCTAAAAAAATACCTGTTGGTGATCCGACGAATAAGGAAAATTTAATAGGACCACTTATAAATGCAGGTGCTGTTGAACGTATACTTGGTGAAATAGAAAAAGCGAAACAAGAAGGAGCAAAAGTAGTTCATGAAGGGAAAGTGGAAGGAAGCATCATGCATCCAACAATTTTAACATCGAGTTCAAACAATGTAGCAACTGCTAAAAATGAAATGTTTGGTCCCGTTGCAACAGTTATTCCATTTAAAACAGAAGAAGAAGCCATTGAAATTGCAAATGATACACAGTACGGATTAAGTGGAGCAGTGCATGCCGGTACAATTGAAAAAGGAGTTCAAGTGGCTTTGAAATTGGAAACTGGAATGGTGCATGTAAACGATCAAAGTGTTAATGATGAACCGCTGATAGCATTTGGCGGTGAAAAGCAATCAGGTATAGGCAGATTTGGAGGAAGATGGTCACTCGATGAATTTACAACCTATCAATGGATCTCCACTCAAGATACTACACGTGAATATCCGTTTTAGCATGAAAAAAGATGGGACAATTTTTTGTTCCCATCTTTTTTAGGTTGTGCAAAATCATTTTTTCTGGGATAATTCTCATACTGCAGAATACATAAATTTTAGTAGAATTATGTAGGAGAAAATAAGATAAAAAGGCAGGGGAACAAAATGTACAAAAGAATATTACTTGCAGCTGATGGTTCCGAAAACTCTATTCGTGCAGCTGAGGAAGCAGTTAAAATTGCATCTATTTCGGAAGACTCCGTCGTAGAAATCGTCTTCGTCATGGACTTTTCGAGAGCGTCAAGTGACATACTCCAAAGCAAGGATGCTGAAACATTGGAGTTTGAACGTCGAAAAAAACTCTTGCCAATCGAGGAAATGTTTAATCAAGCGAATGTATCACATAAAATGACATTGCTCCATGGTGATCCAGGTCCAGTCATTGTTGAATATGTAAATAAGCAATCATGTGATATGGTTGTGATGGGCACTCGGGGTTTAAATACACTTCAAGAAATGGTACTTGGCAGTGTCAGTCATAAAGTAGCGAAAGATGCAAAATGTCCGGTTATGATAGTAAAGTAATTATATAAAAAATAGAAATAAACGTAACTAGGGTATGAAATCGGCAGGATTTTATACCCTATATTTTTACCTATTAAATAAGTTGAACGCTGTTTCATGATTTCTTTTATTCAAAGAAAAATTTTTTAAATAAATCCATAGGAAGAAATGTATGATTGAATAATTCGCTAGTGAATACGATAACAAATTCAAATGCAGGATTAATGATGATAAAATTACCTCCATATCCCATTGCGAAATAGATGGAGGAACTAAGTCGCGCATCCTCTAGAACCCACCAATGATAGGCATATGAGCCGATCCAATCATAACCCTCATATTTCTTTGAAGTAGATGCTTCAATCCAATCTTTAGAGACGATTTGTTTATTTTTCCAAACCCCATTTTGTAACATTAAAATGCCAGTTTTTAATAAATCCTTTGATATTAAGGACAAACCAAAGCCACCAATTCCAATCCCTTTGGAATCCTGGTGTAGGCGATAATCAGTAATTTCCAACGGTTTAAAAAGTTTTTCGAATGCATATTTTTCTAATGTCATATTGGATGCTTTTTGGATAATTGCGCTTAATAGGTGAGAGCAGCCTGAATTATAGGACATGATTTCACCAGGTGCAGTGACCAATTCTTTCTCCAATACAAATTGAACCCAATTATTACTATTAATCATCGGGAAAGGTCGTCCGCCCCAATCGCCGAATTCTTCCCATTTGAATCCCGGCGTCATCGTCAGCAA
Organism: Lederbergia panacisoli; assembly: GCF_024626525.1. GTDB lineage: Bacteria > Bacillota > Bacilli > Bacillales > Bacillaceae_C > Lederbergia > Lederbergia panacisoli. Next base: position 59,335 of record NZ_JANJGU010000005.1, read on the forward strand.
GTGTTCGATCGTAATTTGTTTCTTAATGTCGTCTTCAAGATCAGGGAAGTAAGGGAAAATCGGCGTTTGTACGCTTTTAATTAATCCTTCATCAATCGCAATTCCAACCAAAATAGAAACAAAACTCTTTGTCACAGAATTCACCTTATGCAATTTATTTTCCATTTTCCGATTTTTATAATATTGGAAAATAGTTTCGCCTTTATGATGAATTAGACAGGAGTTAATTTTTTCTTTTTGAATTTCTTTTTCAAGAAAACTAAAGTTTTTGGAAGGTATCTCCATGTTTCCTCCTTAGTAAAACAAAAAAATTACCAATTTTTTAAAGGCATCATCTATAATTATATTAATTAAATATTGCTAATACAATGAATTAAAATTGTAAAGAAGGGTGGAAATATATTGGGAGATAATGGATACTTTGTTGGTTGGGGGACACTGACATTAATAAACGCAGGATTAGCTCAAGCGAAAAATAGAAGTGGATTTAATTGGTTTTTACTTTCAATTATTCTTGGTCCGGTTGCTACATTTTTACTTGTAGTTCTGGAAAAAAAATAAACACAAAGGGAGTTGGGGAAATGACAATCGAACAGAAAAATGATGGCGCTCTTACTTCAAAAGAATCGTTCCGAGCAATTGGATTTAAATGGGAAGGAACATTTGCTGAAGCAGGTGAAGGGGGAATTCGTAAAATTCAAATGGAGTTGATAAATAGGTTGAATGAGATACCTCGAATTGTGAATCCAGATATTTTGCTTGGTCTTTCTTATCATGCAACTCTCGGAGGCAACGGCTTTACGCATTATGCTGCAGTTGAAGTCGATAATGTGGATGAAATTCCTTCAGGCATGGTCAGCATAGCTGTCCCAACTTTGACATATGCAACATGCGAACATCGGAAGGGACAAAATATAAAACGTTCCTATGATAATGTTTATGAGTGGATTCTAAAGGAAGGATTAAAAGAGAATAATGTGGACCATTTAACACATTTTGAAAAATACCCGATGACTCAAGATCCATATTCGACCGATCCTGAATTCACGATTATGATCCCAGTGAAGAGGTGAAATTATGCATTCAACATACGTAAACTGGAATGGAAAAGTCAAATTAACTTGGAACACTAGCTCTGTTCTTCCGGAACGGAACTTAATTACGAGTGTGCATGGTTTCTGTTTTTATAATAGCAAATTATTAATGATCGATTTGAATGATAGAGGCTGGGATTTTCCAGGCGGACATATTGAAGTAGAGGAAACGCCAGAAGAGTGTTTTAAGCGTGAGGCAATGGAGGAAGGGTATGTAGAAGGAGATTGTCACTTTTTAGGTTATATTGAGGTGAATCATCAGGAGAATATTAATTGGAATGATAGCAGCCCTTATCCAGAAGTAGGCTATCAAGTGTTTTATCGAATGGATATTCAAAAGCTTCATCCTTTTGCGGGAGAATATGAATCTTCCAAGAGAATATTTATTGCTCCTAATAAAGTGCCTGAGTATTATGATGGGTGGAATGGAGTACACGAAGGAATTTTGAAGGAAGCTAAGCGAGGTTTAGTGATGAATGAATATCAGGACTGAAACATCCAATGACTTTAAAGCTATTTATGATTTGAATTATGAGGCGTTTGGCAACCGTGATAACGAGTCAAAATTAGTAGAGCGGATTCGGGAATCTTCTGGCTTTATTCCCGAGCTTTCAATTGTAGCTGAAACAAATGGAGAAATCGTTGGCCATATTTTGCTAAGTAAAGCAAATGTTATAGATGGAGAAGATATTACCGAAGTAATTGTTCTCGCTCCCGTAGCTGTAAAACCAAGCTTTCAAAAAAGAGGAATCGGAAGTCGATTAATTCTTGAAGGATTAAAAATAGTGAAAGAATTAGGTTATGGACTCGTATTATTGATTGGGCATCCTTCCTATTATCCGAATTTTGGGTTTAAGCCAGCTCGGCAATATGGAATAGAATTGCATCAATTTAATGTGCCGGATGATGTTTTTATGGTGTGTGAAGTCAAACCGGGGGAACTTTCTCTTGTTAAAGGGGAGTTAAGGTACCCGCCAGCATTTTTTTAAAAGAGGGATTCTATAGTGAATGATAAAATAAATGACATTCTTAATAGAGTATTAGATAAAGATATAAGAGGTCTTAGCTTAGAATCAGAAGGATTTCAAAATATCGTTGCTACGTTTAATATAGATGGCAATTATTATGTTGCACGGTTAAGCAATAAGAAAAAAGAATGGATTGAAGCTGAGATTAAATGGTTGAATTATTTGCAAGACAATGGGATTCGTCTTGCAGCACCTGTTCAGTTTAATGGCTTGGATAAAATAATTGAAGTCGCCATGAATCAAGAAAGTTATTTGCTTACTTTTTTCCAACATACTTGTGGACAGCCGGTAAATGTATTGGATAGTACTGAATGGAATGGTGAATTCTTTTATCGGTGGGGGCGGACGATCGGATCCTTACATTATATTTCTGCATCTTCACTCGATCGGCCAAAAGGTTCGGCAAATTTCCATTCCGAGGAAAATTGGCTGAATGAATGTAAGGAATATTTAGAAAACCAGCTCAATAAATTTCCAAAGACCGCCAATAACTTTGGACTTATACATAATGATCTTCACCAAGGGAATTTTCATATCACACAAGGTGAGATTGTTCTTTTTGACTTTGATGATTGTGGATATCAATTTTTGGCCCAAGATTTAGCTGTTTCAGTCTATCATTCCTTATGGACAGGAACTTCTTTTCATCCCGAGTGGGAGGACTTTCCTAATTATTTTCTAACTCATTTTTTAGAAGGTTATCTTTCTGAACGACGACTTACAGAAGATATGTACGAACAGCTTTTAATTCTTTTGCAAATGAGAGAGCTGTTTTTATACAATTTATTCAAGGAAAAATGGCATCCGGAATCGATGCAAGATTGGCAATTAGAAAAACTTCAAGAATTAGAACGTCATTTGAGGGAGAAACGAATTCCGTATGAGCGGGAACTGAAGAAAGTAAAACATTATTTTATATAAAAGGTATATGGATTGAAAACATCTAAAAACCCCTTTCTCAAACTAGAGATAGGGGATTTTGATGTTATTTTAAAGCATTATCAATTGATTTAATAATTCCGGCATGGAGACCTTCGTGAAAATTGATAAATTGAAGAAAAGCATTAACACTGTCCATCCCATACGTTGCAATTGCAAATGATTTAGAAGCCTTATTATTTATTTTTCCTACGAAAAATTTATCAATATATCGGCTTTGTATTTTCAAGGCCTCTATCAATTCTTCCGCGGAAGGAGGGGTACCCGTCCAATCAGATGGCCGTGTTCCAGGCGCAAAAAATGCTCCCCATTCGGGATTTTTCATTTCATACTGTTCATCAGCTTTTTTCAATAATGCTTCTGCAGTAATAAATATATGTCCAACATTCCAGCGAATCGAATTAGAAAAGTCATTTGGAATATCATCCCAATTATCCATATTTGTCTGATTAAGTGCTCTTATCGTATAAGTACGAGCAAATTGAAACTGTTTTAATGTAACCAATTTGCATTCCCTCCTCTTTCCAGGTTAATCCCATTATATACCATATTAATACTCGTTGTTATGATATAAAAGTGCTAAAATAAGAGTAGTTTAAAATAGAAAGGGTGACCTTATTTGCAACAGGCTGTATCTATTTCTCATAATGGTTTTAAACTGCGTGGAATGGAACATATTCCAGCAGGAGAAAAATTACCTGCAGTTATTTTATTCCATGGATTTACGGGAAATAAGCTCGAACCTCATCGCTTATTTTTAAAAATTTCAAGAGCGTTGGAAAAACAAGGCTTTGCCAGTTTTCGCTTCGATTTCCTAGGCAGTGGAGAAAGTGATGGCGATTTCGAGGATATGACTGTAACGAAAGAGTTTGAAGAAGCAGGCACGATATTCGAGTATGTAAAATCCCATCCAAAAATTGACGAAAATCGAATTATATTATTGGGCCTTAGCATGGGAGGACTCGTAGCTAGTTTATTAGCGGGAGAATTGAATAACGAACTCGAGAAATTAGTCCTACTTGCACCAGCAGGAACAATGGATCAAATCGTAGAGCCAATGGAGGCAAATGTTCCATATATCGCTAGCCACGATGCATATGATCATGGTGGAAACCTTGTCGGCAAAGCTTTCGGAGAAGATTTAAAAACCTTAAATGTGTGGGCGCGTGCAGCAAAATATGAAGGAAAAGTTCTCTTAATCCACGGAACAAAAGACGATGCCGTCCCATATGAGGTATCTAAATTATATATTGAACATTGTTATGGAGATCAAGCCACTCTACATACTATTGAGGACGGAGATCACACATTCAATTCATATCAATGGGAAAATGAAGTGATAGATTCAATCTTGGATTTTGTCCAAAAATAATGTAAGGTAAAAAGCCGATTCACAAAAAGAATCGGCTTTTCAATTATTCAAACGTCCCCTTCACAATCGCCTCACCATCTTCAACCATAATCTTACCCATTGCAAAAACTGTATTAATCGACCAATCGTCTTTATTTAATAAAACCAAATCAGCATCCTTACCTTCTTGAATCCTACCTTTTTGGTCCAGTTTTAAAATGGCAGCTGGATTTTGGGTAATCACTTTAAAAGCTATTTCAGGAGGAATTCCTTCTTTCAAAATAGAATCTTGGACTTCGGCAAAAAGTGAGGAAACCTTTCCAATTCCTAATCCGGTAAAATTCCCATTTTCATCAAATTTCGGTAGACTTCCTTGAGCATCAGAAGTGAATGTAATTTGTTCAATATTAATCCCTTCATCTAGCAATCTTGTTAAAGCTTTGCTGCATTTAATATTCCAATCTTCCATATCATTTGGTATCGAGCTTGTTGTAAAATCTATATAGCCACCGTTTCGTGCATATTCAATCGCTGCTTCAAATAAATGCGGGTTGCGATTCATATGGGTTGGATAAAATTGCTGAATTGGAATCTCGGTTGTTTTCACGACTTCTTCAATTAATCGCAGATGTTCATAACTGTCACCAACATGAACATTCACAACTCCAGCTTTGCCGGACAGCATGCCTCCAATTCTAGCAGCAGATGCAATTTTGGCCAATTCTTCGACAGTTGGTTGGGAGGAACGATGATCGGCAATGGCAATTTCCCCGACACCAATAATTTTATCTACAAGGATAAGATCATCTTCAATTTTTTCCATTAATGTTTTGACAGGAACTTGGTAGGAGCCTGTTTGAACATAACAAGTAATTCCTTCTTCTTCTAATCCGCGTGCTTTGGCAATTAAATTAGACATCGTTCTTGTCGTCCCATCAGTACCAATTACTCCGATAATTGTCGTAACGCCGGCAAGTATTGCATCTGTCAATTGGAGTTCTGGTGTCCTTGTTCGATAGCTGCCTTCGCCGCCGCCTCCAGTGATATGTACATGAGCATCGATAAATCCAGGAACAAGTATTTTATCTGTAGCATCCACAACATTTATTTGAACAAAATCCCTAGGAACATCAATCTTGTCCTGAATAAAACCAATCTTTTGATCAACGAGCAGAACATCTTTTTTTCCAATATAATTAGGAGAATAGATTTCCCCGTTTTTAATTAAAGTTAACAAAACCATTCAACCCTTTCATTATGTTAAAATCCTTATATTTTATTGTACACCTTTTTCTTATCCCATTAATGACTTTAAACGTTACCTTATATTCAATATAATTAAAAATAGAACTTGAAACTTAAAGGTAAATTAAGTCGTATATATATTAGATCGGAGGGGCGGAAAATGAGTGATCAAAATCAAGATCAATTAATAAAAGAGATAGCTGAATTGAAAGAAATGGTCAGAAAATTAGAATCTGAAATAGAGGATATTAAATTTTTTACAAAAAGACCACTTCTTGATTCGGGGACAATCGGAACCGTCGGAGGTATCATTTTAGGGGCACTTGCCATTATCGGGATATTTTGGTGAAAGAAACATGCCCTTCGCGATATGCAAAAGGGCATGTGTTTTACTTTACTTAACGTGAGTTCGGGAACACTCGTCTTACAGTATCGCTAAACTCATTAAAGAACCCACTTACTGGACGTCCGGCGTTAATATCATTTCGATAGCCAGTCATACGATTAAAGAAATCCGGGTTTTCTGATATATAGACATTATCGATATTATTATCGACATCTCTAACTTGTTTAGCGATTTTCCTTTGTACTGTACTGGTCATTTCGTTATTACCTTTATTGCTTAGCTTTACAGCTACATACGCATTTCTTCTTGTCACAAGAACATTCGCAGAATCAACCTCTTTTAGTTTTGCAATATCATCTGCAATATGATCAGCTACATCGATTCGATCATTGTCATTGAAATCCCGATTATTGTTTACACCAAATCCATTTCCATTATTATTAACACCATTTCGAGCATTGTTAACATTGAATCCGTTATCGACACCTACACCATCTCTTGTTGCCATATTCCGATTATTATTTGTCCAATTTCTGTTTGTATCAACATTAGGGTTATAGCGAACACCAAGTGGTGTATTTGCATCATTATTTGCAATTTGGTCATTATTTTTATTGTTAGTTCCGCATCCACCCATCAGCATTACGGAAACCAAACCTACACAAGCAATGGATTTTGCAAATTTCATTCATTCTCCTCCTTTTAATCGTGATTCTTTTATAATGTTCCATTTGCCTCAATTTTTATCCTTATTTTTTGTTATAATGAATAAATGACAGCTATGACGGTATCTGGTAAAAAGACCGTATTTATACAGAATTGAAAGAATAGAGGGATAAGATGTCCTGGTTGAAAAAATTACTATCTAAAATAACATCCGAAGAAACGGAAGAAGAATATATTTCAAAATCTAACCATGTTTTTCAGCATACAGAAATGGATACACGTATGAAATATCAATATCCTAAAGGTCCATTTCGTTTCCCATTGATTGAGGATCCGCCTCGGAGACAGGAAAATAGGCCAATACGAATGAATGAAGATAGAATTCCGCAAAATCGTACTAATATGTCTGAAAATATACATGTCAGAAGAACAAAGAAAAATTTGCAAAATGTTGAGCTCGAAAGAGAAAACCAACAAAAAGCAAACCAACAAAAAGCAAACCATAATAAGGCCGCAAGCAAAAAAATTGAACCAGCTAATAAACAACCTTTTCGTGCGACAGAGATACCTTCTCCAATATTTGGATTCGGACGACCTGGGAAAAAGGAATTTGAATACGAACTGAATGATTCTTTTTTGGAAATAGAAGACGTCGATAAAGAAACGGAACTTGAATTTGATTATGTAGAAAATCACGAAGAAACCCATGAAGAAACCCATGAAGAAACCGATGAAGAAACCGATGAAGAAACCGATGAAGAAACCGATGAAGAAACCGATGAAGAAACCCAAGAAGAAATGATAATAAAGGAAGAAATCGAGAGCAGCAGCGCAGATATTCACGAGGTTCCTAAGGCGAAAAGTGAATCTCCCACCTTAATCTTAAAGGAAGAGCCTAAGGAAAAAAAGGAACCGGAAAAGAATGAAGAACCTATTATAAAAAGCGAATCTCCTCGTCAAAGATCACACTTGCCTTTTAATGTTTTAATGTTAAAAAAAGATAAAGAAAAATGGCAACAAAAACAACTAGAAGGAAATAGAAAAGAAGAGATACCAGAACAAATTCAAATTGCAAGGTCCGAAACGGCTTCGGCAATTCAAGAAACAAATAAAGAAAAAGGAATTTACCATTTCCCTGCATTAAGACTGCTTCAACCACCTATTATTAAATCGGCAAATAAGGAATGGCTGGAAGAACAAAAGGAACTGCTGAATGAAACGCTTATTAATTTCAATGTTAATGCTTTTGTTGTTCATGTAAGTCAAGGTCCAGCCGTCACTAGGTTTGAAGTTCAGCCTGAAAGGGGAGTGAAAGTAAGTAAGATCACAAATTTAAGCGACGATATTAAACTAAGTATGGCAGCAAGGGATATACGAATAGAGGCGCCAATACCAGGAAAGCGTTCGATCGGCATTGAAATTCCAAATCAAGAAAGCCGTCCTGTACAAATTAGTGAAATTATCGGAAGTAACGCATTTTTAGAAAACGAATCCCCTCTTACAGCTGTGCTTGGCCTTGATATTTCAGGTGATCCTGTGGTGACAGATTTAAGAAGAATGCCACATGGATTAATTGCAGGGGCTACAGGATCAGGTAAAAGTGTTTGTATTAATTCCATTTTGGTCAGCTTGCTTTATAAAGCGAAACCTGATGAGCTTAAGCTTTTACTAATCGATCCTAAAATGGTTGAACTCGCTCCTTACAATCACATCCCACATCTCGTAAGTCCTGTGATTACGGATGTAAAAGCAGCAACTGCTGCTTTAAAATGGGCAGTTGACGAGATGGAACGCCGGTATGAATTGTTTTCTCATGCAAGTGTTCGGGATATTGGGCGATTTAATGAGTTGGCAATGGAAAGCGGGCATTATAGTGATAAACTTCCATATATCGTCGTTGTGATTGATGAGCTGGCTGATTTAATGATGATGGCACCAACAGATGTTGAGGAATCTATTTGTCGTATAGCACAAAAGGCGAGAGCATGTGGAATTCATTTAATTATTGCAACACAGCGACCTTCCGTTGATGTCATTACCGGTTTAATCAAAGCAAATGTACCAACGAGAATTGCTTTTTCCGTTTCATCTCAAGTTGATTCCCGGACTATTATTGATATAAGTGGGGCGGAAAAATTACTTGGTAGAGGTGACATGCTCTTTTTAGGAAGTGGGTCATCCAAACCTGTCAGGCTTCAAGGCACTTTTGTTTCAGATCAAGAAATTGATCGTGTAGTAGAATTTGTGCGTACTCAAGGAAAGCCTAACTATATGTTTGAGCAGGAAGAATTATTGAAAAGAGCTCAAGTACAAGAAGATGAAGATGAATTATTTTTCGAATCATGCGATTTTGTCGTTAATCAAGGAAGTGCCTCAACTTCACTACTTCAAAGACAATTTAGAATTGGTTATAATCGTGCCGCTCGCTTAATGTTGATGATGGAGCAGCAAGGAATCATCTCTGAGGCAAAAGGAAGCAAGCCTAGAGATGTTCTAATCAATGAGCGAGAATTAAAAGTATTAAAAGATTCTCTAGAATAACTGAACTGAAAATGTTATTCTTATTTTTAGATGTTTTTTATGTTTTGTAGATGACAAATGGTCAATACACATAATCAATGTTATAATGTCTAAATACAAAATATCATAAACATTTTTAAGCTTTTACATACTAATCTTCTTGCCGTTAATAATAATGGCAAGGATTGATAAAAGCGACTTGAGCAAAATGTAGTTAATCATCATATGATGCAAATAGACAGACGATTGTTGGAGGTTCAAATATGACTGTATACCATTTCGTAGGTATTAAGGGCTCTGGGATGAGCGCACTTGCACAAATTCTTCACGATATGGGATATAATGTGCAAGGCTCGGATGTGGGGAAATACTTTTTCACTCAGGCGGCTCTTGAGGACTCAAAAATAAAAATATTACCATTTCAGCGCGAAAATATTACACAAGGCATGACGGTAATTGCCGGAAATGCTTTTCCTGATACTCATGAAGAAATTGATGAAGCATTGAGACAAGGGATTCCCGTTATAAGATACCATGCATTCCTAGGAGAATTTATGAATAAGTTCACTAGTATTGCTGTTACTGGGTCCCACGGGAAAACTTCCACTACAGGCTTGCTTTCCCATGTCATGGGTGGCGCCAAGCCCACTTCTTATCTGATTGGTGATGGAACTGGAAGTGGCGTGAAAAATGCGGAATACTTTGTGTTTGAAGCTTGCGAATATCGAAGACATTTCCTTTCTTATTATCCAGATTACGCCATTATGACAAATATCGATTTTGATCATCCTGATTATTTTTCAAATATTGAAGATGTGTATTCAGCTTTTCAAGAGCTGTCAATGCAAGTAAATAAAGCAATTATTGCTTATGGGGATGATGATCAGCTACAAAAAATACAAGCTGAGGTACCGGTATTATTTTATGGATTTGGGAATGGAAATGACTTCCAAGCTCGGAATCTTCAAAAATCCACAAGTGGTACAAAATTTGATGTTTTTGTACGTAATCATTTTTATGCGACTTTTGAAATTCCCACCTTTGGCGACCATAATGTATTAAATGCCTTATCGGTAATTGCGTTATGTCATTATGAGGAAATCAACGTAGAAGTGCTGCAAAGTCAATTGAAAACTTTTGGCGGTGTTAAGCGTCGTTTTACAGAAAAAGTAGTAGGAGATCAAGTATTGGTAGATGATTATGCACATCACCCAGTTGAGATTAAAGCTACTATCAATGCTGCTCGTCAAAAATACCCGAATAGTCAAATTGTCGCTGTATTTCAGCCGCATACATTTACACGTACCCAAACGTTCTTACAGGAATTTGGTGAAAGCTTAGGGGAAGCGGATAAAGTATATTTATGTGAAATTTTTGGTTCTGCCCGGGAAAATCACGGGAAGTTATCCATTAATGATCTAAAAGCAAAAATAGATGGGGCGGAAATTTTACTTGAAGAAGATACGTCTCCACTGTTAATGCTAGATAACTCTGTTCTACTCTTTATGGGGGCTGGCGATATTCAAAAATTTCAATCAGCTTACGAGAGCCTTTTGCAACAGCAATTGAAAAAAGCACAATAAAGCGAAAAGCGCCTTGAGAAGAGGAAGGAAGGCTAAGAACGCAACGTCCTGTTGGCAGGCTCATGCTGCGACGTCCTGTCGCTTCGCCTGCACTAGTACATCCGTGTACGTTGCACCGCCTTCCTGACCCGCATCCTGCGGGCCTCCGACAAGCAAATGTTCTGAGTCAAAAAAAGTCCGTTTTTTGACTTTTATTGACTCAGGTTATTTGACCTCGAGGGGCTAGGCGCTGGAGCTGGACAAACACAGATGAATAAGAGGTTGCCCCTCTGGCCTTGTACTAGCAAGACTTTGGGTCAACCTCTTTTATATTATTTTGGAATACTTCATTTTAAATAAGTGAATTATAATACATAATTAGGAAGGAAATCTTCGCATTAATAACGAAGTATAAATTATCTGTTTATGAATAGTTGAACAAGGGTAAAGTGAATTGTACATTGGGAGGTGCTGCATCATGCAGATTATTTTATATTTAAGTGTAGCATTAATTGCGATTGCGTTTTTTATTTTAGTCTTAAGCTTAACTAAAACATTAAAAGCAATGAAAGAAACGCTGGAAAGTGTTTCGCATACACTAGATGGACTCGAGTCGCAGCTAAAGGGTGTCACAGGGGAAACAACGATGCTATTACATAAAACAAATGCCCTAGCGGACGATATTCAAGGGAAAGTTGAGAAGTTGGATACTGTCGTTCATGCTGTTCAAGGTGTAGGAAATACAATCCAAGATATGAATGACTCGCTTAGAAAAGTATCTACATCTGTTTCATCGGCAATGGTTAGAAATCAAGATAAGGTCGCTCAAGTTGTGCAATGGGGCGCAGTAGCAAAAGAGTTAAAAGATAAATGGTTTGGTGAAAAAAACAAACATCAAGACAATAAGCCATTTGATTCTGAAGTGAAAATCCACACCCATCAACTGGAACGCAGTAATAGCTAAAAAAAGTAAATAAAAGGATGGAGGATGATAGCATGAGTAACAATCAAAATAATAGTGGCAATTTCATGACTGGGATTATCGTCGGGAGTATTGTAGGGGCGGTTACCGCGTTGCTAATGGCTCCGAAATCGGGAAAAGAGTTAAGAACGGACATTAATAATCAAGTAGGGACTTTAAAAGAAAAGTCCGGTGAATGGAAAGAAACTGTAATGGAAAAAGGATCAGAATTTACCACGACAGCAGTGGAAAAAACAAATCAGCTTCGTCAAGTCGCTATGGAAAAAGGCAATACTGTAGTAGAAGTTGTAAAGGAAAAAGCAGATCAATTAAAGACTGCGACAAACAATGCATCCGATCAGCTGGCCAAAGACACGAAAGATATGACGGATGGATGGAGAGAAACCGTACACGAATCAACTGATGACATAGCAGATCAAGCGAAAGAAAGCATAGATGAAGTACAAGCCCAATCGGAAACTTCAACAGAAGAAGTAACTGAAAAAACAAAAGAAATGGCAGAACAAATTAATAACTCCATGAATAATTAACTAATAACAGGCAGCCGAGGCTGCCTGTTTATTTTTATGTGGATATTATCGGCCATTTAATTTCTAAATGATCTCCATTTTGAATGGGAGAATAGAAAGTGGCTTCCTCATGATTTAATAAAAGTGAAAAATTGCCCGATGCATTTTCCGGCTTGTTAACTTCTACATAATTGAAGATATCTTGGAAAATAAAAGTAGTTTCACTCGTTTCGTTCCATTCAATATGGTCTCCTGAAAACAATTCATCCTCTTGTTTTAACAACTCTCCATTACATTTGTATTCGCCTGTTGTTTTAGATATAGTAATCCTTTCGTGATTAAAAAAAACAGTAATGGATCGTTTTAACAAATGTCCCATAGATGAAGCTAGATTACTAATAGTTGGCGTCAATTTCCTTGCAATGGAAAGATCAATAATCGAGGGAAGTGGCTCGTTTTCTGTTGTATTCCTTCCGTTAAGTCGAATTTCACCCGCAAAATTAGGAATAACCGTTTCCTTTCCGTTAATGTACAGCTTAAAAGGATGAAGTATATTTAATGATTCATTCATATTCAAAGTTGAAAGTAGTTCGGAAATAGTCTCTGGAATTTGAACGGCAATGATGTCACGGTCTTTAATCATATCATTGAGTGATGCTTTTTTTTCATTTTTCCTGACCATTGCTGTGATATTATATGATTTCCCATTAATAACAGCATGCTTTTTTGGAATCTCATCAATTAAATCTCTTATTCCAATATGGGATTGTTCGCCATTCGCTCCTCTTTGAGCGATAATCTCATCACCATTTTCTACCCGATCTTCTAAACTGCATTCTATTCCATTTTTTAATAGAATAGGAGGTTCACCAAATGAGCCTGGGATTGTAATTTGCTGGCCATTCAATGTCACGAATATCGCCATACCAGGTTTTCCATAAAGCTTATTAATCAGAATGCCTGAGGCAAGAATGCAATCGCCAACCGTTAAATCCTTTACTTCAAACATACGGGTAGTTTGATTATTCACCGTAACAGTAACATATTGGATCGGTGATTTACGGGCAGAGATGGCGATTCCAATCGGAGTAATATGTTCGGGTCCGCCAGGGATATGTTCGGCAAATGATAATCCGTGAATTGCTTCAGTTCCCCTAATAGCCACTCTATTTTCGGGTAAATTCATCATCGCAGCCAATCTTTTCGGCAGTTCAGGAGTTTTGCTTCCCCCTCCAACAAGCATAATGGCTTTTGGTGGTTGTCCGTTATTCAATTCCCTAATTTCCATACAGATTTCACTTGCTAATTTATCTATTGCTGGTGAAATTTGTTTAACGGCATCCACTTTAGATACTTCATTTTTGAAACCAAGTATATCTTGAACGATAATGGATTCATTTTCCCAAAGCTCCCTCTTTGCTCGTTCAGCGTCTGGAAAATCTAGAAGCAGCTGATCACTTACAGCTTCCGTAATTTCATCACCTGCTGTAGGGACCATCCCATAGGCAACGACAGTTCCGGCATTTGTAATCGCAATATCAGATGTACCAGCGCCTATATCAACAAGAGCGACATTCAGTCTCCGCATCGAAACAGGTACAAGTACATTAATAGCTGCAATTGGTTCCAATGTAAGTGCATCAAGCTCCAAATCAGCTCTCTGCAAAGCTTTTATGAGGGAGTCCACAACGACGCGAGGAAGGAATGTAGCAATAATTTCTACAGAAGCTTCATCACCTTGTTGATCAATTAAATTACCTATGAGCTGATTATCAATAAAATAATGGAGAACAGAGTATCCTACACAATAATAGGATTGAATTTTTTCAGTTGCTTGTCGTTCGGCTGCGGCAGCTTGGGCGTTTTGGACAGCAGCTAATTCTAGATAGAGAATATCCTCCTGATTGATCATCGGTTTACCTTTTATATTGACAATAGATTTTGCACGTTCTGTTTTCAGCGACCTTCCTGCAGCAGCTACACAAACTTTAGTAAGCTTCCCGTGCGTTTTTTCTAATTGCTCTTTTACTTCTTTTATTACATGTGAGACAGCATGAATATCATGAATCTGTCCATCGACCATTGCTCTCGCTTTATGTTCTTTTACGACTAAATCCAATACTTTATATTGTTCCCCGTATTCTTCAAGTATGAGTCCTACAACGGAACGAGTACCAATATCCAACGCAAAAATTTTATTGATTTGCACAGAAATTCACCTTCCAGAAAAGATACAAATATGTATATGTGCTATTTAAAAATGTATCATAACTTCGAACTGAAAAGAAGATTGAAACCGATAAGTTTTTCTTCTAAATCTCATAATTATGAAGAAAAAGGGTATATTTTGTATATATACACATAAATATGAAAAGTTTTTCACAAACAAGGGAAAAAATTTGCAGGTAGAAGCTCTGTATCGTATGATTATTTAAGTATAATTAAACGGTTATTGATCGTTTTGTCGAAAGATGTAATAGAGGAGTGTGAATTGTTAAATGAATATAACAATATATGATGTTGCAAGAGAAGCAAATGTATCGATGGCTACGGTTTCTAGGGTGGTTAATGGAAATCCCAATGTAAAGCCGACTACTAGAAAAAAGGTTCTAGAGGTAATTGAACGTTTAGAGTATAGACCGAATGCTGTGGCTAGGGGTCTTGCTAGTAAAAAAACAACAACGGTAGGTGTTATCATTCCTGATATCTCTAGTATATTTTATGGAGAGTTAGCACGTGGAATTGAAGACATCGCAACAATGTATAAATACAATATTATATTGAGTAATTCCGACCAAAACTTGAATAAGGAATTACATCTACTCAATACAATGCTTGGAAAGCAAGTGGACGGAATCGTCTTTATGGGTGGAAATATTAATGAAGAATTAAGAAATGAATTCAATCGTTCTCCGGTTCCAATTGTATTGGCGGGCTCTATCGAGGAGACTGGATCTGTACCGTCTGTCAATATCGATTACCGTCAAGCATCATTTGATGCTGTAACAGAATTTATTGATAAAGGGCATAAAAAAGTCGCATATGCGATTGGTTCATTGAATGATACGATTAATCGTGATCAAAAACTAATTGGCTATAAAGAAGCACTTGAAAAGGCCGGCTTGGAATACAATGAGGATTATGTTGTTGAAGGTGATGACTCATATGATTCGGGGCTTGAAGCTTGGGTAAAACTCAGCCAAATGAACGAAAGGCCAACTGCAGTTGTTGCAGGTCATGATGAGCTGGCACTGGGGATTATGCATGGTGCTCAGGATCAAGGGTTGTCTATCCCAAATGATTTGGAAGTTATTTCATCTGATGACACTAGACTCACTTTAATGGTAAGGCCGCAGCTCACATCCATTGTTCAGCCTTTATATGATATTGGTGCAGTTGCAATGAGATTGTTGACTAAGCTTATGAATAAGGAAAAAGTGGACGAGCAAACCGTTGTTCTTCCTCATCGCATTGAATATAGGGGTACAACGAAAAGCAACAGTTGATTGAGCTAATCAGGAAAAACGGGCTATTGATTAAAGCCCGTTTTTTTGATGGTTTCTTTTTAGTTGTTGCCTAACTATATAAAGTGCACGATCAACTGTTTGCCTATTTTTCTCTTCAATATCATTTTTTCGAGGAATTGGTTTGTACATATCTACCGGATCATCCCACTGGTCAATTAATGAGACCGGAGCTTTTGGTTGCCAGCGCTTTAGCCAATTTTCTGGAAGCGGTCCTGAAACATTTGGCCAACCTATCATTTCAAGCCAAATAAGTGACCAAGCCCTTGGAACAACTCTCCATATATCATAGCCCCCTCCGCCAACAGCGATCCACTTTCCATCACAATATTGATGTGCAAGTTCGTGGGCCAATCTAGGTATGGCCCGATATGTTTCCATTGAACTGGAAAGATGGGTTAAAGGATCAAAATAATGAGCGTCTGCACCGTTCTGTGTTACAATTACATCCGGTTTAAAATATTCCGCAATTTCCGTAAAAGCAGCTCTATATGATTCTAAAAATGAATCATCCTCCGTAAAAGCATCTAGGGGAATATTAAAAGAATAGCCATAGCCATTTCCTTGGCCCCATTCATTTACATTTCCTGTCCCGGGAAATAAGTATCTGCCTGTTTCATGGATGGAAAGGGTACATACCATATTGTCGTCATAGAATGAGCCTTGCACACCATCTCCATGATGTGCATCTGTATCGACATATAGAACCCGTGCGTTGTATTTTTCTAAAATGTATTTTATCGCAACAGCACTATCATTATAAACACAAAATCCCGAAGCCTTCCCAGGAAAGCCATGATGCAGGCCACCACCAAGGTGAAGTGCATGATTCGCTTTGCCTTGTAAAACATAATCTACTGCCGTCAATGTTCCGCCGACAAGCCCCGCACTTGCCTCATGCATCCCTTTGAAAATAGGAGTATCTTCAGTACCCAAGCCGAATCCCTCAGCTTTTTCCTTTGAAAGATTTCCACTGCTCGCTAATTTAATCGCTTCAATAAAAGAGCGTTCATGATTCAAGAGAAGTTCCTCATCAGATGCCATTCTGGGCACAATAATATCATTTGTTTGAATTGCACCCAATTCTTTTAATAAATCTATTGTTAATGTTAAGCGATGCTGGTTAAAAGGATGATGATCCGAAAAACGGTATGATAATAATGAATCGGAGTAAATAAATACCGAATCCTTTTTCATGTCTCCATCCCTGGCATATTAGGCCACATCACTTGAAGTCCTTCTTTTCTTAATTTTGCGATGAGTAAAAGGGGATTGATGGTGGCAACCCGAAAAACGAGAATTTTATACCTTTCATCGTCTAGATCTGGACTCACAAGAACACTATGAACATTGACTTGGAAGTCCTGGAAAATACGTGTTACTTCATGAAGTACTCCTGGGCGGTTTTCAACTTTCACTTCAATATGGGAACCAGGTTTATTCGCACCTGTCAATTCAACTAACGTATGTAATAAATCTGTACCTGTAATAATCCCAACTAACTTCCCGCTTTTTAAAATAGGGAGGCAACCAATCTTATGATGATAAAAAATGACAGCCACTTCTTCTACAAAATCAAGTGGATGCCCTGTAATGATATCAGTTGTCATAATGGTGGAGAGTGGCATTTCAAGTTGTTCATTCATTTTCTCACTTTCAGAAAATACGGGTGTGGCACTTTTAATATCCCGATCTGTCACAAGGCCAACCATCTCTTTATCAGCATTAAGAAGTGGGAGATGCCTTATATTTTTTTCGCGCATGAGATGGATGGCTGATCTAATGGAATCCTCAGGGGATAATGTAATGACATCCTTACTCATAATATGTTCTACTATCAATATGTTCACTCCTTTTTCACATGGGCTAGTACATAAAGCGATTAACAAAGCGAATGCTATCAAATTGTTGTATTGAATCTGTATCAATTCTTTTTCCAATTCGGACCATTAAGCAGTTGGCAGGGTGGGACGTAATTTCAGGATCATCGGTCGCATACCATTCCAAACCACCGGAGTTCATCATTTTCTCCATGATTTTTCTATACTCCCACACGTCTAGGCCTGTACCTTTTAAATCCCAATGCCAATAATATTCAGTCGTGATAATGATATAATCTTCCATCGCATCATCCATCATGGAGACATGCAATAAGCCTTTTCCTACTCCTGATCCTCGATATCTCGGAATGACTTCTATTGCGCCAAGTTCGATTAAGTTCTCCATATTCCCCTGCGACCATCTTTCCAAAGGATCTGGATATAAATATGTAACATAGCCAACTACTTCATTCTCATCTCTAGCGATGATGATTCTTCCTTCAGGGAGATCTGCAATCCCGATTAACGCATCATGTTGCTGTTTTGCCGGTCGAAAAGCAACAAGGTCCTCATGAAATTCAAGCTTACTAAGCTGAGCTGCCGATATCGGTCCTTCAATGAGCAAATGGCCATTTTTCGTCCTTAATTCCATCGCATTATACGTCTTTATATGCTCCACACAACAAGCCTCCTTATTTTAGTATAGACTTTCGGATTCACCGAGTTAGATATTACAATGCACCCTTATACCACTTTTTTATTTTTCCTCCTATATTTAAAGGAGGGATAATTCACTTTTATAAGTAGAATTGCTTAATTTTATAGAACAAGGTAATAAGCTAAAAACGTCGCGTCCGCCAACTACCCGTTGATTTCAGTTCCAGGCGGACGCTTTCCGGAAAGCGAGCAACTGTAGCGGAAATCAACCAAGCACTACCTTGGTATAGCAACAATAACCTTTTAAAAGATATTAGAAATCAAAATAATGTTCGATGAATTGTAAAAAAAATTGAGAATAATAGCTATTTATATTATAATATAAAAAGTAATTTCTAGATACAAAGGGGAGCTGTAAACATGAAATTGGAAGCGTTGCCAGTTATAGAAGGACATTACAATTTACAAAACTACGATGAAACGTATGCAAACTTTAATTGGTCCGAAGCAGAAAAAAACTTTTCATGGTATGAAACTGGCCGCGTCAATATGGCTTATGAAGCTATTGATCGTCATACAGAAACATTCCGCAAAAATAAAGTTGCGCTTTATTACCGAGATGGTGTTAGGGATGAATCATATACGTTTCATGACATGAAAAAATGGACGAATAAAGCTGGAAACGTTTTAAGAGAGTTCGGAAATGTGGAAAAAGGTGATCGTGTATTTATTTTTATGCCAAGATCTCCTGAACTTTATTTTGCAATCCTTGGAGCGATTAAAGTTGGTGCAATTGTAGGGCCGCTATTTGAAGCCTTCATGGAGGGTGCAGTAAAAGATAGATTGGAAGATAGTGAGGCAAAGGTACTTGTAACGACACCAGAATTGCTAAAAAGGGTGCCGGTTGAGGAATTGCCCGCGTTGAAGCATATCCTTCTAGTAGGCGATGAAGTGGAAGAAGAAGGTCCCTATATTGATTTTAATAAACGTTTAAAAGAGGCGGACAAAAATCTTGATATCGAGTGGGTTGACCGAAAGGATGGAATGATCCTCCATTATACGTCAGGATCAACCGGACGTCCTAAAGGTGTGCTTCATGTTCATAATGCTATGATTCAGCAACATGAAACAGCACGTTGGATATTAGATTTACAAGAAGAAGATATTTATTGGTGTACAGCTGATCCTGGTTGGGTGACAGGGACTTCATATGGCATGTTTGGACCTTGGTTGACAGGAACAACAAACGTGGTTGTTGGTGGCCGCTTTAAGCCCGAAAATTGGTACCAAACATTGGAAGATTACGGGGTAACCGTATGGTATAGTGCACCAACAGCCTATAGAATGTTGATGAGTGCCGGGGATGAGCTTGTAAAACAATTTGATCTATCTGAATTGCGTCATGTTTTGAGTGTGGGGGAACCACTGAATCCTGAAGTAATCCGTTGGGGAATGAAGGTATTCCAAAAACGCATTCATGATACATGGTGGATGACAGAAACGGGAGCTATGTTAATTGCAAATTATCCTAGTATGGAAATTAAGCCTGGTTCTATGGGTAAGCCAATCCCTGGGGTTGAAGCAGCGATTGTTGACGACCAAGGAAATGTGCTTCCGGAAAATAGAATGGGCAACCTTGCAATCAAAAAAGGCTGGCCGTCCATGATGCACGAAATCTGGAATAACAAGGAGAAATATAATTCTTATTTCTTGCCAGGTGATTGGTATGTTTCGGGAGACTCTGCCTATATGGATGAAGATGGTTATTTCTTCTTCCAAGGAAGAGTAGATGATGTTATCATGACTTCCGGAGAACGAGTCGGACCGTTTGAAGTAGAAAGCAAAATACTTGAACATCCTGCAGTAGCAGAGGCTGGTGTTATTGGAAAACCAGATCCTGTTCGCGGGGAAATCATTAAAGCGTTTATTGCACTGCTTGATGGAAATGAGCCTTCAGAGGAATTGGCTGAGGATATTAGACAATTTGTGAAAAAGGGGCTTGCTGCCCATGCAGCACCTCGTGAAATTGAATTCCGTGATAAATTGCCAAAAACACGCAGTGGAAAAATTATGCGTCGCGTTTTAAAAGCTTGGGAATTAAACTTGCCAACTGGCGATTTGTCTACAATGGAGGACTAATTATTATAAGTCCTGTATCATCTTTAAGATGATACAGGACTTTTTGTATGGAAGAGAGGGAATTTTTAAAGGGCGAACAGTGTAGAATTTATATAATATCGATAGAAATTTATAGATACATAATAGGATCAAAAAATAAGACAAGAAAAAATATAGACAGAAAAAAACCGGGCATTTTAGCCCGGCTACTATCACGAATCGCTCTCACCAGAGTCGCTTCCATTGTTATTTTTCTTTTCTTTATCTTTCTTTTTTTCCTCTTGTGCCTTTTTCTTATCTTCCTCTTGTTTCTTTTTCTCTTCTTCTTTTTTCTTCTGTTCTTCCGCTTTTTTCTCTTCCTCAGCTTTTTTCTTCTCTTCTTCTAATTTCTTTTCTTCTTCTTCTTTTTTCTTCAGTTCATCGCCATTTCCAACTTTTTCGGATGGTTTTGACTCCTTGCCAGCAATATCGACTGCGACAACGTGGAACATTCCGTCTCCGACTTTATGTGCAAGGTCTTCATCAGACTTGATGGACGCAATCTTTTTGCCTTCTTCTGTATAAATTCGGTAACCAATTACATCCTTACTTGAAGAGGCACCCCATTTTAACGTTCCATCGGAGAAGGACGCCTTAACTGCAGCAGGTGCCTTTCCGTCATCCGCAAGTTTGTCATCTGCAACTAAGAGATCTTTCCATTTAGGATTGTCTGGAATGAGTTGCGAGTAATCTTTAACATATCCCATCGTTATTCGTTTTAGGAATTCAGGATTAATCACTAAGCCTTCCTTCGTAAATTCTTCCGGAGTAGATGGCAATGCTGCATATCTTTTTCCACCAGCTGAAATATATCGTCCACCTGCACCTAAGCTATCATCCGTCTTGGACGGAACATATTTTGCATTAAAAATATCCGCTTGTACGAGCCCGGCTTTAGAACATGCTTCGGATGGAAGCATACCTGATACAGCACAATATGATCTATTTACGATACCGCCAGGCATTTCGAACCGCTTATTATCTTTCGGCTTAACAATGTCTGGGGCGACATCGTACGCAGCGTTCATTAATTTGGCCCAAATACCGTAGTTTCTAAATGATACTGTATCACTGTATCCAAGACTGAGGGATCGGTTGGAATTGTATCCAATCCAAGTTCCCATCGTTACATTTGGATTCGAAACAACGAGCCAAGAATCCTGTGAATTATTGGATGTCCCTGTTTTACCTGCCCAATCAGCTGAGAATTTCAGCTTACTCGGTAAAGCGGCGGCTGTACCCCCGGGTCTTAATACATCACGCATGACATCTGTCATTAAATAGGCTGTCTGAGGACTGAATACATCCACTGGTTTTGCTTTATGCTCGAATATAATTTTCCCTTTTTGGTCGGTAATTTTTTCAATCATGTAAGCGTCGGTAAATTTACCGCCATTTGCAAAAGTAGTATATGCATTTGTATTTTCTTCAACGGTAACACCAACTGTTAATCCACCTAAAGCTAGGGAAGGGTTGGCATACTCATTTGGCTCTAAACTCGTAAAGCCCATTTTTTCTAAAAATTTCGTAGGTTTTTGATCAATAATTTTCATATACGTTGCAACAGCTGAAGCATTATATGATTTGGCAAGAGCATATCTTGTCGAAACAAGTCCATAGAACTTTCCTCTTGAGAAGTTGTTAGGTGTATAAGCTTTGCCACCTGCAGGTATATTATATGGAAGGTCTGCGACAATTGCCCCCGGCGCACTCACCCCAAGTTCATAAGCAGGAGCATAAACAAGAAGTGGCTTCATTGTTGAACCATTTTGACGCTTTGTATGAGTAGCATGATTATTTTGATTTAGTTCATAATCGCGTCCACCAACAAAACTTAATATTTTCCCAGTTTTATTTTCAATTAAGATAGAACCAATTTGAACAGGATCATCTACTGTTTCCAACTCACCCGTTTCTTCATTTTTCACTTCGGCCTTATACGTTGGTCCGTAATCTTGGTACTCTTCTTTGGCTTTTTGTTGAATATCATATATATCTTTACTAATAGTTGAATGAATATTATATCCATTTTGCCTTATATCTCTATTGGCTAATGTCCAATATTTCCCGTATAGCTTTTTATCCTTTTTTAAATCTGCCTTCTTATACCCATCCTTTTTAGCTAAAACCTCTGTAAGGACATCGACAGCTCTTTCCTCAATCTCAAACGTTAAGGCAGGGTATTCTTCAAATGTTCTTTGCTGTTTAGGGATAAAGTCGGCCGTAATATCGTATTTTATAGCTTTGTTAAATTCTTTGTCAGTAATATACTTTTCTTTTTTCATTCTAGTTAAAACGGTTTTCATTCGGTTTAGCCCTGGTTCAAGTCCTTCTGGGCTCTTTACTTCACCCTTATTCGTAAAAGGTGTATATCCGAACGGACTTTGCGGCAAACCTGCTATAAAGGCAGCTTGCGGTAAATTTAAGTCTTTCGCTTCCACCCCAAAAATTCCTTTAGCAGCAGCTTGGACTCCTCCGATGTTTTGCCCAGAAGAATTTCGGCCAAATGTTGAGACATTTAAATATGCTTCTAAAATTTCATCTTTTTCTAGGAATCTCTCAACCCTTAACGCAAGGAGTACTTCCTTTGCTTTACGGTCAAAGGAAACTTCATTTGTTAAAATTTGGTTTTTAATAAGCTGCTGTGTCAGCGTACTTCCACCAGATTGAACTGCTGAGTTTGTAAACTCTTGAAAAACTGCACGGAATAATGCTTTCGGAACGACACCTTTATGTTCATAAAAATATTCATCTTCCGTAGCGACAACAGCTTTCTTTAGATAATCTGATACATCCTTAATACTAACTTCCTCACGGTCAATGTCAGACCGCAATTTACCAAGTGGAACATTATTTGCAAAATATAAAGTAGAAGTTTCTTCATATTGATGAATGTCTTTTACCATTGAAGCTTCAGCACGTACTTTTTCATCTTTTACAAGAGCTGCAAAATACCCAGCGCCAACTCCTCCGGCAAATGCACCGCCAATCATGATGACGAGTAAAAGCAGAAGCAATAAATTCCAAACGACACCGTATGTGATGCGGACTCCCTTACCGACATTTTTAAATTTAAAAGCGGAAGCGAGTTCAAATTTCCGTTCCTTGCTTCTATTTTCGCGATTTGTCATAAGTTTTAATCCCCCCAAAATCATTCCTATTATAGCATAATTGAAAGGAATGGTATGTAAAATTAGAGTAATTTCCGCGTCGTGATTGACATTATTATGGAATTATGTTTAAAATACGATATATTAAACATGAAATTTAATAAATACAAGCATTGACAGGAATGAGTAGTCAGCTGTCCCTGTATGAAGAGAGCCAGTGTTTGGTGAAAACTGGCACAAACAGTATGACGAATTACCTCCTTGAGCTTTTGCTGTGAATATAAAGTAGCGGCAAACGGTGAAAATCATCGTTAATGGAATGAAGTGAGGAATAGTTATTTTTCATATTCCTAAGTTGGGTGGTAACACGGTAAATAGTCGTCCCTTCGTTTTTACGAAGGGGCGTTTTTTAATTTGGCTCTTTTCCCAAATATATTGCTATTATGTAAATCTCAATAACGAGAAATAGACTTTATCCTTGATACTAATATTAATGTGGGAAAAGAGCTACTAGCTTAATAAGAACCGCTAAACTTCCTTATTAGGCGTAAAGCCGGTTTTTGGGCTTTTACAAAAACAACAAATTTTAAGAAAATAGCCTTTAATATCATGGAAAGTGGGGATAATGATGGTGCAATTATTAGAAGACTTAAGATGGCGTGGAATCATTTATCAAGAAACTGACGCTGAAGGAATGGAAGATACACTTAATAAAGAAAAAATCTCCTTATATTGTGGTGTCGACCCTACAGCAGATAGTATGCATATTGGACATTTACTTCCATTTTTAACACTTAGGCGTTTTCAACAACATGGTCATCGACCAATCGTCCTAGTTGGTGGTGCCACTGGGTTAATTGGTGATCCAAGCGGGAAAAAGGAAGAACGCCAATTACAAACGATTGAGCAAGTTGAGAAAAATGTTCAAGGAATTAAGAAACAGCTTGAGCAAATATTTGACTTTGATGGCGAAAATGCAGCTGTCATGACAAATAATTTTGACTGGGCCGGTTCGATGGACCTTATTACATTTTTGCGAGATTTTGGTAAAAACATCGGTGTTAATTACATGCTTGCAAAAGATACGGTAGCCTCAAGACTAGATACTGGAATTTCTTTTACAGAGTTTTCGTACACAATTCTACAGGCGATTGATTTCTTCAAGCTATATCAAAACTTGGATTGCAAAATGCAAATTGGTGGAAGTGACCAATGGGGGAACATTACGACTGGTCTTGAAATGATCCGAAAAATGGCGGGTGAAGGAGCAAAAGCATATGGTATGACCATACCGCTCGTCACGAAAGCGGATGGTACGAAGTTCGGAAAAACTGAGGGGGGAGCAATCTGGCTAAATCCAGAAAAGACAACTCCATATGAATTTTACCAATTCTGGATTAATACCGCAGATGCCGATGTAGTGAAATACTTGAAATTCTTTACTTTCCTTGATAAGGGAACGATTAAAGAATTGGAGACGTCAGTTCAGGAGGAGCCGCATTTAAGGAAAGCGCAGCGAGCACTTGCTGAAGAAATGACACGCCTTATTCATGGTGAGTCTGCTTTACAACAAGCAATCCGTATTACAGAGGCTCTTTTTAGTGGAGATGTTAAGAAATTGAATGTAGATGAGATTGAGCAAGGGTTTAAGGATGTACCTTCTTATGAGCATCAAGATGGAGACGATTTGAATTTAGTTGAGCTTCTTGTTGCTGCAAAAATTTCTTCCTCTAAGCGTCAGGCGAGGGAAGACATTCAATCTGGTGCAATCTCCATCAATGGTGAACGAGTGAATGATATCCAATACAGTTTGGTGGATGAAGATAAAATTGGAAATAAATTTACGATCATTCGCCGTGGCAAGAAAAAATACTATTTAATTCAATTTTAAATGATAAAAGCCAGCTGCGTAGCTGGCTTTTATGATATTTCAGCAGGGAAAGTAAATTCAAACGTTGTACCTTTCCCAACCTCGCTTTTAACAGATATTGTACCTTTCATAGCTCTTACGATATTATAAGCTACCATTATTCCAAGGCCCGTGCCGCTTTCTCCTTTCGTAGAATAATACGGCTCTCCTAAACGTTCTACTTGCTCCGGGGTCATTCCTTTTCCAGTATCATGAATACGAATGTTCACTTCAGATGGAACGGAATCAGCCTCAACGGTTATCGTTCCCCCGTTCTCCATAGCTTCAATAGAATTTTTAATAATATTTACAAAGCATTGATGGAAGCTTTGCCGATCCCCAATCACCCAGTAAATATCGGAGCCATTCAGTTCAATAAATACTTTGTTTTTATTTGCGGAAGGCTGAAGAATATCAATGACAAATTGTAATTCTTTATTAATATTAAGTGGTTCGGCGCTTTCGATTTGAGGTTGAGAAAAAGTTAAAAAGTTTTGAATGACTTTTTCGGCGGAATTAAGTTCACTATTTATAATGGAAAGATACTGATCACTCTTATCTTTTGAGATTGATGCATCTTGCATAAGTTGGACAAAGCCTACTGCAGCTGTTAGTGGATTCCGAATTTCATGGGAAATAGCAGCAGCCATTTTCTCAACTACTTCCAATCTTTGTGATTTCACTACGTGATGACGGAGATGAACTGT
The DNA here is from genome assembly GCF_024626525.1 of Lederbergia panacisoli. GTDB lineage: Bacteria > Bacillota > Bacilli > Bacillales > Bacillaceae_C > Lederbergia > Lederbergia panacisoli. The sequence continues at coordinate 85,461 of NZ_JANJGU010000005.1, forward strand.
ATTGCATGTTAGTTCAATAACGAATGCTATCATTGCTGCACCGAGAGGCTGAATGACTAAATAAGCAAAATAGACATCAAAAACAGGGAATGGAATTTGATTGATTTGCATGATGATGGGAGGGTAGATACCTACTATCAAAGCCATCACTGTTACAATCGCCATTCTTTGTTTTACGGAACGCTTAAAAAACCAAGGCGATATTCTCCAAAATAATAGTGCACTAACTATTGCAACTATGACAGTAGAAAAGAATCCAATATCAAATCCATATATACCACTAGAAATAATGGCAAGCAGTCCTAATAACGGGCCTAGCCCTACATATAGACCGCCAACTAAAATGGGGATTAAATATAAATTTAATAAGATATTTTCGTGTAATTGATAAGTAAATGCAAAACAAGTAATTAAGCTAAGAATTGAAAACACAATAGCTTGAACTTTAAAAGAATGTTGGTTTTTAGATATTCCTATCAATAATATACTAAAGAATTGTAATATGATTAGTAATGAAAGATTAAAAAAGAAGTGTAGCGTAATGTCCAATAGGTAATCCCCCTTATTAATCCAACCAATTTCCTTTACAACATACAATCTTAGAAAGTTACTTATGTAACGCGCTTAAAGGAAAATCGAAACGTTGTGCCAATTCCAATTGAACTTTGCACATCGACCGTCCCGCCCATCGCTCTTACAATACTATATGCGACCATAATCCCAAGACCCGTCCCTTTTTTCCCATTCGTAGAATAGTAAGGTTCTCCAAGACGGTTTAAATGTTTTTTGCTCAACCCTAATCCGGAGTCTTCGATATAAATGATGATATTTTTTTTAGTAGATTCAGTTTTAATTGATATATCTCCCCCATTTGGCAATGATTCAATAACATTTCTAATAATATTAATAAAACATTGGTGAAATTTCTGACGGTCTCCTTCTATGTATATGGTTGATGAAAAGTTGCCGGAGATTTTAATGGAATACAGATTCGCTAAAGGTTCAAGTAAGTGCAAGAGATGATAAAGTTCTTCATTTACATTCAGTTTTTCCACTGATTCAATTTGGGGTTTTGAAAAGGTTAAATAATCTTTTATTACACGCTCAGCTGCCTCTAACTCTCCTTTAATAATAGAAAGATATTGCAATCTTTTACTTGTATCCAATGAATCCTCTTTTAGCAGCTGAACGAATCCGATTGCAGATGTTAATGGGTTGCGAATTTCATGTGATATTGCGGCCCCCATTTGTTCAACAGCTTCCAACTTTTCCGATTTTAATAATTGATGATAAAGCAGTTGGTTTTTCTCAATTATTTCAATGATAAATGAAAGCATTGCAACTCCTAGAGGTGGTACGATTGTACATGCAGCCCACAAATCGAGGACTGAATAAGGTAGGTGAACCATTTTAGAAAAACTAATAATAAAAAAACTTAATAAAAATGTAAAACCGGTAGAAAATAGAATTCTTTGGATAAATTGCAGCTTTAAAAACCAAGGTGAAATAAACCAACAGAAAATACCAAAAAACCCATAAATGCCGAGAACAAAATAGAATCCTAAGTCTATGCCATGATTAGCTCGAAGTATAATGATAAGCAAAGCTAGTAAAGGGCTTTGCCTTATATAAAGCGCCCCAATGATGAATGGAACCATACGCAAATCCAGCACGACTGAATCACTAATTCTATAAGAAAGCAGAAAACATAGAATGACAGAAACGAAACAATATAAAAGAGCAATCCCTTTATAGTTTTGAAAACTTCCATACAGCTTTGACCATATGAAAAAAGGAAAAAGCAATACAATTAAGAGGGATAAATTAAAAAGCAAATGTGTCGTTAAATATTCCAAGCCTCTACCTCTTTTCCCTGTAATTTAGCTAAATCTTACTATGATGGTTATAAATGTACAACACTTTTTTACAATTTCAACCAATAAAAAGTGTTATTTATGCAACTTTTGGAGTATATTGAAAATAATGATAAGTTTGGGGGTCTTTTGGATGGCAGAATTAACGAATATTGCACCTTGGTTAGCAATCAGTAATGCAACACAGGCGATTGAATTCTACAAAAACGGTTTTGGAGCTGAGGTGATATACAGTCTTGAGGACGATGGGATGGTCCTTATTGCCCAGTTGTCTATCAATGGAGCAGTCTTTTGGATTCAAGAAGACCATAGTTCAAATCCTGAAGTATTAGGACGAGGGGCGATTAGGATGATTTTGACTGTTGATGATCCCGACACAGTATTTGAACAAGCTATTTCCGCAGGAGCAGAAGAAGTTTACCCCGTAACTGAAGAACATGGTTGGAGAATCGGCCGCATCATTGATCCATTCGGCCATCATTGGGAGATTGGTAAGCAGTTTACATAAGAGGAATGAACAAATTGTGAATAAAAATAAGGCTGTCTATTGATAGCCTTATTTTTCATTTATAGGGATTCTACCCCTAACTATAGGTATATCCCTAATGGGAGGAAAACTTGCTATCTACCATACTTATTAATAAGTATCACGGATTATTAGCCGTTGTCCGTATAGATAAGGAGTGAAGGTACTCATGAAAGGTAAATTTGGATTGAGGTTTTTTAAACCAACTGAACGATATTCTGGAAACTGGTCCTTACTTGAGGAAAAAAGTAGAGATTGGGAGAATATGTATCGTCAGCGTTGGTCCCACGATAAGGTTGTTCGTACTACTCATGGAGTTAACTGTACAGGCTCTTGCAGCTGGAAAGTGTTTGTTAAAAACGGAATCATTACATGGGAAAATCAACAAATTGATTATCCTTCTTGCGGTCCTGATATGCCGGAATTTGAGCCGCGCGGCTGCCCAAGGGGGGCCTCTTTTTCATGGTACGAGTATAGTCCTTTACGCGTGAAGTATCCGTATATGCGTGGACGACTGTGGCGTTTATGGAAATCAGCTTTACATCATCACAAAAGTCCAGTAGATGCATGGGCAAGTATTGTAGAAGACAGTGAGAAAGCAAACTCCTATAAACAAGCCCGTGGAAAAGGGGGACACGTTCGGGTTTCTTGGGAAGATGCGTTGGAATTAATTTCAGCCCAGCTCATTTACACCATCCGTAAACATGGTCCCGACCGCATTGCAGGGTTTACCCCAATCCCAGCGATGTCGATGTTAAGTTATGCATCAGGTTCACGTTTCATCTCGCTTCTAGGTGGGGAAATGTTAAGTTTTTATGACTGGTATGCAGATTTGCCGCCTGCTTCTCCACAAATTTGGGGCGAACAAACAGATGTACCAGAATCATCAGATTGGTACAATGCTGGCTATTTGATTATGTGGGGATCAAACGTACCTTTAACACGTACCCCAGATGCCCATTTCATGACCGAAGTCCGATACAAAGGCACGAAGGTAGTATCTGTAGCACCTGACCATGCGGAAAGCGTAAAATTTGCCGATAACTGGCTAGCCCCACATCCTGGAACAGATGCAGCGATTGCTCAAGCGATGACTCATGTTATTTTGGATGAATTCTACATTAAGCGCCAAGAACCAATGTTTATCAATTATGCGAAACAATTTACGGACTTGCCATTCTTGATCATGTTGGATAAACACGAGGATGATTATAAAGCCGGCCGTTTTCTACGAGCGAGCGATTTAGGTGAAGTTACAGAAAACGCCGAGTGGAAACCTGTTATATATGATGAAATATCAGAGCAAATCATTGTACCAAACGGAACAATGGGTCAACGCTGGGAAGAAGAGAAAAATTGGAATCTAATTCTTGAAAATGAGGATGGATCAAAAATAAATCCGGCTATGACTGTTGAAGGCTCGGATTCACAATGGAAAAAAATCATTTTCCCTTATTTTAAAAATCAAGAAAACGGTACATTTATGCGTGATATTCCTGTTAAAGAAATTACTTTGGCAGATGGAAAAACATGTTTCGCGGCAACCGTTTATGATTTAATGCTCAGCCAATATGGAATTAATCGGGCAAACAGCAAATTTGCTGCAAAAGGATATGATGACGAGGAATCGTTTTACACACCAGCTTGGCAGGAAAAAGTAACCGGTGTAAAAGCTTCTATCGTTACTCAAGTTGCAAGAGAATTTGCGCAAAACGCTATCGATACAGAAGGACGTTCGATGATTATTATGGGGGCCGGAATAAATCACTGGTTCAATAGTGATACGATTTATCGTTCAATTTTAAATTTAGTCATTTTAACGGCTTCTCAAGGCGTTAATGGCGGGGGATGGGCTCATTATGTTGGGCAAGAGAAGGTTCGTCCAATTGAGGGCTGGAGTTCAGTTGCATTTGCTAAAGATTGGCAGAAAGGCGCCCGTCAACAAAATGCAACATCGTTTTTTTACTTCGCAACTGATCAATGGAAATATGAAGAATCTGGTACAGAATCGCTAAAATCACCAACAGGCTCAAGCCTAAGATATAAACACCCAGCTGATTACAACGTATTGGCAGCAAGGCTTGGGTGGTTGCCATCATACCCACAGTTTAATAAAAATAGCTTATTGTTCGCCGAAGATGCTGTAAAAAAGGGGAAAACGTCGGATGATGAGATTGTAAAAGAAGCATACGATCAAGTTGTTTCAGGAAAAGTAGAGTTTGCAGTTGAAGATCCGGATGCATCTGAAAACTTCCCGAGAACATTATTCGTATGGCGCTCAAACTTAATTTCCAGTTCTGCTAAAGGCCAAGAATACTTTATGAAACATTTACTTGGAGCAAGCGACGGATTGCTTGCAACTCCAAATGAGGAAGAAAAACCGGAGGAAATTAAGTGGCGTGAGGAAGTAAAGGGGAAATTGGATTTACTCGTCGCCTTAGATTTTCGAATGACGGCAACGCCTATGTATGCGGATATCGTGCTGCCAGCTGCTACATGGTATGAAAAACATGATATTTCATCAACGGATATGCATCCGTTTGTACATCCGTTTAATCCTGCTGTTGATCCACTTTGGGAATCTCGCTCTGACTGGGATATTTATCGTGAGCTTGCGAAGGTATTCTCCAAAATGGCTGAAACAGAAATGCCTGGTGTATATAAAGACCTCCTTACAACACCACTTGCACACGATTCTAAAGGCGAAATTTCTCAACCATTCGGACATGTGAAAGATTGGAAAAAAGGGGAAATAACACCTGAACTAGGCAGGACAATGCCAAATTTCACTATCATCAACCGCGACTATACACAAATTTACAATAAATATATATCATTAGGGCCCCTCTTAAGTGAAGGCAAGGTAGGGGCACATGGTGTCAGTTTCCCTGTTGCTGAAGAATATGAAGATTTGAAAAAAATAAATGAGATCCATATCGATGAATCGATAAAAAATGGATTGCCTAAACTTCATACAGCTAGAGAGGCAATTAATGCGGTGCTGCATCTATCCTCCGCAACGAATGGTAGGGTATCGCAAAAGGCATACGAGTCACTTGAAAAAGATACAGGAGTTCCATTAATTGATATTTCACAAGATCGTGCCGCAGAGAAGATTACATTTGCAAGTATAACAGCACAACCAAGAGAGGTCATTCCTACACCAGTATTTAGCGGGTCAAATAAACAGGGAAAACGTTATTCACCGTTTACAACTAATATTGAAAGATTAGTACCGTTCCGAACGTTAACAGGACGCCAACATTTTTATATCGACCATGAGGTTTTCCTACAGTTTGGAGAAGCATTGCCTGTTTATAAACCAACATTGCCGCCAATGGTATTTGGCAATAAAGATAAACGGATTGTAGGTCAGAAGGACGATTTAATTTTACGCTACTTAACTCCGCATGGAAAATGGAATATTCATAGTACGTATCAAGATAATTTGCACATGCTTACGCTCTTCCGCGGCGGTCCAACTGTTTGGATTAGTAATGTGGATGCCGATGCCCATGGCATTGATGATAATGATTGGTTAGAAGTATATAACCGTAATGGCGTCGTAACTGCTAGAGCTGTTGTCAGTCACAGAATGCCTCAAGGGACGATGTTTATGTATCATGCTCAAGACAAACATATTAATGTTCCTGGTTCTGAGATTACAGATCAACGTGGTGGAAGTCATAATGCGCCTACACGCATCCATATGAAACCAACCCAAATGATTGGCGGATACGCGCAATTAAGTTATGGATTTAACTATTACGGACCAATTGGAAATCAACGCGATGAATATGTGGCTGTACGTAAAATGAAAGAGGTGAACTGGCTTGAAGATTAAGGCACAAATTGCAATGGTTATGAACTTAGATAAATGTATTGGCTGCCATACATGCAGTGTCACATGTAAGAGTACTTGGACAAATCGTCCAGGTGCAGAATATATGTGGTTTAATAACGTTGAAACAAAACCAGGGATTGGTTATCCGAAACGATGGGAAGACCAAGAACTTTATAAAGGCGGCTGGCAATTACGTAATGGGAAACTCGAACTACGTTCGGGTAATAAACTATCAAAAGTGGCCCTAGGTAAAATCTTTTACAACCCTGATATGCCAGCAATGAAAGATTACTATGAACCTTGGACATATGACTATGAAGTACTGACCAATTCACCCGAGAAAAAGAATACTCCGGTAGCGCGGCCTAAATCCGTGATTACAGGTGAATATATGAATCTCGATTGGGGTCCGAACTGGGAGGATGACTTAGCAGGGGCGCATATTACAGGACCAATGGATCCAAACATTGAAAAAATTGAAGAAGAGATTAAATTCAACTTTGAACAATCTTTCATGATGTATTTACCACGGCTTTGTGAACATTGTTTGAATCCAAGCTGTGTGGCATCATGCCCATCTGGTGCGATGTACAAACGTGATGAAGACGGAATTGTGTTGGTTGACCAAGAAGCATGCCGTGGCTGGCGCTACTGTATGACGGGATGCCCATACAAAAAAGTATATTTTAACTGGAAAACGAATAAAGCAGAAAAATGTACGTTTTGCTATCCAAGAATTGAAGCTGGATTACCTACAGTTTGTTCAGAGACATGTACAGGACGGATTCGTTATTTAGGTGTGTTATTGTATGACGCGGATCGCGTGCTCGAAGTAGCTGCAACACCGGATGAAAAAGATCTATATGAAGCACAGTGTGGATTATTTCTAGATCCGCATGATCCAGAAATCATTCGCCAAGCACGAAAAGATGGGATTGCAGTGGAGTGGATTGAAGCAGCACAAAATTCCCCAGTATATAAACTGGCGATCGAATATCGTTTAGCTTTCCCGCTTCATCCGGAATATCGGACATTGCCAATGGTATGGTATGTTCCGCCATTAAGTCCAATCATGAACTATTTTGAAGGGAAAGATTCTATTAAAAATCCTGATATGATTTTCCCTGCAATTGAAGAAATGCGGACACCAATTCAATACTTAGCGAATTTATTGACGGCTGGAGATACTAAGACAGTAAAAGAAGCATTGCAACGAATGGCGATGATGCGTTCTTATATGCGTGCCATTTCTTCCGGAAAAGAGTTTGATGAAAGCAGACTGGAACGTGTTGGTTTAACCGCTAACCAAACTTTGCAAATGTATCGCCTCTTAGCGATTGCTAAATATGAAGATCGTTTTGTTGTACCGACCTCACATCGTGAAGGGTATACAGATCCATATCGCGCTCAAGGTTTAACAGGATTTGAGGATGGCTGTGACGGCTGTGGCCCACAAGTTGTTCCAACAAAATCTGGGAAAGAATTATATGAAGAAAACTTTTATGGGGGGATCTGGCGTGATTGATCTCAACCAGTTGCATAATCATAAACCATTATTTGGGTTTATAGCGCAAGTCTTATCATACCCGGAAAAAAGAACATTTCATCCAAATATGCTAGAAGGAATCGTTTCCCCTTCTAGCCCATCATACGAATATATTTTGAAATTCTGGGAATTGGTCCATGAATACAGCCTAGAGAAACTGGAAGAATTGTATGTACAGACCTTTGATTTTCAAAAGAAATCAACGTTGTATATGACATTCGTGAAATTTGAAGATAGTAAAGAACGCGGTCAAATGTTAGCCCGTTTGAAAGTATTGTATGAAATGTATGGTCTGGAAATGCCTAATGGTGAACTATCTGACTACCTTCCATTAATTTGTGAATTTATTTATGCTGCAGATTGGCTAGGTGATCCTCGTTCAGAAGAAAGCTTTAACATTTTGCTCGCAGTTCTAGAAGATGGGACATACCATTTATTAAATGCGCTTGAGGAATTTCAAAGCCCATATGCGCCTTTAATAAAAGGATTGCGGGAAACCGTTAAATTTTGCATAGTGAAGGAGGCGCCATAAGATGGCAGATCAATTTTTGTGGGTTATTTTTCCGTATATTTGTATCGCTGTCTTTATTGTCGGGCATATTTTTCGCTATCGAAACGATCAATTCAACTGGACAGCAAAATCAAGTGAATTTATTGAAAAAAAGCAGTTAATGATAGGCAGCCTTCTTTTTCATATTGGAATAATTCCAGTTATTTTTGGACATATTTCAGGTCTTGGAATCCCAAAAGAATGGATGCATGCAATGGGAGTAAATGATCATTTATATCATATGGGTGCGGTTTATATCGGTGGGTTCTTTGGAATCGTCACCTTAGTAGGAATGCTGATTTTAACGGCCCGCAGATTTACGATAAAGAGTGTCAGGCGCCTAAGTTCTTTATCAGATTTAATCGTAAATTTCTTGCTATTGCTCATTATTTGTTTAGGTATGTATGCCACACTTGTTACAAATGCTGTTCAGCCAGATTTTGATTACAGAAGCTCAATTTCTATTTGGTTCAGAGATTTATTAACATTTCATCCTGATCCAGCATTAATGAGCAGCGTACCATTATCGTTTAAATTTCATATTTTGTCAGGGTTTTTAATCTTCGCATTTTGGCCATTTACTCGACTTGTACATGTTTGGAGTGTACCATTAAATTACGTGGGAAGAAGTTATATTTTGTATAGGAAAAATCGTACCTTTTAGACAAATAAAGAAGACTTTATGTCTTCTTTATTTATAAAAGTGCATAGAAAGGAAAACGTTTTGATGGAAAAACCGGATTACCAAAAACTAATCGATACATTACGAGAGCATTATGGTTTGAATTTTATTTCAGTTGCCTTCGTTCAGTCTGCACAACTTGATTATGTTCTTAAATGGCAATACGTATCGGGTAATATAAGTAATCGTTATAAACGTGTGGTCTTGCGTTCGGGTAAAGGTATTGCTGGATTAGTTTTTAAATCAGGTAAGGCGTTGTATATAGATGATGTTTCAGTAGATATTGCCAAAGAAGACTTATTTAATTATCCAATTGTTATTTCTGAGGAATTAACGAACCTTGCTGCCTTTCCAATTCATGAAAATCAATCTGAACTTGTAAAAGGGGTTATTTTATTTGGTACTCGTGAAAATAATCAGATAGAGCGCGAAAATTATAATAAAATTTATCAATCATTTTTAAATGAATATCGGCAAGATGGTTCTTCAGAGGTGATTTTATAATGGAAAGTTCATCTAAGATGAACTTGGTGCTAAAGCTGTACCAAAATAGTTCAGAACCGATTTTCTTTTTTGATAAAGACAATAAGCTTATTGACATGAATCCTGCCGCAAAAGAGATTTTGGATCCTAAAGTGCAAAAGAGTTTGCTTTCAAGATTAGATGGCGGGATGTGTTTAGTTTGCCGTGGGTATATGAATGAACACGAAGAAATGACGTGCCAAGGTTGCTATATGATGAATCAGCAAAAAGATTTTTCATCCTTTCAAGTTTATTTGGAAACACGTAATAGAGGGATAGTTCCTTATATCGCGAGTTATCAATTGATTGATAAAGAATCCGGAGTTCATGCATTTATGTTAAGGGATTTAACAAAACAGCTTGAAGTGAAAGATACATTGTATAAAAGTAATTTAATGAAAAAAACAATTAATGCCCAGGAAATGGAACGAAAACGAATATCAAGAGAATTACATGATAGCATTGCCCAAGAATTAATTAGTTCATTAGTGGAGCTTCGTGTATTGAAATATATGAATATATCAGCAGAGGTACGGGATAAAATTTTTCAGACAGAAACATCGATCAATCGCTTATTAGAAGAAGTGCGTAATTTATCAGTAGAATTACGACCTGCCCTCTTAGATGATTTAGGTCTCGAAGCCGCATTTCGGACACATTTTAAGTGGTTAGAAAAAAATTATGGCTTGCTTGTACATTTTACCGCAGAAATGGGCGGTACCCGCTTTAATAATGAAGTCGAAACGATCGTCTATCGTATTTGTCAGGAAGCTGTTTTTAATGCGTTGAAATATGCAAAGGTAGATGAAGTGACAGTAAGATTGTTCCAATCAGAGGAACTTCTTGAATTAATAGTAGAAGACGATGGAGTAGGATTTGACACTAATTCATACGAATCGCAAGGCACCGGCATTGGATTGTATGGGATGAGGGAACGCGCTGAGCTGGTTGAAGCTGACATCTCGGTTGACTCTAAAGTAGGAGAAGGAACTGTCGTTCATTTGAAGATTCCATTATCAAAACTATAGATGCTTTCGGAATTTCGAGATGTAAATTTGTTGAATTTCCAAAAGCTTTATTGGAGATTTGGTATTCGTTTTCAAAACCTTTTCAAAAGGACATGCAAAGAAGTGTCACATATTTATTTTTTTGCTTACTGAGATAGTGCCTGGTTGATTTCCGCTACAGTTGCTCGCTTTCCGCGGGGCGAGCGGTGAGCCTCCTCGGCGTAAACGCCTGTGGGGTCTCACCTGTCCCGCTGGTCCCGCAGGAGTCTCGCACTTTCGCTACAATCAACCTCCAACAGAATTTGTTTTAAAAGCAATACTCCCATGGAAAAGATCATTTAAAAAGATATAGGCATTGAAGGAGAAAATATGAACTTAAAGGAACAACAGTTCATTTTTTAGATAAGCATACCAAGCGCCTATGGCTTTAACATATCACGATGGCGTAAGCCCTTATATACTACATTTTTGTATACCGATACTAACCAGATTCTAAGTATAGATCGATTTTTTCCAGTTTGTTTGTACGTTCTACCGACGTTCGTCACTCGCCTATTTTGTGATTTATAAAACTATTTGATTTCGTTTTAAGTTAAGTAGTGTTTCATTATAAAATAACGAACATAAGCATTTTACGGAAATCGAATGAAAAGGAAGGGATTCTGGACTAGAGTAAGATCAGTGTCCTTACTATGAGCAAAAGAATATCTCAGTTGATCTACGTTCCAGGCGGCGACTCCTGGGGGATTAGCGTGACAGGTGAGACCCCGCAGGGCGCGAAGCGACCGAGGAGGCTCACCGCACGCCCCCCGGAAAGCGTCCGCCTGGAACGGAAATCAACGGGTGGATGGCTCTTACGTTGTATTTTGATTATTTCTCGTTCAATATTGAATGGGCAATTCTATTTATAGTAAAATATTCCCCTTATAGTGGAAGGAGTGAAAAACTTGAAAATCGTGATTGCAGATGACCACGCAGTAGTACGAAGCGGCTTCTCAATGATTATTAATATGCAAAATGATATGGAAGTTGTAGGAACAGCAGCGGATGGTATTGAAGCCCATCGCCAAGTGGCAAAATACGAGCCTGATATTTTACTGCTGGATCTAAGTATGCCTCCAGGTGAAAGTGGCTTAATCGCTGTTGGAAAAATTAGCGAAGATTTCCCAAATACGAAAATCATTATCCTAACAATGTACGATGATGAAGAATATTTATTCCATTCATTAAAAAATGGTGCATCTGGCTATGTACTTAAAAACTCACCTGATGAAGAGTTATTAAAAGCCATTCGCATCGTGTACAACGGTGGAACATATATACATCCAACAATGGCGACTTCTTTAGTACGTGAGTTTATTAAGCGGGATCAGGATATTGTTGAGAATGATCCATATAAAATATTGACTAAAAGAGAACTTGAAATTTTACCATTAGTTGCTAAAGGGTATGGAAACAAGGAAATTGCTGAAATGCTATATGTCTCTGTAAAAACGGTAGAAGCTCATAAAGCAAAAATCATGGAGAAATTACATTTGAAAAATCGTCCGGAATTAGTTGAATATGCTTTGAAAAAGAAATTACTAGATTTTTAAAAGGAGATGCCGATGGAGTCTACAACATTTCGATTTAAAGATGCTTCTATGCGAATTCTAGAAAATGAGCACTTATATTTAACTCATTTGATGAATGAATGGCACTCAATTGTCTTAAATTTTGAAAATGGAAAATATACAAAAGATGAAGGCCTAGCCGCAATCAAACAGCTTAGGAAATTATTGATAGAATTTATTGATCCGTGGAAAAACCATTCCGAGAAAGAAGAACAATACTTTTTCCCGTTATTAGGTCTATATATTGGGAAGGAACAAGGTCCGATTGTAACAATAGAAGCAGAACATGATGAAATCGATGGTTATATCGGTCATTTTTTACATCATACACTACATGGGACCTCCGAGATGACGCTGGAGGATATGACAAATGTGGTAAAAGATGCTGGAGAGGCTTATGAAGTACTTATGGTTCATTTTGTAAAAGAGGAAAGTGTGTTATTTCCGATGACGGATAGGGTTATGAAAGCAGTCGATCAAAAGAAGTTAACGGAACAATTAAATACAAAAATCATTTAACGGACTTTCCTAATTGGCAAGTCTTTTTTTACTTTTGATCATTGCTTCACAATATAGGGAATCCCCTCTGGAAATCAGGGATGTTCCCTATTACCCGGAAGCTGCCTCACCTTTAAAATAAATGTATAAAGAAACGATTTCGAAAAAGAAGGGTGAGGAACATGATTAAAAAAGTACAACTCCCGCTGCAAACATTAAATTTAGTCGTTGGTTTCATGGTTTGGGTTATTATTTCTTCTTTATTACCGTTTATAAGTGAAGATATTAATATCCCTCATGAAAAGTTGGCATTATTAACAGCGATCCCTGTTGTATTAGGCTCTGTATTACGTATTCCACTTGGGTATTACGCTAATATTATAGGAGCAAGGATGGTATTTTTACTTAGCTTCGTGGTTTTGTTATTCCCAGTTTATTACTTAAGTGAAGCAAATTCATATGGTGACTTAGTAATAGGAGGATTACTTCTTGGTGTTGGAGGGGCGGTCTTTTCAGTAGGGGTAACGTCTTTGCCGAAATATTATTCAAAAGAAAAACATGGATTAATCAATGGGGTATATGGGGTAGGGAATATAGGAACGGCAATTTCAACATTTGCTGCTCCGATTGTTGCCACACAATTCGGTTGGTCGTTAACGATTAAGTTATATTTAGTCCTGTTGCTCTTTTTTGCATTATTAAACTTCTTCTTTGGTGATCGCCATGAACCAAAGGTGAAAGCGCCGATTATTAGCCAAATTAAAGGTGTATATAAAAATTACAAACTTTGGTTTTTCTCCCTATTTTACTTTATTACATTTGGCTCATTTGTTGCATTTACGGTTTATTTGCCTAATTTCCTTGTTTCAGAATTTGATTTGCAAAAGGTTGATGCTGGAATGAGAACAGCCGGCTTTATCGCAGTTGCGACATTTATTCGTCCGCTTGGGGGATGGTTAGGAGATAAATTTAAACCTCTTTTCTTATTAATGGGTGTATTTTCTATTTATACGTTTGCTGCCATTATTTTAGCCTTTTCACCAAGCATCGGTCTGTATACGGTCGGATGTATATTAATTGCAATTTCTGCTGGTATTGGAAATGGTGTCATATTTAAACTCGTACCGTTATACTTTAATAAACAAGCCGGAATTGTAAATGGGATCGTCTCTATGATGGGGGGGCTTGGCGGATTTTTCCCACCTTTAATGCTAGCATCGATTCATTCGATTACCGGCCACTATGCAATTGGTTTTATGCTATTATCAGAGGTAGCGTTAGCAAGCTTAATTCTAGTTATTTGGATGTATTATCAAGATCGATTAATAAAAGCTGATTCTAATTAAAATGAATATAGAAAGTAGTGAAAAGTGATGATGATTCAAACGATACATGATCAATGGAATAGGCCGATGCGTGATTTACGAATTTCAGTTACCGATCGTTGCAATTTTCGCTGCACATACTGTATGCCGAAGGAAATATTCGGGGACGATTACGCATTTATGCCGAAAAGTGAATTATTATCTTATGAAGAAATCGAACGATTCGCTACTATTTTTGCAAAACTTGGTGTGAAGAAAATTCGATTAACAGGCGGGGAACCGCTAATGCGCCGTGATATCGACCAATTGATTAAACGGCTCTACACTATAGACGGCATTGAAGATATTGGTTTAACGACGAATGGCATGTTATTGAAACAATATGGTAAGCGACTGCTGGATGCAGGTTTGAAGCGAATTAATATTAGTTTGGATGCGCTTGATCCGGAAGTTTTCGGACAAATCAATGGACGTGGGGTATCCCCAGACATCATTTTAGAGCGGATTGAATATGCGAAACAATTAGGTTTTCGTGTGAAAGTAAATATGGTCGTTCAAAAAGGTTTAAATGACAACCAAATTGTTCCGATGGCAAAATATTGTAAGGAGCAACAATTAGAGCTGCGTTTTATTGAGTTTATGGACGTCGGAAACGACAATGCATGGAGTTTTAAAAAAGTGATAACGAAAAAGGAAATTATTGAATTACTGTCAAAAGAATTTGTATTAGACGAAGTGAAAAAAGATTATTTTGGTGAAGTGGCTACGCGCTACCGATATGATGATTCCGATACTCAGGTTGGCTTTATCACATCTGTTTCAGAATCTTTTTGTTCATCTTGTACTAGAGCACGTTTATCATCGGATGGAAAATTATATACTTGTTTGTTTGCATCGAATGGCTTTGACTTACGATCACTAATTCGCAGCGACGCAACCAACGAGGAATTAGAAGAGGCCATTAAAGGTGTTTGGCAAAAACGGTCAGATCGATATTCAGATGAACGAACAGAAAATTCATCAAAAAAATATAAGAAGATTAATATGTCCTATATAGGCGGTTAAATAAAAGTGGCATTGAAACGAGACAATTTCATTTAAGGGAGAAGGTTAGTATGGCGAAATACGGTCCATCACTTGGGCAAAAACATGCCCATCATGCGATACATGAAGGGGCTTTAACTGGTGCGATTCAGAAAACGGAGGATCTTCTTAGATACTTGAAGCAGGGGGAGGCCGAAGCAGCAAAACTAACTGCTGATGATTTAATCGACTATTGGGAAACACGGATTATTGCTCATGCTGATTCAGAAGAATCGGGTTTCTATCAAGAAATGGTAGAACAAAACCCTGAATTGAAAGAAGCAGTCATCGGTTTAAAACGTGACCATGACATCTTACGTATGATTCTGCAAGATATTCGCGTGATTTTAAAAGAGGAAGGAATAACTCGTGAAGTGATGATGAAATTCGATTCATTGATTACAGTTAACGAATTGCATAGCCGTGAAGAGGAGCGGACACTTTTTGTGGAAAAGGAGCTTTTTCTTAAATGATAGGTAGAAATGATCTTTGCTCATGTGGCAGTGGTAAAAAATATAAAAAATGTTGTATGAATAAAGAACAATTAAATATCACCTTTCAAGAGATTATGCAGCAATTCTTCAATGCACACCCGACTCAAAAAGAAATTGTTGACTTGTATCGGTGGACGAATAAGAAAGAAGAAGCATTGGCTGAACGCTACGATAATGAGCGTTTAAGTACAATCCTAGGCGATGCTTATTTCTTTACTCATCGTGTTGATATTTGGAATGAATTTATTGATAAACAAATGGAAGCTGGATATATTTCAGCTGAGGCAAAGGGGATTTTAAGTAAATGGAAAAACCCTTTGCGCGTTTTTGGCAAGATTACTAACATTGAAAATGGCCGTGCAACTTTGGCAAACGGGGTGGATGAAGGTACATATAACGTAAATATGAGTGAAAATTTTGTGGTAAATCAGGGAGACTATGTATTGGCGCATTTCGTACCATCTGCTCAAAATAATACGATCATACCATTGAATAGTGTATTGACATTGATTCCCGAGTATTCTCATGTTGAAAATGAGTTGAAAGAGTTAGCCAGCCGATTTACATCAATAAATCAATTTTGGGATGAGGCAATGATTGAAGCCTTTTATATCTTTGGTGTAAAGCAAAAGTTAGAAGATCGTGAAATGTCGAATAACGAACAACAAGTATTATATGCCGTATATGAAGGCATGATTGAGATGGAGGTAAAATCGGATAAATTAATGGCGATTCTGATTGCCTATATGCATAGGCATAATGTTGTGGAAGGTTTAAAAAAGCCAGGAGTACTTGCAGCAGGAGTGTTGCAATTCGGGATGACAACAGAATTAATTGAGTCCGTTTGGACGAAGAAAAAAGTCGCTGAATTTTATGATGTATCAACATCAAGTGCAGCCAATTATGAAAATAAAATACTTGAGTTTGCGGAAAATGAATGGGTCGATGCCGATGGTGATTCAGAATATCAAGGAATTGCCTTTGAAGTGGGAACCGATGCACGTCCATCAGAATATCCGAATTGGCAACTTCTTATGCATTTAAAATCACACGAAATACATTCTGAAAATGAAATGAAACGTTTGATTGATGCTTATATGAATGTGGATTATAAACCAAAAAATAAGCTGGAAGAAGCGCAAATCTATGCATATGAGGCATATTATGCAGGATTTCCAGAGTTAAGAGAAAACTCAACTAAATTAGCGCATCTTCTTGATCCGGAAAACGCTGATGGTTTACTGTTAAGTGCAGAAATGCATGATGATGAGAGCATGTACGAAAAGGCAGTGGATCAGGCCAAAGCATTATTTGATGATTCAGTCGAAGTAGCGTGGGGATTAGTTACGAACCGCCCTTATTTACGTGCCTTATATAAATACGGAATGTGGTGTTTTGAAAAAGGCGAGTACGAAAAGGCATTTGAATTAATGAATCAAGTGTTAATTCTAAATCCTGGAGATCACCAAGGTGTTCGATATCCAGCCACAGCATCTTTAATTGCCTTAAATCGCTTTGAAGAAGCTGATCGCTTAATGGAACATTACCGTGAATCGGATAATGCATTTTTTAGTTGGTTCCGTTGGGCAATAAGCCGCAAACAAAATTTCTTCGGAAAAGAAACCGAAGAATTCTATCAAACTGCAATGATGGATAATGGCTACGTATCTAAGTATATTCGCGATAAAGCAGCTATACTGGAATTTCCTAAATACGTTGTAATAACCCCTGATAGTCCTGAGGAAGCACGTGTAATCTGGACATTAATAGCACCATTAATATAAGGAACAATTTTTAAGAGTCTATTGATTAAAATAGGCTCTTTTTTTGATGAAAAATTAAAACCTAAGATCTTTATGTATAGAGAATGAACGTAATTTGATATGGCATGGGATTATCCCGCTACCCATAGTTTTAGAGCGACGTTTAGGCGTTGCTCTTTTTGTGCGACGGGCAGTCGTATGGAGTGTTGACTCAGTCAACACTCTTCTTTTCATTATCTGAAAGAGACGTCATTTCGATGAAACGACTTAGAGAGGATAATGAATATGAATCCCAGATGGTGAAAGTCCATACCCAAGGAGACTGACCTAGCTTGGGAAGCCTAATCTAGGGCAGCACCGCGAGGTGTTGTCTGAAGGAGATGCGGAAAGTCGAGAGACCCGTAGGCGAATAGGTAGACCCTAATGCAATAAGTGTGAAGCACGGCGGCGGGATAAGTTGGCGACTTTTCGAAAAGTGAGGAAGCCCACTCAGGAGGCATTTTCTTTAGAAGTCAGAACGAGAAAATGTGACTTATAGCGTGATGGTGCAGGGTATGCCTAGAAGGGAAATGTGATGACCCCGTGAGGACTCCACCTTACCGAACAGGCAGGGTTCTAGTCTATAAGGGTAATCCGAAGTGACGATGAACTGGTGGAGTAGTCAGACATTCTCATAGTACGGAAGTAACTTGATGACCATAACATCAAGTGAACGGAAGGGGAATGACCTATGGCTCCAAGTCATGAACAAGATGTAATGCCAACAATCATGTTACTGCGGTAAAACCGTTTGAATGTACATCGAGGAAAGGCGTGGAATACGCAATGAATCAAGAGTGGAAATTTAAATTACACAGTGTCTACGGACAAATATTATTTGACCGAAAACTAACCCAAAGCTTCCAACAAGTTAAAGCAAACAAAGGAGCGGGTGGAGTAGACGGTGAGACAATAGAAAGTTATGACGATAAATTAGAAGAAAACATCATGGCACTTCTAGATAAGTTAAGGTCAAAAACCTATCAAGCCCAGCCAGTCAGGAGAGTATACATTCCGAAGAAGAATGAAAAGAAGCGACCACTTGGAATACCAACAATTGAAGACCGCATTGTTCAACAAAGTGTGGTGAATGTACTTCAGCCAAAATTTGAAGACAACCTTTTTCATAATTGGTCAGTAGGCTACAGACCAAATCGTGGAGTTCAAAGGGCTCTGCAAATAATCCTTTGGAATATTGAACAAGGGTACAATCATATTTACGATTGTGATATAAAAGGATTCTTTGACAATATTCCTCATAAGAAACTTATTGCAGTTCTTAAGAAGTATGTTTCGGACCGTACGGTCCTAGGGTTGATTGAGCAATGGCTCAAAGTTGGACATATGGAAAAAGGAAAACTTATTCACTCTGATTATGGGACACCCCAAGGCGGTGTAATCTCACCTCTTTTAGCAAATGTTTATTTGTCTGAAATGGATTGGGAATGGGACTTGAATAACATTCGTTTTGTCCGCTATGCAGATGACTTTCTGCTTTTTGCAAAATCGAAGGAAGATATCAAGAAAGCTGCTTCTATCACTAAGGATAAGTTGAAAGAACTTGGACTAGAAATTTCTAAGGAAAAGACAAAGATTGTTGACTTTAAGAAGGATGATTTTGATTTTCTAGGCTTCACTTTTCATCACTGGAGGGAAGGCAAGAAAGATAAAAAGCTAGTCTTTCATGTAACACCAAAGGAAGAATCCATCAAAGACTTTCGCCTTAAAATAAAGGAAAAGACCCGCAAAACACTCACGTTAAGTAAGGAAGAGTGGATTAAACGTGTCAACCCGATTATTCGAGGAAAAGTTAACTACTACCTAACAATAGTTAATGCAATAAAGGAAAACATAAAATTAGGTAGTCCAAACCACTGCATTACACGGTGGGTTCGAAGAACCCTTTCTTCACTGGATGGTTACATAAGAAGAAGACTGAGAGCAGCTTTTATTCATAAACATCCCTCTCAAAGAAAAGAGAAGAAGATGCGCAGTCTTTGGAATAATGCATTCTTCCTTAAGATAAATCTGATTCCAACATACTGGCTTTATTTAAATAAGGTATATGGATACACAAAGGAACAATATCTAAATGACATGTCCAGTAATGCAAAACGAGACCTTAAGAATAGAATTAAGCGTGCAAAAGCAAAAGGCGAGGAATATTATACACCTCACCGACTACAAAAGATGCAAAATGCTTGGAACGCATCCTCTTGATAAACATTGTAACATTTGGTAAGCCGTATGCCTTAATAGGGCATGTACGGTTTGATAAGGGGGAAGCCTCGAGAGAGGTTTCCCTACTTTATTTTGCTAAAATAATCAATTTCATCAATCAATCAGCCTTTCCAATTTAAAGGACAATATCATTTGATATATGAAAGGAGGCGATTATTATGCTGCTTGAAGGCTATACGGTAACTTCAGGCTACGGCTATAGAATAGATCCGTTTGGCGGCGGACAAGATGTATTCCATCCCGGTATCGATTTGGTCAATGAGCATAAAGCACCTATATACGCCTTTGCAGGAGGAACTGTAGTGTTTGCGGGACTAGGGAAAACAGGCAGCGGTCTTGGCGGCTATGGAAATGTTGTACTAATAAAAGATCTGAATGGTCATGGTCATTTATACGCTCACTTAGACAGCGTTGTAGTTACCACGGGAGCACAGGTGTCAAAAGGCCAAATGATAGGACGTCAAGGTGCAACTGGGCAGGTGACAGGTTCTCATTTACATTACGAGATTAGAAGAGAAACATCGCCTAGTTATGGCTGGACTAGCGATAAATCCGCATCAACGATAGATCCTATCGCTTATTTAAAATTGTTGGACGAAGAGGCAAAGACAACCGAAAACATACCTATACACGTTATGAAATATGAAGTTAAAAAGGAGACCTCTGGCTACGTTACTGCTGCGGATGCTAAAGCTGGTAAGAACAAAAAGACTACTGTTAAGCCCGGAATATATTTAGTTTATAAGACATCAGGCGGAATGATAAACGTCACAACAAAAAACGGTACCCCGGGTTCATGGATTAATCCGTATAGCGTTGTAGTTGAAGGTGATTTTAAAGTAGGTCAAAAAGTAAAAATCAAATCCAAAGCAAAAAAATATTCAAGATCCACAGTTTCAATACCAAGCAAATACAAAAATAAGTCTTATACGATTCAACAGGTTGGGAACGATGATGTATTAATTAAGGAGCTTTATAGTTGGGTTAAAAAAGAAGACTTGCTTGCAGTCCTGAGTGAAAAAATTCTATAACTACTCCCTTAAATTTATTAATATTTTTGGCACTTAAAAACATAGGGGAAAAGAGGCGAGTTTGAAGATACACTTAAGTTAAAAATTATTAATGAAGACAAAACCAATGACATAAGTAAAGGTCAAATTGGTGCTAGTGAAACAAGAAAAAATAAAAAACCCTAGAAACATTGATATAACGCTGTTTCTAGGGTTTTAGTTACTGGATTTTATTAAGCTTTAAAATTAACGTGAGTAGAACTCAACGATAAACGCTTCGTTAATTTCTGCAGGAAGTTCAGAACGCTCTGGAATACGAGTGAATGTTCCTTCAAGCTTGTCTGCATCGAAAGATACGAATTCTGGTACGAAGTTTGTAGCTTCTACAGATTCTTTAATAATATCAAGGTTGCGTGATTTTTCACGAACGCTGATTGTTTGGCCAGGAACCACTTTGTAAGATGGGATATCAACGCGACGTCCATCAACAAGGATGTGGCCATGGTTTACTAATTGGCGAGCTTGGCGACGAGTACGCGCAAGACCAAGACGGTAAACAAGGTTATCAAGGCGTTGTTCAAGTAAAATCATGAAGTTTTCGCCGTGTTTACCTTTCATTTTACCAGCTTTTACGAATGTATTATGGAACTGACGCTCATTTACTCCGTACATATGGCGAAGCTTTTGTTTTTCTTGAAGCTGTAAGCCATATTCAGAAAGTTTTTTACGTTGGTTTGGACCATGTTGTCCAGGTGCATAAGGGCGACGATCTAATTCTTTTCCTGTGCCGCTTAGAGAAATTCCAAGACGACGGGAAAGTTTCCAGCTTGGGCCGGTATAACGAGACATAGTAGTCTCCTCCTTCGTTTTTATTTAGTTGTAAAATAAAAACCGATTATGAGACAGCATATATGTGTATTTTGTTTTCATGCACCTTCGCCCTAGCAGCGGCGGGTTACGTGATGCACCTCGATTTTGACGAGGAACAAAATACGCTCATAAAGTGTTCATCTAGGCTGCATTATTTTACACAACGATCATTATATTATTTTTATTATAAAAAGTCAATATATGAAAAATGAGTTATCAATATATATAGGTAAAAAGTTCTATACTATGTTATAATTATTATTAATTATATAATCTAATATAAATTTTACAGGTGAGAAGTTACAGTTAGAACTATTAAGTATTTGATGGGTAGGTTGATATGGATGCCAAATCGGACAAATCCCATAGAAACATCTGAAGAAATTAAGTATAGGGAATTATATAGAGTAACTGAAAAATTTCATTCTAGCATGGATATTAATAGTGTATTAGCAGAAATAATCCAAACGCTAAAAAGAGTTTTTCCTGCATATGACTATTTTTTGCTCCTATCGAATGATCATGATGCGAGTGAAGATTTACCTATCAAAAATTTGGAATATAATTCTGAAAACGCTTCAGCTATTGCGTCTTATGTAAATGCTGCTGTCGAGCTGGAAGATATTGAATATCCTGTTATGTATGCACCTTTAAAAGGAAAACAAGGAGTGTACGGGGTTCTGCAGGTCAAGTCCCATTTAACTTACCCGCTTGAAAATAGGCAAATTGATTTTATTCGTTTATTGGCCAATACAGCGGGGAGTGCATTGGAAAATGCTAAATTATATCAACAATCACAAAAGCTCGTAGAGGACTTGCGATTAATTGACGAAATATCACAAAAGCTGAATTCGACTTCTAGTTTAGCTGAAACTATAAATTATTTACATCAACAAATTAGAAAATCATTTCAGGCAACTGCGGTTGGTTTCATTATTCTAGAAGATGATGAGTCAAGGGTGTTGGAAGGAAGTTCCAATTACTTTGAGCAGGAACCGGGGAAGGAACTTATACAGGCAGTATTACGGAGAATTGAAAATAACAATGAGGCTCTATTTATGGGAGAAATCAAGCAAATGCCAGAGTCTGTTCAGTTGCAATTCGGCTCATTAATGGCAATCCCGATGATCCACAGTAATGCAGTCAATGGAATAGCTATTGTACTTGGTGATGAGCCTTATAGTTTTTCTTTTGAAAAATTTAAGCTTCTTCAATCCTTAATTCAACGATCTTCCTTGGCAGTAGCGAATTTAATGCTTCGGAAAAAGTTGGAGAAAATGGTGATTACAGATCACCTGACACAGCTTTATGCTAGAAACTATTTAAATGATATGATTGAAAAATCAATGCAAACTGATCGAGAAGGTACATTTATCCTCATTGATTTGGATGACTTTAAAGAAATTAATGATACATACGGCCACCAAACTGGTGATCTGGTCCTCATACAAGTTGCTAACCTAATTAAAAGTAGTCTGAGATCTACAGATATAGGTGCACGCTGGGGAGGGGAAGAACTAGCCATCTATCTTCCTGGTGTCTCTATAGAAAAAGGGTCTTCTATCGCACAACGACTCCTGAATCATGTATCAAAACACACGAAACCATCTGTCACCATGTCTTGCGGCGTTTCGAATTGGGATTCCAGTCAACCTGACGAAGTGACCCACTTATTTAGCCGCGCTGATACGGCGCTTTACGAAGCAAAAAATGCCGGAAAAAATCAAGTAGTAGTAAAAGATATTTTCATACAATGAAAAAGAGCCTACCCTACACTGTATTTTCAGAATGTTGAAATATACTGGGTGGCTTTTTCTGATGATATTTCATACAATTAAGATAATTACAAAGAAGGATGTGAAAAATGATTATTAAACAGAGAGTTGAAAGTAAGGAGTTGAACGTATATCGGATTTTAAATAGCAGGAAGGTGTTATCTGATGAGGATGCGGCACACCTAGCCAGACTTGAAAAAGGCTATGAAGGAGAGGTGATTTTTGATAAAAGGGTAGAAAGATTATCGAAGGAATGGCTTGTTCTCAATGATATGCAACTTGAAATCAATCATTCCGAATTTCAAATTGATTCAGTTATCATAGCCCAAAAACCGATATTATTATTCGAGATTAAAAATTTCGAAGGAGACTATTATATTAAAGATGATCAATGGTATTACAACAATGGAACAAAAATACAGAACCCGGTGTCTCAACTGGAAAGAAGTGAAGTCCTCTTACAGCGTCTGCTTCGTGACCACGGCTATAACACCCCCATCGAATCTTACCTCATCTTCGTTAATCCCGGTTTCCACTTATATAACGCCCCGCAAAATCTACCGATTATATTTCCAACCCAATTAAATCGTTTTTTTGATAAATTAAATAAAATTCCGTCAAGTATGAGCGCCCGCCATCAGAAATTAGCACATAAACTTATTTCATTGCACAAGAAAGAATCCCGGTTTAAAAAAATGCCGGAATATAGTTATGGGGAGCTAAGGAAAGGGTTTAGGTGTTGTTGTTATTCATTTAATATTGAGAGCAAAAAGTCTTTAATAGTATGTAAAAATTGCGGTAGCACCGAGGATATTGAGTCTGCTATTTTACGGAGCGTAGACGAATATAGCCTTCTTTTCCAGGATGAAAAGATTACAACAAATGCTATTTATGAATGGTGTATGGGGATAAAGGCAAGAGGAACAATTAGAAGGATTCTTTTAAAAAATTATATTCAAATGGGAAATACAAAATCTTCGTATTATGTAAAGAAAGAGTAATATTAATTGATCTTGGAACCGGTTTAATTCCGTCCAATCTTTATCATAGATACAGTTCAAATTCGAGTTGATTCGTACTAAATACAGGTGTACTCCTAATTATAGTCCAAATATGTAATGATTCGGGCTGAAATCGGGGTGGGCCCCGATTTCAGTTCGAATCCGTTTCTAATTCGTCCTGAAATCAAGCTTTGCTTTGATTACAGTACGAATCCGGTGCTGATTCGTTCTGAAATTAAGAATTGCTCTGAATACAGTACGAATCCGGTGCTGATTCGTTCTGAAATTAAGAATTGCTCTGAATACAGTTCGAATTCGGTGCCGATTCGTTCTGAAATTAAGAATTGCTTTGATTACAGTACGAATCCGGTGCCGATTCGTTCTGAAATTAAGAATTGCTCTGAATACAGTACGAATCCGGTGCCGATTCGTTCTGAAATTAAGAATTGCTCCGAATACAGTTCGAATCCGGTGCCGATTCGTTCTGAAATTAAGAATTGCTCTGAATACAGTACGAATCCGGTGCTGATTCGTTCTGAAATTAAGAATTGCTTTGATTACAGTTCGAATCCGGTGCCGATTCGTTCTGAAATTAAGAATTGCTCTGAATACAGTTCGAATTTGGTGCCGATTCGTTCTGAAATTAAGAATTGCTCTGAATACAGTACGAATCCGGTGCTGATTCGTTCTGAAATTAAGAATTGCTCTGAATACAGTTCGAATTCGGTGCTGATTCGGACTGAAATCAAGCTTTGCTGTGATTTTCAGTCCGAATCACACACATTTTTAAATATGACGCAACAATTCCTCAGCAAACTTTTCTAAATATTCTTTATCCAAGTCATCAAATCGGTTCTTTTCCGGGCTATCGATGTCGAGGACTCCTAGCAGTTCACCATTTTTAACTAAAGGTATGACAATTTCAGATTGGGATGCGGCGTCGCATGCGATATGGCCAGGGAATTGGTTAACATCAGCGACGACGATGGTTTCTTGGTTTGCTGCAGATGTTCCACAGACACCTTTTCCTAATGGAATTCTTACACATGCTGGCAAGCCTTGGAAGGGACCAAGTACAAGTTCGCCATCTTCAAGTAAATAAAAACCGATCCAATTGATTCGATCTAGAAATTGATTTAGCAACGCAGAAGAATTGCTTAAATTTGCAATCTGATTAGGCTCTCCTTCTAATAGTGCAGCCAATTGCTTTGTCACTAGCTCATAATTTTTTACTCGATCTTTACTATATTCTTTTACTTCAAACATTGTTTCCACCCTTTCGCAACAAATTTTTACAAATATCTTCATCACACCGAGATCCTCGCACAAACTGTCGATAAGTCTTCGGAGGAGTTCGCGCTTTTCTCTCGAAATGTACATATATATTAGTAGAATCTATAGTTTAACTGTTGAACTATTTTTACATATTTTTTCGTAATATTCAAGACTTTGAAAGCGGGGATCGTATGAATACACAAGAATCTATTATAGAAGCGGCCATTGCATTGTTCAATTTAAAAGGCTATCAAGGCACGTCGATTCGTGATATTGCTAGAAGAGCTAATGTAAATCCTGCTAATATTGCATATTATTTTAAAAATAAGCAAGGGTTACTGGAAGAATGCCTTATCTATTTTTTTGAACCGTACTTATCATTTTTGGAACAAGAGACGGAAAAGCTTGAAAATGATTCTGCCCAACTATGCTTAATAAGGTCGATTAAAAAAGTCATGTATTTTCAAAGTAAACATTATCAACTAGCACGGTTTGTCTGGAGAGAAGTGACAATTGATTCCCAAACTTCCCGTGAAATGATTTCGTTATATTTGATGAAAGAGCAATATTTTTTTACGACGATGATTCAATCTGCCTTAAAAGAAAACAAGACTCCTGTTTCAATCAGTATGATTGTCATTCAATTAAAAGGGATGCTTATGATGCCCTATCTAAATAATTTATACGTTCGTGAAGTGTGGGGGATGATTCCCCAAGAGCCGTATTTTGCTGAAAAATATTTTAATTCTATCAAAAACTGGCTCCTTGTTTTAATTGGATCTGAAGAAGAAAGTGTTTCATCAAACATAAAAAAATTACCGGTTTAATTATCAATATTCGCCTACTTTAGGCGTTTTTTTATTTTCAAGATTTGTTATAATTTCCTTTTAGTAAAATTTTCAATTTTATTGCGTAAAAAATGCTTTTATTAGTCAAAAATTGTCGCCTTCGTGGTATTATAGAAGAACATAAACTTTAAATTCATTCTTAACGAACGTATTTTACATAGATGATCGGTTGAAAGATGGAAGGAACAGGGGGCTTACTATGAAATACAGTGTGGAAATCGTGATTGCTTCGATTATTATAGTCCTTATTTTTTTTGTTGTAGGATATATTATGAGAAAAAAATATTACAAGGATATCGACAAGCTCGAATCAAGAAAAATGGAATTAATGAATCGCCCTGTCATGGAAGAAATGGCAAAAGTGAAAAAGTTAAATATGACGGGTCAAACAGAAGAGATGTTCGAGCGCTGGCGTGGGCTGTGGGATGATATTATTGCTGTTCAACTTCCTAATATCGATGAAATGCTATTCTACGCGGAAGAATATTCGGATAAATACCGATTTAATAAGGCGAAAGAAACTCACATTAAAATTGAAAAAATGCTTGAAGACACTGAAGCCCAAATCAATCTGATCCTAGAAGAGTTAGCTGAACTGATCGGCAGTGAAGAGAAAAACAGGGAAGAAATCGAAGGATTGCTTGATCAGTATCGCAATTCAAAAAAGAATGTGCTGGCTCACCGACATATTTATGGTGTTGCGGCTGAGAAGCTTGAGCAATTGCTTGATGTAATGGGTGAAAAAATTGCTAACTATGAAGAATTGACGAATCACGGAAATTATTTGGATGCCCGTAAAGTTGTAATAACCCTTGCTTCTGAATTGGAACAATTGATAATTAAAATGGAAAAAATACCTGACTTATTGACTGAATGTCAAACAGTGATACCTTCACAAAAAGGTGAGCTTAAAGATGGGTTTCATGAAATGAAGCAGCAAGGTTTTGTATTGGAGCATTTGGATATTGATCGGGAGTTTGAGAAGCTTGATAAAGAACTTGAGACATATATCGGGTTTCTCAAAGAAACAGAAACGGAAGACGTTGAAAATGGCCTGATTGAAATAAAGGAAAAGATTGAAACGCTCTACGATTTACTTGAAAAAGAAGTGTACGCCAAACATTATATTTTGCAGGAAAATGAAAATGCTGACGCGACAATCAATCATCTAAAAGAAGTTAACGCTGAAATAGGCAATGAAACAAAAATTGTTCAACATAGTTATCAATTATTAGAGGATGATCTAGCTTCGCCAATTCAGTTTGAAAAGAATTTAAGCCAGCTTTCCAAACGCTATGAGCTTTTGCAAGCAAAAATATCTGAGGAGCATACTGCTTTCACTCTTTTAAGTGAAGAATTAAAAGAGATTGATACTCAAATCAAAGCATTGCAACAGGAACAAAATGACTTTATAGAAAAGCTGCAAAACCTTAGGAAAGATGAATTGGAAGTTAGAAGGAATATAGAGATTTTGCAGAAGAAAATTAAGGAAATCATTTGGCTCGTTAAGAAAAGTCGGATGCCAGGGCTGCCGGGAGATTTTGAATCCCTTTATGAACAGGCTGAGGAACAAATTAACGACGTCTATAAAAGCTTAGATGGAAAGCCGCTTAATATTAATTCAGTCCAAAAATTTTTATATGACGCGACAGACACTGTTGATTATTTATATTCAAGGACAGAAGAACACATTGAAAATGCTCGTCTTGCTGAACAAGTTATTCAATATGGAAACAGGTATAGGGGACGAAATCCGCAATTACGGGCCAATCTTGAGAAAGCTGAGCAGGCATTTAGAAATTACGAATATAAATCAGCTCTTGAACAGGCTGCTACTGCGGTGGAAGAAATTGAACCTGGTGCATTAAAGCGGATCGAAGAAATTTTCAAAGAAGAATTGGTCAATCAATAATAATTCCAAAGTGAAAGCTTGTAGAGACTCTACAAGCTTTTTTGGATGAATTTTGAAAACTTTCAAATCATAAGATAAGTCCTTTTTCTTTTTTATATTCAATGTTATGATTTAAAATTGCTACATAGATTTTTTGAAGGTGTGTTGATAATGATATATTTCGATAATAGTGCGACAACAAAGCCTTATGAGGAAGTATTGGATACGTATGTAAAAGTAAATCGTGATTTCTACGGAAATGCGTCCTCACTTCATAATTTTGGAGGAAGGGCTGAAAGTTTGATTAGTAAAGCACGCGAACAAATCTCTAATCTAATCGGTGTAAAGACGTCCGAAATCATCTTTACTTCTGGAGGCACGGAAGGAAATAACTTAGCCATTAAAGGAGTAGCTCTAAAGTATAGAGGTAGAGGAAATCATATTATTACGACCTCTATTGAACATCCATCTGTAACAGAACCCTGTAGACAGTTGGAACAAATGGGGTTTGACGTGACATATTTGCCTGTCAATAAGGAAGGAAGAGTTTCAGTAGATGATATTGAAGCAGCGATCACGAACAATACGATTTTGGTTTCGACTATTCACGTTAACAACGAAATCGGTTCGATACAGCCCGTTAAAGAAATTGGAAAAATGCTAACCCGATATCCGAAAGTGATTTTCCATATTGATCATGTACAAGGAGTGGGGAAAATCCCCATTGATCTTTATGGATCTTATGTTGATCTATGCACATTTTCTGCACATAAGTTTCACGGTCTTAAAGGAAACGGTTTTTTATATAAAAGACAAAGTATATTGCTTGATCCCCAAGTAACGGGGGGAAATCAAGAGCAAAAATTGCGAAGCGGTACAGAAAATACGGGCGGAATCGTGGCTATGGCGAAAGCGCTCAGAATAGAATTATTAGATCAACAAAACAAGAGTGATTCTCTTCAAAAAATTCGTGACTTTTTGTTTTCCGAACTTCAGAAGGACCCGCGAATTGCCATTCAATCACCACAGTACGGAGCCCCCCATATAGTGAATTTTTCCGTCGTTGGATATAAAGGGGAAGTGATTGTTCACGCGCTTGAAGAAGAAGGGATTATCGTTTCAACAACGAGTGCATGTTCTTCCAAGGACAATGCCCCTAGCAGTACGTTATTGGCGCTTGGTATAAATGAGAAAATTGCTAATGCTGCAGTTCGCATTAGTCTCTCGTATGAAAATAATATAGATGAAGCAAAACAATTTTTAAAGGCTCTAGATGAAGTGTTAGAGCGATTAAATAAAGTGATGGGGCGAAATAAATGAACTATGACAGAATATTAATACGATATGGTGAGATGTCACTGAAAGGCCGAAACCGAAAACATTTTGTTTTAAAATTGAAGAAAAATATAAAATTTATTCTAAGGAATTTTAAAAACATCCGCATTGAATCTGAATGGGATCGTATGTATATACAATTAAACGGGGAACCAGTTGAACCTGTTATGCTAGGACTTAAAAAGGTTTTTGGCATTCAATCATTTAGCCCTGCTATTAAAACGGAGAAAAATATCGATGCAATTCGAAGTGCAGCTTTGCATATTATCAACCGGGCTCACAAATCTGGAAATACGTTCAAAGTAAGTGCCCGAAGATCGGATAAATCGTTTGAATACGATACGAATGGATTAAATCATGCCGTTGGTGCGCATATTCTAATAAATGTTGAAGATATTAAAGTGAATGTGAAAAATCCGGATATAAATTTGATTGTTGAAATTAGGCATGATGCTGCGTATATTTCCGGTGAAGTTATTCAAGGAGCGGGCGGTTTTCCGATTGCTTCATCTGGGAAAGCGATGCTTATGCTTTCAGGTGGAATTGATAGCCCGGTTGCTGGTTTTTTGACAATGAAGCGTGGAGTGGCGATAGAAGCAGTTCACTTTCATAGCCCTCCTTTTACAAGTGAGAGGGCAAAACAAAAGGTTATTGATCTAGCTCATAAGCTAGCCGAATATTCAGGGAGTGTCAAAATTCATATTGTTCCATTTACAAAAATACAGGAAACAATCCATAAAGAAATTCCCGAAGGTTATTCGATGACATCAACTAGAAGAATGATGCTTAAAATTACCGAAGAACTTCGAAAAAAACATGAGGGACTAGCGATAATTACAGGAGAGAGCCTGGGACAAGTGGCAAGTCAAACAATGGATAGTATGTATGCGATCAATGATGTGACGAGCACGCCAATATTACGCCCGCTTATTACGATGGATAAAATTGATATTATTAAGATTGCTGAAGAGATTGATACATTAGAAATATCGAACCGGCCATATGAAGATTGCTGTACCATTTTTACTCCGCCCTCTCCAAAAACTCGTCCAAGATTGGAAAAGGTTGTTTCTTTTGAACAAAAATATGAATGGGAACCTTTATTGAGTGAAGCTATTGAGAATACTGAAACCATTATGGTCAGTGAAAGAAAAAAACAAAATGATAATGATGTTCAGGATCTATTTTGAGTTAGAAAGATTATGAATTGCAAGGAACAATTACCAGTGAATGCTTGAATGAAGGCAAGTGTTTTCGCACATTCTATGATTACAAGGAGGTGAAAACACATGCCAAATAGTAATAGCAATCAACTAGTAGTCGCTGGTGCACAACAAGCACTAGACCAAATGAAATTTGAAATTGCATCAGAATTTGGTGTTAATCTTGGTGCAGACACAACTTCACGTGCCAACGGTTCTGTAGGTGGTGAAATCACTAAGCGTCTTGTACAAATGGCTGAACAACAACTTGGTGGCCACTCCCACTAAAAAATAAATATAAATGGCTGAAGAGGCGGGAATTTCCCCGCCTCTTTTTCGTCTGCTAACTGGAAAATCAAACTGATTTTGTATATTATTTTCTATATTCATGGTAGAAGGAGAATAAAATGAAAACGATCTGGTTTAACGGAATGATTTATCCGATGGAAATAGAGGGAGAAACGGTTGAAGCGGTGCTCACAGATGATGATCAAATAATTGAAACAGGTCCCGTTTCAATATTAAAAGAGAAATACAATATTGAGCGCCAGGTTGATTTAAATGGTGCAATGATGATTCCGGGATTGGTTGACAGTCATATGCACCTGATTGGATATGGGGAAACTTTTTTACAGCTCAATGTTTCGGGAATGACTTCAAAGGCGGATGTCTTGAATGCGATTAAGGAAAAAGTAAAAAGATCTTCTCCAAGTGAATGGATTATTGGCGAGGGGTGGAATGAGAATCTTTGGATCGATAATACGCCCCTGTCAAAAAAAGAATTGGACAAAGTGGCGCCCGACAATCCTATTGTGATGAGAAGAGTGTGCAGGCATGTAATTGCTGTTAACTCCCTAGCGATAGACGCGGCAAATATAAATCCTTTAAAAATAGGTCCTGCCGGCGGCATAATAGAGCGGGATAAAAGCGGAGAGTTCACAGGGATTTTTAAGGATGAAGCACAAGATATTATTTTGTCTAAAATGCCAAATATTGGGGGCGAATACGTTGAAAAGGCATTAAGATTAGGGATTGAAAACTGCTGGAAATATGGTTTGACAGGTGCACATACAGAAGACTTAAGTTATTACGATACATATGAAAAAGCTATAACTACCTTTTTAAGAGTATTAGGGGATGGCACATTGCCGTTTAAAGCCCATTTACTCGTTCACCATAAAGTAGTGGATGAATGGAGAAAAGATGGCTATCGATTTATGTCCAAAATCGGAAATATTGAATTCGGGGCGATGAAAATATTTATTGATGGATCATTAGGCGGCAGAACAGCACTTTTAAGTAAAAAATATGCTGACGATCCAACTACTCAAGGAATGGCTATCCACACATTATCTGAACTGAAAGAGCTTTTGGTAAAGGCACGCGAATACAATATGCCCATTGCCACTCATGTAATAGGCGACCTGGCTTTTGAATATGTATTGGATGTAATTGAGGAATTCCCGCCGCCAAACGGGACAATGGACAGGCTGATTCATGCACAAATTTTACGCGCCGATTTGATTGAAAGGGCGAAAAAACTACAAGTTGAAATTGATATTCAACCTGGATTTACAGCTTCTGATTTCCCATGGGTCATTGACCGTATTGGGGAAAAAAATATGGCTAATAATTATGCATGGAAGACGCTTCTTGAAAGCGGCTTTCACTGTTCAGGCGGGTCAGATGCTCCGATTGAGGCGGTAAATCCAATACTTGGCATCCATGCTGCCGTTACACGGGAAAAGCCGTATGATCCACAACATAATGTTTATATGCCTGAACAAAGATTGTCCATGTTCGAAGCCATTTCCCTTTACACAACAGGGAGTGCATTTGCTTGTGGGCATGAACATGATCGGGGAATGATTAAGGCTGGATACGCCGCAGATTTTACAATATTTAATCAAGATCTATTTACAATAGATAAAGAAGATATATTAAAAACAATTGTAGAGATGACAATTGTTGATGGTAATATCGTTTTTCAAAATAAAAAATCTAAAGCTTTCTTTAAATAAATCGTATATAATAAAAGTTATTTCGTAAATCTAAATAACAGGGGAATTATACGATGGAGAACCATAATCGGGAAGGAATTTTATATGCAATCGCGGCGTACACTACATGGGGAATTCTTCCGATATACTGGAAACTTATCGGCGATGTGACTGCTCATGAAGTATTAGCGAATAGAATATTTTGGTCATTTTGGTTCATGATTTTATTGTTGGTTTTTAGCAAGAAGCTCCCATTATTAATAACAAGCTTAAAACAGTTTCGGAAGCAGCCAAAATTGTTCTTGGCACTTGCAGCCGCCTCGGTATTAGTTAGTGGAAACTGGTTTCTATTTATTTGGTCGGTTAATGCAGATAAAGTAGTAGAGTCTAGCCTAGGGTATTATATAAATCCGTTAGTAAGCATTATTCTGGGACTGCTCTTTTTAAAAGAAACCTTATCCAAAATTCAAATTTATTCGTTTTTCCTAGCTTTGATTGGCGTACTTATATTAACCATTTCTTATGGAAAATTTCCATGGGTATCATTCGGTCTTGCTTTTTCTTTTGGAGTATACGGCTTGGTTAAAAAAATGATTAAGGTCGATTCCTCTATCGGTTTGGCTTTGGAAACACTCGTTATTATGCCAGTTGCATTTATCTATCTTTCTATTCATATGTATAGAGGAAGCAGTGCATTATTTTCTGGGTCGTTTAAAACTGATGCCATGCTCATAGCATCAGGAGCAGTAACTGCGATACCATTGCTCTTTTTTGCAAAAGGCGTACAAAAAATCCCACTGTATCTAATGGGTTTTATTCAATATATTGCTCCAACCATGATGCTCATTTTGGGAGTTTTCCTTTACGGAGAACCATTTGGTGCGACCCGTCTCATTGCATTTGCCTTCATCTGGAGCGCACTTGCCTTAGTCACATTAACATCCGTAAATTGGAAGCAAATTAAGGGAACTCACAAAAGAAAAGCGGCTTAATTAAAAATGAGGAAAAAGTTTTAAAAACTTTTTCCTCATTTTTTATTATAGAAATGTCCTTTTCACTTTCTCCCAGAACGAGTTGTTTTTTAGTTTTACGGTTTTAATTCGCTTATCTGATAAAAGGATTTCGACTTGTTCAACACGTTGAGTACTTAATGCTTCGTTATCCATTCCCATAGTTGGGTAGTCATTTCCATCTTGAACAACCTTCAATACGAGTTTTCTGCCCTCACTTAGAATGAATGGTGAACCAAGTGTACGATAACGATTGTTGTTTAAAGAAGCCATTTCATTCACTTGGAGACAAGGAAGAAGTGGGTCCACAACAGCACCTTTGATTGATTTATTATAAGCCGTGCTTCCAGTTGGGGTTGCAATAACCATTCCATCGCCGCGGAATGTTTCGAAATGCAAGCCATCAATAAAAACATCCATCACAAGTGTCTTGATGATTCCTGATCGAATCGTAAATTCATTTAAACAATAGAAAGAGCCTTCCTTGTCTACATCCACTTTAATAATGGGGTAGCGCCTAACTTCAATTTGTTCGGTCGTCATGGCGTCAATCATATCATGTAAATTATCAATATGAAAATCGCAATAGAGTCCCTGGATCCCATCATCTGCAATCCCGGCATAGAGACAATCCTGTCTGAACCCTGTTTTACGAACTGCTTGTAAAAACATACCATCTCCACCGAGACTTGCGATAAGATTTGCTTCCTGTGCATTGTTTACAATACTGAATCCATATCTTTCCGCAAGCTCCTTTAGAACGGAAATCTTTTCAATGCTTTCCGAACTATTTTTATGGAAAAAGAAAATTTTATTGCGCTGTTCCATTTCAAAATATCCCCCTTTGATTAGTTGCAATGATTGGCTGAATGGAAGAAATTTATGAGTTAAGTAGATCTTACGTATTTATTTTATCATTAGTTTGAAACTATTTAAAAGAAAGAGCCGTATATAAATAAGGGAACGCACTAAAAGGAGGAAAACAGATGAATGGTAAACGTTGGGCGGCCCTAGGAATCGCAGCCGCAGTCTTTTTCGTATCAAGTATGGTCAACATGGCAAGCGCTCTTTTTACTTCGGATATTTCCAAGGTGTTCGGAGAAAACTTTTCAGCAAATAAAGCATTTTCTGAGGAAATTGTGGAATCGGGAAATGCCGCGAAAAAAATCGCCATACTTGAAGTAGATGGGGTAATCCAGGATACGGGTGAGGCATCATCGATATTTTCAACAAATGGCTATCTACATAGGGAATTTATGAAGCAATTAAATACCGTAAAGGATGATAAAAGTATTAAAGCGATCGTCCTTCGTGTAAATTCGCCGGGGGGTGGAACAAATGAGTCAGCGGAAATCCACCATAAACTCGTTCAAATTAAGGAAGAAACGAAAAAACCAATTTATGTGTCTATGGGTTCAATGGCAGCTTCCGGAGGCTATTATATCTCAGCTCCCGCCGATAAAATCTTTGCAAGTCCAGAAACATTGACAGGTTCCCTCGGCGTCATCATGCAAGGTGTTAACATTAGCGAACTCGCTGATAAATATGGAGTCGATTTTATGACTATTAAAAGCGGTCCATATAAAGATATCATGAGTTCTTATCGCCATATGACAAAAGCGGAGGAAGATATTTTACAATCGATGTTGAAAAACTCTTATGAAGAATTTGTTAGAATTATTTCAGAAGGTCGTAGCATGACAGAAGCACAAGTGCGCGAGCTTGCAGATGGAAGAATATATGATGGAAGACAAGCTAAAGAAGTTGGATTAATAGATGATTTTGGCTATCAAGAAGATGTGGTAGAGCAGCTGAAAAAAGATCATAAACTAGCTGGTGCTCAAGTAGTCCGTTATACATCAAATGCAGGGCTTGGATCCTTATTTGGAGTGGCTGCACAAAAAATTGGTGGAAAGCAAGCAGAAATGACGGG
Source organism: Lederbergia panacisoli (assembly GCF_024626525.1). Classification (GTDB taxonomy): domain Bacteria; phylum Bacillota; class Bacilli; order Bacillales; family Bacillaceae_C; genus Lederbergia; species Lederbergia panacisoli. The sequence goes on from NZ_JANJGU010000005.1 coordinate 121,218, forward strand.
GATTGTAAATCTTCTTTCTAAACCAAATTCTCCTAGACTTCTGTATTTATACTCTGAATAAGGAGGGGAAACCATGACGGAAAATGATAATCTTGTTGAAAAAGTTCAACCGCCGTTAGTATCATATCATTACGCAGGATTTTGGATGCGTTTTTGGGCTTATCTGCTTGACGGCATCATTGTATTCAGTATTAATGGAATTCTCGTAAAACCGCTTTTCCGAACTATTGGCATATCCCTTTCGGATTCAGGTATCATCTCGCCATATGGAATAACCGCGGGGCTCATCTTTTATTTGTATTTTATTTTAATGACGAAATTATTCAGACAAACTCTAGGAAAAATGGTTTTCGGTTTAAAGGTGATTCCACTTAAAGGAGAACGATTAACATGGGGAACGGTTATTTTTAGGGAAGGGATTGGCCGGTATATTTCCGCTACTTTTAACTTTTTATATGCAGTAGTCGCCTTTACTCCTAAAAAACAAGGTCTACATGATATTTTTGCTGATACGACCGTGATTCATGAACGAACGAAAATAGTTGAACCCGCATATTCATAAGCGGGTTTATTTTATTTGCAGTTGGAAATAATGAAGGCCGGAGGGATGGTTATGACTCTTCCTGTTTTAGGCGGCCTTTTTTTGTTATTAATCTTTTGGATATTTATTTTTATGAAAATAAAAATAGAGCTGTTTATTTTACTAAGTTTTTCTGAATCATATATATCAGTTGCTGTTGTAACTTTTTTCGGCATTATAAGGATAAAAAAGAAATTTACCTTTAATGATTTATTATCTGAGAAAGCAGCAGATGAAATGAATGATCATATCCATGATTATGATTCAATGAAAGCAATGTTAAAGGATCAGTCTATTTTACATATACTTAAATCATTTTTGCTTAAAATTAGAGTTCGCAAACTGGAATGGCATTCAACAATCGGGACAGGAGATGCCGCATCTTCGGCAACAGTAGCAGGAGCGGTTTGGGCTATTAAAGGTACAGTATTATCTTATGTCAGAAGCTTTCTGACATTAAAAAAACGGCCAATTATATCCGTGGTTCCTAATTTTCAAGGATTTTCAGCACAGACCAGTATGCAATGTATGGTTGATTTAAAAACAGGAGAAGCTATATTAGCTGGATATAATTTGTATAAAGAATGGAAAAAGTATCAAAGATCCCCACAATTTGAGGGGCAAAATCAAAAGATAGACAGGAGGACCATTAATGGATGAGCATCCAATTCAAGGCGTCATGACAACGGCAATGGAAAATCTGAAAGAAATGATCGATGTTAATACAATTATTGGTGATCCAGTAGAAACACCCGATGGAGGAGTCATTTTAACGGTCTCAAAGGTAGGGTTCGGTTTTGCGATGGGCGGCAGCGAGTTCAAGTCGAGTGGAAGCTCATCAGATGGAGGCGGATCCTCCAGCAGCGGTTCAGATGAACAAGGTGGACAAAATTCATATTTACCGTTTGGAGGAGGAAGTGGCGGCGGTGTTTCGATTACGCCTATTGCCTTTTTAGTCGTCAATAAACATGGCGTAAACATGCTTCATCTCGAGCAAAATACACACTTGATCGAAAAAATGATCGATCTCGCTCCAACTGCTTTCGAAAAAATACAGAAGATGACAAGTAATTTTTCAAATAAAAAACAGCAACAGCAGGGACAATCGAATAAGGAAAGTTTAGATTTTGAAATGTAACCCCAATAACTCGCTTTATAAGGGCGAGTTATTTTATTTTTATGAAACATCTTTCTTGCAGTAGTGGAAATTTTAGGCAATGATATAGATATATTCATTTTGAAGGAGGAATCATTTATGGCAGAAGTTACGTTTAAAGGGAATCCGATGACGCTTGTAGGGACAGAAATAAAAACTGGAGATAAAGCACCGGATTTCACAGTATTAGCAAATGACTTATCAGAAGTAAAACTCAGTGATTACAAAGGTTCCGTTCGCCTTATTAGTGTTGTCCCATCAGTTGATACTGGAGTGTGTGCAGTCCAAACAAAACGTTTTAATGAAGAAATAGCGAATCTAGGAAATGTTCAAGTGCTTACAATATCAGCTGATCTACCATTTGCACAAGCTCGTTGGGCAAACGAAAATGGACTGAATGACGCTAAAATATTCTCCGATTATCGTGATCTCTCATTTGGAGAAGCTTATGGTGTTGTAATGAAAGAACTCCGCCTGTTGGCCCGCAGTGTATTTGTTATTGATAGTGAAGACAATGTTGTCCATGCAGAATATGTCAGTGAAGTAACTAACCATCCTGACTATGATTCAGCTTTGGCTGCTGCGAAACAAGCAAAGTAAGGAAAGAATAACAACTATACAAATAGCACTCGCAAAGAGATTGGATAAGTTCCAATCTCTTTAACATTCATCATCGTGTAATATTTCGTTGTCGTGATAGGCGATTAAATCTTTCTTTTACAAATCCTTATAAAAAACTGTTAATCACTTTTTGCAGTCTATTTGCTACCCATTCTATGTCATATCCTACTTCGTTTAGTATAACTGTGTTATATATTTCTTCTAGCCCAATTCGAAGTATATAACAATATATTTTTTCCTTTGTTTCGGGAGAATTAATATATTTTTCATTTATCCGCTGGATTAATGGCTGAAGTTTAACTTCATTCCAAAACAGAATATTGGCCTTATCATATAAGTGATCTCCATACATGGAAAGGCTCCAATCGATAATACCTGTAATTTGTCCGTTCTTGGCTATTAGATTAAATGATCCTAAGTCTCCATGTATTATATTTTTTTTGCTTAAAGAAACACTGTTAATGTGATTTTTTAATTCTTGTAAAGCGTGTTTAACTACACTTGAATCTAGACCTTTTTGTTCTAGTGCCGACCAATTATAAATATTCTCGTTGTATACAGCTTTAATAAAATCCTCCCATGTTGGATATCCACCCTGTCCTGTATTGTCATATCTTCCATATCCAGTTTGTTCAGGTACTTTAATTGACTCTAATAATTCAAGGGTTTTCATGATGGAAGGACAAGTATCAAGTAATTCCTGGCTATTTAAGTCGAACAATTTATTGCCTTCAATATACTTCGAAATAGAGTACGTAATATCATCTTCCACCGATACTTCTAATACATTTCTTATAGGAAGTAGATGATTAAACTGGTTGTAAACCCATCTCTCTTTTTCATATACTTCGAGGCGATTTCCAACTTGAAAAACGTATTGGCCCTTATCTGCATGAAAGGAGTATGTTTGGGATACAAGCCCACCATTTAACTCCTTAAAATTACTTGCAGATGGATAATTCTTTTTAATTAGCTTTTGAATCTCTACTTCAGACATTTTTTTACTCAAAGTAACCGCTCCTTTAAAATAAATTTTTCCTAACAGCAGTTCATCTAAGGAGAGTTTATATATATGACTAAGCTCAATGATGGAATCAATATCTGGATAATTTTTTCCGACTTCCCAATTTGAAAGAGTTTGCCTCGTTATATTCATTTTTTCTGCTACTTGTTCTTGAGTTAACCCTGCTTTTTTTCTCCTTACTTTCAGTTTTTCGCCAATTTTCATACCTTTCCCTCCTGTGTTTAAATTTTCTCACAACTATTGAAAAAAGCTAGCAAGGCTTTCTTGCTTTTTGCTTTAATATGCATAAATGAAAAGTATTTTGGAGTTTTATACTTATTTCTTGTTTGCGAAGGTAACGAAAGCTAAACTATAGGTATAGAAGGTTACGGGGGGATGAATTTGAAAGTTACTCCAGTGGAAAGATTATTCATGTTGTTTAATGAAACGACAGAAATTTTGCAAGATGAACTGGATTGTACATATTTAGAGGCGCTTGCCGAAACCGGCGATAACCTTTTTCATGAAGATATATTACAGGATTCATTAAGCGAAATAACAAAAAAAAGGCTTAAGAAAAAATATGACGACATCATCATTGCATCGTATGCCTCGGAAGATATCCGGAAGGCTTTTCAATTGTCTATTTTAAAAGGGATGAAGGGAAACATACAGCCTAATCATCAAATGACTCCGGATACGATTGGATTTATTATTAGCTACTTTACTGAAAAATTCATAGGCGCAAAAACTGATTTATCCATATTGGATCCTGCTGTCGGCACTGGTAATTTATTATCAACGATTATCAATCGCCAAGGAAATGCAAGTCATATCCGAGCTTTCGGGGTTGAGGTTGATGAACTTTTAATCAAACTTGCATTCGTAGGAGCGAATCTTCAAAAACAAGGGACCGAGTTTTTTCACCAAGATGCATTGGAACCATTGTTTATTGACCCGGTCGATTTAGTTGTATGTGACTTGCCAGTCGGTTATTATCCAAATGATGTACAAGCGGGAAAATACGAACTTAACGCTTCAAAAGGTCATGCTTATGCTCACCATTTATTTATTGAACAAAGTATGAACCATACAAAATCAGGAGGTTATTTATTTTTTCTTATACCTAACAATTTATTTGAATCTGAAGAGGCTGCAAAACTTCACAGCTTTTTAAAACGAACAGCTTATATACAATGTATTTTACAGCTGCCTCTCTCTCTGTTTAAAGCCAAAAACGCCGGGAAAAGCATTCTTATTCTTCAAAAGAAAAAACCGGGGATTGAGGCACCGAAAGAGGTACTACTTGCGACATTGCCGAAACTATCTAATAAGGAAGCCCTTGATAAAATGATGCTGGGAATGGAAAAATGGTTTAAGGAAAATAAATAAGAGTTACTACCGACAAATATGATAATACGTAAAAGAAAGGTGATTCTTATGTCCAAAATTTTTGCGGTTAATGCAGGCAGTTCATCATTGAAATATCAGCTTATCGATATGCCTGAGGAAAAGGTTATCTCTAAAGGAGTAATTGAAAGAATTGGCTTAAATGATTCCATTTTTACAATGAGTGTCGAGGGAAAAAATGTTAAGGATACGCTTGATATTCCGAACCATGAAATTGCCGTGGCATTATTATTGGATCGAATTATAAAAAATGGAGTTATTTCTTCTCTTGATGAAATTGAAGGTGTAGGTCACCGTGTTGTACACGGGGGAGAAGTATTTAATGAATCGGTCATGATTACTCCTGAAGTTTTGCAAAAAATAGAGGAACTTTCAGAGTTAGCTCCTCTTCATAATCCCGCGAATGTAACGGGAATAAAGGAGTTTCAAAAAGCATTGCCTGGAGTTCCTGAAGTGGCTGTTTTTGATACGGCCTTTCATCAAACAATGCCAGAAAGTTCGTTTTTATATAGCCTTCCATATGATTATTATAAAAATTACGGGATTAGGAAATATGGATTTCATGGAACTTCGCATAAATACGTATCACAAAGAGCAGCACAATTACTGCAACGTCCTTTATCACAGTTAAGGCTCATTTCCTGTCATTTAGGGAATGGTGCGAGTATAGCGGCAATTAAAGGCGGTAAGTCGATCGACACTTCCATGGGCTTTACTCCGCTTGCAGGGGTGACGATGGGGACTAGATCTGGGAATATTGACCCTGCCTTGATTCCTTATTTAATGGAGAAAACAGGCAAGTCAGCTGAAGAAGTACTTGAAGTATTGAATAAAAAATCGGGTATGCTTGGTGTGTCGGGCTTTTCAAGTGATTTGCGCGATATAGAACTTGAAGCAACTGCTGGAAATCATCGCGCGGAACTGGCCCTTGATATATTTGCAGATCGAATCCATAAATATTTAGGCTCTTATGCAGCAAAAATGTCTGGAGTAGACGCAATCATCTTTACAGCGGGGATTGGAGAAAATAGCAGCGCAATTCGAGCTAAGGTATTGAATGGACTTCAATTTATGGGCGTATACTGGGATGAAGATTTAAATAAAATTCGTGGGAAAGAAATATTCCTTAATTATCCACATTCTCCAGTGAAAGTCATCGTCATTCCGACAAATGAAGAAATAATGATTGCACGTGATGTAGTTAGTCTTTCAGGTAATCAATAATACAGTAACCTAATGATTAAGGGAGTGGTATTAATGACCTTAACGCAAAGAGAAGAAGTACTTTTGGAGGAACTGCATACATGGCGCCAATCCTTTTTTGAGTACGAAGCAACCGATTTGGAAAATTCTTATGATAAATGGATCGATCAAGCATTTTCACTTCTCCCTGATTCGTTGCAAATTCAATTTTTCGAGAAGCTTGACGATTGGCTATTTCAATTGAATTCACTGTTGCGTGGAACGAAGCTGCAACAAGAAGCAAGTGTAAGAATATTAAATGCTGCTAGATCCATGAATGAAGAAGTAAACTCTATTTCAGATATGAGAACGAAAATGCCCGTTGCACAACTAACATTTTTAGCTGAGCAACAGGCTTCTCGTCATCGAATCTATTCCTTAGTTCAAGGAGGCATGGCTGGATCCGGAAAGCCTTTATTTGTGACAAGTGATTTTTTGGCTATGCTCGTCATTAATTTGCGAGCAGTTCAGCTTACAGCCATGTCCTTTGGATATGACGTTCAATCTCCTGCGGGTTTGCTGGAAACATTGAAAGTATTTAATGTTGCAACGATGCCGGAACGAATGAAAATGTTTGGCTGGGAAGATTTAATGGAGGATCTGCAAAAGGAAGATGAACAATTTTATTTCGACATTCATGAGCGGATAACAGATCATACATGGGTTGACGAACCATTAAAAGAGGCATTGAAAATAAGCCTTATTATGTTACTTTCGAAAAAAACCATTTCAGGTTTTCCTCTTATTTCAGTTGCGATTGGCGCCGGAATGAACTATCGGATAACAAGGAAGGTAACTCACTTTGCAATTAAATATTATCAATATAAGTACTTGCTCGAAAAAAGTGGAGAACTAAAATGAGCGTTTCAGAACATAAAAGAGAAGCCCCTTTTTGTGTGAACTGTGCGGTCATTACTGTTAGCGATACAAGAACGGTGGAGGACGATAAAAGCGGAAATCTTATTTCAAAGCTTTTAAAAGAAAAGGGACATCATACATCCTTATATAAAGTCGTGAAGGATGATGAAACATCTATCGAAGCGGTGATTGAAGAAGCAGCCGGGGTAGAAGATGTGCATGTGATTTTGATGACAGGTGGAACAGGGATTGCCAAACGAGATGTTACAATCGAAACAGTTTCAGCTTTATTTGAAAAAGAGATTGTCGGATTTGGGGAACTATTTCGCATGCTAAGTTATATGGAGGATATCGGATCGGCTGCAATCATGTCTAGGGCATGTGCCGGTACATTTCGCAACAAAGCTATATTTGTCATGCCAGGTTCATCAGGAGCTGTTAAGCTTGCAATGGAGAAATTGATATTGAAGGAATTAGGACATGTTGTAAGGGAATTGAATAAATAAACAAAGCGAAGGTCAACCTAAAAACGCCAGTATTGCTTTTTTAGGGGCCTTCTTTTTTTGCATTTATTTATATATATTTTTATGAATAAGTATTGAAAATATAAATCTATTATGTTAATATCCTAATATTAAATGATTAAAAATTAAATTCTGTGCATAAGTATACATTCAGCAATCAGGAGGAATTCACATGAGTAAGAAAGTCGTGCTAGCCTATTCAGGAGGTTTGGACACATCCGTTGCGATAAAGTGGTTTATTGATAAAGGCTATGAGGTCGTAGCTTGCTGCCTAGATGTAGGTGAAGGAAAAGACCTTGCATTTATACAATCAAAAGCATTGGATATGGGAGCTTCAAAAAGTTATGTCATTGATGCGAAAGAAGAATTTGCGAATGAATATGCATTGATTGCCCTACAAGCTCACACAATGTATGAAAATAAATATCCACTCGTTTCTGCCTTATCAAGACCACTCATTTCAAAAAAATTAGTTGAAGTCGCTGAACAAGAAAATGCAGATGCTGTGGCACATGGATGTACTGGTAAGGGTAATGACCAAGTACGTTTTGAAGTATCGATAAAAGCATTGAATCCAGATCTTGAGGTGCTGGCGCCAGTACGTGAATGGAGCTGGTCACGTGAAGAAGAGATTGCCTATGCAAAAGAAAAAGGAATTCCGATTCCTATCGATTTAGATAGTCCTTTTTCAGTGGACCAAAACTTATGGGGTAGAGCAAATGAATGTGGAATATTAGAAGATCCTTGGGCCGCTCCACCTGAAAATGCCTATGATTTAACGGCTGCATTGGAAAATACACCGAATACGCCTGATATCATCGAAATTGAATTTGTTAAAGGGGTTCCTGTTTCCATCGACGGTAAAAATTATCCTTTGAGTGATCTTATCTTGCAATTAAATGCACTTGCAGGTAAACACGGAGTTGGTAGAATCGATCATGTTGAAAACAGATTAGTTGGCATCAAATCCCGTGAAGTATATGAATGCCCAGGAGCAATGACTCTATTAACGGCGCATAAAGAGTTGGAAGATTTAACTCTAGTTAAGGAGTTAGCTCATTTCAAGCCAGTTATTTCAAAAAAATTGACTGAATTAATATATGATGGGCTCTGGTTCTCACCTTTAAATCCAGCATTGACTGCATTTTTAAAAGAAACACAACAGTATGTGAATGGGACAGTTAGAGTGAAGCTATTTAAAGGCCACGCCATTGTTGAAGGCAGAAAATCACCAAATTCTCTATATAACGAAAGACTTGCTACTTATACAGCGGATGACGAATTTGATCAATCAGCTTCTGTTGGATTTATTAAGCTGTGGGGTCTTCCAACTGAGGTTCACAGCATGATTCACAAAAAGGATGGGGTTAAAGCATGAAAAAAGCATGGGGAGGGCGCTTTTCGAAGTCATCCGAACAATGGATCGAAGAATTCGGCGCCTCCATCTCCTTTGATCAGGAGCTAGTATTGGAAGATATTGAAGGCAGCATTGCCCATGTGAAAATGCTCGGAAAAACGAATATAATCCCACTTGAAGAAAGTGAACAAATTGTCGCTGGTTTACTGAAGCTAAAGCAAAAAGCTGAAGCAGGCGAATTACACTACTCTGTGTCTGAGGAAGATATTCATTTAAATCTTGAAAAAATGCTAACTGAGAAAATCGGTCCTGTTGGAGGAAAGCTTCATACCGGGAGAAGTAGGAATGACCAAGTTGCAACAGATATGCATTTGTATTTAAAAAAACAAGTACATATCATTATGGAGCATATTAAGGAATTGCAATCGGCACTAGTTGAACAAGCAGAGAAAAACGTTGAAACAGTATTTCCGGGATATACCCATTTGCAGCGTGCACAGCCTGTTTCATTTGCTCATCATATGCTTGCTTATTTCTGGATGCTAAAACGCGACTATGATCGATTCGAAGATAGCTTAAAACGAATCGATATATCTCCGCTTGGAGCAAGTGCACTAGCAGGAACAACATTCCCAATCGATCGTTTTTATACTGCGGAACAATTAAGTTTTTCTAGTGTGTATGAAAATAGTATGGATGCAGTAAGTGATCGTGACTTTGTTGTTGAGTTTCTCAGTAATTCAGCCTTGACCATCACACATCTATCTAGACTTGCTGAAGAAATTATCCTTTGGACAAGCAAGGAATTCAGTTTTATTGAGCTGGATGATGCGTATGCAACAGGAAGCAGCATCATGCCTCAAAAGAAAAATCCGGATATGGCAGAGTTAATTAGAGGGAAAAGTGGACGAGTGATTGGGAACCTTGTCGGTATGTTGACGGTGCTAAAAGGGTTGCCGCTTACTTATAATAAAGATATGCAAGAGGATAAAGAAGGCATGTTTGATACAGTCCATACGATGATCGGATCATTAAAAATATTCACTGGCATGATTCAAACAATGACAGTGAAAGATGATGAAATGGAATCCGCAGTAAACCAAGACTTTTCGAATGCAACTGAACTTGCCGACTATCTAGCTGCAAAAGGAATTCCCTTCCGTGAAGCACATGAAATCGTCGGAAAGCTCGTATTGACTTGCATTCAGCAAAATTGTTATTTACTGGACTTACCTTTAGATCAACTGCAAGATGCGTGTTCTAAAATTGATCAAGACGTGTATGTCATCCTTTCACCAAGAGAAGCGGTTAAACGCAGAAATTCATACGGCGGTACAGGCTTTGAGCAGGTAAAAGTCCAATTGGAAAAAGCGAAACAATACGTAAAGTAAGAATCCGGCTAGTAAATCGTGATGACGGCCAGTAAAGTCGCTTCGATGGCCAGTAAACCACACGTAACGGCCAGTAAACTAGCGTGGATGGCCAGTAAACCCGCGCCGATGGCCAGTAAACTGAAAGAACGGCCAGTAAACCGAAAGAACGGCCAGTAAACCCATGTCGATGGCCAGTAAAACCGAAAGGACGGCCAGTAAAACGAAAGAACGGCCAGTAAACCCATGTCGACGGCCAGTAAAACGAAAGAACGGCCAGTAAACCCACGTCGACGGCCAGTAAACCGAAAGAACGGCCAGTAAACCCGCGCCGATGGCCAGTAAACCGAAAGAACGGCCAGTAAACTAGCGTGGATGGCCAGTAAACCATACGCAACAGCCAGTAAACTCAAATCGATCGCCTATAACTTGCAATGTGAGGCCAGTAACAGGGATTCACCAAAGGTATGAGAATCTATAAGCGGAAAATTTCCGCCTAATGTAAATTTTGAAGCTGAATAAGCAGATATAAGCGGAGAATTTCCGATTAATACCTTTAAATAAGGCAAAAACGAAGGATATGGATAAAATAAGCGGAAAAACTTCCTTTAATTCGAGGGAAATATAAGCATTTCCCAACATAAACGGAATTTTTCCGTTTATTTCAAACAATAGGGAATCAGATGGTAATTTAAATCAACTTTAGTTATTCAATAAAAAGATAGAGAATATCTATTTTCAATATTGCAATTTTATATGTTAATGTATCAACAAAATTGATACATTAACAAAAAATAGGGTGAGAAAATCATTTAGATTTCTCACCCTATTTGCATTGCGATTTACTGCATTGCACCTTTAAAGGAGAACCCGTTACCTTCACAGGAATATGCTCCTTTTTTTATTCATATTCTTCTTCCTCAGTTCTTACAATTAAAACATCGCAAGAAGCGGAACGCATAATATGTTCTGATACACTTCCAATCAATAATCGCTCAACTGCATTAAGACCAGTAGCTCCGCAAATGATAAGATCTGCATTTATTTTTTCTGCTACCTGTTTTGGAATGACAGATTTAGGCGAGCCATATTCAACAAGAATTTCAAAATTGGTAAACTGCGCTGCTTCGGCATCTTTTTTGTATTCATCCAATAATTCTTTTGCATATGTTTCCGCTCTTTCAGCCATCGTCCCGTTATAGGCGTCAATGGTCGCAAAGGATCTTGTGTCAATGACGTGAATAAGAGTTAGCTTGGCGTTATTGCGTTTGGCAATTTGAACAGCTTTTTTGAAGGCGCATTCTGCAGATTTGGACCCGTCGACTGCGACTAAAATGTTATGATATCCAAGTGTCATTTTTACCAGTCTCCTAATACTCTTTCTTTTATTTTAGCATAATAAGGAAGGAATTTCTGTTTTGAAATATCGAATAATATATAAAAATGGAATAGGAGCTGTTTAGATGAAAAAGAAGGATGTCCAACACGAGTTTCAATATAATGAAGAAAATAATGCTGAAACAATTGAACAAATAAAAGATGTTTATATTAGTGGAGCCATTGAACAAAGCGGAATCAATGATGAAAAGGTTCAAGATACAATTGAAGGGTAATGATCAGGGCTTTTTGTTCGCAAAAAGCCTCGAATTTTTTTTGGCTAAAAGGAAAAAAGTGCTGTCATGATTCTGCCATAATGTTATGATGGAATGTATAGAATCATCGAACAGGAGGCAGAGTGATGAGAATTGGTATTCCAAAAGAGATTATTAATAACGAAAATCGAGTTGCGATGACCCCTGCGGGAGTTGTAACTTTAACGACAGCTGGGCACAACGTATTTATTGAAGCTGGTGCTGGTCTAGGTTCGGGATTCACGGACGAAGATTACATACAGTCTGGAGCCCAAATTGTTAATAACGCTGAAGAAGCCTGGGCCGGGGAAATGGTTATGAAGGTTAAGGAACCACTAGAAGAAGAATATCGATTTTTGCGAGAAGACTTAATACTCTTCACATACTTACACTTAGCAAATGAGCAAAAACTAGTGGATGCGTTAATCGAAAATAAAGTAACGGGAATCGCTTATGAAACAGTTCAGCTGCCAAATAGAACCTTGCCGCTTTTAACACCGATGAGTGAGGTAGCTGGTCGAATGGCTGTACATATAGGTGCTCAATTCCTTCAGAAAAAAAATGGTGGTCAAGGGATTCTTCTATCGGGAGTACCTGGCGTTCCAAGAGGAAAGGTGACAATAATCGGGGGCGGTGTCGCTGGTACGAATGCGGCAAAAATCGCTATTGGTGTTGGTGCAGATGTTACGATCATTGATTTAGTACCGGATCGGTTGCGTCAGCTTGATGATTTATTTGGCCATGATGTCACAACATTAATATCAAATCCTTTTAACATTGCTCAGGCCGTCAAAGATTCAGATCTTGTAGTAGGGGCAGTTTTAATTCCTGGTGCAAAAGCACCTAAGCTTGTAACGGCAGATATGGTTAAGAAGATGAAACCAGGGTCGGTTGTCATTGATATCGCCATTGATCAAGGAGGAATTTTCGAAACAAGCGATCGTATCACGACTCATGACGATCCAATATATGAAAAATATGGTGTTGTTCACTATGCGGTAGCGAATATGCCAGGGGCTGTTCCACGTACGTCCACAATCGCCTTAACAAATGTGACTGTACCATATGCACTTCAAATTGCCAATAAAGGGTATAAACAAGCATGTCTTGAAAACGAGTCATTGTTTAAAGGTGTTAACACTCTAAAAGGTCATGTTACGTATAAAGCAGTGGCAGAAGCATTTCAGTACCCTTATCAAGATGCTAAAAAGCTATTGCAATAATAAAGTAACTAGAAATGAAAATAATGAAACAGATAAGGCCTGGATAAAAAATCCAAGCCTTATTTGTTAGTAAATGATTGCAAACTAACATGTTTTAGGGGATATGGAAATGACTTATAAGATGCTATGTTTAGATATAGATGGTACTCTTCTCGACTCAAATCATAAAATTTCTTTCGAGACAAAAAAAGCAATTCAATCCTTGCCTGAAGGCTTTCCTGTAATCCTAGTTTCTGCAAGGATGCCTAAGGGAATAATGTTTCTTCATAACGAGTTAGAGTTGAATACACCAATTATTTGTTACAGTGGTGCACTGGTGGTAGATGTTACGACAGATACCTCTTATAAACCTATTTTAAATAAAACAATGACTTTAGACGAGATTAAGAAAATTACTAGTCAAGCTAAAATTCGTGATGTTCATATAGGCTTTTATAAAGACAATGAATGGTATGTTAATAAAATGGATGATTGGGCGATTCAAGAACAAGAAATTGCCAAAACAGAACCTAAAATAATGGATTATCAAAAATTGTTTCATATGTGGGAACAGCAAAATACTGGAGCTAATAAAGTACTATGTATGGGTCAAGAAAAGGAGATTGAAAGACTAGAACAGGATTTACAAAATATTTGTAATGGAGAACTAACCGTTTATCGGTCTAAACCTACATATTTAGAAATAATGCACCATACAGCAAATAAAACCTCCGCAATACACCTCTTGCAAGAAAAATATACCTTAAAGCAAAACCAGATTATTGCTGTTGGAGATAATTTCAATGATATAGATATGCTTAAATATGCAGGACTAGGCATCGCTATGGGGAATTCACCTGAGCCTGTCAAGCAAATCGCAAATGAAATTACTTTTTCAAATGATGACAACGGGGTAGCAAAAGTTATACAAAAGTACCTGTTATAAGTCAAGTAAGGGGAAGACCAAATCACTGATTTGGTCTTCTTTTTAGAAATTATAATTTAAGTGATTTCGGAAATTTAGTCAAAACTTCGACGCCGCCATCTGTTACTAACACATCGTCTTCAATCCTTACACCAGCGACTCCCGGTACATAAATTCCTGGTTCAATGGTAAAAACCATCCCTGGCTTAAGTTCCAGTTCATTCGTTGCCGTCATGGATGGATACTCATGAACACTGATTCCAAGTCCATGGCCAAGTCGATGTGGGAAGTAATCTCCATATCCAGCTTGATGAATGATATTCCGTGCGATAGAATCAAGATCTTTGGCAAGCACTCCGGGCCTAGTAGCATTCACAGCTGTTTCTTCTGCTTCTAAAACGGTTCTATATATTTTTTCTTGCTCATCATTAATATCACCGTAAGCAACAGTTCTCGTAATATCTGAACAATATCCTTCGTAAATAACCCCAAGATCGAACAGAACGAAATCTCCTTTTTGTATTTTTGTATTTCCTGGTGTTCCATGAGGTGAAGCTGCGTTTGCTCCTGTTAGCACCATCGTGTCAAACGACATGCCGGATACACCTTTTTTCTTCACTTCGTATTCAATGGCTGCAATGATATCAAGCTCGGTTTTACCTTCCTTAATTTCATGAACTCCTACTTGAACAGCAAAATCAGCAAGTTCACATGCTTTTCGAAGTAAGGCAATTTCTTCTTGATCCTTTATCATTCTTAGTTCGTTAAGGATCGCTTCCGCACTTTTATAAATGGCACCCGGAAATCTAGATAAAAGTTCTTCATATCTTTCAACATTTAAATGCTCTTTTTCCACTGCCCATTTTTGAATGTTTTTGATACGAGCCTTTACCCGTTCCTCAACAAAATCCCACGGTCTTTCTGTATCACTATATCCGATGACTTCATATTTCCATCCTGAATTTTTAGCATCATTGACTTCCATGCTCGGACAAATTAAAAAGGGTTCTTGTTCAGGGAATACCGCAAGTCCAAGTAAGCGTTCATGGGGATTACTCTGAAAGCCTGATAAATAAAAAATATTATCGGGTAATGTAATGAATGCAGCGTCAATTTGTTCTTGTTTAAGCCAATTTGTCAGTTTTGTTAGTCTTTCATTCAAAAGTTTACAACTCCTTCAAATTACTTTTATTGATAAAAGATTATCAGTTTTTTTAGATTATGAAAAGCAATAGGAGGGAAATGACTAGAATGGCTCGAAGAGATATAAGGAAGAATCTATGAAGGGGTGTTTTCATAATGAAAGTTTCTTATCATGGTCATTCAGTTGTAAAGGTTCAAACAGAAGGTAAAACGATATTATTCGATCCCTTTATTACGGGAAACTCTTTAACCGATTTACAAGTGGAAAAAGAAAAAGCGGATGTAATTATTTTAACGCATGGGCATGGGGATCATGTAGGCGATACTGAAGCAATTGCAAGCCGATGTAATTCTCTTGTCGTCGCTCCGAATGAGCTTGCTGTTTATTTGGGCTGGAAAGGATTGAATACACACGGAATGAACATCGGTGGTGCCTATGAATTTAATTTTGGAACGGTCAAATATACACAAGCTTTTCATAGTTCAGCGGTTGTGACGGAGAACCAACAAATTATTTATATGGGAATGCCTGCAGGAGTCCTCTTCACCGCTGAAGGAAAGACAATCTATCATGCGGGGGATACAGCCTTGTTTTCGGATATGAAATTGATCGGGGAACAACATCCAATTGATCTCGCATTCTTGCCTATTGGAGATAATTTTACGATGGGTCCTCGGGATGCAGCCGTAGCGGCTAAGCTTATAAACGCTAAACTAGTAGTGCCGGTTCATTACAATACATTTCCGCCCATTAGGCAAAATCCCCAAAACTTTCTTGATCTATTAGAAGATTCTTTAAAAGGAAAAATCTTGGAAGTCGGAGAAACGTTGGAACTTTAAATCACAAACTAGGTTTTTTACTACGGTCTCCTTGCATACAATAACAAAAAGTATGCAAGGAGGCTTTTCCATGAAAAATCGATTTTTGCTTTGTTTACTTCTATGTGGGGCATTATTGTATATTGCTGTGCCGCGTTTATCTATTAACGCAATCGGAATGGAAAGGATTTTTGCTATTTCATGGCTAGTTTTTGCTTTTATCGTCATTGCAGGCAATTTATCGGCGCTGCTCTTTTTACCAAAAAGAAGAAATCCAGTTGGTTTAAAACAATTGACAAATTCTGAAATAAAGCGAGTACGTGCACGTTGAGGTGCACTATGGAAAGAAAGTATAAGCCTTTAGTAGTTCTATTTTGAACATAGGCATTTTCTGTCCAGCTTCAGCGCCTATCGACTAGCAAACTTCCAGTCCTCTTCCCTACGATAAGTCAACATCAGGTGAAATTTGAAGTGCCAATTTCACTAACTCGTCCCTCGTCGTGTTTCCTTTATCGCAAGTCTTAGGCCATGAAGTTTGTACGTCGATGAGCAAGGCGCTTACGCATTTCTTATTAAATTGCTAATTAGTGCCTTTTCTCGCTATAATAAAGATACATTGATTGGTAGGAGAAAAGGGTGAAAAGCTTGTCGACAAAGCATGAACAGATTATTCGCCATATTGATAGTCTTCCGATAGGGGAAAAAATATCGGTAAGGCAAATTGCTAAGGTCCTGAAAGTTAGTGAAGGAACAGCATATAGAGCAATCAAAGATGCCGAAAATAAAGGATACGTCAGTACAATTGAACGTGTTGGGACGATTCGTATAGAGCGAAAGAAAAAAGAAAATATTGAAAAGCTGACATTTGCTGAAATTGTTAATATCATTGATGGTCAAGTGTTTGGGGGGAAAGCAGGTCTTCACAAGACACTTACGAAATTTGTCATTGGTGCAATGAAAATTGACGCGATAATGAGGTATACAGGTGCCGGAAATTTATTGATTGTTGGAAATCGAACGGAAGTACATGAGCATGCATTAAGAGCAGGTGCAGCAGTTTTAATTACAGGTGGTTTTGATACGAGTGACGCTGTTAAAAAACTTGCCGATGAGTTGGAGCTCCCTATTTTATCGACAAGCTATGATACGTTTACAGTAGCTACCATGATTAACAGGGCCATCTACGACCAGCTTATAAAAAAAGAAATAATTTTAGTGGAAGATATTCTAACTACACCAGATAAAGCAGCATCGATGACAGTTAAGGATACTGTTGAAGATTGGTATAATAAGAAAAAAGAAACGAACCATAGCCGCTTTCCCGTCATTGATTCTAATCAGAAAGTGCTCGGGATCGTGACGGGAAAAGATGTAATTGGACAAGATGAATTATTGTCTATTGATCGGGTTATGACGAAAAATCCATTAACCGTAGGAATGAAAACAAGTGTTGCCTCAGTAGCACATATGATGATATGGGAAGGGATTGAAGTATTGCCTGTCGTCAATGAACAACAGCGGTTCGAAGGGATTATCAGTAGGCAAGATGTGTTAAAAGCCCTACAAATGATTCAGCGTCAGCCTCATGTCGGAGAGACGATTGACGACACGGTTTCGAAACAGCTTTCAGCTTGGGAAAACACTGGGGATACTTCATTTTTGTTTGAGGTCACACCGCAAATGACAAACCAGCTTGGAACGATTTCTTATGGGGTATTTACATCTATTGTAGTAGAAGCAGCAAACCGTATTTTCAGGCAACAAAAAAAAGGAGAACTTGCCGTCGAAAACATGACTGTTTATTTTCTGAAACCAGCCCAAATGGAAAGTGTTCTTGTAGTTCAGCCTAAAATCCTTGAAGCTGGAAGGAAATTTGGCAAGGTAGATGTAGAAGTGCTAAATGGAACTGAGTTAATTGGGAAGGCTCTTTTAATGTGTAAGTTAATAGATAAGTAAAAACGAAAAGAGGAAGGCGCTGTACCTAGAAATAAAGAGGCTATTTCCATAATTGAAATAGCCTCTCGACATTCTTATTTCGTCTCTTCTGCTTCTCTTATTGCATATGGAACGTGGTGACGATATGCCTTAAATCCGACCCATGCGCTAAATCCACCAAGCAAAATAAAAACAGCAGCGATCACATATGTAATTGTTGTATGATAAAGAAAGAGCTGGTTTATACCAAATAATGCGACGAATAGTCCCAGCGCTACGCTAGATTTTCCATTCAGCATTTTTTTCTCCATCGGTCTTTTACTGCGTACATACTTTATTTTGTAAAATACATAAAAAGAAAACGATAATATGATAAAGAAAACCAAAAAGGGCATCGTATGAATGGCCTCCATTTCTGTCTAAACGTTATTATTCTTTTATTGTAACGATAAAAAGGCTAAAATTCTACTTAAGAGAAATGAACATTGAATGACAAAATGTCCAATTAGAAAAGGGGGCACACTATGAAGCAAAAAATATTAGAGGCAGTAAAACAATACGAGACGATCATTATTCACCGGCATGTAAGGCCGGACCCTGATGCGTATGGTTCACAAGGGGGGCTTGCGGAAATTTTAAAAGCTTCATTTCCTAAAAAAAAGATCTATGTTGTAGGAAAGAGGGATACATCGCTAGATTATTTATTCATACCTGATACGATTACTGAACAACATTATAAGGGATCGCTAGTCATTGTTTGTGATACTGCGAATCAAGAACGAATTTGCGATGAGCGCTATACATTAGGGGATATGCTAATTAAAATTGACCATCACCCAAATGAAGATCGATATGGGGATTTACTTTGGGTTGATACTTCCGCATCTTCTACAAGCGAAATGATATATGAATTGTATCTTCATGGGAAAAACGAAGGGTTAAAAATGACGGACGAAGCAGCGAGACTCATTTTTTCAGGTATTGTAGGGGATACTGGCCGGTTTATATATCCAAGTACGACAAAAAAGACGTTTGACTATGCAGGTGAGCTTATCGGCTACAAGTTTGATCGAACTCTATTATTCAACGATATGTATGAGCTGGAGCCAAAATTAATCAAGCTGCAAGGTTACGTATATGAAAATTTTAAAATGAATGCAGATGGGGCTGCAACAATTGAGTTAACGAAAGATACACTTCTTTCCTTTGATGTATCTGCTTCGGAAGCATCGATTCTCGTTAGCTCACTCGGCACCATAAAAGGAATTAAGGCTTGGTGCTTTTTTATAGAAGAAGAGAAGGAAATTCGAGTTAGGCTGCGATCGAAGGGGCCGATTGTCAATAAAATTGCAATGCAATATAATGGCGGAGGCCACCCGCTTGCTGCCGGAGCATCTGTCTATTCCTGGACCGAAGTGGAAAAAGTTAAGATGGCAATTGAAGAAATCTGTAAAAAGTAAAAAAGGGGCCGGAACGTTATCCGGCCAACCTTAGTTCAACTGTAATTTGAATGGTCGTATAAAAGTACATTTCCTTTACGACTAGCTTGAATCGTTTTCCATTAATACTCATAACCTTATTTTCAATTGTTTTTTTAATAATATCTTTATTTTTATTGACTGTACTTAAATCTTTTGCCAGCAAGGATTTTAAATCTTCTTGTACGTCTTCTTCAACATTGAAAATACTTTGCCTATCTTGTATGTTATACTTTTCATAGTTGACTAATCTTACATTTATTTCTTGAACCGTCAGCATATCCTCATTTTTCTTATTAAGTTCCTGGTAATCCTCCTGCCAAATCTTTATTTGGTTTTGTAATATATTTATTTGTTTAGACTGTTCTTCTAATAAGATGCCATTCCTTTCCTGCATCACACCAAACATAAATAAAAATATGAACCAACTAATACAACCGCCAACAGCGGCGCCTCCCAAAAAACGCTGCCATGTGGGCTTTCTGTAAAGAGGTGGAATTCTCATGATATATGTTCCTGTGTAAGCCAGCTAATAATAAGGGCTGCGGATTTTGCACCACCCATTGCCGATAAAATCCATAAAAATTGTTTGAAGATATCTTTAGTACCACCTTCTAAAAATCCCCTTTCAAAGCTATAAACCGTATCAAATGTCCCGCCTATAGCTGCAACAATGGCCCAAATTCTTATTCTGCCACCAATTTTATATATTTCCGTTAGTAGCGGCTCACCCGTAATAAAAGCAGCGAGACCCCCAATCAATGAACCTCCCAGCATGACACCAAAGGCAATAAAAAAGCTATTAAAAAAAGTAGGAAAGAAAGCCTCATCCATGATACCATCTCCAATTTCATAAGATTCCATTATTATTGAATATATGGGACAAAGCGTAATTGTATGAAAAAGAGAAATCGAACATATTTTCTTTTTTTGCGTGCTGGTCCATAATAGAAGAAGGATGAAGATACATTTAATATTTTTGAAAGAAGATAGAAATAGGGAAAGGTGAGGAAAATGATTTTTTCCCATTTGCAAATTTCAACCGCATACAGTTTGTTATCCAGTACCATCTCCATTTCATCCCTTGTGGACAAGGCGAAAGAATTAAACTTCCCCGCACTTGCCATTACTGATCATAATGCAATGTATGGTGTACTGCCATTTTATAAAGCTTGTGTCAAGGCTAAGATTAAGCCGATTATAGGTATGACTGCCGATGTAATATTTGTAGAGAAAGATGAAGTTTATCCTGTTGTTTTGTTAGCGAAAAACAATAAAGGCTATCAAAACTTATTGAAAATATCGAGTTATATTAAAACTTCCCAAGAAGAGCGTATTTCTCTAGATAAGCTTCAATCTCTTTCTAGTGGGTTAATTGGCTTAATTCCGGGGCGTAATGGAGAAATTGGAGAACTTATCTCTCAAGGTCATATGGATAAGGCAGCTGCGTATGTAAATACTTTTTCCGATTTATTTGAGGCTGACTCCTTTTATTTGTCGGTACAAAACTTTGGAACTGCATCAGATAATTTACTGAATAAAGCCATTCATTCATTAGCCGGAAAAATGAACATACCGCTTGCAGCAACGAATAATGTTCGCTTTTTAGAAAAAACTGATTCATTTGCGTACACATGTTTAAAAGCCATCCGCGACGGTGAAAAATTATCGAATTTTCAGGAACAACAAGGTGAAGAAAACGAATATTACTTTAAAAGTCAGCAAGAAATAGCGGATTTATTTTCTGATATGCCAGACGCATTAGAAAATACGCTGAAAATCGTTGAACGCTGCAATGTCATGATTGAAACAAATCAAGAGCTTTTGCCGAAATACCCA
This sequence comes from Lederbergia panacisoli, assembly GCF_024626525.1. GTDB lineage: Bacteria > Bacillota > Bacilli > Bacillales > Bacillaceae_C > Lederbergia > Lederbergia panacisoli. The sequence goes on from NZ_JANJGU010000005.1 coordinate 142,311, forward strand.
CTAAAAGATGGGGAAAAAGCGGGAGTATTACTGCAAGAATTAAGTTTAAGCGGGTTGAAAAAGCGAGTTGTTCATCCCGACCAACGCTATTTTGATCGTTTAAAATACGAATTAGACATTATAGGAAGAATGGGTTTTAATGATTATTTTTTAATTGTTTGGGATTTTATGAAATTCGCAAGGGAACATTCCATTTTAACTGGACCTGGTCGTGGTTCTGCTGCAGGATCATTAGTCGCATATGTTTTAGGTATTACAGATGTAGATCCAATTGAACACGGGTTGTTATTTGAACGGTTTTTAAATCCTGAACGGATCAGTATGCCAGATATCGATATTGATTTTCCCGACCATCGACGTGATGAAGTCATTGAATATGTTATGAAAAAATATGGCAAGTTGCATGTAGCGCAAATCATTACGTTTGGAACTTTCGCCACTAGAGCTGCTATGCGGGATACCGCCCGCGTTTTTGGGATGAACACGAAGGAAATGGATCAGTTATCTAGGCTTATTCCTTCACGATTAGGCGGTGCAGGCCTTAAGCAAGCGTATATAGTGTCAGATGGCTTAAAGGCTTTCGTAAACGAGTCGGAGCTCAATCGAAAACTTTATGAAACAGCATTAAAAATAGAAGGCCTTCCTCGTCATACGTCCACACATGCGGCTGGGCTTGTCATTTCCGAGAATCCTCTTACAAATATCATTCCGATTCAGGGTGACGAGACTGGTACATACTTAACTCAGTTTCCAATGGAGGATTTAGAGGAAATAGGTTTATTAAAAATGGATTTCCTTGGCCTGCGCAATTTGTCTTTGCTTGAAAGGGTCATTAAAAGCATTGAAAAACGAATAGGGAAAAAAATAAACCCGAAAGAAATTCCCTTCTATGACGAGAAAACATTTGCCATGCTGATAAAAGGGGAAACTACTGGTATTTTCCAATTGGAATCGGAAGGAATGAGAAAAGTTCTTCGTGAACTAGGTCCTACTGAATTCGAGGATATTGTAGCAGTCAATGCCTTATACAGACCCGGACCGATGGAGAAAATACCTGATTACATTGCCCGCAAACATGGCAAAAAAGAAGTTCAGTTTCTTCATTCCGATTTAAAACCTATATTAGAGTTGACTTATGGTGTCATCGTATATCAGGAGCAAATTATGCAAATTGCTTCTGTTATGGCGGGTTTTACACTTGGTGAAGCTGATTTACTACGCAGGGCGGTAAGTAAGAAAAAGAAAGAGGTCTTGGACCGTGAACGAAAACACTTTGTTGATGGAGCATTAAAAAAAGGACATGATGAAAAAATAGCAAATGCGACTTACGATTTAATTGTTCGTTTTGCAAATTACGGATTCAACAGAAGTCACGCAGTAGCTTATAGTATGATTTCATGGCAACTTAGCTATTTAAAAGCCAATTTTCCTAATGATTTTATGGCAGCATTACTCACTTCCGCCATTGGAAATGAAGATAAAATGGCCGAATACATTTCAGAAGTGAAGCATATGGGGATTAAGGTTTTGCCCCCATCCGTAAATAGTAGTCAATATCCATTTATTGCTGAAAAAACTCGAATTAGATTTAGCCTTGCAGCTATTCGAGGGATTGGCGTCGCTACATTAAGAGAAATTATCAAAATACGCAGCGTTAAACCATTTAAGGATCTTTTTGACTTTTGCCTAAGAGTTCCCCAAAGGGCTATTAATCGAAATATATTGGAGGCTCTAGTTCACTCTGGAGCATTTGATGAATTTGGGTATGACCGAGCAGTTTTATTAGCCACCTTAGATGTAGCTATGGAACATGCTGAATTGATGAGGCCAATTGAAGATGGGCCTGATCTATTTGAAAACACGGAGATGTTCCACATTCAACCTAAATATATTGATGTAGAGCCGATCGGTTCTACTGAAAAACTGTTATTCGAAAAACAAGCGCTCGGCCTATATATTTCAGATCATCCTGTTACAATGTACAGTGAACGTTTCCAGTCCGAGGGAACAGCCCCGCTCATCGAATTAAAACCAAATCAAAGAAAAGTGTCTGCAGGAGTATATATAACGAGCGTAAAAACAATCAGAACAAAAAAAGGGGATTTAATGGCATTTATTAAGATAAGTGATCAGACGGGAGATATGGAGGGAGTGGTTTTTCCTGAAACTTATAAACGTTTCAGCTTAGTTTGTAAAGAAGGAGAAATTGTCCTCATTTCGGGGAATATTGAGAGTAGGGATGGCGGCCTTCAATTTATTATCCAGCATATTCAATTAGCGAGTGAATTGAAAGATCCCGCAATCTTATATTTGAAAATCAGAGCTGAATTGCATACAAGGGAAACACTTCATTCATTACATGAACTTATTCGAAAGTATAAAGGAAAAACTGCTATTGTCCTCCATTATGAAACGACAAGGAAAACAATTAAATTATCGGTGGAAGACTGGATAGATCCCTCAAGTGAAGTATTAAATGAAATAAAGGCCCTGCTCGGAAATGATTGTGTCATCTTAAAATAAGGCTCATTTTTGATTTTTCTTCGTTAAAATTTTTATTACAGCGACCATTTAGAGAAAAGAGCCTAAAATTATTTTTTCAAATGGACAAAAATATGATATATTGTTTTAGAAGCTTTTGTGGTCAGACCACTCTTGACTTAGGATGATGTAGCGACTATTTTTGATCAAGGCGGCACTTTCAGTGAAAAAGAAGGAGTGAAACTCTTTGACTTTGCGTGAAGAAGCACTGCATATGCATAAGGTTCACAAAGGGAAGCTGGAATCCAAATCAAAAGTTGAAGTGAAAAATGCAAAAGATTTAAGTCTTGCATATTCACCTGGTGTAGCAGAGCCTTGTAAGGAAATTTACGAAAAACCTGAAACGGTATACGATTATACAATGAAAGGCAATATGGTAGCAGTTGTTTCTGACGGGACTGCCGTTTTAGGACTAGGGAATATCGGTCCGGAAGCAGCCTTGCCTGTTATGGAAGGAAAGGCAGTTCTCTTTAAAAGTTTTGCCGGTGTTGATGCATTTCCCATTTGTTTAAATACAAATAATATCGAAGAAATTATACAAACTGTCAAGATTCTAGAGCCTAATTTTGGGGGAGTGAATCTGGAAGATATCGCTGCTCCTAATTGTTTTGTTATTGAGGAAAGATTGAAGAAAGAAGCCAATATCCCAGTTTTTCATGACGATCAGCATGGTACAGCGATTGTAACAGTGGCAGGTCTCGTGAATGCACTCAAAATAACCGGGCGAAGAATGTCAAGGATAAAAGTCGTGGCAAATGGGGCAGGAGCTGCAGGTATTGCCATAATTAAACTTTTATATAGCTATGGAGTGCGTGATATTATCATGTGCGATTCGAAAGGTGCGATTTATGAAGGTCGCCCAGTAGGCATGAATGATGTCAAAACAGCTGTTTCCAAATATACGAATCGGGATAAAATGAGTGGCAGCCTGAAGGATGTTATTCAGGATGCAGATGTTTTTATTGGTGTTTCGGTTGCTGGAGCACTGACAAAAGAAATGATTCAATCAATGAATCCAGATCCAATCATTTTTGCAATGGCAAATCCGGAACCTGAAATAATGCCCGAAGATGCTATTGAAGCAGGAGCAAAAGTGATTGGAACCGGACGATCAGATTTTCCCAATCAAGTAAATAATGTTCTTGCATTCCCGGGGATTTTTAGGGGAGCTCTTGATGTTAGGGCCACTCATATCAATGAAAAAATGAAGCAAGCAGCGGTTTCGGCCATTGCTAATTTGATTTCCGAAGAAGAACTGACAGCCGAATATGTCATACCAGCTCCATTTGATCCTAGAGTGGCTCCTCAAGTTGCAGCGTCAGTCGCGAAAGCCGCAATGGAAACAGGGGTTGCTCGTATAAAGGTCGATCCGGAAGAAGTTAGGAAAAAGACGATGAGGCTCGCAGTGATAGGAAAAGGCGAGTGAGAATATTGAGCCAATCAAAAGTATATTTAAGCATCGTAAAAGATATAAGGCAGATGATAACGAACGATGGTTTAAAGCAGGGAGATAAAATTCCATCTGAACGTGAATTAACAGAGCGGCTCAAGGTTGGCCGCTCCTCAGTCCGTGAAGCTCTTAGATCACTTGAACTTTTAGGACTGATTGAAACCCGAAGAGGAGAAGGAACCTTTTTGGGAGACTTTAAAAATAACCAACTTATCAAACTGCTTGGCATGTTTATATTAGAAGATCCAAATGTAAAAAATGATATAACAAAAACTAAAAAACTCCTTGAAAAAGATATCATTCGAAATATTTGTTCTATGTCAGATAAAGGGCAGTTACAAATCCTCAAAAAGAATGATGATCTTGATAGTGCAATCCTTTTTGATAGGATTATGGAGTTGGAAAGTAATCGCCTTCTATATAGGATTTGGGATGTATTGAAAAGCTATTCTGCGGAAATTATGGACGACCATGTCCAGCTTGATCAGAGTAGTGCAATATCATTTCTAGATGCACTTATTGAAGGGAATTCGGAAAAGGCAATCGCTATTTATGAGAGAAAGGACTCTAGTCGTTTCCGCATCTAGTAGATTAAAATAATCATTAATTAATAAAAGTCGTTTTTTAGGGGGACTCAGATTGCTTAAGGACCTTTTTTCTAAACCTAAAAAGAAAAAATATGCAGCCATTCCATCTGAAGCAGCGAAACAAGATGTTCCAGAAGGAATTATGACAAAATGTCCAGAATGTAGAAAAATAATGTATACAAAAGATTTACAAAAAAACTTAAAAGTGTGCCTGCACTGTGATCATCATATGAGAATGACCGCATATGAACGTGCGGAAAGTCTTCTTGATGAAGGGTCATTCGTTCTGTTTGAAGAACATATTTCGTCTGCAAATCCACTTGGATTCCCAGGCTATTTAGAGAAATTAGAAAAAGACAAGAAGAACTCGAATTTGGATGAAGCGGTTTTAACTGGAAAAGGTGCTATAAACGGCTTAAATGTTGTCATCGCTATTATGGATTCGCATTTCAGAATGGGGAGTATGGGTTCTGTCGTAGGTGAAAAAATAGCAAGGGCTATTGAGAAGGCCGCGGAGATGGAAGTTCCATTTTTAATCTTTACCGCATCTGGTGGAGCAAGAATGCAGGAAGGTGTTTTGTCATTAATGCAAATGGCTAAGACAAGTGCGGCGTTAAAGATGTTTAGTGATAAGGGTGGATTGATCATATCGTTTATGACTCATCCAACAACTGGTGGAGTATCGGCTAGCTTTGCTTCTTTAGGAGATTATAATTTTGCAGAGCCTGGTGCTTTAATTGGGTTTGCCGGCCGTAGAGTAATTGAGCAAACAATCCGAGAAGAGCTTCCCGATGATTTCCAAACCGCAGAGTTTCTTCTTGAACATGGCCAGCTCGATGCTGTAATTCACCGAAAAGATATAAAAGAAAAATTAACGACTGTACTTGAAATCCATCAGCAAGAAGGTGAACTCACATGGTAAATGGATTGGAATTTGAAAAACCTGTACTTGAACTTCGAAATAAAATTGCAGAGCTCAGGGAGTTCACGAAAAATTCTGAAGTAGATTTATCGGAAGAAATTGATAAACTTGAAGCGCGATTAGAGAACCTTGAGAGAGATGTATATGAAAATATGGCCCCTTGGGATCGTGTCCAAGTCGCCAGACATGCCAACAGGCCGACAACATTAGACTATATCGAATTACTGTTTACTGATTTTCTAGAACTTCATGGGGATAGGGTGTTCGGTGATGACACCGCCCTCGTTGGTGGAATCGCGAAGTATAAAGGGATTCCAGTGACCGTTGTGGGACATCAGCGCGGAAGAGATACGAAGGAAAATATCCGCCGTAATTTTGGGATGCCTCACCCCGAAGGATATCGGAAAGCATTACGACTCATGAAGCAAGCTGAGAAATTCAACCGTCCAGTTATCTGCTTTATTGATACGAAAGGTGCTTATCCAGGAAAAGCTGCTGAGGAACGTGGACAAAGTGAAGCTATTGCAAGAAATCTTTTTGAAATGGCCGGACTAACGGTTCCAATAATTTGTATTGTAACCGGAGAGGGTGGAAGTGGTGGTGCTCTAGCCTTAGGAGTGGGTGATCGCATTTTTATGCTGGAGAATTCGACCTACTCCGTTATTACTCCAGAAGGAGCGGCATCAATATTATGGAAGGACGCATCTTTGGCCAAGAAGGCAGCAGAAGCAATGAGAATCACAGCTACTGATTTAATCGAACTTGGTATAATTGATGAAGTCATTCCAGAAATAAAAGGTGGGGCCCATAAGGATGTGGAAGGACAAGCGAAGGAAATTGACCAAGTGCTATTAAAAGCTCTTCAACAGCTTCAAACAGTCCCAGTCGAAAAACTAATTGAAGATCGATATCAAAAATATAAACGTATGGGTAAATATACGGAAACAAACCAATATGAAAATATTCATTTTTAAAGGTATTGCCTCTTAGCGCAATGCCTTCTTTAATGTTTCGAGAAGGTATAAGTTTTTTTAGTCGGAATTTTTGAATTTAGGCTTTCGCTGTCCAGCGCAAGCAGCCTATCGACTAGCAAACTTCCTGTCCTTCTCCCTACGATAAGTCAACATCAGGTGAAATTTGAAGTGCCAATTTCACTAACTCGTCCCTCGCCGTGTTTCCTTTATCTCAGTCGAAGGCCCTGAAGTTTTTACATCGATGAGCAAGCGCTTGCGCTTTTCTTATGTTTCGAGCTTTTTGTATCATTTTAGTGAAAAATTTGAGAAACTGTCGATAAAATGGTATTTTTAAAGTAATTGAAATCTATTTTTATTCATAGTAAGACTAAGATCTTTTATTATATTCGAACATCGAGGTGGCAATAGTGAAAAAAATAGGGATTTTAACAAGTGGCGGAGATGCCCCAGGCATGAATGCAGCCATAAGAGCCGTAGTAAGAAAGTCAATATATAATGGACTCGAGGCATATGGGATATATCAAGGATATAGTGGTTTAATCAATGGAAATATAAAACAGCTTGAACTTGGTTCGGTCGGAGATATTATTCATCGTGGTGGTACGATGCTCCGCTCAGCACGCTGCAATGAATTTAAGACGAAGGAAGGGCAGCAAAAAGGAATTGAGCAACTAAAAAAATTCGGCATTGATGCCCTAGTTGTTATCGGTGGAGATGGATCTTTTATGGGTGCTAAAGCATTGACTGAACAAGGCTTCCCTTGCATCGGTGTACCAGCTACAATCGATAATGATATTGCCGGAACTCAATTTACTATTGGATTTGATACCGCATTGAACACCGTCTTAGATGCAATTGACAGAATCCGTGATACGGCGTCATCTCATGAGCGGACCTTTATTATCGAAGTAATGGGAAGAGATGCAGGAGATATCGCACTTTGGTCTGGTCTTGCAGGCGGAGCTGAAACGATACTAGTACCAGAAGAAAAACACGATATGGAAAATATTGCTGAGCGCCTGCGCAGTGGACAAAAACGTGGTAAAAAACATAGTATTATCATTGTTGCTGAAGGCGTAATGAGTGCCAACGATTTTGCTGAAGAACTTAAAAAATCAATTGATATTGAAACGAGGGTGTCTGTTTTAGGACATATCCAAAGGGGAGGAACTCCGACAGGTTTCGATCGTGTTCTAGCAAGTAGACTTGGTGCGAGAGCGGTTGAACTGCTTATGGAAGGAAAAGGCGGAAGAACAGTTGGAATTGAGAAGGATAAAATTATTGATAATGATATTTTAAGTGTACTTGGGCAGCCACGAACATTCTCCCAAGACATGTATGATTTATCACAAGTATTATCCATTTAACCTAATTTACATATTTAGTAAGCGTCTTTAGATCTTAGGAGGAAAAAATAATGAAGAAAACAAAAATAGTTTGTACTATCGGACCAGCAAGTGAAAATCCAGAAACATTACTTCAGCTTATCAATGCGGGCATGAATGTAGCAAGATTAAACTTTTCGCATGGTGATCATCAAGAACATTTAAACAGAATTATCAATATTCGAGAAGTTGCCAAAAAAACCGGAAAAAATATCGGGATTTTGTTAGATACAAAAGGTCCGGAAATAAGAACACATGACATGAAAAATGGAGCAATTGAACTAATAGAAGGTTCAACCACCATCGTATCAATGGAAGAGGTCGAGGGAACAGAAGAAAAATTCTCAATCTCTTATCCTGGATTAGTCAATGATGTTCATAAAGGCTCTAAAATCCTATTGGATGATGGTCTTATTGCTCTTGAAGTTGTAGAAATTAAGAGAGAGACAAGTGAACTTGTTACGAAAGTGTTAAATAGCGGTACATTGAAAAATAAAAAAGGTGTAAATGTTCCGGGTGTCTCTGTTAATCTTCCTGGAATGACCGAAAAGGATGCAAAGGATATTTTATTTGGAATTGAGCAAGGCGTTGATTTCATCGCCGCTTCATTTGTAAGAAGAGCGACGGATGTATTAGAGATTAGACAGCTGCTTGAAGAAAATGGCGGTTCCTATATTAATATTATTCCTAAGATTGAAAATCAAGAAGGCGTAGACAATATCGACGAAATCTTAGCCGTTTCCGACGGACTAATGGTGGCACGTGGCGATTTAGGTGTGGAAATTCCTACTGAGGCAGTACCTTTAGTTCAAAAGCAATTGATTAGAAAGTGTAATGAAGTAGGCAAACCAGTCATCACTGCCACACAAATGCTTGATTCTATGCAACGTAACCCAAGACCTACTAGAGCAGAGGCAAGTGATGTTGCAAATGCTATTTTAGACGGATCTGATGCAGTTATGCTATCGGGAGAAACAGCAGCAGGATCTTATCCAGTCGAAGCCGTTCAAACGATGCATAATATTGCTGTTTCAACTGAAAAAGCTCTGGATCATCAAGAAATAGTCAATTATTTAAGAAAAAACAGTGAGCCGAATATGACAGATGCAATTTGCCAATCTGTTGCCCATACTGCTATTAATTTAGAAGTTAATGCTATTGTGGCGCCTACTGAAAGTGGACATACAGCTCGCATGATTTCTAAATATCGTCCTAAAGCTCCAATTATTGCCGTTACGTATAACGAAGCAATTGTTCGCCGTCTATCCTTGAAATGGGGCGTTTACCCTCAAATGGGACAAAAAGTTTCCTCTACGGATGAAATGCTTGAGCGCGCAGTTTCTGAAAGTTTAAATACTGGTCTAGTTCAACACGGAGATCTGATCATTATTACAGGTGGCGTTCCGGTAGGTGAGAAAGGGACAACCAATTTAATGAAAGTCCATGTTGTCGGCGATGTATTGGCTAAAGGACAAGGAATTGGAAGAAAATCAGCATTTGGAAAAGCCGTAATAGTGAAAGATGCAAATGAAGCAAAAGAAAAGATAGTTCCCGGCTCCGTCATGGTTGCGATCGGGACTGATAGGGAAATGGTATCCTTATTAGAAAATTGTTCCGCGTTGATTACTGAAGAAGGCGGATTAACAAGCCATGCAGCTGTAGTGGGCATAAACTTGGGCATCCCTGTAATCGTGGGTGTTGAAGAAGCGACAAAAGTCATTAAAGATGGTCAGGAAATCACAGTTGACGCCACTAGAGGTATAATTTACAACGGACATGCAAGCGTACTGTAACAATAAAAAAATGTCGGATTCTCAAGTCCGACATTTTTATTTTTTAAGGCAGAAAATGTTATAATGTAAAAAAAATGACGGGATGTGAGTCCGTTTGAAATATATTATTCTTATCTTTATTGTTCTTCCAGCTCTAGAAATTGGGCTTTTTATTCTTTCTGGGAAAACAATTGGAATCTTCCCCACTGTAGGATTAATCATTATTACAGGAATACTGGGTGCATACTTAGCTAAAAAGCAAGGGTTGGAAGCATTGAAAAGGGTCCAGAATGATTTGCGTTCAGGAATCCCTCCAGGAATTGCTATGCTAGACGGAGTATGCATTCTTGCAGGCATCCTATTATTAAGTCCGGGCTTCATGACCGATATCGTTGGTCTGCTTCTTCTTCTTCCCGTTACTAGAAATACTATGAGACCGTTTCTATTAAAAATAATTAAAAATTGGATAAGCAGCAAGCATATTCGTATTTATAGATAAAGAGAGCCTCGTTCAAAGGCTCTCTTTATTTTATTATTGTAGGAGTTCCTCTAATATACGCCCAAATATCCTTAAAGACATTTGCTTTATGGAGGGTCGTAATTAATACTAGTGTTACAGGTCCTATAATAAGCCCTAAAAATCCAAAGATCTTAAAGCCAACAAATAAGGCAACAAGGGTAGCTAATGGATTCATACCGATATTTGAAGAAAGAATTTTTGGCTCCATCACTTGCCGCTGAACGACGACGACTGTGTATAGAATGCCGAGCCCCAGTGCCATTCCATAATTCTCTGTTAATAATTCATAAATGATCCAAGGAATAAACACAATTCCAGTACCTAAATAAGGAAGCAAGTCTACAATTCCTGTTACAAGAGCAATTGTAATGGCATAATTAACACGTAAAATCAGAAGTCCGATTAAAACGATAACGAGTGTAATAGAAATCAAGGTTAACTGTGCTTTTATAAATCCGGCAAGTGCTTTTTTTAAGTCTGCAAAAACAGTTTTGCCACTTGATTTTGCTTTCTCGGGAAGGAAACGACTAGACCAATTCGAAAGTTTATCCCAATCCTTGCTAATAAAAAAGGTAGCCAATAGAGAAAATACTAGAACAGTAGCAGCATTTGGAATCCAAGAAACAAGGGCGGGCAACTTCAGAAAGAAATTTTGCAAAAACGCTGTGGCGCTTTCCGTAATTTTATTTCCAGTATTTTTTATACTTTCCATTATCGTTTCTTGCTGACCACTATCAAGTCCTTTGAACATACTGGCAATATTATTGTAAAAAGGAATAACTTGTCCTGCAAATAGATCTTCGAAATAATTGATTAATGTTTTTGCATGTTCTGGTACAACGTTAGAGAAATAAGTTGCCCCTGACACAATCTCTGCAATTAATAATGTGATCAGACCGGTAAATATTGCAATTACTAAGAGCAATGAAGTTAGTACAGCCAGTGCCCTAGGGAATCTCCACTTTTTTTCTAAGAAGTGAACAGCGGGATTGATCATCATAGCAATGGCAATCGCTATTATAAAGGGATACGTTACTTTAGAAATATAATAAAGTAAGACTAAAGATAGGAATACTACTCCGACAACAAGAAAAAAACGGACTATCTTATCAACATTTTCACGCTTCATATCGCCACCTCACTTCAAATACGCTCTAACTTTCAATCATTATACCATTGTTTTTAATGTATTAATAAGCGTTTCCATTTCCAAACAGGATAGTTTTGGTTATAATGTCTAAGGAAGAAGAATACATATATTGAATTTATAGACAAGCTACCTCTATAATAGAATATGTATGCATCCACATCGTCTTTTTATTAAGATTTTATAGTTATTTTTGTTAGAAAAGAAAGATAAAGGAGAGATTATTTTTATGACGGCAACACGCGGATTAGAAGGTATAGTGGCAACTACCTCCTCTATAAGTTCAATCATAGACGACACTCTTACATATGTTGGCTATAATATTGATGACTTGGCGGAAAAAGCAAGCTTTGAAGAAATCATTTACTTATTATGGCATTTAGAATTGCCAAATAGTGATCAGTTACAAGAGCTTAAACAACAATTAGTGGATAATATGGAACTCCCTCAAGAAATAATTGATAGCTTTAAAACATACCCAATCGATAAAGTCCACCCAATGGCAGCCCTTCGTACGGCGGTTTCTGCTCTCGGCCTTTATGATGAAGAAGCGGATGTAATGGAAAAGCAAGCTAATTACCGAAAAGCAATTCGCTTGCAAGCGAAATTACCATCTATCGTAGCGGCTTTTGCGAGAGTGAGGAAAGGACTTACTCCGATTGCTCCACGTAAAGACCTCGGCTTTGCTGAAAACTTCCTGTATATGTTAAAAGGTAAAGAGCCGGAACAAATTGAAATCGAGGCTTTTGATAAAGCATTAGTTCTTCATGCTGATCACGAATTAAATGCTTCTACATTTACAGCGCGTGTTTGTGTAGCAACACTTTCCGATGTTTATTCGGGAGTAACGTCTGCTATTGGTGCTTTAAAAGGTCCTCTTCATGGCGGGGCAAATGAACAGGTTATGAAAATGCTGACTGAAATTGGCAGCCCAGAAAATGCTGAAAAATATGTTTTAGACAAGTTAAGTAATAAAGAAAAAATTATGGGCTTCGGACATCGTGTATATCGCAATGGGGATCCACGTGCAAAACATTTGCAAGAAATGTCGAAGAAACTTACTGAAATTACTGGTGAACCACAATGGTATGAAATTTCTACTAAAGTGCATGAAGTGTTTACTTCCCAAAAGCCATTGCCGCCAAATGTAGATTTCTACTCAGCTTCTGTTTATCATAGTCTAGGAATTGACCACGATTTGTTTACACCTATTTTTGCTGTATCACGTGTATCAGGATGGCTCGCACATATTCTTGAACAATATGAGAATAACCGCTTGATTCGTCCTCGTGCTGAATATACAGGTCCAGGCATGAGAAAGTATGTGCCAATCGACGAACGTTGATAGGCTAATCTAGAAAATAGTCTGTTTTTCTGATAGTATTAGTAGTTGAGATCGTAAATGGAGGGAAAATTATGTCACAAGGTGAAAAAATTACTGTAGAAAATGGTGTTTTACATACACCGAATAACCCAATCATCCCTTTTATTGAAGGAGACGGGATCGGTCCTGACATTTGGGCTGCAGCTCAAAGAGTAATGGATGCAGCGGTCGAAAAAGCTTATGCAGGCGAAAAGAAAATCGAATGGAAAGAAGTTTATGCAGGAGAAAAAGCCTTTAATAAAACTGGCGAATGGCTTCCTGAAGAAACGCTTGATACAATTCGTGAATATTTCATAGCAATCAAAGGACCACTTACAACTCCAATCGGTGGAGGAATTCGTTCATTGAACGTTGCTTTACGCCAGGAGCTTGATCTATTTGTATGCTTGCGTCCAGTTCGTTATTTCCAAGGTGTTCCATCACCTATCAAGCGCCCTGAAGATACAGACATGGTTATTTTCCGTGAAAACACAGAAGATATCTATGCTGGTATCGAATACAAAGAAGGTTCCGAAGAAGTAAAAAAATTAATCACATTTCTTCAAGAAGAAATGGGTGTTAACAAAATTCGTTTCCCAGAAACTTCTGGAATCGGAATTAAGCCTGTCTCTGCAGAAGGTACGAAACGCCTTGTTCGTGCAGCTATCAATTATGCCCTTAAAGAAGGCCGCAAATCTGTAACACTTGTTCATAAAGGCAACATTATGAAATTTACAGAAGGCGCATTTAAAAACTGGGGATATGAACTCGCTGAAGAAGAATTCGGCGACAAAGTATTCACTTGGGATCAATATGATAAAATCAAAGCAGAGCAAGGAACAGATGCAGCTAATAAAGCTCAGTCTGATGCAGAAGCTGCTGGAAAAATTATCATTAAAGATGCCATCGCTGATATTTTCTTACAGCAAATCTTAACTCGTCCGAAAGAGTTTGATGTAGTTGCAACAATGAACCTGAATGGAGATTATATTTCCGACGCACTTGCAGCTCAAGTTGGCGGAATCGGAATTGCTCCAGGAGCAAACATCAACTATGAAACAGGACACGCCATTTTTGAAGCAACTCATGGTACTGCTCCAAAATATGCAGGACTTGATAAAGTAAACCCTTCTTCAGTACTTCTTTCAGGTGTACTTATGCTTGAACATCTTGGATGGGGTGAAGCAGCTGAATTAATCGTTAAATCAGTTGAAAAAACAATCGAATCCAAAGTAGTTACTTATGACTTTGCGCGTTTGATGGAAGGCGCAACTGAAGTGAAAACTTCCGAATTTGCAACTGCTTTGATTGAAAATATGGAGTAAATATTATAAATACTGATTACGAGCGCAAACGCCATTTCTTGGCTTTGCGCTCGAATCTTATATATTTTTTATTCTAAAAAGGAAGGTAAGGGAACTCATGACTTTGAAACGGAAAAAGATTTCAGTTATCGGCGGTGGGTTTACTGGAGCCACTACAGCATTCTTACTTGCACAGAAAGAACTCGGTGATGTTGTCCTTGTTGATATTCCGCAAATGGAAAATCCGACAAAAGGAAAAGCACTTGATATGCTTGAAGCTGGCCCTGTCCAAGGATTTGATGCTAATATTACCGGTACTTCGAATTATGAAGATACGAAAGACTCCGATGTTGTGGTCATCACTGCAGGAATTGCCCGAAAGCCAGGTATGAGCCGTGATGATTTAGTGCAAACGAATCAAAAGGTAATGAAAAGTGTAACGAAGGAAATCGTAAAGCATTCTCCCAACTGCTATATCATTGTTTTAACAAATCCTGTAGATGCAATGACATATACAGTATTTAAAGAATCAGGTTTTCCTAAGAATCGAGTAATTGGTCAATCCGGTGTTCTCGATACTGCACGTTTCCGAACATTTGTTGCCAATGAATTAAACCTTTCTGTAAAAGACATAACAGGATTTGTTCTAGGAGGCCATGGTGATGATATGGTTCCTCTTGTTCGCTATTCCTACGCTGGTGGAATTCCACTTGAGAAATTAATTCAACAGGACCGTCTTGACGCTATTGTAGAGAGAACGAGAAAAGGCGGCGGTGAAATCGTAAATCTTCTTGGTAACGGAAGTGCGTATTACGCTCCAGCTGCTTCGTTAGTTGAAATGGTCGAAGCGATCGTAAAAGATCAGCGTCGTGTTTTGCCATCGATCGCTTATCTTGAAGGCGAATATGGGTTTGAAGGCATTTACCTCGGAGTCCCTACAATCCTTGGAAAAGAAGGCATTGAAAAAATCATCGAGCTCGATCTAACTGAAGAAGAAAAGTCTGCTTTACAAAAATCTGCTGATTCTGTTCGTGAAGTAATGAAAGTCCTCGTTTGATTTTTGTTCTGAATGGTATTTTTACTTTTATAGCACTTCATTTCATGGTATTATAATTCCAAACCACATGTAAGCGGTTAACCTAATTCAGCTGAATTCCTACTATTATTAATGTGGCAAGAGCAATTGAACCTTCATTACTAATAAAGAATACATTTGCTGAATTTAGTTAACGCCTCTGGCGGATGCCACGGATTTTTAAAGGAATTATAGGAACACAAGCTAAGAGCGCGACGTCCTGTCGCAACGCTTGTGTGACCAACGTCGTGTTGGCCTAAGCTGGATAAAAATCCGGGCGCAATTCCGCCAAGGCGTCATTGATTAAGGATGAGGTGATGTGTTGTTATTGGGTAAAAAACGTAAGCTTGGCAGAAGGCTAGAGGAAATTTCGACCGGTGAGAAATTAACGCTGACGGAGAAAATTGAGGATAAGGATTTGTTGCTTTTTTTAGGTTTAACAAATGATGCTAATCCGTTATACATTCAACACGATTATGCCTCACAGACAAACTATAAAAAGCCGATTGTACCAGCTATTATGCTTACCGGCATTATCACCTCCGCAGTTTCCAAGTACATGCCAGGGCCAGGCTCACATATTTTAAAGCAGGAAATTGAGTTTGTTAAACCTGTTTACCACTATGACACTGTCCAATTTTTATTTGAAGTTGTAAAAATCAATCGAGACCGCAGCAGCGTTATCATCCAAGTCCTAGCAACGGATGAACAGGAGGAAACAGTCATTAAGGGTGCCCTTGAAGTGTGCCCTCCGCAGCATCTTGAAACTGCTGATGAAGATTAATATCCAAATATAAAAATATAATTCCGTAAGGTCCAGGTTCATTCAATCTGGATCTTATTTTTATTTTTAAGGCAAAATGAAACTTATTATGATCATAATCGTATAACATGACTGAGAGATTAGTAGAAAGGATAGTGAACCATGAGTTTAAAGAGAGTATATACAGTAACAGGACTTATCATCGCAATCATTGTACTTTCTGTCGTCGTATTTACATCTTGGTATACGGTTGATGAATCGGATCAGGCTGTAATTATGACGTTTGGTAAAGCAGATGAAACGATAACCGAACCTGGACTTCATTTTAAATTACCTTGGCCAATTCAAAATGTAGAAAAATTGGCGCGTGAAACATTGAAGCTAGATTTCGGCTATAAAGAAGAAAACGGTAAGATGAATGAAACCAAAATGATTACTGGTGATGAAAATATTGTTCTAGCTGATTTAGTTGTCCAATGGAAAATCACCGATCCGAAAAAATATTTATTTAATTCGGAAAAGCCGCAAGAAATTTTATATGATGCAACATCTGCATCTCTGAGGAGTATTATCGGAAGTTCTAAAATTGATGATGCTTTAACATCAGGTAAGGCTGAAATTGAAGCAGAGGTTCGAGATTTGCTGACTACCTTACTCGAAAAATATGATATTGGGATTTCTATTTTGGCTGTAAATTTAAAAGATGTTGAGCTGCCAAACCAAGAGGTTCGCAGTGCTTTTACAGCCGTTACGGATGCGCGCGAAACGATGAACACTAAGATTAACGAAGCTAAGAAGTATGAAAATAAGCGTATGAATGAAGCAGAGGGTGAAAAAGCAGCTATAAATTCCAAGGCGCTGGGGGAAAAAGAAGCTAGGCTTCAATCTGCCCGTGGGGACGTAGCTGTTTTTAATAAATTGTATGAGCAGTACAAGAAAAACCCTGAAATTACTCGTGAACGATTGGTTTTAGAAACACTTGAACAAGTTTTACCCGGCGCAGAAATCTATATTATGAACGACGATGGAAACACATTGAAATACTTCCCAATTCGTCCATTGGAAAAAGAACAGGCAAAGCCATCCAATGAAGAAGGAGGGAAAAAAGAATAATGGATAAAAAAGTAGTCGATTTGGAATCACGGAAGAGTGCGGATTTACAATGGAGAAAATATGTTAAGACGGGATTGCTTTTCCTAGTACTGATAGTTCTATTAATGTTACTAATGGCTAGCGCTTTTATCGTAAAAGAAGGTGAATACAAAGTTATTCGTCAGTTTGGTGAAGTAGTCGACATTAAAAGTGAGCCGGGTTTGGCATTTAAAGTCCCTTTTATTCAAAGTGTCTCATCTTTACCGAAATATCAAATGACGTATAATGTTTCACAGGCTGAAATAAATACAAAAGATAAGAAACGTATGATCATTGATAATTATGCAATATGGAAGATCGATAATCCAAGACAAATGATTTCCAATGCTAGAACAGTTGCAAATGCGGAATCCCGTATGGAAGAGTTCATTTACTCCATCGTTCGTGCTGAGCTTGGTCAATTAAATTATGAAGAAATCATAAATGATGAAAAATCCTCCCGTGGTAGTTTAAATGATAGAGTGACAGAAAAAGTAAATGAATTATTAACGAGGGATCAATACGGCATTACAGTGACCGATGTTCGTACAAAACGGACAGACTTACCAGAGGAAAATGAAAAATCTGTTTATACAAGAATGGTTTCAGAACGGGAAACTAAAGCACAGGAATATTTATCGACGGGTGATGCTAGAAAAAACAAAATCACTGCAGAGACAGATCGAAAAGTCCGTGAAATGCTTTCGAAAGCTGAGGCAGATGCAGAAATCATTCGCTCAGAAGGTGAAGGAGAAGCCGCTGAAATTTACAATAAAGCTTTTTCAAAGGATAAGGAATTTTACAATCTTTTCCGTACATTAGAAACATATAAGAAAACAATCGGCGAAGATACCGTCATCGTCATTCCTTCCGATTCACCATATGCCCGTATATTGATGGGCTATACAAAATAAAAACGATACCGCACGGTCAAACTGTGCGGTATTTTTTTCATTCTAATATAACTGGACAAGTCTTCAATGTTGACGAGTGAATCTGGGACAACGGCTAGTAAACTAACGGAGACGGCCAGTAAACCCGGCTCAACGACCAGTAACAGTCGGGAATAAGTTAATACCAACCTCCACCTGTATGTTTTCACATTCCCATTCCTACGTGCTAAAATAATATATAGAATAATTTGGACGAGTCTGCTCCACTAGGAGGTTTTTTAATGAAGAAGAAATTGATGTTGATTGATGGGAATAGTATTGCGTATCGGGCTTTTTTTGCACTGCCGCTTCTAAGTAGCGACAAGGGGATACATACGAACGCGGTTTATGGATTTACGACGATGTTAATGAAGGTTCTCGAGGAAGAAAAACCTACCCATATTCTTGTTGCATTTGATGCGGGGAAAACAACTTTCCGTCATTCTACTTTTAAAGAATACAAAGGTGGACGGCAAAAAACACCGCCGGAACTTTCGGAGCAGTTTCCATTTTTAAGGGAGCTACTTGATGCATATGGTATTAAACGTTATGAACTTGAGAATTATGAAGCGGACGATATTATCGGAACACTTGCGACACAGGCTGAGAAAGAAGGCTTCGATGTTCAAGTTATTTCGGGGGATAAAGACTTAACACAATTAAGTACAGATAAAATCACTGTCAGCATTACACGAAAAGGCATTACAGATATAGAAAGTTATACGCCTGAGTATATAAAAGAAAAGTATAGTCTTTCCGCTGATCAAATTATCGATATGAAGGGGTTGATGGGGGATCAATCTGACAATATCCCTGGAGTTCCGGGTGTTGGTGAGAAAACAGCCATTAAGCTGCTTGTTCAATTTGATACGCTCGAAAATCTACTGAATAATATTGATAAAGTAAGCGGCAATAAATTAAAGGAAAGACTGGAAGAATTTAAAGATCAGGCAATCATGAGCAAGGAGCTTGCCACCATTACAAAGGAAGCGCCTGTTGACATTACGGTTGATGAGCTTTTATTTGAAGGCTATGATCCAACCAAATTAAGCACCATTTTCAAGGAGTTAGGTTTTAGTTCTTTGCTTGATAAAATCGATGGTGCAGATGATTCTGTCACTGAAGAAGTAAAAGAGATTACGTACGAAACGGTAGAAACGATTACAGATGATTTATTTGCCGATGAAAATGCCTTTTATGTTGAGATTTTAGATGATAACTATTTTACAGGCGAAATGATTGGGTTTGCGCTTTCCAATGAAAAAGGCGATTTTTATTTACCTGTGGACAAAGCGTTGGGTTCAGAGGCATTTAAAAAATGGGCCGAAGATGAAGAAAAGAAAAAGCGAGTATATGATGCCAAGCTTTCCATCGTTGCATTAAGAAGAAAAGGAATCGATTTAAAAGGAATTGATTTTGACTTATTGCTAGCCTCTTACTTACTTAATCCTACTGAGTCGACAGAGGATTTCGCAGGTGTCGCAAAGCGCCATAACTATACGAACGTAAAAACAGACGAAGCTGTATATGGAAAAGGTGCGAAGAAAAAAGCGGCAGAAGGGGATATACTTGCTGAACATCTTGTTCGTAAGGCAATTGGCATCGGAGCATTAACCGAGCCATGTTTAAAAGAACTGGATCAAAATGAGCAAACCGAATTATTTTATGATCTTGAACTTCCTCTTTCACTCGTACTTGCGGAAATGGAATATACCGGGGTAAAGGTGGATGTGAGCAGGTTAGAAAATATGCAAATAGAGCTTGCTGAAAGATTGACAGAAATTGAATCAAAAATTCATGAACTTGCTGGCGAAAACTTTAATATTAACTCGCCTAAACAGCTAGGGGTTATTTTATTCGAAAAGCTTGGGCTTCCTGCAATAAAGAAAACAAAAACGGGCTTTTCAACCTCTGCAGATGTATTGGAAAAATTAGAGCATGAACACGAGATCATTAAGGAAATTTTGATATATAGACAGCTTGGAAAATTACAGTCGACATATATTGAAGGGTTATTAAAGGTTGTCCACAAGGATACGAGCAAGGTCCATACGCGCTTTAACCAAGTTCTTGCTGCGACAGGTAGACTTAGTTCTATCGATCCCAATTTACAAAATATCCCGATTCGCCTTGAAGAAGGTAGAAAAATTAGACAAGCCTTTATTCCTTCTGAGGAAGATTGGGTGATATTCGCGGCTGATTACTCTCAAATTGAGCTTAGAGTGTTGGCCGAAATAGCCCAAGATGATAATTTAAAATCCGCCTTCACTCATAATATGGACATTCATACAAAAACGGCTATGGATGTTTTCCATGTTGCAGAAGAAGAAGTGGATAGTAA
Organism: Lederbergia panacisoli; assembly: GCF_024626525.1. Classification (GTDB taxonomy): domain Bacteria; phylum Bacillota; class Bacilli; order Bacillales; family Bacillaceae_C; genus Lederbergia; species Lederbergia panacisoli. The sequence continues at coordinate 162,518 of NZ_JANJGU010000005.1, forward strand.
TATGAGAAGGCAGGCAAAGGCGGTTAATTTCGGAATTGTATATGGGATTAGCGATTATGGGTTATCGCAAAACTTAGGCATTACACGGAAAGAAGCCGGGAAATTCATCGAACGCTACTTGGAGAGTTTCGCAGGAGTCAAAAACTTTATGGACGACATTATTGTGGAGGCAAGGGAAAAAGGGTTTGTGTCAACGCTTCTCCATAGAAGAAGATATATCCCTGAAATCACGAGCCGTAATTTTAATTTACGAAGCTTTGCTGAAAGAACAGCTATGAATACCCCAATTCAAGGGAGCGCGGCCGATATTATTAAAAAAGCGATGATTGATATGGCTGAAAGATTGAAATCGGAAGGGCTGAAAACTCGCTTGTTGCTTCAAGTTCATGACGAGTTAATTTTTGAGACTCCAAACGACGAGGTTGAAAAGCTAATACAAATAGTTCCAGACGTAATGGAAAATGCTCTGCCTCTATCAGTCCCGCTTAAAGTTGAATATTCATATGGACCAACGTGGTTTGACGCGAAGTAATCATCATAGAATTAAGCAAGAAAAGAGTTGATAATTATGCCTGAATTACCTGAAGTAGAAGCAGTCAGAAGATCGCTTGTAGAGCTTGTAGCTGGGCACAAGATTTTAGATGTTACAGTTGGCTGGCCAAAAATAATAAAAAGTCCCGAACAATATGAGCAATTTCAAGATGCACTAAAAGGACAAACAATCCATGATGTCAATAGGAAAGGGAAGTTTTTAATTTTTCTATTAGACGATTATGCTCTTGTTTCTCATTTAAGAATGGAAGGAAATTATAGTTTGCATATGAAGGATGATCCCATTGATAAACATACACATGTGATCTTCCGTTTTACAGGTGGAAAAGAATTAAGGTATCGCGACGTTCGTAAATTCGGTACGATGCATTTATTTGCAAAAGGTTCGGAATGGACCGTACCGCCACTTTCAAAGCTGGGACCGGAACCTTTTGCTGACGAATTTTCATTTGAATATTTTAAAGGAAAACTCATGAATACAGATAGGGTAATTAAAGCTGTCTTACTAGATCAATCGATTGTTTCAGGTCTTGGAAATATTTATGTAGATGAAGTTTTATTCAGATCAGGTGTTCATCCTGAGCGGAAGGCCAAAACATTGACTAATGAAGAAGTTTTGACATTGAGAGAACAAGCTGCCGCCACTTTAAAGGAATCCATCAATGCAGGCGGAAGTTCTGTCAACACATATATGAATTCCCATGGGCAAAGTGGAACATATCAAAATCAATTAAAGGTGTACGGCAGAAAAGAGCAAGAGTGCTATCGCTGCGGTTCCTTAGTGCAAAAGACGAAAGTGACGGGCAGGGGCACACATTTTTGTCCAAATTGCCAAATAAATAGTTAATAAGTGGAGATTAAACAGAGTTTCAGCTTTTTAACAATCAACTAGCCTTCCTCATATACTGGGTTATCTATATCAGGTGGGGAAGGGGCTTCAAGATGGATTTTTCGTTTTCACTTATATTACTTGCGATGGCTATCAGCTTAGATAGCTTTAGTACTGGTCTTGCGTATGGACTTAGAAAAATGAAGATTCCTTTAAAATCAATTTTAATTATTGCATCTTGCACAGCAGTTTCTTTAGGGCTTGCAATGTTTGGTGGTCAGTTGATTTTAAATATGCTTTCGCCTGTGATGGCAAGCCGTATTGGCGGAACTATATTGATCCTGATTGGTGCTTGGGTCATTTATCAGTTTTTTAAAACAGAAAAAGAACATACTTTGGTCCATGAAAAGATTGTACTTAATTGGGAAATCAAGTCATTGGGAATTGTCATTAATATATTAAAAAAGCCGACAAGAGCAGATTTTGATGGTTCGGGTACCATTACGGGTCTTGAAGCTCTAATTCTTGGAACAGCTTTATCATTGGATGCGTTTGGAGCGGGTATAGGTGCTGCAATGCTAGGATTTTCCCCTCTATTACTGGCGGGGGTAGCCGCTTTAATGAGTTGTATATTCCTTCTAGGAGGACTACAGCTGGGGCGAATTTTTTCCCATTTGAATTGGATGCAGAAATTTGCTTTTATCCCAGGGATCCTGTTAATACTAATAGGAATATTAAAATTATGAAAGAGGTTGCTTATGACAATAATGATCGGACTCACAGGAGGAATTGCGAGCGGTAAAAGTACGGTCTCCAATATGTTGAAAAAGCGAGGATTTACCATTCTCGATGCTGATATAGCTGCCCGAGTAGTCGTGGAACCTGGCCAAAATGCATATGGACAAATCATCGAAACATTCGGCCAAAGTATTTTAAATGACGATGAGTCGATCAATCGCTCAAAATTGGGATCGATTATTTTTAATGATGATGAAAAACGTAAAATATTGAATAGCATTGTCCACCCGGCAGTAAGAGAATGTTTGAATGATTGGAAAATGCAGGCATTAGAAGAAGGAAAGAATACAATCATATATGATATCCCCCTTTTATATGAAAGTAATCTTACTTATTTAGTGGAAAAGGTAATTGTTGTATTTGTTGATCCCGATATGCAGCTGCAAAGGTTGCTTAAACGAAATGGATTAACAGAGGAAGAAGCAAAAGCAAGAATAAATTCCCAGCTTCCTCTTCAAGAAAAAGTAAATCGAGCAGATGCAATAATAAATAATAATAGGACAATAGATGATACGGAAAGGCAAATAAATGAATTGATCATAAATTGGAAATTAGAGCCATAAACAAAATTCTACAAGGACACTAGTTAAAAAGGGGTGATGGGAAACTTACACTCCTTTTTAATTATGACGAAAAACGTTATAATATACGAAAAGAAGTATTTTGATCGGAGCTGATAGCATGAAATGCCCGTCTTGCCAACATAATGGCACGCGAGTAGTCGATTCAAGACCAGCTGATGAAGTAAGATCCATTAGAAGAAGACGAGAGTGTGAAAAATGCTCATATCGTTTTACGACGTTTGAGAGAGTAGAGGAAACACCTCTTATTGTAGTTAAAAAAGAAGGAATTCGAGAGGAATTTAGTAGAGATAAAATTTTACGCGGTTTAATTCGTGCTTGTGAAAAGCGGCCTGTTGCATTAGAGCAGCTTGAAAAAATCACACATGATATTGAAAGGGATTTGCGAAATCTTGGACAAGCCGAAGTGAAATCGGAAATGATCGGTGAAATGGTCATGGACAAATTAGCTAAAATTGATGAGGTGGCCTATGTAAGATTTGCCTCTGTTTATCGTCAATTTAAAGATTTAAATGTATTTTTAGATGAACTGAAAGATTTAATTAAAAAGGAATGAAAGTGTGTATGGAATGAAGCAATATTGGAATGAGGTTCAGCCAATAGATGCATTTACTATTGTCATGAATGGTATTTTGCATGATCACGATAAAAAAATCATTTCTTTATTATATCAACCTCTTATAGGACCTGTTTGCGCAAGTTTATATAATACGCTTGTGGAAATGGTTGATGAAGGCAGGACCTTGTCGGAAGAATGGAATCACTATCATTTAATGAATTTATTTGATCTTAATCTAGAAGAAATATATCATGCCAGACTAAAGCTTGAAGGCATCGGTTTATTGAAAACATATTCCAAAACGAATGACAATCAACGATCCTTTATATACGAACTTCAGCCTCCTCTTTCCGCGGAGCAGTTTTTTACTGATGGAATGTTAAATATTTATTTATTTCAAAAACTAGGGCAAACTCATTTTTTGAAATTAAAAAAATCCTTCACGGAAAAAAATATGGATATGGTGGATTTCAATGAAGTAACGAGGGGCTTTCAGGATGTATTTACCTCATTAGGAGCAAATACTTTAGCACATAGTGAAGGCCATACAGCAAGCATTCCAGATGATGGGGGAAAATATTTTCATAGACAAAAATCACAGCCCATTACAACAGACATAAGCCATTTTGATTTTGATCTGTTTTTTGTCGGGTTGTCAGAGGTCATGGTGCCCCGAAAATTATTCACTTCTGCTATTAAGGAAGCAATCGCCAAACTGTCCTTCCTTTATTCCATCAACGCAGTTGACATGAAAAACATCGTTCTGCAAAGTCTTACTGCTGATCAAAAAATAAGTATTGATGATCTTCGGAAAAATGCTCGTGATTGGTATCAAATGGAAAACGACGCCCGTTTGCCTCAATTAGTTGATAAAATACAACCAATGCCCCATCTTGAAAAAGAGGCAAGATTAGAAACAAAAGAGGATAAGCTCATTTCATATTTAGAAACAGTTTCCCCGAGACAGCTTTTAATCGATCTCTCTGATGGGGGAGAACCAGCAAAATCCGATCTTCAAGCTGTGGAAGATGTAATGTTTCAACAAAAGCTATTGCCTGGGGTAACGAATGTCCTTATTCATTATGTCATGCTAAAAACTGATATGAAGCTTTCGAAAAGCTATTTAGAAAAAATCGCATCACATTGGTCAAGGAAAAAAGTAAAGACCGTTAAATCAGCCATGGATTTAGCGATAAACGAACATAGGCAATATCAAGAATGGGCGAGTGGGAAGAAAGAAACGTCACAAAGGAGAAATAAACCAATTCGAACAGAGAAACTTCCGGATTGGTTTGTATCACAAGATGATTCTGCCCAGAGTACTAAGCAAATTCAAACAGAAGAAATGGAAGAAAGACGTCGCAGGCTTGAGGCCATTCAAAGAAAGTATCAAAATAAAGGAGGTGAAAAAGGTGGAGAGAATTGATGATACGATAGGGAAACTCTCACAACACCCGAGTTTTAGGCAACGCTATGAGGATATGAAAATAGAAGTATTACAAAATCCCGAAGTTATGGCATTTCTAGAAGAAAACCGCGACCAGCTTACAAATGATATGATTGAGAAAAACATGATGAAACTTTATGAGTACGTGTCGCAAACAAAAAAATGCTCAAACTGCACTAGTTTGGAAAATTGTTGCAATATGATGCCTGGATACGAACCCGAAATTTTCATTGAGCGAGAATCAATCGGATTATATTATCGTCCTTGTCCAACAAAAGTGATTCATGATGAACGTAGAAAAGCGGAAAGACTCATAAATAGTATATATGTACCGAAAGAAATTCTTAAAGCATCTTTTGCTGAATTCTCTTTAAACAGCCCCGGGCGAATCGATGCTTTTGAATATGCAGAGAAGTTCGCTTCCTCCTTTGAACCTGGAAAGGGAATGATGAAAGGATTATTTTTACATGGGAGCTTTGGGGTCGGCAAGTCCTATTTACTAGGAGCTATTGCAAATCAATTGGCTGAAAAAGAAATTTCAACTTTAATTGTATATGTTCCAGAATTTTTGCGTGAGATGAAACAATCATTAAGCGATCAGACGCTCAATGAAAAGTTGGAGGCCGTAAAGAACGCAAAGATTCTTATGCTTGACGATATAGGAGCAGAGGCAATGTCGAGCTGGACAAGAGATGAAATTCTCGGTTCGATCTTACAATTTAGAATGCATGAACAGCTCCCTACCTTTTTTTCTTCTAATTTTGATTTAAATGGTCTCGAACATCATTTGACCTATTCCCAAAGAGGGGAAGAGGAAAAAATGAAAGCAGCAAGAATTATGGAGAGAATAAAATATCTTTCAATACCTGTAAGACTAGATGGACCAAATAGAAGACAAGGTTAAGCATCTGCAATTTTTAGCAGGTGTTTTTTTTTGTTGCTTGATCATATTATCAGGTCTAGTCCAAGCTTGCTCTCATATATATGTAACAATGCAGGAAAAAGGGGGAGCAGGCTTGGAGTTAATGTTTAAATCCATTCAAGATGCTATACGTTTTAAAGCTTTTTTATCTGCCAATGGCTTGCAAGACTCCTTTATGGAAAGGCAAAGCCAATTTATATATTCTTTTAACTTTATCTTTGTCAAAAAAGAGAAGTATATTCAATCTTTAATACAATTCATTCAAGATGTTAAAAGGGACGAATGGGTGAACAATGTATTACGCGACACTTATAAGTATAATATTGAAGATGAACGGATTGAAATTTTGAACATTATGAATCAAATGTTTATGGGTGAGCGAATAGAGTTGGTTTCATTAGTCGGGAAATTGGATGAAGAAGATGTAATTCGGGAAGCTGTAACTGATTTATTGGATTATAATGGCGCAGTTCTTTTTGAATCTTTTTTACGATTCCGCTTAAAGAAGTATTTTGAGCGTGTATTAGCCTATTTAAATGTGGCAATAGATGAATATAAAATGGAACAGGAATATCAGATGTTTGTAAATATGTTGAGGGATTACTTGAAAAATCGTGGTCCGAGGCTAGATATCGTTCATGTATTGCTGGAAAAGCCCATTTTATTTTTCAATGAAATCTTAAAAGAAATGGGGAAGGAAGAAATTAAAGAGATCATGGATCGCCGTTTGCTTTCTAACCACCCTGTATATGTAGATTCATCTGTTATAGCACCCCTTTTATCGATGGCTCCAAAAAAAATTTTTTTGTACACGGATGAAGAAGATCAACCTCTTATTAGAACATTGAAAAATATATTTGAGGAGCGTTTGTCGATCTTATCTATAACACATTTAAATAGTTTGTTAAATATCTATTCTGATACTTGATTTTGTTTTTTAAAACGGATATAATAGCGTACATAATCTTAACTTTTACAAGTATTGATAAGGACATGAGTATTTTGTTACGGTTTCCAGAGAGGAAAGGAATGCTGCGAACTTTCCAACACGAACTAAATGCTTACCACCTTTGAACTCCAATCATGAATCCGCCATAGGCGTGTAGTATTGATTGGCGGTAGACTCCGTTATGATCAATCCAAAGTCATTATGTATTTTCACATAATGAAAATTAGGGTGGAACCACGTGTATAAAACTCGTCCCTTTCCGGGGATGAGTTTTTTTATATTTTAATTTAATTTAAAAAGGAGTGTAATGTCATGTCAGAACAAGTAAAAATTACTTTCCCAGACGGAACAATTAAGGAGTTTGCAAGTACTACGACAACTGAAGACATTGCAGCTTCCATTAGCCCGGGCTTACGTAAAAAAGCATTGGCAGGTAAAATTAATGGACAATTGATAGATCTTAAAACAGCGATTAATCAAGATGGTTCAATCGAAATTATTACACCTGAAAGTGACGGGGCGCTTGAAGTTTTGCGCCATAGTACTGCTCATTTAATGGCACAAGCTGTAAGAAGATTGTTTCCCAATGTAAAGCTTGGAGTAGGTCCAGTCATTGAAAATGGTTTTTATTATGATATGGATTTAGACCATTCCATTACTCCGGAAGATTTGCCTCTTATTGAAAAAGAAATGAAAAAAATCATTAATGAGAACATCGAAATTGTTCGAAATGAAGTATCCCGTGACGAAGCTAAGCAAATGTTTGCTCACGATGAATATAAACAGGAATTGATTGATGCAATTCCCGCCGACGAAAAAGTAACAATTTATGAGCAAGGAGATTTTGCAGACCTTTGCCGTGGTGTTCACGTACCTTCAACAGGTAAAATTAAAGAATTTAAATTGTTAAGTATTGCTGGAGCCTATTGGCGCGGCGATAGCAATAATAAGATGCTGCAGCGTATTTACGGAACAGCCTTTTTCAAGAAAGAAGATCTCAAGTACCATTTGAAAATGTTAGAAGAAGCAAAAGAACGTGATCATCGTAAGCTTGGGAAAGAGCTCAGTTTATTTACTAATTCACAAAAGGTCGGCCAAGGACTTCCACTCTGGCTGCCAAAAGGTGCGACTATCCGCAGAATCATCGAACGTTATATAGTTGATAAAGAAGTGGCGCTCGGCTATGACCATGTTTACACTCCAATTATGGGAAGTGTAGAGCTCTATAAAACAAGTGGGCACTGGGATCATTATCGTGAAGATATGTTTCCAGTCATGGATATGGATAATGAACAGCTCGTATTACGTCCTATGAACTGCCCACATCATATGATGGTGTATAAAAATGATATTCACAGCTATCGTGAGCTGCCGATTCGAATTGCAGAGTTAGGAACTATGCATCGTTATGAAATGTCAGGTGCATTATCAGGATTACAGCGCGTCCGTGGAATGACTTTGAATGATGCACATATATTTGTTCGACCAGATCAAATTAAAGATGAATTCATTCGTGTTGTTCAGCTTGTAAATGAAGTTTATAAAGACTTTGACATTAACGATTATTCATTCCGTCTCTCCTATCGCGACCCTGAGGATAAAGAGAAATATTTTGATGACGATGAGATGTGGAATAAAGCTCAATCGATGTTAAAAGAAGCGATGGATGACCTTGGCGTTGAATATTTCGAAGCAGAAGGTGAAGCGGCTTTTTACGGACCGAAGCTCGATGTTCAAGTGAAAACAGCTTTAGGAAAAGAAGAAACCCTTTCAACTGTTCAACTTGACTTCTTACTTCCTGAAAAATTCGACTTAACTTATGTCGGAGAGGATGGGAAGCAACATCGTCCAGTCGTTATCCACCGTGGGGTTGTATCCACAATGGAACGCTTTGTAGCCTTTTTAATTGAAGAATACAAAGGGGCGTTCCCAACATGGCTAGCACCGGTTCAAGTACAAGTGATTCCTGTTTCACCTGATGCTCATTTTGACTATGCAAAACAAGTTGTGGACCAATTGAAATCATCCGGATTCCGTGTGGAGTTGGATAAGCGCGATGAAAAAATTGGCTATAAAATAAGGGAAGCACAAATGCAAAAGATTCCTTATATGCTTGTTGTCGGTGATAATGAAATTGAAACTAAGTCTGTGAATGTAAGGAAATACGGGGAGCAGAACTCTGAAACAATTCCGTTTAACGATTTTATCTCCATATTAAAGAATGAAGTAAACAATTAATAAAAAAAGCACCTTCATTGAAAAAGGTGCTTTTTTTTATTGATCCTTTATCTCCATTTTCGTACCATCTTTAAAAATGTATTCCAATTCAAATGAATGGTAATTATCACTTAGATTGAATCTTTGAAGGACTTCTCGAATAACTTCATCTTTTGGAGTATTTGCCTCAATGCCTAAGTCTTTTAATTGTGTATAGATCGTATTAAATGCTTCCATTCCTTTTAGCCTTCTATTATTAATTGTATCTTCCATTTTAGCTTCGTAATCACCATTTTGACTACCTTGCTCATAATCAAATTCAAAGTCTTGGTCATTGTCATACTCAACATCTAAGTCAAATTTTGTAAAGTTTAGCTCCTGCATTTTTTTTGCAGCATCTTGATCATCGGCTACAGTTCCAACTGATTTATTTCCACTATTGTCCTTACTTTCATCATCTGGGGTATTAGCATTTTGACTCGTTTTAGTGGGAGTAACTTGTTCCTTTGGGTTATTATCGACAGATGGATCGTTTGAACAAGCCGCCAGACCAAAAATGACTGTGAGTACAAGTAGGGAAGAAAAAATTTTTTTCATTCTTATGCCTCCATTTAACGTATTATCAAAAGTTTTTCCCTATAGAGCCAATTTAAACATTTTCAAAAAAATCATTGCAAAATGAATATGCTTTTGTTATGATGAAATACGTTGATTATAAGGATTCATCATTGACTAAAATCTATGTTTATGATAAAGTAACTAAGGTGAACTGAATACTCGTTTGTAGAAGAAGGAGCTGCCCGCTTCTCGCCTGATTGACGCAACATTGCTGTTGACAGGTTAATGGTTTGATTGTTATTCATAACGACTATTGTGCGTGAATACAGTGCGGGTTGCTTTGTGCCCGTGCTTTTTTAATGCTCATTTTTGGGCAGCATTCTGTTATCTTGGAAACAAACATCGTATTCTTTGAAAAAACCTTGGAGGTGGCTAATTATTAGCAAAGATATGTTGGTAAATGAAGGCATTCGTGCCCGTGAACTTCGTCTCGTCGACCATAATGGTGAACAGCTGGGAGTGAAATCCCGCAATGAAGCACTTGAAATCGCTGCTCGTGTAAATCTTGACCTTGTTCTTGTTGCTCCTAACGCAAAACCTCCCGTTGCTCGTATTATGGACTACGGGAAATTCCGTTTCGAACAGCAGAAAAAGGAAAAAGAAGCACGTAAAAATCAAAAAGTGATCAACGTGAAGGAAGTTCGTTTGAGTCCTACAATTGATGAACATGATTTTAATACGAAACTTCGTAATGGCCGAAAATTCTTGGGAAAAGGCGATAAAGTGAAGGCGTCTATCCGTTTTAGAGGTCGTGCGATTACACATAAAGAAATTGGACAACGTGTATTAAATCGTTTCGCTGAAGAATGCAGCGATGTAGCGACAGTTGAATCGAAGCCGAAAATGGACGGTCGTAGCATGTTCTTAGTTTTAGCACCAAAAATCGAAAAGTAATGTTTTGAGGAGGAAAGCTCTATGCCAAAAATGAAGACTCACCGTGGCTCTGCAAAACGTTTCAAAAGAACAGGATCTGGAAAACTTAAACGTTCACAAGCTTATACAAGCCACTTGTTTGCAAATAAAACAACTAAACAAAAACGTAAACTTCGTAAAGCCGCAATGGTATCAAAAGGTGATTTCCGCCGTATCCGCCATATGCTTGACAACATGAAGTAATTATTAAGATTCAATAGGAGGGAAATAATATGCCACGTGTAAAAGGCGGAACAGTTACCCGCAGACGTCGTAAAAAGGTATTAAAGTTAGCAAAAGGTTATTATGGTTCCAAACATAGATTATTTAAAGTAGCAAACCAGCAAGTAATGAAATCATACATGTACGCTTATCGCGATCGCCGCAACAAAAAGCGTGATTTCCGTAAACTATGGATTACACGTATTAATGCTGCAGCACGTATGAACGGACTATCTTACAGCCGTTTAATGCACGGCTTGAAAGTAGCTGGCATTGAAGTGAACCGCAAAATGCTTGCAGATCTTGCAGTATCAGACCAACAAGCATTTGCAGAATTAGCAAACAAAGCAAAAGCTTCGCTATAATCCAAAAGCGTAAGCGCCTCGGACAGCCCCGACAAGCAAATGTTCTGAGCCAACAAAAGTCCGGTCTTGACTTTTATTGGATCAGGTTATTTGACCTCGAGGGGCTAGGCATGCGCTGAAGCTAGACGGAAATCTTATCATAAGCCATTCTCCGAGTTGGAGAATGGCTTTTTGCTGTTTGAAATTATATGGAGAAAGATAGGCTTTTAGCTTGTTTCATTCATGCATAAAGGGATTAGAAAACAAAATAAAGAGTTTTACATACCCCGAGGTGAATCGCAACGAAAAATGCTTAAAAGGTAGTTTTGCGTTTCGAATCGTCTTCAATCGCAACGGAAAATCATCAAAAGTTGGTTTTGCGTTGCGATCATTCTACAATAGAAGCGGAAATTGATAAATTGCTTGGTTTTAGTCAGATTAATAGAAACAAATACTAAAAAAGCTGGATATCCTTTCGAATCCCATGTACATTCGAGATAGGATCACGAAAGGGGAATGGAGATATGAGGTTTTTATTAATTTGGTATTTTATCATTATCAATGTTTTCGGAGTACAAATAATGAGAAGTGATAAAAATCGCGCAATACATAAACAAAGAAGGATCAGTGAAAATAATCTTTGGATTGTTGCACTTATCGGAGGGGCGCCTGGGGCTTTTGTTGGCATGAAGGTGTATCGTCATAAAACGAAGCATTTTCAGTTTAAATATGGATTGCCGATTCTTGCAATCATCGATTTATTGATTTATTTTTACTTATTTAGCCTCGTGTCATAACAGACGAGCAGGAAAAATAAAATAGTGGTAAGAAAGCAGGTGATCATGATGGATGAACAGCTACTGATCATGCTTGCATTTATGGAAGGGACCGGAATTCTCGCTCCTTTCATTTTTGTCTTTTTTCACGTACTTAGGCAATTTTTATTTATTCCTGTCGTTATCCTCTGTATGGCAGGAGGAATTCTTTTCGGAAGTTTTCTCGGGACTGTGTATTCCATGGCGGGGTTGCTGCTTCTTTCCGCACTATTTTATTTCTGTATAAGAAGAATGCCAGGAACGCATGCTAAATTAATGACGATTAAATATAAATGGTTTGGACGTTACACTAAAATGACGGTTGGCCAAATTGCGGTATTAAGACTCATTCCTTTTTTTCACTATCATTTACTCAATTTATGTCTGCTTGAGAGAAGACCAGATTTTAAAGGTTTCATGAAAGGGGCATTTGCTACTAACTTACCGCTCGCATTTTTTTACACAGTTTTCGGTGAATTCATCACTCATTTTACACCTACTATTGCGGTGATCATTATATGTTCACTTTTGCTCCTGTTTTACATTCTTCGTGAAAAAATCGCTACAGTTTCCTGGGAGGACTTTTTTAATCATCCTAAACAAGGCAAAAACCCCTGCTAAAAAACAGGGGTTTTCATTAGGACCTCTTTTTCGCCAATAATTCTTTAATTGGACTTTTCCAGTCTATTTCGCTATCTGGATATCGCAGTTTAACCTCATTTTCAATATAGACAAAGTCCTCATAGGACAAGCCTTTAAGCAGATCTGCATTATGTGGCCATATGAAAATGGATACTACTTCAAATGAGCGTTCTGTCGTTCCTAAGTATTTTTCACCCTCAAACATAACACCATTATACGTAACAAGGAAGTTCTTTCTAATATTTTCAGGATTATCATAGAAAAAGTACTTTTTTTGTTCGTGGGCACTTTCAAGTTTTCTCTTTGGATCGATTATAAACTTGACAGTTTTATAAATGAGGTAAATAATAAATGCAAAAATTACGAGTCTCAGCACGTAAATCATGAAGAGGCCTCCAATCGAGTAATCTTAAACAGGTATACGTTTAAAGAGTGAAAAGGTTTCAATTTCTGCTATAATTTTTTTGGAGGGATAAAATTATGACTTTAGAAGAAATGTTTTCCATGCAAGCTCAGTTAGATAAATACATAGAGAACGAACATGGGCTAGAAAATAATCAATTATTAGAAGAAAAAGTATTAGCCTTGCTCGTTGAAATTGGTGAACTGGCAAATGAAACAAGATGTTTTAAATTTTGGAGTAAAAAACCTGCTTCAGAAAGTCATGTCATACTAGAAGAATTTGTCGATGGAATTCATTTTATACTCTCAATTGGATTAGAACTCGGATTTTCCAAAGAGCCGATTTCAATTGTTTCATCGGAAGGAAATGAAGATTTAGTCCGAAGCTTTTTAAAAATATTTTCCCTTGTAGATGATCTGAGGGAAAAAAGAACGTTCGATAGCTATGAAGAATTAATGCGTCAATATTTTATTCTAGGGCAATCTTTAGGTTTTTCGATTGACGATGTTCACAATGCGTATAAAGCTAAAAACGAAGTTAACTACAAAAGACAGCAAGAGGGGTATTAATTAATTTTATTATGGAGGTTGCAAAATGCAAAAACTAGATGAAACATTAACAATGTTAAAGGATTTAACGGATGCCAAGGGGATTCCAGGAAATGAACATGAACCGCGTGAAGTGATGAAAAAGTATATCGCTCCTTATGCGGACAAAATCGAAACAGATGGTCTAGGGAGTTTGATTGCTAAAAAGACGGGTGATGCAAATGGCCCTAAAATCATGATTGCTGGTCATTTGGATGAAGTCGGATTTATGATCACCCAAATTGATAAGAAAGGATTTTTACGTTTCCAAACAGTTGGCGGCTGGTGGTCTCAAGTCATGCTCGCGCAAAGGGTGACAATTGTTACGGCAAAAGGTGATATTACAGGTGTGATTGGATCAAAACCTCCACATATTTTATCTCCCGAGGCACGGAAAAAACCAGTCGACATAAAGGAAATGTTCATTGATATCGGTGCTTCAAGCCGAGAGGAAGCGATGGATTGGGGAGTCCGTCCTGGAGACATGGCTGTTCCTTATTTTGACTTTACAGTTATGAATAATGAAAAACATTTACTTGCAAAAGCGTGGGATAATCGAATCGGATGTGCGATTGCCATTGACGTATTGAAAAACTTAAAAGGTGAAAACCATCCAAATATCGTTTATGGGGTAGGAACAGTACAAGAAGAAGTTGGCCTAAGAGGCGCAAAGACGGCAGGGAATAAAGTACAGCCGGACATTTCCATTGCGGTTGATGTAGGAATAGCGGGCGATACACCGGGAATCAGTGAAAAGGAAGCTATGAGTAAGATCGGAGACGGACCACAAATCATTTTATATGATGCATCGATGGTATCCCATAAAGGACTGCGTGATCTTGTAACAAATACTGCAGATGAACTTGGGATTCCTTATCAGTTTGAGGCGATCCCGGGTGGGGGAACAGATGCGGGTTCCATCCATCTAGCAGCCGAAGGAGCCCCTTCTTTAGCTATTACAATCGCAACTCGCTATATCCATAGTCACGCCGGAATTCTTCATCGTGATGACTTTGAAAATGCAGTTAAGCTTATTACAGAGGTTGTAAAGCGTTTGGATCGAAAAACGGTTGATACAATTACGTTTGAATAAGGAGGGAATCATGAAAAAGCTGTTTTGCAAGTTATAACGTTGGCCAAAAGTGCGTTCCCCTCCTCATTAAGTGTTAAGCAAAATTAAATAATTTGGAGGGGTTATTATGCGAACTGAGCAGACCATGATAGCGCTCATCCTTTCGATTGCTGAAAAGGATGAAAGAATTAGAGCCGTCATGATGAATGGTTCTCGGGTAAATTCAAATGTAAAGAAAGATCGTTATCAAGATTATGATATTGTTTATTATGTACATGAATTAAATTCTTTTTTGGCCGATCATTCATGGGTAAATGCATTCGGTGAACGTATTATTATGCAAATGCCGGATGCGATGTCCCTTTTCCCATCTGACTGGCCGGGTTTTAGTTATTTAATGCAATTTGCTGACGGTAATCGGATTGATTTAACATTACTACCAGTAGAAGAGATTAAGAATCAATCAAAATTTGATAGTTTAAGTGTTGTACTGCTTGATAAAGACAAAAAACTTCCCCATTTGCCGAAGCCTAACGAATCTGACTATATTACGAAAAAGCCAACACCGGAAGAATTTATGGATTGTCAAAATGAATTTTGGTGGGTCGCGACATATGTTGCCAAAGGGTTAAAGCGTTCTGAGCTACCTTATGCTAAATCGATGATTGAGGGGCCAGTTCGTAGTATGCTAGTTCTTATGCTCGATTGGTATATAGGAAGCAAGCACTTATTTAAAGTTAACACTGGAAAAGACGGAAAATGGCTTGAAAGGTATTTAGATAAGAAGGTGTGGGGCAAATTCGTTTCCACTTATTCTACTGGAGATTATCAAGATATTTGGAGGGGGCTTTACGCGATGTGCTCACTTTTTGAAGATTTATGTGAAGTTGTCGCTAATAAATTAGAATATCCGCTTTTTTCTGACCATAAAAAAGTATTGGATTATTTAAAACGGCTTGAAAAACAATAAATGTTTGAAGGCGCATAAAAATCATGCGCCTTCTTTTTATTTCAAGCCCTGCTCCAATGTTTCAAGCATCATGGTTTTCTCTTGTTCATCGGCATTTTGCCAGATAACTTCAAAGAGTACTCCTAAGCCGGGAAGCATTTTTTCTTCGCCACGTTGGATCGCATCTACAATCGTATCCTTCAATTGTGATTGGTTATTGCCAGAAACATTGTGAATAACGGCATTGCGTAAATTTAAATTCATGGATTTTAAACTCCTTTCTATGTAGTTCATCTTAGTTTTTCGCAAATTACGAGGAATATGTATAATAGAATAAGAATGAATTTGAAAGGACATGAACGGATGGAATATATTCAATCGCCAAAAAATTCACGTGTAAAAGAGTGGAAGAAACTTTTATCGAAAAAGGATAGAGATTTGACGGGTAGATACATCATTGAAGGTGAACATCTAATTGAAGAGGCATTGAAAACTGATGATGTGATGGAACTAATGCTTCAAGAAAACAATGAAGTTCCAGACTTATGGCTTTTTAAAGATATACCTCCCGTAACAAAGATAACAGCTGATATTAGCAAAGTAATTTCAGCAACGAAAACACCACAAGGAGTATTTGCAGTTTGCCGTAAAAGTGACTCCACAATCGATTTGAAAAAACATAAACGATTTTTGTTACTTGACGGTGTTCAAGATCCGGGCAACATCGGGACGATGATTCGAACAGCAGATGCGGCAGGCATTGATGTTGTCATAATGGGAGAAGGATCAGGTGATGTATATAATCCTAAAGTCATTAGATCTGCCCAAGGCAGCCACTTCCATGTGCCGATTATTATAGGTAATTTGCATACATGGATTGAAACTTTTAAAGCATCTCATGTGCCGGTCTATGGTACCGCACTTGAAGGCGCAGTATCTTATAAGGAAGTCAGGCCAACTGATTCATACGCCTTAATCGTAGGAAATGAAGGGGCGGGTGTAGATTCAACCATCCTGCAAAATACTGATCAAAACCTCTATATTCCAATCTATGGGAACAGTGAATCATTAAATGTTGCCGTTGCTGCGGGAATTCTTTTATATCATTTACGAAAATAGATTTGAAATTGCTGTTTATAAGCTCTATAATGTTGTGTATATCTAAATAATGTTAATGACTGTGATGGAGAAAAGTAACCAAGAGAAAGCTATCAGGAAGAAGATGCCTTGACTGTGAGCATTTTCAGTGGAATCTAGGTGAAGTTCGCCTCCTGAGTCGGTATCGGGACCGTTTAAACGTAAAGATACCCCGGCGCTTGCCGTTATGACAATGAAGTGAGCATGAAACGAAAAGCTAATGTGCTTTGCATAGAGCTAGACACATGTTTATAAGGGTGGTACCGCGACCAAAGCCTCGTCCCTTTTTGGGATTGGGGCTTTTTTGTATTTCAAAAATTCGAAGGAGGAAATTTTTGTGGAAGAAAAGTTAAAACAATTGGAATCTGAGGCATTGGCTAAAATTAATGACGCTCATGATTTAAAGGCATTGAATGAAGTTCGGGTTGCCTATTTAGGAAAAAAAGGTCCGATTACGGAAGTTCTGCGGGGTATGGGAAAATTATCTACAGAAGAACGGCCAAAAATGGGAGCTCTCGTCAATGTAGTGCGAGAAACGATTACAGCTGAAATTGGGAAAAAACAACAAGAATTAGAAGAAGCTGCCGTACGTAAACAGTTAGAATCAGAAACAATTGATATTACTCTTCCAGGAAGACCAGCTAAAACTGGAAGCCGTCATCCACTTACAAAGATTATTGAAGAAATAGAAGATCTTTTCATTGGCATGGGATATAAAGTGGCTGAAGGTCCGGAAGTGGAAAAAGATTATTATAATTTTGAAGCTTTAAATTTGCCAAAAGGGCATCCTGCTCGCGACATGCAAGATTCTTTTTACATTACAGAAGAAATCTTGCTGCGTACCCATACATCTCCTGTTCAAGCGCGAACAATGAAAAAGCATGAAGGCAAGGGTCCAGTAAAAATCATTTGTCCTGGAAAGGTTTATCGTCGGGATAATGATGATGCAACACATTCACATCAATTTACACAAATCGAAGGGTTAGTAGTTGATGAGAATATAACAATGGGTGATTTGAAAGGAACACTTGAAGTATTTGCCAAAAAAATGTTTGGCGAAGATCGCGAAATTCGTTTGCGTCCAAGTTTCTTCCCGTTCACAGAACCGTCAGTTGAAATGGACATCTCTTGTAAAATATGTGGTGGAGATGGCTGCCGTGTATGTAAACAAACGGGATGGATTGAAATACTCGGAGCGGGCATGGTTCATCCAAACGTCCTTGAAATGGCAGGATTTGATTCAAAAAAATATACCGGATTTGCATTCGGAATGGGTCCGGAAAGAATTGCAATGTTGAAATATGGCGTAGAGGATATTCGTCATTTCTACACGAATGATATCCGCTTTTTACAACAATTTGCGGTGCAGGAATAAGATTAGGAGGGAAAATACATGCTTGTTTCATATAAATGGCTGCAAGATTACGTTGATCTTAGCAATGTAACAGCGCTTGAGTTAGCCGAAAAAATTACAAGAAGTGGTATAGAAGTAGATGGAGTTGAACAATTAAGTGCTGGGATGAAAGATGTTGTTGTTGGTCATGTCCTTGAATGTGAAAAACATCCTGAGGCTGATAAGCTGAATAAGTGTCTTGTTGATATTGGCGAAGAGGCACCTGTTCAAATCATTTGCGGAGCACCGAATGTGGCTAAAGGACAAAAGGTTGCTGTCGCAAAGGTAGGAGCAGTCCTCCCAGGAAATTTCAAAATTAAAAAGGCAAAGCTTCGCGGTGAAGAATCAAATGGAATGATCTGTTCGCTTCAGGAGTTGGGAATTGAAGGAAAGTTAGTAGCAAAAGAATTCGCAGAAGGAATTTACGTATTTCCAGAAAACACGGAAGTCGGTTCGGATGCTTTACAGCTATTAAATTTGGACGATGAAATCTTAGAGCTTGATTTAACTCCAAATCGTGCAGACGCCCTCAGTATGATAGGTGTTGCATATGAAACGGCCGCTATTTTAAATCAAGAAGTTAAATTACCTGAAATCACGACTAAAGAATCGAACGAAAAAGCTGAAGACTATATATCAGTTAGAATAGATGCGACCGAAGAAAATCCATTATACACAGCTAAAATTATTAAAAATGTAAAAATTGGGCCATCACCTTTATGGCTGCAAACTCGACTCATGTCGGCTGGAATCAGACCGCATAATAATGTAGTCGATGTCACGAACTATATTTTACTTGAGTATGGACAGCCGCTTCATGCATTCGACTATGATCGCTTTGCTTCAAAAGAAGTGGTTGTACGACTTGCAAATGAAGGAGAAAAAATCTTCACTCTTGATAATGCGGAACGTACTTTAACTACTGAACAGCTTGTCATTACGAACGGGAAAGAACCAGTTGCTCTTGCAGGTGTTATGGGAGGAGCAAACTCTGAGGTCGGAAATGATACGACAACGATTCTGCTTGAATCTGCCTATTTTACAGGTCAGTCGATTCGAAATACATCAAAGCATCACGGATTACGCAGTGAAGCTAGCAGCCGTTATGAAAAAGGAGTAGACCCGGAAAGGGTGCACCCAGCAGCTGAACGGGCAGCGCAGCTTATTGCAGAGCTTGCTAATGGCGAGGTTCTTGAAGGGATAGTAGAAGCTAATCATTTACGAATTGAACCTGCAGTCGTTTCGATTTCATTAGAAAAAATAAATCGTGTACTTGGAACAGATATGAGTAGAGAAGCTGTCAGCGAAATTTTCAGTCGCTTAAAGTTCGAAGCAACGGTTGAAGATGATACTTTTATCGTTACAGTTCCGACACGCCGCGGTGATATCACGATTGAAGAAGATTTAGTAGAAGAGGTGGCTAGATTATACGGCTATGATCATATCCCTAAAACCTTGCCAAAAGGTGCTTCAGTACCTGGGGGGTTAAGCCAGGTACAAGAAAGAAGGAGAGCGGCGAAAGGATTTCTTGAAGGGGTTGGACTGTACCAAGCTATTACGTATTCATTGACAAGCGAGGAAAAGGCAACAAGTTTTGCCATTGAAACACGTGAACCGGTAAAGCTTGCAATGCCGATGAGTGAAGAACGGAGTAGGCTGAGACTGAGCATTATACCGCAGCTTTTAGAATCTGTTTCTTACAACTTAGCTCGCCAACATGATTCTATCGCATTATATGAAATTGGCTCCGTCTTTTTAAGCAATGGCGGGGATGTTCAACCAGATGAACGTGAACATATTGCGGGTGCCATCACCGGTCTTTGGGTGGAGAACGAATGGCAAGGAGAAAAAAAACCAGTAGATTTTTATGTAGCAAAAGGAATTTTAGAAGGTTTGTTTACGAAACTGGGAGTTTCAGCGAATATTGAATGGCAGAGAGCAGAGATAGAAGGTATGCATCCAGGAAGAACAGCGGAAATACTATTATCCGGTGAAGTGATTGGCTTTGTCGGGCAAGTTCATCCTAACGTACAAAAAGAATTAGATTTAAAAAACACATTCGTATTTGAGGTTAAGGCTGGTGCTTTATTCAATTATGACCTTCCACCGCTCGCTTACGTTCCGATTCCACGTTTCCCATCTATTACCAGGGATATCGCTTTAGTGGTTGATAAGGATGTAAGTGCCGGAACACTAGCTGCGATTATTAAGGAAGCTGGTAAAAAATTATTAAAATCAGTCCATGTGTTTGATTTATATGAAGGCGAACATATGGAAGAAGGAAAAAAATCAATCGCCTTTTCTTTAACCTATTCAGATCCTGAAAGAACCCTTACAGATGAAGAAGTTGTAAAAGCGCATAACAAAGTACTTGCCGAACTTAAGGAAAAAGCAAGTGCCGAACTAAGAGGGTAATAAGAAAAGCGGAAACGCCTGTTTATCGACGTGCGAACTTCAGGGCCTTCGACTGAGACAAAGGAAACACGGTGAGGAACGTGCCGATGTTTAATTATCGAAGGGAGAAGGGCAGGAAGTTCGCTATTCGATAGGCGCTGGACCTAGACAAAAAACGCGAGCCAAATGCTCGCGTTTTTGCATTGTACTTAACAATTGAGAATAAATTCTATACAATCATTATTAAAATAACTTCTAGAGGACGGAAAATATGAAGAAAAGACGTTTATTATTATATTTAGTTGGATTTATTCTAGCGGTTGGTATTATGACGATTTACCAAAAAACTTCATCCCAAGAATACCACCCTGAAAAGGTCACAAGTTATATAAATGGTCTTCGTATGGGAATACAAGATTTATACAAAAAAGTGCCTATCAATGATATTAGGGAGAATAACACAATTTCCGAAGCACAGCTAGATCATCTTCTTGGTGGAATCGAACGTGTTTATTCAAGTTATATTGAATTAAAAACAATGGCGACCACGTTTGGCTATATGGAGGAGCAAGATACAAAAACAGAATTCATATTAAACCAGGTTCATTTATCACTCCAAGAGTTAAAAACAGTTTCTAGTGGCGGTATCATATTAACTGAAACACAAATGAATGCAATCGAGGAGTTATACAAGTATTTATGGGATCTTTACCAGCTTGATTTATACGATAAGGATTTGGATAAGATTTTACTTAAATTGGAGGAAGTGAGTGAAAATCATGAATCCCTTGCCGAAGTGTCTTTCTTGTCGTAGCTTTTGGCCTTTTTTCATGCTTTTATTTCTAGCGGGATGTTCGGGAAATGAAGGTAGAATTGATTCGCTTCCAAAAGAAGAAGATCTGCATGCAATAGGAAATGAAAGTGAATTACAGATTACTGATAACCTAAATGTACCTTGGGCCATAACTAAAATGAACGATACTTTTTATGTTAGTGAAAGACATGGAACTATTACTACTGTTCATGAACCAACTGGGGAGACTCAACGATTACAGGTCAAATTGCAAAAAAAACTTTTCACTGGAGGAGAAGGCGGGTTTTTAGGAATAGAGCTTATTCCTAATACGGATTTAGAAGCATTCGCCTATCATACTTACGAAGAAGCTGGAGACGTATGGAACCGTGTCATTCGAATCGTAAAAGAAAATAATATATGGAATGAAAAAGAAGTTCTTTTAGAAAAAATACCAGGTGCACAAATTCATAATGGGGGCAGAATCAAAATCGGTCCAGATCAGAAATTATATATAACGGCGGGAGATGCTGCTGTTCCTGAATCAGCACAAAATACTGAGAGTTTATCGGGAAAAATATTAAGAATAGAGTTTGATGGTTCGATTCCTGCGAATAATCCATTTAAAGGCTCGCCCATATACTCATATGGCCATCGCAATCCGCAAGGACTTGCATGGTCTGAAAATGGCCAGTTGTTCGAAACGGAACACGGCCAAAATGCTCATGATGAGATCAATAAGATTGCTTTAGGGAAAAACTACGGATGGCCTAATATTCAAGGTGATGAGCAAAAAGCGGGGATGGAATCGCCTATCTTTCATACAAATGGGAATACTTGGGCACCAAGTGGAACGGAGTATTTTAATGGAAAGTTATATATTGCCTCTTTAAGAGGAGAGGCCGTTAGAGTCTATGATCTTGAACAAAACAAAGCTAGTATTTTAATCGAAGGATACGGACGAATACGAGATGTTTTCATCGAGGACGAATCACTCTATTTCATCACAAATAATACAGATGGAAGAGGCACACCCGCAGAAAATGATGATCGATTAATGAAAATAGATTTAAAATAAGGTAGAGCTTATTAGCTTTACCTTATTAAGTTTTCGTCTAGCTTCAGCGCCTATCGACTAGCAAACATCCTGTCCTTTTCGCTTGCGTAGTCAACATTAGGTGAAATTTGAAATGCCAATTTCACTTGCTCGTTCCTCGCCGTGTTTCCTTTATCGTAAGTCTTGGGCCGAAAAAGGAACGTCACTAAAATCGCCACGTCCTGTGGCAACGTCAACGGACCCGCGTCCTGCGGGCCTGTACGTCAATGAACAGGCGCTTACGCTTTTGTAATACCCGCTATTTTTTTCGCCTTGTTCGTATTTGCAAAATGAAGCTTTGTAAATTGATTCAACGCTGATATTCCTTTTGCCTTTATTAATCTCGCTGCATCTTGATCGACTTTAGCTCCTGCTCCTTTTGTTAAAGAAAAACCGGCTTTTTTACTTAATTCATCAAATGCTTTTAAAAAGGCATAGCGAGCTAATATGGAAGCGGCAGCAACAGATAGGTGTATGCTTTCGGCTTTTGTACTAAAATAAACATTTTCACGCAAGATTTCTTTCTGGCCTTGAAGATGGCGGAAATATATTGGCGCCTCTGCAAATTGATCAATGAGAATTGCTTCAGGCTTTTCAGGATCAATTTTTTTTAGTAAATGATTTAAGGCTTGGTTATGCAGAAGAGCTGTAATTTTACCTTGGGTCATTCCAGAAGACTGTAATTTATTATATTTTTCATTCGATAATGTTAATAGGCTATACGGAAGAAATGTAAGTAAATCCTTGGCAATTTTAATAATCTGTGAATCCGTTAAATTCTTTGAATCTTTGACACCTAACTCCTTTAAGAGTAACATCTGATCATTTTTTACATATGCTGCAACAACGGTCATTGGTCCGAAATAGTCGCCTTTCCCTACCTCATCAGATCCGATTGCAGACATAGAAGAGATGTTAGCTGGGAGGGGCGCCCCAGAGGTTTTTGTCTGAACTGGTTTAGTTAACTGATTCAAGGATTGACCCCATTGCTTCGCTTCCTCTTCATTTCTAGTTCCTTGAAACATCACTTTTCCCGAACGATACGCGGTAATTGTGCAACCATTTTTTTTGGCAGCAAAAATAGCTCCTGGAGGAGTTTTATCTGTTTTATTTTTTTCGTAAAAGGATTCCATATTTTTTATAGTAGCTGTTGTCACTTGAATAACGATATTTGCCAAAAGAACACTTCCTTTCTATTTTAAAGAAAATTTCAAACAAACTTTATATCCTTCCTCTATTATCAGTCCCGCATGTTTAGACAATATATTCCCATCTTTTTTTATTCATGATATGATATGTAATAGGATTCTATCGATTGGAGGCTAATGGTTTGACGGAAAATGAAAAGATTCGGGCCATGGTCATGATTTATGGACAACAGTATACCATTTCCGGAACTGAAACGACAGAGCATATGCAGCAAGTGGCAGCGATTGTTGATAAGAAAATGCGTGAGATAAATTCAGTAAATCCTAATCTTAATACGAGCTCACTTGCAGTATTGACAGCCGTCAATACCATTCATGAATATATTAAACTACAAGAAAAGTATGAAGAATTAGTAGAAGAATTTAAACGATTAAAGGACTGAACTTTTTATGCTAGACCTTATTTTAGTGATTATTCTTGTTTTTGGCTTTCTAATTGGATTACGAAGAGGCTTCATCCTTCAACTTATACACATGGTAGGATTTATTGTTTCCTTGATTATTGCGTACAAATATTATGAAGATCTTGCTCCATTGCTTAAGCTGTGGATCCCATATCCGGATTTAGGCGGTAATGAGACTATAAAAATGGTGTTGGACGGGGTAAGTTTTGATATAGCTTTTTACCGAGTAATTGCCTTTGCCATTATTTTCTTTGCTGTACGAATTGTATTAGGGATAATTGGATCGGCGCTTGATATTGTTGCCAGTCTTCCAATCATTAAAGTAATTAATGTTTGGGCAGGAGGCATCCTCGGATTAATAGAAATGTATTTATTAGTATTCATTCTTTTATACATTGCCGCATTAGTTCCGATTGCTATGATTCAAACCGCCTTAATCGATTCAACTATAGCGGATGCAATCTTAAAAAATACGCCGTATTTCTCAGAAGAAGTTCAAAAGTGGTGGCTTGATTATATTCAACAATAAGTGGCTGTCCCTAGGAAGAGTGGGGATCCCTTCTACATAAAGGGGTCTAAACTTTTATAGGGTGGCCTCTTTTGTTATCATGTGTTTTAAAGGAGAAATATTAGAACGGCTGGTGAAAAAATGGAAATTAATAAAAAAGACATCATACGTTTACTTGAACAAATCGCAGTATATATGGAACTCAAAGGGGAAAATCCGTTTAAAATTGCGGCATTTAGAAAAGCCGCAGGTGCACTGGAAACGGATGATCGGAGCCTCTCTGAAATGACGATTTTTACAGATATACCAGGTATTGGAAAAGGGACTGGAGCAGTTATTGAGGAATTTATAAAAGAAGGGTCTTCTTCTGTATTGCAAGAACTAAAAGAAGAAGTGCCGAAAGGACTTATCCCTTTATTACAGTTGCCGGGGCTTGGCGGAAAGAAAATTTCTAAATTATATCAGGAACTCGGCGTAGAAGATATCCAATCATTAAAAGAAGCTTGTGAGTCTAATCGGGTGGCAGGTTTAAAAGGATTTGGGAAGAAAACGCAAGAAAACATTCTTTCATCAATTGCTCAAATCGGTACTCAGCCAAGCCGCCTGCCGATTGCTTACATGTTACCTCTTGCCATGCATATTGAAAATCATCTTAAGGAAATAAAAGAAATTACTGCTTTTTCTAGAGCAGGAAGTTTACGGCGAACTAGAGAAACTATTAAAGACCTAGATTTTATTATTGCAACAAAGAAACCTGCTTCCGTTAAGGAAAAAATTCTTAATCTGGACGGAATAAAGGAAGCGACTGCAGCTGGAGAAACGAAAGTGACAATTGTAATGAATGGAAGATACGAAGTCTCAGTTGATTTTAGAATAGTGGCAGAGGAAGAATATGCTACAGCTTTACACCACTTTACAGGTTCAAAAGATCATAATGTAAGAATGCGTCAGCTTGCAAAAGAAAGAGGAGAGAAAATCAGTGAGTATGGGGTAGGAAATATAGAATCAGGTGAGGTTTTAACGTTTAAAAGTGAACTTGATTTTTTCCGCCACTTTGACTTACCTTATATTCCACCAGAAATAAGGGAAGATGGGCAGGAAATCGAAATTTACAATGCTCAAACTGATTTGATCAAGTTAGAAGATATTAAAGGGGATCTCCATATGCATACGACATGGTCAGATGGAGCCTATTCTTTGGAAGAAATGGTAGAAGCGTGTAGGAAAAAAGGTTATAAGTATATAGCGATCACCGATCATTCGGAATTTTTGCGGGTTGCTAATGGTTTGTCAGTGGAACGAATTAAACAGCAAAATGAAGAAATTCGCGCATTAAATGAAAAATATGATGATATTGTCATTTTATCAGGAATTGAAATGGATATCCTTCCAGATGGGAGCTTAAATTACGCAGATGATGTGCTAGCAGAACTCGATTTTGTCATCGCTTCTATCCATTCCAGTTTCTCGCAGCCGCAAGAGAAAATTATGGAGCGGCTAAATAATGCTTTTCAAAATCCACATGTGGATATGATTGCCCATCCAACTGGCCGGATAATTGGAAGGCGGGACGGATACGATGTTGATATTGACTTATTAATTAAATGGGCGAAAGAGACGAATACTGCGCTTGAACTGAATGCAAATCCAGAAAGACTTGATTTAAGCGCCAAACATATAAATAAAGCAATTGAAGCTGGTGTCAAGGTAGCCATTAATACGGATGCCCATAATATTCGCAGCCTAGATTTTATGGAAATCGGTGTTTCTGCCGCGATAAAAGGTTGGGTAAAAAGAGCATCTGTCATCAATGCGATGGAAATAGATGAATTGCTGCATTTTTTAAAGAGAAACGATTAGGGACGGAGTTTTACGATGAATACAAAAATACTTAAAACCCTTGAATTTAATAAAATCCTTGTTCAATTAGAAGAATATGCTTCATCGGTGTTGGGCGCTGAGAAAATAAGAAGTTTAAAGCCATCGGTAACATTGGATGAAGTTGTAGTGATGCAAAACGAAACGGATGAAGCTGCCCACGTACTTAGACTAAAGGGACATGCACCACTAAGTGGAATTCATAATATTAAACCTCACGTGAAAAGAGCGGAAATAGGCGGAATGTTAAACGCACTTGAGCTCATGCAGACGGCAAGCACTATTTATGCTGGGCGTTCCATGAAGCGGTTCATTGAAGGATTGCTTGAAAATGAAGTGGACATTCCTATCCTTGAGAGTAAAGCTGATCAAATTGTTTTGTTGACTGACCTTGAAAAGAAAATAAAAAATGCCATTGATGAAAGCGGAGAAGTCCTTGACTCTGCAAGTGAAGCATTGAGAAGCATTAGGCAACAAACAAGACGAAGCGAAGGGAAAATTAGGGAAAGGCTTGAAGGCTTAATTCGAAATCGGAATGCTCAAAAAATGTTGTCCGATTCGATCATTACGATTAGAAATGAAAGGTATGTCATTCCAGTTAAACAGGAATATCGAGGGCATTACGGTGGAATTGTCCATGACCAATCTTCCTCCGGCCAAACCCTTTTTATTGAGCCGCAAGTTATTGTTGAATTAAACAACGCATTAAGGGAATTGCAGTTAAAGGAAAAGCAGGAAATAGATCGGATTCTTGCAGAACTTTCAGCTAAAGTAGCTGAATCAGCTGATGATTTATATCATTTAGTAGATGTTTTGGGTGAGCTTGATTTTATATTTGCAAAAGCGCGTTTTGGAAAAGAAATGAAGGCGACGAAACCTAAAATAAATCAAGATGGAATCATTCGCTTGTTAAAGGCCCGTCATCCTTTACTGCCAATTGAAGAGGCGGTTGCTAATGATATAACTCTTGGTGAAGAGTATACGTCCATGGTCATCACTGGACCGAATACGGGTGGGAAAACCATTACCTTGAAGACAGTTGGCTTGTTGACGCTTATGGGACAGGCCGGACTGCAAATTCCCGCCTCTGAAGGGTCTGAAATTGCTGTTTTTGGAAAGGTATTTGCGGATATTGGTGATGAACAATCGATAGAACAATCTTTAAGTACATTCTCATCCCATATGGTTAATATAGTTGATATTTTAAAAAAGGTTGATCGTGACAGTCTTGTGCTGTTTGATGAACTTGGTGCAGGTACTGACCCACAGGAAGGTGCAGCCCTTGCCATTTCTATTTTGGATGATGTATATCAGCGGGGAGCACATGTTGTTGCAACAACACATTACCCCGAACTAAAAGCCTACGGCTATAATCGACCTGGCGTAATAAATGCAAGTGTAGAATTTGATGTAGAGACATTACGTCCAACGTATAGGTTACTAATAGGGGTCCCTGGTAGGAGTAATGCCTTCGAGATTTCTAAAAGGCTTGGACTTTCAGAATCTGTTATTTCATCTGCTCGCTTATTAATAGATACAGAAAGTAATGAAGTTGAGAATATGATTGCTTCGCTTGAAAAAAGTCGAAGGGAAGCGGAGCATGATTATGAAGAAGCCCATGATTATTTAAGAAATGCTGAAAAGCTTTTTCAAGATCTTCAAAAGCAAATGATAGAATTTTACGAGCGTAAGGAAAAAATGTATGAAGAAGCGGAAGCGAAAGCTGGGAAAGTAATTGAAAAGGCAAAGGCTGAAGCTGAAGGAGTAATGAGCGAACTTCGTCAAATGAGGCTTGAAGGCGGAACACAAATAAAAGAGCATGAATTGATCGAAGCACGAAGGAAGCTAGATGCTGCCTTACCAAAATTGGATAAAGGCACCGAAAACCTAAAAGGTAAGAAACAAAAGCGTGAGTTTCAAGCTGGTGATGAAGTGACTGTAACAACATT
Organism: Lederbergia panacisoli; assembly: GCF_024626525.1. Lineage (GTDB taxonomy): Bacteria > Bacillota > Bacilli > Bacillales > Bacillaceae_C > Lederbergia > Lederbergia panacisoli. Next base: position 190,696 of record NZ_JANJGU010000005.1, read on the forward strand.
TGGTCAAAAGGGTCATCTGATTGAAAAAATGGGTCAGGATGAATGGCAAGTTCAAATAGGGATTTTGAAAATGAAAGTACAAGAGAAAGATCTAGTATTTATTAAAGCGGAAGAGAAAAAAGAAACAAAGCCGCTTGCAACTGTAAAAGGAAGAGACTATCATGTGAAACTGGAATTGGATTTGCGTGGAGAGCGCTATGAAGATGCACTTTTTATGGTAGAAAAATATATTGATGATGCTTTATTGGCGAATTATCCACGTGTATCAATTATCCATGGGAAAGGAACCGGTGCGCTTAGGACGGGAGTTACAGAATATTTGAAACATCATCGCTCTGTTAAACGTATAAGATTAGGTGAAGCAGGTGAGGGTGGAAGCGGTGTGACAATAGTAGAATTTAAGTAATTCTACTATTGCCATACCCTCCCAAACACAAAGGGGGAAAACGAATGGACTCTTTTTGGGAAAATGCATTTATTCAGACAGCAGGATATTATAGCGTAACTGTCCTATGCATCGTCTTATTTTTATTTGTTTTCGAGTTAGTTACGAAGTATAAAAACTGGGAGGAAATCAAAAAAGGGAATATTTCTGTTGCGATGGCTACAGGAGGAAAAATTTTTGGAATAGCTAATGTTTTTAGGCATTCAATCCTCCATCATGACACTCTGTTCGTCATGATTGGTTGGGGGATATTTGGTTTTTTCCTTCTGTTGACGGGATATTTTATTTTTGAATTTTTAACTCCAAAATTTAACATTGATAAAGAAATCGAAAAGGATAACCGCGCTGTAGGTTTTATTTCCCTCGTTATTTCAGTTGGACTTTCCTATGTTATTGGCGCGGGTATTCCATAAGGAGTAGGATTTAGTGGAAAAACTTGCAAAAGTGCTGCTTGTTTTATGCGGCGTTTTTATTCTTGTAGGTATTATTTATTTAATTAATGTATAAATGAAGAGGGGCTATTAAAGACGAGGGTACTGAAATTCTTTCGTTTTATAGATAGAATGAATATCTCCTTAAAAAAAAGGTCCATAGTATCCACTTTTTGGGATACTATGACCCGTTTATCCGTCTAAGAATGCTTGCTTTTCCTTTAATGACATATCGTATTTTGACCGGTCAACTATATCAGCATTGGAAAGTGTATAAATCGTCTTTAACAATAAATATTTGAACATACGAATAGGATCGATAGCGTTTCGACCATTGTCCATGGCAATATTTATCTTCAAGTTCATCATAAACAAATGAAAAATCTATCGGATAGTTAATTTTACGCATCATATTATCCTTTGGAACAACTAAATCGTAAATAGCCATATAGGGACTCAAAATCATTGATTGTTGTTTTTGAATCATAGCAACCACCCGTTAACATTTGATACTAAAATATACAGCAAAAAAGGTATAATTCCCTTTAATTAAGAGGTTTGATACCTTTTTTTCTTTGGCTATGTTAAAAGCCATCCCTGATTATTAACACTGTTGATTGGAGCAGAAGGCGCGTAGACTCCTGCGGGAGTACGGAACAGGGGAGACCCCACAGGCGCTTGCGCCGAGGAGGCTTCCCGTACCGCCCGCGGAAAGCGAAGCGCCTGAAGCGCAAATCAACAACTACGTTTAAAATTGTCATTCATTTTAAGGGGACTTTTTCAGTGCCCTCATTAAAGACTCCCCCTCTTTTGTCATTTCATAAAATGTTGAACAATTTTTTCTGCAAGTAAATGAGTCTCTAAATCCCTTTCATATCCATTGTATGGTTGTGCGTCATTTCGCACTAAATCTAAGAAATGAGTAATAATATGATAGAAGCCTCTTTTTTCTAGTGTAGGCTGCCAATCATCACTTCCATAGTCAAGAATCTTTTTATCTTTATGTGAAGTAATATCCCTAACATTCATTACTTTTAGCGTCTCATCCGAGCTCATTACCTCTACGATCTCTTCTGTTGTTCCCGCGTCGCGATTCATGATTCCAATTGCCGTACCTTTATTTGATTCAAGTTGCAACGTTACATGATGCAGCTTCCCGTCTTTTTGTTTTCCACGTATGATTATTTCCTCAATTGTATAGGGAAATAAATACAGTAATGTATCAATAACATGAATAAAATCATCAAAAATAAACGTTCTTGTGTCCGCAGGATGATGGCCACGATTTTTCTGCATGAGAATCATATTTGGGGTCGATAATTCCTTTAGTTTTCTGTATGGCGGTGCATATCTTCGATTAAAACCAACCATGAGTATGAGGCCTTTCCTTTTAGCTTTTTCAATAAGCCTTTTTGAGGACTCACTAAAATAAGTGATTGGCTTATCAACATATACGTGGATTCCGTTATCCAGAAGTTGATCAATAATCGCTTCGTGTGATTCCGTGGAGCTATGAACAAATGCTGCTTCAATGCCACTTGAGAGTAGCGCATCCAAGTGATGATAAGCTTGATTTATTCGATATGTAGAAGCAACATTGGCTAGTGTTTCTTCATTCCGAGTACATATATGTAGCTCAATACCTTTCGTTTGCGATAATATAGGTAAATAAGCTTTTTTTGCGATATCTCCTATCCCAATCATCCCTAGTTTCATTTTTATCACCTTTATATGAGTATTTTGATTGCTCTATTCATAATTATATAATGAATGTAATATTCCTTCATGAATAAATTGAATGAAGGATACTCTTATCATATAATATAGGAGAGAAGTTCTAATTTTCAAACTGTTCATTTTAAAACGAGGGGGGATTGTATGGAAAAGAAGCCGTGGTTGAAACTGTATCCTGAATCAATACCGACAACGTTAGAATATGAACCGAAAACTGTCCAATCTTATTTAACTCAAGCAGCCAAATCATACCCTGATAAAGTTGCTATCCATTTTATGGGGAAGGAAATGACTTATAAGGAATTATATGAATGTTCCCTAAAGATGTCTAATTATCTTCGAGGAATTGGCATCAAAAAAGGTGATCGGGTTGCTATAATGCTCCCAAATTGTCCGCAAGGTGTTATTAGCTATTATGGAATTTTATATGCAGGTGGGGTTGTCGTACAGACTAATCCTCTTTATACAGAGAGGGAACTTGAGTATCAAATGAAAGATTCCCGAGCAAAAGCGATTATTTCTCTCGATATTCTATATCCCCGTATATCGAAAGTAATGAAACGTACAAAGCTTGAACATATTGTTGTAACCGCTATCAAAGACTATTTGCCTTTTCCAAAAAACATCATTTATCCGTTTATTCAAAAAAGAAATACCGGGATCGTTGTTAATGTTAAACATGAGGGGAATCAACATTTATTCAAAAATATTATGGTAGAAGCTAAGCCTGATTTATATGAATATGATTTTGACTTTGACAACGATTTAGCTTTGCTGCAATATACTGGAGGCACAACAGGATATCCGAAAGGGGTCATGCTAACCCATAAGAACTTAATTGCCAACGCTACTGCGTGTGATGCTTGGCTCTATGAAGCGAAAAAAGGTGAAGAAATCATTTTAGGATTATTACCTTTCTTTCACGTATACGGAATGACTACGGTATTAATTTTAGCGGTCATGCAAGGTTATAAAATGATTCTTTTGCCAAAATTCGATGTTGACACTGCGCTGAAAACCATTCATAAACAACGACCAACTATTTTCCCTGGCGCTCCCACCATTTATATCGGGATATTAAATCACCCAGAATTACACAAATATGATCTTTCATCTATTGAATCATGCTTAAGCGGCTCCGCTCCTCTCCCTGTTGAAGTCCAGCAAAAATTTGAGGAAATCACTGGAGGAAAGTTAGTTGAAGGATATGGATTAACTGAATCCTCTCCAGTAACTCATGCTAATTTTATTTATGGACAAAAAAGCGTGAAAGGAAGTATCGGAGTTCCATGGCCTGATACAGATGCTGCGATTATTTCCGCTGAAACTGGAGAACCCGCGGCACCTCGCGAAATTGGTGAAATAGCTGTTAAAGGCCCTCAAATTATGAAAGGATACTGGAATAGACCTGAAGATACCGCTGCTACATTTAAGGATGGATGGTTATTAACGGGTGATATGGGTTATATGGATGAAGAAGGTTTTTTTTATGTAGTGGATAGAAAGAAAGATATGATTATCGCTGGAGGGTACAATATTTATCCAAGGGAAATTGAAGAAGTCCTTTATGAGCATCCGGCTATTCAAGAATTAGTTGTCGCTGGAGTCCCTGATGCTTATCGTGGCGAAACGGTAAAAGCATATATTGTATTGAAGGAAGGGGCAAAAGTTACTGAAGAAGAACTCGATGAATATGCACGAAAATATTTAGCAGCTTATAAAGTACCAAAGATCTACGAATTCCGTAAAGAATTGCCCAAAACAGCTGTAGGTAAAATACTACGCCGTGTTTTGGTTGATGAAGAAAGAAATAAATTACATCATGATGAAAAACTCGGTTAATAAAAAATGAACATTATGAGCCGAAGGGGGCTCTTTTTTTAGTGGCGATACTTGACATAAAAAAAGCCACTCTTTATGATGAAAGTATGAATGAATAATCATTCATTTTTTCATTTAGCTCGTAATGAGCAGTGAGCAGGTGAAAGTTAATGAAAAGAAATAAACCTAAATACAAACAAATTATCGATGCCGCAGTAATCGCCATTGCTGAAAATGGCTATCATCAAGCGCAAGTTTCAAAAATTGCCAAGCAAGCGGGGGTAGCGGACGGTACAATTTATCTATATTTTGAAAGTAAAGAAGATATTTTAATATCAGTTTTCCGTGAAAGAATGGGTTACTTCGTAGAAAAAATGAAAGAAGTTATTGCAGGAAAAGAAACGGCTGCGGAGAAATTATTAGTAATGATAGAAAATCATTTTACGATACTTTCAGAGGATAGACATTTGGCGATTGTTACCCAACTTGAATTAAGGCAATCAAACAAAGAGCTTAGAATGGAAATTAATGAAGTATTGAAAGAATATTTGCATGTAGTCGATGATATTTTACGTTTTGGACAAAAGAGGAATGAATTTGATAAGAATCTGGATATACGTCTTGCACGACAAATGATTTTTGGGACAATGGATGAAACCGTAACAACATGGGTTATTAATGATCAAAAATATGACTTGGTTTCGTTGGCGCCTTCTGTTCACAGTCTACTTTTACATGGATGCGCGGCAAGATAATATGGTCAAGGAGTGAAATGAAATGTCATATCTATCCCTTATTAAAGACGGAAACGCTGCAATTATTACAATTAATCGCCCCCCCGCAAATGCTTTATCATCCGGATTAATACAAGAGATTGGTAATTTGCTTGATCAATTGAAAGAGGACTCAGAAGTACGGGCGATTTTACTTCATGGAGAAGGTCGATTTTTTTCTGCAGGAGCTGATATAAAAGAGTTTACAGGTATTGCAAACGGAGAAGAATTTTCAAAACTTGCAGTAAATGGTCAAGAAATCTTTGAACAAATCGAAAATTTTCCAAAACCAATTATTGCGGCGATCCATGGAGCAGCTCTAGGGGGTGGACTGGAACTTGCGATGGCATGTCATATTAGACTTGTTAGTGAAAATGCCAAACTTGGTTTACCTGAATTACAATTAGGTTTAATTCCTGGGTTTGCAGGTACACAGCGCCTTCCGCGTTTAGTTGGAACAGCAAAAGCTGCGGAAATGTTGTTTACAAGTGAGCCTTTATCAGGGATTGATGCTGTTAGATGGGGCTTAGCCAATCATTCATTTCCTGAGGATCAGCTTTTAGACAAAGCAAAGGATATGGTGCAAAAAATTGCAGCTAAAAGTCCTATTGCGTTAAAGGCTGCAATTGATTTACTTCAATATTGTAAGACTGATGAGTTTTATGAAGGAGTTAAGCAAGAAGCCAATAAATTCGGTTTCGTATTTGACTCAGAGGATAGCAAAGAAGGAATTCGTGCTTTTCTTGAAAAACGTCATCCTAGATTTACAGGTAAGTGATTAAAAGATTCCAATATTAGGAGGGGCGGTTTATGAATATTTTTGTAATCATGAAAAGAACTTTCGATACGGAAGAAAGAATTTCTATTTCCGGCGGTAAAATTAATGAAGATGGTGCAGAATTTATTATTAATCCTTACGATGAATATGCTATAGAAGAAGCAATTCAAGTCCGTGATGAACATGGCGGGGAGGTAACCGTTGTCACCGTAGGCGGGGAAGATGCAGAAAAGCAACTTAGAACTGCACTCGCAATGGGTACGGATAAAGCTGTATTAATTAATATAGAGGATGATATTGAAGAAAGCGATCAGTTTACGATATCTACTATTATTGGAGAATATTTAAAAGATAAAGAGCCAGATTTAATTCTAGCTGGAAATGTTGCAATTGATGGCGGCTCCGGTCAAATAGGTCCACGGGTTGCAGATATACTGGGAATTCCACATGTTACGACGATTACGAAGCTAGAAATTAGCGGAGAAAAGGTATTGCTGACTAGAGATGTAGAAGGTGATTCAGAAATTATTGAAACATCCTTACCTTTGCTTGTCACAGCACAGCAAGGTTTAAATGATCCGCGCTATCCTTCTCTTCCGGGAATTATGAAAGCCCGAAAGAAACCATTGGAAGAACTTGAACTTGATGATCTGAATTTAGAGGAAGAGGATGTAGAGGCGAAAACAGAAACGATTGAAATTTTTCTTCCTCCAGCAAAAGATGCTGGGAGAATTTTGGAAGGCGATATTGAAGCACAAGTGAAAGAACTTGCAGGTTTGTTAAAAAGAAAAGTTTAAGGAGGGAATAAACATGGGCAAAAAGGTACTTGTTCTTGGTGAACTTCGAGAAGGCTCTTTAAGAAACGTGTCATTTGAAGCGATTGCAGCCGGAAAACAAATCGCTAATGGCGGCGAAGTGGTTGCCGTTTTAGTTGGAGATCAAATAGGAAGCCTTGGGAAAGAGATGATTCAATATGGAGCGGACCGTGTCTTAACTGTCGAAGATGAGAAATTAAAACATTACACTTCGGATGGTTATTCCCAGGCTCTCCTTACAATTATAGAAAAAGAAAATCCCGAAGGCATTGTGTTCGGACACACTGCTCTTGGGAAAGATCTTTCTCCAAAAATTGCAAGCAAACTCAATATTGGTCTGATTTCTGATGTTACCTCACTTGAAGTAAAGGACGATGGTTATACTTTTATAAGACCTATCTATTCTGGGAAGGCATTCGAAAAGAAAAAAATAATCGAAGGAATTGTTTTTATTACAATCCGTCCAAATAATATCGATCCATTAAGCAAAGATGAAAACAAAGCGGGAGACATACAATCCGTATCTGTAGAAATAAAGGATTTACGAACAATCATTAAAGAAGTTGTTAAGAAGGCAAGTGAAGGTGTTGATTTATCAGAGGCAAAAGTCATTATTGCAGGTGGGCGTGGTGTGAAAAGTGCTGAGGGGTTTGAACCGCTCCAAGAATTAGCTAATGTACTTGGAGGGGCTGTTGGTGCTTCCAGGGGTGCGTGTGATGCGGACTATTGTGATTATTCATTGCAAATAGGGCAAACTGGTAAAGTTGTGACACCAGATTTGTACATCGCATGTGGAATATCAGGCGCTATTCAACATTTAGCTGGCATGTCCAATTCCAAAGTGATTGTTGCCATTAATAAGGATCCTGAAGCTAATATCTTTAATGTTGCGGACTATGGCATTGTAGGTGATCTATTTGAAGTTGTTCCACTATTGACAGAGGAATTTCGCAAAATGAAAGCAGGTTCTTCAAATTGAGCAAATGATTAGCGTGAACGAATGGATGATGTTATACTTGCGCTAGATTCGAATGTATAATTAGGAGGTATGACATATGGCAATTACTCATGCAACTGATGAAAGCTTTTCCGCTGAAACGAGTGAAGGTGTCGTATTAGTGGACTTTTGGGCACCTTGGTGTGGCCCTTGTAAAATGATTGCTCCTGTTTTGGAGGAATTAGATGTAGAACTTGGTGAAAAAGCAAAAATCGTTAAAGTAGACGTTGATGATAACCAAGAAACTGCAAGTAAATTCGGCATTATGAGTATTCCAACATTGGTAGTCCTAAAAAATGGTGAACTAGTCGATAAAACTGTTGGCTTTCAACCAAAAGAGGCACTAGCAGAATTGGTAAATAAACATCTATAAGAAATAAGAATTGTAAAAATCCGGGCTTTATGGCTCGGATTTTTTTCAATATAATAAGATATATGTTTGTGATAGATTGAGGTGATTTTTATGAACGAGATAATTAAACATAAATTGGAGATTTTACCTGATCAGCCAGGATGTTATGTGATGAAAGATCGCCAAGATACGATTATTTATATTGGTAAAGCAAAAGTTTTAAAAAATAGGGTTCGTTCCTATTTTTCCGGTACACATGATACGAAAACACAGCGTCTTGTTAATGAAATTGAAGACTTTGAATATATTGTGACGGGGTCTAATATCGAAGCACTTATTTTGGAAATGAATTTGATTAAAAAGCATAGTCCAAAATACAATATTATGCTCAAGGATGATAAGAGCTATCCATATATTAAATTAACGAATGAAAGACATCCGCGCCTGATCATCACTAGGAAGGTAAAAAAGGATAAAGGTAAATACTTTGGCCCATATCCGAATGCACAGGCTGCAAATGAAACGAAAAAGCTTCTTGACCGCCTCTATCCTCTTAGAAAATGTCAAACCCTGCCTGATCGAGTTTGCCTTTATTACCATCTTGGTCAATGCTTAGCTCCATGTGTGAATGAAATTGCCTCCGAGACATATAAACAAATGACGGATGAAATAACGAAATTTTTAAATGGAGGCTTTACGTCTATAAAAATAGATTTGCAAAAAAAGATGCATGAGGCAGCTGAAAGTCTTGAGTTTGAAAGAGCTAAAGAATTTCGTGATCAAATTACGCACATCGAGACTACCATGGAGAAGCAAATAATGATGTCAGCCGACTTTACAGACCGCGATGTATTTGGATTTGCATTAGACAAAGGCTGGATGTGTGTTCAAGTATTTTTTATTCGTCAAGGTAAATTAATCGAAAGGGATGTTTCGCTTTTTCCTGTGTACAGTGAACATGAAGAAGAATTTCTAACCTTTCTCGGTCAGTTTTATGCCCAAACCAACCATTTTAAACCGAAAGAAATCCTTTTACCTGAGTCTGTCAATCAAGTGTTGGCGGAGCAATTACTAGAAGTAAAGGTCATTCAGCCAAAAAGAGGGCAGAAAAAAGACCTTGTTAAATTGGCTACAAAAAATGCTCAAATTGCATTGAAAGAAAAATTTGCTTTAATTGAAAGGGACGAAGAGCGAACGATCCATGCGGTAGACAGATTAGGCGTGGCCATGCAAATATATACGCCCTACCGAATTGAAGCATTTGATAATTCTAATATTCAAGGTTCCGACCCAGTTTCAGCACTTGTCGTATTTGTGGATGGAAAACCCGATAAGAAAGAGTATAGGAAATATAAGATTAAGACTGTAAAAGGGCCAGATGATTATGAATCAATGCGCGAAGTGGTAAGAAGGAGATATACGAGAGTACTGCGAGAAAATCTACCATTGCCTGATTTGATTATTATTGATGGAGGCAAAGGTCAAATTGATGCAGCGAAGGATATTTTGGAAAATGAACTTAATTTGCATGTACCGATTGCCGGGTTGGCAAAGGATGAAAAACATCGAACTTCACAATTATTATTCGGTAATCCACTTGAAATTGTTCCATTGGAACGAAATAGTCAGGAATTTTATTTGCTTCAAAGAATTCAAGATGAAGTTCACCGATTTGCCATAACTTTTCATAGACAATTACGCGGAAAATCCGCTTTTCAATCAGCCCTTGATGAAGTAGAAGGAATCGGTCCTGTCCGGAAAAAAGCCTTACTCCGTCATTTCGGATCTTTGAAAAAAATGAAAGAAGCGACTGTTGAAGAGATTATAAATTTGGGAATTCCAAGAAATATTGCTGAAGGATTAAAGGATCAATTGGACAAATAGCTATTGAGTAAATGACAACTCAATGTTATAATTGTTCCAATTTCATTATTTCGATAGAGGTTGCAAACTTTCAATAGTAAAAACCATGAGAAGAAGGGCTTCAATGATTGGTTTTGAAAGGGTTGGTTTGCCGAAGTGGATAAAGAGCTCCTTTTCCTTTTCCGCTGGTCCTGCGTTTAAGAAATGTAGGATTGTCAAAATGGATTTAAATCCTTTTGGAGAGCTATCTCATGTTGTGATCATTTTAATGTGCGTTTCACAAGCAATGAGTTTTAAGCTCATTGCTTTTTTTATTTTCTAGCTACAGCGCCTATCGACTAGCAAACTTCTTGCCTTCTCCCTACGATAAGGAAGCCAGATTCGCCTTGCAGGCTTATCGTGTTTCCTTTATCTCAGTCGAAGGTCAAATAAGGAACGTCGACTAAAACCGTCACTTCCTGTGACGACGTCGACGGACCCACATCCTGTGGGCCTGTACGTCGATGGGCAAGGCGCTTACGCTTTTATTTTATTTGGAAGGAAGGCAGAATCATGGGCTTAATAGTCATCAAGTTTGGAGGCTCATCACTGAGCACTACCGAAAGAATCAAAAATGCAGCACAAAGGATTCATTCACTGAAAAAAGGAGGCAAAGAGGTCGTTGTGGTAGTTTCTGCAATGGGAAAAACGACTGACCAGCTTCTTGAGCTTGCAGGTCAAATAACAGATAACCCTGCCAAACGTGAAATGGATATGCTTTTGGCTACTGGAGAACAAGTTTCAATATCGCTTTTATCTATGGCTTTATCGGAAATGGGGGCTCCGGCTGTATCCTTTACGGGTTGGCAAGCCGGGATCGTTACTGAAAAGGTTCATTCCAATGCACGCATTGTTGACGTGAAAACCGATCATATTAAAGAAAAATTAAATGAAGGAAAAATCATAGTTGCTGCGGGTTTTCAAGGAGTTACGGAGGATGGAGAGATTACAACATTAGGTAGAGGGGGATCCGACACAACAGCTGTCGCTTTAGCAGCAGCACTAGGTGCGGAACGTTGCCTCATCTGTACAGATGTAACCGGCGTATTTACTTCCGACCCTCGCTACGTCCCACAAGCAAGAAAACTTCCATCTATTTCTTATGATGAAATGCTTGAACTTGCAAATCTAGGGGCCGGGGTTCTACATCCACGTGCAGTTGAATTTGCTAAAAATCACCGTGTGCCGCTTGAAGTTAGATCAAGCACAGAAAATAAAGAAGGTACAATCATCGAGGAGGAAGTATCAATGGAAAATAACCTCATAGTAAGAGGCGTAGCATTTGAAAAAGATATGACAAGATTAACTATTTTTGGATTGAAAAATGAAATGACTGGCTTATCCGCTGTTTTTTCGGAACTAGCCAACAATCAAATTGACGTAGATATCATTATCCAAAGTCAAACAGATGGAAATAAAACCAATTTATCTTTTTCAATAAAAAATAAAGATCGCCAAGCAGCAGTACAAGTGCTTGAAAATCAAAAAGACAAAATCGGGTTTGATAGCATCGAATATGAAGCTGGGCTCGCTAAAGTTTCCATTGTTGGTTCAGGAATGATCTCAAATCCAGGAGTTGCAGCTCAGATGTTCCAAGTACTTGCTGACAAAGATATTCAAATTAAAATGGTTAGTACATCTGAAATTAAAGTATCAGTAGTCATTAACGAAGATAAGATGAAAGAGGCAGCCCAAATTCTTCATGAAGCTTTTCAGTTAGGTGAAGTAGTAGGGGAAGTGCAGTAAAATAATAAGCTGTTCAATCATAACAATGATTGAACAGCTTAAGTTATTTTATAGGCTCCTTCCTATCCCAACGAACTGTAAAGAAAACATGGTTTTTCTTTTTATTTAATTCGGCATATGCTTCACATATAAATTGTTTTTGATTTTGAATTTGTTCAGCAATAAAACCAGCTTCTAACGTAAAGCAAGGGTCCGAATTCATTTGAATTCTTCTATCCACTAATTTTCCATTAAGCTCAAACTTTATCTCGTTTTTGCTTTCCTCAACAAGCTTCAGCATCCCCCACGATGCTTCTTGAAAGAAGGAACTAACTTCTTCAGTAGAAAGCAGTGGAAATTTGCGAGCTATATGTTTTCCTGCCCAATAAGAGATTTCATTAGTATCCTTGCCAAGAATTCCCGGAATTAATATATCCCTAAGTAATTCATATCCGAATACAGGAATGTCCATTTGGGTATCTGATTCAGGTGAATTATGAAGTCCTTGTTTCAATGATGTTTGCACTAAAATCCCCTCTTTCTCTATGACCTATTATATACAAAAAGAGTTGTTATTGAAAAAATATTTTACAATGGGACAGAATAAATTTGTGAAACCATATTGTTTTTTAGTATTAAAAAGGTGAAACCGTTGCCTTGACGCTTCCGAAAGTCGGGAGTAGAATGGATATGTCACATAATTGTTATAATACATTTTGTGTTGTTTGACATGCAGTCATTTCGAACACACTTTGTCTGCAGCACAGAGTCTTAAACACTAAGGGGGGTAAATTGTGGCAGGTAAAAATGAGTTTTTTTGGCGTAGGCTGCATTCCTTGTTGGGTGTTATCCCAGTAGGCATTTTTGTAGTGCAGCATTTAATTGTTAACCATTTCGCTACTCGTGGCGAAGATGCATTTAATAAAGCATCAGGATTTATGGGGAATCTTCCATTTGTCATTTTCCTAGAATTCGCAGTTATTTACATACCAATTCTTTTTCATGGAATTCTTGGGCTTTATATTGCGTTTACGGCAAACAATAATCCTGCTAGGCTAAGCTTTTTCCGTAATTGGATGTTCACTATCCAGCGGATCACAGGGGTTATTTTATTGGCTTTTATCGCTTGGCACGTGTGGGAAACTCGGATTCAGAAGGCGTTTTTTGATGTTGAAGTGAATTTTGATATGATGGCAAATATTTTATCTAATCCAGTTGCACTGATTTTATACTTTATTGGTATTCTTTCAGCTACATTCCATTTATCCAATGGTTTATGGTCGTTTCTCGTTAGATGGGGAATTACGCAATCCCCTACCTCCCAACGAATTTCTTCATGGGTAATGGGAGTGTTATTTGTAGTTATTTCTGTCATTGGAATTCGCGCGGCGTTAGCATTCGCTTATCCGGATCTATTCATAGGATAAACAGGCTGAAAGATAATCAACAACGGTGAGAAGGAGTGAGTCATACGATGAGTAATGGGAAAATCATCGTGGTCGGTGGTGGATTAGCTGGCCTGATGGCAACAATAAAAATAGCAGAAGAAGGAAGTCAAGTGGATTTATTCTCACTTGTACCAGTAAAGCGATCTCACTCTGTATGTGCACAGGGTGGTATTAATGGTGCAGTAAATACAAAAGGAGAAGGGGACTCCCCGTTAATCCATTTTGATGATACAGTTTATGGTGGAGACTTTTTAGCTAACCAACCGCCTGTTAAAGCAATGTGTGAAGCGGCTCCTGGGATCATTAACTTATTCGATAGAATGGGTGTTATGTTTAACCGGACACCAGAGGGGTTGCTCGATTTCCGTCGTTTTGGTGGGACTCAGCATCATCGTACAGCATTTGCGGGGGCAACAACTGGTCAGCAATTATTATATGCATTGGACGAGCAGGTTAGGCGCCATGAAGTCGCGGGCCTCGTAAATAAATATGAAGGCTGGGACTTTTTAGGAATTATTCAAGATGACGCAGGAGTTTGTCGTGGAATTGTAGCACAAAACATGACGTCAATGGAAATTCAATCATTCCCTGCAGATGCTGTTATTATGGCTACTGGTGGACCTGGAATTATTTTTGGCAAATCAACAAACTCTGTTATCAATACTGGGTCAGCTGCTTCTATTGTATACCAGCAAGGAGCTGCATATGCAAATGCTGAATTCATTCAAATTCATCCAACCGCAATACCTGGAGATGATAAGCTTCGTTTAATGAGTGAGTCTGCACGCGGGGAAGGTGGACGAATTTGGACATATAAAGACGGTAAACCATGGTATTTCTTAGAGGAAAAATATCCTGCATATGGTAACCTTGTTCCTCGTGATATTGCTACACGAGAAATTTTCCATGTTTGCGTAGATATGAAGCTCGGAATTAACGGTGAAAACATGGTATATCTTGATCTTTCTCATAAAGACCCACATGAACTTGATGTGAAACTCGGTGGTATTATTGAAATATATGAGAAATTCACTGGAGAAGATCCACATAAAGTACCTATGAAAATTTTCCCTGCTGTCCATTACTCAATGGGTGGTCTTTGGGTTGATTATGAGCAGCATACGAATATTCAAGGGTTATTTGCTGCAGGTGAATGTGATTACTCACAACACGGAGCAAACCGTCTCGGTGCAAACTCCCTGTTATCAGCAGTATACGGTGGAATGGTAGCTGGCCCGGAAGCGGTTAAGTATATTAAAGGGTTGGAAAAAAGCTCTGATGCTTTTTCATCTTCTTTATATGAAGGTGCTGCAAAACATGAGCAAGAGAAATATGCTAATATTCTGTCCATGGATGGTACAGAAAATGCTTATGTCCTTCATAAAGAGCTTGGAGAATGGATGACAAACAATGTGACGGTCGTTCGTTACAATGATAAATTGCAAGATACCGACAATAAAATTGTTGAACTGATGGAACGTTGGAAAAATATTAATATTAACGATACAACAAACTGGAGTAATCAAGGTGCATTATTCACAAGACAATTGTGGAACATGCTTCAGCTTTCACGTGTTATTACAATTGGTGCTCTAAACCGTAATGAAAGCCGTGGAGCACACTACAAGCCTGACTTCCCTGATCGTAACGATGAAGAATGGCTAAAAACAACGATTGCGAATTACAATCAAAGTACAAATAACCCTGAATTTAGCTATGAGGATGTGGATGTTTCTCTCATTACACCTCGTAAACGCGACTATTCAAAACAGAAAGAAGTGAATTAATGATGAGTGAAAATAAAAAGGTCACCTTTATCATAACTCGTCAAGATAATCCTGAATCACAGCCTTATGAAGAAAAGTTTGTGTTGGATTATCGTCCAAATATGAATGTAATATCGGCTTTAATGGAAATAAGACGAAACCCAGTTAATGCTGAAGGGAAGAAAACAACTCCTATCGCTTGGGATATGAACTGTTTGGAAGAGGTGTGCGGAGCTTGTTCAATGGTGATTAATGGGCAGCCTCGACAATCGTGTACAGCACTTGTCGATAAGCTTGAACACCCGATTCGTTTAGCACCTATGAATACTTTCCCAGTCGTTCGTGACCTCGTCATCGACAGAAGCAGGATGTTTGATTCATTAAAGAAAATTAAAGCATGGATTCCAATTGATGGAACATATGATCTTGGACCTGGACCAAGGATGCCTGAGCGCAGACGCCAGTGGGCATATGAATTATCAAAATGTATGACTTGCGGTGTTTGCTTGGAAGCATGTCCAAACGTAAATAGTAAAACAAGTTTTATTGGACCTGCATTTCTTTCGCTCGTTCGTCTATATAATGCTCATCCAACAGGAGCAATGAATAAAGACGAACGTCTTGAGGCGTTAATGGATGAGGGCGGTATATCCCAATGCGGCAACTCACAAAACTGTGTAGAAGTTTGTCCAAAAGGAATTCCTCTTACGACATCCATTGCAGCAATGAACCGTGCTACAAACATTCAAATGTTCAAAAACTTCTTCGGAAGCGACCATATGGTAGATTAAAATATTTGGGATTACCCTTTTGAGGGTAATCCTTGTTTAATTTTCAGCACAACTTCCAGACGTTTGCATTATATGGAGTAGGCAGTAATAATGAAGAGCATGGATTATCACTTTCATGCTTATAATACGTCAGACATCCATTATGAAGTCAATAAAAAATGGGTGTTTTTTTCGCCTATTTCGCTATTTCTTGCCTTCATCATGTCACTCACATTATTTGCTTCACATATGATATGGTGACAATCAAAAAATACCCATCCCCGCGGTTTAAAGCTGGCGAAGGCAAGGAGGGTTACAATAGTTGAAGGAGAATGAATTCACACACAAACCGCTGCTGACAAAAAGAGAAAGAGAAGTCTTCGAACTGTTGGTTCAAGATAAAACAACTAAAGAGATAGCAAAAGACCTATTTATCAGTGAGAAAACGGTTCGAAACCATATATCCAACGCCATGCAAAAGCTCGGAGTAAAGGGCCGATCCCAAGCTGTCGTGGAACTCTTGCGCATGGGAGAATTAAAGTTATAAAAACAAAACCGGCTATCCATTTGGGAGCCGGTTTTGTTGGTCTTTATATCTAAATCAAATAATGGACAAGCCTGCTCATACATTTAATAGGGGAAAGATGACTTTTTATTAGTAAAGTTACACCTGAGATAATAATCTACAACGCGAGAGCCAGCCACCGATAATTTCCGTTCCAGGCGGACGCCCCGCGGAAAGCGAGCAACTGTAGCGGAAATCAACCTAGCACTATCTTAGTATGCAACAATGTCTACAAACACCCTCCTAAATAATCAACGTATTAATGTCCATTATTAATTTTAAGTAACGGCTGTTACCAAACTGTAAAGATGGCTTCAAAAACCAATGGGCACTTAGGCTGATGGCATATAGCACAAGCTATTGTAAGGTTTTTCCACTAGTTGTAAACACTCAATATGATAGAATTCATTTTGCAAGGGAAAATAATGAACAGCAGGAGGCTACTTATGAAGAAAGTATTAATTTCAACTACTTTAACACTTACCCTAGGATTAAGCTCCATTGCAGTACCGACAATTCAGCCAAACACTGTATCAGCGGCAACGGTAAATCCTTATAACAATCAAGCGGCGGTGAATGCCAAAGCAAATCAATTAATTAATATTGCAAAAGGGTTAATAGGGAAAGCTACTTATAGTCAAGAGGAATATAAAACTACTTATCCATATAAATTTGCATGTGCTAGTTTTATAGACTTTGTGTTTAAACAGGGAGGGGTAGACCTTGCTACTTATAATGAGGATTATATGGTAAAGCAAGGGTATTACGTACCAAGAAGTGAATTGCAAAAAGGGGATCTTGTATTCTTTAAAAATAAGACAACAGGAACAGATCCGGATCACGTAGGAATGTATATCGGTGATAATAAAATTATTCATATGGCAGATTCCAAACAAAATATTGTTATTACTGATATGAGCAGCAAACCATACTATACCGAAAAGTATTTTTCAGCAAGAAGAGTATTACCAAGCATTATGTCTGCTAATCCTGCATCAAAAGGAGATAATATCGTCTCTCAAGCTTATAATTTAATGAATAAAGTGACGATGGGCAGCACAAATAATGAGCAAACGAAAAGATTTACAGGTCCTGGGTTTGTGAACTATGTGTATAAGAATAATGGTGTAAGTCTCGGAACAACAGATATTAAACAAATGATGAATAAAGGAACGACTGTATCTAAAGCAAACTTAAAGAAAGGTGATTTAATCTTCTTTAATAGTGTACAAGGAACGAAAACTCCGAACATGGTTGGAATTTATGCAGGTGATCATAGAATTATTGTTCCAAATAGCTCGGGCATACTGACTAGGGTATTATTTGTACAATATTACAAAGATCATTACATTACAGCAAAACGTGTTTTTACGGAAAAGCTAGTTTCAAACTCGACAACTAATACAAGCACGACAACTAGCACAAGCTCTACAAAAGCAGATAAGGTTGTTAATTTTGCATCTGGACTAATGGGTAAAGCAAAATTTGGTTATTCCTACAATGAAAAAACATTAACATTTACTGGTGCTGGGTTTACGTACTATGTGTTTCAACAAAATGGAATTGATTTAAAATATAAATTAGCAAGCAGACAGGCCCTAGCAGGTAAGGCAGTATCAAAAGCTAATTTACAAAAAGGCGACCTAATCTTTTTCTCAACAGATAACAAAGGTAAAAATATAACTCAAAGCGGGATTTATATCGGTGCAAACCAATATATTGCGCTATCGACAAATGGACAAGTTGTAAAAGAAAGCTTAAGCTCTACATGGGCAGTTAATAATTATGTGACTGCACGTCGTGTACTTTAAAATAAAGAAAACAACCAAGTCAAGGCAACGGGTTCGGTTGACGAGGAGGAGACCGAACTCGTTTTTAATATTTTTTACTATTTGTAAGATTACTTGGAAAATAAAAGGTAAAACTCACATAAGTCTATTGCATAGTTAACACATAATACTACATAAGAGAGGCGAATAAAATGAAAAAAGGACTTGGAAATATAGTACTAACGGCAGGACTGGCACTAAGTGTATTACCATTATCTTCAATTCAAGTTGACGCAAAAACAGTACAACAAAATAATCAATCAGAAGTAGAACAAAAGGTAGATAGTTTGATTAAGACAGCTATCAATCTGGTCGATAAAGCAACTTATGTTGATCTTGGTCAAGTGGATTATCAAGAATTAAAATTCCGTTGTGCTTCTTTTATCGATTATGTTTTTGGGCAAAATGGATTAGAATTGCATAATGCGGATGAAAAACAAATGATCAAACAGGGGATACACGTTGATCGCAAGGATTTACAAAAGGGTGATCTGCTATTTTTTACAACTCGAAAAGATGGACTGCCTAATCATGTAGCCATGTATATTGGAGACAATAAAGTTGTTCATGCAGCGAATAAGGAACTCGGCATCACAGTAACAGACATGACAAATAAATCTTATTATACAGATAGTTATATCGAATCAAGAAGAGTAATCCCTAGCTTGTTAGAAGCGAATAAAAATGACATAGTTACGACAAGTTATGAGTTGATGGATAGTAACTTGAAGAATATGGAACTGATCAATAAGATATACAAACAAAATGGGATTGATTTAAACGCAACTAATAGTACAGACTACCTTACAAAAGGGGATTCAGTAACAAGAGATAAATTGCAAGAAGGAGATCTTATCCTATACAAGACAAGCGGAACGCGACTTATTCCCGCAATATACATTGGCGAGCATAGAATAATTGTTGCTGATACTGGAAAAACATCGAAGAGAATGTTGTTTGATCAATATTACTCAGAAGAAGCGGGTAATTTCGTAACTGCAAGAAGATTTATTTCTACAGAAGATAAATCAGATCCAATAGCAGTTGATGAAAAATCAACAAAAGCTGATAAAATTATAGACTATGCTTTAAGTGTCGCCGATAAAGCTAAGTTTGGATACGCTTATGATAAAGATGCTTTGACGTTTACAGGTGCTGGATTTGTACATTATCTGTACAAAAATGAGGGAGTTGACCTAAAATCAACACTTGCAAGTGGCCAATTAAGCGTTGGTACAGAAGTTAATAAGACGAACCTACTAAAAGGGGACTTGCTATACTTCACAAACGGCGGAAAGACAGTTGTGGAGGTCGGTATTTATTTAGGAAACAATGAATTTATATACTTATCATCGCGAGAAAGAGCTGTATTGAAGGATAACTTAAATTCTGATTGGGCAAAGAAAAATTATGTTACGGCGAGAAGAGTATTATAATTGGCTGTACGACTAATACTTTTCCAAATAAAAAGTAAAGCAACTGATACCATTTCAGTTGCTTTTTACAATGATAAAATTTAGTTTTAACCTTTGTGTTAATGTGATTTTCCCCTGAACCAATAATAATAAATGCCCTTTTATACTTTGGCAAACGCTAAAAAAGTTTGAAAACTTACTTAGTCTCTTCACTATAATATTGAAGTAATAATTCTACTGTTTCGAATAAATTCTGTTTACTTGCACCTTTAACAAGAACGGTTGTTCCGGGTTCAATTGCGTCTAAAAGATCCTCATGAAGTTTTTTTCTATATAATCCTGTATAGTGCTTTGCTTTATCCTTTGTCATTCCTGCGGACAAAGCACCTTCAGTAATATCTCTAGAATAGTTTCCAAACGTAAATAATTGATGAACTCCGTTTATTGCTGCATATCTGCCAATATCAAGATGATCCGCTTCATTCCTATCGCCTAGTTCACTCATACTTCCTAGAACAGCAATTCTTTTTCTTCGCCCTGCCTGTTTTAATACATCAATTGCCGCTTTCATGGCAGGTGGATGCGCGTGAACAGTATCATCGATTACAGTAATATTATCTTTTAAATGGTAAAAATATAATCGATGTTCCGGTTTGGTGATGAAATTAAGACCATTTTGCATGTCTTTCGGTGAGAATCCTAATAAATCTGTTACTGCAATTGCAAATAAAGCATTGTAGATATTGTGTTGCCCAAATACAGGGATTTTAAATGTATAGTTGTTTCTTTTTAATTTTACGGTAAATTCCATTCCATCCTTGCCGAAACGAATATTTTGAGCCCTATATGTCCCAACCTTTTGAATTCCTACCGTTACAATTTTACCTTTAAATCTAGATGTATGAAGCATTTGTGAATTTTGATCATCCCTATTAATGAACAACACACCATCTTGTTTCATACCTTTAATAATCTCGGATTTTGCTGCAACTAAGTTTTCTAGTTTACTATCAAAATTGCCGATATGTGCTAATCCAACATTCGTAATAACCGAAATATCAGGCTGAAGGATTGAGCAATGTTCCGTTATTTGTCCAGGGAAACCCATTCCATATTCCAGTACAACAGCTCGGTGAATAGGGCCTATCTTTTCTTTGTGTTGAATTGTGTTTTCTGTTGTATTATGGTAGTCACTTGATTCATACGTAATCCATTTTTCTCTTAAGATGGAACTTATCATTGTTTTCACGGTCGTTTTTCCAGCGCTGCCTGTTACAGCAATTATTGGTTTTTCTTTCATAAAATCGATTGTCATTTAAGCCCTTCCTTTCTTCTTTGCAAAGAGAGAGCATCCTTTAGATGTCTTTGTACAATATCAACTTCTTCTATCTTCCATTGAAGTTCATCTACCCAGATTTTCTGAAGATCATCCACTTTTACATATAAGGAAAGCTCATTTGTATCCTTGTATACATTCTCAAGCCTATGGATAAAATCAAGGGAGTAGTCCCGAATGTTTCGATAAATTAACGTGGATTTATAAGGGTATTGGAGTTTCAAAAAATTGTTGATATCCTTATATGCTATAAACTTCTGAACATTTCTTAAATAAAATCTTGGAACAATATAATTAATTGACCAGTTTTTATCCGCATCTTTTTTTAGATTTACTTCAATATCAAAATCTCCTCCATCTTTCGTTTGAAAAAGAAGATAAGGCTGGACAATGTTTTCTTCCTGTCTTTGTAATTCCTTAATAAAATCCCTTAATTTTTCCCGGCTTTCTTCCCTTGTTTCACCTTTGCCAGTAATAAAATAGTGATCCCCTTTCTGTTCGATTAAGTAGTTATAAGATTCAAATGTAGGCTTTACTACTACTTTCCTAAATTCCTTAAGAACTCTAAGTAATTGTCCAGATGATCTTATTTTTACACAAGGTATTAAGTCATTTTGAAAGCCATCATTTTGAAGTTTTTCATAGATTGTCCATCTATGTTTTCCTAAGTAACCCAATGCCGGGAATGGCACTATTAATTGTCTCCAACGTGAATCCTCTTCTTTTATAAGATTGTTATTCGCTACAATCAGCAATTTGGGCAGTGAAGAATTTTTCTTACGCCATCCTTCATCAATAAAAATATGACCTTTTACGGTCTTAGTACTCCAATTGATTGTCTCCTCTGTAAAAAAAATAAGTTCTATCCCAAGGTTTCTGGCCTCTTGGCCGTATAATTGATAAAGATCATCCTTCAAAAGCATTCCTTTCGGGTATAACAACCCAATTTCATTCATCAGGTTCACCTCTTTAAGTAATCATATCTGTCTTTTTCACCTTATGCATTGCTTCGGTGCTTTGCTTGTATCTTTGTCTGAATAGGGCAGGAATACGATTAATGTTCAAGAAGCCTCTCGTCCTTTATAAATTGATATATATTGCGATACATTGTTTTATCCTCTAACATGTAAAACATAGCTAAATCAGGAGCAAAATTTGCTTCAATTATCATAATGTCGCCTTGACTGGTTAGACCTATATCAAAGCCAATAATTTTAATTTTTGTATTTCCTGTATACAGTTTTCTAGCTGCAGAAATACAGATCTCACCAATTTTTCTTTCAAGGATAAAAGAATTTAAATGGGAAATATTTGAAGCAGGAATAGCATCATGTAGTATTAGCACCTTTTCGGCTACATTTGTAATAAAGAATTCTTTGCTGGCTACTTTTACTGCTTTTCCGGTTACTTTCCATAAGTCATTACTTTTTTGTACAATAACCCTAACATCCAATGGGCAATCATTAATAGTTGCCAATGGTAGTTTTTCTTGGATTAAATAATATTTTTTAGTTAAAAAATGACTTTGAAGATAGTCAAACATTTCTTCCATGGATGTTCTAATTATCTTTTTTCTGCCAGAATGGAGTTCAAACGTTTCACTGTCGTTTGCGGTGATTTTGACGATTCCTTTTCCTTCTTGTCCGTTATATGGTTTCAAGATTACTTGATTGTACTTTTTTATATAATCATAGAACGTTACTTTCGTTAATAAATCTGTTTTTGGAATTAAAGGAAAAAGTGTGTCAACACTTGATAAAATATTCTTCTGGTCCCATTTACTATTGGAATAATGAAAGATCACATCCCGTATCCAAATTCCGCCTTTTAAATCGTACAGAATCTCTATTACCATCGTATTGCAATCTGGGAAGTGCTCACCCAGTTTTTTTGCTGTTAATATTGATAGCTGTTCAATCTTTTGAAGAAAATACATATAAAAAAAACGACCAAATACCGAGCTATACATTTCTGTCTTTGAAATGTATTTCCAATCTGAATTTGCTGAATCACGATGGACTGTTACATAATATTGAAAAGGGCTTTGAAAGAAGCGAGAAGGAAGTTTTTTGGGTTGAATAATATAATGTTTTTGATTTATTGTCCTAGTTTTTAGGTTTTGGTACAGCTTCTCTTTGTCTAAACACTTCAAAGTATTAGTTTGCGTTTGTATTGTAAATGCATTATTTTCAGTTGTTATCAATATTTCACCAGGACCATATGTTGGTCTAATCTCAACAGCTTTATATTTTTCTAAAAAAGTAAACAATGAATTTCTTGTAAAAATCATTGTTTCTAATAGATACTTCCGTATAGATTTCTCAGAAGATAAGATCTTATATTGGCCAAACCTCCCTCTACTAATATGCAAAATATTCATCCCCTAACATATGTGTATATTACTTTATTCGGTTTCAGCGTAAATTTCTTGGATATTTTGGCAAAAAGAAGGGGGGAGAGCATAAATGGAAAACCCCTCAGTCGATTACTGAGGGGTTAAAAATTAATTAAGCTTCTTCGTTACAACCGAGGGCTACAATCGACCCTTGAGGTACAGGAGCTGCGCCGTTTTGGTCAAAGAAACCTGTGATGACAAAGCTCTGAACATTGTCATTAGCTGCTGATGCTACTTCATCTCTAAATACTGCTTCAAAGGAATATTGTTGATCATTGACCAGCCCTGTTCCTTGTACTGTAATAACACAGTTTTGACCTTCTTGTTTACATGTCACAGATGTAATGGCATTTGCTGTAAATAAGAAATTGTTAATTCCAACTTCCGCTTCATGGAAACTCAATGTTAGTGTTGAAGTTTCGAGCGAGTTTGCGCACACATCGGCAGTGTAGGTTAGATCTCCTTTTGTTGTTCCCGTTTGACTAGTAAACTTTACATTATTATTTGCGGAGAATGCATTTACTAAAACACCACAATTACATACTACACCCATAAACGATACCCCCTTTCTAAAAGGATATTACAATATATTACAGGGGAACGTTATTCGACAATGTCTTTGTCCCTAGTTGATTGTACATTTTTCTTTGATTGGTTTTTCCTGATTCTCCCTGCAAGTTCAATGATAGCGTTACTATACATATCACCTTTAATTAGTATAATAGTATTTTTATTTACCATTTTTCTTAATAAATTGTAAACGAGTATTTTATTGTTAAATGTATAAACTTTTGATTTAAAACCACATTTTACTGCATGGTCTGCGATTATTTTTGCATGCATACCAATTGTTATAAGTACATCTATATTATGATTATTTACAATTTCCCCGGCCTTCTCATGAATATAAAATCCCCAAGATCCTACATCTGTAATCGTTCCAATGATGGCTACCTTTTTTTTTCCTGTCCCAATTTCATCTAATACTTTGAGAGCTGCTTCTAGAGATGTTGTTGTAATACTCCATGTATCATCTATGATTGTAGAGTCATTTATACCATCTACAACTTGTAATTGTTTGTTGAATTTACGGTATGTTTTTAGGCGAAGAGCTGCTTCTGAAGGATTGATTCCAATTTCGTTGACGGCTGCAAGGGCGGCAAGAGCATTATATACCTGGTGCTCACCATATCCAGGAACATAAATCGGATAATCTTTTTGTTTAAACTCCAATGTGAATTTCATCCCATTATTACTATATTGAATATTTTTAGCGATAAAATGGCTAGAAGCTGATTTTCCAACTTTGATTATTTGACCGCGAAAATGTGTAAAATCAATTTTTTTACTATTTTCATCTTCCGAGTTGATGATAAGTACCCCTTTATTATCGAGTGCATCCAGCATTTCGCCTTTTGCTTTAATGTATTCTGCAGGGGATTTGCATTTATTTAAATGATGTTCACCTATATTTGTAATAATGCCTATAGTAGGTTTGAAGTATTCACAAGCACGTAAAACATCCCCCGGGGAACCGACAGCCGTTTCAAAAACCCCCGCTTCCGTATTATCATCAATGCTTAATAAGTATTGTAAATGTGCCGTACGGGAGTTACTAGTTATGCCTGTTGCTGTAATACTTTTATCAAAAGACAATATGTGCTTTATCATTTCTTTCGTCGTTGTTTTTCCTGAAGTACCTGTAACTGCAACAACTGGCAAATTAAAAAGACTGCGATAGTAACGGACGAATTTCCAATACGCTTTATCCGTATCGTCAACCTGTATGATCGTTACTCCATCAGTTTGCATACTCCGATTAATATTCCGATGCGTGACAATCACTAAAGGAAAAAATTCTTTTATATGATTGAAATTAACAATTCTCTTTTTTGAAAAAAAAATTGTATGCTTCTTATTTATATGTTTTAAGCGATATGCGCCATGATGAACTTTGGTCTCATCGGATCCGAAAAGTAAATTTCCAGAAAGGATGGTTCTGATCTGTCTAACCTCTAAGGGCTTCATAATGAAAATACACTCCCTTTCACGTTAGACATAATATGAATGAATTAATATCTTGGTTGTACGAATATCCTTATTCATCCTTTATAATTTATGGCTGCGAAATACTTAATCTTTACAATGCTAAGGTTGAGTAGAAATCAACATATAAATATTACTGCGTAAAAAGACTAATTTTCGTATTAATCGGTCCTTTATGATAGGTAACTATACATAAAACGGTTTGTTTCATAAATATATATCGAGTTGTTTTTATTGAAGTTTATTAGGGAGTGGGCCGGTTGAAAACGATAATCTTTATAGGTACAAATAAATCTGGATCAAGCAGGGAGGCAATTAAGGCTGCAGAACAATTAGGTTACTTTATCATTCTTTTTACGAAAAATGAAAGACAGATTCAACAAAGGGAAGAATATAAAGATGTTCATGAAATGATTTTGGTGGATACAAATAACTTTGTTAAAATGAAAAATGAAATAATTAAATTAAAGCAAAGAGGGAATGAAATTCTCTCGGTTGTTAGTTTTCTAGATTCCTATGTTCATATTGCTTCCAAACTTTGTGATGAATTTTGTAAAAATTATACATCAACGAGGGCAATAGAAATGATGGAAAATAAAGAAGAAACTCGATCGTTTTTAAAGGATCAAAGCTATACGCCAAAATTCGCTATCATTAATCCAGGTGACTCTTTAGATTCCGTTATTGAAAAAATGACCTTTCCAGTAATTGTTAAGTCTCCTAAATCAACAGGATCTAAAGATGTGTTATATGCTGCGAATAAAAATGAATATATGAGACATGTCAAAATTTTGCAAGAAAAAAACCAGAATGAAACAATGATTGTCGAGGAATACATTGAAGGAAAACAATACTTAGTTGAAGCAATGGTTCACAATAATAATATTATGATTGCAGGGATTATCGAGCAAGAAATTATTCGAGGTAAAAGATTTATCATAACAGGATATGGAGTTCTAGTAGATCCTCCAGGGTTTTTAAAGTCTGGAATTGAAAAGGTATTGAATTCGGTTGTCTCGGAATTCAATATTAAAAATGGGGTTCTCCATCTCGAACTAAGAAGTACAGGTCGTGGATTAAAAATAATTGAAATTAACCCTAGAATTTCTGGCGGGGCTATGAACAACATGCTAAAAGCAGCGTTTGGTTTTAGTCTTGTCGAGGAAACATTAAAGTTATATTTGGGAGATACACCTTTAATAGAACGTAAAGAAAAAAATCATATATTTACACAATATGTGATTCTAACAAAAAAAGGTATTTTAGAAAGGGTAACAGGAAGAGGAAAAGCAAAAAAGTCACCAGGTGTGGTTGAAGTATATATTAAGCCGAAAAAAGGGACTCGACTAACTCCTCCATTATCTTTAGGGCATCGATACGCATATGTCATTGCGACAGGGAACAATTTGGCTGAAGCAAAAAGACACGCCAAAAAAGCAGCAAAAGAAATTACATTCCATTTAAAAGAGGACACCGAGTAACGGTGTCCTTTCCTTAATTAACCGTATTTTTTCTCTAAAAACTTTACGGTTTCAAACATATTTGTTTTGCTTGCACCTTTTACTAAAATTGTATCATTATTTCGAACGATTTTTGAGAGTAAATCATGTAATTTATTCTTATCTGTAAAATGATGCACTCTTTGCGAAGAAAATCCTTTTGCTTTTGCGTGATTGCTTATTTCATCTGTTCTAAAACCATATGTGATTAGATAGTCAACTTTTTTGCTTAATACATACTCGGCAACTTTCCGGTATTCTGCTTCTCTTAAGTCACCGAGTTCTCTCATTTGTCCAATAATCGCAATTGACCGGTTCCTTCCAATATTGGATAGAACATCAATCGCTGCACGAACCCCTTGGGGATGAGAGTGAACCGTATCATCAATGACGGTAATGTTATTTTTCAAATTGTAAATGGTTAATCTTCTTGGTGGCTTTTTAAAGATTAATCCTGCTTTAATATCCATCGGGGAAAATCCTAGCTGGTCTGCAACTGCAATTGCATTAAGAGCATTATAAACATGATGTTCACCTAGGATAGGAATATATAGTTGGATTACTTTACCTTGCAATCTCATTTTAAATTCCATGCCTTCTTGAGCATATTTTACATCATAGGCCCTATAATCCGCGGCTGACTTAATTCCAACCGTTAAGATTTTCCCATTGAATCTATCAGTCTCCAAATACCTAGAATTAGCATCATCTTTATTCACGATGAGCAAGCCTTGCTGATCCATTCCGTGGATTAACTCTGACTTGGCATGGGCCACTCCTCTAATATCACTATTGAAGTTTCCAACATGTGCTAGACCGATATTTGTTACAATACTTATATTAGGTTTAATGATTTTACAATGTTCGGTAATGATACCTGGGTAGGCCATTCCATACTCTAATACTACTGCTTCATGTGATGAGTCGATTAGTTCCTTATGCTTTTTCGTATGATCAGTTGTATTCCAGTAATCCTTCGATTCAAAAACATTCCATTTTTTTGAAAGAATGGATGCAAGAAAAGCCTTTGAAGTTGTTTTACCTGCACTTCCTGTAATCGCAATGATCGGAAGTTCTCTTTGCTCTTTATTCTTTTCTCTTTTTAGTTGTCTAATTTTGGCTTTTATGGTTTGTTGATTTTTAGCTAAGTACATAGCGTATCGAATAGAATTCGTCACAACATCTAATTCTAAGTAAAAAGCAGGAGGACAACCTGGTCGCCAGTTTACTTCATAAATCCATATTTTATGATTTTTATCCAACCCGACATCTATGCCAATTTCATCGATGATTTCATCGTAAAGTACCATTTGCAGCTCATCTAAGTGTTTAGCAAGTGATAAAGCAAAATGCTCTAGTGTTCGTTTAATATTAAATGCTTCATCTTTAAATTCCTGTTCCAAGAACGGCTCTAAATAAATCGTATATCCACCATTATTAATGTTTGCAATTATGGATCCCATCGGAGCTATCCGTGGATATATAGTCGTGATTACCCAATTTCCTTCTCCATTTTTTTGAACGTGGAGTCTAAAATCAAAAACTTGCCCAGACTCAGTTACCGAAGTTATATATGGTTGTAAAATATATATACCGGTTTTTACCTTATCCTTAATGAGATTAGTTAATTGTTGAGTTGTATAAAATCTGCTGTTTGAATCTGTTTGTACTTGGAACCCATTTGATTTTTTAGTAATGAAATAAATTCCTTTACCTTTTCGTCCATCTATTGGTTTAAAAACCACTTTATCAAAGGCCGCAATATATTTAAAAAAACTATCGCTGGATTTAATGATTTCCGATGGAATGAGATAATTCGAAAATTCCTTTGCATCATTCAATCTTTTTTGGACATTCCATTTATTCCCGATTGAGTGAGTAGTAAAAGGAATTTTATCTTTTAATTTTTGTATGATATCTTTAGACTTGTTTAGCTTTTCTGGGCTCCCTGCATTATAAATAACATCAGGGAAAGGCATTGTCTTTTCTACCCATTTTCCGTTTTCGTACACCTGACCTTTAATTGTACTGTTGGCAAAATTCACTTTACCGGGGGAAAAGTAGAAAAATGTTGCACCTTCCGCTTTAGCCACTGCGGCATAAGCATATGATTTAATGACCGTTTTTGGATCTTTCCGATGATGTAACATTCCTATCAATGTCATTGCATAATCTCCTTTTTCATTTCTTAAATCCTTGTATATTAGATTCATTTTCTTTTTCTTTTGTAACTGACAGACGTGTAGTTTTAGTGTGATCGCAGCTATAAAAAAATCACCCTACATATTTCTAGAGTGAATTTGCTGTATTACCACTTTTGTTCAATAATAATCTTTCTTTTTATATAATCTGTATCTAAGGGCTGAATACCGTTTATTTGTGATAAATCAATGATAGTTGATGAGGATGTTTTTTTTAATACGATTAGTTCGTCGATTGAAAGGGTATTTTTTCCGTGGATATCGAATGGCCGAAGCAAAGAAATATTGGCTCTTCCGCTTTCATCATCGATCGATTCAATGCGAAAATAGTTGGTTACAAATGTTTCATTATTATAAATCGCATCCCTTCCGATTCGATGTAATAAGCCGTTATGTGTATACATTATGAAAGGGATTGTATCTACTCCTACTAAATCTGCGAGCTTACTACCGAAATATTTTGATGATGATTCTGTTAATAAATCCTGCAATCCTTTTAGTTCAACTAACGCGTTGTATATAGTGTGCTTTTCGTTTTGACTAGGCAATTAGATGTCAGTCCCCCTCGTTGTTCCTTTATTAACTATTATATTGCGGTGGGAAGGGATGGTGTAAATAAAGTGACAATATGGACTTAATTAGACTACCCAATTTCATAATCCCATTTTCTCAAGAGGTTCAATATAAAATCTTATTTCCTTTACTGCTCTGTTGGCATTTGCTTTTGCTTCTTCCTTAGAATTTCCGACTGCAATCACACTACCATATCGATTGCCCATAGAGTACGGTATGGAAAGCAGATCTCCTTCATCTGCCTTAATGTCTACCAATTTTACTCCGGTGTGTTTCAACGCTTCATCCTTTCCATGTATTTTCACAAGAATGCCTGTAGATTTTACGGTTAAATAGCGGGCATATACATATTTAGCTTTTTTAGGAATGATGGCAGGTTGTTCTCCTGCATACATTTTAATAATTTCTTTAATAAGATTGATTCCCGTTCCTTCTTCAATAATTCTGTTCATATTTCCACCGGACATTCTTGGGTTTATTTCAATTAACTTCCACCCGACCTGCGTATTTCTCATCTCGACATGGCATGATCCATTTGTTAATTCAAGTCTTTCGACAATACCCTTTATCGACTCAATCAAGCTTTCGTATTCCTTATTCTCCAATTGAGCGGGATAGTGATATCCTTCAACTAGAAAAATCCCCTCGTATACAACTTCCTGCTCAATAACGGCTATGACGAAAATCTTGCTATTAAGTACAATGATTTCAATTAAGTATTGGGGCCCAGGAATGTATTCTTCTAGTAACATAGGATTTTTGAATTTTTGTAAATAATGAATTGCATTATTAAATGTTTCTAAACTTTCAACGAACATAACATCCTTTGCTCCAGTTGATATTGGGTTTTTTAGAATGAAAGGGAGCGGGAGGTTACCATTCTTAAGCAATTTTTCTAGTGAACACGCTTCATCGATAGCTGTATAGAAAGGAGTACCGGGGTGGTCTTTTAATCTGTTTCTGACAAAGAGCTTATTTTCCATTAAGGAGAGGGAGTCAACTGATAAGTTTGTTAGTCCTAACTTATTCGAAAGGCTTGCGGCATAGGAAACAAAGGGGTCAATAAAACTTAAACATGCTCGAATTTGGTATCCTTGCTCTATTAAAGTATCAATCTCATTTAATATGAAATCTTCATCAAATATATTATTCGAATAAATTTGGTGGTCAATGGGGGAGAAGCTAATTGTTTTTTTGTTAGTAAATAAAACAATAAAATAGCCTAATTCTTTTGCAATGAATAGTGCTTCCGCGCTTGTTCCAGTTTTGTAGCAGCCAATAAAAATAATGGTTTCCAAAGATATTTTCACTCCTTTTTTAAGGTAATAAAGTTAAATATACTTTTTCTATTTTATGGTTTGAACAGGATAATGGGTAAAAACCTTTAAATATTTTTTGAAAAATTGCTCAATGATGAAGTACCATGATAAAATTCAACTTAATAAGAAAATTAAGAGAAGGGGCGATGTTATGGAAAAGGGAGTAATTGGGGTAGATATCGGAGGGACGAACACGGTTATAGGAATCTTTAATCATGATTTAGAATTACTAGAAAAAGTAAGCATCCCAACCTTGAAGCCTAATTTTCCAGAAAAGACGAGTAATCCAAAAGAATTTTTCAATTTAATTGCAAGTGAGATTAATATATTGGCAGAAAGAAATGGCTATAAAAATAATATAAGCTGTATCGGAATGGGCGTTCCCGGTAAAGTGAATCCGAATATCGGTATTGTTATTAGAGCAGTCAATTTAGGTTATGAAGATGTTCCGTTTGCGTCTGAAATGGAAAAGAGATTAGGTGTTCCTGTGTTTATTGACAATGATGTTCGTGTTTATACGAGAGGTGAAGCATTGGCTGGAAGCGGTAAGGGCTCAAAAAATTTAATATGTTTAACGTTGGGGACAGGAATGGCCGCTGGAGTTATGATAAACGGTCAAATGGTAACAGGGTCCGATTTTTATGCTGGAGAATTAGGACATGATCCGGTCGAAGGGGTAAATTACCTTTGTAATTGTGGAAAAACAGGCTGTCTTGAAACGATAGCTTCGGCAAGTGGTATCAGCCGATTAGCGAGTGAAGCAATCCAATCTGGAGAACAAACAATTTTAAAGTTGGCTGATGGAACAATTAGTTCTAAGGATGTGTATTTAGCTTGTTTACAGGATGATGAAGCAGCGATTGGGATATTTAATTATGTTGGTAAGACGTTAGCATATAAACTCTTGACTGTTACGTTTTTATTGAATCCAGAAACTATTGTGATTGGAGGAGGAGCAGCGGCGGCAGGTAAATTTATTTTAGAACCAATACAGAAGGTTTTCAAAAAACACTATTCGAATAATGAATTTCCTAACATTACGATTGGCAGTCTTGGAGATTCCGCAGGACTGATTGGATCAGTACATTTAGCAAAGTCAGAATATGAAAAAAAGAAATGAAATAGTTTTTCTAAATTTAAACTTACTCTTTTGAATTAATTGAATTTTATTGCAACATGCTTTGGCTTGTACTATAATGAAAGCGCAATCAAATTGGAGAGGTGATGGAAGTGAAATTATCTTATAATCAAAGAAAAGAGTTATATGATAATGGTTTTGTAGTGATCCCAGGGGTTATCCCGCAAGTTATGCTGGACGAAGTGAAAAAAGCAATAAACCATTCGCTTGGTGAAGAAGGGATGAATAAGGAGAATCTGCCCATTCTTCGCTCTCAGTCGTACTGCCCTGAAATACAATATTCGTCTGTCATCTCGGATCTTTTTAACAAAACACCTGTATTTGACCTTGTTAATTCGGTCATAGACTTGGAAAAAACATATCCTATTAATGGAGCGCAAATCGCACTCCGTTTTCCAAGAATGGAGGACCCGATTGCACCTGCTAGCCCGCATATCGATGGAATGTATTCACCAAATAACGGTGTTACTGAAGGTACGATTCAGAATTTTACTGCTTTAGTTGGGATGTTACTAAGTGATTTACCGGAAGATGATTCAGGAAATTTCACAGTTTGGCCAGGTACTCATCTAAAGTATGAACAATATTTTAGGGAACACGGTCCAGAGGCTTTGTTAGAAGGTATACCGCCAATTGATATGCCGGAACCTATTCAAATAAAAGGAAAAGCAGGTGATGTTATACTGTGTCATTACCAGTTAGCACATGGTATAGGACCGAATATTTCACCAAATATCCGGTATGCTACGTTTTTCAGAATCAATCATGTAGATGTTAAAAATGATTGGAAAGCACCAATGGTAGATATATGGATGCATTACAGAGAAAACATGCAACAATTTGCCAAGGAAGAAAAAGTTGCAGTTAAATAAATAGAACTTGAACCTTATTGAAGGTTTGGTATGCTTTTTCAAAACTTTTTCAAAAAAAGACATGCTGAAGACATATTAATTTTTTAAAAGT
The DNA here is from genome assembly GCF_024626525.1 of Lederbergia panacisoli. GTDB lineage: Bacteria > Bacillota > Bacilli > Bacillales > Bacillaceae_C > Lederbergia > Lederbergia panacisoli. The sequence continues at coordinate 223,732 of NZ_JANJGU010000005.1, forward strand.
TTTGTAGATACTGTGCTTACCAAGATAGTGCTTGGTTGATTTCCGCTACAGTTGCTCGCTTTCCGCGGGGCGGGCGGTTTGTCTAGCTGCAGCGCCTAGCCCCTCGAGGTCATAAGTCATATTACTACGTGGCTAAAAGGCAAGCCACTGCCTAATCTGTCTTATGCTTGTCGGGGCTAATCAAGGCGCTTACGCATTTCTATAAGCCTCCTCGGCGTAAACGCCTGCGGGGTCTCACCTGTCCCGCTGATCCCGCAGGAGTCTCGCACTTTCGCTACAATCAACCTTCAATAGATTTTGTTTAAAAAGCAACAAACCATTAAGAAAGACCCTTTAACAAGATGAAGCGATTGACGATAACTACAGTTCATCTTTTTAATGAGTATACCAAGCGTCAATGTGATGACACGTCATGATGGCATAAGTGCGGTTGTAGCACATTTTGTAGACTGATTTTGAACAGATTTCATGTAATAATCGACTTTTTCTCGTTTGTTTGAATGTTCCAGTAATCTTAGTAAAAAAGTCTAGGACTATCTTTCCCAAAAGTATGGAATGTTCTTCCGTATTTGGATGTAGAACAAGGTATAATCGGGGGCCTTCCCATATTCAAAAGAATATCCTAGTTGATTGGAGTGGAAGGCGGCGACTCCAGGGGGATCTGCGTGAAAGGGGAGACCCCGCAGGGCGCGAAGCGACCGAGGAGGCTCACCGTACGCCCCCCGGAAAGCGCCCGCCTGGAACGGAAATCAACGGTGGCTAGCTCGTACGTAGTATGTAGATAATTATCTCGTTCAATATAGAACGGGCAATTCTACTTATAAAAAGTGAAATATTACCTATTAAATGTAGGGAAGAAATAAAAATAGTACAAGAAGACCTTGTACCATCAGACTCGGTGAATCCCGAGAGTCTATTTATTATTAGGAAGAGATAATGGCTTTGCCATCATCTCTTTTTATCTTCGAGGAAAAAGGTGAGTAAAATGAAGATTACTAGTTTTGAACTATTTCAAGTTCCTCCTAGATGGCTTTTTCTTAAAGTTGAAACGGATGAAGGGATTGTTGGTTGGGGTGAACCGATTGTTGAAGGAAAAGCGGCCACGGTTAAAACATGTGTTGAAGAATTAATGGCCTATTTAATAGGGAAAGATCCTTTAAGAATTGAAGATCATTGGAATGTCATGTATAGATCTGGATTTTACCGTGGTGGTCCAATCATTATGAGTGCAATTGCTGGAATTGACCAAGCACTTTGGGACATTAAAGGGAAGTTCCTGCAAACGCCTATATATCAATTATTGGGTGGAGCTTGCCGGGAATCGATACGTGTATATTCATGGATAGGGGGAGACAGGCCCATTGATGTTGGTTTGGCTGCAAAAGCAGCAGTTGATAATGGTTTTACAGCCGTAAAAATGAATGGGACAGAGGAATTGCAATATATTGATTCGTATAAAAAAATTGACGAGGCTGTCGAGCGAATCGCAGCGGTACGTGAAGCGGTTGGAGATTATTTAGGGATCGGGATTGATTTTCATGGTCGTGTACATAAACCGATGGCAAAAATACTGGCAAAGGAATTAGAGCCTTTTCGTCCAATGTTTATCGAAGAACCTGTACTACCTGAAAATAATGAAGCATTAAGAGAAATTGCTAATTCGACAAATATTCCAATCGCAACAGGTGAAAGAATGTTTTCGCGTTGGGACTTTAAGAATTTATTCCAGGATGGATATGTAGATATTATTCAGCCAGATCTATCACATGCCGGTGGAATAACAGAATGCAAGAAAATCTTTTCTATGGCAGAAGCCTATGATGTAGCCGTTGCACCTCATTGCCCACTTGGACCCATTGCACTAGCAGCTTGTTTACAGGTAGATGCGACAGCACACAATGCATTTATTCAAGAGCAAAGCTTAGGAATTCATTATAATCAAGGAAATGATTTGCTTGATTATTTAAAAGATCCTTCTGTATTTTCGTATAGTGACGGCCATGTTGATATTCCAACAGGTCATGGTCTTGGGATTGAAGTCGATGAGGATATTGTCCGCAAAATGGCAGAAGTAGGACATGATTGGAAAAATCCCGTTTGGCGACATCGAGATGGTAGTGTAGCAGAATGGTAGGGCATCCAGTGAATATTATAAAAAGGTTAGAAAAAGAAAAAATTATTGTCATCGTTAGAGGAATAAATCATAAGGACAGTATCCCACTTGCAGAAGCGTTAGTTGAGGGAGGCATTCGCTTTATAGAGGTTACGATGAATACAGAAGGAGCATTAGAAATTATTAGCGAATGGAGGACCCATTTTAAACATGATGATGTCTTTATTGGTGCGGGAACAGTATTAGATGTAGAGATGGCTTCTTCGGCGATTCGTGCCGGGGCTCAATATCTTGTTACTCCTAATTTAGATGAGGATGTAGTGGAACTAGCTTGCAGGGAAGGGATAGAAATATTTCCTGGGGTCATGACTCCAACGGAAATTATGAAAGCAATAAAAGCGGGAGCAAAAGCTGTTAAATTATTTCCAATGGGGGCCCTCGGTTTAAACTATTTAAAGGAAATTAGAGCGACTTTATCTGATGTGAAAATCATTGCAACCGGCGGAGTAGATCTAGGCAATATACAAGATTATTTTAAACATGGTGTTATCGGTGTAGGGATTGGAAGTAATATAATTGACAAGGATATGCTTGGGAAGAAGGATTTTAAAGGTTTGACAGCTTTGGCGAGAAAATACGTTGATTCGACAAAAATAATAAAGTAATAGAATGATGGACAAGGTTTTGAAAAAAGACCCTGTCCATCTTTTTAATTTAATATTTCATTTTTTGCATTTTGAACCGATTCACCTTTAATAAGGGAAACTTGAATGACATCATTTGAAACTTGTTGATCGGAAAGTAATTTTAATAAATTCTGAGCAGCTAAAGCCCCCCACTTACGTTTTGAATAATCTATGGTTGCTAATTTCGGAGTCACATATTGAGAAAGCTCAGTATGATCAAACCCAATAATATGAAAATGTTTTCCTACACGATAGTTTGTTTTTGCGAGATAATCATACATTCCTATTGCCATCATGTCATTTAAACAAAAAACAGCAACTGGTCCACTGTATTCCTGAACCATTTTTTCTGCAGCTAGTTCCCCGGACTCTTTGTCAAAAAATCCTTCAATTTCTTGATATTCGATATCTTTATATTGTTTAATGGCCTCCCTAACGGCAAATAGGCGTTCGTTTGCATCATAGGCATCGGCATGTCCTTTTACTATATATATCTTTCTGTGCCCTTTTTCTAATAAATGCTTAATAGCCAATTCAGCACCGCTTCGATTATCTAGTAAAATTTGATTGATATTTGGATGATCAATCTCCCTATCCAAAACTACTATTTTATGTCCTTGATTGGCATTCTTAATCAATTCTTCACTAGAAAATCCGGCATCTAGTATGATGGCACCGTCAATAACCTGCTCAGGTAAAAAGCGATGTGAATTTTCGCCGTAGCAAACAATTACTTCATATTCAGTATCGGCAAGTGTTTCATATATTCCTTGCAAAATGGGTCCAAAAAAACTTCCGCTATAATCAAGAATGAAAAATATACCTATAATTTTTGTTTCTTGCTTTTTTAATGATCGTGCTGCAGCATTTGGGACATAATTTAATTCATTTGCAATTTCCATGATTCTTTTCCGCGTCGATTCGGGTATTTTAGAACTTCCATTTAATGCATAAGAAACCGTTGCAATTGAGACCCCCGCTTTTCTAGCAATATCCTTCATACTTACCATGATTCCACCTCCAAATAGGATTAAAGTTTGATACCGCTTTCATATATTCGCTATTGTACTATAATAACAGAAAAAAGTTAATCGTTTAAAAGAAATTTTTTAAAAATGTAGATTTACGTCGAAAAATGTGTATGATAATAGTAAGAACTTTAAATGGTTATAACAAAAAATATAATAAATTGTAAAAATGTATTGAAAGAAAGAAAAAATTGTAATACAATTACATCAGTTGAAACGATTAACTAGTAATAAACACCTAAATATGTAAACGTTTAATAGTAAACTCTTTCAACAAATCTTAAGTGCAAATATTATTAGAAGGTAAGATACTATTTACATAACTACTAATAATAAATATTTTAGAATAGTAAATCTTCTGTTAATATTCCTGGACTTACAAGATTCGGAAAATCTGCGTTTTGAAAAACATTAGAAATGGGGATGTATGATGAGAACGATTCCAGTAGCAGTTCAAATGTACACTTTGCGAGACGAAAGTGCCGAAGATTTTGCAGGTACACTGAAAAAAGTTGCTGAGCTGGGCTTTGATGGTGTTGAATTTGCGGGGTATGGTGGCCTAGATGTAAAAGAAGTAAAAGCTTTACTTGAAGAATACGGTCTTAAAGCAGCTTCAAGCCATGTTTCACTCGATGCATTACAAAGTGATTTAGCAAAAGTAATTGAAGAACAAAAAGTACTTGGCAGTAAGTTTATTGTATGCCCTTTCCTTATGCCAGACCAAAGAAGCGAAGAAGATTACAAAAAACTTATTCCATTTCTAGAAAAAGCAGGCGAGGAATGTCGCAAGGAAGGCATTACACTTTGTTATCATAATCATGATTTCGAGCTTGACCGCTTATCAGATGGCAGAACGGCACTTGAAAGTATTTTCGATGATGTGAGCCCAGAAAATTTAGAAACAGAGTTTGATATTTATTGGCTAACAAAAGCTGGAGAAAGTCCGGTTGAATGGATTAAAAAATATCATAATAGAACACCACTCGTACATTTAAAAGATATGACTACTGATGATGAAAAGTTTTTTGCTGAGCTAGGTACAGGCGGTGTCGATATAGAAGCAGTATTAAATATCGGAGACGGCGCTAATGTTCAGTGGTGGATCGTTGAGCAAGATGCAAGCCGAAAAACCCCTTTTGAAAGCGTGGAAATTAGTATTAACTACTTAAAAGAAAAGTTGCCTTATCTTGCAAAGTGAGAGTACGGGAGGTAAGTTACCCCCGTTTTGATAATGTTAAATTGTTATATAGATAAAAATTTGTAAATTAAGGGGTAAATGGGGGGATGAAATGGAAAAGGCAGTTGTAAATAAAGATATTGTAATCATGCCAAAAAAGAAATCGCTTTTCTTTAGACTATCGCGTCAGTGGGAACTCCAATTAATGGTTATTCCTGCCATTATCTTCATTTTCATCTTTAGCTACATTCCGATGTACGGAATTATAATGGCGTTTAAGGATTACAACATTTTCAAAGGAATCGCGGAAAGTCCATGGGCTGGCTGGAAACATTTTAATA
>NZ_JANJGU010000006.1 GCF_024626525.1 Lederbergia panacisoli
ATCTTTCAACCTCTCCTCATGCGAGAAAAGAAGTTATCCGGTATTAGCTCCGGTTTCCCGAAGTTATCCCAGTCTTACAGGCAGGTTGCCCACGTGTTACTCACCCGTCCGCCGCTAACTTTTGGGAGCAAGCTCCCAAAAGTCCGCTCGACTTGCATGTATTAGGCACGCCGCCAGCGTTCGTCCTGAGCCAGGATCAAACTCTCATTAAAGTAGTTTTGAAGTACAGGATGTACTAACAAAGGCGTTGCCACAGGACGTGGCGTTCTTAGCCTTTGTTCCTTAACTCTAGCTGGTCTTGCAAAATTATTTTTAACGCTTCGTTTCGTTCAGTTTTCAAAGATCAAACTTGGTCGCTTTCTGACAGCGACCTTTTTATAATATCACTTTGCGATATTAAAGTCAACCATTATTTTTTTATCGCATTTCGCTAAAATGTTTATGTCCTAGCAGCGACGTTTACTACTATAACAAGATTAATTAAACTCGTCAATAGGAAAGTTAATAAAAAATAATAAAGAATAGAATTATATTTTTATTCGATAGCATCTATGAAATAATCCATGCCCCTTTGTCTCTACTTCTACTACCTGTATGAAGTCCTTTTCAATTAAATATTCAAGTAAAAGACTAAAGTCCACTCCATAATGAACTATTTCAGGATGTTTAAATATTTCATCTATACTCCATTGATCTTGGGTTCCCATTACTTCAAGCAAATGAGCCGCTCCGTCTGATGTTCTTGAAAATATTAAGAATTCACTTGCCAAAAATAAAAGTTCTAATCTTTTTTCAATAGGCTCCTCACTTTTAATTAATTCTTCGTACAGTTTGAATATTTCCGGCTCTATTTGCTTTACTTGATTCCAAACTGTAAGTTCTGGATGAAATCCATTTTCAATTATAGAAAGTCTGCCTAAATGGTGTAATGAATGAACAATATGATTGAAGGCATCCAAATATTGACCCGTTTCGAAAAAGGCTTTCCCATCCATATATCTTCTTATTAACTTTGCAAATTCTAAACCAATTTTAATTTTCCTTCCATAGAAAGGGAAATCTTCAAGTTCGATTTTAAGTTTTTCCAAATAATCATTTCTATCGAATAAAATTTTGCCTTCATATATCCATTCAACAATTTTACGATTAGAACCAAGTAGCAGCCACTCATTAAGTTGTTGTTCAGTAACTATATGCAGTGCAGCCTTTTTGTCTTCATATTGATAATGTTTATTGTAGACCGGTTGTTCTTGTTCTTCGACAATCATCAATAAAATTACATCGAACGTATCTGTTAAGGTAGCAGCTTTATGTTTTTTTTCAATTTTAACTATACCTAGAGTGTTGTCTTGGCTTGCTCTTTCCTGATATATAGGTCTTAGGATGTCTTCCATTTTCAATTCCTCCAATGCATTTTCCTTTTTCATTTCGACAGTCATTTAAGGATTTCCTGCATGTTCAATTAATCGCCTTAATATTGCAAGATGTTTTTAGCTGATTATGATATAGTTTATTTTCGGGAGGGCTTATAGATGGGAAAAAAATATTCAAGTAAAATTAATAAAATACGTACATTCGCATTATCTCTTGTATTTATTGGATTTATTATTATGTATTTTGGGATATTCTTTAAAAATCACGTCGTAATTATGACAATTTTTATGATTTTAGGGCTTTTGGCAATAATAGCAAGTACACTTGTTTACTTTTGGATCGGGATGCTGTCCACTAAAGCTTTACAAGTTGTATGTCCTAACTGCGGTAAGCCTACAAAAATCTTAGGGCGGGTTGATATGTGCATGCATTGCCGCGAACCGCTTACAGTTGACCCTAACCTAGAAGGAAAAGAATTTGATGAAGATTATAATAAGAAAAGAATCGAAAAAGAATAATCTATATTATTGGTGAGATAAATGAACATTTTAAATAGTAGATTATATAGCATACTTGAAGTTTTATCATTTTTCTTCTTATTAAACATTCTGTGGTTTACGATGTGCCTACCAATCGTCACCATTTTTCCAGCTACGGCTGCAATGGTCGCAGTAATCAGGCAATGGGTAATGAAAAAAGATACTGCTATATTAATACCCTTTTTCCGTTTTTTCAAAGAAAATTTCAAGCAGAGTTTTATATTAGGAATCATTTTCTTTGTTTTTGCTAGTATTTTTTACATTGATTTTATGTTAGTTAACACATTCAATCCAAAATTACATATTTTTTTATTTGCATCTTTGTTTTTGTTAGGACTAATCGCCACGTTCACATTAATTTATGTTTTTCCCATGATGGCCCATTATAGGCTATCTATATGGCAGCTTATTAAAAATTCATTTTTCTTTTCGGTTAGGTATATCCTTTCAACTGTTCTATGTATTTTAATTTTAATAACAATGGGCTACTTGCTTTTCCTTATTCCCGTTTTCTTTTTGATTATCTTCAGTTTTACCGCATATCTTATTTTTGCTATTTGTTACGGTAAATTCCGCAAAGAAGAGGAATTGGCTGCAGAATCAAATGGGAAGGAAAAATAAATAAGCAAGCAACCGTATTCCGGTTGCTTGCTTATTTTAATTGTGCTGTGTTAATGACTTCCTTTATCACATTCAGGGCATATACCATATATCTCCATCCGGTGATGCCCCACCTTAAACCCAGTGACGTGGGACGCAAGTTGTTCTACTTCATCTAGTCCTGGATAATGGAAATCAACTATTTTCCCACAATTATCGCATATAATATGATAGTGATCTGAAGTTACAAAATCAAATCTGCTGGAAGCATCTCCATAAGTAAGTTCCTTAACTAATCCGGCTTCGCGAAATACACGCAAGTTATTATAGACAGTGGCCACGCTCATGTTTGGAAATTTATCTTCAAGTGATTTATATATGTCATCTGCCGTTGGATGCGACATTGAATGAATCAAATATTCCAAAATCGCATGACGTTGAGGTGTAATTCGGACTCCCGTCTCTTTCAATGTATGGATTGCTTCTTTTAATTGAATATCTGACACCGCCATGCACCTCTTTTCTAAAGTAAAATTCATTATCTAATAGTAATTCTTATAAAGAGTGTACTAATAAATCGGTTTCTTTGTCAATGATTTCTCCTTATTCATGGAGCTTTAATTCTACCACACCAAGCTTTTGATTAATAAATCGGGCAGCTACAAAAAGGAAGTCCGAAAGTCTGTTCAAATATGAGAGCACTAAATGATTAACATTGTCAATTGAGACAGTAATTCTTTCGGCCCTTCTGATAATAGTTCTCGCTAAGTGAAGAGAAGCTCCCGCTGGATGACCGCCCGGAAGGATAAAATTTCTCAAAGGGGGTAAACCCCCATCTAATTGATCAATCATTTTTTCCAAATCTTCAATTTCTGTTGCTTGCAGCATCCATTTCACTTCTTTTCCAGCTGGTGTAGATAATTCATTTCCAACATGAAAAAGGGTTGTTTGGACTTTATGTAAAAATGAATATAATTCTTTAATTTCGGAGTTTTCGATATCGGTTAAATGGCTTAGAGCAAGACCTATCATAGAATTTGCTTCATCACAAGTTCCATAAGCATCCACCCGAATATCACTTTTTGATACCCTTTCACCATAGACTAATGAAGTTGTACCTTTATCACCTGATTTAGTATATATTTTCAAAATAGCCCCTCCATTACAATCAAGTATATGTATATATATTATCATTAATGAAGATTTAATTCTCAATTATGATTTTTGCATAAAAAAATAGGGCTGTTATTAACAACCCACAATTTTTTTCCTATTGAGGAGGTATGCCCTAATATACATTATGCAGGTAGCCATTTTTAGAATGGACAACAGCCAAGATCTGAAAGAAATAGGCAAATATTTTTTATGCCAATTCCTCTTTCACAAACTGAAGTGCCTCTTCAACATGTCCCTGTACCTTTACTTTTCTCCATTCTTTTACAAGGATGCCTTCTTTATTGATAATAAAGGTTGAGCGTTCAATTCCCATATATTCGTTTCCGAACATTGATTTCAATTTCCATACTCCATATTTTTCAGCAACTTCGTGATTTTCATCAACAAGCAACAAAAATGGCAGATTATATTTATCGATAAACTTCTCATGTTTTGCCAAAGGATCTGGGCTCACCCCTAAAATAACCACATCCAAATCAGAAAAATCTTTATGGAAATCTCTGAAGTCACAAGCTTGTGTCGTACATCCTGGCGTCATATCCTTTGGATAGAAATAAAGAACTACATGACTTTTCCCATGATAGTCTGCAAGCGATACTTGTTCTCCATTACTTGCGGGTAATGTAAAATCCGGAGCTAGGTCGTTTAATTTATACGTCATGATTTTCACCTCCGATTCATACTTATTATATCTAGCCTATCAGATTCCTTCATTTATTTCCGACTCCGAGGTTCATATTCTATAAAAGAACGCACAACAAAAGCAGCGGGGATAGTATATCCGAGAAGAGCTTCAACCATGACAAGCAAACGCCCCAATCCTACCGGAACAACGTCACCATACCCAACTGAAAAAAGTGTAATCGCACTTAAATACAATGATGTACCAAGCCGTTCATTCCAACTTTTATATTGAACAATGGTCGAATCAATAATGATTGTCATCCCTTTAAGCTCAAGCAATAAAAAAAGGAGACCAAAGCCTATCATAATAATTGCATATGTGCACCCGAGGAAGGCAAAGTTTTCAAAAGATACTTGTTTGAATTTAAATCGATCAGGCAAAAACAATATTCTTAGCGCCATAAGTATACAAATAATGACTGCAAAAAAGATGATGTACCAAATAAGAAATCACCTCTTTATTTCTTGTCCATTTATTTTACGTAAAGCAGTTTGCACATAGACCAAGCATGCCAATAATTGCACAGAATTCGTTGAACGACTACAATGAATAGAAGCTTATAGTATAAGGAGAGGCAGTTATGAAATTTTCACAGTCAGATGAATTACATAAGGAAGCATTAGAACATATTGTCGGGGGCGTAAATAGCCCATCGCGGTCTTATAAAGCAGTGGGAGGCGGCTCCCCCGTAACGATGGAAAAGGGAAAAGGCGCCTATTTATACGATGTTGATGGAAATCGCTATATAGATTATTTAGCAGCTTATGGCCCAATTATTACCGGTCATGCGCATCCACATATTACTGAAGCAATTAAGCAGGCAGCCGAAACAGGGGTATTATACGGAACACCAACTCCACATGAGGTAAAATTCGCCAAAATGATTAAAGAAGCAATCCCTTCTCTCGATAAGGTGCGTTTCGTCAATTCCGGAACCGAAGCTGTTATGACAACCATTCGCGTAGCAAGAGCTTATACAGGCAGAGATAAAATCCTGAAATTTGCTGGATGTTATCATGGACATTCAGATTTGGTATTGGTCGCCGCCGGTTCTGGTCCTTCTCAGCTTGGCATGCCCGATTCTGCCGGTGTGCCTGAAAGTATTGCAAAGGAAGTCATTACGGTTCCTTTTAATGATTTCGAAACTTTCGAAGAAGCAATGAATAAATGGGGTAGTGAAATTGCGGCAGTTTTAGCAGAACCTATTGTAGGGAATTTCGGAATTGTTGAACCTCTTCCAGGTTATCTTGAAAAGGTTAAGGAAATGACACACGCAAAAGGAGCATTGCTCATATTTGACGAAGTCATTACCGCATTCCGTTTTATGTACGGAGGAGCACAAAATTTACTTGGGATTACACCTGATTTAACAGCTCTCGGAAAAATTATTGGAGGCGGACTTCCAATCGGTGCTTACGGAGGCCGTAAAGAAGTTATGGAAAAGGTAGCTCCTCTCGGACCCGCTTACCAAGCTGGAACAATGGCGGGCAATCCAGCATCGATGCTTTCTGGTATTGCTTGCCTTGAAGTTCTTCAGGAACCAGGAATATATGAAAGACTTGATAAATTAGGAGCCATGTTGGAAGAAGGAATATTGAATGCAGCTAAAAAATATAATGCCCCGATTACGATTAACCGCTTAAAAGGAGCATTAACCATTTATTTTACAAAAGAAAAAGTGATAAACTACGAACAAGCTGAAGCAACTGATGGAGAATTATTTGCGTCATTTTTCAAAAAGATGCTACATCAAGGCATTAACTTAGCTCCTTCAAAATACGAAGCTTGGTTTATTACAACCGCCCATTCTGAAGAAGACATTATAGAAACAATACAAGCAGTTGAACATGCCTTGAAAGAAATGAAATAGGTTTTAGGAAAGGAATTTATAATCATGAAGCTTGGTGCCCGCATGCTTAAAACGGGAATAGCCATTATTTTAGCGCTTTATGTTGCAGAGCTTCTCCATATCCCGGCGCCAGTATTTGCCGGGATTGCAGCTATTTTTGCTATACAACCGACTATCTATCGTTCATATTTATCCGTATTGGAACAAATACAAGGCAATATTATTGGGGCGATCCTTGCCATTGTTTTTGTATTAACATTTGGAAATCACTTTTTAATTATTGGTTTTGCTGCTATCATCGCCATTATCATTATGGTTAAATTAAAATTGGAGAACGCAATACGACTTGCTCTTGTTACCATTATTGCCGTCATGTCGGCTCCTACTGAAGATTTCCTTCAATTTTCGGTTATTCGGTCATCTACTATTTTACTTGGAATCTTGTCTTCTTTTGCAGTCAATCTCGTCTTTTTGCCTCCAAAATATGAAACGAAGCTTTTTCAAGGAATTTCTGACGTTTCTGAAGATATTATTAAATGGATGCGGCTTTCAACAAGATTTGCGTCAGAAGATCGACTCCTAAAAAAAGAGCTTGGTACAATGAAGGATAGAATTGGCGGCAATAATCAATTATATTCCATGTATAAAGAAGAACGCAGATATTTTAAAAAAAGTGAGTATTCCAATGCTCGTAAGCTTGTCATATATAGACAGATGATCCAAGTCAATCAAAAAAGCTTTGATCTTTTAAAGCTTCAACATCGTTATAAAAATATTTTGTTTGAACTTCCTAGCGCTTTACAAAACAGCACACGTGAAAAACTTGATTATTTATTAAGTTATCATGAACAACTGCTGCAAAAATTCATAGGGCGAGTCCCTCAAGAATTTGAACTTTTTAATGAAAATATTTTTAACAGAGAACAATTGATGAATGCATTTTTAAAAGAAATTAAAAATAATGAAGTGGAAGATGAATTTCAACCTTTTCATTTAATGCATATTCTTTCGGCGATTGTTGAATATGAGGAACAACTTGAGCATTTAGATAAAGTGATTCGCATATATCAAAAATATCATCATAATAATAAAAAGCTCTGAGGCAGACATTCTCCTCAGAGCTTTCCTATTAATCTCTAATTATCTAATTGCTGCACTTGGAATAGCTGATAATATTTTCCTTGCTTTACCATTAATTCCTCATGTGTTCCTACTTCAGCAATTTCCCCATGTTCAATTAAGACTATTCTATCTGCATGGGTAATGGTCGAAAGTCTATGGGCGATGATTAATGTTGTCCTATCTTTGGCAAGCTTCTCTAGCGCACCTTGGATAAGGTGCTCACTTTCCAGATCAAGAGCAGATGTAGCTTCGTCCAAAATGAGGATCGGCGGGTTTTTCAAAAACACGCGTGCAATCGCTACTCGTTGTTTCTGTCCTCCCGATAGCTTCACCCCACGCTCACCGACTTTAGTGTCATAGCCATAAGGCAAATCCATAATGAAATCATGCGCATTTGCCGCATCAGCCGCCAAACGGACTTCCTCATCAGAACCGTCGGGTTTTCCAAGCAGTATATTTGATTTGACTGAGTCGCTAAATAAAATATTATCTTGAAGAACCATACCAATTTTATCGCGGAGACTGCGAACTTTAAATTTCCGAATATCGATCCCATCCAAAAGTACTCGTCCGTCGCTCACATCATAAAATCTTGGGATAAGACTAACGAGTGAGGATTTCCCGCCTCCACTCATACCAACAAATGCGATCGTTTCCCCAGCTTTTACATCAAGATTGATATTACGTAAAATCGGTGCCTCTTTTTCATCGTAAGCAAATGATACATTTTCTAACTTAATATTTCCTACAACATTTTTTAATTCAATGGCATCAGGAGCATCGTCAATATCATACTTCTCATCTATTAGCCCAAATACCCGATCCATTGATGCAATTGATTGTGTAAGTGTTGTAGATGAATTTACGAGTCGCCTCAATGGATTATATAATCGTTCCACATAACCCATAAATGCAACTAACGTACCAATCGAAAGATTTCCGTATATAACTTGATATCCTGCATACGTAATGACGATAAGCGGTGCGACGTCCGTAATCGTATTGACGACGGAAAAAGCCTTCGCCGTCCAACTAGTATGGGTCAATGCTTTATCGAGGAAATTTGCATTGTTTTTATCAAATTGTTTTTGCTCGTGATCCTCAATCGCAAAGCTTTTAATGATTGACATTCCTGCCACACGTTCATGTAAATAGCTTTGGACTTCTGCAAGAGCTTGTGAACGAGCACGAGTTAATTTTCGCAAGTTCCCGAAAAAATAACGAACTGAAAGCATATATAGTGGAAATACAGCGAGTGATACGAATGTAAGTGGTACATCAAGTGTAATCATGATGGCAATGGCAATAATGACAGTTGCAACATCAAGCCATAAATTCATCAAACCTGTAATGACAAAATCCTTCGTCTGCTCTACATCGTTTATAATTCTGGATATTACTTCACCAGCACGAGTATTTGAATAAAACTTAAAACTTAATTTTTGTATATGTGTAAACATCCGATCGCGTATATCGTACAAAATTTTGCTTGCTGTCCACTGGGCAAAATATTGGCGGTAATATTCAACGGGAGGTCTCACCACTACGAACAATAAAAGCATCGCACCCATTGTCATTAATAATTTTGATGTTTTTTCATCCGCCGATAATTCATTCGCGCCAATCACATCGTCAATCACATATTTCATTAATAATGGAATTAAGAGAGGTATCGCAAATTTAATGATCCCTATCATTAATGTTCCAACAATTCTCCATTTATATGGTTTTACAAAATGCAAGTATCTTCTAATAATACCCAAATTAAAAAATCCTCCTTAAACAATAAATAAAACCTGTTGAAATTGATCAACAGGCCATTAGCTGCGATACATCAAATATCGATCATACCACGTATCAATAAAATCCGGAGAAAACGGACCTTTCCGCTGTCTAATCCACCTTACTAATTTATCCACATTTCTTTTTAAAATATGATCAATTACATCTGGATATCCCATTTGCATCCTATGGTATTCGTATTCATCTTCATCAAGAAGAGTAAACGTCATATCCGGGTAAACTTTTACATCCAAATCATAATCTATATATTTTAAGGCCTCATGATCATATACATACGGGGATCCAAGGTTGCAATAGTAATAAATGCCGTCTTCCCGAATCATCGCGATAATATTAAACCAAATATCGGTATGGAAATAACAAATCGCGGGTTCCCGTGTAATCCACGTTCTGCCATCTGACTCAGTCACTAAAGTGCGATCATTTGCACCAATGACGAGATGCTTTGTCGCTTTTAAAATTTTTGTTTCATCCCAAATCCGGTGTATATGTCCATTATGCTTATAACTATGGATTTGTATGTTATCGCCTTCAATGGGAATACCCATCTTTTCCCCTACTTTCTACAGAAAAGCGCAAGCGCCCGTTTAGCGATGTACAAACTTTTTAAGCTTTTGACAAAATAAAGGAAAGTTTGCTAGTCGCTGGGGCTAGACACAATTGTAATCCGAACACCCTTTTAATGACTTTTTATTATTATAACGTTCTTTACCCGTTTTTAAAACAAATGAGTTTCAACCCATAAAAAAATAAGGATCCAACCTTCACCATTAGAAAGTTAGATCCTTATTATTTCATTACTGTTGGCCGAAATTGCCTGAGTTTTGGGATTTTTTTGCTTCCGCTTGTTGGTTTTGCTTTCTTACTTGTTGTGCATCAGTTTCGCTTCCAAACTCAGTACCAAAATTACCCTGTCCAGTAGCTGATTGTGCGTTTTGTTGTCTTACTTTTTGAACGTTAGTTCCAGATTGTTGCGGTTTTTTCATTTTTCTCACCTCCACGTTTGTTAATGTAACCAGAGGGTGAGAATGTTATCCAAAAAAAATTATTTTTAATAAAAATCTTACACTAGAATAGAGCGACCACCGTCTACAATGATTGTCTGTCCCCTGATCATGGAAGCATCTTCGGAAACGAGGAACATAATTGTTTTTACAATATCGTCAATTTCCACCATTCGTCCAGCTGGTGTATTCTTTCTTGCATCTTCAAGCAATTCTTCACGATTTGGAAAATGCTTCAACGCATCCGTATCAATAGCCCCGCCAGAAACGGCATTAACAACAATATTTTTCGAAGATAATTCCACAGCTAAATAACGTGTTAAAGCCTCCACAGCCGCTTTGGATACGCCAACTGTTGTATAGTTTTCCAAATAGCGTATGGAACCGAGTGAGCTCAGACTGACAATTTTTCCGCCGCCATTTCTGTCCATAAGCTTTGCCGCCTCTTGAGCGCAAAATAATAATGCCTTGCTATTAATGTTCATTGTCCAATCCCAATGTGATTCTTCGAGCTCCATAGCTGGCCTTAATACTCCGGAAGCTGCATTATTGATAAGGACATCCAGGCGTCCAAATTCGTTGTCAATTTCAGTAAACATATTCTTAATCTTTTCAACATCCCCCACATTTGCACGGACAAGGAATGCCTTTCTTCCAAGCTTCTCAATTTCCTCGACTGTTTCAAGTGCAGCTTTTTTGCTTCGGGCATAATTGACGACAATATCATAACCGTCTTTTGCCAATGCAATTGCGGCAGCTTTCCCTACTCCTCTGCTGCTGCCCGTTACAAGTGCCACTTTATTACTCATTAAAAATCCACCTTTCAAATTCAATATGTCTATTTTACCTTTGTAATGAAGATTGAACAATTTTACAGATTGTTTTTTTCCTTATATGTTTTCCAAATCGTTTGATGAGAAACCGGAAATGCATATTCCTCCAATTCTTCTTTTGTTACAAGAAGATAATTGCTAACATCCTCCATTATATCATCCGCAATCGTTCCAGCATAAACGTTGATAGTCCAAGTTAAATGTGAGAAAACATGATCCACTTTAGCAAATGAGCCCGTTTCGAGCCGGGCTTTAATTTTCAATTCATTTTTCAAATAAGTAGATAAAGTAGATCTCATTGGTGAAAAGCTCCCATCCTCAATTGTTGGAAACTCCCATAAATTTGCGAGCAATCCTTTACTAGGTCGCTTACGAATTAAATATCGTCGTCCATTATTAGTTTTTAAAACAGCCGTTAGCAAATCCACATGCTTCGTAGACTTTTTACGTGTTTTTACAGGCAAATCTTTTTCAACTCCTGCCGAAAAAGCTTGGCAATGCTCCCTCACAGGGCATAATAAACATGAGGGAGAAGTTGGGGTGCATATAAGCGCTCCAAGCTCCATTAATGCTTGATTAAAATACGATGGATGTTCACGATCGATAATTTCCCTGACGGCCTCTTCAAAAATTTTACGTGTTGCTGGTTTGGCAATGTCATTATAAATGAGCAAAATTCTAGAAAGAACCCGCATGACATTTCCGTCTACAGCTGGTTCTGGCACGCCATATGCTATGCTTAATACAGCCCCAGCTGTATATGGGCCGACACCTTTTAATTTTGATATATCCCTTAATGAATCTGGAACCTTTCCACCGTAATGATTGACAACTTCTTTTACTGCCGAATGTAGATTTCTTACTCGTGAATAATATCCGAGTCCTTCCCAAATTTTAAGTACAGATTCATCATCTGCATCAGCAAATGCCTCAATAGTAGGAAACTTTTTGAGAAATCGTTCATAATAAGGTATAACGGTGTCAACTCTCGTTTGCTGAAGCATGATTTCCGAAACCCAAACCTTGTAGGGATCGGAATCTTTTCTCCACGGGAGGTCACGCTGCTCACGGATAAACCATTGTATTAAATCCTTTTGAAATTTATTTATTTCCATTTCTTTTAAATTGCGTTGAATTTGTTCATTCATTTCATATCACCCTGATGTTAATCAATAAGAATTTTAGGGAATAACTAATATAATCTTAATAATTGCAAATGAAACATTTAAAAAATATGATGGTAAATATACTATTTACAGCCATCCCTTCTCGAGGAGGATTTAGATTGGATACAGCTACTCACGTCGTTATGGGAATCGCGATCGGCGGACTCGCCACTCTTGATCCAGTAGTGGCTGAAAGTACAGTTAATAGTAACAGTGTACTTGTTGCGGCCATTATTGGATCACAGATACCTGATATTGATACTTTTTTAAAATTGCGCAATAATGCGGTTTATTTACGAAATCATAGAGGGGTTACACACTCGATACCCGCTGTTTTACTTTGGCCGATTGTTGTGACTGCCTTTGTCAGCTTATTTTTCCCGGAAGCCAATATGCTCCATTTATGGATTTGGTCTTTCATTGCCGTCTTCCTACACGTTTTTGTCGATATCTTTAATGCGTATGGAACACAAGCGCTTAGACCATTCTCCGCTAAATGGGTAGCGTTTGGAATTATTAATACGTTTGATCCGATTATTTTCAGTATACACGTTCTTGGTATTATCCTTTGGATATTTGGAGCACCTCCAGGATATACCTTTTTAAGCATGTATATTGTGATCATTCTATATTATCTTCTACGATTTATCATGCAAAGAACGGTTCGGTCGGCATTACTCAAAACAATACCTGATGCAGAAGAAATTATTATTGCACCAACGATGAGCTTCAATCAATGGCGACTCGCGATTACATCGAAAGACAGTTTTTATGTAGGGCGTGCATTTAAACGATCGATTACAATTTTTGATAAATTTAAACGAATACCCGTTCCCGATTCCCCAATCATTCAAGCTGCAAGTAAAGATAAAAATATTTCAGCATTTTTGTCCTTCTCGCCGGTCTATCGCTGGGAAATTGGAGAATTTGATCGTTATTATGAAGTTCGATACATTGATTTGCGTTATCGAAGCAATGGACATTATCCGTTTGTAGCAATCGTTCAGCTTGATTTAAATCTAGACGTCATCGCTTCTTATACTGGCTGGATTTATAGTGAGGAAAAATTAAGGAAAAAATTAAATATCGTGACAGAATAACTCCATGTAAAGCTCCATGGAGTTTTTCGTTATTTCCTCATAATTTCGGCATATAAAAACCATAATATAAAGGCGGGACGGTTTTTCTCGCTTTGTAAAGGAGGCTTCTCATATGGTACGCAACAAAGCAAAAGATTTCCCTTACAAAAACGATAACAAATTCGAGGGAGAGCCACGTGCAAAACCAGAATTTGCTTCCAAACGTGCGAATGGCACAACGAACACAAATCCTCAAGAAAGAATGCGTGCTTCCGGCGCTCGGGAAGATGAAGACCCAAGCTAATCCCATGATGGGACTACAATGAAGGGGGATAATCATGAATAACAATGAGAATTCTCACCTAAATAGACAACTTAGTCCATTTAATCGTGCCCATTATAATCCAAAAAGAATGTTCAACCAGGTTAATGGGCAAACAGAACAATCTCAACAACAAATTATCCTTGAGAATATGGTAGTCCAATATCAAAAAAGATAGCAGTCATAATTGGTCGGCGGAGAATTTTCCCGCTGACCTTTTTATAAAAATATGGACTCTTGGACCTCATCTATTTTAATAAAGAAATGGGAAGAGCTTCTTCTTTTCCTGATCCATTTAATCGATATCCCCATGCAAAAACGCCTTTTAAATAATCAACTTTGAAGTATGTACCAGGAGCCCCTTCAACTGCATATATTTCGCCAGGTTTAAAATCAGCAGGATCCAATAAATACGCCTGCGCCATAACAGCCTTTCTTTCCATCACCGCAAACTCATTTACAATCCCTAATTGCTCAGCTTTACGAGCCTTCTCTTTTAATTGAGCAATCTCTTGTTTAAGCTCTATTTCCGTCATTTGACTGTATCTTTTTTCTTTTTCCATGATCGTTACCACCTTGTGTTCAATGTTGTAAAGTTTTCTTTAGTAGGATTGTTTTCTAATCGTGAATTTTTCTTGTATAAAGCATTTCAATGGGACTGTGAGTGTGCTTTTTTCATTGGCCCGGGCACTTTAAACTGTTCAATCGGACAGAACAAGTGCTTTTTTCGTTGACATGGGCACATTGAAGTCGCCATCGTGACTTGCCCGATGCTTTTTTCACTTACACGGGCACATTGAAGTCGCCATCGTGACCTGCCCGATGCTTTTTTCGCTTACACGGGCACATTGAAGCCGTCATCGTGACCTGGCCGATGCTTTTTTCGTTGACATGGGCACAATGAAGTCGCCATCGTGACCTGGCCGATGCTTTTTTCGCTTACACGGGCACATTG
The DNA here is from genome assembly GCF_024626525.1 of Lederbergia panacisoli. Classification (GTDB taxonomy): domain Bacteria; phylum Bacillota; class Bacilli; order Bacillales; family Bacillaceae_C; genus Lederbergia; species Lederbergia panacisoli. Next base: position 14,508 of record NZ_JANJGU010000006.1, read on the forward strand.
AAACCTCTATCTTGACCTGGCTGACGACTTTTTCTTGGACACGCACATTGAGAATGTAAAGACTCTTCTTGATAATTTCATAAAAATTCCCTAATCATGTTCATTCAAGTATCGTTCAATTAGTTCAATCGGAAAACCCTTACGATATAAGGCTTGTTTCATTTTTTGCTTATATTCAAAGCCGGTGAATTTTTTATATCTCCTATGTGCCTTATCACCTTGTGCTTGCAGGGCATTCCATTCATCATCGTCGTCCTTTTCATATTCAATTTCTTCTATTGCAACTGAAATAATGTTAAAAGGGAAACCTTTTGTCATTAAAAACTGTTCAATCTTTTGTTTAAGAAATGTTTCCGAAAGATTGTTATTTTGACTGGCAAGTTTATTTCCAAGCTGGATGGCATGCTCAATTTGTTTCTCCTCACTATACTCATCCATTGCCTTTTCAATAAACAACTCTTTTATTCCCTTTTGCTTCAATTCCTGCTTAATAGTTAAAGGACCTTTTTTTCCTCCATTTACTTGAGTACGAACATAAGCAGCTGCGAATTCTAAATCGTCAACGTATTTCCGTTCGACTAATTTCATTAAAACGGCTTGAATGACAGGCTCGTCCCATTCCTTTTTCTTTAAATGCTGACGGATTTCATCTTCTGACCTCATTCTGTATGATAAAAAGTTGATTGCTGCATTCAATGCTTTCCTTATTTCGTCTTCATATTGAATTTGGGTAATATCGAACTCGGTCAATTCCTTACCCTTCACCAAATGATAGCGAATCAGAACTTCCTCATCGACGCCAAATGCAAACTTTTCATCTAAATAAATATTATAACGATCAGGACTATTTTTTTGCGTAGTAATTTTCGTGATGATAGGCATTATACATCATCCTCTTATAAACAGGTATTAAAGTCATTTTATCATATTATCTTCTTTGTATGTTTGAGCAGTGAATGGGCAAAACATAAAGGGAGGAGGTGAGTGGGATGAGTAAGCGAAAAGAAATGGAAACGAAAAGTACACTTTCGGCCACGCAGGAAGTGCTTTATAGTAGAGAATTTAAGCGGGCGGATAAAGCTGGCGGATACGCGAATGAGCGAAAATAAAATAAAATAAAAAATACATAGCCATTAAAGGAGGACAAATTACATGGGACGTGACGATAGACGAAGTGCTCGAGATAAGAATAAGCAAAAATTACCGCAAGTTCCGCAAAACATGAAATCTGATGGTCTCGATGTTGAGTTTTCAGAAGAACTTGCTGATCATGATGATAAGGTTGCTCAGGAAAGATCAAAAGCTGCTGATAAGAGGGCGAAACGAAAATAAAAACAACACTGGGAGGGGGAGAAATTCTGCCCTCCCGATTTTTAAAAACGTATCACCTTTTTACAAATAATTGCCTGATATCCTCTGTTCCAGCTACTCCTTTTAATTAATCCAAAACAACCTGTTTATAAGGATTTTTTAAAAATTCAAACAGCATTTTTATCTGCGATTCCGTATTTCTATTCAATGAAAGCGGCGGTAAGTCATTATCTAAAAAAAATTGGACATCATTCGTTTCAAGACCATTGTTTGCTTCCCCACCTATGATTTCACAATGGATAAATATTTTATAATAATGGTATGGTTGTGGCGGATGGGGATGTTGATTGGAATCTAACAATGCGAGCAGCCTCACAACTCGGACATCAAAACCGGATTCTTCCTTTATCTCTTTTACAATATTTTCTGATGGAGAGAATCCAATATCACAAAACCCACCCGGCAACGACCATTTATCGTCGTAATTTTCCCTTACCATCAAAATTTTTCCATCTTTGAATACAGCGCCGCGTATATCAACTTTTGGAGTTTGATAACCGGTTTCGTTTGTAAATAATTCTTTTATTTTATCCAACTCTAAATTAGTATGTACTGCCATAATTTCGGCACTAATATTTCGTAATTCTTCAAAACGTTCAATATCATAAATATCCTTTGAAAATTCCAGTCCTGCTTGGGCTAAAGCTTGTATCCTCTTGGCCCAAGCGAGCCATTGATAATTCATTTATAACACCCTTTACAGACAAGTTTATTCTTACCTTGCTCCCATCATAACACAATGTGCATTTTCCCTTTCCATAAAAAAACAAAAACAGGAGAGCGTTTTTTACGCCCTCCCAATTTTTTATCTCACTTAGTGTGCTGCTGCACCTCGAATTTTTTTAAAGAAGTTTGTGTCTTTAAATTTATTAATTGTTTCTTTTGTTAAGAAGTGGTCAACCCCATAATATCTAGTTCCTTTGATGACGAAGAGAAGGATGACAGCTAATGCTAGTAAAATTGGGTTAGTGCTGATTGTACCTGCAAGGAGGAAGTTCAAGTTCATGAATGCTCCTGCGATCAGTGCTGGTAATGTTAGTGCACCGACGATAAGACCTAAGCCAACTAGAATTTCTCCCCATGGGATCAAGACGTTAATAATTTTTACGTTTGGCAATGCTACATTTTGTAAAAAGTCTGCGTACCAACCTTGAACTGCTGGAAATTCTCCCCCTGCTTTTGCAATGGCTCCTTGAAGGAATCCACCTGCATCAAAAGCTCCTAACTTATGCCAACCTGCTTCTATCCATTGTACCCCTAGCCATATTCTTAATGCTGCCCAAACGATTGCGACTAAACGATTTTCATACCATCTTTTCATTGTTCTCACTCCTAAAGTTTTTGTGAAATACTTGTGAATTTATTCACACATGTTATTAAAAAAATATAAGTTTTTTGTTTGAGAAAATTTATTTATGCCTATTGCTTTTAACTCGCTTAATGCGCTGCCGCACCTCGTATTTTTTTAAAGAAGTTTGTGTCTTTAAATTTATTTATAGTTTCTTTTGTTAAGAAGTGGTCAACCCCATAATATCTAGTTCTTTTGATGACGAAGAGAAGGATGACAGCTAATGCTAGTAATATTGGGTTAGTGCTGATTGTCCCTGCTAGGAGGAAGTTCAAGTTCATGAATGCTCCTGCGATTAGTGCTGGTAATGTTAGTACACCGACGATAAGGCCTAAGCCAACTAGAATTTCTCCCCATGGGATCAAGACGTTAATAATTTTTACGTTTGGCAGTGCTACATTTTGTAAAAAGTCTGCGTACCAACCTTGAACCGCTGGAAATTCTCCCCCTGCTTTTGCGATTGCTCCTTGAAGGAATCCACCTGCATCAAATGCTCCTAACTTATGCCAACCTGCTTCTATCCATTGTACCCCTAGCCATATTCTTAATGCTGCCCAAACGATTGCAACTAAACGATTTTCATACCATTTTTTCATTGTTCTCACTCCTTGTTATATTTGTGTAAGCTCTTTGTGAAATCCCTCACATTCCATCTTAAAAAAATATAATTTCTTTGATCAGCTGATTTTTGTTATTTCCACTTGTGAACAATTTCACATTTTCTTTACACTCTTAATATACAACGCTTTTTCTCTTTTTACAATCCCCTTTGGCGTAATGTCACTAAATTGCCATAAAAGGAGATTTAGCTATTTTCCTTGACGTAATATCCCCTTCGTTGGCGGTTGAAAATCTTATATTCCATTTTTCCCATTCCAATCTTCTAGCCATGTATAGCCAATATATGAATGAGTAATACTTTGTTTTTATCATGGCATTAAAGCAAATTTCCTTTACAGTCAGGAACTTACCTATAGACTATTCCTTGCTAGACATACCAAAAAACAGGAATGCGATTTTCGCCCTCCTGTTTTTATTTAACTCAATGCGCTGGTCGTATTTTTTTGAAGATGTTAGTGTCTTTAAATTTATTAATATTTTCTTTTGTTAATAAGTGATCAATTCCATAGTATCTTGTGCCTTTGATGACGAAGAGAAGGATGACAGCTAATGCTAGTAAAATTGGGTTAGTGCTGATTGTCCCTGCAAGCAGGAAGTTCAAGTTCATGAATGCCCCTGCAATTAGTGCTGGCAATGTTAGTGCCCCAACTATAAGGCCTAAACCAACTAATATTTCTCCCCAAGGGATAAGGACGTTGAAAATTTTAACGTTTGGCAATGCTACATTTTGTAAAAAGTCTGCGTACCAACCTTGAACTGCTGGAAATTCTCCACCTGCTTTTGCGATTGCTCCTTGTATGAATCCACCTGCATCAAAAGCTCCTAGCTTATGCCAACCTGCTTCTATCCATTGTACCCCTAACCAAATTCTTAATGCTGCCCAAACGATTGCGACAAAACGATTTTCATACCACTTTTTCATCTTTCTCACTCCTTGAGTTTTTTTGAATTAATGTGAGGTAATTCACATTCTAGTATAAAAAAATATAGTACTTTAATCAGCTGATTGATTATTTGTATTCCCTTTGTGAAATTATTCACATTTTCTTTACACTCTTAATATACAACGCATTTACCTTTTACACAATCCCTTTTCTTGCATTGTCACTAAATTGCCATAAAGGGAGATTTAGCCTTATTTACACTCTAAATATCCCATTCGCTGACGGTTAAAAACCTCATATCCCATTTTTCCATACCATTCTTCTAGCCATGTATAGCCAATATACGAATGGTTATATCCTTGACTTTTTAATTCCTCATTTATTGCATAAACTAATGAAGCGCCTATTCCATGTTCCCTATATTTTGTCATTACTCCTAGGCAGCCCACTCCTCCTACTTTCCCCTCAATCATATCCTTCCATCTAATATCTTCTTCAGTTAAAATCATTGCACATCCTACAATCAAGTGATTAAAACGCGCTACAATAATGTGATTGAAAGCAAAGTCGTCTATTATGTTTTTATAATATTCGATCCATCCAGACAACTCATCTTCACTTTTAAGTAAACTAATTAAATCATTGCTTTCATGGGGCATAAGTTTTCCTATGTTTACAGGGGCTGTTGGTTCAGAATTCTGCCAATTATTCAAGTTCATCACCATATCAATACTATCCCATGCCCACTGAAAACCTTTTTTCTCTAAAAATTGATCACCGGACCCTATTGGAACCCCTTGCCACCAATATCCTGAACCGATACCGGCAGTCCATTGTTTACCCACATTTTTCATGGCCATTTCAAAAAGCATTCCGCCAATCCCCTTATTGCGATATTGCTCTATAACATGTAATAACCATAGCGCACTTGAATTCCCTTCTTCATTAACAAGGATTCCACAGCATTCACCATCGTTATAAGCAATGTAAAGCCATAAATGTTCCGCTGCATCTTTTGAAAAAGATAATATACTTTTTTCATCTATTATCCAATCAGAAATATGTTTACACCAATACTTGGTTAAAACCTTCTCATTCCCACGAAAAGGATATCGTTTTATATATACATTCATCTTTTTCATCCTCAACATATCATTTTAGTCAGGTTTGTCCTAACTACTGCATACAGTCTTAATATAGGGATTATTGGGAGGTGTAAAAAGTAGCAACTACTCACAAATTAATCCGATATGTAATAGCTTATGTGTTTATCATATCTGGTTTAATGAAACTCGTAAATGAAGATCTTGGAAGCGTGTTTATTCAATTGGGATTGCCATTCCCACTATATTTAATGTATGCTGTTGCCGCCATCGAGGTCGTTTGTGGCATCCTTATTTTAGCTAATAAAATGGTTCACCATGCTGTCATTCCGTTGATTGGAATCATGATAGCTGCCATTTTATTAACAAAAGTTCCTTCGTTACATTCAGGATTTATGCCATTTGCTTTTAATGCGAGACTGGATATTGTGATGTTGGTTTTGTTGTGGGTTCTGTATAAATGGAGGTAGATTAATTTGGTATCTTCTTTAATATAGAACCAATTTTTGAATTCTTCTTTTTAAAGTATGATCGATGGATGATTAGCCAAATTACAAAAACTCCTAAAAAGTTCTTTACTAAATCTATGATCGAAAAGGATCTGAATGGAACAAAATATTGATGAATTTCATCGAACAGCCCATATAAAACAGCAAAGGTAAAACTAATAGCTTCCATTTTATTATCTAGTGGCCGATAGGTAAGAATCGCTAAAATAAGCAGTAAATATAAAATGCCAAATTCAATTAAATGGGCGAGTTCAAAACAAATGCCGATAAATAAAATGATATTATAACTAATATTGCTCAAAAGATTATGTACGGATTCAGGGTCAAACGAGCTTGATTGTATCCAAATAAATATTATGTATAAAACAGGAAGAATTCTTAAAATTGGCTTCACTATGGGCACCTTCTAATCAAAAAAGAGAAGGCGGTTAACCTTCTCTTTTTATATTTTGGCATTTTGCAGTATATTGATCATTGCTTCGGCATTAGGATAGGCAGAATCGTTGTATTGCTGCATAACCTTTTCAGTATCAAACGGCACCCTGACAATGGAAGCTTGAAATCCGTTATCCGTAATATCTATTAATGCATATGAAGATTTTTTCATCCCATCAAAAGGAAGTCCTACACTTCCGATGTTCATTACACATTTACCGTTAATGTACCGAATGTATGGCTTATGGATATGAGCGTAAATATAAAGATCAGCTTCATTTACCATCAATTTATTGGTAATCAGGTCATCACTTTCAAATGGCGGTACAATTTCGAACAAACTATTAGGAGTAGCGTGGAATGCGTGAATCTTCATTCCTGCTTCTTCTATCGTTAAATCCATCGGCAACTGTTCCAAATAGGCAATACTTTTTTCGTCTAACTGTGAATAAATCCAATCCCGCTCTTTATTCATCATATCCAGAGCTTGGTATGGAACCTCTCCTTGTCGCACACCGCGAACAACCCATTCGTCCGCATTTCCTTTGATGACATCACAATTTAAGGAAAGAACTAATTCTAATGATCGCTGGGGTTCTGGGCCGCGGTAGCAAATATCACCTAGAACGTAAATTTTGTCTACATTTTTTGCTTGGATATCCTGAAGTACGGCATCTAGCGCGATGGCGTTGCCGTGGATATCGGATAGGAAGGCTAGTTTCATGGTAAGACCTCGTTTCATTTGTTTACCAATTATCTTAACTGTAATTTCAATTTGTTGTCTACTGAAGACATTTCAGATTGGCTGGAATTAAGGATAATAAAATGATCATATTTTACTAGTATCGTTCCTTCCCCATAAGGCTCTTCATTTATTGAATTAAGTTTACCCATCAAATTATTAATGATATTTTCCACGAAATTTTGTCCCATTTCATGTGCATGGAGATAGCCTCCACCAAATCTTGGGTTAATTTCAGATACGACAAAGCCTTCTCCCGTCTTAAAGCAATCGACATCAATAGGTCCTGCGGGTTTAAGAGCGGAAATAAGTTTTTGAATCAATTGTTTTAATTCCTGGTCATTTATAGCTACCGACTTATCCGTTTCACCAGCCCTCATAGCTACTTTTCTTTTGGTGAAAATATTCGTTGTCACACCAGATATTAGATCTATAAAACAATCAACCCCATATTCTTCTGCATTGATGAAGGGTTGCACAACTAATTCTTCATTGTTATTCCAAAAAAATTCGAGCTCTTTTACCGTGTTTACCTTGGATATCCCTAAACTTGCACTACCATTTCTTGGTTTTATAATTAATGGGAAGTTTAATGTTCCATCCATTAAATCTTCCATCACCTTTTCTCTCTCAACATAGGTTTTTACACTAGGAATATCATGCTCCTTTAAAAATTGATACGTCGAATATTTATCGAAGCAAATATCGACCACATCCTTATTTGATACAACAATCGTTATGCCTTCTTTTTTAAACTCCTTCTTATATCTGGCTAGTAATGATAATTCCGGATCTATGAGTGAAAGAATAGCTTTAATATCGTATTTGGCACATATTTCCTTTATATGTTGAATGTAATTAGGATGCGAAATTCTGGGAACGACTTCAAAACTATCGGCATAGGACAATGCCGGTGCTGTTACATCACAATCTACCGCAATGATCCTTCCATTGATTTTCTGTAGTTCTTCTTTAAAATATTGAACTAATCTTACTCGACGCCCAGCACTGCATATTAATATATTCATTAATTCGTTCCTCTCATTATGATTTTTATGGAAAACTAAAAGAATAAAGGTCCTCATTAAAGAATTGATTGATTGTTTCCTTTTTTCTAACCTCAAAAAAAGAAGCATTATCCATTGCGATAATACTAGGACGTTCTTTAATAAATGGGGGATTAAAAACAATCGTATACGCTCCTACATTCTCAAAAACAACAAAGTCGTCCCTCTCTGGTAGTGCATCGTGCACATGATGAGCTAAATAATCTTTCTCCATACACGTATAACCGACTATATGAAAATATTCATTGTCAGAAACATTTTCGTTTTTCCTAACGATTTGCATTGGAAGATTATTTTTATGCATTGTTGGTTTAACGTTATGAACACTACCATTCACTAATACGAAGTTGTTATCCCTAACCTTTTTCACTTCAATTACTTTAGAAATAAAAATAAAGGTATTTGCGACCATCGAAATACCTGGCTCCAAAATTAGATTTGGTTTCTTGGAAAAATGCTTAAATTCCCTATTCATCACTTCACATATTGTCCCTGCATAGTCATCAAATGTTGGTGTGATGATATTAAATGAATCCGGCATTTCACCATAAATTCCACCACCGACATCGATGTATTCCAAAGTATCTATTAAATTTTCTTTCGCTAAATCACAGAGAGTTTGAGTAATTACTTTGTATGCATGCAAACTTCTATTTCTGGTAGAAAAATGACCATGCAATCCAATTATATTTATATTTTGCATAGTTCTAAGCTCATTTAAAGCAAGATGAAAATTTCCATTTTCCACACAAATTCCAAATCTGCTAATCGCATAACCTTCCTGTAAAATGCTGACTCCATCTTGGGAAATATCAAAATTCACCCTTAATCCCAATTTAATTTCTTTATCTTCATTGTTTAACGCATACTCTTTAACAAATTCGATCTCATACATTGAATCAATATTAAGCAGACTTTCATTGTCTAATGCATAAAATACATCTTCTTTGCTTTTTAAAGGTCCGTTAAATATGATCCTTTTTGGATCTTCACCGATTTTAATAGCTAAATCGTATTCCAATCTTGAGACCACCTCTGCATATGCACCTAACTTTGATAATTCTTTGCATAAATAAGGAAGATAATTCGTTTTATAAGAGTAACCAATAATGAAGTTTGCATATATGCTCTTAAAAGCATCATTGATTTTTTGATAATTTTCTTTTAGTTTATTTACATCTAATAAATAAAAAGATGAACCATACGATTTTTCTAATTCCTTGAATGAATCATAAGTTAACTCCGCTTGAATAACAGAGTTCATAAGACATTCCTCCATTAAAAAAGACATCTTGGTATAGAATTAACCTGACCAGATGTCTAATTATATAACTATTAAATTCTCTTTCTTTTCATCCATTTGCTTAGCGTTAAACCTAACCTTAGTAGCAAAATAATCTATTACGGATTTATCTACTGTTTCATCAAATTTTCTAGCAAAAAAACAATCGGATTCTTCAATTACTGGAATATGGTTTCTAGCTATTTCTATTGGAGAATTCCTGTTAGACATCTGTTTTCCCCATTTAATAAAAAGATGATTATTGTTAACCACATGACTTTTATATGGAGAATTCATAATAATTGTATGGAAGAACCATTCATCTGGAACTAATGTGTTTTTAAAATATGGATAATACCATTCATTTTCATTTAAAAATTCAATAATATACTCTGCAACCTCATAAGGTACAGAAAACCACTGTGAACCACTGTATAATGTAAAATTTCCGGGTAATCGGTTTGGGTTTGGATGTAAATTAAAACCCTTTCGATATAAAGCTTGAATAAACCCTCTATACATTCTAGCGGGATGAAAAGTTGTGTATCTTCCGCGAGTCGCTTTAGGAAAATTGATTTCCATTAATCCTTTATTTACTTCGTTTCTATGTGTCATAAAAATTTTGCCTTTGTTATTGATTAAAAGTTCTTTATAATCATTCTTCACAAGTAAATCTTGCCCACTTCTTAGACAAACAAAATCGTATTTCTTCCCAGAAGTAAGTACTTCTTTAAACAATAGTATTGTCGTATCTACTTGGCTGATATCCCCCCATTCACACATAATACTGTGTTTAAGCACTTTAACATTTGGACTTTTAATAATTTGTCCTTTTAAATTTTCAAAGTTCCTTTTGTCAATATGAACATATACATCGGCAAAGTCGTTCACAATAAGCTGTTTTAAAAACTTATTTACTTGTTCAGGGTTTTTGTGTATTTGTAAAATAAACGCTGTCCGAGAAGTTGGATTCATATTCATTTCTCCTTAAAAAAAGGCACTAGTGTTAAACTTCACTAGGCCTCTTCTCATCAATTATTCTTTAACTGATTATTTCTATTAACATCATTTTTTCTCAAGTTAAGTTTTGCTTTTAATAGGGTATTATCCTCAATAATATAGGGAGAAGATCCAATTCCACCATTCATTGTGTCTATCCCAATCAGGCTATACTTTGAATTGATTGTATTTCCCTTAATAGTGGTATTAAAAACTTTGGTAGGCACATGCTCAGATGCATCTCTTCCAATTTGAATGATAGGTGTAGGTTCTACTGCAGTATCGACTTTAAAAGTATTATTAAGTACATTTACTGTTTTAGCTTCAAGAGCTAGAATGATTGGTCCGTCAATTATATCGTTTTCAAAAGATGAATGTTGAAAAATTGCTACTGTTTCTGTGTTATACGTATAAAAGGTTGTATTAACGAATTTACAATTATTCATTTCAATCTTTCCCGGATTATTCAGCGAAAAATGACCACTTTTTACTAAACAACTTTTATATATTCCAGAAGCTAGATTCATTTCTGGTGTCTGATTAAATGTAATATTTTCGTATATATTATAACTATTTCCATCGCCGCTTATTTCGTTAGATCCATTTAATTTAATATTGTTCATTTGAATAGGTTCGCCATATACATATATCCCACTGGTTATATCTCTTTTTCCTGAAGAATTTAGAGTAATATCCTTTACTTTTATCCCATCTATAACAGTTTGATTTAAATCCAAATTTGAATCTAAAGCATCAATACTTTCTATGGTAACTTCGTCACCACCTTCAAAAGTGGCTGAACTTGCAACTAGTTTATTATTGCTAAAATGGGTATTACCCCAAGTACTAAAATCACTATGATCAAACTGATTATTTTTTATTATAGCACCGTAATAGGCTGGATTAATCGCGAAGCCAATACCATCCTGAACATTTGGTCCAAAATAGTTATCTTCCACTACTGCCTTACCACCGTATGCAAAAACCATATGAATTGTATTATTTAAAAATTGATTTCCTTTTATATTCGTATTAATAGCAGGGTAAAAACCAGGCTCTATATCTATTCCGCTTTCCGGTGCTATCCCGTTTGTATGATGAATTCTATTATTGAGAATATTTACGCCATCGGAAGCCCCGACTGTAATACCTTGTCTCCTGTTATATCCAATATCACAATTTTGTATTGTAATATTTTTAGTGATCGCAACTGTCATTTTATTCACTTCAATATTCTCAGTAGAATTACTATTGAATACTGCCTTAAAATAATCTGCATCATCGGGAATTTCAGAGTATCCCCAAGTCGAATTAAAACGAAGATTACTGTCAGCGCGAATGAAACTTTGATCCTTTCGATAAAAGAAAATATCATAATTTCCTTCTACACCTTCAGGAATCCACATCATAATATTTCGATAGTGAGGATTTTCATATACGGGATGATTAAAATTTGTTACATCGTAATTTTTTGTTCTTACTTTCCCTTTCTCGTGAATTAATTTACCATTCTCATTTATTCCACCAATTTCTATATCTTCTCCCGTTATATAGTCTCCGTATATTGTAGAGCCTCCAATCTCTATCCCGTCACCAGTGAACTTCTCAATCTTAACTCCATCAATAATAACATTTTGAGCACCTTTAGTATCGATACCGTTTCCCCATTCATGTGTTCCACCTGTATACTCGCCTTTTTGGGAATAATCATGTGTTTCTCGGTCTCCTCTAATGGTACCGCCTTTTATCGTTACGTTTTCAATTTCTGAATCTATATACAAAGTGGAATATATTTCAAACCCATTTGATTCTTTTTGAATGATAGCTTTATCGTCTAAAAGAAAAGTTATATTTGACACTATATTGATTCTTGAGTCGGGATCGTCCACCCCTTCTCCTTTTGATATCAAATATGTTCCTGCTGGAACATAAAACGTAGTGTACCCTTCTTGTTGTGTCCATTCAAGCGCTGCATTTAGACCTTTTGTTGTTTCAATAGGATGGGTTCCGTCATTAAAAATTCCCCATTTTCGAAGATCAAGTTCATATACATTCTGATTGTCACCTTTTGAAGAAGTTTGAATTATTCCACTATCTGAATCATTTCCCTTATGAAGGGGGAGTGATATCGATACACCATCCCTACCACCTTCGACATTTTGAATTCTTTGCAAGTTAAAAAGTGAAAATAACACAAAAATGATGGCACCAGTTAAAATAATTATCTTCCATCTTTTCACCAGATTTTCATTCCCTTTATTTTTAAACTTCTATTTTACATTAACTTTTAAATGACCTTCGCATTTATCTCGGAATAATTATTGGCTATATTTAAATGTTTCAGCCTCTGTAGTTTCTTTAATAGACTAAAATCAGAAATAGCATTGTTGCTTATATCCAACTTTTCAACATTTAAGAAATACTGTATACCATCTAAATTTTTTATTCCTTTATTACTCAAATCCAGTTCCTTAATATTGATTAAATCTTTAATGAGTAACCATTTACCAGCTTGCAATGAAATTTTTTCCCTTACAGCACTTTCTAAATATATATCCGAAAAAGTAGCAACACCAGCGATTTCAGATGTTGTATAAAACTCCAAACCGAGTCTTTTAGATACTTTTATTATCTTTTCAATTGTATTAGGAGAAACTCTCCAGTTCCCCCACCTTTTATGCTGTTCACCTTTATTTCCCTCTATATCTTGAGGCAAAATCGAATGACCTGTTAATATCAAATTTTCACCTGACCTTTTTACAAGTTTTAAGATTTTCTTCAGATAAAAAAAATTACAGGAATAATAGCTATCTAAACAAATGGATGGCGCAAATCCAAAATGATTAAAAGAAGATAGGTTGTCCTTATTCAAGTGGCCTCGCGCAATATTAAAGTGATTAGGGATAATTCCAGCTATTGTTTTTTCGTCTGCAAGAAAATGAGGAAAGGCAAATGAAGCTGGCTTTTTAAATTTAGCTCCTGTTTTAGAGTGTGATTGTTTGCTTAACCAATTATTTAACAACACTATTTCATCATCAATCCATTTATTTACGGAATTTATTTTCGAATAATCGGTTGCTTTACGGTGTTTAAAACCATGGTTAGCTATTTCATGCCCATCTGATTGTAGTTCAAGTAATAAATCAATTTCTTCTTGGATATGTATTCTATTATTTTTTAAAGGATGGACTCCATTAACATTAAAAGTTACCTTTATATCATTATTATCAAATATAGGCTTCCCATACTTATACCAATCGTAAACCCGATAACTATCGTCAAAAGATAGAGCAATACCTGGTTTATTTATATAGCGTATATTATTTTCTTTTCCAAATTGATTCGTACGCTTAACCTGATCGGCCATATTTCTATACAACGTACCCCAATATCTCCACTCAAAATATTTCTTTACGAGGGATTTTAGTATGAACATAGTAATTCCTCCATCATTACCTCCAAGCATTGGTATTTATTTTGCATCTCATTTGTATTCTTTTAAATAATATCCACTTTATTGCTAACTGTGTTTAGAAATCTGGTGAAATAATTAGACTAAAAAACATAATTAAAGTTAGAAATAAATTGAAAGTAAAATATAAATTGCAATCAGCAATACCATACCCAATCATTAATATTGAGTGGGTATTTAAATTAAGAAATAAATGATCTCTATGCTCTAATAAACCAAGTTATGCTTATTTATCTTAAACTTTTGAAACACTTTGATTTAATTCTGTAGTTATTTTCTGCACCTTTTGTTTGTAAGAGATTGTTTTGCCTAGCTTCATAGAAGGTACTTCCACGAAATAATATGCTATTGTCGAGATAAAGATTGAGACTAAAATAGTTAAGGTGCTAATAATTCCTATCGGAACAAAATTATATAATAGGTAAAATAAACTTAACAGAACTATTAGATGATATAGATATAAGCTATAAGAAATTTTCCCTATAAAATTTATTGGTTTTATCATCAATATTTTTGTTATCTTATGGGAACCTAACGCAATAATAATAAACAAGACAGCACCCAAACATGCAATATAATCCATAAGAACCCTTGCTGGATAAAAAAAGTCAATAAAGTTTAAAATTCTTATCCCTATACCAGGATAATTATAAAAAATAAAAGCCGCTATTAATAATAACCATTTATAAGTCCTTGTAAGTTTATGATACATACCAAGTATATCCTTTAAGTGTTTTGCAATTACGCCTCCAAATATAAACATGGAAGTATAGTGTAATGTATCCCAATAGGAAGTGTAATAACCATTACTCACCTGAAAGCCCAAAGTGTCATTAAGAATCGAAAATAAAGATAAAAAGAAACCAATAATAATGCTAAATTTCCAATTGAATTTTATAACAACCAAATAAACTAATGGGAACAGTAAAGATATCCTCATTTCATGAACTAGTGACCAAATAACATTATTGAAAGCATCTGAATGAACATTGCCAATTAAAAGAAAATGTTCAAATAATAATGAAGCGCTAAATTTAGTAGTCCAGGTAAGATTAAACCAATAACTTAACTCATTGATTCCACCTCTCGATAATAATAATGACAACAATATTGCTATGATAATAGAAACTAAGTATGGCACATAGATTCTTAAAATTCTTCTAATTACAAATACTGGGTAATTCATTTCTCTTCCATTTACTAATGGTAGTGATAATACAAATCCGCTTAAAATAAAAAAAAGAAGTACTGCTGATGATCCATTTATCAGTACTTTTAAAGGCGATCCAGTTATTAGTACAGAAAACAAGTAAGTAGCTGATACATTGCCTATATGAGATAACATGACTGTTACCGCAGCCAATCCTCTAATTGAATCAAGTTGATCAAATCTGGAATTCAAACTTTTCCCTCCTCAAAAATCCTCTAAGTAAAAAGAGCTATTTAAATTGATAATTAAGTGTATTACTTACTTCAATTCTTTTAATTTGGCATGGGCTGCATAGCTGATGAATATATCTTTTTTTGCTATTAACATATTACATATTATCCCTAAAAAGGCTGAGAGTAACATTTATAATCGTGCAAGTTATTTTTACTTCATTCAAAAAATTAGCTACTGAGTTGCAAAATTGATTAACCAATGATGCTCCTTCGATAGAGTACTTTTCCTCTTTATGAATATAAGTAAATCGATATATGAAAAATTTAGTCATACAAATTTTCAATTTAACTTATTCTTGTAATAATTTCACTTTCATATCTAGAGTCATTTATTGCATAAACATTTGTCCCGTTTTGTACCTCGCCGACAAATTTATTTTTAACTGGTGCCTTATCTATAGCTTTGTTTAAAAACCACTCGTATTCGATATCTATATGACCAATATCTATAGCACGACGACCATTAACAGCTAAATCATAAGCTAATACTGTAGCAGTTGGACCAAGTGAAATTAATATTATTTTTGATTTATCTTGCTTTTTTACCTCTTCTAATATTAGATCATACTTAGAAAACGCATTTTTAGCTGGGCATAGTATTCTTTTGATAGATTTTGCATTATCAAATAAGTTATTTCCTATGCCTAACCTACTTTGTTCACCTTCTACAATAACTATTTCTTTTTTATCCCATAACTTTTTAAATAACTCGAATCGTTCATGTGTCTTGCTTTTGTCTTTATGATCTATGTATAATCGCGTCACCAAAGAATCATAATATATTTTATTTTTCTCAAGCATTTTATAAATTTTATACCGATTTCGATTTAAATACCAAGTCCAATATTTTTTTGATTTATCCGTACACCAATTTATATCTTCGAAAATATTTGGAATAAAAACTTCATGATTTTGCTGTTTGCTTCTAATGATTTCCTTTAATCGGATACTTAAATCCATAGAATATGGCTGAAATCGTAGACCCCCACCTTCCATTATAATGAACTCCCCATCACCAAACCTGCTAACCGAACAATTATTATTAATTATTATGTTTAGGCTTTCATCAGTCGATTTAACAGAAGGAGGCGGAAAAACTAAAAAAATCATTCTATTAAATAGAATGATCACATTATCTTTTATTTTTTTTATTACAGAAACTTTATAATAAAGTTTTAATAAATATCTTTTCAAAGTTTTCTCCCCTTGCAAAAACATTAATTTTTATATTCTAATCAGATATTCCTCTCAAATTTAAAGTGAATTCACTTATTCAGCTTCTTCAGGATAACTGAATATTGACCCAAAATTAGCCTTATTAACATAAATCTAAAGTAAATCCTTCCTTTTATTCTAAACCCTTTGGTAGTTAAATATTTTGAACTTTCTTTATTAAAAATAGTTTTAATTGAATAGACTTTGAATGCCTTACTCTGAGTTAGATCTCTTAAACAATTTTCCACATAATACTTATCGTTCGTATGAAAAAAGTAATCTAAAGATGTAGTAACTTGCTCACAAAAAATTGAGGGAATTGTTAACTTCACGATATCTTTAGCGTCATTACTTTTTAAATATACTTCAAATCTTTTTACCATATTAGTTAATCTATAGAGTAAGGTATTGGGAAATGAACTTAAGGAGTTTGGGCGTTGGAAGTAATTCACCAATACTTCAGGTGTTGTACTAATTAATTTTGTATGACATAAATAGTACAAATTAAATAATAAATCTTCGGCAAAGATCTCTTGATTAGGTTCAAACCTTATGTTGTGTAATCTTATTAAATCATGTTTATATAACTTATTCCAAACACTATATGCATGTTTAAATGGCAAAAAAAAGTCCAGAATATATCGTGATATTCCTAACTTATTTACCTCTATTAGTCCTTCATCCAGTGATAGACAAGCTTTTGAGTTTTGTATTTTTTCAACAGAATAAACACTTCTATAATTGCAAACAACAAGGTCACTGTTATGTTTAATTGAGTTCTTAACTAAAACTTCAAACATCCCTCTTTCAACCCAATCATCCGCATCAATAAATGCAATATATTTACCACTAGCAATACCCAGACCTGAATTTCTTGCTGAAGATAACCCACCATTCTGCTTATGGATTACTTTTATTCTTGGCTCTTCTCTTGCATATTTCTCACAAATTTCTCCACACCTGTCTTTAGAACCGTCATTAACAAGAATAATCTCAATATCCTGGAGAGACTGATTAATTAAAGAATCTATACATCTTTCCAAATACGTTTCAACGTTATAGATCGGAACAATAATACTAACAGTAGGCATTATTTTTTCCTTTCTTTCAAGAATTGAATGATATTTACAAGTCAAAATTTAAGGATATTTTATTAAAATGCAAATTTTTTAAAGTCTCAATCTCATTTATCATTTGGTTAGCAGTTTTTTATGTTCTGTTTGAAATATTTTTCAGTAAAAAATATTTCTGTTAATGCTATATGTTACTTTTATACTAAATTAATCTCACAATCATTTAACCTATGTATACTATTCATCTTCCCACCCGAAATATCTTTATTTAATAAAAGTCAGGAACACTTAACCATTTATTTGATATTTTGATTTTTTCCTAACATACAATTCAAATAAATAAGGATGAATAATAAATAGAATCCATAATGTTTTTTCCTTTTTGTTAAAATAGGGATTAAATAATAAAACATGAATCGATTTGCTAAAGTCATTTTTAAGTTTATTTAATTCAAAATAAGAATTATTATATTCTTTTTTTACTTTAAAGTAATATGATATCAACTTCACAACATATTTAAACTCCGTTTGATGTCGTAATTCAGGAAGCTTTAACTTCCTACAAAAAGTAATTCTATCTTTCAGTGCATAAACCTCATCCAACATTTTTAAGCTAAAAGGCGAACCCATAATACTATTGTTCCTTTGTCGATAATAATACATTGCTACTGGTATGTGCGTTACCCTATTACTTTCGTAAAATATTCTATGAACTAGAAATTCATCCTCATGGGTTCTTCCTATTTTAAATCTAAGATTATTAAATAATTGTCTTCTAAACAGTTTGTTTGTAGCAACTACAAAGTTTATTCCTTCTGATCGATTATATATTTGTTTTAATGCTTCAATATTTGTATATATTTGAGCTTCAATATTAATGTTATATGCTTCAATTTTATTTTTTTCACTTTCATTTACTTTTAACAGATTACACATTACAATATCTGATTTATATTTTCTCGCGTTTGTATACAACAATTCATACATTCTATTATGAATAAAATCGTCACTATCAACAAATGCAATATATTCACCTGTTGCAATATTAATTCCAGCATTTCTGGCAGAAGATAATCCGCCATTGTTTTGATGTATTACTTTTATTCTTTTATCTTTTTTTGCATATTCATCACATATTTCACCGCATTTATCTGGAGAACCATCGTTCACAAGTATTAATTCAAAATAAATATATGTTTGATTTAAAATAGACTCAATACAAAAGCTTAAATATTTTTCTACATTATATATTGGTACTATAATGCTTATCATTTTTATTATCACCTTTAAATTATTAGTTCCCTATGTCTTTTCAGAAGTTTTATGGTCTCCTAACTGTTCCATTAGTAAATTATCATTATGTTCCTGCGATGTAGTTCTATTATTTTTAAGAAACTTGTTAATTAAACTCCATTCTTCCTTAGTGACTTGAGAATTTGTCTCTATTTCTTCTCTAATATGTTTAGTATCGGCATGTCTGATGATCTCTCCTTGCATATAAAATTCATCAACATGTTGTGATTGATGAAAATTTAACATTTCTTTTTTCCTTAAACGTTCATTATCAGTTAACTCAATGATATCTTCTTTAGCATTTTGATATTTTTGAGGAGTTATAAACTTCATTTTTTCTGTACCTAACGGATATAAAGAACTATATTCGGCCCATTCATATATACTTTGGAAATTTAAATTACTACATACAAATTTAGCCACTAAACTTACAGTATCGTGATCAGTATGCCCCCCCTCAATACAGTGAACATATATTTTTTTGGGCTTTAACTTTTTTATTAACGAATGAATATCTTTTGCAATTTCTTTTAAATAACGGTGTGTTCCCCCGTCGGGAAAGCCTAGACATATTACATTTTCCGAAGGAATATTTAATATCGATAATGCTTGAATGCCTTCTTTAAATCTTATTTCAGCAATTTTTTGAGATAACTCCCTTCTTTTTGTCCAACTTTCGCCATCTCCTCCTGTACCATTGGTAATATACACAACTGTTACCTTTTCACCTTTTTCCCTGTGTCTACCCATCGTGGCGCTCAAACCTAAAACCTCATCATCAGGATGTGCAGAAAAAACCAATATATCTGTAAGATTCATTGGTTTAAATGATATATTTCTTCCAATCATATTTCTTGGATATCTATAGAATCCTTTCATATATTCTTTAAGTTTAATTGTTCTCTGTTCACCAATAAATGATTGCGAGAGCTCCGTCAAAAACATCTTTATTTTTTTCATATCTTACACCACCTTAGCCTTAGTTAATTATTGGTTTGAAGATTACCTGAGTATTGCAGACTTTCACTATGTTCAGGCATCATTTTCACTAAAATTTTAATTTTTATCAAATAAATTTCTTCCTGGGAACATCCCTTAATAGAAAACAAGTAACGATTTTATTGATCTATCTTGATTTCGCATTCAAGGTATTCTTTAAGTAACAGTTCATAGTTATGTTGTTTAGATAAGACATAATCGATTGCTTCACGCACCGCACCTTCCCCCCCTTTATATTGACTTACAAAACTTACGGAATTCTTAACAATTTCAACAGAATCTTTGGGTGCTGCGGAAAAAGCAACAGATTGAATAACTGATAAATCATTAATATCATCGCCAATATAAAATACATTTTGCATCTGTAAATTAAGAGAGTTAACTAGTGTCGTTAAAGCTTCCTTTTTGTTTCTTATCCCTTCAAATAAAAAATCAACATTCAATTCTTTTGATCGAATGTTAACAGATTCTGATTTCCTACCAGTTATAATGGCAATCTTGATTCCAGTAAATCGTGCTAAACTAATACCCATTCCATCTTTTACATTAAAACTTTTATATTCCACACCGTTAGATCCAATTAATAATTTTCCATCAGTTAAAACTCCGTCAACATCTATTGCAATTAATTTAATATCCATTAAAAACCCAGCCTCGTTATATCATGTAGATGAATCATTGAAATAGGTTCATTTAAGTCATTTACAACAGGAAGGACATCAATTTTTTTCGTCTCCATTATATTTAATGCTTCAACTGCAAGGGCCTCCTTTTTAACTGTAATTGGATTTTTATTAAATAAATTAGAAACTGAAATATCTAAAAAACTTTGTTGTTTTCCTAGTGCTCTACGAATATCTCCATCTGTAATAATGCCAATTAATCTTCCATTTTCATCAACGATGCTTATTGCACCCAACCCTGACTTAGTCATACTAAATATGGCTTCTTTAATAGATTTTTTATACAATAAAACGGGATTCTTATTTGTAATTTCAATAATATTGTTGACTGTTAGTAATAATTTTTTTCCTAATGTTCCTCCTGGATGGTATATTGCAAAGTCTTCAGATGAAAAATTGCGGGCTTTTAATAAAGCGATAGCAATGGCATCCCCTAAAGTAAGCATTAAAGTTGTGCTTGTGGTTGGAGCTAGTCCAAGAGGACATGCTTCCTTTACATCGCCAATGCAGAGAATTTCATCTGCCTTAATTGCCAAGGTGGAAGATGCATTGCTAACAAAGGCAATTAGTTTTGCTCCAATACGTTTAATTGAAGGAATAATATTTTTTATTTCTTCTGTTTCTCCACTTTTCGATAAAGCAATTACTATATCAGAATTTGTCACCATTCCCAAATCCCCATGAAGCCCTTCAGATGGATGCAAGAATAAAGATGGAGTTCCTGTGCTTGCCAAGGTAGCAGTTATTTTTCTGGCAATAATTCCGGATTTGCCAACTCCAGTCACAATGACTCTTCCTTTACATTCCAATATCATATCAACCACATTTTCCATGTCTTGATTAACAAATTTTACTAGGTTTATGATTGCTTGAGATTCCATGGTCAAAACTTCTTTAATAGTAGTTTGATGATCTTTTTCTGTAGCAATAAATGGCACTTTTCATCCCTCACTTTACATTCCTTTTATCAATGCATCTATTTCAATAATAGGCTTCAATAAATCTTCAAGTTCGGAAAGCTTAATCATATTAGGCCCATCTGATAATCCCTTATCAGGATTTGGATGTACCTCTAAAAATAAAGCATCGATTCCAACTGCAGCAGCTGCTCTTGACAGAAAAGGGACAAATTCTCGTTTACCACCTGTACTAGTTCCGTGACCACCTGGTATTTGAACACTATGTGTTGCATCAAAAACAATAGGGATATTGAATTCTCTCATTTGAATTAAGGACCGCATATCAACTACTAAATTGTTATACCCAAATGTTGTACCTCTTTCGGTCAATAAAATTTGACCATTGCCTGATTCTCTTATCTTTACAACTACATTTTCCATATCCCATGGAGCTAAAAATTGACCCTTTTTAACATTTACAATTTTGTTTGTGTTGGCAGCAGCAACTAATAGATCCGTTTGTCTACATAAAAAAGCCGGAATCTGTATAATATCCACAACTCCGGCTATAATCTCCGCTTGACTAGGTTCGTGAATATCAGTCGTTACAGGTATATTAAATTGGCTTTTTACTTTATCTAATATCTCTATTCCTCTTTGAACCCCTGGCCCTCTTTCAGAATAGATTGAAGAACGATTTGCTTTATCAAAAGAAGCTTTAAAAACAAATGGTATTTTAAGCCTATGTGTAATTTCTTTTAGAATGGCAGCTGTTTCCATAATAAGACATTCACTTTCAATCATACATGGACCCGCTATTAACACAAATGGCTTACCGCCACCAAAAGTAATATTCTCCTGTATTTTAATTTCTTGAAACATTTAGTCCATCCCCATGAATAAATTAGATTTTTAAAGATAACCGGTTGTTGACTTCCATAATTTTCAATGCAAATTCATAATCATCTTTTGTATCAATATCGATTGCTTCAATGTCGTCGAGTTCCTGAAAATAAGGATTGAAACCAATTCTTCTTCTATTTTCAGTAAAATGGTGTTTTTGAAACATATAAAACCCGCTAGTTTCAATATAAATGGGCTCGATATCTTGTGTTCTCGGAATATCTTTCATTTCATAATTTAACGTTTGACCTTGATACCATACAAAGGTCTGTTTTTTTTGAACACTAAGAGCTGAATCGTAACTTCCACTTAAGACATTATCTAATGCATTTGCGACTGAATCTTGTGAGATAAACGGTGACGTTGTATGTGCCAATATATAAATATCGCTGTCTACTTTTTCAATAAAAGATTCGTATATTTCATTTCCTTTTACTAGATCTCCATCAAAATATTGATCTCGTTGTATGAATGTTACATTTGGTGGTAAGTAAGACATAACTTTTTCATCACTGCAATAAACACAGACTTCATCAATTTTATTTATTTTTAATAAAGTATCAAACACATACCAGCATAATGAATGATAGCCCAAGGGAAGGATATTCTTCTTGGGCAATCTTTGACTATTTAATTTTATTGGGACAAAAGCTATTACCTTCTTTTGCATTTTAGCCCTCCTAAACATAGCTATTTAATTCTTAATAAAGAACACTTAGTATAAAAAAAGAAATGAAAGTAAATTACATTACCTTGAAAACTTGAGATACTTATATTCAACTTCCTTTTTAAATTCAATTAGCTATTCAAAAAGAAACAATAATATAAATCATCTTTTTATTATTGTAAATGTCAACCAAGTATATTTCTAATAAAAATAAATAATTTAATACATTAATAACTAAGACTTAAATAACCTCTGAGCTTTTACCCAGACTTAAAATTCTCTGCTCTAAAATTTCGGCTTGCTCGATAGCAGGCTTTAAGTAAAGATCATGTTGATTATTAAATTCATCTTTACTTAACACATTAAACCAGACTAAAATTAATGTATAAATAAAAAATAACTTTTCTATAGGATCATTGATAATGGATAAATGAAAAGTGTTTATCTTATCGAAAGACCATTTTGACTGGCCCAAAAAACCAGCAATATCATACCAACTTGGACCTATTCCTACCTGCCCCCAGTCTAAAAATAGGAGTTTTTCGCTATCCCTCTCCAAAATCATGTTCCTTTGTGTTAAATCCCCGTGCCTTAGTGAAAAGTGGTTAGTGGGGATTATTTTTTTAAACATATAATTTTCGATAATTACCGTTCTTAAACGTTTAATTAATTTTATAGAATCCTTTGAGTAATTTAATTCATCCATTTGATTTAATAGAGTCGCAAAAAGTTCTTTATTTGGCTTTTCCTTATGTATTTCGTTAAAATATCTTAATACACCAAATGTAGGAGACTTTTTATTAGGTACATCCAATTCATTAATATCTGGATAATAGGAAGTCGGGAATAAATTGCAAATTTCTCCATATTTTATTGAACTTACAATATGAGTCATATGAATTACTTTCTTAATTACATCATCAGTAAATAAAGGGTATGCTCCCTCAATTTTTTCCGACGTGATATAATACATATTTGATTTTCCAGATTCTATAAAACTTACCATTAAGGGAGTAATATCTCTAATACGCGGATATCGTTTATAGATTTCCAAATAAAATATTCTTTCCCTCCAAGACCAGTATGAGCATAATTTAGATAAATATTTTTTATTTTCAACAAGATGAACCATAAAACCATTGTTTTGATATCCACCGAACCATTTATATTCTGAACTAATGGGTTGATTAGAACTTATTTGAGTTTCTATTTCTTCAATTTCCCTGCTAAAGCCATTGAACTTTAAATCAATATATTTTCCTAATATTTGATTTGCACGTCTTTCTTCATTTATATTTTGATAGCATTCAATTAGCTTTGGATAAAACCAAATCTCTTCAGGGTAATTGGCAATTATTCTTTCCCCGATATAACTAGCTTGATTCCATTTTTTTTCACGTGATAACTTATTAAAATAATACATATTTAACCTTTTAATTAACTTATAATATAAAATGATAAAATCATTTCTCCTCAAAATCATATAAATTTTCCGCAAAAAAAACATTTCAACACTCCTTGCCACATATTATCCTTCCTATAGTTATTCCTAGCATTTATTAGAAATGTTCAACTTGTTATCTATTGTTCAACTTTATTTGAAACTACCATATCAAATACTTTTTTCTAGCCAAAGTGTCTGACAGAGTGAGCAACCTATTGTACTTGTTATCCAATATCTTTTTTTGTTATCAATCTATTAATGTAAAAATAAATATGCTTCCTCTTCATCTGTTAATAGTATTAAAATTAACTTGTAACTTTGAAAAGGCTATCAAAATCTACCCTATCGAATACTTCCAACACCCCACCCCTAGTTGCATTAAAAATTTTTATATTATTTTGATCAGCATAAGTTTTCGCTACCTTATAAGCACTTATCATTTTATCTCTTGATGATAAAAACGTAGGGTCCACATGACCATAATCCTTAAAATGGTGGTTCATATCACTTGAATAATTACAATCTGCACCAAGTAAGTAAATTTCCTTAACCCCCATGTAAACAGCTATCTGAATTAACGAATAAGTTATCGTATATCCATCGTATATTTCCGCAAAGGCATTATCGCTAAATTTTGTATTATATTTTTTATGTGAAAAACTATGATTAAGCAAATTCAAGGGAAAAATATAGTAATCTTTTGGGATATTATTATGAATTGATATTGAATCACCAATAAACTTACATTCCGCATTAAAATTTTTAATATAAGATTCTAGCTTTTTATAGACGCCTTTATCCTGAATACCATAATACGTTGGTCTCCACTCAGTTTCATCAAATGCTAAGCAAACAGAATTCATACTAAATGTAACCTCTTTATGCAACTTTTCTAAATCCTGAATTTTTAAACTTGGACCAGTTGCAACTATAAAACATCTTTCTCCCTTATGTTTATCTTTAATTAGCTTTAACTTCTCATATGGACTTTTTTGAGTAACATGATATAGCCTTAAAAACTTCTTAACATTAAAAAGAAAACCAAAAATAACGGAAGGAATTATTTGATACTGTAATTCCCTTACCTTTCCAATTAAAAATGATGTGTATTTGTTATGCTGCAACGTTTTTTTTATCGACATAGATAGCCTCACCACATTTTATACAATTGAATAGATGATAAAAAACATGAAAATAATATTATTTACCTAAATTACCCTGCAATAAAGGTATTCTTATTTGAAACTAATTATTACCTTAACTAACTAGCTACTGCCAACTATTATCATAATAATGCTTTAAAAAACAATAAATTCTTTATTTTTCTCGGTAAACTTTTCCCATTTAATAAAAAATTAGATATTTCTATACCCTAAGTATCAGTGCATTCAATATATGCTCTCTAATTTATCTGTAATCAACTTATTCGTTTTATTTCGGAATCACTTTTTAACCTATAATTTCTGTTCCCGTCTATAAATTGTTCTATTTCATATTCCAAACTATAAGTATCAGCTTTTCTTATAGCTTCCCCTTGCATGTAAAACTGCTCAACATCTTGGGAATCGTGACTTGCTAACATTCTTCTTTTAAGACTGCGTTCATCGTCAGTAATTTCTATTTTTATCTCTTTTGAATTTATTAAATTTGACGTTAAAAATCTCACTTGGTTTGTCCCTAAAGGCTGTTTAGGATTATATTCAGTCCATTCAAAAACATTAAAATACTTTAATTTATTACAAACATTCTTTACAACGTAACTTGTAAAATCATGATCTTTATGTCCCCCTTCAATACAATGAACATATATTCTTTTAGGTTTTAGTTTTTGAATACACAACATCACATCTTTTGATATACTTTTCAAATAACGTTGTGTACCCCCGTCTGGAAAACCTAAACAATAAATATCTTTTTCTTGTATATTAATTAGAGACAGAGCACGGACAGCTTCCCAAAATCTAATGTCGGCTTTGTTTCTTGCCACGGCTTTTCGAATGTACCAGCTCTCTCCATCCCTTCCTGTACCATTTGTTACAAATACAATCTTTACGGATTCACCTCTCGCCCTATGACGATATAACGTTGTAGCAAGACCTAAAACATCATCATCGGGGTGTGCTGCAAAGACAAGCACATCAGTTTTACTATAATCAGGAGAAAATCTACGCCCCAACATTTTTATAGGGTAAAGGTATAGCCCTCTTATTAGTTCCAAAATTTTTATAAGATTTTCATATTTTTTACTAAATTGGATTACTTTTATCATGATAAATTTTATTATTTTATTTTTTATCAACATATGATAAATACTCCTTTCCTTTATACAAAACAATCAAATAATTTACTTATTTCATAGGAAGTACTTATTTCAGTACTTTTCAAATTCCTCTCAAACTTTTTACAAAGATCATAATTATTCACTAATGTTTTAATAGCATGATATAACTGATTCTCATCAAAGTTTATAATTACACCAGTTTCCCCGTCTATGATTTGTTCTCGAGCTCCGACAAAATTGGTAGTGATTATAGGTTTATTGAACGCTCTTGCCTCAGCTAATGAAATACAATATCCTTCATGTCTCGATGGTTGAACATAAATATCACATTGTTTAATAAAACTGTATGGATTTTTTTTGGTGCCAAGAAGTATGAGATTTTCCTTTAACTCATAATTCTCGATTAATTTTTTAAGTTCCCCACTAAACGATCCGTCGCCAATACAATACCATCTGATATTAAATCCCTCTTCTTTTAGTCTCTTCAGTGTTCCAGGAATGATATCTTGGCCCTTTTCTCGACTTAACCTTCCAATTGTTAAAATTCTAATCCCTTTAAATTCATCTATAAATCCATTATCATGATTGGCCATTAATATCATTTGCTTTTCGTCAAACATGTTATAGAATAATGCGGTTTTGTTTTTTAAATGAGGATATTGTTCATTAAATATTTTCATTCCATATTCAGAAACACAAAAGATTTTATCAAAGTTTTCATATAAAGGTAGGTAAGGAATTAGCTCTTTTTGATATTGAGATACATCCGAATGTATCCAAGCTATTTTCATTTTTGCCTTGATATTATTCATTACCACTTGAACAGGAAAGGAGGCAGGAACATGGTAAGCTATTGCTATATCATAATCCTTTGAAAATTCCCCTATTCTTTTCGAATATAGTAATTCTTGTTCATAAATACTCTTAGCAAATCTTGCTTTGATTGTATAAAATCCTGTTTTAAAAGCTTGAATGAACCTTCCTCTTAGACAATAATTCCATATCTTTTCTATTATTGAGTTCTCGTAGCCGAATAAAGGTTCAACTATAACATGTTCGGGTATATCTTCCTCTAGTTCACCACCCATGCCCATAAGTAAAACAGTAACTTCATATTGATCCTTTGGAATAGAATTCAACATAGCAATTAGTGCTTTTTCTACTCCCCCCATTATCATTCTTCTGGTTACAATGACAATTTTTTTCATAATATCAACCTCTATCATTCCTAATTCTTAAATAACGGATCGTCCGAATTTCTTTTCAACTCCAACCAATCTCCCTTTATTTATCTTGAAAACTAAATCACAGTTTTCAATTGTTGTTAACCTATGTGCAATAATAATTAATGTCTTTTCCCCTTTTAAACCGTCAATTGCTCTCATAATTCCTTTTTCTGTTTCATTATCTAAAGCTGATGTGGCCTCATCCATAAATAATATTTCTGGGTTGTGATAAAGAGCCCTTGCAATTCCAATTCTTTGACGCTGTCCACCTGACAATCTAACTCCTCGTTCACCAACAGTTGCATCTAATTTCCCTGGCAATCCATCTACAAATTCTTTTATTTGAGCTTGCTCTAATGCTCTCCACACTTCCTTATCATCAATTTGTTTATCTTCTATTCCAAAAGCAACATTTCTTCGGATAGTATCGTCAGATAAATAAATCGATTGTGGGATATAACCTATTTTTTTCTGCCATATTTCTTTTTGCTCTTCTAAATTTTTTCCATCTACTAATATACGACCTTTTTCTGGTCGAAAAAGCCCTAGCATAATATCAATTAAGGTAGTTTTACCAGCGCCTGATTCACCTATAAATGCTACTGATTTTCCAATAGGAATTGTTAAGGATACATCTTTGACTGATAATTCGTTTTGATTAGGATACCTAAAAGTAACATTTTCCAATTCAATGGAATCATTGAAGGTCTTTTTCCCTTTATAAATCGCATAAATGTCTTTTTTTATAATTGAAATTTCATCCTTATCTTCAAATAGATCTTTATAAACAACTTTTAAAGCAGGTTGGCTATAACGTATCGTAGTAATTAACGAGATAATTCGATTAATTGAAGGCATTAATCTGAAGGCAGCCATTGCAAATAATGCCATAGTAGATACAAGATAAGCGGTATCTGTATCTTGAAATACAATGATTAACATTGTTAATAGCACAATTGAAACTAATAACGTTTCAACAAATAGTCTTGGTATCAAATCTAATACACTCATATATCTACTATTATTGGCGCTTACCTGACTTTGTTCAGTATAAGCATTTATAAAAAAGTCTTCCTTTCCAGAAACTTTCACTTCTTTACTTGCGCCCAATCCTTGATTCACCCATTTAATCATGGAGGCACTTAGTTTTTGCTGTTCAGCACCAATTTGGCTAATTTTATTTCGAAAAATCTTAAAAAATATAAAAATGCTTCCACCTAATAAAATGGAAGCTGTAATAGTAGCCATTGGTGCGGTTACAAGTAGCAACGTTAATATAAATACGGTTACGAGAATTTCTGTCAATAGAAGAAAACCCGAAACAACAATCCCATTAAAAACCCTTGAAACTTCAGTGTTTACATTTCTTAGCAATTCAGATGTATTTCTTTGTAAATGAAAGGTATATGGTTTTGTTAAATATTCTTTAAACATTCTTCGAGATTGCTTTACTTGCTGATTTAAAATTACTTTAATTTGAGTATAATGGAAAAACATTAAATAAAGATTTTTCAATAAAAATACCAATAATAAAGATATTACAGCAAAAACAATAAAAGATATTGTTGATTGAAAGTTAAATTGATTATATAAGTATGATAATATTGCTTGTTCATGAATCATATTTGGATTTGTTAGGATTCCAACAAGCGGAACAATTAACCCTATACCTACCGTTTCTGAAATAGCTGCAAAAATCATCATAAAAAATAAGACAATTAACATTTTCTTTTCCTTTTTATTGAATAATTTCATAAGCTTTTGAATTGCTTGATACACTTTAGACACTTCCTTTAAATATTTGTACTCTTAGTTGCTGTCTTTATTGTTAGCCTATTTTCCTTCTTCCTCATCGCTATTATTCTTTCCATCTTCCAAAAAAAGTAGTTTTTATGTTCTAGCCGATGGCCATCCACTACAGTAAGCCACTCAGAATTATTTACTTTTAATTGATCAATCGAGTGCATCCCATCTCTATTCCAATCCTTGGCATTTTTAGTGCCACATAAAATTAGGTTTACTTCTTCTTCATCATATTCTTCTTCGGTAAGATGAGTTATTTTAAAGACCCTTATAGCACTTCCGTAATTCGGTTTGCAATCCTGGGTGTACCGAAAAATTAAATCATTATCTACAATTACTCTTCCTCCAGGTCTTGTTATATGTTCATTATTTGATATCAATGGGCTTTTTGGATGTTCAATCCATTCCCCTTCGGGCTCTTCGGAAAAAAAGAGATGTAATTTTCTACTTTTTGCTGCCAACATCCACCATTTATCTTCATATTGAAATATACTTGAGTCTACATAATTTCCATGTAATAGAGTATGTGCTACTTCCCATTCAAAAGGAAAGAGACTCGCTTTATACAGCAATACTTTACCTGCTTCACTTGTCTCAGGAATCATATAAAAGTTATCATTATTTTTAAAAACATATGGGTAGGACAAATGAAAATTTTCTTTTAAAACTACCTTCTCGTATTTCCACTTTTCTCCGTCCTTACTCGTCGCTAACCCAATAACACCTTTACCTATAGACTTATCAAGAATTTCAAAGAACATAAACAATTTGCAATCATGGTGAATAATAAAAGGATCAGCGACAAATTCAGCTGGTACATCAGAAACGTCTGATGCCTTTAATGTAGGTTCTTTTAATAAACTTTCAGTCGGACGCTTAAATACTATTGAATTTGATTTAAATACTTTTATAGACCAAATACCCACAGTAATTTTTTTTCTAATCATCCAAATGAAAAGAAATGCAAAGGGCAACAAAATTGCTAATACTAAGTAATTCATTAAATCACCTTTCAATTTGGAATAAGATTTTTCTAGACGACCGAATCAAAAACTTCTTCCAAATCCCCGTTATTCTCATAGGTTTCTTTTGCAAGATTAAAGCTAAACTTAGTCCTTAGGTCAAAGTTTTTCAATAATTCTTTTAATCCTTCGTAAATTGCATCCTCGTTAATATCTACAATTAGTCCCGTTTCTCCATGTTTAATCTGTTCTTTTGCTCCAGTAAAATTGGTCGTTACAATTGGTTTTCTAAAGTACTTGGCTTCCAACAATGTAATACAAAATCCTTCATGCTTTGACGGTTGAACATATATATCGCATTGATCAAAATATGGATAGGGGTTTGGATTTGAACCTAGTAAAATGAAATTTTCTTCTAAATTGTATTCGAATATTCGTTGTTTCAATTTACTTTTTGATGGCCCATCTCCTACACAATACCACTTCACTTTATATCCATCTTTTAATAGTCGATCAAGAACATAGATAGCTATATCCTGACCTTTTTCTGATGATAATCTGCCAACGGTCAATATTCGTATACCATCAAACGAATCATTAAAGCCCTCTCCCAATTTGGATTGATATTTTAAAATTTGTGGTGACGACTTATTTATTAATACTTCTGTTTTGTTTTTTATTGTAGGTACGATTTTTATTAATTTTCCTTTTGCTTCTTCTGATACCACAAATACCTTGTCAAATTTACTGTAAACTTTTTCCGCAAATTTCGGATTGAACCCAATCTTTGTAATATCAAAGTGAATCCATTGAATTTTCTTTTTAGCTTTTATCTTTTTCAATACAAAATAGCTTATGAAGTCCATCGGACCATCATAAGCTACGGCAAGATCATATTCATTTTCTAGAGGAGAGTATTTTCTTACAAGATACTGGAAGTAAATACTTCGATTACCTAATACTTTTGAAATAATATATAGAAAAAATATAATGAATGCTACTATTATTTTGCCATTTTTGAATAGCTGTAACGACATAAGATGAGGTGGTTGATTTATAAGACTTTTAATTGTGTCGTATTCGTTAAAATATTTTACTTTTACTCTAGGAGGAATATACTCTAAAAAGCCTCCATACTCCTCTAACATAAAGATTGTAATATCATATTTATGAGATGACATTTCATTAATCATGTTAAGTAATGCCTTTTCAGTACCACCAATATTCATATTAATTAACATAAAGATTATTTTTTTTTTCATTTCGACTTACTCGCTTTCAAGAGAATTATCCTATTAATTGATAGAACTTGTTCAGTTCTTCTACATTCCCTTTCTTCTCAAGTCTTAAATAATTCACAATTGACTTATTCAAATTTTTATCTTGAATAAGCCTTATTATACCTTCACAAACTGCTTCACCATTCATCCCTACGACTAACCCGTTTTTCCCATCTTTCATTTGATTAAATACAGAATCAAACATTGTTGTGACAACAGGCCTATTGAGCATCCGTGCTTCCGCTATAGCCAGGCCAAAACCTTCAAACCTTGATGTTTGCACATAAATATCGCATTTTTTTATATACGAATAAGGGTTATCTGTAACACCGAGTAATTTAAAATGGTCCGATAAATCATTTCCCTTTATAAAATCTTGTATTTCTTCTAATAACGGGCCTTTGCCTAACACATACCATTTAAATTTTATTCCTTTTTTCTTCAATTTTTTACAAGCATCTAGAGCAATATCATAACCCTTTTGATATGCCAATCTTCCAATCGTAAGAATTCTTATCCCATCAAAATCATCTTGAAAATCCTCACCTATATTTGCCATGTTAGAAATGAAATCCGGATCATTAATATCATAAATTACGTTTACCTTTTCTTTATAAAAAGGGAATGTATCCAAAAAAACTTCTTTCGTTACATCTGAAACAGCAACGATTTGATTGTATTGGTCATAGAATTGTTTTTGATATTCTGCTTCTTTTTGATCTAAGCGATATGTGATATTTACCCAGGCAAATTTTTTCTTTGCTTTGATTTTTTCTGCAACATAAAAGGTTGGCACACCTTGTGCATAACTGATCGCAATATCATATAATGTAGAATTTTCCTCTATCACATTTGATATATGGCTCCAATACAATCTTGCTTTTTGTGGATTATTGTATTGTTTTAATCTTAAATGCATTGAGTATTTTACTCTTGAACTTAACATTTCAAAATTCCTTTTTTTAAACGAATAAAAAAAAGCATTTTTCAAAGTTAAAGTAGTAAAATCCGTATATTTTAATGGTCTCAGGATATTTACTTCTTTTGGAACTAGTTTTTCAAGAAGTTCACCATGTGCAAATAACATTAAATCAACAGAGAAGCGTTTATAATCCAATAATGATAACAAAGTAATCAAACTTTTTTCCGCACCGGCAGCCACTAAAGAATCTATAACAAACAATAATCTTTTTTTCATTTATTCCTCTCCAACTATAGATCTTACAAATTATTTTTATTTATTTGATAAATTGAAGGGTTAATTACAAATAGAGTGATAAAAACTTTCTGCTTCCATCCGA
The DNA here is from genome assembly GCF_024626525.1 of Lederbergia panacisoli. Taxonomy (GTDB): domain Bacteria; phylum Bacillota; class Bacilli; order Bacillales; family Bacillaceae_C; genus Lederbergia; species Lederbergia panacisoli. Next base: position 47,813 of record NZ_JANJGU010000006.1, read on the forward strand.
TTAGTGGGTTTTTTAATATATTTATAAGGTTTTGATTTAAAATTCTTTTCAAGTTTTTTAAATCTTTATTAATACCATGTAATTCGAATTTTGCTTTTGCATAGTACCAAAAGAAAACATCAATAAAGTGTTTTAAAGCTTTATCATGAAGAGATTGTTGATTTATCATTTTAAAATAATTTACTCTATCTATAAGTGCATATATGCGATCAAATTTTTTCCTAGAAAACTTTGATCCAATATAACTGCCAGATCTTTGGAGATAATAGTAAAAGGGCATATCAATATACGTTAATATTTGACAGCTATATAAAATTTTATGTGCAACCAATTCATCTTCATAAATTTTTCCATCTGGAAATTTAACGTCATTAAATAAATTTCTTTTGTACAATTTATTCCAAAGAAATACCCATTTTTGTGCATTTTTATAATTATTTGTATATAGTTCGTTTAAAGCTTGAATATTTGTAAAGTGTTTAATATTGTACCCAGCATTATGTAGGCTAACATTTTCGTTTTGAACTTTTAAAAAGTCACAAACTACAACATCTGATGAATAATTACTTGCTATTTGATATAGGATTTCATACATTTTTTGATGGATAAAATCATCACTATCGATAAAAGCTAAATATTCTCCTTTTGCTGCATCAATACCTACATTCCTTGCCGAAGAAACACCTCCATTTTCTTTATGTATAACTATTATTCTAGAATCCTTTTTTGAGTATTCATCGCAAATATTTCCTGAGTTATCCGTAGATCCATCATTTATTAGAAGAAGTTCAAAATCAGAAAACGTTTGATCCAAAATTGAATTAATACACCTAGGTAAATAAGACTGAACATTATAAACAGGTACTATAATACTTATTATTGGATTCATAAAAATACCTTCTTACTTAATGTTTAATTTTTTTATCATTTCTTTTGATTGGTTAAAATGAAGCAATGATACTACATTATAATTTAGCAAACTTAAAATAAATTTATCTTTTAACGAAAGTAGTTCATTAAAAATTATTTTTTTATAATATGATCTTACAATTTGTCGGATAACTAACAATAAACGAATTTTTATTTTATTATCCATAACCTCATGAAGAATACTATAGACATTATCCAAACATCCGTAAGCAAAACACGAAATATACTCTCTTGATAAATTTGGGTAATTTTTAGTCATAAAAGGAATAATTTCATCCCAACCTAAAAAAGCATCCAACCTCTTTTCATTAAACTTAGAAGTTAAAATGCTGCCATCACGTTTTACATATATATAACCAATCTCACTTGTGTACACTACCTTTTTTGCGTTAGTGAAAAACTTGTAGCTTGTAGATAAATCCTCATGAATTCTACCTTCAGGAAACATTATATTTTCGAAACATGGTTTTTTAAATAATTTGTTACATACTGAGAACCTATATAATTCCCCTCTGAAAAGTTGCCTCATAGCCTTTATATTATCCAATTCAATAACCATTTTCTCTTGGAACTCAGTTGCCATATTTCCATTGATTTCTCTTCCAAACCTGCATACACCTATATCACTATCAGTTTTTTGGCAAAGCTCATATAGATTTTTATACATATTAGGGTTTATATAATCATCACTATCAACAAAACCTAAATAAAATCCACTAGCTATTTTAATCCCGGCATTTCTCGCAGAGCTAAGCCCTCCATTTTCCTTATGAATAACTTTAATCCTTTGATCTACAATAGCGTATTTATCACAAATTTGTCCGCTTTTGTCAGTGGAGCCATCGTTTACTAAGATTATTTCAATATTTTTTATAGTTTGTGAGATAATGCTTTCTATGCATCTCACCAAATAATCTTCAACATTAAAAACTGGCACTATAATACTAACCTCAGGCTTCATCGTTTATATAACCTTTTCTTTATACTTAATTTTCTCTTTCAAAGCAGTCGATGAAACACCTTTTGTATATGGAAAATAGACGATATCGACTCCAACTTCCCGGAATTTATTTTCCACTTCACTAAAAAGAGGATCACCTTTCCAGTCATCCCCGACAAACATTGCATTGAATAATAATTTTTGCCATGCTGAAAATTTATCACGATTTGTTTGCGGAACTACTTGATCAACGAACTTTATACCTTCAACTATCTCTACCCTTTCGTGATACGGAATGACTGGCACTTTAAATTTGTATTTCTGGACCAGTTCATCCGTACTTACTCCGACAATAAGATATTCACATTGTTCTTTAGCTCTTCTTAAGATGTTTAAATGTCCTACATGAAATAAATCAAAAACGCCAGTCGTGTACCCAATTTTATACGGCTTCATTCATAATCTCCCTACTTTCACCAAAGCAGATATTATTAATTCGGCGAACTAAATTCTCACTTGCTTTTCCATCTTCATAGGTTCCAATTTTAAAAAAGAACTGATCTAAATTCTTTGAGTAAGTTTTAGTTTCAAAATGAATAATTTTATGCAAAAGCTCTTCATTATTCATGGCTACTTTAAACGGTAATTCCAAAACATTAAAATATAGGTTTCTATCTTTCGCAGTATATTCCTCATAATCGGGAACATATAAAAAACAAGGTTTTCTCGTCATGGCAAAATCAAACATTAAGGAAGAATAGTCGGAAATCAAGATATCTGAGACACTTAGTAATTCTTGAATGTCGTCATAATTTGTTACATCCAAAACATTTTTTCCTCGAATGATGTTATTCGATATGGAGAGAAGATGCGGATGTAATTTGACTAAAAAAATCCACTTCCCACCAAATGTGTTTTCAACCGTCTGAATGATTTTTTCAAATTCTAATTCATAAATCGTATGATCCTGATGATTTCTAAAAGTCGGTGCATATAAAACAATCTTGTAATCGCTGGGTATGTTTAATAAAGAAAAGACATTCCTTTTAAGGTTAACGTTTTGATTTAAGAGAAAATCATTCCTTGGGGTTCCGTGTTCAAAAATTTCCCCATTATACCAAAAAGACCTCTTAAAAGTATCTGTAGAAAATTTACATCCAGACAGTAAGAGGTCACACTTTTTGGAATCCTTTTTGGCCATCTCAACATAAGATTTTGGGAGTCTATCCTCCGCATCTTTTTCAATTTGTTTTAACCTTAGTGAACTATGCCATGTTTGGATATAATATTGTTCTTTTCTTTTTACAAACAAATCCGTCGTTCTAAAATTTGTAATTACAATTTTTGAGGTGCATAGCTCATAAAAATACTTCAGGGACATGTTTTTTACTTTCCTAATGTATGGAATATGTTTATGCTGTATTACATCATTGAAAGCCCAAACAATATCAAAATGATCCTGCGGCATATTTCGAACGATGTATTCCGTAATATATTTGGGGTTGCATCCATACTGACTTCCATAGTAACTCGTCATAAAGATTTTATTATTTTTAATAGGAAAACAATTGAATAAGTGAATAATGAAGAGGCTTATTATTTTTATTAGTTTTTCGATTAGCCGATTCATTTATATAATCCCCTTTTTACACTTTAAAACTAAGATTTTTTCTCTCAAATCCATCTGGTTGAGGCAGAACTTTTAGCTTTCTCGAAATTTTTCTTACTGCTAGAAAGCTTAAATTCACTAATGGATGGATATGAAATAATAGAAGCTGAGTTTTCATTTCTTTATTTCCTTTTACAGCTGCTAGAAATTCCTTGTAATGCATCTTGATGTATGATCGTATTCTTTTCCTACAAATCCCATTTTCATCAATTCCACGATTCATCATCAAAAGATTATAATTGATTAAGCAATTTGTTAAGATAACAGTAAAAGATTCGTCAATTAAGTTATCATAATACTGTTCAATAAATTTATGCCTTTCTTTTAACCCTTCAATGATGTCCAAGTTTCTCAATGAATAATTTGCTACGATGCTTTCATCTCGTTGTAAGTAATAATACATTGGTCTGTGTGAAATGACATATGTATTCACACGATGCATCACTAGATGTGCCCAGAATACATCTTCAAAAAGTACTCCTTTTTTAAAAGGAAGGTCCTTTATGAGATTCGTTTTAAATAACTTTCCCCATGCAAAGTTTTTTACTTTTTCATTGTGAACCAATTCGTACATCAGCTCTTTTTTATTCAATAAAACATGTGGATCATTCTGGGAAAAATATCGATTGTCATAAAGCAAATGATCGTTATAAGCATAATAAAAAGCCGATTGAACAACATCAGCTTGATGCTCCAAACTTATTTTTGCTAACACTTCAACCATGTTCCTTTCTAACCAATCATCACTATCCACAAAAAGCGTGTAATCACCTGTTGCATATTCCATCCCTTTATTCCTCGCATCCGATAATCCACCATTTTCTTTGTGAACTACCTGGATCCTTTTATCATTCCTGGCATATTCATCTATTATTTTTCCACAATTATCAGGAGAACCGTCATTTACCAAAATTATATCCAAATTTGTATATGTTTGTTCTAAAATGCTTGCGATACATCTATGAATATACTTTTCAACTTTATATATCGGTACAACAACGCTTACTTTTGGAAACATATAATCCCCTTCAACCTATTGATTTTCATCATTCCTATTTTTCCACTTTATAAATTCCAACAACGTTTTATACTCTTCGAATTGATCTTTTTCGACTCCTGACTCCTTAAGCTCACGAGCAAAATCAACCCATTCTTCATCCAACTGGATTTGATCTTGCTCCATACTTGAATTTAGTAATATCCGAACGTCAATATCTAAGACTTTCGCTATTTTTTCTACTACATTAATAGAAGGATTTTTATTAACACTTCTTTCAATATTACTTAAATACGATTTTGCGATTCCTGCTCTGTCTGCTAACTCAGTTAATGTAAGGCCCTTTCTTTTTCTAATTTCAAAAATATTTTTTCCGATCATTGATTTTTCCCTCTCATCCTGAAATAGGATGGGTCATCTTAGCTCTTTGTAATATTACCATTTTAAGACTTTCGATCACCCTCATTTGTTCATCATTTTCCATGTTAGAGCCAGAAGGAAGACATATGCCTGTCATGAATAATGTCTCGGATATACTTTTATGTTCTCCATGTGAATAATACTTTTGACCTTTAAAAAGTGGTTGTAAATGCAATGGTTTCCAAACATGGCGAGCCTCTATATGATCATCAGCTAAAGATTGAATTAGCTGAGCGGCCGCAATACCCGTTATTTTTTCATCAATGGTCAAAGTCGTTAACCATCGATTGGATAATGTTCCTTCCAGTTCAGGCATAAATTGAACGCCCGGTAGCTTTGACAATTCTTTATAATACTTTAAGAAATTAAATCTTTTTGCGTTAACCCTTTCCTCTAATACCTCTAATTGAGCCCTGCCAATCCCAGCTAATACATTGCTCATGCGGTAGTTGTACCCCTTTTTACTATGTTGGTAATATGGAGCAGAATCCTTTGCTTGTGTGGCTAAAAAGCGTGCTTTCTGTATAGCATCCAAATCATCAGATACAAGCATTCCTCCACCTGAAGTGGTCACAATTTTGTTCCCATTAAAAGAAAAAATACCGAATTTTCCGAAGGTGCCACTTTTCTTACCTTTATATTGTGAACCAAGTGATTCTGCAGCATCTTCAATCATTGGTACCTCATATCTATTACAAATTGCTAGAATCTCTTCCATCTTTGCACTTTGGCCGTATAAATTAACCACGATTACGGCTTTGGGCAATTTTCCTGCTAGCATGGCATCTTCAAAAGCCTTTTCCAATGCTTCAGATGACATATTCCATGTTTCCGGTTCGGAATCAATAAAGACTGGAACAGCATCTTGGTAAAGAATCGGATTTGCGCTCGCCACAAATGTGAGAGTCGAACAAAATACGGTATCACCCTTTTTAACATCCAATAAAGAAAGAGCCAAATGAATGGCTGCTGTACCTGAACTAACCGCAACAGCATCTTTTACTCCCAAATAGCTGGCCATTTCTTTTTCAAATGCATCAACATTTGGCCCTAGTGGAGCAATCCAATTTGTATCAATTGCCTCCTGTATATACTTCCATTCATTACCAGACAAATGTGGTGGTGAAAGTAGAATTTTTTTATTCTTGTCGTGATTCACTAATACCTCCTCCATTTTATGTTTTTCTTTTACCTTTGCTGGAACACCGACTGCAGTACTATTTGGAGGTATAGGGTTGATGACAGCTGATCCTGCTCCAATTACGGACCATTGCCCAATTTCTATGTTTGGTATAACCGTTGCTCCAGCTCCGATATGCACTCCTTCCCGAATTTTAACTGCACCTGTCAAAGTTGCACTTGGAGACAGATGCACAAAGTCTCCAACAATATTATCGTGTTCCACGACTGAGCTCGTATTAATGATTACATGATCACCGATCTGGCTATCTGAATCAATGACTGCATGTGCCATAATAACAGAGCCATGACCAATCGTAGCACTGGGACTTATAGTTGCTGTTGGATGAATGAGAGTTGCATAACATATATGTGGTAGGTTTAACTTATTAATGATTTTCTTTCTTACTTTGTTATCACCTATCGTAATGACAAATTTCACGTCTTGAAACATACTCATAATTGTCTGTGCAAAAGAAATAGGTCCAACAATTAAATTGCCTTTCTTATATACTTCTTTATGTTTATCATCTAGAAAAGCAACAAGCCTAGTATTTTTATGCAACATAACGATGTCTTGAACGACTTTACCGTGCCCGCCATCACCGATTAATACAATATTCATCCATGTCCCTCTTTCAATACTGACGTTGACCCTTTAAAATCTTCCATTGTGACTTGATCACTTTGATTAATACCTTCAGAAAATAAAACTTTTTTTATCGTGAAAAGTAATATCTTCATATCCAGAAGTAATGATTGATTGTTCACATACCATATATCTAATTCAAATTTCTCTTCCCAGCTAATCGCATTACGTCCATTTACTTGGGCCCATCCTGTAATCCCAGGTTTTACCAAATGACGCTTTGTCTGTTCCTCTGTGTATAATGGCAAATATTCCATCAAAAGGGGACGAGGTCCCACTAAACTTAATTCACCTTTAACTACATTAATAAGTTGAGGGGCCTCATCAATACTATATTTCCTTAGAAACCTTCCGAAAGGTGTTAACCTTATTTCATCCGGGCACAATTCCCCCAATTGATCCCTTTCATCTGTCATTGTACGGAACTTATATAGATAAAAAGGTTCTCCATTTAAGCCAGGACGTTGCTGTTTAAAAAAAATAGGACTACCTAGTTTATGTTTGACTAGTAGTCCAATGCAGATCAAAAAGGGAAAAGAAATAATTAGAATTAATATAGAACAAAAGAAATCTAAGAGTCTCTTCATCTCTTTACAACTCCTAGTTGTTAATTTGTTATTTCTAATAACGTAATCAGTTTCATTTGAATTTCATTCATCACATCTTCAAGTTGTATATAATCCGTTTCCTGCCCCTTCATGTATATGTCCTCCAACAATTTCTTAAATTGTTTTTGGAACTCCCCTTCATTCAAACTCATCTTTATATCTTCCTCACTTTGCGTCTATTGCTTGACTATATTAAAAAACTCACTGTAAAACTATAGAATCTTCAACATAGCCATTTGGATTGCGTGATTGCCATCGCCAAGAATCCATACACATTTCCTCAATTTCTTTTTCTGCAGTCCATCCAAGTTCTCGCCTTGCTTTAGATGGATCAGCATAGCATATGGCAATATCGCCTTTACGTGGTTCTACTATTCTATAAGGTATTTTTATATTCGCTGCTTTTTCAAATGCTTCTACTATTTCCAATACACTGTAACCCTTGCCAGTCCCCAGATTATATGCTTCCACACCAGTTGCGCTTGAGACTTTTTCCAAAGCTTTTAAATGGCCTTTTGCTAGGTCGACTACATGGATATAATCTCTAACACCCGTACCATCTTTCGTTGGATATTTATTTCCGAAAATATTGAGCACTTTTAGTTTTCCGATTGCTACTTGAGTAATATAAGGCATCAAATTATTCGGGATTCCGTTAGGAGCCTCCCCAATTAATCCACTTTCGTGAGCTCCTATTGGATTAAAATATCGTAATAAGGCAATACTCCATTCTTGGTCAGATACGTAAAGATCACGCAATATTTCTTCAATCATTTGTTTCGTTCGACCGTAAGGACTCTGTGCTTCTAAGGCTGCATCTTCAGAAATTGGAATACGTTCTGGCACCCCATACACAGTTGCGGAAGAACTGAATACTAGATTCTTAACATTGTATTTTTTCATTACATTACATAATTTAATAGTGCCATTAATATTGCATTCATAATACATAAGTGGAATTTGTACAGATTCTCCTACTGCCTTTAACCCTGCAAAATGGATGACAGCTTCAATATTATTCTCAATAAATACTTTTTCAATTGACTTTTCATCTAGTAAATCGCCACGATATACTTTGAAACCTCGACCAGTAATTTGCTCGACACGCTTTAATGATTCAGGATGACTATTCCTATAATTATCGAGGACGATAATTTCATATCCCGCTTGCAATAATTCCACACAAGTATGACTGCCAATGTAGCCGGCTCCTCCTGTAATGAGTACTACCATCTCGCTCTCCCCCCTTTACTTAGCTCTCGATTATTTGATACAATTTTTCAACTTCCTTTTCATTCCCATAAAAATTTTCACTTACATTAGAAATGAGCTGCTCCCTTAATTGCTCATCATCTATGAGTCTTTGCACCCCTGTTACAATCCCTTCGATATTCATGGGCGTGATTAAGGCATCATATTCATCTAATGCTTGGCTTCGTGCAGTAGGAAAATTCGTGATCACTACTGGTTTCCTCAAAATTTGTGCTTCGCGGACTGTTACAGCCTTTCCTTCGTATCTAGATGGCTGCACGTATATGTCGCATGCTTTAATATATGGATATGGATTAATCTTTTTGCCTAATAAAAAAAATCTCCCATTCAAACCTAATTCATCAATTAAGTTTTGAAGATCATGTTCTAGCGGCCCATATCCAACAACGTACCATTCTATGTCATACCCCTTGTTTAACAATTCTCTACAGGCTTTAATCGCCCGATCAATCCCTTTAGCGTGTGATAGTCGACCTACTGTCACTAAAATTGTTCTCCCTGGGGATTTCTTTATTTCTATCGGTTCTTCACTAATCGCTTGTTCATGAATGATTTCAGGAGAAAGAATATTTTCTATAACAGTTGTTTTTTCTTTAAAATTCGGGAAAAATTTCAAAAAGGTTTTGGAACAATCCTCAGACACTGCCACAATCCTATCCACTTTATTCCACATTCGAGTTTCTAATTTTTTATTTACAAAAATATTGGAGTAATCTGTATGGATCCATCCAATTCTTTTCTTTGCATTAACTTTCTCTCCTATAAAATGATGTGGCCATAGGAATCCTATGGCCACATCGTATTCTTTATGTAATTTTGGTAGAAATGGCTGGGACATTTCCCAACCGTATTGGATGGTCAAATAACCAGGTTCATCAATCTTTTTTATATGTCCTTGGAAAGAGCTTAACGTTTTAGCAAGTAATCTGGAAATCCCTATTTGATAGTGACCTTCCTTTATAATTTGTTTGATCGATTTTCTAAATGTAGAATAATGAGGATCTTCATCTAGTAAGTTTGGTCCAGAAGGCAAAAGTGAGAAAAATTCTCCTTCATGTTTAAAAAGCATTAGATCCACATCATATTTCTTGTAATCAATTGTTTGTAATAAGCCGATCAGACTTCTTTCCACCCCGCCTACTGCCAAGTCAAAGGAAGAAATGAGAATTTTTTTCTTCATTATATAAAACCTCTCATGTTTGTAACCCATATAATTTTACCCAGTCAAGTACATTATCATGAATGTTAAACCCACGTTTTGAAATGTTTTTCAAAATTGAATGTTGATTTGGCTGCTCAATCGTTAAAGAGCTCTCCAAATGTTGGCACCATTTATCCACTCTTTCTCCAAGTGGTAAATATGTGACGAGTCCTAATCCCATATCGGTACTTTTAGGAACTGTGTCTGCTACGATAGATGGGGTACCGGCACATTGTGCTTCAAGAAGTACAATCCCAAAGCCTTCAAATTTAGATGGAAAAAGAAAGATATCAAATGCTTTCATTAGAATCGGGATATCAGATCTAACTCCTAAAAATCTAACATGATTTTCTAATCCTAATCGCTCAACTTCTAAATCAATCGATTCCCTTAAAGGTCCATCGCCAACTAATAGTGCAACATAACGAGGATCTTTCTGAACCATTTGTTTTAATACTTTTAATAGAAAAAGATGATTTTTAGATTCGGAAAAACGACCGATATGACCGATAATTTTGGAATCTGGCAATAACTGAAATTCCTCTAAAATTTGCTGTCTACTTTTTGTATCAGCTGTTAAAAATTCATGAATGTTAACTCCATTCTTAAGAATATGAACTTGGGTTTTTCCACCAAATAAAAACGTTGCAGCCTCTTCACTGCAGCTGCACAGTTTTGTTGCGGAAATTTTTATTAAAAGTTTTAGAATCTTTAACATTAACAACCCTTTGAACCCATTCTGCAGCCAGTTATTACTATGCGAATGACAGATTCTATATTTGATTTTGCATATTTTTGCAGCGAGTGCAGGGAAACCGCTTTGGAAATCGGTATGTGCGTGGACCGCGATATAATTATTTGTAGACATTACTTTTATCAAAGCTTTTACATAACGATATGGCCCAGTGGTCCCAAGGCTTGGGATCGGGTAAATATGGCCTCCCATCTCTTGAATTTCCTGATCAAAGTCACCAGACTTTTCACTGTGAGTAATAAAGTCAAATTGGATTTTTTCACGATCAATCTGTCTATAAATATTCATAATAAGTGTTTCCACACCACCCCTTTCCATTGAACTGACAACATGCAGCACCCTTTTTGCACTAACCATACCCTTTTCCTAACCTCCAAAGTAATCACTTCTATACACTATACTCAAACTTAAAACACTTTCATAAAAGTAATATAAGAAATAACAGATTAATAATGCATAGTAAATAAACCTTTGATCTTTTTCACTAAATAGTTTTACAATCCAAGAAATCAGAATCAGTTGGTATAACGTAAAGTAAATTCCAAATCTGGCGAAAATCCAATTTTGAGTCGAAATTATCATAAACATGAAACCAACAAGAGCCATATTGACAATATAATCGCTACTTGGAAATATCTTTCTAAGTTTTTCCCTGCCAAGATAGGCTATTAATAAAGGAATCGCATCCACTACAACTCGAAGAATATTAGCCCCACCTTCATCAAAATTAGAATAATGTCCATATTGACTATCTTCGATGGCTGCAAACAATAGCTGTGAAAATTGTTGGTAACCAACCACAATCAATAAGGAAAATCCTAACAATACTAATGTTGCCTTTGACCATGCCTTATATCTTACGAAAAAATAAATAGGAATTAAGATAAACGCACTTTGATGAAATGTGGATGCCAAAATAACAATAAAAAAATATTTAATCCAATTACCATCGATTAAATATTTTGTAGCAGTAAATATAATGGCTGCCGCCAACACCTGTCTGATTCCATTCATGGAAACTAAAAATAAACCACCCGTAATATATACGTAAACGCTTAGTTCAATCATTCGAGAATATTTAAGAAATACAGCAATAATTAGTGCATTAGTAATAACAGCTGTTGTAAAAATCATGATTTGTGGGTCATCTGAAATCTTTTTTAATAGCATTTGGAGTATCCCAAAACCTATATCCTTCTGTGATAGTATAAATTCCCATGTAAAATCATTGATTTCATATATATGTTTATAAAAGAACGTATCCCCTATATTCGCCCTCAGCCCTGAAATGATTGTCAATGAGGCAAGGACACCCGTCATTAATATTTTGTTCGGTTTGATTGGTACTGATGATTCTCCGGCTAATACAGGTGCACTAAAATACCTTGCAAAAAAAGATAAAATAAAAACAATTGCAAGGTTCAAATATAAAAATGTCATCATTCCGTTCCCTTCACAGAATTTCGACTAAGTCACTGCCGTTTTTGTCTTGGACACTATATACAAATATAAAAGGACACCAAAGGGAATAGCGGTAATCGTTAAACCTCTATATGGTGCCTCACTTATAAATCTTTTATTCTTAATAAATAAACTGCTGGAAACATAATGGATTGCCTGCCTAAATTTAAAAGAAAGGCTTGCAAATGGTAGTTTCATTAACTCTTTACGGTAAAAAGCAAATCCTTTTGGATTTTTTCGATATTGATAAAACATATTTAAGGACGAACCATCCGGTAAATATTCTACGTGACATAATACTTCATTCATAAGCAACATTTCGTACTCTTGATCTAACTTAAAATATTTGTATGCCAATCCCACATATTTCTCATTTTCAAAAAGGGGATACGGATATTGTTTTGTTAATTCTGTACGATAAACTAATTTTTTATCTCCTGTTACTCCGTGATGATTGTACAGATTGAACAGTGTTGAGGTTTTAACGATTTCGGGTAATTTTGTTCCGATTATTTCATTATCTGTGTTTGCATCAAGACCGATTATGCCACTGACCCTTTCATTACCATATTTTCCCCAAAAGTTTTTGATTTTTTCAACGGCGTCATCCGGCATATAATCATCAGAATCAATACATACGTTTAATTCTGTATCGATAAGTTCATAGGCGGTATTATGTGCACCATGCATTCCATTATTTTCTTGCCAATGATATTGAATCTGAATTTTATTCTCCTTAATCCATCCTTCAACGAGTTCCTTCGTATTGTCCGTTGACCCATCATCAATAATAAGCCAACAAAAATCATTGCTTGTTTGCTGTAAAAGACTAACATAACAGTTTACCAAGCAATAGGACCGATTATAAGTTGGAGTAAAAACGGTTAGTAATTTTTTCATTTATTTCATCCTCAGCAACTTAAATAAAAATGTTCCATTTTTTTTGCGGTGTCACGAATATCAAAGCCACTATTAATTAATGAATCATACGCCGGCATCCTCGATGTTTTTTGGGATTCTGCTTTTTGGATTTTTTTAATCCACAAATCAATATCCTCGAGCGGAGCGTATTCTATTAGGTCCATTCCAAGATCAACCTCATTAGATATTCGATCAGAGATAATACAAGGCAAACCAGCACCTTGCGCTTCTATCAATGAGACGGGCAACCCTTCATGTAAGGATGGGAATACGAATAGGTCCATCCCCTGAAGAACTCTTTCAATATCTTTGCGAACCCCTAAAAATCTCACACTTTTTTCTAACTTTAAGGTACGAATTTTTTTTTCTATTGCGCTGCGTTCTTCCCCATCCCCTACTAATAATAAAACAGAATCCTTATTTAACTTTTGGAGTTTAGCAAATATATCAATTAGAAATGAATGATTTTTTTGATGGTTAAATCTCCCGACATGACCAAGAACAAAATCTTTTTCTTTTAAGTTCAATTCTAATCTTACTTGCTTTCTAATATCATCTGAATATGTAAACTTGTCATATTCAATGCCATTCTTTAAAATCATCGTCTTATTTGATTTCTTATTAAATAACCATTTTGCTGCGTCATTGGAACATGCGAAAAAAGTTGTAGCACTTGTTGCGATGAAATTTCCGACTAACCATTTATATGTCCTTGCTGCAGCCCCACCTTCACTTTTCGTGTTATGACTATGCGAAACCCGAACTGGGATACCAGCTTTTTTAGCTTCACGCAGGACGATTCCACTCATCTTATCTAAATGGGAATGAATGATCTTATAATGGGAATTAGCAGTAAAAAAACGCCTTAAACCTTGTATATAATTAAAATGTCCTACATCCGAAATATAAGGAATTCGATGGATTTTTCCACCCATCTTCTTAACTTCTTCATCAAAATCTCCCGGCTTACACGTTAAAAAATCAAATTGAATCATTGATCTATCAATATTCCGGTATATATTCATAATTAGGGTTTCGGCTCCACCTCGATTCATATTGACTGCTACATGCAACACCCTTAATGGACCGCCCACTGAACATCCTCCATCTCATCCATCACATTTTTGTAAATAACCTTTTTCTCTTCCAACACTTTATTCAAGCTATACTTTGCTAAAATGATTTTTCGACTTTGTACGCCTAATTGCATACGCATTGGTTTATTTAATGCCATGTAAACAGTCTTATCGGCAATTTGCATTTTATTATTTTCAACAAGCCAACCGTTAACATTATCAGATATGAGTTCCCGATGCCCTCGATTATCAACCGCAATAATTGGTAATCCACAAGCCATTGCCTCCATAATATTTACCGGTAAACCTTCTCTAATACTTGATGCAACTGCAATATCACTCATTTTCAATAATGAATCGATGTCTTCACGTTGTCCTAAGAAGTCAACGAATTGTTCAACTTCTAATCTTTTTGAAAGTTGTTTACAATGTTCTACTAGCGGCCCATCACCAGCAAAAACAAGCTTTATATTAGGAACATGTTTCTTTATTAAAGGTAATGATTCAATTAAAAGCTCTTGGTTTTTATTTTTATTAAACTCAGCTGCGTAAAACATTAAAAAAGCATCATTTTCATAATGATACTGGGCTCTTAATACTTTTTTATGAAATTTTAATATGGGGGCAAACCGCTCCGTATCGACACCAACTCCGTGAATATGAACGATTTGTTTAGCTTTAAATTTACTTTTTGCAAGAGCAAAATCCTCTTCATTTATTGTTAGTAAACAATCTGTCATATACGATAATGTTTTTTCAATCGGATAATAAATGAGCCAATTTATGAAAGGTGCTCCTTTGCAAAAATGAAATCCATGTGCTGTATAGATAACTTTTGTACCTTTTTTCCTTGCTTTTTTAGCAGCCAGCCGTGTTAAAACCCCACCCATTGGCGTGTGACAATGGATAATATCATATTCATTTTGATCAATGATTTCTGTTAACTCATTAAATGCTTTAATATTATTTGTATTGAAAGGTGATCGTTCAATACAAATATGGTATTTCTTATCTACATATGGTATTTTCAAATTCCCTGCCGCGGCAACGTGAACCTCCCATCCTTGTTCCTTAAACCACTTTAAATAAGGAATATGAAAGGAAGTAAAATGCTCATCAATCGTAGCACAAAATAACACCCTTTTATTCATCCGATTCACCCAATTAATTGTCGATCGAGTATAGAGGCTAAGTAATCAAGAAGATCTTTTCTTAACTCTTCTCTTTGTAGAGCAAACTCTATCGTTGTTTGAATGAATCCCATTTTTTCCCCGACATCATACCTAGTTCCTTCAAAATCATAAGCAAAAACAGCTTCATAATGATTTAATTCGGCAATCGCATCCGTCAACTGAATTTCTCCGCCGGCTCCTGGTTTTTGATCAGCTAATATATCAAAAACCCTCGGATTTAGGATATATCTACCCATAATAGCGAGATTTGAAGGCGCTTCTTCCTCTGATGGTTTTTCTATTAAGCTATTAACACTGTAAAAACGGTCCCCAATCATATTTCCATCGACGATTCCATATCTTGAAACTTCGTTTGTAGGAACAGATTGAACTCCAAGGATTGAGGCGTTATACCTTTCGTATTGTTCAATCATTTGTTTAAGACACGGGTTTTCCGCTTGCACAATATCATCGCCAAGTAAGACGGCAAAAGGTTCATTACCAATAAATTTTCGGGCACACCAGATTGCATGACCTAATCCTTTTGGTTCCTTTTGACGAATATAATGAATATCGACTAGTTTGGAAGACTTTTGAACTTCATTTAGTAGATCAAATTTTCCTTTTTCAAATAGGTTTTGTTCAAGTTCAAAGGAGTGATCGAAATGATCCTCAATCGCCCTCTTCCCTTTTCCTGTTACTATGATAATATCCTCAATTCCAGACCCGATCGCTTCTTCAACAATATATTGAATCGTTGGTTTATCAACAATTGGCAGCATTTCCTTTGGCATTGCCTTCGTTGCAGGAAGAAATCGTGTACCTAATCCTGCTGCAGGAATGATCGCTTTCCTTACTTTCATATACTTTATCCTCCTTAACCTGATACTTGCATCATTGGTTGCGGCAACAATCTGACCTTTCTATTCGCTAATCCAATCAATGTTTTCTTTAACATTTCATTGTCTAGTGTAGAATAAGTTTCAATAATTTCTTCAATTTCTTCTAAATAAAGTTTAGCTGCTTTTCCAATATAAATATTTGGATATACTTGTTTCTCAATTACTTCTTCATCTTTTAATAATTCTTCATAAAGCTTTTCACCTGGTCTCATTCCTGTGAACTCGATCCCAATATCCTCAACAGAATGTCCAGATAACTTAATTAAATTTGTGGCTAAGTCAATGATTTTTACTGGTTCACCCATATCCAAAACAAAAACTTCTCCACCCTTGGCTAATGCCCCCGCTTGGATGACGAGCCTCGAAGCCTCAGGAATAGTCATAAAATAGCGGACCATTTCTTTATGGGTTACTGTAATAGGTCCACCTTTTTCTATTTGCTTCTTAAATAATGGGATAACACTCCCCCGACTACCCAATACATTTCCGAACCTGACAGCTACAAATTTCGTATTGCTTTTTCCATTCATATTTTGAATGATCATCTCAGCTAATCGTTTAGTTGCCCCCATAACACTCGTAGGATTTACTGCTTTGTCCGATGAAATCATGACAAAGGTTTTTACTCCATGCCAACTAGCCGCTTCTGCGACATTTCTAGTGCCAATAATATTATTTTTAACAGCTTCTTCAGGATTTCGTTCCATTAAAGGAACATGTTTATGAGCCGCAGCATGGTACACTACATCAGGCTTGTATTTACTCATGACCACCATCATTTTATTGGTATCCTGCAAATCTGCAATCTCGGTTATATATTCAGTAGGCAAATAGCCAAATTTCTCTTTTAACTCCAATTCAATTGAATATATACTATTTTCCCCATGTCCTAATAACACTAATTTTTTTGGGTTAAATTTTGATATTTGCCTACAAATTTCCGAACCTATTGATCCCCCTGCCCCTGTAACAAGAACCACTTTGTCTGTTATATACTCTGAAATACTATCAATATTTAATTCTACTGGCTCTCTTCCCAACAGATCCTCGACTTGGATATCGCGAAACTCATTTACAGCAATTTTCCCTGTAACCAGATCTTCTAACAGAGGAAGAATTTGAGTTTTAGCTTTCGTTTTAGCACATTCTGAAAAGATTGCGTTTAATTTTTTTTTACTTAATGATGGTATAGCAATAATGATATGGTCTATATTTAAGTTTGTAACAGCCTTTTCAATTACGTCTATCCCACCGAATACGGGAATACCTAATATATCTAAACGATGTTTTTTATTGTCATCATCAATAAATGCGATAGGTAAAAGTTCAGTATCCTTGCTTTTTAGTAATTGTCTTGCCACCATCGTTCCAGCTGATCCCGCTCCAATAATTAAAGTTTTTTTTCGATTATCTGCCTTATTTAAATAATGATCACGGTAAATTCTCCAACAAAACCTTGATCCTCCTATAAAAAGCATATGTAAAAGCCATGTGACAACTAATAATCTAAAGTAAACTTCGTTCATAATAAACTTCTGAGCAATCGCTGCAACGAAGATCGTCAAAGTAACGACCTTAAAGATGATGATTAATTCTCCGATACTCGCATATTCCCATGCTTTTTTATAAACTTTAAAGTGAAATGAAAATATATGATGACTTAAGATAATAGACAAACAAATGATTATGACTGGTAACTGGAATACATGAAGACTCGCATTAACTAAAAAACGACCGAAAAAGATAGCTGTTAAAACAATAAATGAATCAACCACAATAAATAAAGATAGTCTTTGTCGATAAGTCATGATATCCTCCCTTTAAAAATTAAAGATCTTAATCATAAGGTCTTCTACAAAACCCTATGATTAAACTCTTTAATAATTAGGGCATCTAACCCCCCCTCACACCACACTAACGACGACTCGCGTCTAAGGTCATGAACCCACAGCATGATCGAGTGCCTCCATTGATATTGGTTAGGAGACATCACCAAAGAACAATTAATTCTTAATAAAGAACAATAATGCAAAAAAATATACCCCTATTACTTTTTATTATTTAGAATGACCCCAACTATTTGGGCCCTTGCATATTCCAATACTTTTTTCGTTTCAATTGCACTCTCAATATTCGTTTTATTTTGCTTGACTACCAATACTACCCCATCACATATATTTGCAATGATTTTTGTATCTGTTACCTCCAGTATCGCTGTTGAATCAATAAGAATAATATCATATAAGGATTTTACCTTTTGCAGTAATTTTTTCATATTTTGAGAAGCTAATAATTCTACTGGGTTATTAGGAATCTTACCACTTGTTAAAATATCTAATCTCTCAATAGAGGAGGTATAAACCGCTTCCTCAAATGGAGTTGATCCTATAAGAACATCCGTTAATCCGAATGCATTCGATGTTTTGAATATGCTATGAATGTAGGGGTTTCTTAAATTTCCATCTATCAATAGTACTTTTTCTTGTTGCTGGGCCATGGATATAGCTAGATTAGCAGCGGTAGTAGATTTGCCTTCCTGTTTACCTGGAGAAGTTACGAGAAGGGTTTTATTTTGCTTATCACTATTAAGGAAATATAAATTCGTTCGGATCGTACGGTATTGTTCGGAAATTATTGAATCCGGATTTGCAAATGTTATTAAATTTCTTTTCTTATTGGCCGTATTTCGTCTTTTCTTATTTAAAACCAACGCTCTCACCTCGGAATCCGGATTCGAATTGCTTGTTCTTTCTTTTTCTTATATTCCTTTTATTCATGGAAGAAATACTGCCCAAAACTTGAATACCCATTATCATTTCTATGTCACTTTCAGATTTAATGGAATCATCCAGTGAATCAATTAAAAAGAGCAACCCAACTCCGATTGCAGCCCCAGCTGCAAATGCTAGTAGTATAATTTTATTTGGACTACTTTCGTTAATTGGATATGGGTTTTCTTTTGCTGCAGATAGAATACGAATATCTTCGAACTTAAGGATATTTGGTATTTTTTTAGAGAATACTTTAGCAGTTGCATTCGCAATCTCAACCGCTCTTTTCGAATCCGTATCCGTAACACTTATTCTTACTACTTGTGAATCATCAATATTAGATACATTGATTTGTCCTGCTAAAGCGGCGGGTGTCTTTTCCAATCCAAGGTCAGCGATAACGCTTTCCAACACAATTGTGTCTTTAATAATGACTTGTAGGGTTTTCCTATATTCTGAATCCGCCTCGATAATGACATTAGTTGAAGCTTCATATAAAGGAACTGCCTTATTCAGACTACTGTAATACCAACCTGCTATTGTCGTTAAAAAGGTTAACACTAATACAATCCAAAATCTTTTTACGATAACTCTGTATAAATCCTTTAAATTAATTTCTTTTGCTATTCCTTTTCCTTCAATAAACGGTTGATTTAAACGATTCATATACCCACCTTAATAGATATGACGTTTTTATTCTTAATAAAGAACATACTATTTGAAAATTAAACCAAAGTATTTTCAAATTTGGTTTTTTAAAAAAATATTACTCATTTGAATTTATAATAGTTCTTTATAAAGAACAAGTCAATACCTTTTTTATTTTTTGTTCTTTCTTATAAAATTGTTGTGACAAACCGTTAAGTATAAGAACTTAATTTCCGCAAAAACTATCCAAGATTCATATTATGCCTTTGCATAAACAAAAAGAACGGAGTTGTATTATGAGTAAAAAGAAAACCCCGATCATCAACGAAGAACAAATCACCATCACATCAAACTTAAACAATCTAAAGGCCGGCGACTCAGTCAATGAACATCGCATGTTCGAAAGAGGAAATTTGATACATGCTGAAGACGAAATAAAACAACAAAATAATAACTTATGATGTAATAGCCCCCAATATTTATGTAGGGGGCTATTTTTCATTTCTCCGCCTCGAGACCGAGAAGAAAATATGTCTCCAGCTGGTTATCCTGTTTTCCAAAGGCGGCTATGATTGAAATTAATGTTTCAGTGTATTGCCAACTTTACCTAATTCTTCCTCCGCATTGAAATATAAAAAAATTACAAGGGGTATGAAAATGAAACCGATTATTTTTATTGTGAAACGAAAGATTTTAGTAGGATTAATGGCTGTACTAATTATTTTGTTAGGCTGCTATTCCGTTTTCAAGCTAGACAAGGAGCTGCTTCCAAGCATAAAAATGGACGGAGCATATGTGGAAATCAGTGCTGGCGAAATGGCTGCAATTGAAGTGGAACGAACGATTACGAATCCGCTTGAACATAAGCTTAAGGGCTTGAATGGAGTTGAAGATATTCAGTCCACTTCATCCATTGGCCGGAGCTCTATTGCAATCAATTTTAAACATGGTAAAGGCGATGAGTTGTATAAGGAAGTTGAATCTATGGCGAATTCTTTAAAAGGATCCGTCTCTGGTGTTACTGAAGTCGAATCAGGACAATACGGAACTAGTCAGAACTATGAATTTTTCATGGATATATCCAATGGGAATATGGAGGAAATGACCGATTTCGCCAAAAATGTTTTAAAGCCTAGGCTTGAATCTTTAACAGAAGTAAGGGATGTTGCTCTCGTAGGAACGGTAGAGCATGAGGTTTCTATTGAAATGGATCGCGGAAAAATGGCTAAACACCTCGTTGATACAAGCCAAGTCTTAGGTGCAATTCAAAACGTTAATAATGAGGCTACTTTGGGGGAGTTAGACAGTTCTTCCATTCGTTGGAATACTAAATTAGAGAACGAAAATGACGTAAAAAATATAAAGATCCCAACTCCTAATGGCAACATTTCACTAAAAGACATTGCAAAAGTATCTTTTCAACCTCTAGATAATTCCTCTTATGTTTGGAAAAACGGTACGAAAGACTTTATATTAATCCAAGTTGGCAGGACTTCTGAAGTTACCCAAATTGAAATGGCAGATGCGGTGAGAGCCGAAATTGAAAACATTCGCAAAGAAAATTTAGTCAACGGATTTGAATTAAATGAAATGGTTGCACAGGCGGATTATGTGAAAGAATCGATTGATGGAGTAACAGATAACATATTAATCGGAGGAATAATCGCCATTGCTGTACTGCTCATTTTCCTGCGTAACTTAAGGGCTACCTTTATAATTGGAATATCGATTCCCACTTCAGTTTTGCTTACTTTTGCGACAATATGGTTATTTGATTATAGCTTTAATATTATTACTTTAATCGGCCTCGGTTTAGGGATTGGGATGATGGTTGATTCCTCTATCGTTATTCTCGAATCAATTTATAAAAAAAGAGAACAAGGGTTAAGCAAATTTGATGCCGTTATAGAAGGCACGAAAGAAGTTTCGTCTGCCGTTATCGCATCAATGTTAACGACGATTGTTGTGTTTTTGCCAATTGGCTTGATTCAAGGGGAAATGGCCCAATTCATGGTAATTCTTTCAACTGTCGTTGCGGTTACCCTAATTAGTTCAGTAATCTTTGCATTTACAATCATTCCCGCACTTTCTGAAAAACTATTAAAACATAGACAGCCGAAGAAAAGAGTTAAAGAGGGAGTTTTTCTCCGCAGCTATAATACCATCGTGGCATGGACCATTAGGAAAAAACGTCGCAGCTTTGCGGTTATTACTACTTTTATTTTAATGTTAGTCGGATCATTTTTCCTCGTGAACAAAATACCGATGACTATTATGCCTGATATGTATAACCGTTATAATGAATTAATGATCAATTTGGAACCTGGACTTTCCATTCAGGGAAAAGAAGATATTGTCGATAAAATTAACTCTAAACTTCAATCAATTGAGGATGTAGAAACAAATTATGTCATGGATAATGGCGGAATGTTTTACGCTATTATTAATATGACTAAGGGGGATGATATTGTTTTACCTCAAAAAGAAGTGAATGAGCAAATCTTAAAATCTTTACGCGAACTAAGTAAAACAACCCCAATTGAAAATGTACAAAGTGCGATGGACGGAGGCGGGGGCTCTCCTGTTCAAGTAAATATTAAGGGAGAAAACATAGAACAATTACAAAAGCTATCAACTGATTTTATGAATGAACTCGGGTCTATTGATGGTATTGTCGGCGCAACAAGTTCCATGAAACGCACTTCACAAGAACAAGTAATCCAATTAAAGGACAAAGAAATTGAAAAAGCTGGCTTATCACCTATTCAAATCAGACAATTCATTGAACAAGCATTTTTACAAATGCCAGTTGGCGAAATCACGATGAATGAAGAGAACATTCCATTAAACGTAAAATGGGATGAAAAAACTAATACGAAGAATGATCTATTGGATTTGAAAATCCCGCTCCAAGATGGGGAAAGAAAGTTGTCATCCTTTATAGAATTAAAAACGGTTGAAACTCCTAATGAAATTAGTCATATCGATGGAGAGCGCTTTATGTCCATTACAGCCGATATTGAAGGAAAAGATTTGGGAGCGGTGAATCGTGATGTTCAACAAGTGATAAAGGATTTTGAAACACCGGATGGTTATAGTGTTTCTGTTGCAGGGGATCTTGAGGAACAACAAGCATTAATGAAAGATATGCTATTTGTTTTTGCCATCGCATTATTCCTTGTATATCTTGTAATGGCAGTCCAATTTAATCACTTAGGTCATCCCCTTATCGTAATGTCAGTTATTCCAATGACAATTGTCGGTGTCATTCTTGGGTTATTTTTAACGCAAATGGAACTAAATCTAATGTCAGGGATTGGGATCGTCATGCTTATCGGAATTGTATTAAACAATGCAATCCTTCTTATTGACAGAACGAATCAACTTCGAAAAGAAGGTTATCCTATTGAAGATGCACTCGTTACAGCGGGGAAAGATCGAATTCGACCGATATTTATGACTACTTTAACGACAGCAGGTGGAATGCTTCCATTAGCACTCGCATCTGGCACGTCTGGTAATTATCAAGCACCTATGGCGACAGCTATTATTTCAGGCTTGATGTTTGCAACCTTTATCACATTATTACTCGTACCAGCAACATATCGATTATTTTCCTTTTCACGTGTTAAAGTTGAGCGCGTGAAAGTGAAGGAAAAAAAGAAAAAACTTCGAGTTTCTGTAAACCCGGATAATGTAGGCTAATGATTAAATGGCTTGGAATAATTTCCGAGCCATTTTTTATTGTAGTTGCCTTTAAGTTAAATTAACGAGCAACCCAGTAAAATAATGAGCATAGTCACAAAATCTACCATTACCGACCTTCCCTACATTTTTTTCATATAAAAAACTTGTTGAGAAGACGACTCTCTCTCAACAAGTTTTCATTCCTTTTATTTATCTAATGCTTCCCAATATTTTAAATGATTAAAAGGATTCATTGCGGCCCAATTTTTATCATACATGCCAAAATGTAAATGTGTGTCAAATTTCCCACTCGTTCCGCTCGGTCCATATCCTGTGTTTCCGACGTATCCGATTAATTGTCCTTTTTTAACGGTAACACCTTTCGCCATTTTTGGCGCATATTTGCTCATATGAGCATAATAGAGATAATAACCTTCGGAAGTTGCAATACTTACTCTCCAACCACCTAACTCATTCCAACCAAAGTTGGTTATTACACCATTTGTAACTGAATAAATAGGTGTGCCCATCGGAGCCATGATGTCGATTCCCTCATGGACACGGTCACCTCCATAAGTACGGGATGCATTCCATGAATCACCGAAAGGGAAATACTTCCCCTTCTCCAAAGGAAACTTGCCATCTTTTAAAAAGGCAGGTGCCGCGGGCGGTTTTATTATTCCTTCAGTCACTTTTAGTTTTTGTCCAACATAAATCATATCAGAAGTTAAACCATTTAATCTCTTAATCTCAGAAACAGAGGTTCCATATTTTAAGGCGATTAAATAAAGATACTCTCCAGATTGTACAGTATGGATAGTCGCATATTGCGATTTGTTTTCAACTGCTTTTTTCTCTTGATCTTTTTGATTTGATTCTATTTTACTTGCATTATTGTTTACTACTTTTGTATTTATATTGCTTTCAGTTTTATTGTTAGTTGAAGCAACGGGTTTTACAGCAGTCTTACTGCTATTAGATTTGGTTGAAGCAACAGGTTTTACAGCAGCCTTACTACTCGTTGTTTTTTTAGGTATACTTAGTAGTTGACCAATCTTAATCATGTCATTTTTTAGTTTATTTGCTGCCTTTATTTCCTTTACGGTTGTATTATATTGTTTAGCAATTTTTGAAAGGGTATCTCCCTTTTTAACTTTGTATTTACTAGTTTTTACATTTGTCGATGTTTTTTTCGCACTAGTATTTGGCTTTGCTATGTATAAATTTTGCCCCACTCGTATCACATTAGATTTTAACTTGTTCCACTCTTTCAATTTCGAAACACTTACATGATTAGCGACTGAAATTTTCCATAGCGAGTCACCTTTTTTTACTTTATACTGCACACTTGCTGCATCTACTGAACCCGAAAAAGTAGATAATGCTAATGTCGCTGCTAGGCATATGGATACTAGTTGTTTTTTCTTCATGATGTTTGCCCCCTTTTATAGTAAAAATTAGCAATGACTTCATTATCACCCAGAATATAGCAATTTTACAAGCGGGTAAAATTTCCAATTTAGTACTTTTATAGAAAAGGGGGATAAGGTCAGCTTTTTTCTCTGATCCCTATCCCCTTTATTCGATCTCTCAAATTTGACACCAACAATGAGCTTCCTAACCAACAGACTAGCCCTAACATAACACTAAAAAACCAATTATTACTCACCATTAATCCTAGCCAAACAGTCGTTACGCAAATGACTCCACCAATCATTCCGAAAACTGATCCTTTAGCAATTTTGGCGGCGTTCTTTGAGCCCGATGCGACCCCGACCATTAATATAGCTGTAATCATAACGGCTGGAAAAGCGGCAAAGATTCCCGATAGTATCTTCCATGGAGAAATAATCGTTACAATATAACTCAACATTACTGCAGTTCCACCTAATGTAAAGCGTATAAGCAAGTCTTTTATATTCAAGGTAAAACACCTCTGTTTGTTATTTTGCAGAAAAAATAACAACAACCATTGATACGATAAACCAGTAGCCCATTGCATGTATTAGTCCAAGTTTCCATCCTTGTTTTGGCAGTAAATATCCCGCAATAATTGCAATTAAAATATTTATCGCCATTCCGTAAATAGCCCCTTTGGATAAAAGAATTGACTAAAATCCAAATTGATCGTTAGAAGCGCGGCTAAATAAACGGCTGGAAAAGCGGCAAAGATCCCCCCTGCTTTCTCTCCTAATTTATTTGCCACTAGTGAAGAAGCCACAACAGCTAGTCCACCTAATAAAAATCGAATCAATAATGCAAGGAAACTAATTTGGATCATTTCATTCCACCTCGATTGAGAGAGCATATCCAAATGGCCAATTATCGAGAAACCTTAATATTGTGAAGTTATTCACATTTATAAGTATACATGATATTGTTCTTAATTTCTAGTTGACTCACAAGTAAATTACTAGAAAAAGCCTAAAAAAATTAGGTTTTACCGAAAATCTCGATAAAACCTAACTCATTAAGCATTCCCCTTCTTGATTAAGCTGGAATTTTCCTTTGATGTTCTTAATTCAACGGTCAATACTCCACTCTTTGCAGTTGCTTTAATCAAAAAAGGTACTCCGGCTGTATTCTGGAACCTAAAATCCTTTCCCCCATATGATACTGTTGCATCCCGCCCTTTTGATATATACCCGACATTTACTGAATGATGGTGTAATTCCACATATGAAACCGCAAGCTTATCAACTGCATTATATAAAGTCGTGGATGTCTGGCAAATGCCGCCTCCAATTCCTTCAACGAGCTTGCCATTTAAGGCTTCCATCGCTTTTTGATATCCGTGTTCCGCGTCGCTCGGCCCAACCGTTGTATTAAAAGAAAAATAATCGTCTATCCCAACAATCACGTTATTAATTGCATCTGTAGAAAGTTCGATATTTTTATTTCGGCCATCTGGGCTACCACCAAAGTATGTCGTGAACGAAGCAACCACCACTTCATCTAGCTTAGATGCTTCATCCTCTTTATAACCACTTTCAGTAGCATATAAAGGTAGTTCAACCGTTCCGCCTTCAGCAAAGGCAGCTACCACTTTATCAAATAGTTCCGCTTCTTCCAAAATGACTCTTGGATTTCCTTTTATGATTTTTCCATCTTTCCCCAATTGATCGGGTATCATTCTTTGATCGTAGCCTTCTGTTGTATCCGTTCCTCTAGCCAATTCTTTTATCCAATTTTGAATCTCTTGCTCATACGTTTCTTCATTTTCCTTCAAATCTTTACGTATATAATTAAATGTTTTGATAACCTCATTTGTATTTGGATCTAGGATTTCAATATCAATTGGCTTTAGTTCTTCAGCTAGCCTTCTTTCTTCCTCTTTGCGTCTTTCCTCTTCTTTAAGCCTTTCCTCTTCCAACTTTTTTTGTTCTTTCTCATATAATTCTTTTTGTTTATCCAATTCAGCAATTTTTTCATCAAGCTCTTTTTGTTTCGCAGCTTGGGCTGAACATCCGGCCAAACCTAATAAACTACCTACCAAAATAACAGTAAGCACCCCTCTATATATCCCCATTTTTCCATCCCAACTTTTCTTTATATTTATAATCGTTTTACTCACATTCTCCACTGTATTCAATAGGGCTTATGTATATTCCCTTGTCTTTTGATTTGGATTTAATATATCTATTTCTCTAATGATTATGATTCGATATGTGTGCTAAAGATTCCTTGAATAATATATGCATAAACTACATAATTCGTTCGACGGTTTTTTTCGATATTTGTCGCTTATAAATTATTTCATTGTTGATATTTTAGTATCTGAATTTTCTTTAACAACATTTCCTCTATATTATTGACGTAAAAAAACAGTTTTGATTCAATTTCTTGTGAATTTCACATAAATTTTTTAGGCCGAGAAACAATAGAATGAAGCATAATTTATGAAGGTAAAGGAGTTTTTAAATGGATAAGAATCTTTCATATGGAGATGATTATAAGTTTATTCCGGCAACATCCATCGGAAGCGGTATAGGAGTAGAGGTTTTGCCTGATTTGTATTGTCATACAATCCAAATTGTTAATATTATAATGGTCGGTAAACCTGGGAATAATGAATTTGTTTTAGTCGATACAGGAATGCCTTTTTCGGCAGACGAAATCATCTCAGTTGTAAATAATCGATTTGGAGAAAATAGTCAACCTAAAGCAATCATCTTAACTCATGGCCATTTCGATCATGTTGGTGCAATTATAGATCTAGTTGAACGTTGGAAAGTTCCAGTATATGCCCACGAATTAGAATTGCCTTTTCTGACAGGAAAAAAGAGCTACCCTGAACCAGACCCGACAGTTGAAGGTGGAATGGTGGCAAAAATGTCACCAATGTTTCCAAACGAACCTATAAATTTAGGCACTCATGTAGAAAAATTGCCTTCGGATGGCAGCGTCCCTCATATGCCTGATTTCCGCTGGATTCATACACCAGGGCATGCTCCGGGGCATGTATCATTTTTCAGGGAAGTGGATCGGGCATTAATTGCGGGCGATGCATTCATTACGGTTAAACAAGATGCACTTTATAAAGTGATTACACAAGATCAGGAAATAAATGGACCTCCAAGATATTTAACGACTGATTGGCATGCTGCTTGGGAATCTGTAAGAAGGTTAGAAGAATTAAAACCAACTGTTGCCATTACAGGACACGGTGTACCGATGTCAGATGAATTGTTAACTACCAGTCTAGAAAGACTAGTTCGTGAATTTGACCAAATTGCAATTCCGGATTACGGAAAATATGTAGATAAGCGTACACATTAGGATAAAAACAACGGCTTCCCACATGAATGGAGAAGCCGTTGTTTTATTATATAATTTATAGTAGGTGAATTTTCACATTATGAAAAATTAATATAAAATATGATTAAATAAAACAATGGAAAAATGGGGTTGAAAGACGTATGGAGTATGTGTATGAAAAGCTCATCATAGATTATGATAAGAACTTAGATCATCACGGTGTCAATGGAGTGCGTTTGGCTAACAGACTTTCCGCATTATCTAAAATTGGTCGTACTGTAGATGGTGGTTCTAATCGAATTGGTTTTTCTGAAGAAGAGAAGAAAGCTAAATATTTAATAAAAAAATGGATGGATGATGCAGGATTAATAGTTTCTGTTGATGGTGCCGGTAATGTAATTGGAAGACTAGAAGGAAAAAATCCTAATCTACCAGCCATTTTTTCTGGTTCCCATGTTGACAGTGTTCCTAATGGTGGGCATTTTGACGGACCCCTTGGCGTTCTAGCAGCACTTGAAGTGGTTGAAGCATGGAAAGAAACGGGATACATACCCGAAAGGTCTTTTGAAATTATTGTTTTCACTGATGAGGAAGGCACTCGATTTAATGGTGGATTAATTGGAAGTATGTCGATGGTTGGAGAAGTGAAAAAAGAGGTTCTTCAAGATCAGGTCGATATTTACGGTGTAACGTTTGAAGAAGTGTTAGGTAATATTGGGCTTTCAATGGATTCACTTTTATCCGCAAAAAGGGATTTGTCTAATATTGCGGCTTTTGTTGAGGTTCATATTGAACAAGGGAAGCGACTCGAAAAAGCAGGCATTCCTGTTGGGATTGTCACTGGTATTGCAGGACCTTCTTGGTTAGAGATGAATTTTACCGGAATTGCTGGCCATGCTGGAAATACTCCGATGGATGATAGAAAAGATGCACTTGTTGCTGCGAGCCAATTTATTGCTGAATTAACATCCTTACCCAAGCAAGTAAGCCAAACCGCAGTTGCTACAGTCGGGAAACTTTATGTTCATCCAAATGGCGTTAATGTCATACCAGGACAAGTGAAATTAACGGTAGATATTCGCGATATTCATGAAAAATCAAGAAATGAATTGGTCAACTTAATTATCGAAAAAGCAACTTCCATTTGTATGAACAATCATATCAAACTTGAATGGAAAGAAACACTAAGGGTAGATCCCGTACCCATTAAGGAAGTGATGCAGGATAGGTTACTTAAAGCCATTCTAGCCAATCAAATCGAACCATTTTATCTACCGAGTGGCGCTGGCCATGATGCCATGATTATGGGCCGCCACATACCAGCTGCAATGCTTTTTGTGCAAAGTAAAGACGGTATTAGCCACAATCCTTTAGAATGGTCATCTTTAAATGATTGTATACAAGCAGTTCATGTTTTGAAACATTTTGTTGAGTCATATTAGAGCGACAAAAAAGCAGGGTGAAATACCCTGTTTTTGCTTTATCATTCTGTCTTTCGCAAAATGCAAGGATCTTTTATTTTCAACCTCGGATGACGCAAAACTTTTGATTAACTTTTCCTCCAGATTTTACGAAACATTTTCCCATAGGTTAGTAAAAGAATTGATTGCACTATGAGCAATAATGATGAAGTCAATAATTTTACATTGTGGTCAAAAATGCTTAATATTCCCATTATCAAGCCATCTAAGATAAAAAGTCCGGCTATGAAAGGCGAAATTTTCATTAGTCCTTCCAATCTTTTATTCATATGGCCATCTCCTTCCTATAATAAATGTTATAAATAACGGATTATATATAACACTCGTTGCAAGTACCTACTAAAACGAATTATATCAAAAAAATAAATTTATATTTGGATACAAAAAAGCATGGGAATTTCATTTAGAAATCCATGCTTTTTCACTTTTCATTTTACATTTTTTTCTTTTTGCACCTCAAAAGAATAAGTTATTATGAAATGAGAACTTTCAATATTTGCGTAAATTAGACAACATAATATTTCCCTAAAACAGCGCCATTTGCTCCACTTCCCCAAGTCTTTCGAGTGCCTGTGGTTCATGATCTTGGAAATAGGCTTGGTGTAGTTGTTTTACTGTAGTCATAATTTGTTTGTTAGAATTTGCGGCTTTTCTTAATCGACA
The DNA here is from genome assembly GCF_024626525.1 of Lederbergia panacisoli. GTDB lineage: Bacteria > Bacillota > Bacilli > Bacillales > Bacillaceae_C > Lederbergia > Lederbergia panacisoli. The sequence continues at coordinate 77,972 of NZ_JANJGU010000006.1, forward strand.
GCTATAAATGACTGGGAAGTAATCCCGCAGGAATTTCCCTTCCGCGTGTGCAGTGAGAGCAATTATTTGGAAACCTAGTTGTTCTGCAATGAAAAACACAGGATTTAATACATGATCACTCGATGCTTTTCCAAACGGGTTATCCATGATGACGACTCGATGGCGTTTCATGTTGGGTTCAATATGCTTCTGTTTTTCCGCTACATAATTGAGAATCCCTAGAAACAGTGTCATGTTTTTACTCCATTTTTCACCGCCGGACCAAACATTTGATTGTTCCCATGAGTATGACCGTGTTGTGATTTGGTTATCATTAGTCACCTTACGGCAGGAGACTTTCATCATTTCGTTATTCATTACGACACGCAGTAGCTGCTTCGATTGAAGCCATGTTTCAATCTCTCTTCGAACTTTGCCATAATCCTCTGTGCCTTCTGCAGTTAAATATTTTTTCGATTCTAGTTGTTCTAAAATCCAATCAATATGGTTGCGAATTCGACTTTTCCCATCTTCTTGTGTCCATTCCGGAATAGAAAATTTATAGATTTCTTTCCAGTTATCCTCTATCTTCACTTTTGTCTTTTTCGGTATGAGCTCTAGCTCACCAGCAAGTGTATACAAATGGCTATTGATATGAGTAACAAACTGCTCTAATTGTTTATCGTGATTGATAATACTTGCTTCATTATACTTAATGGCCGTTTGAATTCTTTTTTGCATATGTGTCTGGAATTCAACTACCTTTTTGTATGTCTGTTTGTTGTCGATCCCTTGTCGTGCCATTTCCCTCATTTTTACATTTGTAATTTTGTTTTTACAGAATGACTTGAATGACTCTTTTGCTCGCCCCACTTTTTCCCATTCCTTTGAAACCTTGGCTTTACCTTGTTTCAACTGATCGGTCACATTTTGAACGAAAGCTACGCGCTCATATGTGAAGTCTTGAATTTCACCTTCAGATAAAACTCCCGCAGTAACAGAAGGTCCTTTAAAATGATGGGCCTCTTCAAATCGATCCAGTTCATGAAATGCTGTTTTAATAGAATCATATTCTACATTGACCCGCTTCTGTTCCCGCTCGAGATAATCATGGTTCTCCCGAAGACGTTTCTTTTCATCCTTTAATATTTTTTGTACTTCAGACAATGGTTCTGCAAATGTTTCAGGTTCATCATTAGCAAAAGTTTCATTAAATTTACTAGAAGCAATTTCTAAAGCCTCTTCTTGCCTGATTTTCTTCTCATTTCTCCTCGCAAACTGCTCGCTTGCTTCATCAACAGCCTTCTCTAATTCTTTCATTTTTCTGCGGTAATAAACAATTTGTTCCTTCCCATTTGAAGAAAACACCATTTCTTCATCTAATGGTCCATGATCTGCAAGCATTTCTTGTATTTCAACTGAAATCCGGTTTGAATTTTCATGGGCATGATCAAGCTTTATCTGAATTTCGTTTCTAGTACTCGATAATCTACGCAGGGACAATTTAAGTTCCTCACGTTCATGTTTTAAAATATTGATTGCTTTATCTGTATATTTAGGACGGAAGGTGTTAACCTCGAGATACAGCTCATTCGAAATTAATATATGATAACGATGATTTTCATCTCTTTCCTCATCTTCCAAACGTCGCTTTTCTTCTTCAAACCTTTTAATTTGCTCAGCGATTCTATTTACGGACTGTTTATAATCATTGATTTGTCTCGCAAGCTTCTCTTGGACCTTTACTAATTCTACTTTATCTTTCTCTAAACGAAGATATTCATAGGCAGCTTCTATTTTGCCTTGTAAGCCATTGTATTCTTGTTCATACGCATTAATTCTCTCCTGCCCGGTAGAAAGTCTTTCCTCGCCTTCGGTTATTTTTGTTTCGTTTTCTATTTGTCGTGTATGTAAATCTTGCATTTGATTTACAAGGTCAGACAAGTGTTCCTTTCTTTCTTGGTATTCTGAATATGGATGTGCACGTAAAAAGTTTGCCATATTTTCGGCACCGCGCTTCCATACATTGATCTTTGCTTCTATCGCATTTCGTGCTTCTGTTGCTGCTACAGCACGATCGTTCATGGTTTGTTTCCATTCTTGGAACAAAGAAAGATGCCAATTCTCCCTCCAATGATTTGGAACAATCGGATAAGCTTCTACATTTTCCTCCTGGACAAGGGCACGAGCCTTATCGATAGTTATCACTTCAATTGGAAATTGAAGCTCTTTATCTATCCGTTTTATTTTCAGTTCCAATTCTTCTTGCTCATCTTCTGTTGTAATTAATGTAGTCGGCCAAAGTGGATAATTCTTCACTTTATCCGCAGCGGAGTCATCCAATGACTGGATAAATTGTACGCCTGTTTCTAGTAGATTGAATTGGTTGCTCCATTGCTTTAATTGTTTCTCAATATACGGGTCGGCAAAAAATAAATCTTGGGTTCCGTAGTCGTCCTTAAACCGATGGGCCAATCGTTCCTTATATAAACAGTTATCCCGTTCTTTGTTCAAACGAAGGAGGTCATCATCTATTTGTTTTTTTAGTGAATCTTGTTTTAAATAAATTGAATCCAAAGTCATCCATTGTTTGCGTAAAGAAGCTAGTTCCTCCTTTACTTTTGCATGCTCGTTTTCTATCTGCTCAATTTCTAATGCCTCTTTAATACGTGCATTTTCTTTTTCCTCTTTTTGTTTTGCGATCGTTTCTTTTAGTTCTTTTCTTTCCTTAATCATTTTAACTAACTGCTTATGATCATTTTTTAATTGAACGATTTGTTCATCTAAATGGGCAAAGTTTTTCTCCCATTCTAAGACATTCTCTTTCACAGACTCTTGTTCCGGATTTGAAAGAATTCGGTTATGAATTCGAATCATTTGCTGATCCAAAGCTTCCATTTTCCCATCCATTTTGTCGTAATCACTTTTGGCTTGCGCCAGTTGACCACCTTGTGAGTTATTCTGAATTTTTAATTGTTCAATATGTTCCTCTATTGGTTGTTTTTCTATTTGCAATCCATGCTTACGTTTATCGCTTTCCTCTAGCTCATGAAGAAAATACCCTAATAACTCCTGACTATTTTCATCTAACTTTTCCTTTATTTCATGAATTTCCTCGTCCTTCTCAAGCGTTTCAAGCTGGTTTTTTAAAGCTTGAATACGATCTTGCTCTTCTTTAAGGTCTTGTTTCAGTTCGGCATACTTCAAAGAATAAAAGGTATTGATTGCCTGGGATAGTTCCTCTTTATTGGTACCTAGTTTTTGTTCATACTCTTTGAGTTCATTTTTTAATGTTTCTAGAACTGACTGCTCTTTATGAATATCTAAAGATAGCAATTTCTTAAGCTGATTTTTTTCTTCAATCTCCAATTCCTCAATTTTCAATTGTATCGTCTCTAGTGCTGCCTGATGCTCCTGCTCCTGTCTATGAATGAGATTTAGTACTGCTTTGGCATGCTGTTTCTTTTGCTCGTATGCCTGTTGTTGTTCGTGTAATCCCCCATAGGTTAATACATAACGATTTAATTCTTCCTCGATCGCTTTATTTTCTTCAATTTGTCCTTTCAATTCTTTATATAATTTGAAGCTTGAGCGATGTTTTTCAAATGTATCGACAAAAGTGTTTTGATCATGACCCGCAATCGCGCCTTCTACTGTCGGAATTAGGAGGCGATCAAATAGCTGATTCGTTTGTTTGCACTCATCAAAAAAAGCCTCAACTCCACCTTCTGTACTATTAATTTTCACAATGCTTTCCCATTCATTTGTGATAATATGATACTGGTCTTGAATATGCTGTTGAAACTCCTTAATAGTTGGGAAAGTGTGTGCATTCATGAACTGTTGTGTCATTTGCTGATAATAATCTGATATTTCCCCTCGATCCGCGGGGCGGTTTGAATCCTTTCGTACAAAAGGAATATTTTCAATGCCGTGTTGATCGCCTCCCATATATGGATACACATAGCGATACGACCCTAGTCCGTCCTTTGTTAAAAACAAACTTACGCATGTGACCAAATAACGACGAGGTTTTTCGGACAAGATCCATTCAATCGCTATATGGGCCGGATAATTATCTAGTTGAAGTGTCTGCTTAATTTTTCGATCAGAGAGATTTGTATGGGGAATAATGGCTTGCAGGACGGTTTGAATAAAAACCGTTTTCCCGCCACCATTCTCTAGTAGAATAGCCCCGTTATAGCCGTCAAATTTAAATATCTCATCATTATAGCGTTTCAATCCGTCTTCATATACAACATTCGTAAAACGAATTTTACTAATTGATGGCATGCTTGTCCGCCTCCTCCCATTGATAAATAAACTCTAGGATCCCTTTGTTATACTCTACTTCCATAAAGAAGCGCTGTACAATTGTTTTGGCTTTTTCAGTTAATATTACTTCATTATTTCCGATCTCTTCGATAAGCTCTTGATCAATAAGGAATCTTTTAGCTGTATCCATAAAACTTAGACGGCTAATCGTATTCCCACTTTGTCTTTTGGCTGTTTCTTTAATATCATTCATATCTTCCCATTTTTCGATAATCTGCTTCCAATTGTAAGAAAACTCCTTCTCCAACGAACGCAGCTTTTCTTCATCATGTTCCATTAATACACTAATCCGTTCATTCACCATTCTTGCCCAGTCATCAATCCCTATAAAGTCTCTCGTAGGTTCCAACGTTTGATAGCTATCATAAAACGCTCCAAAAAGAATGATGGTCGTGAAATAGAGTAAATAAATATCCGCATTCGTCGCCCCTGATTTTAAATACGTTCTTTTTATGTAATCATTGTTTACATGAAAAGGCGATAGTTTTGTTTTTGGAATCATGTAAATTTTGTCCCCTGCAAGGATAATGACACAATCGACATGATGGGCAAAACTATCTACTAATCCACGAATCGAATCATCTGCCATATACAAAGACATCGACTCCAGACCAGCCTGGCCATCACGTGCTAGAAAAGTATAAAGTTCAAAGGCTTGCAAGACTTTACTCTCACTATAATTCATTTGCTATGCCCCCTTCTATGTAAATGTCCATATTTTGAATCGAGAACCTTTCAGTTACATTCAATATTTCTTTTCGTTCATTTATGCGTAAAGTTCGATTACCTAACTGAGCCAAGGCATCATCCATACTGTGGTTTTGTTCGCCATCTTCTGTTTCAATCTTTCCCGATACAATCGGTGAGCGTTGATGAAGAATAATCCAAAAATCATAGAAAAAACGCTGATGGATAAGGCCTTCATCTTTTTCACCTAAATAATCTATTAAACCTTCAAGCTCTAAACACCCATCTTCAATTGCCATTAAGGACATTTTCATGACATAGCCGTAATTTTTTTGCAAACGTTCTTGATAATCATTTTCGGTTTCATTACCAAGTTCCATAAAACCGTAATCCACCTTTTCTTCTCGGTCTTCACGGATATTTTGTTCTGCAAAAATCGTAAACGGGGACCAACTTTGTTCCTGATGTACATGTAAAAATGGATGAAGCACCCCCTTCATAGCCTCTAAAGGAAGTGGTGTGCCGACTACTCTAGCATTAATGTCTTGATCAAAGTTAAAAGCATCGATCCCAGTATAATATAAAGACTCTTGGGCAGCCTTTAGTGTATGATTTTTCAGCTCAATTCCTTGCTCAAGAAGCTTTGAGTGTTCATAATGAACCTCTTCCAGCTGATTGGTAATTTCAAGAACATAAGCGTAAGTCTTTTTTTCCTTCTGATGGTAATCCTTCTCATATAATCGATCCTTCGTTTCCTTCACAAATTGCCTTAACTCCGAAAATTCTTCATTTTCTTTTTCTAATCTGGCATGGATATCTTCTAACAGCTGCTTATACCTATCGAACGTTTCCTCGGAAACAATGCTACGTTGAATTTCATGACGAAGCTTAATCATTCTTTCGTTGAGAGTTTCCACATCTATACGCATTTCATTAATTTGTCTTAGTGCCCCTCGAAATTCACCTTTTTCCAGCTGTTTCCTAAGCATTAACTGATTAATGGAAAGTTGGAATTCACTGTAAAATTCCTTCGTAGCAAACACCAGCTCAAGCCCATCTTCATCTAATGTGTAAAATTGAGTATTCGTTTTAGAATCAAAAGTCTTTGCTTTCAGCAATGAATATTCCAGATTGTCTTCTTTAAATGTCTCCCAATTGTAAAAGGCGTAGGAACGCTTTTTTCCATGAGTCGGACGAAATGTTTCAATAATAGTAGAGGCAATCTCTTCAAATGCGTTCCCGTCTAAAATGTATAGACGACCTGTTAACTTTTGTAAAAAGCTAGCTAAATTCTTTTTTCCTACCTTATGATTACGCATAATCTTTTGTTCAAAAAAGAATAGGAGTGCAAGTAAACCAAGCCCCTTCATATCAATTGATTGCCCTTGTTGATCTTTTACCTTTTTACGATCGAGCTCATGTATTGGATCAAATAGGGCGAGGCGGCGCATACGCTCTCGATATCCTACTGTTATATCAGAAAACTCATTTAGTTCCATGATGCGTGCCTCCATATATGTTGTAGCTCACTAGTTTTTAAAACCTCTTGCGGATAATAGTGACCACGATCTAAAATAGACTGTAGCTGTTCTTTTTCTTGCTTTGTAAAGAACCGTAAGAACTCTTCAACGGCTAATTGATCGATACGTTGGTTCGTTTTCCCTTTCAATGAAGGCTTTTCTATACATGCTTGGTAGAAAGGCATAGCAAGCTGTACGTTGACTTTTTCTTTCAATCGATGCCAAATAAAAATTCCCGAATGATCAATATCACCAAAATAATAAAATGTATGTTCTGCATGCGGAAGCATAAGTTGACGATGGAATTGCTCAATACTTTTAATAATTTTATTTCCACTGCCATATATAACAGTTGAAAATTCCACCTCTGACAGTACCTCTACTAATGCTTGAAAAGTCGTTTTGTTTTCAACAATCAGATGCTTTTGTGCCTTTTCGGCAAGGACAGTTGGATTAATAGCAAACATTAAGGGATCAGAGACAGGAATTATCTTCATCGCAGTCCATAATCCGATTCGTTCCAAAAGCTCTTTTCCTTGCTTTTCTGTTATCCACTTTTCATCACTAACAAGCTCTACACTTCGCTCTGGAGCGGGGACCTCATAGTTGGGAAAACCAGATGATTCAAGATAATGATGGATTAATAATAAATAAGGAAGATCTTTTTTCCATTGTCCGGGGTCTAATCCAAAATAAGGATCCAAATGAATCGAAGGATGTAAGCGAAGACGGTATGTTTTTAGTTCTTCATGAAACTCTTTCTTTAATAATTGTTTATGAATCCGATATGTATAGGCTAACGAAGGAGTGCGGGAGTTTCTTCCTTTCGATTTTACCATCTCCAAAACACCCTCATCTTCAAAAGAAAGAATGAGCGCGGCAAACTGTTCATACGAAATTTTAGGTATCCATGTTTCTAGTTCTTCGACAGCAATCGTTTTTTTATGATTTTTTACAAGCCCTTGACTTACTATATCTCTCATTTCTTCCCTCCTCGTAATTTGACAATCTACCACCTTTATTCTACTAGATTCACTCGTGTTCGTCAGTAGGAATAGATTATATCCCTTACTGTCGAAAAATACTTCTAAATAAGCGCGACCAAAAGGCTTGCAGTACGATTCTCTGCAAGCCATTTTAATATTATCGTTTCTCAGAAGAATATTGCCGCCTACTTTAATAAAATTCCTTCGGCCATTCTAATTCAAAGCCATCTTTTCTTAAACAAGCTTGAAATGCCGCCAATAAATCCTCATTTTCTCTAACTGTTTTTGGTTTGGTATTTTGTTTTATGCAAAATGCAATTAATGCACCACATGCTTCACCTATATTCCATTCAGTTGGATGCAATCGATAACAGCCGTTAGTGATATGGGTTGTTCCTATATTTTTACATCCAGCTAAAACGTTATCCAGCTTTTTGGGTAACAAGGCCCCCAAAGGAATATGATAGGGCAATGCTTTAATATCAAGATAGTTTCTCCCAGCCTTACTAGGATGTAAATCAATACTATAAGAACCGATTCCTACGCGATCATGATATTTTTTTCCGGTTTTGCCATTGTCAAAGTCTGGAGACACGTCCTGCTCTACAATTGTATACTCTGCTTTAATTCGTCTGGATTCTCGAATATATGGAGATTTAGCAAGCCCATCCTTTGTAGAAAAGATATCTTTTCTAAGCTTTAACCCAGGGTAGCCTTTTCCGCCATCTGCGCGCGGTGCTTCAGTTTGCAGCCAATAAAGAAGGGAAAGACTTAGCTGTTTGGCCAGATTTATATGCTTCTCTTTATCTTCTTCTGAAACATCATAAATATTTCCTAAAAAGTAATCATTTTGCGGCCAATTCATCAGAGTAATATCTCCGGCGTGATATAGCGAATCGAACTGTTCTTTGGCAAAAATTCGGCGGTATTCCCAAAGCGGGAAACCATCTTCCTCTCGAAATAAGGTATACTTTCTTTTTTCTTTCGTAATCGGATGTGGTGCAAAAAAACTTAAATATTTATTCGGCCAAATATCTGGATGAAATTCTCTCCAAAACTCGTACATATCGGGTTCTGGAATAATATGATTTTCACCCTCTCGATATTCCATAGCCAACACGTACGTGAATGCTTGGATATCCAAAGGATTATATTTTTCTAGCGCATGAGGTTCACCTGTTTCAGCTTGAGACTCTGCCCCAGTCACATATTCAATATCTGCCAATGGGAGAACATCGCCTGATTCTGTTGCATCAATAAAATATGGAGCAGTCACATGAACCTTTTCAGAGGTAACAGTATTTTCAAATGTCATTTCATGAATTGTTTTTTCTAATTTTTGAACAGAGATTATTTGTGTATTTAAGCTAATTTGTAATTGATTAGTCAAAATGTAAGGCATCAGCATTTCATTTAAAACATGCAATGAAATCCTAGGATCATGACAAATATTACTTACAAGACCATTACCGGGATTAAAATTGGAACTGGATTTTCTCACATTCAACGTTTTATGATATGTATCTCTTATCTTATTCCGATAAGTCCGATATCTCATTGTACAGCCAAATTGTTCAATCCATTTGTGTTCATCTGGAGGTACACCTTGGGAAGTAGCTTGGCCGCCAATCCAATCTGTTTCTTCTGTCATGTATACACGAAGACCACTTGCACAAGCCGAAAGGGCCGCAGCACACCCACCCAACCCTCCACCTACAATCACCAAATCTACTTTCATAGCATTCTCCTCCAAATAAATTATTTCATTTTTATAGGCTCTGTTATTATTTAATGTTGATTTTCGTATAGGTATGAGAATAAATAGGCGGAGAATTTCCGGTTAATGTGTATAAAGCTGCTTAAGAATCAGAAATAAGCGGAGATATTCCGGTTAACTGCTCTAAATATGACAAAATCCAATGATTTGGACCATATAACAGGAAAATCTCCACTTATTTTTAAGGAAATATGTGTATTTCCCAAAATAAACGGAATTTCTCCGCTTATTTTTCAAACTCTTGAAATCAACATTCAGTTATAACGGAGACTTTTTATAAAAAAACATCGTACAAAACCATCAGTTGGAATAGTCAATCAGTTTAGTTAAAGTGGTGGTCTTCTTATTCATTAAGCTCACGAAAACACCGGGAGCATCACTTAAAGATACTTTTTCCTTAATAAACGGTTGGACATATATTCGTTTTTCATCCACTAATCTTAAATATTCACCTATATTCCTACCTTCTGTCCAACGGATGAATCCATAAGGGTAGTCAATAGCTTGTTGTTCGTAAATTTTGTCATATCGACCGGGTCCACCTGCTCGTGAAATGAGAATTTGTGCTTCTTTTCCAAACATAAGAGCCCTCGGAAAATCAGGTTCAATATCACCTACAATGACAACTTTTCCTTTATTTCGAATCCACCCGAGACTTTGCTTTGTTAAAATTGATCGTTTCCCCCCAGCACATAATAAAACTGCATCCGCGCCATGATTATTAGTAGATTGATCTATTGCTAATTCCATATCATCCACCTTGGAAAAAGATTTAATATTTTCCAGCATATTTGTCCGTTCTTCAGAAATATCGTACGCGAGCACGTTTATAGCCGCCGCATCTGCTATTTTGGCAATAAGTTGACCAAGTACTCCCAAGCCAGCGACAACAACCGTTTCTCCAAATTGCAAATTAGCTATTCTAAGCGCATGAATCGCAATGGCTCCTAATCCACAAAGGGAAGCTTCTTCGGCTGTAACTTTTTGGGGTACTTTTGCGCATAAGGTTTTCGGAACTAGTAGATATTCAGAATGATGGACATAAGGAGCACCATAGCACGCTACGATATCTCCTTTTTGAATTTCCTCAACATTATCGCCACATTCAATTGCCGTTCCGACTGCACTATAGCCAATCGCATATTCCTTTCCACCACTGTTTTCTATCATGCCTATTTCCGTACCTGGTGAAATAGCTGAATATAATGTTTTTATTAATATATATGAAGGTTTGATTTCAGGGATCTCTTTTTCAATGATTTTTACCTTTGTATTGCTTGCAACGATCGATTTCAATGTTAGACCTCCTTCATTTTACTTAAGCGAACCACTTTTCGATGTTGCTTTTTACAAATTCGTCATCGTGAAGATGGGGATATTGTTCGTAAACACGATCAATTTCTTCCATTTGATTTGGACTAAGTTTTTCTTTTTCAAGCAGGCACCAATTTCCTTTCAATAAACCTTGTCTTGCCAAAACTTCATTTATGCCTGCAATACTCCCTTTAAAATCATGACTTGGATCAAAAAAGGCAGCATTTGCATCGGTTATTTGCTGCCCCAGTGTTAGTAAATCGGATGGTATAAATTCTTTATTTTGACCTGCTTTAATTTCTTTGAATATGTCAACTACTCTTTTTGTCCAGACGGACCAATGTCCCAATAATCCACCGACTATTTTCTTATTAATCTTTTTATCTCCTACAGATATTTGATAAGTTGTTAAAAGATCGCTGACAATATTATCATCATTTCCAGTATATAAGGCAATTTCTTCATTCCTATTTGAATGACAAACCGCACGTACTACATCAAATGCTTGATAGCGATTAAAAGGGGCTATTTTAACTGCATAAACATTTTGTATGTCAGCAAACGTTTTCCAAAACTCATAACTTAAAACTCTTCCCCCAACCAATGGTTGTAGGTAAAAACCGAAAACTGGAATGATGTCTGCAATCCTTTTAATGTGAGTTAGTAATTGTTCTTCTGTTAAATCGTTCAACCCACCTAAACTTACCAGCCCAAGGTCATATCCCGTTTCTATTGCATATTCTGCTTCTCTTTTAGCTTGTTCGGTTCGCCCGCATATTCCGGCTATCTTTATAAATGTATCTGCTATATTGGCTTTTTCGACTTCTTCCATTGCCAGAGATAAAACTTTTTCATATAAATTAAAATTAGGATCTCGAATTTCAAATTGAGTAGTGTGCACCCCAACAGCTATTCCACCTACACCTGCGTCAATATAATAGCGAGTCAATGCTCTTTGACTCGCCTCATCCAGTTGTCTATTTTCAGTTAATGCCAGTGGATGCGCAGGTATTACAGTACCATTTAACAATTCTTTTTTTACGTCTAAACTTAGCATTTAAAATACTCCTTCCCGTTCTTGGAAATGAGTTGGCTTATTTAATGTTTCGCCGTCCGCCCTTACCCAGTCAGCAACTAATTCAATCATTTCGTTAAGCGTTACCTTTGGATACCCAAATAACTTATGGGCTTTTGAAGCATTATTTAATAGTGCAGTTGGTTGTTCTTCATTGATAAATCGAGGATTATTATTGAAATGTGTTCCAAATTCATTAGCCAACCAACGGACTGATATCGTTTCAGGTCCTGTAATGTTTAAAGTTTTCGGTGGGGATTCGCAATGCAGCAATGAACGAAGGGCATAATCATTAGCATCACCTTGCCAAATGACATTAACACTTCCCATTGTAAGATCAATTGGGTTGCCCTCATGCACATGTTTGGCAATTTCTAGTAATACGCCATACCTTAGATCTATAGCATAATTCAATCTATATATAAGAATTGGCGTTTCGTTTTTGTAGGAAAAATATGTAAACACTCGCTCTCTGGCAAGACATGATTGAGCATACTCGCCAATTGGCTTAGGTGCTGTTTCTTCGGAACAATTCGTACTCCCAACTTTTGTTAATGGATACACATTTCCCGATGAAAATACAACAATGCGTGAATCTTTAAACTTTTCAGCAACTCTTCCAGGTAAATACGCATTCATTGCCCATGTAAGATGCTCATTGCCGTGAGTTCCAAATTTATTTCCGGCCATATAAATAATATTTTTTACATTTGGCAGTGCATCAATCGCTCCTTCATCTAATAAATCCATAGTAATCGTCTCTATTCCAAAATCTTCAAGTTCTTGTTTTAAAAATCCTGTGGAAAACCGAGATACACCTATGACTCTTTTTTCTACTCCTGCAGAATCAATAGCTCTTTTAGCCATCTTTGCAAGAGTCGGCCCCATTTTTCCCCCTACACCCAAAATTAAAATATCTCCTTCTAATGCTCCTATTTGTTCAATCAGTTCGAGTGACGGTTTTGACAAATATTCTTCTAGTTCTGCAATTGTTTTCATTTTGTCTCTCCTGTCCTTTTAATCTGTATACTATTATGCTTGTAGTTAAAATCTTGATTTATTATTTTCTCTCGGTATTTAGTAGGTGAAAGACCTGTATATTTTTTAAAGGTACTTGCGAATGTAGTCGCATTCAAATAACCAACTTTTTCTCCGATTTCGGCAATCGTTGTATTTTCATTTTTTAAGTGCTCTTTTGCATAATTAATCCTTACACGATGTAAATATTCTACAAAATTTACACCAAAGGCATTTTTAAAATACTTGGAGAAGTATTTTGAAGACGTCTCTGTAATCTTTGCCATATGTTCGAGATATAAATTATCCATGTAATGCAGTTCGATGTATTGGGCAATAAAAACTGGATTTAATTTGCTTTCTTGTTTTTTTGTTTGCGTTCCTTTTTCTATAACAAATTTAACTATTTTCATAAAAGACAGTTTCAATTCTTCAAGATTTTGGGATTCCCTCATATTGCTGTCGAAATTCATTTCAAGTGTATACAGCTGGTGTTGATCATCTTTATTTAATTGAAGATGCCTTTTCATATATAATAATAAACTTTGTAATATCGCTAAAAATTGATGACGCTGAATATTCATATCAACATTTTCTTTAATAATGTCATTGATAATGTGAATGGCGTCATTCTCTTTTCCGCTTACGATTAAATTAGGTAATTTTTCGATTTTTTCCACTGGAAAATATATCTGGATAGTATGTTGAATAGTTTCTGCATCGTAGAGCATAGAGTCAATGCCGACATTTCGATAGAGGGATGTATAAGTAATATCTTGAAAGGCTGTTCGCAAATGATCTATCCTTGAATCATAAGGCTTGCTAATAATGGCATAAATGTCACCTTTCATTGATATTTGGGCGCGCTCCATTAATTTTTGAATGGACTGAATCACATATTTTCGTTCGGATGCTTGGTCGATTCCAATTAAAATTAAAAATTCTATGTCATTTCTAAGGAATACAGTTCTGTAATGCAGTTCCTCTTTTAATCCACGCTCAATAAATTCTTTACAATCTTCAACATCATTAGTACTTTTTCTATCAAACCCAAATTTCAAAAGAATAAACTGGCGGTCTTTGAGAATATTAGAGAAATACCCTTTTAATGGCAAGTAATTTTCATTCTTACTATTTCCTTCACTCATGGCCTTAATAAAAATATGTCTATTTAACTCTGATTGCAATGTTTTTTCTATATTTTTATATTTTATAATATCTTGTTTTAAATGTAAGATTGATCGGTAAATACTTTTCCAATTCGGTTCTCCACCAATGATGCTGCTTACCTTTTTCATTGGACGAAACAAATATAAACTGAGAACAAACAAAAGCAAAAGTGTAATAATTCCGCTAATAAGTATGATGGTTTGTTGATCATCTGTAATTGAGGCAACCGTCGTATACTGAATAGGGATTCGATTGATATAGGTAAATCCGTTATAGTCAGATTTATAAACAACATATTCATATATTTGATTTTTTAATATGGTTTGTTCACCTTCATCTACATATAAGCCTCGAACAACTTCTCCTAAATTAATTTTTTCTTCTGTAGTTAATACGATATTATTGTTTTGGTCTAATATGAGAAATGAAGTTTCATCCATCATTGTTTTCTGATCAATAATTTCCAACATAGCATCGACGTCTAAAAAAACAATAATGTTTTTGGAGGAAAATTGAGTGTTTCCTGCGATGGTTATCAAATTTTTGGATCTGTAGTTATCCCCGCTTACCTTTTTCATATATGTCTTTGCCGGGAAAATTTCCAATGGTTTTTCATCACTAAAAAAAGAGGTCCAGAACATCGCATTATTTCGCTTATTTTTATATTGTTCATTGAAAAATTCATTTAAATCAATGGTTCCCTTTGATGTAATGGCAAGATCAGATTGATCAAAAAACACAACAACTTCCTCTATATAATCATGCGAGGATGAAAGTGTGATCAGTTTATGCATATCCTTATATAACAAATAATTAGTATAATCTACTTCTTGGTTATCACTGGGATTATACGGAAGAGTATCAATTGAATAGATTAAATTATTTATATCTTTAAAAGTATCATCAATCGATTGAATAATTCCGCTAACAATTAGACGGTTGTTTTCCTTCATTTGCTCATAGAGTCTCTGTGTGGAGTTTTTCATAAGGAGATAATTGGTAACAAACATAATTAATACAATTAAGAGCAGGACGGAAAAAATGCGCATAAAACCTTTTACTGTGATGAGCTTATCCATTTGCCACACCCCATCAAAAAGGATAGTCGAACATAGAATATTACCCACATTCGACATGTCATATTATTATCCCTTCTCCGAACCTAACATTACTCCTTTTGCAAAGAACTTTTGAGCAAATGGATAAATAATTAAAACAGGAATCATACTTATGAAAATGGTGGCATTTTTTAATGCTTCTGGGGCCATAGCCGCTTTATCAATTAAACTTTCATTTTCATTATTGGCAAAGATGAGCATATCCCGCAAAATGACTTGAAGCGGGTATTTGGCTGAATCGTTCAAGTAAATCATAGGAAGGAAGTAACTATTCCAGTGTCCCATGAAATAGAATAGTCCAATAGATGCCAGCGCCGGTTTAGATAACGGGATCATGATGTTAAACAAAATTCTAAACTCCGATGCTCCATCAATGATAGCTGACTCGCGGAGTGATTCTGGCATACTTTCAAAAAAACTTTTCAGAATAAGCAATTCAATGGTCCAAATAGCGTTGGGAATCACGATTGCCCATATCGTATCAATCATGCCTAGACTTTTAACTAGAACATATGTCGGGATCATGCCGCCATTAAAGAACATCGTCAAAACGATGGCAAGCATAAAAAATCTTCTTCCGAAAAATGTAGCCCTTGATAATGGATATGCTGCAACGGCGGTCATAAATAAATTAATTATTGTTCCAAGTCCCGTATAAATAAGGGTGTTTAAATAGGCCTTTGGGATTTTATTTTGACTTAATATTTCTTTATAGGCATCCAAAGTAAATCCTTTTGGCAACAGCCAAACGTTGCCTTGGACCACCTGACTCGTTTCACTAAAAGATACCGCAACGATATAAAAGATTGGATAAAGAATTGCTATTCCTATAGAGATTAGAATGATCGTATTGAAAACCGTAAAGAATGTAAATCGCTTTTCGCCTACCATAAACTCCTACCCCCAAGCCTTCTACTTAAAAGATTAGCGATTAACAGCATGATTAATGCTATGATCCCTTCAAACAAACCGACAGCGGCAGCGTAGCTATAATTTGCTTGAAGCAATCCCTGCCGATAAACATAAGTAGAGAAGACGTCGGCAACCTCGTAGGTCATTGGATTATAGATTAATAATATTTTTTCAAATCCTATTCTGAACATATTTCCTGCCTTGATAATAAATAAAATTAAAATTGTCGGCATTAATCCTGGCAAGGTAATGTAGAGTATTCGATTCCATCTTGTCGCACCATCTACTTTTGCTGCTTCATAAAGTGACGGGCTGATACCTGCAATTGCTGCTAAGTAAAGGATGGATTCATAACCCATTTGCTGCCAAATATCTGAGCCGATATAGATGGTGCGAAACCAGCCTGGTTCCACGAGAAAATAAATTTTTTCAAAACCAAGCGCAGCGATAATATCGTTGATAATCCCATTTCCGGGAGATAGAAAGTCAATTAACATACTGCTTACAATAACAATGGATAAAAAGGAGGGTAGAAAACTGACTGTTTGAATCGACTTTTTAAACCAAAACAAGCGCACTTCATTTAATAGAATGGCAAAGATAATAGGAAATGGAAATCCAATCAGTAAGCTATAAAAGCCTAATAGAATTGTATTTTTAAATAGTTTAAAGAAATCTGGGCTTGAGAAAAAATTCCGAAAATGCTCTAACCCCACCCACTCGCTTCCTATAATACCTGACCAAACATCGTAATCCTTAAAGGCGATAATGAGCCCATACATTGGACCATAGCGAAAAATGGCAAAAAAGACTATGCAAGGAATAAATAGCAGCAATAATTGTCGATCTCGTTTAATATGTCTAAAAGCAGAGACCCATCGTGATGGTGCTGGCTGTTTAAGTTGTGTGTTATGCGTCTCTGATAGTGGTTTTTGCAAACTGTTCTCCTCCCAATTAAACATGGAGTTTGTTTCGCCCTATATTTTGGAAAAGGGCTGGGACCTGAGCATGCTCCACTTTATTTTTAATGGGAGCGACAGAATCCCTGCCCTTACTTCAGGGCAAACCTCTAAATTCGGGTCACTGCCTTATTCACTGTCAAAACGCTTCTGAGCATCATTATAAACTTGAATGAAGTCGTCTACCTTTAAGCGTTTTGCTTCCTCAACCCATGCATCCCATTCTTTATCGCCATGGGATTTGGTCATTACATACTTCGTGCTGAATTCAATACCCGCGGTTAATAAGTTCGGCTGCAATTTTGCAATGGTGTCATTTTCTTTGTCGTTAAACTTCAAAATAGGATCGAGTGGCTGCATTTTTCCTTGCATCATGTCCTGAGCTTCCTGTTCTTTTTCGGTATAGTTGAAATAGACACTGCGCTCATCCGCACGGAGATACATTCCTTCTAACCACATGCCGTATTGGTTTTCCAAATCCTTAATGCCAACTACATCAAGATTTAAGTCAGGATAAGTGATTTTCCCATCTCCGTCCTCTTTGTAGATTTCATCTTTAACACCAACCATAATTAGCTCAGCCCCTGATGGACTAGATAAGTAGTCGAGTAGTTTTAAGGCGATTTCACTCTTATCATTTTTCGTAACCGTGTGTCCCCAGTTAGCGATTTTATCTAAGCTGCGGATTGTATTTTCCGGTCCTACTGGATTGCCATAACGTAAATCATATTCTGGATTTTCAGCTTTTACTTGTTCGTAGAACATATCGAGCCTTCCAATCCAGTCAAAAGTTACGAAAGATTTTCCGGTTGTCATCTTTGTTGTCCAAGAAGCTTCCGTATCTGTGATAAACTCCTTATCTAGTAATCCTTCGTTATATAGTTTCTTCATAAAGTCCAACATATCTTTATGTTTTGGATCCGTAAATTGGAATTTCCAAGTTGCATCAGATTCATCATAGTAAGCTGGATATTGAGCACCGGTGATTCCCCAACCAAATCCCCAATCTCTGAAAATGAATTCTGCTGTTTTAGAGGAGTAAGGAACTGAGTCTGGGTATTCTTCTTTTAATTTTTTCAACGCTTCATAAAATTCATCAGTATTATTCCATAGTTCGATGCCGCTTTTTTCAAATATATCTTTGCGGTACAAGAATCCATGGTTTACATCACGGTTGACACCGTAAATGGGCCATGTATACATATTGCCTTTATCATCAGAAAAAGATTTCATTACCCAGTCGTTTTCTTCAGCGTACAATTTCTTATAGTTTGGCAACTCGTCTAAGTACTCATTAATGGCGACGACCGCTCCCTTTTGACCAAGCTCATTTACTTTTGCAACAGATAAACCGTGCCAAATGTCAGGAAGCTGACCGGAAGCAACAACAGTATTTAACTTTTCTCCATATGTTCCAGAGGAGTACTCTTGAATGTTCAGTTTAATGCCTGTTCTTTTTTCAATTTCTTTAATGATTGCTTTGTCTTTCAAGTTGCTTACTTCACTTACAAGCATCCATGTGATTTCTACTGGTTTATCAACGATAGGTAATGTGATTCCTCCAGTATCACCATAATCTTCGGTCGGTTCATTTACTTCTTCCCCAGAATCATTATTTTCCCCAGAATTGTTTGCGCTTTCATTTTGATTATCAGTTTCACCAGCGGTTTTTTCTCCAGAATTACTGCAGCCTGCAATAATACCGATGACAAGAAGTGCAACAAATAACAATTTAGATAGTCGACCCAGCATTTACTTTTCCTCCCCTTCTTTTTTATTGAATTTTTTCTTTGCCGTATTAATTAGAGGAAATAATCAAGATCATTTACAATAATCCTCTCTCTAGTAGGCACCTCAACTATAGAATTATTAGTAATAATTGTAAACAAATGATTTTCAATCACCCTGCACGAAAAAATAAGAAACGTCTTTAGTATGAGAAGAATCCAGGTATATCAAGGGTTTAGGATGAGGTGGAAATTTATAAACAGGTTGAAATATATAAAGTCGAACGGCAAATGAAATAAAAATAAGATCATCTAAAAAAACTGATGATCTTACGATATAATATTCATCTTTCAAAAATAGATGTATTTTTTAGATTGGAATTCGTTGTACTTTATGTTTCACTTTTCCAAAAGCCCGATTTGCGGAAGCCATGATGACAAATACAGGTGCACTTGCACCAAAAAATACAATAAGACCCGGCACCATGATTTCCAAAATAGCAGTAAAGAAAAGACCGATAATCATTATTAACGTAGAAAGCGGGCTTGCAAAAGCAATTAAAAAGCTATATTTAAAATACTGAAACAACTTCATATCATAGCTTACGAATACGGGAAAAATATAAAGACACATAAAGCTAAATAAAAGTAAAACGGGGATAAGTATGAGCGCCATTATTTGAAATGATGTACCTTCAAAAAATAATATGACTTTATAGTCAATATAAAAGATAAGCAGCAGTACGCCTAACAAAATGCCAATTTTATTAGATTGAGCAAATTCTTGTTTAAAAGCTTGCAAGTAAGTTTTAAAAATGGGGAGATCTTCTTCTCCTTTCATCCATTTGCGCATGATTGAAAACAAGGCTGCTGTAGAGGGCATAATTCCTAAGGCAATTGCACCGACTAAAATAAATAAAAACCAAAGTATATTTACATAGACAAGGCGAATAATCCAGTCCCCTATTTTATATAAGCCTCCAATGAAGCCATTCATTTCCATCGCAAAATCCTCCCAAAAGACTGCGAAAGTATCGTTCAAATATTAACCTTTTTCACTACTCATTCCAAACGTCTCGATCATTCTGTTGATTGGATCATCTTTAATCATGGAATCCCATTCAAGAACTTGCCCTACTTTAAGTAATGCCTTTTTTAATTCTCTGTATTCAATACTTTGAACAGCTATGTTACCTTTATATGCTAAACTTGCTGCAACTCCAACCGATTGTCCTAGAATCATAAACACAGGCTCCATTCTAATTGATCCAAATGCAATATGGGACGCCGATAAACAAGTGGGAACTAGTATATTTGTACACTCTTCCTCCCGAGGTCTTACTGATCGATAAGAAATGGGATACGGTGAAATTGGAATCTCAACATCTCCTTCATTCACACACAGTCCATCAATAACAACCCTTCTACAATGATGCGAATCCATTTGATAAGAAGCTAGACCAATAGAATCATCAATAACTGTTTGGCCTAAACAATTACGATCAGTCATCACATAGTCAGAAATCATCCTCCTACTTTCCCGAATATATAATTGCGGCGGCCAGTGACCAGTATTAATGAATTCATCTTTCGGCAAACCCCATTTTGACACTTCATTCCGAACTGACAATGGCACTTGTGAATCATTTGCCAAAAAATATAGCATTCCTAAATTATAATTAAAATGCTCTTGAAAAATCTTTTCACGTGTTTCATAACTTCCCTCTGGCCATTCGTAATTCATCCCAATATAATCTGTTGAGACACCGCCGTAATTATTCAAATCTGTTTTTCCATTGGGAAGTAATATATGTAAATTCATGGCATCCCAAACGCCAGCATTGATATATCTTAGTAAAATTGTGTAAAGATTAGGATCGTAACTTGGCGGCTTTGGAAAAGGTATAAGATTTTCTTCATCTTGTGTTAAACATATTCTAAAATTATATGCTTGAATCCGTTTATCTCCTTGCCCTTGAACCTCGATTTCTTGTAATTCTAGTTCTGCAATTCCAGGCAATAAACCGCTTTCATTTTTCCCTTCGATTACAAATGGATCAACAGGAACTTCAAACTTATGATGAGGATAACCAAATTGGACGCCGTTGTACGTCTCATTATATGTAGCATTCGATTCTCGTCCGACAAAATAGCTAATACCTGCTTTAGCCATTAAGTCTCCCTCATAACTAGCATCAATAAAAATTGTTCCGATAAAACTATTCCCATTCTCCATGTTGATTCTCTTAATCTTGCTATCTTCCATCTCTACTTCTTTTAAATGTTGTAGAAAAAAGACAGGGATATCATTTTCTTCTAACCATTTGTTAAAAATCAACTTAGCAGCCTTCGGTTCGAACGTCCATTGTTCTTCTTTTCCATAATATTCGCCAATCCGCTTATAAAATTCCCTTGATAATCCACCCACTGCTTCTTTTGCACCAAAGTCCGTAGCACCTAATCCACTAGCAGTCATCCCACCAATATAATTACTAAATTCAGCAATTACAACATTTAATCCCATTTGTTTTGCTTGAATGGCAGCCGTAATACCCGCAGGTGTACCACCATATACGACTAAATCACTCGAAATTTCTTTTGGTCCAATACTAGAGTTTGACGGAATATAATACTTAAGATTGTTAAAGCACATCTAATCGCCTCCTTTAACATCATCTTCTACGTCAAGTATAGCAATAATGGCAATAACTTACATTACCTCTATAGTCTTATTTTCCCTGGGTATTTCCAAGATCATTTTTTTCAAAAAAAAAAGAAAGTCCCCCATATTATCCAATGCGAGACTTTCCTTTTTCATACATATCTCATCAAACAACATAAACAAAATAGCCTATGAAAATAACACAAAGAACATACATAATTGGATGAACTTCCTTTGCCTTTTTCGTTGCGATCATACTAATTGGATAAAGTATAAAACCGAGTGCGATTCCAGTTGCTACGCTGAAGGATAATGGCATCATAATGACGATTATAAAACTTGGAATTGCTACTGTTAGATTGCCCCAATTAATTTTGCCGATTTCTGTTGCCATCAAGGACCCGACAATAATAAGTGCCGGAGCTGTAATTTCCGGTGTGATTATAGACAAAACAGGTGAGAAAAATAATGAGACGACAAAGCAAGCTGAAATCACTATCGATGTAAAGCCTGTCCTGCCTCCAACTGCAATTCCTGCGGTAGACTCTACAAATGATGCTGTAGTGGAGGTACCTAAAACAGATCCTGCTATAGTGGACATGGAGTCAGCCAAAAGAGCTTTCCCCGCATTTGGTATTTCATTATTTTTCATTAGACCCGCTTGGCTGGCGATAGCAATTAACGCACCGGCAGTATCAAAAAAAGCAACAAATAAAAAGGTGAAAATAACGGCAAGCACTTTCGGAGAAAAAATATCATCCAAATGGCTGAAAACGACCCCGAAGGTTGGTTCGAGACTTGGAATCTTTCCAACAATAGCTTGAGGAGGTTTTATCACTCCAAATACCATTCCAATGATAGTGGAGAGCACCATTCCGTAAAAAATACCGCCTTTTATTCCTCTATTTAATAAAATAATCGTAATGATGAAACCAGTAACAGCAAGTAAAGTGGCAGCAGAACTAAGATTTCCGATTGCTACAAAGGTGGCGTCATTTGCTGTAACAATTCCAGCATTTTTCAAGCCCATAAAGGCAACAAAAAAGCCAATCCCTCCCCCTATCGCATGCTTTAAATCTTGGGGAATGACATTAATAATTTTTTCGCGAATTTTTAACAAACTTAAAATCATAAACAAGATACCAGCGATAAAAACGCCTGTTAAGGCAGTTTCCCAGGGGATGTTCATCCCAATACAAACTGTAAACGTAAAAAAGGCATTAATTCCCATGCTAGGTGCAATACCGATTGGATAATTTGACATTAATCCGATTAATAATGAACCAATTATGGCGGACAATGCGGTTGCCGTAAATAAAGCTCCTTTATCCATGCCAGTTTGGCTTAAAATAACAGGATTGACAACCAAAATATATGCCATTGATAAAAATGTTGTAATTCCCGCTGCACTTTCCTGTTTATAAGAAGTGCCTCGTTCGGAAAATTGAAAGTAGTTTCTCATGATTGTCCTCCGAATCTTAAAAATCCCCGGTCAAGCTGCCGGAGAGAAATTCTACATAGGACAAGAAAAAAGTAATATAGATTTTTCATTGTCCTTGTAGACAGGCTATTTACGGCAGCCAGGTAGAAACATTCAAGCCCTATTCTTGAACTTATACAAGGTAGATTTTAGAATTAATAAAAGAATGTTAACAGGGGCAAAGTGATGAGTCAATATCAACAGCCTTTTTCAGCCAATTAAGTTAATTCACCACATTCTTGGAGCTCATATTCATACAAGACTATTAACTGGAACCCATCCTGTATTATTTTCATATCATGCAAAAAAGATATATAAAGAAGGTGGTTCCTATTGGACAGTCAATTTATTTAGACTTTTTGTCCAAATTTGGTGTTAGTGGTGCACACCCCGGAGGCATGGACTTAACAAAAGAAATATTGTTAAAAGAAAAAATTGATCACACTTCTCATATTTTAGATGTCGGTTGTGGAACCGGGCAAACCGCGGCATATTTAGCTACACATTACGGAGCAAACGTAACAGGGATGGATATTAACCCAATCATGGTGGAAAAAGCTAAAATTAGAATGGCACAATTACAATTACCCGTGGAGATAATTCAAGGATCCATTGAGGATTGCTTTTTAGAGGATCATACATTTGATTTTATTATTTCAGAATCCGTCCTTGCTTTTGCAAATACACCTAAGTCACTAAAAGAAATTTTACGATTATTAAAGAATGGGGGCCGATTCGTAGCAAATGAACTTACTATGAATCAACAGTTGGCGGCACCTCTCAAGGAAGAAGTGAAACAATTTTACGGATTTGATTCTCTCCTTATGGAGAATGATTGGATTAATTTATTGAAAAATACTGGATTTCAAAATATACAAGTCCATAGGCCACAATATTCCCTCTTAGAGAATCACACAATACCCGAATTTCATTACTCGGAAAATATTGAGCCTGAACTGTTCATGGTTATGATGGAGCATTTTAATAATATGTATAAATATGAAGGCATCATGGATTATAGAATTATATCAGGTGCAAAAATGTAAAATAAAAACGGCTTGCAGTTATCTGAACTGCAAGCCTTATTTCTGTAGTTTTAGATAAAGAATGGGAAAAATGGTCCAAATGCTCTCATTCCAAAGAACGGAAAGCCGTATAATCCAAACGGACCAAAGAAGGGGAATAAGCGACTGCTACTCTCGTCTTCCATATGTTGATGCATTTTAGGCATAATAAGATATAATTTTTCCCGATCATGGCTGTGTAAAATACCTTGATATACGGAGCCATCGTTTAATTCGACCTGCACAAATTGATACAAATGATGCTTACACTTATCATGCAAATGCTTAATATCCCTTTCCGAATGCACAGTATGTTCCATTATATTTACCTCCTCTATTTTCTACATTCAAAATATTCTTATGAGTGGGTTTGTGTTCCGGATTTTCACGCGGTTAACTAGAAGGTAAAAAAGAAAAACACCTACCAAGTTTTATGTAGATGCTAATATTTATAAATTTATCTGCCATCCCACTGTATTATTAATCTCCGCGTTTTCACCAATGCCCAACCTCGCGCATAAGCTAGTTTACGAGTAGTAGCTTTATATTTCTTATTAAAGGGGGCTTATATATATGGAACTAACAGCTGCTCACTGGATGTATTTGGCTGGAACAGTGATTATTATTTTAACAATGCTGTTTCGCCAAAATGTCGTTGTACCTTCGATTCTAGTGACATTTTTGGTTGGTTGGATTTTTACTGGGTCCTTCACAGCTGGTTTACAAACCATTTTCAATGCTAGTTTAATTGCCGCTGGAGAGTTATTTAATATCTTTCTTATCATCGCAATTATGACTGCCTTATTATACTCGTTAAAAGAATTAGGTTCAGACGAACAGATGATCACACCCTTTCAGCGGGTTATGAAGAATGGCCATATATCCTTCTGGGTGATTATTTTTGTCACATATGCCATTTCCCTCTTTTTTTGGCCAACGCCAGCAGTTCCATTAGTCGGCGCATTGCTTATCCCTGTTGCTATTCGCGCTGGCCTTCCGCCAATTGGAGCTGCGATTGCAATTTCATTAGCTGGTCAAGGGATGGCATTATCTTCTGATTATGTCATTCAAATTGCCCCAACTCTAACTGCAACTGCGGCTTCGGTCGACGTAGGTCCCATTGCGGATCGTGCCTTTATACTGTCTTTAATCACGGGAATTACAGCCATTGTAATTGCTTATCTCTCTCTTAGAAAAAATATTTTACAACCTTCTAGCCAACATCTTCAGACATGGGAAAATAGTATTCAAAAGACGGAATATAACGAACATTCTTCTGAAATAGGGCAACGTCCAAAAAGTAAATATAGTCTTTTCTTTGCGATACTCATACCTGTCACATTTTTGGCGATCATTATTTATATGGTTTTAGCGAAATTCTCCGATGTACTTCCTTCAATAGAAGGTGGGACTGGAGCAGCATTAATTGGCGGCGCTTCTTTCATTCTCCTCATTACAGCTTCTTCCTTTAACAATATCCGGACCTCACTAAATACTGTAAGCGATAATATCGTAAAAGGATTTGTATTCGCCTTCAAAGCAATGGGGCCAGTCATTCCAATAGCTGGATTCTTTTTTATCGGGAGTGGTGAATTAGCAGCGAAAATATTTAGCTTGAATGTAGAAGAAACCCCATCTTTCTTATTTGACCTAGTTGTCGCAGGACAGCATTTCATACCTGAAAGCAGCTTTATTGCAGGCTTCGGCATCCTTTTAATTGGTATGATAACTGGTTTGGATGGTTCTGGGTTTTCAGGTCTTCCTTTAGTTGGCTCATTATCAAGTGCATTAGGGGATAGTGTAGGAGTTGATGTCGCGACGCTTGGCGCAATTGGCCAAATGGGTGCCATATGGGTAGGTGGCGGAACATTAATTGCTTGGTCTTCACTTGTAGCAGTCGCCGGTTTTGCAAAGGTTCCCGTTATGGAACTTGTGCGGAAAAGCATTTTTCCAGTTTTCATAGGTTTGATTATCTCAACAATAATAGGATTATTAATTTTCTAGAGAATCGAGGATATTTTTCCTCGATTCTTCTTTTATTATAATTGCGTGTACCAGTTGTTGAAGGAAATTTAACATGGATCTATACATTCTTTAATACAATGATTATAGTGAATAAATTTTATCAGAGAAATGGGGAATTTTATGCTTCATTTACCTTTTGCCAGAGAAGCATCCGAAGATAACACATTATTATTTTTAGGTGGAGTAAAGGCATCTTTTTTAGTTGACGGAGATGATACTCAAGGTCGATATTCTGTAATTCAAATGGTTGAACGAAAAGGGTTAGAACCACCTCCCCACATTCATGATAACGAGGATGAAACTTTTTATGTATTAGAAGGTGAGGTAACATACTTCGTAGAAGATAAAGCAATTCACGCAACACCAGGAACATACGTTTATGCTCCCCGCGGCATCAGACATACGTATGCATTAAAAACAGAAGAAGCAAAAGTATTAGATACTACTTATCCTTCTGGTTTCGAAAATTTTGTTAAGGAACTAAGTGTTCCCGTTCCAGAAATATTACCGCCCATTCCTGATGGGCCTCCAAGTCAGGAAGAGGTTGAAAAACTTGTTTCCATCGCTGCTAAATATGGGATTAATATTTTACTTTAGTCAACCCAGATGCTAATTAATTACAAAGTTCACTTTTTAATATAGCAAGTTCTCGTTGTTTTTTTATAATATGGGAACTAGCAGTTTAAAAGTGGAAGCCCCTTGCTCAACACCCTTTTTGAGTGTTTGAAGAATGGGCTTCTTGTTTTATCATAATATAAAAAACCGGCATGTTATTTCCTTGTCCGTATATGATTATTAAAGAAAGAGGCACAAACCCCTTCCTGAAAATTCAGTTGCCCCAATTGAAGGAGGTAAATATGCTAGAAGCATTTAGTGAATTTTTCTATATTTATTCAGTTATTTGGTTGTTCCCCATTATTTTTATGTTCCACGACTTAGAAGAGATCATAACAGTAGAAAGTTTTATGAGCAAGTATAAGAACGGGGTTCATAAAACAATTCTTGCTAGATTTGTGTTAATTGTTAAAAATAAATTAGGTTCGAAATCCAGCCAACTTTCTATTACTCTTGCATGGATTTTACTTATCATCTCATTTATCACATTTATGACAGTCTATCATCTTCCAAGCGATGGAAACTTTCTTTTATTTACTGCAACATTAAATGTATTTTTTCTACAAACATTTTTGCATATTGGTCAAACTGTTATTTTCCGCTCTTATACGCCTGGTGTCATAACGGCATTATTCATTGTCATTCCTTACTCTCTTCTTACTTATTACTTCTTGTTTGATTTTGGGCTCATCGACAGTCATTTACTAATCGAGAGTATTCCTTTCAGCATTTTACTTATACCTATTTTTCTTATAGGAAATTTTTTAGGAAAGCGATTAATTCATTAATCAGTTGTGTTATTTCTTATTATAGTGAATATATTCATCCCAGATTGTATAGGTAGTTTTTTTAAAAGATTGTCATCAATAATGCATTTCATATTATCAAGTCAATTCTTCTTTAAATTCATCAAGATCTCACATACATTTTTCTTTTTTCACAATCAATCATCTTCAAATAACTTTTCT
The DNA here is from genome assembly GCF_024626525.1 of Lederbergia panacisoli. Lineage (GTDB taxonomy): Bacteria > Bacillota > Bacilli > Bacillales > Bacillaceae_C > Lederbergia > Lederbergia panacisoli. Next base: position 105,362 of record NZ_JANJGU010000006.1, read on the forward strand.
CCGCGGTGGAGACACATTGCAATCCGTGCTGTATTTGGCATTTCTCTAGCTGTTGGGGCATGACCTGCCAAATAACGAGTTACTGCTATGATCAACGTTTCCTGCGCATAACGTGCAAGCTCGGAATCCTCATTTTCCCAAAGGTCATGCTCTACCATCGAAGCTTCAAACATTTGAAACGAATGGAACTCTGCATCCTCCCTTAGCAAAGCATGCCCAAGTGTATTAAAAAGTTCACTTTTATTACCGCCGCGTGCCAAGTAATTCACTACCCAACGTGCGGATTCTGCAACTTGTTGTTGTTGATTCATGATATCCAATAATTCAGAAGAACTTCGCGGTTCAGCTTCTACATTCTTGGGTTCGGGTCTTCGTGCCGATGGTGTGTTGAGGAAACGATCAAGATAGACACTCATTGCCCCATGAAAAACAGCTCGCGTCAATTCTGGTGTCGTAGAACGACGTAACGATACATGTACCGCATGTGCATGTGTAAAAGTATGAAGTGCGGTAATCCAGTCATTGAATTCATTTTGGACATGGAAACGGGAAATCCGTTCTGCCGCTGCCAAAGCTACGAGCTGGGCCAAACGTGCAGGGGAGATTCCGCTTTTAAGTGCATCCAACATCATACTTACCGTTTTTAAGGCATTATCTGATAAAATTTGTTCAACCAATGCTGCTTCATCTACATCAGTTTCTCCTTGAGCTGAGGCTTTAGCAAGAATATCAGGCAATTCCTGAAATGCCTCTTTCAAAGGCTTGACCAAGTTCACAGGTGATTGCCAGTTATGGGATTCTTCACTGCGGGATAAATTACCGATACCGGGTAACAAGGATGATAATACATATGGTCTGTGCTCAAAACCAATCTTACCCAGAATCTCAAACGCTTTATTATGAAAATCGAGCGTATGACCTGTATTCACATAAAAGTGATCCGTTACCGCAGTCATCATCATGTCAGCAAGCTGCTCATTCGAAAAGCCTAATTCAATCGCGGTCAAAAGGACTCGTTCAGCTCCTTGAGAATCACGAACTTCCACACTTTGACTATACCATTCTGATAGTTGTTCGAATGATTGGGCATTCATTTTATCCAAGACGGGAAGTGCCCCGAGTAAAAAGCGTGTTCCCCTTCCAGAACTTTCCCTTGCAACGTGAACGAGTCCTTGGAATAATGCTAAAATCTGACCGGTTTTATCCAATATAGGCAATACATTCGTCATAGCTGTTAATATCGTTAATCCGGATCGCCAGCCATCTTGACGATGGGTCGTTCCAAATTCAACTCCGACCTGCGCAATCTCAGTCGCTGGAAAACCAGCTTCCATCAATCCAACAACTGATTTTGCAATGACAAGACTTAAATTTTGCTCAAGACCTTCACGTAATCGCTGTTTTAATTTTTCGATTGTTACCTTATTATAAGGAACAGGGTGGACCCAAACGTCATCTTCTTTAATTTCGACTGGATATGCAGCGACATCATCTGCCCATGGATCCAAGGTTCCGCCACTTTTTATATCAAAGCGAGCATGATGCCAGTGACATGTTAAAATCCCATTACATAAGCTCCCCGTATGAAGAGGAAAGCCCATATGCGGACAACGGTTATCCACCGCATAGACTTGTTTTTCATGAACAAATACTGCAATTGCATGGCTACCACCTTTTATTACTTTTGCACCTTCATCTTCTAGTGTCTTTAATGATCCTGCATAAATCAATTCTGACATTGGTATCACTCTCCAGGAAAATGAAATTCAATGATCCCTCTAAGCGAAGTTAGAGGACATACAAAATAGTTATCTACTATCTTATATTAAAGATGGTATGCAGTAATCCTTCTTAAGTTGTGATTTCTCTCATCAAAAAGTTGGTCAGGGATACTTTCTAAACAGTTCCTATAATTCTAATCCGGCTATCCCGAATCCTCCAGGTCCAGCATGAGTAGAAATCATAGCACCGGCTTGGATCCATTTTACATTTTTGAAACCAGTATTTTTTGCTATTTCATCCATCCGTTGTTTGATACTTTCATCTAATCCAATAGAATACAGTAAATAAAGTTGTTCTCTATCAATGTTGTATTGATTTAAATAATCATGCATAAGTTTTTCTGCTACTGCACTCATTTTCCCACGGTATTTTTTGGTTGATACAAGTTTTCCTTCCATTAATTCAATGCATGGCTTTATTTTTAACAAAGCCCCTCCGAGATAAGCAATGTTACTTACCCTTCCGCCTGCTCTTAAAAACTCTAAACTGCCGGGAGTGAAGGCAAGCCTTGATTTGGGAACAATTGATTCTATTTTTTCTATTAAGGAAACGGGATCAATCGAAGGTTCTTTCTCTAACATATTAACAGCATACATTACTATTGCAGCTAATCCACCAGTAACGTTCAAAGCGTCAATTAGATAAAGATTTTCAAACTTTTCCGCGGCGATTAGCGCATTTTGAAAGGACGAAGATGCCTTTGACGTATAACCAATATGAATAATGATGCAATTAGGAAAATCAACTTTTATTTTCGAAAAAAATTCATGATACTCATGGGGATTAGTAGCTGTTGTATAGGGTATTTTCTTTGTGCGCTCATAATAGTCATAAATGTCTTTTACGGGTAAAGAACCATCTAAATAATCCTGTTCATCCATGATTATGTGCATTGGGACCACTTGAACAGCATGTTTGTCAGCTAAATCCTTCGGTAAATCCGCTCCACTCTCTGTCGATAAAATAATCCTTCTCATAGTATGTCCCCTTTCATCTAACACCGTCATTACATTTCGTGCTTCATTATTATGACTTACTCCAACTATACATGAAAAGGGAAAGTAAAGGGATGGAATTATAATTAGGATTTAACTAGAATCAAATTGTATGATATTGCGTCCCCTTTCACGCCCCGAAGAATGCAATTTTTTGTGATGAGAAACTTTATAAAAATACAAGCCTAGTCAGAGACTAGGCAAATTATTACACTATTTTTGTATAACCAAATTAAACCCTTCCCCCCCCCTCAAACCCGCATTCTACCGTTCGAGTTAAAATAAAGATTTCCGACTGAACTCCCATTTTGGACGTTTTTTAATTCAACACATGCCGTTTTTTACCTGTTTTTCCGCATTTTTTTCACATTTTTTCGGGAGTTAAAATAGAGGTTACCGATAATAGACGGAAGAAAAATCGGGAAGAGACAGACAGGGCAAGGGATAATAGAAAAAGGACCCAGAAAATCGAAAATGTTTATTTTCACGAAATCGGGGTCGGAATGAGAAATGTTTATTATTTTTTTACAATTTTAAAATGAGAAGTGCGATACACTCCACGTGCGCTGTCTGCGGAAACATATCTACAGGTTGAATATACTGCACTTCATACATCTGGCTGATTGCTTGCAGATCCTTGGCTAATGTAGATGGATTACAGGAAACATAAATAAACTTTTTCGGTTTTATTTTTAATAGTGTTTGTAAAAATTTCGGATCGCAGCCTGTACGTGGAGGATCGACAATGACTACGTCTGGATGCCAGCCTTGTTTCAACCATTTCGGTAAAATATCTTCCGCTTTTCCTGTTTCATATTTTGCCTTCTTAACACCATGCTTCGAGGCATTTTTCTTGGCATCTTCTATCGATTCAGGAATTACGTCCATCCCCCGGATTTCTAAGGCACCTTCCGCAAGCCATAATCCGATTGTTCCCGATCCGCAATAGGCGTCTACAATTTTTTCTTTTCCATTAAGAGCGGCGGCCTTTTTGACTTCATTATATAGTTTTACTGTCTGTTCGGGATTTAATTGAAAAAATGCTCGTGCCGAGAGCTCGTATGTAAATTCATTCATTTTCTCATCAATAAATTCCTTGCCAGTAATATTGAGCGTTTTATCACCGAAAACAAGTGATGTTTGCTTCGGGTTAATATTTTGCATAACTGATACAACTTCAGGAAGCCGATTTTTGATTTCAGCAGCAATCATTTCCTTACGAGGTAGCTTTTCGCCTGCCGTTACGATGACAACCTGAACTTGGCCGGTTTGCACTCCTACTCTTGTGACAATTGTTTTGACGATACCCTTTTTCGTTTTTTCATTATAAATAGGCACTTTAAAGTCTTCGAATATTTGCTTTATAGCATTGTTTACTTTATTGGTTGCTGGATGTTGTACAATACACTCCGGGACACTAATGAGTCGATGCGAATTCATACTGTAAAGGCCAGCAACAACTCTTCCGTTCATTTCCCGCAATTGAAATTGACTTTTATTTCGATATTTCCACGGATCTTCCATACCAATCGTTTCTCTTATATCTAAATCCTCAATCGAAATTTTCGTATGTCTTTCCAGCGCTTGTATTAAAATATCCCGTTTTTCTTTTAATTGTTGATCATAACGCAAATGCTGAAGCTGACAACCCCCGCATTGTTCGTATACAGGACACGGAGCTTTTACTCTATAAGGGGATCGTTTTCGTACCTTTTTAACGATTGCTTCCGAAAATTTCGGATGAACTTTAACCACTTCTACAACGACTTCTTCATCCGGAAGTGCGCCGGGGACAAAAACGACCTTCTTTTTAAAATAGCCGACACCTTCCCCGTTGATACCGAGACGTTTTATTGTGAGTGGAAATTGTTGTTTTATTTTGATCAATGTTTCATTTTTCATATAAATCACTCATTCTACAATTAATTCTTTAATAGGCGGTTCGATGCTTCTCCATAAATACAATGAAGCATAGCTTAGATAAGGCTGCCATTCTCCGCTATATTCCAACATCTCTTCTTTCGTTGGTTTGCGATCAAGTCCATGAAGATCTTTAATCGCATTTTGCAACCCAATATCTGCAAGGGGGAACAGATTCGGTCTACCGAGTCCAAAAAGAAGATAGCATTGAACAGTCCATGGGCCAATTCCACGTACTTTTACTAATTCTTTCATAATCTCTTCATCTGAAAGCTTTGACAATAACTCTAAATTTATTGCACCATTTACTATTTCTTTTGCAAGCCCTATGACATACTCTGCTTTTCGCTGACTAAATTTTAATGCCCTCAACGTCTCCGGTTCTATATTTGCAATGGTCTCAGGAGATGGATAAAAATAGACCCCACTGATTTCATAGCCGAATGTTTTGACAAACTGCTCGGTTAGGGAAATCGCAAATTTCATATTTACTTGCTGGTGTATAATTGATTTTACTAATGTCGTAAATGGTGAAAAATCTAATACAATCGGCGTTCCTCGGTGATTTTGGAAAATTTTATTTAGGGATGTAGTTAGAAAATGAGTTTGAATTTCAGCTAATGATGTTTTCCATTGGAAAACGGCAGATATTCTTTCAATGACCTTTGATTTTGTAGCACTATTTTCACCGCTTACTAAAAATACTGGCTCGTCCGTAGTTCCAGTTGCCTGAACTGTCGCTACTTCAGGTGCTAAATCATAAATCGGAACCTTTATGGAACGTTCTTTCTGATTAATGATATTTAGCGGATCCATTGCGAGCCTACTTAAAGCTAAGTCAAAATCGTACGGTCCGACAAATTTTATTTCTTCTTGCCACAATTACATCTCCCCCGAACGTATAAATATTTATTTATTATACCATTAGGGGCGATGTTTTTTCACCTGAGGAAGTAGAGGGAAACTCAAAGCTCAATCAGCTTTTTGATTGTTGAAAGTTTTTTGGTTAAGTCCTTTTAGAAAATGTCATAGTTGTTTGATAAAACTATGTCAAAGTAATCCTAAGCATGGGAAGAAAATTATTCTTGTCCGATTGAAGTGGTCATTGTGACCTTGAGGCTGATTATTTGGCATTCAAGGGCACGATGAAACGGTCATTGTGACCATGAAGCCGAATATTTCACATGCAAGGGCACGATGAAACGGTCATTGTGACCTTGAGGCTGAATATTTCACATGCAAGGGCACGATGAAACGGTCATTGTGACCTTAAGGCTGATTATTTCGCATTCAAGGGCACGATGAAAAGGTCAATGTGACCTTGAGGCTAAATATTTCACATGCAAGGGCACGATGAAACGGTCATTGTGACCTTGAGCCTGATTATTTCACATTCAAGGGCACGATGAAACGGTCATTGTGACCTTGAGCCTGAATATTTCACATTCAAGGGCACGATGAAACGGTCATTGTGACCTTGAAGCTAATTATTCCCGTTCATGGTCACAATGAATCATTTTTTATTATGCCAACCTGGTCAAATCCGCAATGGCGCCTTCAACAAGATGGTCAAACCTCTTCATTGACCTATAATCGGATTTTTCACTTTTTCTTTCATCATATAGTCGTCTAGGCTTTTAAATACGTATCCACGTTTTTTCAAATCTTGAATGACTTTTTCGAGTGCGTCTGCATTATCTTTTGATACGGTGTGCAATAGCATGACTGCTCCAGGATGGACCTGTGCCATAATATTATCATAAGCATACTTCCACCCTTTTTGTTGATTAATTTGCCAGTCTTTAAAAGCTAATGACCATAAGACATGAACATAGCCGGCATCTTGCGCCACTTTCAAAGTACGTTCGCTTAATATTCCTCGCGGTGGCCGTAAATACTGCATATTGGCTTGCCCTGTAATTTTTTCGGTCGCCTCTTTCACTTTAGCAAGCTCCGCTCTAATTTTTTCATCGCTGATTTGTGTCATGTCAGGATGGCTCCATGAATGATTTCCGATAATATGTCCTTCGTCTGCCATCCGTTTCGCCAAGTCAGAGGCGCTGTCTAAGTAGTGACCTGTAACAAAAAACGCAGCAGGAACTTTTTCTTTTTTTAAAACATCGAGAATTTTAGCCGTGTAACCATTTTCGTAACCATTATCAAACGTTAAATATAATATTTTTTCATCGGAGCTGCCTTTATAAAAGGCTCCATATTTTTCAAGAAGGCTATCATATCGTGCACCAGCATCTGCTTGCTTTTCATTGGAACCTTTTTTAAATCCCCAGTGGATAGGCTGGTTGGAGATGGCATGAGTTGTTGCTGCATGAAAAACCATAAGAAACAGAATCGGAAAAATAAGTATCCCTTTTTTCATTTCGTTTCCGCCTTTCTCTCTTTTTCTATAGATTTTTCCATAGCATAAAAATCATGCCTGACAATAAAAGGGACAGGATCAAATGAATATACTCATTTGATCCTGTCCCTTTTGAACGTGTCCCTATGGGGACTGTCCCCCATCTTCAATTTGCAGTAAAAGAAAAAGATAGATGGTCTTGAATTGGGAGCCAAGCCCCGATTTTTTGGGAAGTTACGTTTTTGACAACTATTTTTCGTTTTGTCCCTCTTATGACTAAGTACACTTCCCCGTAAGTCACCTCTCCTTTTTCAATCAAGGCAGGGACATAGGCATGTAAATATCCAATTCGCTTTGGATGGACATTATATATTTGCGAATGTTTTGTACCAGCGCCAATTACTGTTTCTGTAGCAACAGGAAGATTTGTTTTCTCCATCGCTTTAATAAGAATCATCTTTTGAACATCTTCAGGATGGGGTACTCTACCTGTTAAACCACCCTTAATCCTCTTTTGCGCTTGCTGCACATAATTGATTTGGTGGTTTATTTTTCCGACTGTATTATCATAAACATTCGTATTGATTTTTTGATATTGCCAATTGGGAAGCGTTTCATGTGATTTGTAATTTAATGGCCACTCCCCCATGAAAATAGTCGCGCGTACTCCAATTGAAAGAGGCGACTTGTTAATAGAAGACTCATTTAAGATTCGAATCAAATTGGGGTTCTCGATTGCTTCGTTTGATGACTTAAACAATTCTTTCGTAAAAGTGCTTGGCTTCAAATAGATTAAGTCTTCCATTTCATTTGGAATCGTATTATCCTTTGCTATATTTACCACAGATGATGGCAGTTGAATGGACCCTTTTGATTGCCCTTTAGCTGATATAAAATCGGTAGGTCCTGTTACAATTAAAAGTAAAATGATCATTAACTGCAATCCATAGCGATAACGTTTCATAAAGGCAAACTCCTTTCATCATTTACCTTTATGTTTTTCCGAAAGCAATCTGTTTATCCAATATTAAAGCAAATAAAAACCTATTCCCATAATAAAATATGCTGCAAGTAAGGTTGCTCCCTCAAACCAGTTTGATTCCCCATCATTTACAATCACAATGGTTAATAGAACGGCAGTTACCATCGCCACTATTTCAGGTATAGTGAAAACGAGTGGCATTGAAACGGGAAAAAACAAGGATGCCAGCACAAGTATAGGAGCAACAAACATGGCAATTTGGAGAGTAGATCCAACTGCAATCTCCACAGCAACATCCATTTTATTTTTGAAAGCCATTAAAATTGCCGATGCGTGTTCTGCCGCATTTCCTACAATTGCTACAATGATTACACCAATAAATAACTCACTCCAACCAAATTTTGCTCCTACTTCATGAAACGTATGAACAAGTTTTTCAGACGTATAAGCTACCGCTAATGTGGCCAAGCCCAAAATAATAGTAGCTTTGCCTTTTCCCCATTCTGGTTCCTCGTGTTCTATATTTCCTTCAGATTCCCTCGTATTATAGACGCCTCTATGAGTGACTAGTTTGAAATATAAGGCAGCTATATAAAGAATCATCATAATAATGGATACACCGATACTCAGTGAAATTGTTTTTGTTTCGTCCATCCCTCTTGTAAACATTTCCGGAATAATAAATGCAACAATAACTGCAAACATAAGCAATCCCGAATTATGTCTTGCATCGAAAACATTAAAGTTCTGTCGTTTGAATTTCAAGCCACCTACAAAAAATGACAGCCCTGCTACAAGTAATAGGTTTCCAATGACGGAACCTGTTAATGAAGCAAGTACAATGCTGATAAGCCCTGCCTTTAAAGCAAAAATTGAAATAATTAACTCGACGGCATTTCCAAATGTGGCGTTCAATAATCCGCCAATCCGTGGACCAGCAACTATCGTCAAGCTTTCCGTCGCTCTACCCATGACACTAGCAAGGCCGATTATGGTTAGACAAGATATAATGAACATGAGAACACCTGGAAAATGTAATAATGATCCGATAACAATCAGGGGAAAGCCTATTACAATGATGATCATAAATATTTTATTCATTCACTCAAATCCTCTCCACATCTTGCCCACTATTATTGCCTACTTTAACAGGAATTTTGCATAAAAATCTTTTCTCAAACATTGTTGCTGTATTATACAGGTTTTAATAATTCGTTATTTTTATGAGGAAAGAGCTGCTAATTTTATTGGAAGCGCAACTTTCATAATAGGTATAAAAAACCGGCTTATTTGGCTTTTTCAAGAAAAACAATTTCAGCCTTGCGAAGATTTTTTATAATTAACACTCATTTTTTTTAGGCAATAGCGCATTAATTTCCCCGCCTACCATAATGATGATGGCAGTGATATAAAACCAAAGCATTAGTACAATGATTCCTCCAATGCTTCCATACGTGGAAGTGTAGTTTCCGAAATTAGAGACATAAAAAGAAAAACCTAATGAGACAATAATCCAACCGATACTTGAAAAAATAGCTCCTGGAACGGCTGTAATACATTTTATTTTTATGCTAGGGGCTAAATAGTAAATAGCTAAAAATACGATAAATAATATTACAGGGCTTAGTGCCCATCGGATAACACCCCAAATGTTTAAAAACACATCCGAATAACCAAAAGTAGAAAAAAGGAATATTCCTATTTGTTTACCAAAAACAGGAAGCAATAATGCAAGAATAAACACAAAAATCATTGCGAAGGTAAAAACAATTGCAAGTGATCTCGCAACTAGGAATGGGCGTTTTTCCTTTACTTCATATGCCCTATTCAAAGATTTCATTAATGCATTCATACCATTTGAGGCAGACCATAAAGTACCGATGATACCAACAGTCAAGAGTCCTCCGCTCCGATTTTGCATTACTTCATTTAGTGTTCTTTCTATCATTGCGATAGTTTCAGACGGGGCAATATCTTTGATTAAATTAAAAATATCATGTTGAGTTAAAGGGGTAAAAGGTAGTAGTGTGACGACAAAAAAAAGTAATGGAAATAAAGAAAGCAAAAAGAAGTAGGCCAGTTGAGCGGCCATTCCAGCGACATCATTATCCATTATTTTCCGAATCAAAACTTTCGTAAATTTTATTAGATGATTTTTTTCTTTTCTAATTTTCAATCTTGTCTTTCCCATCATAACACCTCAATATTTAGTCAGGCTTGATATATGTTTTACCTTTCTAATTAACAATAAAACATAATAAGTAAATAAAGCTTGACATACTAGTACACTTTTCAGAATAATTTAAGTTGAGAAAAGAGTTTAAGGGAGGGTAAGACTGTAATGGCAGATCATGGATCAATATCAGAAAAGATTTTGAAAGTGTTAGAAACAATTAGTGGCTATGTATGGGGAATACCGTTACTCGGCCTTATTGTCGGTACTGGAATCTATCTAACTGTTAGACTCGGATTTTTGCAATTAAGACTTCTCCCCTATTCATTGAAACTTGCATTCAGTTTTAAACAGGATAAAAAATCCGAAGGTGATATTTCTCATTTCCAAGCATTAATGACAGCACTTGCAGCAACAGTTGGTACTGGAAATATTGTAGGTGTAGCTACTGCAGTAGTGTTTGGTGGTCCTGGAGCAGTACTTTGGATGTGGCTGTCCGCCTTCTTTGGAATGGCAACCAAATATGCCGAAGCTATTTTAGCAGTAAAATATCGAGTTGTGGATGAAAAAGGTGAAATGTCGGGTGGACCGATGTATTATTTAGAACGCGGGTTGAAACAAAAATGGTTAGGAGTGTTATTTGCCGTTTTTGGGGCAATAGCTGCATTTGGTATCGGAAACCTTGTTCAATCTAATGCAGTATCAAATGTTGTTAACACAACTTTCCATGTACCGCCGGCCGTAACTGGTCTTGTATTAATGATTTTTGCTGGACTTGCCATTATTGGGGGAATAAAAAGTATTGGTAGGGTAACCTCCTTCTTTGTTCCGTTTATGGCAGTTTTTTATGTAATCGGTGGACTTATTGTTTTAGTGATGAATGTCCAATTAATTCCAGCTGCAGTCGGAATCATCTTTTCAGATGCATTTACTGGAAAAGCTGTTGCTGGTGGTGCGATTGGTGCGGTTATCCGCTACGGGGTTGCACGCGGAGTTTTTTCCAACGAGGCAGGTCTTGGTTCTGCTCCAATTGCTGCTGCAGCTGCCAAAACAGACATGCCTGGCCGCCAAGCCCTCGTTTCCATGACTCAAGTATTTATCGATACGATCATTATTTGTTCGATTACTGGAATTACCATTGTAATGGCGGGCTTATACAATGATCCAGCAATAAAACCAGGCGATTTGACTTCTGTTTCATTTGCACACTTCCTCGGAAACACCGGCTCTATCATTGTTGCTCTTGGACTATTGTTTTTTGCTTCTTCAACGATTATAGGCTGGTCATATTATGGTGAAAAATGTTTTTCCTATTTATTTAAAGCCAAAGTAGTCATCTATTATCGAATTGCTTTTGTACTTGTTGTTTTTATCGGAGCTGTTATCGAATTAAAAATTGTTTGGACGTTCTCTGATATTATGAACGGTTTAATGGCAATTCCAAACTTAATTGGTCTTCTCGGTCTCTCTGGTGTAGTCATTCATGAAACTAGAAGAGTAGTAAAAAAAATTAAAGAGGAAAAGGCGGAAATAAATAAAACTGCTTAGCCTTACATACCTTTCTTAAAATTATGAGGAAAGGTATTTTTTTTATTGACAATACACTAGCATCATGAAAGGATAAATGATATGGATGATAGAGAGGATGAGCTGCTAGTGGATTTGTCTAAGAACACACCTGAAAATATTGAATACATGGTTAATGAGATCGTAACTAAAATGAAGATGGTTAATATCGGAGCAATTAGATCAGAAAGCATGGATTCAGAAATGTATGAGGAACTTCATGAAATTTATGAAATGGTCATGAAAAAGGATCATTTTAGTCCTAGTGAAATGCAAGCATTGGCCGAGGAACTTGGTCGACTTCGAAAAGCTCAATAGACGAATGAACTGCACCCCATAATAGAGGTGCAGTTCGCATTTCTATCAAGTTATGGAAGGTTCTCTCTCCACAAGACAGAGCCCTTTAAGAATAGAAAGCATTTTTTTTATGTCTCTTTCCCCAACATCATTTATACAAGAAATTTGCATCCAGTTTCTTTCGTTTAAGTAAGAACTTTCATAGTGGAGATTAAATCCATTCAAATATAAATTATCCCCAAGTTGTTTAACAGAGATTTCTTTCGGAAGCAAAATGGTCATAATAGTATTGGCTGAATGATCTTTTTCCGATAACACCGTTAACCCTGCTTCCTCAACACCATTCCTTATTAGATGATAGCGCTGTTCTATTAATTCATATTCTACTTCAGGGAAATCATATCTTTTTAACGACTCGGCTAATGCTGTCATCAGATTGGAAGATTGAGAATAAGGTATGCCTCCAGTTGCAGAGTAAGCTCCAAGATCAAGATATCTTGGCAGATTTTTATTTGGTTTTACCTCTTCACTATGAAAAACAAACGAAAGGCCTGAATAACTCGCCAAAGCTTTTCCACTTACACCAGATGCGAAGAATACGCCTTCTAGATTTAGCGGAACTGCTCCCAATGAACTAATACAATCTAAAGAAAGCAGTACGTTATAGGACTGACAAATACTTTTCAGCATGTCGATATCATTCAATACACCTGTTGATGTTTCACAGTGAACTGCCCATAACCAGTTATATCCCCCATTCGATACAGCTTCTACGATACACTCTTTTTTAAAAGAGGTACCCCATGCAGTTTCGACAACATCGAAATCAAGATCCATCCGTTCAGCATGATTTACAAGCCTTTCTCCAAATTCTCCATTGACAAGAATTAACCCTTTTCCCGGCAATAATGATAATTGTCCCGCTACTACATCATTGGCCAAAGTCCCTGTTCCATGTAGAATTTGGACATATTTTGCATGAACAAGTGCTGTTAATTTCTTTTGGACAGCCTGAAGAAGTGTTTCAAAGCCTTTTGATCGATGTGAATATGGAGATGTCGACAGTGCATTTTTTACCGACTCGGAAATTGTCGCAGGCCCGGGCAAAAAGTTCACCTGTTCTTTTAAGATTCTACCAGCAATCCCTTCATCAAAAGTTGATTTTGTAAGATACATAGGCTGAAAGGCTGCTTTGTCGTCCCCCGTTAAATACGCAAATGGCTGGAACCCCATTTGTCCATACAGTTTTTGTTCACGAGTGGTTCCGGATATAAGTGCCGCATCATACCCCAACTTTAAGCAATAGCGGATTAACGCCTGCGCCAAACCCAAGAAAGCTCGCCCATTACGGTATACTGGGTCCACTGCCAAAAGTCTTATTTCACACGGATTTTCAACTGCAACAGGTAAATGTTGTTCTACTTCTCCAATTTTTCCGTCTAAAGAAAACGGTCGTTTACTGCGAACACAAATCATCCCTATGAGTTGATCATCTTTCATGCAAATAACATAAGTATTTTCCTCATGAAATTTATCTATTAATGTTCGTGTTTCATTTTCTTCATGTTGAGGAATTTCTTCCACAAATGTTTGATAATTTAACTTTAAAATTTGTTCAAATTCCGATCGTTTAGTAGCGATTTTATAAATAAAGCTCATCAGCTGATTTTCCTTTCACTGAAAATTTTATCTCTAATGTTTTGCCGATGTGCAAATATAACCATGGCAGAAAGTAAAATAGCAGAAAGAATAGGATATAGATCAAAATGAAAAAAATACATAATAGCTGGCAATAAAGCTACAGCAGCCATACCTGCTAATGTTAAACTTTTAATAATAAAATAAAATAATATAAAGACGCCTGCAAATGCAGAAAATAATAACGGATTAAATGCCAATAATCCACCTATAAAAGTCGACATACCTTTCCCACCTTTAAAGTGAAATAATATTGGAAAAATATGACCAAGAGTAACAGCTAATAAAATTAGTAACTGGGCCACAACACTAAATTCAAGCCACTTAGAAATCAATACTACTATAGCTCCTTTACCGGCGTCTCCAAAAAACGTCATGACAAAAGCTTTTTTGCCAAGTATACGTCCGGCATTCCGAGCCCCTACATTACCACTCCCTTCGCTTTGAATGTTTTTGTGATAAAAAAACTTTGCTAATACATAACCCGTTAACATATTTCCAATAACATAGGCAGCTATAAATAACAGAATCTCTCTCATCTTACTTCCTTTTCCCAATTGACCATTTTTTAATAATATTAACATAATTTGAAAGTTTTTGTGTCAAATTATATTAAGCTCCTTATATATCTTCTGTTCTTCACAGCATTGTGATAACTTTTACCGTACATTTTTGATAAAATAAAGTTGTTAGCATAATGAAAGAGTGAAATATGATGAAAAAAGTGATTTTAATATATACTAGCATGACTGGGAACACAGAAATATTGGTTGAAGAAGTTGTGAAAGGGATTAAACAAATAAATGTTGATGTAACTGTGAAGGAAGCCTTCGACTCACTTCCCACTGATCTACTGGACTATGATGGGTTTTTAATCGGAACTTATACATGGGAAGGTGGAGAGATCCCTGATGAATTTATGGATTTCTTCGAAGAATTAGATCATGTTAAGCTATTAGGAAAAAAAGCTGCCGTATTTGGTTCAGGCGATTCATACTATGGTTCTACCTTTGGTGCGGCAATAGGACTATTTTCTGAAAAAATAGAGGAATTAGGTGTAGAACTTCTTCTTCCTAACTTAGTGATTGATATGTTTCCAGAACAATCGGAACTAAATCAATGTCAGGAATATGGTCGGAAATTTGCAGATTTAATTCTCAGGGAGCAGTAAAACATACAAGAAGCGACGATTTTTTACAGAAAAAGGATATTTCCCAAGAAATAATGGTAAAATGATCATTCCGGTGCATCATAAATAGACGATGATAAAATTCAATAGATTTTATCATCGTCTATTTTTTTCCTAATCGTTCACGTTTTTCACTCGAGGTAAGATTAGAACCTCGACCCGTCGATTTTTTGCTCTTCCAGCTTCCGTTTTATTATCTCCGATTGGCTGGAATTCACCGTAACCTTTTGCACTAAACCACTTCGGATCAAGTTTTTCATCCTCTAGTAAAACCTTCATAAAATTAACGGCCCTCATGACACTTAGCTCCCAGTTAGATTGGAAGTGAGCATTCCCAATAGGTACATTATCTGTATGACCACTTATGATGATATTTCTCGGTGGTTCCATTTCAAGTAAAACGGCTAATTCTTTTGCTGTTTTTTTATCTGCTTCCCGAACTTCCGCTTTTCCAGATTGAAAAAGAACATTATCACGGATTGTCAGTAAAAGTCCTTCAGTCGTCAATGACGTATCAAATTTATTACTATAGTCATTTTTTTGAATATACGCATTGATTTTTGACTGTATCGCTTCAAGTTCCTTCTGCTCTTCTAAATCTAAAATCATTTCTTCTTCTTGAACAGGCTTATCCTGTTCTATTTCTTTTTCCATTTCTTCTTGTTTTTCCTCATCCAAAGGTTTTGGATTATCTTTACTATGATCGTCATTTTCAATAGGTTGCTGATAGTCAAGCGGCCCCGTTCCTCCAAGAAAAATCCCATTAAATACTTGTGATAGCGCCTGGAACCTTTGAGCGTCAACGGAACTAGTAGAAAATAGAACAATAAATAGAGCCAGAAGCAATGTCAGTAAATCAGCATAAGGAAGGAGCCAAGATTCATCAGTATGAGCTTCGTCTTTTTTCTCTCTCTTACGCCTGGACATTTTGTCTTTCACCACTTTCCTCAAATATTTCTTTTCGTTCTGAGGCAGGTAAGTAAGAAGCTAATTTTTGTTCAATCACTCGTGGTGCCTCTCCCTCTAAAATAGACAAAATTCCTTCGACCATCATTTCTTTTATGCGAACTTCCTCTTTTGACTTTTGCTTTAATTTATTTGCGAACGGGTGCCACCAAACGTAGCCAGTGAATATACCGAGCATCGTGGCAACAAATGCTGCCGAAATCGCCCTTCCTAATTCGTCGGTGTTATCCATATTACCAAGGGCAGCAATTAAACCGATAACGGCGCCAAGTACACCAAGCGTTGGCGCGTATGTTCCCGCTTGTGAAAATATGGATGCTCCAACAGCATGGCGATCTTCCATTGCATCGATTTCTTCATTCAATACTTCACGTATATAGTCTGCACTTTGGCCATCTACAGCAAGATTCAAGCCATTTTTCATAAATGGATCTTCAATATCATCAATAGTTGCTTCTAATGCAAGTAGTCCTTCTTTTCTAGCTAATTGAGCCAAGTCAGAGAACTCCACAATTAAATCTTTAGCCTTTAGATTTTTCTTTTCTTTAAAAATAATCCCGAATAACTTCGGTACTTTTTTTATTTCTGATGTCGGAAAAGCGGTAATCACACTTGCCATCGTCCCGACAATGATAATTAATATAGCTGCAGGATTAATAAGCGCAAAAAGACTTACACCTTTTAAAACCATTCCTACCCCTATAGCTACTATTCCAAGAATTAATCCAATAAGTGATGTTTTATCCATCTGCTTCACCCTAAACTAAATATGTCTTATTCTATATATCGACAGATAGGAACAATTTTCAATCACTTTTCGATTAGAAAAACTTTTTTTCAATTTTGCTTTCATACTGCTTGAAGACAGAAGAGTTTGTTTTGATTCTTTTTTTCGAAAGCAAACTATTATATTGTAAGATCTTTGCATTGAGTTCTTTTTTTAGCCCGTTTTTCTCAATTTCATCTTCTGACTTTCGAATCAAATCCTCTATCGTCATAATTTCCTTTTTTACATCCATTTCATCAGGTGAGTAGCCAGCGTTCTTCATGATCCTATAGGCCATTTTCAATTCATCGGGAATCCCCTCCAATGTATCTTTTGGAAGTGGTTTTCCCGCCCCTGGAAGATTATCAAACTCACCTTCTTCGTAAGCCTTGCGGATTCGTTCTTCTGAAAGTCCACCAAATTTATCCATCATGACGCCTCCTTTATCAATATCTTCATTATACCTTTTTGAGAAATTGCAATTACCAGCTAAAAATGACAAAGAAGTTACGATAAGACGTTACGATGTTGCTGCAATTTGCTGTGGAAATGATGTTACTGGTGATGGCCATTGCTTACTGGCCTTGATCTTGATTTTACTGGCAGTTATCTGGGATTATTAGCTGTCATCTCGGCTTTACTGGCCGTCATCACTTTTCAGCTTGAAATTTCGCAAAAAAAAAGAGAAGCATCCCCAGCTTCTCTTCACTCACTATATCGATAACGCTTTTCAAGATATGATTGTCCAAGTTCGACAATCGAACAAATTCCCCAATATATTAAGGCTACAAGTATATACATCGTCATATAATCAAATTCCCGACCGCCTACAATTTTTGCACGATTGAAAAGATCGGGAACCGTAATCATTGCTGCTAATGAAGATGCTTTAATCAAATCCAATAATACATTAGACAATGGCGGCACGGCTATTTTTGTGGCCTGTGGTAAAATGATTAGTTTCATTGTTTGCCAATAAGACAAGCCTAAAGCAGTGGAAGCTTCCCATTGACCTTTATTCACCGAAGTTAGTGCAGAGCGGTTTATCTCAGCCATATATGCGGCAGAGTGCAAACTAAACCCAATCAACGCACATGTGATGGCGCTAAATTCAATTCCTACCATTGGCAGCCCGAAATACAATAAAAATAAAAATACGAGCATCGGTGTTCCTCTCATGAAGGAAATATAAACTTGTGCTGGCCATTTTAATACCACATGCTTCGACATTCTGCCTAGGGCTAAAAAGAAACCAATCAGTAACCCGACAGCCATTCCAACAAACGAAATAAGTATCGTGTACCAAATACCTTGTAATACGTAAGGAAAGGATTTTATGGCAAGCTGAAGGTCAAAAATATATTGCCATTGAATATTGCTCATTCTTCAACCTCCCACTTACTGGAAATCAAGATCCTGTTTTACGGAAACGTCCGCTCCATTGAAAAATGTTTTTGATAGTTCGGTAATTGTTCCATCTTCATTCATTTCTTTTAATACTTCATTAATTTTTCCTAAAAGTTCATTATTATCTTTTTTCACAACTATCGCCATTTCACTAGGGCTATAGCGAATATCGGGATGAATCGTAATATTTAAATCCGGAAATGCCGCAAGAGCTAAAGTTTGTAAATAATAATCATTTAAAATGACATCTGTTCTTCCAACTGCAACATCACGTAAATATACTTCGTTCGTTGCATTCTCATAAATTACTTCTTCGGCACCATATTCACGCGAAATATCCATATAGATAGAAGTAGCTGCTCCAGCAGATTTTTTCCCTTTTAAATCTTCCAACGATTTGATTCCGGAAAGATCATCTTTACGGACGATCGCTGTCCCATACGAATATTTATATGGATCCGAAAAAGTCACTTTCTTTTTTCTTTCGTCCGTTATTTCAATATCATTCGCGGCAAGATCAATTACGCCGCTATTAATAGATGTTAGAAGTCCATCAAATCCCATTTCTTTAAATTCAATTTCTACATCCAATCTTTTTGCAAGTTCCTTTAAAATCTCTACTTCAAAACCAGTAAGTTCATCGGAGTCTTGTTCATGATAAGATGTAGGATAAAGTGTCCCGGAGGTACCTACAACGATTTTTCCTCTTTCCTTAATGGCCTTCCAAGAATTTTTATTTGAATTTTCTCCTGAGGAGCAAGCTGTTACGAAGAATATTGATGTAATTACTGTGAGTAAAAATAAGAAGCTTTTATTTTTTAACATTTCCATCCCCCTAATTCCTAGTATTCCTACCAATATTATTCAATCTTATAAAATATACACGGGTGACTTATATTTTGCAAATTTTTATTTCTTGAGTCAAGTTTCACTCATTTCCAATTAATATCTTGCAATCTATTTATTTTTATTATATGATACAAATCGTAATCATTCCGATTTAATACCTTATACAATCCAACATTCTAAGAGTTTTCTTTACAGAAAGGAATTTATTATATGAAAAAAAATTCAATAATCCTCGCAATCTTGTTACTTACTGCCACATTTATAAGTGGATGTAACACGATATCACCACAAAAACAAAAGCAATCAGCCAACAAAACATTAACAATATTTACAACTATTTATCCAATTGAGGATTTTACAAAGAAAATTGGTGGAAACCATGTTGAAGTGAAAAGCGTATATCCTGCTGGCGCTGATGCACATACATTTGAACCGACTATGAGAGCGATGATGGATATAGCGGATGCAGATTTATTTATTTATAATGGTGCCGGACTTGAACCTTTCATCGATAAAACAAAAAAGTCCATAACGAAAGAAAACGTAACAATCGTTGAGGCCTCAAAAGGCATTGAATTATTAAGCAGACATGATGATGACGATCACGATAGCGATCATCACCATCACGATAAGGATCCACATATTTGGTTAGATCCTATCAATTCAATAGAAATGGCCGAAAATATTAAGGATGCTCTCACTGAAGAAATGCCCTCAGCAAAAGATGACTTTGAAAAGAATTTCCAAGATGTAAAAGAGAAACTAGAACAATTAGATCAAGAATTGCAAAAAACAGTTGAATCGGCTGATCATAAAGAAATCCTTGTTTCACATGCTTCATATGGATATTGGGAACACCGTTATGGGTTGGAACAAATTAGCATATCCGGTTTAAGTCCAGAAAACGAGCCGTCTCAAAAACAGCTCCAAGCTATTATTGAAACAGCTAAGGAACATCAAATATCTTATATTATTTATGATCAAAACCCAGTAACTAAAGTGGCTGATGTCGTTAAAAAAGAAACCGGAACAACACCTGTCACCTTGCACAACTTGGAATATATTACAGAAAACGACTTAAAGAATAATGATGATTATTTTAGTATAATGAATAAAAATATTGAAACGTTAAAAACTGTTCTAGGTAAATAATCCAAAGCCAACTAAGGCTTTGGTTTTTTTGTGCATGAATGAATTGGCTTTCCTTCCATTGCTTGGTAAAATGAAAAAGAAGGTTTTGACCATAACCAAAAGGAGAATTGCCATGACCAATTTTCAGGAAACACTTGAAAAGTACGCAGAACTAGCTGTAAAAGTGGGAGTAAATGTGCAAAAAGGACAAACTCTTGCAGTTAATGCAGCGATCGATAATGCAGAATTTATTCGCTTAGTTGTAAAAAAAGCGTATGAAGCAGGGGCCAAAAACGTCGTTGTGAATTGGAATGATGATGTCGTTTCTAGACTCAAATATGACCTTGCACCAGATGAAGCGTTCACAGAATATCCGATTTGGCGTGCCCGTGAGGTGGAAGAACTAGCTGAAGCTGGCGCTGCCTTTATGTCAGTTGTTTCTTCCGGTCCGGATCTTATGAAAGGAGTCGATCCTTCGCGAATCGCTAATTTCCAAAAGGCGGCTGGCAAGGCAATGGAAAAATATCGTCAGTACATACAATCAGATAAAGTAAGCTGGACCGTCATTGCTGCACCATCTAAAGATTGGGCTGCAAAGGTTTTCCCTGATGCAGCTCCTGAAGATCAAGTTGCGAAACTATGGGATGCTATTTTTACAGCTACCCGCGCCAATTTAGATAACCCTGTTGAAGTATGGAAACAGCATGATGAAACACTTCATGAAAAGGTTGACTACTTAAATAATAAGCGTTATAAAAAGCTCCATTATACAGCGCCAGGTACAGATTTAACCATTGAATTACCTGAAGGTCATCTATGGGCTGGAGCTGGTAGTATAAATGAAAAAGGTCATGAATTTATGGCGAATATGCCAACTGAAGAAGTATTTACGGTTCCCCATAAAGATGGCGTAAATGGTTATGTTTCAAGTACAAAACCATTAAGCTATGCAGGTAACATCATTGATGAATTTACCATTACATTTGAAAATGGTCGGATTGTCGATGTAAAAGCTAAAGAAGGCGAAGAAATTTTAAAGCAGCTCGTTGAGACAGACGAAGGCTCCCACTATCTTGGAGAAGTAGCACTCGTCCCATTTAACTCACCAATTTCCCAATCAAATGTGTTATTTTATAATACATTATTCGACGAAAATGCTTCGAACCACCTTGCGATCGGAAGCGCCTATGCATTTTGCCTAGAAGGCGGCAAGAAAATGTCCCAAGAAGAACTTGCGGAAAAAGGCTTAAACTCAAGTATCACACATGTCGATTTTATGATTGGATCGGCAGAAATGGACATCGATGGAATTACGGATGAAGGCGCAGCTGAACCAATTTTCCGAAATGGTGATTGGGCATTTTAAGCACTAAAAAACAAAAAGAGTCCAGCAGGACTCTTTTTAATTTAATATTGAATATCTGTTTCCCATCCATTATTTATAAATTCCTTATAAGCAATTCGATTCGCTTCAATACCCGCAGCGGTTAAATCATTGAATGTGTCCGATTCCCCTGCCATCTCTTCAAGTAGTTCAGCGTAATATTCTTTTCTTTCCCCATCAGTTTGTTCATAACCACTCGCCGTTTCAATAATGGCATCGAATTTTCCTTTTACGACAAGAGTGTTATTCCAGCGTTTAAAAAGAATGGATCCATCAGGATTACATCTAATCCTTCTCATTCCTTTATCCATAATGTAATCACTCCTCCTCAAGAATGGTTATTTGTTGCAGTACAAACTAGGGTAGTTATAATATTGAGGAACAAAATATACTTTTTAACGTTTTTTAATATACCCTAATTTTTTCCTAATAAACCTTTCTCCAACAATATGCTATTGAAATTCTGATCAGTGGTATACTAATGGTAATCTATCGTCAAGAGGTGAATTAGATGGAGCAAGCAGATAAGAAATTGATGAAAGATACAGTAACGATTAAGACAAGTCATGTTTTTCCTCCAGATGCTAATCATCTTGGGACATTGTTTGGGGGGAAATTAATGGCTTATATCGATGATGTTGCTTCGATTTCCGCCATAAAATTCGCTCGCAATTTAGTCGTTACAGCGTCAACGGATTCCGTTGATTTTATAAAACCAATTCGAATTGGTGATGCAGTTACCTTAAAAGCGATGGTTACATGGACAGGAAGAAGTTCAATGGAAGTCTTTGTAAAAGTCACCTCTGAACACTTATTAACTGGAGAAAAATCAATTGCGGCTTTATCTTTTTTAACGTTTGTTGCTTTGGATGATAATGGTAAACCAACTTCAGTTCCACAAGTTATCCCGGAAACAGAGGAAGAACGATGGCTGAATGAAACAGCAGAATTAAGGGCTGCTCATCGAAAAGTACGTAAACAAGAGAGTAAGGATTTGGCAGCATTCTTCTCAAATAAATTAAATAATGAATAAACAGCCTAGGGTTTGGGCTGTTTTTTGTTGCGATGATTACCTTCTTTACAGGAACGTTAAGTTTCTATAACAGCGACTAACCCTCTCTTTTTCTCTTTCTATATATATCAATAGTTTTTGAGCTTTCTTTTGTAACATTTCCGCCTTTTCCATTTTCTGTTACAAGCAATCTATAAAAAAATTGTCTATACTTATGGAAAACTGTACATATTTGTATGCTTTTAAAAAAGTAAAGGTATGGTGATAACCATGTTTTCTAATTCAGAAATTGGAATCGACTTAGGTACTGCAAACGTACTTGTTTATACGAAAAACAAAGGCATTATTTTAAACGAACCATCCGTTGTAGCGGTGAATACTGATACAAAACAAGTTCTAGCTGTTGGTTCAGAGGCAAAAAGCATGATAGGAAAAACCCCCGGAAATATTGTAGCAGTAAGGCCATTACGCGATGGTGTTATTGCTGATTTTGATATTACAAGCCGGCTCTTAAAAGAAGTAATGAAAAAAGCAGGAAAAAATATTGGGTTTGCGCTAAGGAAGCCGGATGTAGTAGTTTGTACACCTTCAGGAGCGACTTCTGTTGAAAGAAGGGCCATTCACGATGCAGTAAAAACATGTGGAGCGAAACATGTTCATCTTATTGAAGAACCCGTTGCAGCTGCAATTGGTGCAGACCTTCCTGTAGAAGAGCCTGTTGCAAACGTGATTGTGGATATTGGGGGCGGGACTACGGAAGTTGCCATTATTTCTTACGGTGGTGTTGTCACGTGCAATACCGTTCGAATCGGTGGAGATTTGTTTGATGAAAATATTATCCAACATGTTCGAAAAAATTATAATTTATTAATTGGAGAATCTACAGCTGAACAAATAAAAATAGAAATAGGCTATGCATTAATCAACCATCCCGAGCGGACTATGGATGTAAGAGGTAGGGATCTTGTCACTGGTTTGCCGAAAACCGTCACCCTCAGTTCTTTCGAAATCCAGAATGCTTTAAGAGAATCATTGCTTCATATTTTAGAAGCAATTCGTGCTACTTTAGAAAATTCACCTGCCGAACTTAGTGGTGATATTGTTGATCGCGGCGTCGTTCTGACGGGTGGAGGCTCTCTCTTGAATGGCCTACAAGATTGGTTAAGCGACGAAATTATCGTCCCCGTCCATATTGCACCAAACCCTTTGGAATCGGTCGCGATTGGAACAGGACGTTCTCTAAGATTTATTAATAAATTACAGAAAGCTACTAAATAATATGATATGGTAAAAAACCCCTGGGTCGATACTTCGATCCAGAGGCTATATTTTGGCACTATGGATTCATCTTGATTTAAGAGCAGTGGGGACGGAAACCTGGATATCATTGCTTTACCGGTGCGATTCAAGTCCGATCAACTCGGTAACTTGCTATTCAATGCTTTACCGGTGCGATCCAAGCGCAATCAACACGGTAACTTGCTATTCATTGCTTTTTCGGTGCGATTCAGGTCCAATCAACACGGTAACTTGCTGTTCATTGCTTTACCGGTGCGATCCAAGCGCAATCAACACGGTAACTTGCTATTCATTGATTTATCGGTGCGATTCAGGCGCAATCAACACGGTAACGTACAGTTCATTGCTTTATCGGTGCGATTCAAGCGCTATCAACACGGTAACGTACAGTTCATTGCTTTACCGGTGCGATTCAACCGCAATCAACACGGTAACGTACAGTTCATTGCTTTACCGGTGCGATCCAAGCGCAATCAACACGGTAACTTGCTATTCATTGCTTTATCGGTGCGATTTTTAGGCGCAATCATCACGGTAACTTGCTATTCATTGCTTTTTCGGTGCGATTCAGGTCCAATCAACACGGTAACGTACAGTTCATTGCTTTACCGGTGCGATTCAAGCGCTATCAACACGGTAACGTACAGTTCATTGCTTTACCGGTGCGATCCAAGCGCAATCAACACGGTAACTTGCTATTCATTGCTTTACTGTGCGATTCAGGCGCAATCAACACGGTAACGTACAGTTCATTGCTTTATCGGTGCGATTCAAGCGCTATCAACACGGTAACGTACAGTTCATTGCTTTACCGGTGCGATTTAGGCGCAATCAACACGGTAACTTGCTATTCATTGCTTTATCGGTGCGATTCAGGTCCAATCAACACGGTAACGTACAGTTCATTGCTTTACCGGTGCGATTCAAGCGTAATTAGGATTAAAATCAATATCCAATCCTACAAATAACAAAAAAATTGTCCCGATTAAAATTAATCGGGACAGTATTTTTATATTGTTATAGCTACTCCTTAAACAGGTTCGCTTTCCTTCTCTACTTCCTTTTTACCTTCACGCATTTCGTATGCTAATGCATCAATGCTTCCACGAACATTATGTTTGCCGGATAAGTTTTCAAGCAATTCTCTTACATCAATTCCGGAAGATGCTTTCAGTGATTCTTGCATCGTCGCCATTAAATTCGTGGCATACCCAGTCACTTTATTTGCGCCGCCTTCACCATTGCTGCCAGTATCCACAACCGTGATACTATCAATATTGCCAAGTGGAGCCGCAACTTGCTTCGCGTATTCAGGAAGCATTTTTAAAACCATATCGAGAACAGCTGCTTGACCGAACTTTTCGAAGGCTTCCGCTACCTTTTGCTTCGCTTCTGCTTCCGCAAGACCTTTTAAGCGAATAACTTCTGCTTCAGATACCCCTTGTGCGCGCTGTGCTTCTGCTTTTGCGACCCCATCAAGACGTACTCGCTCTGCATCTGCTTTAGCCGTTGCTTCCACGCGATACTGGTGGGCATCTGCCTCAGCCATTTGTTTCATTTTTTCAGCATTAGCTGCCTGTTCAACAGAGTAACGATCCGCATCTGCTTTTTTCTTTACTTCTGCATCGTATTGTAACTCACGGCGCTTTATTTCTCTTTCTTCAAGCTCAATTTGCTTTTGACGTTCAATGATTTTAATCTGCATTTCGTGTTCCGTAACTTCCTGTTTAGCACGTGCAGTTTCAAGATCATACGCTTGGTCAGCGCTCGCACGGGCAATATCTTGCTCTCGGCGATATTCTGCCATTTTCAATTGATTTACTTTTTCAGCTTCTGCGATTTCTGTTGCACGCTCTAGCTCAGCTTTTTTAGCATCCTTTGCAGCTTCCGCACGCTTGATACGAGTCTCCTTATCTGCTTCAGCTGTGGCAATATCCGCATCACGTTTTACTTGCGCTATACGCGGTTTACCTAGAGAGTCCAGATAACCGTTTTTGTCTCGAACTTCTTTAATTGTAAACGACACAATCACCAAGCCCATTTTTGCAAGATCCTGTGACGCAACTCTTTGAACCTCTTGAGAAAACTTATCACGGTTTTTATAAATTTCTTCGACCGTCATAGAACCTAGGATAGAACGCAAATGTCCTTCCAATACTTCCTTCGCCTCATTTTCGCGATCTTCCTTCGTTTTACCAAGGAATTGCTCTGCAGCAGTTGCAATCTCGCCGATTGATCCGCCAATTTTAATGATTGCCGTTCCGTCAGCCATGACTGGAACGCCTTGTTCAGTATAAACTTCGGGTGTTGTGACTTCTAGCTTGCTAGATAATAAGCTAAGTGGCTGTGCTTGTTGGAAAACAGGCAATACAAACGTACCACCGCCACGGATGATTTTTATTTTATTTCCTGCTTCATCAACGTGAACATTTTTCCCACCCAAATAACTACCAGTAACAATCAATGCTTCGTCTGGCCCTGCAGTTCTATATTTTGTTACAAATACCCCAAGTAAAGCGATAAGAATAAAAACAGCAATACCTATTACAATCATTATTTCAGTTTGCATACATTTTCCCCCTTATTTAAAATTTTGTTTATATGGTACTACATATAAAACTCCATTTTTCACTTCAATGACAAGTACCTCAGATCCTTCCGAAATAGGGGTATCTTCAAAACTTGCCGCGGGTTTTGATATCATCCCGCTATAACTTTCGATTACGACTTCACCAAACCCCTGCTGAGGTATGGAGATAATCGCCTTTCCCACTCGCCCTTCAAGTGATTTCTCTGTATAGCTTAGCGATTGTTCCGCGGATTTCATCGGAACGAGCACAAATACGTTCAAAAGAATATCAAGTAGAACAGACACAATAGCTGCGATAGCGATAATGAGAATGCTATTAAGTTCAGTTGCTTTTTCTAAAATAAATCCCCCTGCAGAAAAAAAAGTTATAAAGGCCAATATAAGTACAGGGTTTAAAAAGTCAGTTGCTTCCCCCAGTCCTTCCAGAACATCTCCAAAGAATAAATACAAAATGGTCAAACTCCCGGAAACAATGAGTAAAATAAGATAAATTGTCTCAATCGGCATACCAAACAATGTCATCGCCATCATCCTTTACATTGTTTTATTTATTCCAACAATGCGAGTAAGCTGTCACCTGCCTCCCTACATCATCTAATACGATTTTCATGAACGTAAAGTTTCATGATTTCTGAAACTTTTCAGAAGTTATTACTTTTTTGTTTTAATATATTTAGGTAAA
The DNA here is from genome assembly GCF_024626525.1 of Lederbergia panacisoli. GTDB lineage: Bacteria > Bacillota > Bacilli > Bacillales > Bacillaceae_C > Lederbergia > Lederbergia panacisoli. The sequence goes on from NZ_JANJGU010000006.1 coordinate 132,406, forward strand.
ATATAAAAAAGGAGCTGAGAAAATGACATTATTATCAGAAATTCTTGATTATAATAAAACATTTATCGACGAAAAACTATACGAGGCGTATACGACTACTAAATTCCCCGATAAAAAACTCGTAATTTTAACGTGTATGGACACACGTCTTATTGAGCTTTTACATAAAGCAATGAATATGAAAAATGGCGATGTAAAAGTAGTTAAAAACGCAGGAGCGATTCTAACACATCCATTCGGAAGTATTATGAGGAGCTTGCTTATAGCGGTTTATGAATTGCAGGCTGATGAAGTGTATGTGATTGGCCATCATGACTGTGGAATGAGTTTGCTAGATGGTGAACAAATGTTGGATAAAATGACGAAACGCGGAATACCAAACGAAACATTGGACATTATTAAGAATTCGGGAATCGACCTAAATCAATGGCTACAAGGCTTTGACAGTGTCGAGGAAAGTGTTGCTCATAGTGTAGAAATGATCCGCAATCACCCGCTCATGGCTGACGAGGTACCCGTGCATGGGCTAGTTATAAATCCTGAGACTGGTAAGCTAGATCTTGTCATTGATGGATATAAGCGTTAAATTATTAAAGGTGGAGCCCTCATTCGGCTTCACCTTTTTGGTTTTCATGTTCCTTTTTCTTATGCTTATTATCTTTGCTTCCCGCTTGAAGTTCATAAAATTTAACTGCATTTATATCCCCTAACTCCATACCAAATTCTTCATTATTATTTTTTTGTTGTTTTTTATTCATTTCCTTTTCCTTTTCTGCCAATTTTCGAGTTGCGATTGGCGCCTTTCATCGGATCTTCACCAGCAGCGAATTCAGCAGAATAATCCGATTCCTCAATGTTTTTCTTTGGAGTTTTAGCATATTTTTCAACAGCATTTCTTGCCGCTTTGCGCTTCACCATCATTCATCACTCCCCATTATTGTTAAATCAGCAATAGTTTCTTCTCAATTTACGATTTTATCCATATTAAAATTGAACATTTAACCACTTTTTCATTTCAAAAAAGGAAAATCAATTTATAATAGAACAAGCGAAAAGTTTAGGGAGGAAAAACATTGAAACGTAGAATTGGGATATTAGGAGTAGTAGCGGCATTATTTATTTCTTTGTTTTTTGTTCAAAATATGGCAGTTGCTGCTTCAAAGGATTTAGTCGTTCATTTCATTGATGTTGGACAGGGTGATTCAATATTTATTAAAACACCCCAAGGAGAAAACATTCTCATTGATGCTGGAAACCGCGCAAAAGGCCACGATGTTGTTGCCTATTTAAAAAAGCAAAAAGTTAAGACCATTAATGTCTTGATCGCTACTCATCCTGATGCAGATCATATTGGCGGCTTGGATGAAGTCATAAATGCCTTTAAAGTCAATCATATATACGCTCCAAAAGTTTCTCATACAACACAAGCGTATAAAGATTTCTTATATGCCGTTAAGAAAAAGAAGTACAAAATAAAAACGGCAGCTTCTGGTGTAAAATTACCTTTAAAAGATAAAGCTGTGACAGCATCCTTTCTCGCTCCAGTGAAAAGTTACGCGAAAAGTGATTTAAATAATTGGAGTGCTGTTCTACACCTGAAATACAATAAAAATACATTCTTATTTACAGGAGATATCGAATCAAAAGGCGAAAAAGATTTGATTTCCAAGAAACGATTATCTAAAGTAGATGTATTGAAAGTAAGTCATCACGGTGCAAAGCAAGCTACGACAAGTGAATTTTTAAAAATCGTAAAACCTAAATATGCTGTGATTAGTGTTGGAAAGGGAAATAGATATAAACACCCTACTTCTGAAACTTTAAAAAGGCTTGCGGCTGTAAAAGCAAAAATTTATCGTACGGATTTATCAGGTACCATTACAGCCACATCGAATGGAAATACTATAAAAATCAATGCTAAACCAAGCCAAGTAAAAGCGCCTGAAACAAATCCAAGCTACAAATTATCGGCAAATCTAGATAATAAAACACCGAAACAATATTCTACAATCAATTTAACTGTTAACGGACTTCCGAAAGGTACAAAGTATAAAGCTATATTTAATTATAAAAGTACACAAACTCCTTATTACGGAAAAGTGGGCGAAAAGCTTCCTGTATATATAAGCGGGGCTTCAATAGGTTACACTGTTAAGGTGGATATTTCCGTATCATATAAAGGAAAAACGTATAAAACGCAAACTTCATTTACTCCAATAAGGAAGTGAAAACATGCGCGGAATCATTGATCGATTTGAAGGAGATTGGGTTGTAGTGGAAATAGATGGTGACACAGTCGATTTTGAAAAATCACTTTTCCCAAAGGAAGCTCTTGCAGGTGATGTAGTGGAAATCAATGGTGATAAAGTTAAAATTCTTAAAGCTGAGACAGATAAACTCCGAAAAGAAATTGAGGAGCTCATGGATGACGTTTGGGAAGATTAACAGAATGGGTTAAAAGGAGATAGTAAAATGCCTCAGATTATAAGCGTCAACACAGAAAATAATGATTTTCAAAGATTCGAGGTTTTAAAGAAAAACCGGAATAAACGACATAAATATAAAGAGTTTTTTGTTGAAGGTGTAAGGAATATTAACGAAGCGATTAGCAATGAATGGGATATAAAGGCCTATATATATTCTCCTCAAAAACCATTATCCCATTGGGGAAAAGGGATATTAGCTAAATCCACTGCAAATATACATTATGAGTTGCAAGCACATTTAATGGAGAAAATCAGTGATAAAGAAGACACTTCAGAATTGATTGCAATTGTCACAATGCCTGAAGATGATTTTTCCCGGATTCCTGTGAATGAAAAAATGTTGATCGTTGTTTTTGATCGTCCTTCAAATAGAGGTAATCTTGGTTCCATTATTCGTTCCTGTGATGCACTTGGATGCCAAGGCTTGATTATGACGGGACATGCCGTCGATTTATATGACCCGGAGACGATACGTGCCACAATGGGATCATTTTTTAATCTGCCAACTATTCGAATTTCATCACCTAGCGAAGTGAAAAATTGGGCCGAAACATTAAGGCAAACATATCCCGATTTACAAATTGTTGGAACGAGTGCAACCGGCAGTGAAGAAATATATTATTGCGATTTTTCAAAGCCCACCATTCTTCTAGTTGGAAATGAGACACAAGGACTTAGCCATTTTTACAAAGAAATGTGCGATCATATGATTAACATTCCTATGTACGGTTCGGCTTCGTCGTTTAATGTTGCTTGTGCTGCTTCGATTATGCTTTATGAGGTCAGCAGGCAGAGACATCTGGGGTATTAGTTCAAAAAAGGCAAGGGCATGAAGAAGCAGCCCTTGCCTTTTAACTTTGTAAAAAAAGCGGTTCCTGCAAGATTGGAAACCGTCAAAGGGCTTTAGTCACCTTAATAAAGAAGGCGGGCCATCAGGTATTGTATTTGCTAGAATTATATAAATTAATAGATTGGCAGGTAAACATAAAAAGATGAGTCTCACTCCAAGAGAAGATATACCAAAGTATTCTGCAATACCTCCACAAACTCCAGATATTGCTTTATCCGTTGAGGATTTTCTTAATTTGTTGTTCATTCCAACCCCTCCTCTTATTTCTAATTATATGTAGTTAGTTGACTACTAATTTACATTTAGGGTGTATTATCATTTCTATCCTGAAGCAATAACGGCGATAACAGCCAAGGTGATACTAATAATTATGTACAAGATGGAGCCAATCAAATTCGGTCGAACATTAAGCTAATACAATTTTTTTCCTGTATTCTTATATTTCATTTTATCACGATATTCATCCTATTTTATTTATTCACTCTACTAATTCACCGTGACTCCACAACTAGTTCAAAAAAAAAGCAGAACATTTTATAATTTGAATTTTTCCACTATCGGAATAGTCAATTATAGACTATTATATAAAAGAACGATACATATTATTTCTGTTGGGAGGTATACATAATGAAAATGGAACATGTAGGAATTATGGTCAATGACATGGACAAGTCTTTAGCGTTTTATCAAAACATCCTAGGTCTAAAATTAAGAAATAGAGAGTGGTTAAATGACACTGTTGAGCTTGCCTTTTTATATTTTCCAGAGCAGCCAAGTGTAGAGATTGAACTTGTTTTTGGCGTTCAGGTTGAAAACGAAGGAATCGTGAATCACTTGGCATTTACTGTTGAAGACATTGAAGCTGAACTCGTACGCTTAAGGGAAGCAGGCATCAAATTAGTGGATGAAGAACCTCGAAGTATTTTAAAGGATAATGTTAAAATTGCCTTTTTTGATGGTCCGAATGGTGAGAAGCTAGAATTGGTAGAAAGATAAGTTTGCTTTGTCATTTTTACTTATTCCAAATAGAAATGGGGCCCATCCTCAGGATTTGGCCCCATTTTGCCGCCATTCATTAGGCAAATCGATAGTAAATTAAAACAAATGTGGACAGGACAAAGATAAAATTCAGAAAAACAAAGATGAATTGGTCGATCCTAGTTTTATGCATTTTGATAGGCGGGTTGTAAAATGATACACCTTCGACTATAAAAATGATTAACACAATATGAATCATAAAATGCCCGATAATTTCTGTCATTCCAAAAACAAGAGTAGTCAAAATAAAAATTACAGTCACGACAACCCCTAATACCCTGTTCAAAATCCCAACAACTAATAAATAGCCGACAATAAATTCAATAAAGGCAGCCATCACAATAAATGTTGTGGGAGCAAAACCGAATGTAGGTACATGATGGTTAATGACAATATCTAATGACATTGTTGGATATACCCATTTTTCAATCGCAACCCAGCATAGAGATAAACCTGTTCCTAAATATAAAAATGGAAAGCCAATTTTCTCAAACTTAGTATTTCCTACTAATAAGACACCAATGATTGCAACATAAAAGCCGTAATCTAACATATGGAAAATTCCATTATCCAAAGTAACATGAATAAATAATCCTAATAACAAAACGGAACCTATTTTTGTAAACAAATGATGTGGAACAAGTAAAAGCCCTATTGTGATCCAAACGAGAACTATTACAAAAGTCGACCCTATATGGAACTCCGGTGCAAACAATGTGCCACTAAATACCTGAATTATTAACGAAACAGCAGTACCATACTTTAAAATATCCCTGCTGTATTTTCTGAAGCTTGAAAGCCAATGATCTGCTTTTTTAATTGGAGCCCATTCTGTTGTTTTTGGGATAATAAGCGTTAAAATTGCTAAAACGATAGCAGCAATGATAGATAAAGAAATGAATAATGGCGATAAAATATTTTCAATTGTTTCTTTTTGAGGCGCCACTTCTGTGAACCATTTTACATGAGCCTGTACAAAAAATGGAGAAACAATCAAACCAAGTACTATTATAAATTGAAAAATCCTTTTCATATTATGCCCTTCTCTCATTAACATTATGGAATACGATAAGTATACTCCATTCTCTTCGTTTGCTACCTAATCAAAATTGACATTTATGCGAAATGATTCACATACAGTAAAAGAAACCACACTATATGACATGTGCAGTTTCTAATTTATAAGGTCTTATATGTTTAGTGAATTTGTTTTTCAAATAACACATACCTATCATTATTTTTTGAAATTATGCTCCATAACACCAGATTCACAATTAATAGTCCTATTGAAATCAGGATGATTAACTGAACTCCCAGTAAAAACAGTCCACTAACCTGGCCAATCATCATTGCTATTACAGGTAGAACGATAATGCCGCCAAGGTTCTGGGCTTCCTGATACGTCTTCACCCTTGCTGATATTAAGATATTCAGCAGCACTGAAAGCAAGATAACCATTGGTGAAAGACAGGTTATTAACGCCACCCAGTTACCTGATGGGAAGATCAGCTCGCCAAACAAAGGATACCCTAAAGAATTGATAATGACTCCACAAGCTACAAAACTAATGACAGAAACTAATAATGGCGGTATTAAAGATGCTATTATCTTGCTCAGAAATAACGTTTTGATGGAAATTGGTGAAAACAATAAACTTTCCAACGTTCGGTTTTCCTTCTCTCCAACAAAGCTATTACCGGCCACTGTCATGGCTGTAATAATCGGAACGAGCAAAAATAAGGTTGGTAGTATAAAATTAATGAACATATATATAATTTGCTGCTGAAGTGTATAAGAAGAAATCTCATCACCCGCTGCACTAGTAAGCAAAGTATCAAGTAGTTTCTGTACATCATCTCCCGCAACCTTTTCGGCATCAAAAATTAAGGCGCCTCCCAACACAACCAAAGGGAAAATAACAGAAAATACAATTGGGATGATAATCATGGTTACGAGCAATGTTTTACTTCTAAAAATATCTTTAAGGTCTTTTTTAATCAAAGCTTTACTAATATATGTATCCATTATTTATAACCCCTTACTTTGAAATAAATCGATTGTAAATCATTGTTCATGATCGTAACCGAATAAACAGGATCCGTCTTCAGCAAGCCATTTAGCAAATGAGGGATGTCATTTTTAGTAGGCAGATCAAAAACCACCATGGATTCTTCTAGCACTCTGCAAGGAAACCCTAAATAATGCTTTTCTTTTGGCTTAAATGTTGTATTCACTTTCACGGCGACTTGTTTAACATACTTATCCTCTAACTCTATTAAAGTTCCTTGTTCAGCTATCGTCCCATTTTCGATGAAAGCAAAGGAATGGCAGATTGTCTCCAATTGATGCAGGACATGTGAACAAATAATAACTGTAGTCCCTGTTTCCCGATTATAGTTTTTCAAATAGGATAAGACCATCTGAATTCCATCAGGGTCCAAACCATTTGTCGGTTCATCCAAAAACAGAATATCCGGTTTATGCAACAGAGCTTTAGCCAATGCCAACCGCTTCTTCATTCCGGTACTATACTTTCCTACCGGTTTATCTTGATGCTCCTTCAAATCAAACAAATCAAGAAGCTCTGCCACTCTTTTCTCATCTGTTACTCCATATAATACAGCGAATAATTCCAAGTTCTCTTTTCCACTCATCTGGTGGTACAACCCCGCACTCTCCGTCACAATTCCAGATATTTTTCTAATTGCATCTCCCCCTGATGCAGGATCCATTCCGTTTAATAAGATTGACCCTTTTTCCGGTTTAATAACGCCATTTAATATACGGATAAAGGTGGTTTTCCCTGCCCCATTTGGGCCCAATAACCCAACTATTTCACCTTTTTTCACCTTGAAGTTTACATTTTCTAGTACCTTTTGCTGACCAAATGATTTATACAAACCTTCTACTTCAATAAAACTAGTCATTTTTCACGATCCCTCTTAAATTTTTTAAAACCAAACTTGTGCAAAAATGGATGTTGCAAATTGTTGCTGGTATGTACATCTGGCCCTTTTTCCGAAAAAAACAACACCTACTCCCGATACTACTAAAAACTTATATTGGATTTGATTTATCAATTAAAAAGCTATTCTCCTTAATTCTCTTTCCATATTAAAATTACCTTCTTTTTTTGACTCAACTAAAATATTTTTAAAAAATAAAAAAGCCACCATATATTTGGCAGCTATAGCCTCAGATTTGGATATAACAAAACAATTATTCTAAGACTTTCCATTCTTCATATATCTCAGCATCCCCTTTTCTGTTTATTCTTTAATCTTCAAGAACATACCATCTTTGGAATTATTTTAGAGATAAAAAGAACAAAAGTGATGGGTTAAGATGTTTAGAATGTAATTTCTTTTGTTTTCATTACACAAGCAAACCATTGGTCATGTATTTGGTTATGGTGATTAATAATTTGATCGGCTTTTAAAATATCCATATCATATGTACTATTGGCATCTTTTGCAAGAATCACTTCATATCCCAAGCTGAAGGCGCGCCTGCAGGTAGCATCTACACATACATCTAATTGAATCCCTGTAATAACGATTCGTTAATATCCCTTGCCATTAATAGTTGATGAAGGTTTGTTCGTTGAAAGGAATCAGAATGATCTTTTTCAATGATAATATCTTCTTTGGATGGTGTCACTGATGGATGGATTTCCCACCCCAGGTCCCCCTTTTGGTAAAAGGTTCCATATTTTCCGTTATGCTTCGTGAAAAAAACAGGTTCCCCCGACCTATGTGCTTTTGCAATCAGGAATTGAGTATTGTTTAATAACTCGTCACCCTTGTACACAGATTTTTTCTGCCAAAATTCACTTTTTAACTATAAGTAATGCGGTATTCTTTCTCTTCATTAGTATCCCCTTTTCATTGCGATGTTTTCTTTGCAACTATATGCATGAGAAAGAGTTTAAAAATTAATAACAATGCCTGCCTTATCATCGGATTTTTTAAATCTAGGATATTTTATACATTCTGGATCTGTTTCTTCTAATTGAATTAAATTTCTTGAATACTTTTCAATACCTTTTTCTAAAATACATTTAGCCACATAACTCCAATAATTTTCCTTTGGAGGGACCATTTCATCTGGTAAAACATACCATCTGATATTAGGATAAGATGTTTTAATCCAGTCTGTTAATCCTTCCATATTCAATATAATCTAATGCTTGATATTCGCCATTCAAAACTCCATATCCATTAAATGTGTTACTTTTCGTTCGATTAGATAGTAAAATCTCTCTTACATTTTCCATTAAATCGTCCCTAGTTTCTATACCTTGCCGTATCAACTCTTTCCATTTAACTATTGCTGTATTTTCCAAATGGGCAACCTGTAATCTTGTTAATGGCCTGACCTCGTTATCTTGATATACTGCGAGTATCATACAATCTCCTGTTTGTACAAAATCCACCCCAGTATCGGAAACCTTAATTACCGCTAAAGCAGTTCCCCAAAATTGTTCTTTTTTCAAAAAATCGATATTATACGCTTTCATTTTATTACGGATACCTTCGTTGATTTTTAATAAATCATCCATTAGACCGTTAGACGCCTCAAGAGATTCGAAATATCTTCTCGCTTCATTTGAAGCAATATAGCCACCTGTATGGCCTTCTTTATTCTTAAAAGGGATTAGTGAAGAGACCCCATCTGCAACACCATAAACTGAAATGTCATTATTTATTATTATTGAATCCTCATTTAATTCGCCTACGCCTTTTAAGGTTATCTGATCTACATTCAAGCTAATCCCACTTCCTTTGGAAAATTCGTCTTAATCGGAATACTAAAATTTTTGCATTTATAATTCATATTGATTTAGCCGCATATAATTTACTGGAATAAATTGATTAGCCATATTCTTCATACATCTTTTTTATTATAGTATCCTCTTTGATATTTCCATTATATGACTAGCCTTATTAATCCCTTCCACTTTAGAAAAGCCACATTTGATATACAAATTTTCGGCAACAGTATTATCAGTTGATGATAACCTTAGTACCCGAAAATGCTTCCTTGCTTCATCGATTATTGTGTTTAGAAGTTTTTCCCCCACACCACTCCCCCTATTTTTTCGTAAAACATATAGATGCCTCACTCGTCCTACATCTGGTAGGTTAAGATATGGGTCAACATTAAGTCCACCAACTCCAATAACCTCTCCGTCTATTTTGGCAACAAAGAGTGATTCACCACTTTTATCAAATTTGTTACTCCATTTTGCATATTCATCTACTAATTTCCTGATAAATTTATATCCCTCAGATACGCTATCGGCTATGAGTAAATCAAGATCATACTGTTCTAGCGATGTAACTCTTTCAATTTTCAATGTATTTCCTCCCTGTCAATATAGGGTTGCCAATCTTTTACTTTTAATTTTCCTTCTGTTCCTATTACTTTCTTCATTCATCCATTAATAATATATTAGAAATTCAAGCTCCTCTTCAGTTCATTTAAAATCAATTTCAACACATCATTCTGTGACATATCATTAGTCAATATTGTTTCTCCATCCACGCTTAGATAATCGTTCGGGCTCCACCCGGCGCGTAAAGAATCTATCCCGAATTCCATCTTTTTCGGACTAGAGTTATGACTAATGACTGTTTGCTCAAAGGATAAATCAAAATAATAAGTATATGCCTTTTGCTTGAAGAACTGGATTAAGTTATTTAGCATTTCCCCATAGCGATGTTTATACAATATTCCTTCAACAATAACAAATTCACATTTATCTTTACCGTATTCTGCAATTTGGCGTATCAAATCAATTGAAAGGTTCCCATCTCTATCATGAACCTTCAATATATCACGGCGAACAACATCCTGAGAAACCAAAAGCGTACCACGCCCCAAGTGATTTTAAAGATTTTTAGCAGTCGTTATTTTTGTTTCCCCGTAGAATAATTAGCTTAGAATCCATACTATCTTCCCATGTATCCTAATCTCTTTCTCTTTTTATAATCTTTTTTACGATAACCAAAAACCTTAGATTTGGACATATAACAAACCAATTATTCCAAGATCCTCCATTCTTTATATATCTCAGCATCTATACCTAAATCCCTTGTTTTTAACCAGTCAAAAGCTTTTAAAACTAATGGTGAAGCATTATCCAAGGAAACATCTTTTTCGGACACCCACACGGCTCCAAGTGAGTCTTGTCCCTCAAATTGTTCAGGTATGTTTATTTCCCCTCCAATTTTTCTAACAGAATAATAGACCGCAATGTGATGAACATCGGTAAACTCTTTCCATAACCAGGGCAGTTTAAAATCCATAACTCCTATGTTTTCATCTATTTCAATTTCAAGGCCTGTTTCTTCAGTGAATTCTCGTTTCATTGCTTTTGATAAAGTTTCACCTTCTTCTAAACTACCTCCAGGCAAATCAAAGCGATTCTTATATGGTCCACCATTTTTATTGATGACCAAGAGTTTTCCATCTTCTACATAAATGCCATAAACACCAAAAGCTCTATGATATTTGTTATTAGACATTGTTGTGTTATATCTCCCTTAAGATTATTCTTTTTTCAACTATTTTACTCTAGACTATATTTGATTTCCGTGAAATGCCTTTAGAATAAATTCGCGATCCGGTACTTTTAATTTATGGTACGATTCCAAGAAAGTAATATTTTCATAGTTTGCTTCCTCAAGTTCGATTTCAATCATTCCATCTAATAAGGTAACAACTGCATAAGGAGCTGTAGCCTTGTTGTTGCAACCAAGGGAGCCAGGATTCAGGAAAGTTCTGTTTTTCCCCTTAAAACATTGAATGGGATGATGATGTCCATAAAAGATTACATCTTCATTTCTATCATTAAATAAAGAATTGAGATTGGCAAGAGATGGCTCAACGATTGAACTAAACGGGTCCTTACTAATGGGCTGGCTCAATTTCCCCTTACCAATATGATAATGCATAAAAAGAATTGAAGTGCCTTCTATGTTTTTCTCGATCAAGCGTGGTAATTGAGCTAACTTTGTCAAAAAATCCTTATCCATTCTGTCCAAAATCCATTGATGATGCTCTCTGACGTGTGAATGACTTTTTGGATATTTTTGACCAGTGGCTAATGCTAATATTGCTTCATCGTGGTTGCCAGTAATCATTGAAATATCATTTCGTGAAAACAACATATCCAAAACTTCATTTGAATTGGGGCCGATACCAATCATATCTCCTAGGCTGTATATATGATCAACCCGGTTCCTATTATCAAGTTCGTCAAGTACGGCTTTGAGTGCAGCTGCATTACCGTGAATATCCGTTATTATACCAATTCGCATTTTAATCTCCCCTAAAAATGAAAGCCTCTTTACCTAATAACAAAATAGCTGGATAAGGTTAGGGCGATTATCCTTGTTAAGGATAAGTGACAGAATGTTTTGAATATACTTAATGTAAAAAATCACTTATTTTTCGGACGTTGCTTTAGTGTAAATAAGTTAAAGTAAAATTGATATTTTTAATTCTGTTATTCAAGTAAGGGCTTTATTTTTAATAATCCCACGTCAACAGAAGTCTCTATATAGCCAATTATCTGATTAAACGTAAAAACATTAAGTTCTTCGTTTAAAAAGTCTTTATTGTAATCCATATCCCCCAATACATAAGGAACGTAATTTTCAACATCTTTGGACTTAACCTCTTCCAAGTCTAAAGTTGCGGGCAAATGATTAAAGATTTTTCTCAATTCATTTGTAAAACCATAGTGTTCCAGTAATTTTCCATTTAATAATCGGAAATCGTTATGGGATAGCTTATATAATCCTTGGTCTGCATCCATTCTGTTCCTTAACCAAGAAAGATTGAAACCTCTTAACCATATATCATCTGCAAGTAAATGGGCCCAATAGCCAAAAATATAATCATTTTTACTTTCTATTTCCGACCTATATTTATGTAAAAAACCTTTAAAATCAACTCTCCTTGAATAATCTTTTACTTCACCAATAAAGAAATGTGATACGTTTTTTTCTTCATGTGAAAAAACAGCGTCTGGAGCAATGCTTCCGAGTAAAAATGATGACTTCTCTTTAATCAATAACGACTCTGCAATTTTATTACCAATAATCGAATGCATTATTCTCGAACCCATATATCCCCCGCCCTTGAATTATTTTTAACCAATCCTACCTTCTTTACTTCAATAACTAAGGCGCGATTTCCTTCCCAGGGAAACGCACCCTGTGTATCTCAATTCAGATTAAAACTACAAATAAACCTTGAATTGCACACTATTTCTTAAAGTTCCCTTATCTAGAAACAAGTTTAATATTTATTGTTTCAATACAGAATAACCAATCCATCCAATTAATAAAATATTTGGCGAAATTAACACTACAGATAGCCACTTTATATTTTTCCTTAAGGATAAAGCGGCTCCAAGATAAAAGAATGGAAAAACTAAACCCCACCATTTAAAACGCGGGGTTGCAGATAAATAGAGTGAAATTGGAATAATAAGTAAACAGGAAATCACAAGAAATATAGGCTTTTTCATATATATAGCAATAGCCGAAGATATAACAGAAGCAATCATTAGTGGCCAAAAGAAAATTCCCATAAATGCCCTCCTTAACATTTTTGGTGAAAATAAACGGTTGGGACAATTAAGTAGCTTTTACATTGGAAATTGGATACCTTTTTTCTACAATTCAATTCAATTACCAGCTAAATCTTTTACAGTTTCCCAAGAGGATTCCGATTCATCTGGTTTTTTAAAGACTTGTCCATTCGTCTTATCGTAGAGATAAAGCCACCCATCATTAACAATTAGTTCATACTGACCAATGCTTGACTGATAAACATCGATTGTACTTGGAATATTAGTACTTGAATTGGTAATGGCATTTGATAATAGCCATACTGAAATAAGTAAACAGACTCCTAGAAAAGCTATTGAAGCTGATAGCGCCTTCACAAAGTTCCCCCCTTATTCCCTTTCTTTTTTGGATGTATCTTTAATAGTTCTGCATCGTTACTTCACTAACTATCTTAATAAATTCACTTTCAATGAGTTTAAAGAGGTTTTACGGCATCAACAATCAGTGAAACAAAGCCAAGTTCTTCATTTTTATTTCTATGGTCAAATCGTTTTGAACGATAAATAAACCCTTGTTTCTCATCCCAATCATTATAATGAAATTTCCCAGCTTCATCGCAATATTCTAAAAGGGCAACATTAAAACCAGCTTCTTCAAACATTGAAGTAACCGTCTTATAATTGTGAACAATTTTATGGCTTGCCGCAGGATGGTCTTCAGGACCCGGACCTCCAACTTGTACTCCTAATTGATAATCTTCATCGGGAAAAAAGCCATCGGGTACAGCACAGCGAACATAGCCACCATTCTTTAAAAATTCAAAACATATTCCAGCAGCTTTAACCCCTTCTTCATAAGTTAAATGTTCCCATACGTGTTCGGCTAAAATAGCTTCTAAAGAATTTTTTGTGAATTTATCCTCCCAATCTCCCTTTTTTAATAAATTCAATTCTGTTTCTTGGGTTTGAAGCCAAGTAGAATTGTTATTATATTCTCCTGCACCAATCACAATTTTTAATTTTTCTTGTGTAATCATTCAAAACTCTCTCCATTCATTAATAATAAAATTACCTTCTATTCCCACTAGTGGCGCGCTCGTTTGCTAGAATCATTTTTTGCATTCTTAAGTTATGAAGAAAGCAGCACTAGACTGTTAATTAAACGGTAAAGTTTCTAATCTTTCAAAATTGCATCTCCAATCTGAAACCCATCCTGGGAAATACCCCGATCGTTGAGCCACCCTTTGTGAAGCCAAGTTACTTGCGATTACGTCATAACTTGGTATATCACCCAGTTCCACTATTTTAAATGTTAACTTGTTTACAAGATAACTCGCTAATCCCAAATTACGATCTTTCTCGATGAGTTCAAATGAAAAATTTTCTGGTGGAAAAATGGGCTTTATCCTTTCCAGGTCGGGTAGATAATGCACGTACAGACCTCTGATAAATGGCAAGGAAAATATGGCATCCCTGTCTTTACCTTGCATCTGCGTTTTTGCAATTAACAACCGTTCCGGAGTAGCCGACACAACAATCGATTTCCCCATAGACACAATTTCAAAATAACGTGCTTTCCTCCTAAATGGCCTGCATCCGGTATTTACTTTAGCTTCCACAAAAATAATGCTGTCATTTTCACCATTCAAGTCATCAATCGTACAATTCAGATCAATTGCAAGTTGCGATTGTACAATATGCAACATTTCTTTTGTTGTCATAACCATTGTTTCCCAATCCTTTCAATCTTTCCATCGATTGCAATCCTTTCGATACTCCAGAAGTATTGAATTATCCTTTAATATTAATGCAGCAACTCCACTATGATTCGGTTTGTTCGATTAGGAGCTTTAAGATTTCGATAATGGAATTTAGAGGTTTCCATTTGTTATTCCTCCTAAGACAATTTCACTGATTCAATAAATATTCGGTATCTCATTAGGAAAGTCCTTCCATACTTAGTAAGAGCAGTTTTTTTGTATTATTCATTATGATTTACCCTTATAATTAGGGATTCGCAAAACATCTACAATAAAATATTTGGCTTTTAACACAAAAAACTTGCCACATAAATCTAAGGACTTGAGGTACACACAACACCTTAGAAAAAAAATGACAAGTTTAAATATTACTATTAACTTTTTTACTCGACTTATATTGTCAAAAAGACTTATACAATTGCTTAATTTTTAAAAATGCCTTTTCAGCTGACTGAAGTGCACCTTCAAGATGTCCTCCAAATTGTGAATTTATCTCTGTTCCTGCAAAAATAATTTTTTCTTCCCAAATCCCTGCCTTTGGAGGTTGACCGTAACTAGGAAATTCTCTAAGCGGATCCAAGTCTTCCTCAACAGCCGTTTCGAAATCTTTGGCCCAATCCTTGTAAAGGGTAGCACTTACTTTATGAGCCTCGGGGCCAAAGAGTCTCACCAGTTGGTCCATAACCGCTTTTAAGGTTTCTTCCTCACTAAGTTGTTGACGTATCTTTGCTGGGATTCCAAAGAAACCAAATAATGCACCAGAGCCTGTATCTGGAGAAGCATCATGGATTTCTTGCAACGGGCCCACCCAGCTTGATACAAATCCAGAGAGCCCTGACTCCCTCCAAAAGGGACGATCATAGATGGCAACAAGCTTGGCCTGTCCTGCCATCCACGTAGGCTTGTTTACAAGGTCGTTCATAAGATTTGCCGAGAGAGAAGGAGAGAATTCAATATTATTTGCCACAATCCGAGGCGGCAACGCAAGAATAACAACACTTGCGGGAATTTCCTTTTTATTTCCATTCGTACAGACTGCTTCAACCGTGATAGCACCGGCTTCATCTTGTCGAATTGTCTTAACACTCGTATCTAATTCGACTATACCTGAAGGAATCGTAGCTACTATAGCATCAATGAGAGTCTGCACACCTCCTATGAATCGAATTGATTTCGCATTGGAATTTTCCGGTAGTATATAGCGTTGAGGGGCTTCGTTTTGGGATCTCTCAGCGAGCATTGCCCCTTTAGTGTACTGAGAAAAAGTTTCTAAATTCAATTCTTTAACAAGATTAGCAATCGTGCTCTCATACTGAGGCCAGAACCATGTTGGTCCTAGATCAAATTTTCCTAGGTCGGGCCTGTCTGGAATAGATGTGGTTAAGATCCTACCGCCAATTCTATCTCTAGCTTCCAGTACTCTACAATCGATACCATTTGCAATAAGTAGAGACGCGGCCCGCAGACCACTTAAACCAGCACCAACAATGACTACAGGTTTGTTCACATTTTTACCTCTTTCTAAGTATGCTGAATAAATGCATTGGTAAAAGAGCTGTTCCTTTTATATGGGTTGGCACTCTTTCAATTTTCATTAATTTATTTTAGTCCGTATTACTAATTTTTAAAGCGTTATAGCTGCTTTTACCTTTATCGAATCTTTAATTTTCAGCATTTATTTAACTATCATTACCTTACTTTGCTTGTTGATACTTGCCCAAATAACGATTGGAATAAGCAGTAATGCGAGTACACCACCTACAATTGAAAGGGCAGCATAACTAGAATGTGCAACAACTATTCCAGATAATCCTCCGCCTAATGCTCCTGACAAAGCAACCCAAACATCTATTGAACCTTGCGTCTTAGCCCGAGTAGAAGCATGAGTTGAATCTACTAGAATTGCTGTGCCACTAATTAAACCAAAGTTCCAGCCAAGCCCTAGTAAAATAAGGGCTGTAACGAGTACTGTCATCGAGTCAGCAGGCCCCATAGCAGCTAGAATACCAGAAGCAAGAAGAGTAATGGCAGAAGCCACAGCCATAAATGGGCGGCCAATTTTATCAACAAGATAACCAGTTACTAACGAGGGCAAGAACATAGCCCCAATATGAAATCCAATCACGATGCCTACTTCATTCAAACTATGTCCATGATGTCCCATATGTATGGGTGTCATTGTCATAATTGCAGTCATAACAAATTGAGTTAGAATCATAACTGCAGCTCCAGCAAAAACTCCTCGCCTGTTTAGCAGTGATGAATCGGAGCTTTCCTCCAAACGCCCATTACCAACAGATCTTTTGGCATCTGATATTGCTTTTGCCACAATATAGGGATCAGGACGAAGTAATATTAAGAAGACCAAACCAGCCATTAAATAAGCTGCGGCGGCTAATATAAATGGACCGGCTAAAGCAGGGATTCCTATGATTATCGCAAACTCACCCATTATATCCACCAGGTTTGGGCCCGCAACTGCGCCGAATGTAGTAGATACCAAGGCTATACTAATAGCTTTAGCTCTTTGTGTTGGGCTTGCCAAGTCAGTTCCTGCGTAACGTGCTTGTAAGTTTGTCGCTGATCCCGCACCATAGATTAGCAGTGAAGCAAATAAAAGTAGAATACTATTCGTTAATGCGGAAATGACTACTCCAATAGCGCCAATTCCTCCTGCCAAAAAACCTACTGCGAGTCCGGGACGACGTCCAAAGCTCTGAGAAAGTCGACCTACTAGTAGTGCAGCTCCCGCTGACCCTAAAGTAAATAACATCGTTGGAATCCCCGTTACACTATCTGCACCTAACATATCCTGGGCTATTAATGCTCCCACTGTTACTCCTGCTGCAAGTCCTGCTCCTCCAAAAATTTGGGATAGGACAACAACAATTAATGTTCTTTTATATAATTGTTGTTGTTTTTCTGAAGATTGAATGTAGCTTTGTAACGAAGCAGCTTGAACTTCTAATTCTTTAGGTAACATAAGCTAACCTGCCTTTCTAGAAACCTAATTCTATTTCCTATTAAACCTCCAATTAGATTTGAATCATCATAACACGAACAAAAAAACCACACGATTATAATATTGTATGGCAAACAATATTATATAAGATCGTTTAGTAAACGTTTAAGAATCACCAATCCACGTTCGAGCTCTTCAATCGTTTCTGATGCACAGACAGCAATCCTTACAGCCCTCTCTGGACAACTATTCCCAACTACAAAGCGTTCAGCTGCATATACTTGTACCCCTTGCTTTGCAGCTAATGTTTCAAATTCAGCGCCTGTCGTCTTTCCCGGCAATAGCAGCCAGCGAAAAATCCCTATATCAACACCTAAACACGTATAGTCTGCAAAATATCGATTGACTACTTGGTTTCTGCGAATATTTTGTTCTCGATGACTCTCAATTAAGACTTCAAATTGATTCGACACAATTATACGTGCTGCTAGTTCTGCTAGTAGTGGAGAAACAGATACATTTAAATTATAAAGTGCCTTTGAGATAAGCTCTTTGAACTGACTTGGCACCGATAAATAGGCTAGCCGTAAACCCGGTGCGATTGATTTTGATAAACTGGCAATGTAGATAACCTGTTTTGGTGCAAACGATGCGACTGCTGGAAGTGGCTTTTCATCGAGGAGATGATACGACGCATCTTCAATAATGAACTGATTATATTTTTTGGCTATTTCCGCAATCATTTTTCTGTTATTGACAGACATAACGGAAGCTGTCGGATTATGATAATCTGGAATCAGGTAAATGCCTTTAATATTGTCATTTTTACACGCATCTTCAAAGGCGGTTGGACTCATTTCATAGTTCTCTGATTTTATCGGTACTAGTTGCACACTAAGCATTGCCGCAACCGTTTTTAAGCCAGGATATGTATGCTGGTCAACGCCAATTCGATCCCCCGGCTGACAAAGACTTGCCAGTATGGCAGCAATGGCGTTTTGACCCCCATTTGCAAATAAAATATGATCAACTGTTGTTTCAAAACCGCCTCTTCGGATTAGCTTAATCGCTGCATCCTTTTGCCAGAGGCTTTCACCTGCTTAAATCCAAATAATCAGCCAGTTCCCGCTGTGGAGGAAGTTTTGTTCCAGGTAGTAAAACTCCGTTTAGAATATCCTGTTCCAATTGCCTCGCAAGTGCTTGATAAATAGGCTTTTCAGTTTTATCAATTGATGGCCGCCAGCTCATCGGATAATTATCAAAAGAATTAATAGGCATAATACGCATCCTTTTTCATTCAATTTCTTAATAAATCAATATCCTAAATAATGTTTATTTCCAATAGCTCCATTAATTTAGCTTTAACATTAATGAGTAAAAGTCTTTTATTATGTTTCGACCTAATGTATAATATAAAAGTCGTTGAGAAATGATCGTTATAGTTACTTTACATGGCTCCGTAGCTCAGAGGATAGAGCGTCGGTTTCCTAAACCGTGCGTCACAGGTTCGATTCCTGTCGGGGCCGCTTTCAAAGGCTTGTTTGTTGCAGGTCTTTTTATTTTGCAATAAGATTCTCTGCTGGAACATTGTGGACCTATTCTAACTCTCATATTTCCCGCTCATTATTTTGTATAACATCTTGAAGAGAAATATGAATAGAATTCTTCATAGTCATATTTTCGACACAAAAATGGACGGGGGAATTATTATTCCACAAAATTCTTTTGATTATGTACCAAAACTACTCTATACTATTAATAGTGTATTAGATTATTAAATAAAGAATTTACTATATGTTTTAATAAAAGATTTAAGGGGGGAGTTCACATGCAACTTTGGACCTTTATGGGAATAATGGCGATTTTGGGTGTAATTGCATATTTTCTAATGTACTTTATAAGCTCTGCTATGGATTCTAGTGATTCAGAACAGATTGATGAAGTGCCTCAAAATACCTTCAACCAAAACTAATATATATGATCAAACCTTCCGCCTTTTTTATGGCCGGAAGGTTTTTTTAGTATTTTCCCCTGCCTCGCGCATATATTTCAGTAATAACGAGGAGGGGGATGGGATGGAACTATTGATTACACTAGGACTGTTAGGTGTCATAGGGGCTGTTTCCTATTTTTTTATGTATTCTTTAAGATCGGCAATGGATATGGACTCTATCACTAGGATAGAGAAGGTGCCGCCAAATCATATGAAAGATAAACGATAAGTGCAGTTGTCCCAACCGCAACGGCGGCGGGACAACTTTTTTCTTTACTTAAAATTAATACTAATCATCTTCATCCGTGTCATTTCTCTTATTGCATATTTCACACCTTCATGTCCGTAGCCTGATGATTTAATTCCTCCGTATGGCATATTGTCAAAACGTAATGTGGGGACATCATTAATTAGTACCTGCCCCACTTCTAGTTCATGTGCAAAATGAAAGGCCTGTTTCAGATTATTTGTAAAAACGCCTGCATTTAAGCCATATTGACTGTCATTCATTTGTTTTAATGCTTCATTTTCATTCGCAACCTTGTTAACCATCACGACTGGACCAAATATTTCTTCACATGCGACTTTTTCGGTTGGTTTCACATCTGTAAGAACAGTGGGAAGAATACCATTATCCTTCCTTTCTCCTCCGCAAAGAAGTTTCGCTCCCCCGTCGATTGCTTCCTTCACCCACTCAAGTACACGTGATTGTGATTTTTTATCAATCATCCCCGTGACCACTGTATCTTCATCCATTGGGTCGCCGAATGTAAGCCTGTTTGTCTTTTCAACAAATCTTTCTAAAAACTTTTCGGCTAATCTTTCATGGACATAAATTCTTTGTGTATGGATGCACACTTGACCGTTATAACTAAATGCCCCAGTAACTGCCTTATCCACTATTTCCTCAAGGCTTTCCTCGACTGATTTGTCTACATAAAGTGCAGAATTACTGCCTAATTCTAACGTTATTCTTTTAAGTCCGGCCTTATTTTTAATTTCCTTTCCAACTTTCGGGCTTCCTGTGAATGAAATTTTTTGAACACGCTCATCTTCTAGCATCACTCCTACAAGGGTTGCACCATCACCAGGGATCACATTCAATACCCCATCAGGCAAACCAACCTTTGTAAATAATTCCGCTAACTTCAACGCAGTAAGCGGCGTTTTTTCAGCTGGTTTTACAACAATTGTATTGCCTGATGCAATGGCAGGTCCTACCTTGTGAACAACGAGATTTAACGGAAAATTAAAAGGTGTAACAGCACCGATGACGCCGATCGGCTCGAAAATGGTATAAGCATCCCGCCCCGCACCTCCAACTGCCGCATCAAGCGGGATAAATTCACCGGCAATTTTTTTAGCTTCTTCCCCGGAAAATTGTAATGTTTGTACGGAACGATCCACTTCAACACGTGATGCTGTAATGGGTTTTCCAGATTCTGCTGTTATCAACTTTGCAAACTCTTCCTTCTTTTCAGCAAGCAACCGCGCAGCAGCAAATAGTAGGTTGGCGCGTTCTACTGCCGCCTTTTTTTTCATCGTTTGAAAAGCTTCATGAGCAGAGGCAATCGCCTTTTCCATATCCGAGATTTGTCCTTCTCCAACTACCGCAATCACTTCATCATTGTAAGGATTAGTCAGTTCATACGATTTCTCTACTTCCTCGAACTTTCCATCGATGAATAGTCCTATCTTCATTTCATTCACCTCATCTGCAAGTCGTTTCTTTTACTATAACAAAACAAAATAAAAAACTCACAGTTGACAAATCTGTTCATACTGTATATATTCATTAATAACAGTTATAACAGGCAGGTGATGAAATGAATGTCATTATTTCAAATAGCAGTGAACAGCCCATTTACAATCAAATCAAGGAACAAATTAAGGAGCAGATTTTGCGGGGTGATCTAGTAGAAAAGTCTGCCCTGCCTTCTATTCGAAAGCTTGCTAAAGACTTGCAAATCAGTGTCATTACAACGAAGCGGGCTTACGATGAATTGGAATTAGAAGGCTTTATTGAAACCTTCCCGGGAAAAGGGTCATTTGTCGCTGCTCAAAATCACGAACTATTAAAAGAAAAACAATTAAAGATGATTGAAGAAAAACTAAACGAGGTTATCAATGACAGCAAAGCATTTGATATAAGCCTAGATGAAATTATTCAAATTTTAACTGTGCTGTATGAGGAGTGAGTATTTTGGAAAATATCATTGAGTTAAAAAACGCGAGTAAAAAAATTAAGGATTTCCAATTAAAAAATATTTCGTTTGAATGTAAAAAAGGATACATTATGGGTTTAATTGGTCCAAATGGCGCCGGAAAAAGTACTTTAATCAGTTGTTTGATGGACTTAATGAAGATTGATGCTGGTGAGGTAAAATTATTTGGAATGACTCATCAGGAAAACACAAAAGAAATTAAACAAAGAATTGGGTTTGTTTACGATAAAAGTCATTTTTATGAAGATCTTACTTTAGAAAAAAACAAAAAGATCATTGCTCCTTTTTACAATAATTGGGATGATCAAACTTTTTACAGCTATATCGAAAAATTTAATTTACCTATAAAGAAAAAAGTAAAAACTTTATCAAAAGGTATGAAAATGAAGTTTGCTATTGCGATGGCTCTATCGCATCATCCCGATCTCATTATTTTAGATGAACCAACAGCAGGTCTTGACCCTGTTTTTAGACGTGAAATGCTAGATATTTTATATGATATTATTCAAGACGAAAATAAATCCGTGTTCTTTTCCACTCACATTACAACGGATTTAGATCAAGTAGCAGATTATATTACGTTTATCAATAATGGTGAAATTGTGTTTAGCAAGGAAAAGGATATGATTTTTGAGGAATATTTTTTATTGAAAGGTCCTAATACAGTGGCTGAAGACGCACAAAAATTGAATCTTGTCGGCGGAAGAAAAACAGGAGTTGGTTTTGAAGCACTTGTTAAAGGATTAGATCAAATTGATCAACAGCTCCTCAGTCAATTTCATGTAGAACGTCCAACTCTTGAAACCATTATGTACTATACAATTAGGGGAAATTCACTATGAAACCATTAATCCTAAAAGACTTATATACTCAAAAGTTATTTGCTTACCTTTTTCCAATTTTTTTATTACTTCCTTTTTATTATAATGCCACCCATGCATTTAATGAGTTAGACTTTGTTTCATTTTATGTTGCTTTTGCCGCTATCTGGATGTCTGTTTATTCAAATTTCGGAACAAAAACAGTAAATATGCAAGAGCAAAAACTATTCTCAAGTTTACCAGTTACAAGACAAAAGATAGTTCTGGCCAAATATTGTGCGGCACTCATGTGGTGGGGGATCGCATTCGTCGTTTACGGAACACTAGCTTTTTTAATATCTGTATGGTCGACCAATTCAGTAAGCTTTAATGGAGTTTTCGATTTAATTTTATCTCCCTTTGTTACTTTAGCGATTGTCTCTATTTTTTATCCGCTTTATTTTTTAGTCGGATATCAAATTGCGGTATTTATATCGATTTCCATACCAATGATCTGGTTCTTCTTATTAACGTTTACCACGATTGATTCTGATGGAACTATGCAAGTTTCCCCAATTTCAACTGGGAGCCCATTAGTCTTTTTTTCTATAATAGTCGCAAGTATGATCATTACCTTTTTTTCTTTCAAATTGTCAGTTAAGGTTTTCGAAAAGAAAGACTTGTAAAGGGGGATAGCCATGATTAATCTTTTAAAGGCAGATTTGAAAAGTATTAAATCCCATGAATATATCATATTAGTTCTGTTTGTATTCATACTCGCTTTTCTAGTCAACCCTGGTTTTATATATCCTTACTATATGTGGATTTTCTATTTTACGTTTGCTCTTTGCGCTAGTTCGATGGATCAAAAAAGAAAAGACAAGGTTCTTCCCGTAATAATCAGCTTGCCTATTAATCGCAAAGAATATATAGGCGCAAAGTATTTTCTTGCTATTGTAGGGTTTTTATTCTCCACCATTGTTGCAACGATTATTGGATTATTTTTTGATTGGAAATTGGAATTTTTTCGTTTAGACCTGTTGGTAACAGCATTTCTATTACTTTTATTATTGATGTCTATTTTTATACCCTTGGCATTGTTTTACAAGTCAGCCGGTTTTGTTATTCCATTTATCTTTATTTTCTGCTTGACCATCTGGGAAACATCTTCGGGAATTCCCTTGATTCGATTCCATCCATCTTTTTTATTTTCGATTATTATTTTCTATCTATCTTACCTTCTATCTGTAAGAATGTTCGAAAGGAAAAGGATCAATTGAGGCTAGTATTTTGCCTCAATTTTTTTATTATATGGCAATCCAAATTTGTAAAATTTGTGATATTATAATCTTTTGGAGTTCTTATAGAAGGGAATCATTTCATGAAAAAAACGAACTTATTTGCTGATTCCAGTCTTCTTCTCATTGCGTTTGTTTGGGGAGCGACTTTTGTACTTGTTCAAAATGCCATTGCTTTTTTAGAACCATTTTCTTTTAATGGAATCCGGTTTTTGATTGCCGCTTTACTTCTTGGATTTTGGTTTTTTCTTTTTGAAAAAAGGCAATTGCAATATTTAGATAAAAAGCTTGTCATCTCAGGCTTCGTCCTTGGAATTTGGCTGTTTTTAGGGTATGCATTCCAAACAATGGGTCTGCTATACACATCTTCTTCAAAAGCAGGGTTCATTACTGGTTTAAGCGTTGTATTAGTCCCACTTTTTTCTTTGTTTATACTTAAACTAAAGCCGGGAATGAATGCTGTTATTGGCGTTTCAGTTGCAACAGGTGGATTATACTTGTTGACGATGACGGATACGGTTTCTTTAAATATTGGAGATGGTCTCGTATTCTTTTGTGCGATCGCATTTGCTTTACATATTATTTTCACAGGAAAATATAGCAAAAAATATCCTTCCCTCCTTTTGACGCTTGTTCAAATATCGACTGTCTCAATTTTATCAATTATTTTTGCTTTTTTAACAGAAGACTGGCGACTTGCCATTCAACCTGCAGTGTTATTTAAAGGCAATGTATTGGCAGCATTGATCATTACTTCGGTATTTGCAACAGCTCTAGCTTTTTTAGCTCAAACAAGTGTTCAAAAATATACAACTCCAACAAGAGTTGCTTTAATTTTTGCGACAGAGCCCGTTTTCGCTGCCGCAACAGGGTATTTCTGGGCAGACGAACGTCTTTCTTATAGTGCGCTTTTTGGTTGTTTACTTATTTTTGTAGGAATGATCTTTGCCGAATTGCCTTCAATCGGAAAACACCGTATTGCAAAAATCGAAAAGTTGAAAAAAGGTGCATAGTCAATGCTAGTTTTACTCATCATATATAAGAAATAGATTCTTAATGAGGTGAGTTAGATGAGTAAAACGAAGCTAAACAGAAATGCAAAAGATGGTGGAAATACGAGAGGAACACAGGCGAATAGCGTAAATCCTCAAGGTTATGGGCAGGATACAGAATTTGCTCAAGAGCCGAAAACAAAACTTGAAAATACAGCTAAGAAGAAAAATACGAAATGAAACACAAAGGTTTATGTTTTCTGAAAATTAGGGTATAATATAAATGATTAACATAAACTAAAAAACCGCTTCGATGCGTGAACATCGAAGCGGCCATACGATAGCAGGCTTCCTAATAGGAAGTCGGCACAGGACGTTATTAAAACCGCCAGAGGTCCGAAACTCGAAGGCGGTTTTAGTCTTTTTTGTGGAATGACAGTATAGCTACGACCAATAGTGAAAATGAAATCATGATCGTTATTGCTTCAAATACTGTCATACGGCATCACCTCTCTCCTGATTGAAGGAGCATGTGCCGACCGTTCCTTAAGAAACCTTGTCTATCGCTTCGTTCATTATATCCATATTTTTCTGATTATTTGTAAATCTTCCTTTTATATAACTGACTTAGCTTATTAAAATATTCACCACTTTTACCGGGAAAGTGTTTTTCCTCCATTTTCATAACTGGAACTATTTCTTGAATAGAATTGGTAAAGAAGATTTCATCTGCCTCTTCTAATACGTATCTTTTATATAATCCTTCCTCTACCTCCATTCTAGCTTTTTCAGCCAATTTCATTACAAATTGGCGAGTGATGCCATTTAAAATTCCCGTTTGCAATGCAGGTGTATATAATACTCCATTTTTGACCCAAAATACATTCGAGGTGACCCCTTCAGCTACAAATCCTTTATCCGTTAGAAAGATTCCTTCCTTAGTAGAATCTGAGCCAACTTCCCGTTTAGCTGCCACATTATTTAAAAAATGATGCGATTTTAAACGGTAAGTTGTTTCCGGTGTATTGCGAGTGAGTTGTAAAATAACGGCTTCTTTTTCTACTACTTTACTTATAGAAGGAAGTTGTTTTTGAAACATAATGACAGTTGGCTCGTCATAGGCTTCCGTTTGCAAACCAATATCGCCAACGCCTGCTGAAACATTGAATCGAATATAAGAACTTTTTAAGCCATTTAACTTAGAAAGTTTTTCAATAATCTCCAAAACCTCTTCATATTCAAATGCACGAGTGATCAGTAATTCCTTTAACCCAGCATTTAGCCTTCCTAAATGTTCCTCCAATAAAAATGGATAACCGTCGTATGTCCTAAATGTTTCAAATACACCTAGTCCATACATATATCCGTGATCAAACGGAGAAATCATCGCTTTTTCTTTTTCTAAAAATTGCCCGTTCAAATATATAAACATATCATGAAACTTCCATTCGATAGCAATTAAGAAAATTTTGCAGGAGCTGTTTCCCTGCTTCTGTCATAATGGATTCAGGATGGAATTGTACGCCTTCAATAGGCAGCTCTTTATGTCTCACTCCCATAATTTCCCCTTTATCTGTCCAAGCAGATACTTCTAAACATTCAGGCAAGCTCATCTTTTTGACAATTAACGAATGATAGCGAGTTGCTCGAAATGGATGATTCACATTTAAAAAAATAGTTTTGCCATCATGAAATATTTCAGATGTTTTCCCATGGAGAAGACGCTCCGCCTTCACAACCTCGCCACCGAACACTTGCCCAATCGCTTGATGACCGAGGCATACTCCAAGTATTGGGATTTTTCCGGCAAAATACGAAATTGCACTCAGTGAAATTCCAGCTTCATTCGGTGTGCAAGGCCCCGGGGAAATGACTAAATAACTTGGCTTTAGCCTCTCAATTTCTTCAATTGAAATGTCATCATTTCTTCTGACAACGATTTTTTCACCAAGCTCTCCTAAATATTGGACAAGATTGTAGGTGAAAGAATCGTAGTTATCAATCATCAATATCATAATCCCAGTCCCCTCGTTTCTGCTGCTTCTTTTGCTTTCCAAAGTGCTTTCGCTTTTTTTAACGATTCCTCATATTCTGCTTTTGGATCAGAATCAATGACGATGCCAGCACCTGCTTGCACATGGCACATGCCTTCTTTTACTAACATCGTACGGATGACAATATTTAAATTTACATCATTATTAAAGCCAATCCAACCAAGTGATCCTGTGTACACACCACGTTTTACAGGCTCTAATTCTTCAATGATTTCAAGTGTCCGAACTTTTGGAGCACCGGTTATCGTTCCTCCTGGAAAAACAGCCTCTATTAAATCATAAGCACTTTTATCGGGTAACAATTCACCACTTACAAGTGACACGATGTGCATAACATGGGAATATTTTTCTACCGTCATCAGTTCATCGACTTTAACAGACCCGTATTCACACACTCGCCCTAGATCATTTCGTTCCAGATCTACAAGCATAATATGCTCGGCATTTTCTTTTTCATTTTCAATTAATTCGTTAGCTAAACGAGTATCATCTTCATCATCTATACCACGTGGCCTCGTCCCTGCGATTGGGCGCGTACTTACCAAATTCCCATCTTTTTTTATTAATAGTTCCGGAGACCCTGATACAATTTGAAATTCAGGAGTGTGCATATACCCCATATAAGGAGATGGGTTTAATATCCGTAATTCCTTATATATTTCAATTGGAGGGATTGTTAATTCCATCGATTGTCGGACCGTTAAGTTTGCTTGAAAAATATCCCCTTCCGAAATATAATGTTGGATTTTTTCAACGGCGTTTACAAATTCAGCTTCCGATAATGAAACTTGCAATTCTTGATTTCCGACTTTTTCATCGACTGAAATTTGCATAATGGCTGGAGTTTCCTGCCACTTTGCTATTAAGTTTTCCAGTTTTCCCTTGGCATTATTACGATTCAATACCATAACCCATAAACATTCTTCCTCATGGTCAAAAACAGCCCATTCATCAAAAACTAAAAAGTGGATAAGTGGAAATTGCAAATCATCTTTTGCTATATTGGGCAGCTTTTCGATGCACCATGCGTAGTCATAACTGATATATCCAATCGCTCCTCCTTGAAAATCTGGGATGTCTGCAATTGGAGGGAATTCGAACTGTTTCATCCACGATTCTAGTACAAGAAGAGGGTTTCCAGGAAGAACAGATTTCTCTCCCCTTTGGTCGATTACAACTTCACTCTTATTTCCCGTTACTACGGCGAATGGCGAAATACCAGCGATGCTATATCTTCCGACACGACCACTTTCGAGTAACACATGGTGATTAGCATTTGTGGTTAAATGTACATATGTATCAAAAAATTTTTCTTTTGTAAAAGGTATTTTTTCAAATAAAATGGCTTCCAAAGCTAAACCTCGCTTTCAATCTTGGTTATCAGCTTAATTTTAAAGGTATATACAGAGATTGCAATATGATTATAAAAATATCCGGTAAAACGGTTTTCATCTTATCAATTACATCTTATAATTAAAGGTGAAGGGATGGGTGAGCATTGAATATTTTAAAATGGTCATATACGAGACATTATAATATTAAAGCTCGATTCGATGAATTTCCCAACTCAGATGTGATTTTTAGGCAAATAAAAGATTACTATTTTATCTATAAAGTTGCTTGGTCTAAAGGAGATCCCGTAGTTGAAAGAAGACATTTAGAGGAAATGGAGTTTCTTTTAAACAGTGAACTTGGTACGATAGATTACTATAAAAAAAGATTGGCTTATATAAAAGCGTGAGGGAAATCGATTTAGTTCGATTTCCCTCATTTTTTTACTGAAGACTTAATTTTATTGAATTTGCAAGAAGAGAGGTCATCATCTGATGCAACAACCCTTCTTCCAAATGTGCAGGCGTTAAACAAACGACACATCCTTTCCCATACTCATGTGTCCAACCAGCAATTGATGAACCATCCACAGATTCGGAAGTAAGAAATACGTTTGTGTTTTCTTCATCACAAAAAACAAAATAATGCTCGTCAAGGAATTCAAATTCGCTATTTTTGGTTATGGCGGTTCCTTCAACCGTCTTATATGTAACAATTTGATGCTTATCTGGATGATATTCAAAATAACCTTTTAACATAGACGTATACGGTTCAATATTTTCATAGGATGCTAGACCTGAATGCCAGGCAACCCACCCGCCGCCTTCTTGAACGTATTCGCTAATGGCAGATGCAACTTCATCATCCATCCATGTTTGAATATCTTCATCCTGTGGATTTAAACGGTTTTCCTTAAATAAAACGACAGCATCCGGTTTACTTTGTACATGTTCGATTATATTTTCTGTAGAAGCATATTCAACTGTTACTTGCGGTAATTCTTCCAAAGCTTTGTTGAGTGAAGCAACTGCCCATTCTTCTTTATGATAAAAATCTCCCACCATTGCAATAATTCGCTTAGTCATTTTCTCACCTACTTGTCGTTTTCTAATAGCTCAATCATCACTTTTAAATCTTGTACGGAGTCAATATATGCATATCGACCACCTTCATATTCACCTTTTTGAACAAGTGGCATTTGTGCTTGCTCCAAAACTTGAATCTTTTCCTTCATCCCTTCTATTTGAAACGCGATATGATGTACTCCCTCACCATGCTCATCAAGATGCTCTCTCCATGTACTTGGATTCTCGTCCGGCTCGATTAATTCAACCTGCAATGATCCCATGTTAAAAAATGCTAGTTTTGCTCTTGCAACGGACGGCTCCCCCTTATACTCCGTTTGCGCCTTTTCTATCGTATCCGTGATGATCGCTTCAGGCTTTTCTACACCAAAGAAATCAGCATACACTTGAGATGTTTTTTCGATGTCATGCACAAGAATTCCGATTTGGGTAATAAAGTTTGTTCCTAGTAAATTTTTCATTTCGTTCTCTCCCTATCATTATATGTATTTTTAAGCGCTTTCATATATTATAACCGATAAACAATCGGACAGGAATGAACACTGCCCGATTATTTGAAGTTTTATTTTTTCGAAATAATATCAACAAATTGTCCCTTGAATATTCTTTTTTGATAAATGGGAAGGTTTAACTGCTTACCATATTTTCTTAGTTCCCGCTCATCCCTCGGAGTCGCGAATGAAACGACGGTACCGGCAGCTCCCATTCTTCCCGTTCTCCCTGATCGATGTATATACTGCTCAATATCTTTCGGAAGATCGTAATGAATGACATGGGTTAACCCTTCGATATCAAGTCCCCTTGCTGCAACATCTGTCGCAAGCAATAACTTTACATCTCCATTTCGAATCGATTTAATCGCTTTTTCGCGTTGACTTTTTCCTAGTTCACTATGAAGAGTTGCTATAGAAACTTTTTCAAACATAAGTTTTTCCACAAGTACGTTCATATTTCCAACATCCTTAACAAAAACGAGTCCCTTCATGCCTTTCATTGCAGCCATTTTTTGAAGAAGTTTAGCCCTTTCCCTTGGCTCGCAAAGCAAGTAAAAATGATCTACCTTTGAAGAGCTTTCTGTTCTGTTAACCTTTATAAATTCTGGCTTTCTTCCTATCATAGCTATTACCTGTTCGGGTTCTTCCATTGAAGTCGCTGAAAACAATAAAAGCTGTCGATCATTCATTGTAGATTTTACAATTGTTCTAACTGAATCTACATGTTCCTTATTTAACAATTGATCTCCTTCATCAAGGATGACTGTTTTCACTTCATGCATTTTTAACTTTTTCATTTTAATTAATTCTAATATTCTTCCCGGTGTTCCTACAACGATTTGCGGTCTTTCTTTTAATTTATCTAGTTGCCTTTTAATGTTGGCTCCACCTACTAGAGAGGTCTTCCTAATACTAGTCCCTTCCGTCCACTTTTGAATTTCTTGATAAATTTGCATGACCAGTTCTCGGGAAGGCGCTAAAATAACAGCTTGCAAATCATTTTGTTCCTCATTGATTTTTTCTAAAATAGGAAGTAAATACGCAACCGTTTTCCCTGTTCCGGTTGGAGATTCCGCGATTAAATCTTTACCTTCTAATATGAAAGGAATGGCTTCCTCTTGAATTTGTGTAGGTTTCTCAAATTGTGAATTTTGCCAGTTCTTTTGTAAAGATGGTTTTAAGTTTGTTAAAATATTCATTACTTTTCCTCACTTTATGGCAATGTCTTTGCTTATCATACTATAATCTATTCTAAGAACAAAAACCATTTTCTTGTGAGGTTTAATCATGAATAGTAAACGCTATGAAAATTTAGACCATGTTTCTACAGCAAAAACTTTTAAAGATTTACGAAATTGGCGGAAAGAAAGAAAAGGCAAGAGGAAAGATTTGTCTTTTCAAGTTCCGACTGTAAAACCAGAAGTAAGCTTTTTACAAACAAACAAATCAGAAGCTACAATTACATGGGTTGGACACTCAACTTTTCTTATTCAATTAAACGGGAAAAATATTTTGACAGACCCAGTTTGGGCGAATCAACTTGGGATGGATAAGCGGCTTACACCCCCTGGTCTTCTTATTTCTGATTTGCCGCCGATTGACATAGTACTTATCTCACATAGCCACCATGACCATTTGCATTATTCTTCTATTAAAAAATTAAAAGGAAATCCTACTTTTCTAGTACCAGTGGGACTCGGGCAATGGTTTATAAAAAGAAAGTTTTCTAAAGTAATCGAATTTAGTTGGTGGGAAGAGCAAAAAGTCGTGGACTTACATTTTACTTTCACCCCTGCACAGCATTGGACAAAACGAACATTGACCGATACAAATAAATCACATTGGGGTGGTTGGATTATGGCCTTCGGTAATCTTTGTATTTACTTTGCAGGTGATAGTGGTTATTTTAGAGGCTTTAAGGAAATTAGGGAACGCTACTCCATCGATTACTGTTTAATGCCAATTGGCGCATATGAACCCGAGTGGTTTATGTCAAGCCAGCACGTAAACCCAGAAGAAGCTGTTCAAGCCTTCGCCGATACGGGGGCCCGTTTTATGATCCCAATGCACTTTGGTGCCTACCGACTAGCAGATGATACTCCTAAGGAAGCATTGGATCGAATGAATGCCGAATGGGACAGTCGTGATTTAGACAGTGAGCGATTAAAAGTGATGAAAATTGGAGAGACGATTAGGCTAGAACCTTGAATGGAAAATTTTTTTTACTAAAACAATAATACTGAAAAAAGGTCGCTCTCGTTTACAAGAGTCGGCCTTTTTGCAGATTAAAATTGAAGTTTTGCCATGGAAGAGGATTCTATTAGACGTTTCAGGATTCTATTAGACGTTTCAGGATTCTATTAGACGTTTCAGGATTCTATTAGACGTTTCGCTCGGTAGCCTCGCGAAACTTATTCCAATG
Source organism: Lederbergia panacisoli (assembly GCF_024626525.1). Classification (GTDB taxonomy): domain Bacteria; phylum Bacillota; class Bacilli; order Bacillales; family Bacillaceae_C; genus Lederbergia; species Lederbergia panacisoli. The sequence goes on from NZ_JANJGU010000006.1 coordinate 164,781, forward strand.
GCGAGCATTATTTCCTGCTTTCTTCTTTTAAAACTGGAGCCTTTCTATGTTTTGTCGCTTGTTCAAAGGCGTAGGCTATTTTTAACAAAGTTTCTTCGCTAAATGCCGTACCCGTAAAGGATACCCCAAACGGTTCTCCATTAGGAATGTAACCGGCTGGTACGATGACTGTTGGGTAACCTGCTTTTGCTGCAATCTCGGAACCCCTATCCCCACCGAAGAAGATAGCATCCAGATTATGCTGTTTTAAGGCAAAGTCAATTCCCTGTTCTCGTGTCAAGTATTGGTCCTTTTCTAAAGCATTAATATATTCTTTTTCTAGTAAAGTACCACTAGTTTCTTCCGAATCTACTAGCAATTTTTGCCCGTATTTTAGCATTGCCTTTGGATTCTTATAGTTGAAAGCAATGACATCAGAAAGTGAACGATTCTTATTCGAAGGGGATGTTGACCGCAAATACGCATTTAAATCTGGCTTAAACTCGTAAACTAAAACTTCATAGCCCCATTTCTCTTCGGCGGACGGAATGACAATGTCCTCTACGATTTCAGCCCCAAGTTCACGTAAACACTCAATTGCGTCTTCTATCATCTTTATTTTGTGCTTATTTAATCGATTGGAAAAAGGTTTTCCGGCAATACCGATTCGATATCCTTTCAAGCTTGTTTCCTTTAACAAGGAAGCATAATTAATGCCGCTTCTCGGATTGGATAAAGTAGCAGAATCCGTATTATCCCAACCGGCAATCGCAGTCAATACATGTGCCGCATCTTTCACTGTCCTCGCCATTGGTCCTGGAGTGTCTTGAGTATGGGCAATCGGAATGACTCCACTTCTGCTTACGAGTCCAACAGTCGGCTTAATCCCAACGAGTGAATTTTTCAATGATGGATTCAAAATCGATCCAGATGTCTCTGTTCCAATGGAAGCAGCCGCAAAATTTGCAGCAATTGCTGCTCCTGATCCCGAACTGGAACCTCCGACATCAAATTCTCCATATGGATTTAATGTCTGGCCACCTCTTGAGCTGTAACCGCTCGGCATTCCAATCGTCATAAAATTTGCCCATTCAGTCATATTTGTCTTTCCGAGTAAAATCGCCCCTGCTTCTCTCAGCTTAGCTGCCACAAATGAATCTTTCATAGCGACGTGACCATCTAGAGCTAGTGAACCCGCAGTTGTATGCGTTTTATCACCAGTATCAATATTATCCTTCAATAAAATGGGGATTCCGTGAAGTCCACTTCTTGACCCTTTTTGAGCTCGCTCCAAATCCAATGCTGCTGCGATATGCAATGCGTCAGGATTCACCTCTAATACCGAACGAATCTCCCCATCGAAATGTGATATTCGATACAAATACATATGTACAAGATCAACCGATGTAATTTCCTTTGAACTCAACTTTTCCTGCATTTCATCTATCGTTGCTTCCATTAACCATTTATCATGCAATTGCTTTAATTTAGGATTTTGCATTTTCAATTCTCCGTTTCCTCTATTTTTAAAACAAAAAAGCCGCCAATAAATAAAATAAGTGAGCTTATATAAAAAATAATGTCCAATGTAAACAAATCGATTATTAATCCGCCAAGCATGACGGCAAGCCCAGTAAAAATCGATGTCCAAAAATGGTATTTTCCAATAGTAACTCCGCGATTTCCACGTTCCGTAAAATCTGCCAGCATGGCTTTTTCACTCGTCTTTTGTGCAGCTCCTATAATACCTAGGATAATTTGTAATGCGTACACTTGCCATACGTCCGTTACAAGAGGGAAAAATAATAATAGAAACGCCATCCCCCAACTTCCAATTAGCAAAAATAGTTTTCTTCCTAATTTGTCTGACCATTTGCCTACAATAATATGGACTAGAGATGAACTAATTGTAAATAAACCATAGGAAATGCCGTACTGTAGAAAACCTCCCCCTACCTCTTTTATAAAAATTAAATAAAACGGAAAAACGAGACTGCTTCCTAGTATAGCGATGCTTTGTGATATGATGACCCATCTCATGTTCCATACTCCTCGTAAAACTGGTTCATGAATCTTTCATCCGGATCGTATTCCCTTTTCTTTTGAAAAAATTCGTCGGTCTTTGGATAAGCTTCTCTCATTTGTTCCTTCGTTGGGTAATGATAATAAGGCAAATAATAGGACCCATTCATTTCAAGTGTCAAATCAATTATTTTTCTTACAACCTCCCCTGTCTTTTCAATTTCTTTCTCTGAAATCCCTTGGTTGATCAAAAAAACAAGCGCAAACATATCCTCCTTCGCGTAGGAAAGAAAAGCTTCTTCGTTTTTCGGTACATGTCTAACCGTAATATTTAAAACGTTTAAATCGTTTTCCGTTAAAAGATTTCTTAATCTATCAATATAATCTGGAAAATCATCTACCGGGATAAAGTATTCCTGAAGTATGTCCGTATCATTTTTTCCTTCATATTGTAAAAACTCTACTTCTGGACGCATGACATTATTTCTAGAGATGAATTCTTCCTGTCCTTCTTTAAATGCATGCTTTTGAACGAACCAAACAAAGTTTTTTCCCCAATCAGAATGGCGCGAAAGACCAAATGCAAATTTATTTCTTCGAATATATTTTTCATTTGCTAAATCAGTGTAATCTTCAAATTTTTTCTCAACAGTTTTGTAATAATTCGTCACGTACATTTCTGTTAAAAGGTTTTTTGGAGCAATAGAAATTCTCGAATTATGCATTTCTATCTCGGGGTTATCCAAAACTTTTTCCTTAAAATAGTCGGGATAATCGTGATAGTCGATCCATTCATTTCTCGACTTATATAATACGTCGTCGGTCAACTCAATATCGACATCCAAAATAATACCGAATAACCCATAGCCTCCATTTACAAGTCGAAATAATTCTTCGTTCTCAGTCCTGCTGACATCCAATATGTCACCATTTGCATTCATTAATCGAAAGGAACGGATGCTTTCTATTAAAGGACCAAAACGAATATCCCTTCCGTGGACATTTACACTCATCGACCCACCAATGGTAAAAATATTTGGCGCCTGCATTGTTTTAATAGAGAGACCGTATGGATTAATCGCTTCTTGAACATCTGCCCAAGTAGCACCACTTTGTACAGTAATCAGTTTTTCATCATGGTCTACCTTAATGACCTTATTATATGTAGTCATATTAAGAACAATTGCATCCTTAAAATATGTATGTCCGCCTTGGCTATGCTGTTTTCCAGCGATTGATATTTTTAAGTTTTTCTTTTTTGCATCAAGTAGCAGCTGTTTGAATTGTTCTATTTCCTGACCCTTTACTACTTCTTTTACTTTAATAGGTACTAATCGTCCTACATCATTCATAAGGAGGTTATTCTGATCTTTTTCTAGATAAGAAAGTACAAAAAAGCTGCAGTAAAACAATATAAAAATAATTATTAAAATGCCAATTCGCTTTTTGTGAAAAATTTTATTCACCATACCCCTCTGTTACAAATCTTTAATTCTATTTTATATGATAAGAGGAGTTTATTCTTCATTATTTTTCATAGTTTAATCTATTGTGGAAAAGGAAATGTACTAGTATCAACTAAAAGGAGATGCATAAGATGGATTCATCACATTCTCAAGAAAAAGTTGAACAACAGCTACAACAAATCGACGAGGAAAAAAAGGAAAATATTTTAACGAGATTCGATTCTTTTAAATCCTATTTAGCTGAACAGGTTGAAAAAGGGGAAAAACTTGGACTAAGTGAAGAAGCTCTTGCTAAAGCTGCTGAAAAAGTAGGAAATTATTTAGCAGCCCACGAGGAACCCCGAAATCGAGAAGAACATTTACTCAAAGAAATGTGGAAAGTTGCCGAGAAAGATCAGCAACATCAACTTGCTCATATATTAATTAATATGGTGAAATGATAATCCACCATCATTATTTGTAAAAAAGAACCCACGATGGGTTCTTTTTTACACTTCAACTGCTTTTAATTTTTCAATTTCTCGAGCCTTCAATTCCCTGCGTAGTATTTTTCCGCTTATTTTTGTTTTCGGTAATTCCTCTATCACTTCAATTTCGCGTGGGGCTGCGTGTGCCGCTAGTCGATTGCGGACGAATAGGCGAATGTTTGCTAATAATTCAGGGGTGGATGTATACCCTTTTTTCAATACGATGAAGGCTTTTACGATTTCTCCGCGGATGAAATCCGGTTTTCCGACCACTCCCGCTTCAGCAACGGCTGGGTGTTCGATCAGTTTGCTCTCTACCTCAAACGGTCCTATTCGTTCCCCGGAAGAATTAATCATATCATCGCTTCTCCCTTGGAAAAAGATATAACCTTCCTCATCTTTCAATGCAAGATCTCCCGACAAATACCAGTTGGGTCCAAAAGGAAAATACGATTGATATTTTTTTTCATTTCTCCATACTTCCTTCATAATCGATGGCCATGGTCCTTTTATCGCCAAATGTCCGACTTCTCCTACTGGCAACGGATTTCCGTCATCATCTAAAATAGCTGTTTCAATTGTCGGAAGTGGCTTTCCCATCGATCCCGGCTTGATTGGTTCTGTAGGCAAGTTCACAATTAATTGTGCCCCTGTCTCCGTCATCCACCACGTATCGTGGATTCGTAAGTTTAAATGCCCGACACTCCAATAAATGATTTCAGGATTCAGCGGTTCACCAACACTTAAAATATGTCGGAGTGAACTGACATTATAGCGTTTTAATGTCTCAACTCCCTCTGCCATAAGCATCCTGAACGCTGTTGGGGCGCTATACCAAACCGTCACACCTGTTTTTTCTATTGTTTCATACCAACTATCTGCATTGAAGCGACCACCATGTAAAACGATTGTTGCCCGGTTCAATAAAGGGGCAAATATGCCATACACACAACCTGTCACCCAGCCTGGATGGGCAGTGCACCAATACACATCATCTTCTTTTAAATCAAGCACCCATCGCCCTGTAGTATATTGTTGAATCATCGCTCGATGTGCATGAATGATTCCTTTCGGTTTCCCTGTTGAGCCGCTTGTATAATGGATATTCAATCCATCCTCAAGGTCCACCCATTCAATGACATTCTCATCTATCTCTGTTTGGGTAAGCTCTTTTGGAATTGAAATAGCGTGATTTGTTGTAATCTGTTCATCCGTTAAAAAAATCGTTTCTAAGCTTGGTAAATCTTGCAGCGGGACACGCTGTAAATATTCTTCATTCGTAATCAAATATTTTCCTTCACAATCAGAGATTCTATCGCGAATCGCTTCTTCCATAAACGCCTCAAATAGCGGGCCGACAACCGCCCCTAATTTAATCGCCGCTAAAATAGCGATATGGCATTCGGGATGTTTTGGCAAAAATACGAATAAAAAATCGCCCTTTTTTACTCCATGCTTTTTTAAGATAGTTGCCCAACGATCTGTCGCTTCTTTCAGTTCGCGGTAAGTTAATGTCGATTCACTATTTTCCGAGATATAATGAAGGGCAACTTTTTCGCCAAAACCAGCCGCCACATGGCGATCTACACATTCAAAGGCCATATTAACTTTTCCCGTTTTATGCCAGCTAAAATATTTCTTTACATTGTCCCAGTTAAACACCTTGTGTTTATCCAAATCCGTCTTTACATTAAAGGAACCATCATATGGAGGGATAATCTTTTGTCTTGTCATAGTAAGTCCTCCTTCGATTTATGATTTAAATCAAGCAGATTTAAAATTTCCGCTTTTTTCTCGGCTAATGCCACATCCCCTCGTGAACGTGGTTTTGCTTGCTCAATATTTATTTCGGCATATAGCTCTCCCGGCTGCCCACGCAAAATAAAAATTCGATCACATAAATACAGAGCTTCGTCTATATCGTGTGTGACGAGGATCATCGTTGTTTGTCTTTTTTGCCAAATGGATAACAACAAATCTTGGAGCTGCATTTTTGTAAAAGCATCTAAAGCACTGAATGGTTCGTCTAAAAGCAACACATCTGGCTCAGTTATAAGCGATCTTGCAATCGCAGTTCTCTGCGCCATTCCTCCGGATAAATCTTTTGGATAATGACCCGCAAATTCATCTAGACCAACCAATTGTAATAAATCCTTAGCTAAATCTTTTTTCTGCCCCTTCTGTACACCAAAGCATATATTTTCATGAACGGTTAGCCATGGCATTAAACGAGGCTCTTGGAACATCATTCCTACCGTTCTTTCAGAAAAAGAAATTTGCCCTTCATACTGGTCATCCAATCCAGAAAGGACTCGCAATAATGTGCTTTTTCCACATCCACTCGTACCAAGAATACCGATTATTTCACCCTCCTCGATAGAAAACGTTACATTTCGAAAACCAGCTTTTCCAGCGTTAAATGTTCTCGTTATATTTTGTACGGTAAGCATCGAAGTCCCCCTTTATCGCTGATTAGAAAAGCTATCCTGCCAGCTAAGCGATTTTTTCTCGATATTTTTTAATAATGAGTCGGACATTTTCCCAATAACAGCAAATAATAAAATACTTGCAATGACTAAATGAGGGGAATACGTATTTTGACCGACAACTAATAAATAGCCAAGTCCTTTACTTGCACCCATAATTTCAGCAGCTACGACGAACATCCAGCCGAGGCCCAAACCGCTTCGCAGTCCTACTAAAAAGGAGGGCAGAGAAGCAGGTAAAATAATTTTTCTTAATGTTTCGGTAGAAGTGAAGCCGTATATTTTTCCGACTTCAATAAGTTTGCGATCAACACCTTGAATCCCTGAAACAATGTTTAAATAAACTGGAAAAAATACGCCGACAGCAATCAAGGTCACTTTTGACGGCTCTCCAATTCCCATCCATAAGATAAATAAGGGAACCCAAGCTAATGAAGGAATTGCTCTGAACGCTTGGATCAATGGGTCCATTAATTTTTCAACTACCGTAAAATATCCCACTGCCGAACCAAAAATAAGTGCTGCGAACGTTCCTAGTAAAAATCCAGCTGCTACTCGAAACAAAGTCATTCCAATATGCCCCCAAAGGGTGCCGGATGCTCCCATTTCAATAATTTCCTTTATGATTCTTGTTGGAGTTGGAAGGAGATGGGCTTCGATCAACCCGATTCTCCCTGCAATTTCCCATATAATTAATAAAATAAGTGGGATGATGCCCCCAAGAATCCAATTTATATTAAATTGAACTTTTGGCTTTAATAGTTTTGCAGTTTTCGGCTTTTCTACCGCTGCTCCAAAAAATTCGCTTCTTTCACTCATAGAAAGCACCGCCTTTTCTTATTTAAAATAGCTCGGATTAATTAAATCTTTGACGATTTTTTCAATATCTGCATTTCCTTCAACTAATCCTTCATTTTTGAGTACATCACCCGCAGCCGTAATCGCCGCAATTTGTTTCTCTCCTGGTTTAGCTTCGGAAAAATCATTTCTCTTAATTTGGATTTTAGCGACTTCCAAATCAATTTGCGCTTCTTTTGCTAAAATTTCTGCAGTTTCGTCAGGATGAGCAATCGCCCACTGACGAGCTTTTTCATATGCTTCAATTACCTTCGTCACGTATTCCGGGTATTTCTCAGCAAATTCTGTGCGAACATTTAACGTTCCGTACGTATTAAAATCTGGGTTACGGAAAAACAAATTTGCTCCAGCCTCTTTTTCAACCCTTGCCATATGTGGATCAAGCCCAGCCCATGCATCTACTTCTCCCGATAGAAGAGCCGCGGCCCCATCTCCGTGCTGAAGGTTGATGATTTCAACGTCTTTTGCGGATAACCCATTTTCTTCGAGTGAACGCAACAAGAAAATATATGGATCAGTACCAAGTGTCGCGGCAACCTTTTTTCCTTTTAAATCTTCAACACTACTAATCGAGGAATCTTTTGAAACAAGTGCAGTCCATTCCGGCTTTGAATAAATATAAACCGTTTGAATCGGTGAACCTTTTGCCTTGGCAAGCAGTGCGGCTGCTCCAGCAGATGAACCAAAATCAACACTTTTTGAATTTAAAAATTCAAGAGCTTTATTACTGCCTTGACTTAGAACAAACTCTACCTCAATGCCTTCTTTTTGAAATATATCTTCAGCAAATCCTTTTTCCTTTAAAATAAGGCTCGTTGGCGAATAATGAGCGTAGTCCAAAATGATCTTTTTCGGTTTTCCATTTGCCCCACTTGCTTGACTTGAACACCCTGATATAGTGAATAACGACAAAAGTAATAATAAAAATTTGGTCAAAACTGATTTCATTTTCTTTCCTCCATTTTTGATTATTATGATAGTCTTACTTGGTTTAATAAATGAAAAATTGCTAATTCTTTTGCATTTTTAACATCAAAAAGCCCCCTTCCTAAGAAGAGGGCGAATATATACGGTTCCTCCTCTTATCTTTCAGATCCATGATCTGTAGGATTTAGCACCTTTGCCAAACGAATTGTTTGCAGGTTGCCGGGCTTCATAGGGCCTATTCCCTCCGCCGCTCTTGATAAGAGTTCGTTATTTAATTATTTAAAGCATTAATGTATTTCATTTGTAAAGTGAGTATAAAACACTTTATTTGTTGTGTCAAACCATTTTTTTCCTAAATTAATGATGCTTCAATTGCTGATAAAAGCTGATTTACTATTTCTTTTGAACTTTCTATCCCAACCGATATGCGAATGACACGATCATTTATCCCGAGTTTTTCCTGTGCCTCTAGGGGTAAATTGCGATGAGAAGTCCCTAATGGGTAGGAGACTGACGTTTCCACCCCACCTAAAGAAGGAACAATTTTTATCCAGCCAAGCGATGCAAAAAAGGTTCTTATGTCACATTGAGATGATAGTTCGATAGTAACAATTGCGCCATTTCCTTTTTCGGAAACGAACTCAGGAAAGTATACTTTATTAATGTTGGCATTTTGCTTAAGCTGATCTGCCATAAACTGTGCGTTTTGATTTTGTTTTTCCATTCTTAAAGCAAGGGTTTTTATTCCCCGGCATGTTAACCATGCTTCAAAAGGACTCAAATTTGCGCCAAGACTGATAATCTTTTGACGGACTGATTGAATTAACGTTTCACTTCCGGCAATGACGCCCGCCGATACATCACTATGACCACCAAGGTATTTGGTTGCACTGTGAACGACGAGATCCACCCCGTCTTTATAAGGCTGCAAAACATATGGAGTCGCAAATGTATTGTCCACCATTGAGAATAAGCTATGCTCTCTTGCTATGTCAACGAGCTTCTTTATATTTTCAGCACGAAGAAATGGATTTGTAATCGTTTCTGTATATAGTAGTTTCGTATTTTCTCGAATCGCCTCTCTAATCTCTTGTTCATTTCCGAAAGATACGAAAGAAACAGCAATTCCAAAGTTTTTCAATTCAGCATCAAGTAAATGATATGTACCACCATATAAATCATCGCATGCGACAATATGATCGCCATTTTTGGCAACGGCAAGAATTCCCGCCAAAATGGCAGACATCCCTGAAGAAGCAGCAACTCCCGATTCAGCACCTTCCAACGTCGCTACTGCCGACCCTAGCTCATCTGTATTTGGATTACCATAACGTGTATATAAATACGGTGTTTCACCTTCAAAATAGCTTTCAAGCTCATCCAAATTTCTAAACGAAAACGAGGACGTTTGGTAAATAGGCGTAGCCTTGCTCGTAAAATGACTCTTACCCTTCAATGATTGATGTACAGCCAATGTATCAAAAGAAACGTCCCTCATCTGTCACTCACTCCTAAGTTGATTAATAATTGAGATTATACTTTTAATTGATCATAGTGTCTAGTGCCAGGCACCCGAACAATTCTGAATTGTGCCGAAGTTGTTTGGGTGACTGGCACTAGAACAATTCTGAATTGCGTCGAAGTTGTTTGAGTGCCTGGCACCCAAGCAATTCTGAATTGTGTCGAAGTTGTTTGAGTGCCTGGCACTCGTACAATTACAATTATTTTTTCTATTATAGGGGCATTATATTTAGGAGTGATATTGGTCATTGGAGGGTGCATAGGATGAAGGCTGTTACGTATCAAGGTGTGAAGAAAATTGAGGTGAAGGATGTTCCGGAGCCGAAGGTTGAGAAGAGGGATGATGTTATTGTTCGGATTACGTCGACTGCGATTTGTGGGTCGGATCTGCATTTGTATCTTGGAAATATGAGGATGCGTGATGATTATATTATTGGTCATGAGCCAATGGGGATTGTGGAGGAAGTGGGGCCTGATGTTGCAAAGGTGAAGAAAGGAGATCGTGTTGTCATTCCGTTTACGGTCGCATGCGGAAAATGCTTTTATTGTGAAAATCATATGGAAAGCCAATGTGATAATGCGAATCCACACCTTGATACCGGTGGTTATTTCGGCTATACAGAAATGTTTGGAGACCACCCAGGGGGACAAGCCGAATATTTAAAAGTTCCATTTGGAAACTATCTTCCATTCGTTATTCCTGAATCTACTGAACTTGAAGACGAATCTCTTCTTTTCCTTTCAGATGTGCTTCCAACAGCTTATTGGAGCGTTGAGAATTCTGGGGTAAAGGAAGGCGATACTGTTATTGTCCTCGGTTGCGGTCCTGTTGGACTTATGACACAAAAATTTGCTTGGATGAAAGGAGCAAAACGAGTCATTGCAGTAGACCATGTCGAATATCGGTTAATCCATGCAAAGAAAATAAATAAGGTGGAGATATATGATTTTACGAAACATGAGGATGCAGGCTTATATTTTAGGGAGATTACAAATGGCGGTGCGGATGTCGTCATTGACTGCGTTGGCATGGATGGTAAAAAAACACCAATGGAAACGGTAGGACAAAAATTAAAACTTCAAGGCGGGACACTTAGTGCGATTGAAATTGCGATGAAAGCCGTAAGAAAATATGGAACGATTCAGCTGACAGGCGTATACGGATCCAACTACAATCTATTTCCTTTAGGTGAACTTTTTACACGCAACATCACACTAAAGATGGGACAGGCCCCAGTTGTTCATTACATGCCAGAACTGTTTGAAAAAATCATCAATAAAGAATTCGACCCGACGGAAATTATTACTCATAAAGTTTCATTGGATCAAGCTGCTCACGCTTACCAAATTTTCAATGACCACGAAGATGCGTGTATTAAAGTTGTGTTAAAACCATAGGAAAAGGGGCAGATTTGACTGCCCCTTACCAATTTTCAATTTCTGGTCTTTCTTTTTTGGCGTTTCCTTTTTTCGATGTCCTTTTGCGAAGCTCAGCTTCTACATCTTCTAATGCAACACCTTGATTGGCAAGGAGAACGAGGCAATGATAGAATAAGTCGCTCGTTTCATATACTAGCTCTTCTTTATCGTTATTTTTTGCCGCGATAAGAACTTCCCCTGCTTCTTCAATAAGCTTTTTGGAAATTTTATCGATGCCTTTTTCAAATAAATAGTTTGTATAGGATCCTTCAACAGGCTTTAATTTCCGATCTAAAATTTCTTCCATTAAGTCGGCATAAATCGATTGAGGTGCTTCCCCTTGAACTACCTCTTCGCCTTCTAATTCAACTGATTGGAAGAAGCATGTTCTTTCACCAGTATGGCAGGCTGGCCCTAAAGGGTTAACCTTTATTAAAAGTGTATCGCCATCACAATCATACTGGATCGATTTCACAATTTGCTTGTTTCCAGATGTAGCTCCCTTATTCCAATATTCGTTTCTGGAGCGTGAGTAGAACCAAGTTTCTTTCGTCTCCACCGTTTTATTAAAAGCTGTCTCGTCCATGTAGGCAAGCATGAGTACTTCTTGAGTTTGATCATCTACGATAATTGCAGGAAGCAGCCCTTTAGAAAAATCAAGCTTCACTTACGTCAACTCCCCGCTCCTTGCAAAGTGCTTTTACTTCACCAATAGTCACAATACCTTCGTGAAAAATGGATGCCGCCAAAGCGGCGTCAACATTCGTTTTTTCAAACACTTCTACAATATGTTCCGCATTCCCACAGCCACCTGATGCGATAACTGGAATATTTACAGCATCCACTATTGCCTTCGTGAGTTCTAAATCATAACCATCTTTTACTCCGTCGCGGTCAACACTAGTTGGCAAAATGGAACCCGCTCCTAAATTCTCAAGCTTTTTGCTCCATTCAACTGCATCAATACCCGTATCCTTCAATCCCCCGTGAGTCATGACATGCCATGAGCCATCAGGAAAAAGTTTCGCATCGACTGCCGCTACGATTCGCTCAGAACCGAATTTCTCTACCGCATCTGCAATCAGTTCGGGACGTGCAACTGCAGCAGTATTAATTCCGACTTTGTCAGCACCAGCATTTAAAATACGTTCGATATCCTCAAGTGTTCGGATGCCGCCTCCCACTGTAAACGGAACGGTCACTTTTTCAGCGACACGTTTGACAACATCTACCATCGTATCGCGTCCTTCTGTTGTAGCAGAGATATCTAAAAACACCAATTCATCAGCGCCGTTTTCACAATAGGATTTCGCCATTTCAACAGGGTCTCCCATTTCACGCATACCTTCAAAATTGATTCCCTTCACGACTTTTCCTTCTTTTACATCTAAGCATGGAATAATTTTCTTCACAGTCATAAAGCACCACCCTTTAGTTTAATTGTGCCTTCATGCACATCGCTTTTCTAACAGTTCCACTATACTCTTGCATAACTCTGTTTTACTACCGGATAATATGGCAATACTATCGGATAACATCTTTTCACTCTCTTACTACTTAAGATCTACTCTCTAAATCGCCAAGATCGTTACTCAATCAAGCCCTTCGTCGAATTGACTCCCTTAATATTAGGATCAATCCGAATCGCTTCAGCCAAAGCGCGGCCGACTGCTTTAAAAATAGCTTCTATTTTATGGTGCGTATTTTCTCCATACAATACACGGACATGCAGCGTAATTCCGGCATTAAAGGCAAATGCTCTGAAAAATTCCTTTACTAATTCAGTGTCAAAATTCCCAAGAGATTGTGTCTGGAATTCTCCTTCAAAATGAAGGAATGGCCTCCCACTAATATCAATGGCAGCAAAACCTAGCGTTTCGTCCATTGGAACATAGGATGATCCGTAACGGACAATTCCTTTTTTATCTCCTAATGCTTCGCGAAGTGCTTTTCCTAGTACAATCCCAGCATCCTCAACTGTGTGATGGCTGTCAATATGTAAGTCACCATCTACCTTCAATGTCAAACCAATCCGGCCATGGCGAGCAAATGCTTCCATCATATGATCAAAAAATCCGACGCCGGTTTGAATATCCACAACCGATGGATCGTCTAATCGGCACTCAAGCTGGATTTTTGTTTCCAACGTTTCCCTATTATTAGATGCACTGCGCATACATCTCACTCCATTCATTTAATGCGGTTCTAAGCTTTGCATGTTCCTCTTTATTTCCCGCTGAAATCCTAACTGCTTTCAATTTTTCACCATCAAAAAAGCGAATTTTAATCTTTTTTTCGTATAGGAAATCCGCGAGAGCTTTTGCTTCATTCATTTTGATAAGGAAAAAATTTGTATGGCTTGGGAATAACTGTGCGCCTACAATTTTGCGGACAAATTCAGTTAAAATTTCCTCAAGCTCAGCTATTTGACCAAGCTGAATTAATAAAAATTGATCCAACACATTCGGATTTTCCAGTAGCTGTGTACCGATTTGCGCCGAAATGGTATTCACATTGTAAGGAGGTTTGATGCAGCTGATTCCTTCAATGATTTGGTCATTCGCTATCAAAAATCCAAGCCTTAATGCTGCCATCCCCATTGCTTTGGAAGCAGTTCTTAAAATGATTAGATTTTCATAACTTATGACTTTTTTAGCAAACGGAGATTCTCCAGCAAAGTCGATGTACGCTTCATCAAGAATTAGAACTCCATCCACTAACTGGAGTGCAGATAAAATTTCCTCGATTTCAATTACAGAATAAAGCTGCCCTGTCGGATTATTCGGGTATGACAGAAACATAAGCTTCGGTTTTCTCGTTTCAATTTCTGCCAAAACCTTTTCAAGCGGCAATGAAAAATCTTCATTTAAGGAAATTTGGTTTACTTCCGCTCCCATAATGACAGCATTTTTCTCATACATGGAAAAATCCGGTTCCAAGACGAACACTACATCGCCTGGGTCAAGAAAATATTGAGAGATAATCGAAATTAATTCATCCGATCCATTGCCGGCAATAATATTATCAACAGGGAATCCGCTGAATTTACCATAAGCCTTAACAAGTGCTTCCGAGCTTTCGGCTGGATAACGATTAATCAATGTTTCCTGTAATTCTCCGAGATCTACTGATGACAACAAACTCATAAATGCTTCATTATTATCTAGCCTAATCATGTCAAATTCAGGCTTTACCTTATACGGTGTCATTCCTTGAAGTGCTTTTCTCATTGTTCCAGCCTCACTTTCACGGCACGGGCATGCCCATCCAATTTTTCCTCAGCAGCGATTTTTTCAATATAAGGTGCCGCATTACGCAGCGCCTCTTCAGAATAATAAACAAAGGTCGTTTTCTTCACAAAATCATCAACTGATAACCCCGAAGAAAATCTTGCAGTTCCCGAAGTCGGCAATATGTGGTTTGGACCCGCAAAATAATCACCAACTGGTTCAGGAGTATAGCTTCCTATAAATACGGAACCAGCGTTTTTCACTTTACTCAAATATTGAAGTGCGTTTTCCACTTGAATTTCCAAGTGTTCTGGGGCAAGCGCATTGACTAATTCAAAAGCTTCATCAATAGAGCTGACAACAACAGCCGCTCCTTCATTCATAAGTGAAACTTCTGCGATTTCCTTTCGCGGCAATAAAGCACATTGCTTTTTTACCTCAGCCAAGGTTTCTTCCACTAAACGCTCAGATGTTGAAAAAATAAAAGCCCTTGCTTTTTCATCGTGTTCAGCTTGCGCGATGAGATCTGCTGCAACGAACTTAGGATTTGCTGTTTCATCTGCGATTATAGCAACTTCCGATGGCCCCGCAATCATCTCAATCCCCACATCACCAAAAACAAGCGACTTAGCTGCCGCCACATACGCATTTCCAGGACCGACTATTTTATCAACTGGCTCAATTTCTTCCGTTCCATATGCTAAAGCGGCAATAGCCTGACTTCCACCCATTTTATAAATTTTATGAACCCCTGCAATATCAGCTGCAACCGATAAGATTGGCGTAATCGCCTCCCCACCGCGAGCAGGAGTTGCCATCACAATTTCGCGCACACCGGCTAAAACAGCAGGTATTGCATTCATTAAAACAGACGAAGGATAGACCGCTGTTCCCCCCGGAACGTACACCCCAACTCGATCAATCGGACGAAAAAGTTGACCCGAAATAATATCATCCGTCATTTCCATCATCCGCGACTGCTGCAATTGTTTGGAATGGAATTTCCGAATATTTTCTGCTGCCTTTTTTAATGCTTCAATAAGCTCCTCTGGAACTTGTTCCCACGCTTCTTTTCTTTCTTCCTCGGAAACTTCCCATTTTTCAGGAATACCTCCATCAAATTTCAATGTGTATTCCTTTAAAGCCGACTCTCCGTTACTTCTAATGTTTTCGAGCACTTCTTTGACCGTCACTAAAACCTGATCTTCAAATGCTTGTTTTTTAGTTTTTCTTGAAATAAAAGCAGAAATAAATTGTTCGGGTGAATAAGTAGGAATCATATAATCTCCTCCTCTATGCGAAACGAATCGATTAACGGAGTCAGAATAGCTCTTTTTAATTTCAATGAATTCCGATTCGCTATTAAGCGAGCTGAAATAGTTAACATTTCTTCTTTTACGACGAGTCCATTTTCTTTTAACGTATTTCCCGTCTCTACAATATCAACAATATCGTCTGCAAGACCCAAAAGTGGAGCTAACTCAACAGAGCCTTCAAGCTTCACAATATCGACCGATTTCCCTTGATCCCGGAAATATTTCGTCGTGATATTCGGATATTTTGTCGCAATCCTTTGCTTTCGTAGAGGGGTCAAATTCGATGGCTCCCCTGCAATTGCGAATCTACATTTTCCAAAAGGGAACGGCAATAAATCAAATACATCTGGTTGGACTTCCAATAAAATATCCTCGCCGACAATTCCAAGATCCGCAATCCCATACTCTACATAAGTAGCGACATCAATACCTTTAGCAA
Source organism: Lederbergia panacisoli (assembly GCF_024626525.1). Lineage (GTDB taxonomy): Bacteria > Bacillota > Bacilli > Bacillales > Bacillaceae_C > Lederbergia > Lederbergia panacisoli. The sequence continues at coordinate 180,911 of NZ_JANJGU010000006.1, forward strand.
AAATAGCACAAAAATGATCTGTTTCAACTTGTAGTTTCCGGCCTTTATCTAGCAACGGATTAACATCATAGTCTAGATCCTTTAAAAATTTAATAAATTGTTTTTCCAACCTACCTTTTGTTAGGGCGATAACTGGTTTCATCGATCAATCATCTCAAACTTTCCATTTAATTTCTTAATTTCATAAACTCGATCATAAACTTCCACATTTACTGATTCTAATTGGACATCCACTATACAATTTTCAAAGGATTTCCGAACATTTTCGGCAAATGCTAACGAATCTTCATTCGCAATAATACACACCTTTTCCAATGAATCCATTTCTTTTACTTGTGCTGCTAATACCTCTACATCAAGGGCGACGCCTACTGCTGAAATACTTTCGCCAAATTGTTCATACAAGCGATCGTAGCGGCCTCCAGAAAAGCAAACCGCACCTGAACTTTGTAAAAATCCCCGGAACATCAAACCAGAATAATATGGAAGGTTTTTCACCCTTCCGAGATCCACAAGAATTTCTCCACTGCCTGATTGTTGTAAAATATGGGCAAGCTTCTTTATATGTTGTAATGTACCTAGCACATTCTCTCGATCTTTCCATCTTTTTTCATATTCAGCTATGATTTCAATAGGCCCGAAAGCATCTACAAGTGACGCAAGTTCTGCCGCTTTCTCTTGATCACTGCGTGCAAGCGCAATTTGATATACTTCATCTTTTTTCTTATCATGCATCGCTTGCCTTAATCGTTCTGCCTCAAGCTTTGATAATTTCAGCTCCGAAACGAAACTTTCATATATTTCAGTATGTCCGAGTTCAATGACACATGTGCCAACTCCGATTTCCTTCAAAAAAGCCTGTGCCATTAACAGACATTCACTTTCTCCCATCAATTCTGGATGATGAATAATCTCTACACCAATTTGATGATATTCAACACCTGGCATATTTCGTTTAAAAATAGATCCTTGATATGCCCATTTTTGGGGTGTCTTTTCTTGGGATGATAAGGCACGGGCAATCGCTGTCGTCCAGTCAGGGCGAAGGACTTCTATTTCGCCCTCACCGTTAAACCATTTCATCATATCTTGTAATTTCATATCAATAAATTCATTCGTAAAAGTTAAAGCATATTCGATAACAGGTGTTGAGATAGGCTTATACCCTCTCATCGTCGTAATTTGTCTGAACTTCTCCATTACCTGAAAACGATTGTTTAGAGAAATTCCCATTTCATCTTTACTTCCGGCTGGTAAAAACAATCCTATTCACTTCCCGATTCTTTAGTCCGTTATCACTCTACCAAACTAAAGGATTTTTAATTTCTACAACTATATCATAAATCAAAAGTAAATACAATCAAAATTTCACAACAACGGGCATGAGAAAAGGGAGCATTGAAAGCTCCCCCGCAATCACATTTCATATAAATGACACGCAGTAAAATGACCAGGCTTTACCTCTTGCCACTTAGGTTCTACTTTTGAACAGATCTCCATCGCTGCCGGGCAGCGGGTACGGAAAACGCAGCCACTAGGAGGAGCGATTGGACTTGGAACATCTCCTTTTAAGACAATTCGTTCCCGGTTCACCTCCGGGTCAGGAATGGGAACAGCTGACAGCAATGCTTGTGTGTACGGATGCAAAGGCTCATCATATAAGCTATTACTATCGGTCAGTTCAACCATTTTCCCAAGATACATGACAAGAATTCGATCTGAAATATATTTCACCATTGATAAATCATGGGCAATAAATAAATACGTCAATCCCATTTTCTGTTGAAGTTCTTTCAATAAGTTGACGACTTGCGCCTGTATCGAAACATCAAGTGCAGAAATTGGCTCGTCGCATACGATAAATTTAGGATTAAGTGCAAGAGCTCTGGCAATGCCAATTCGTTGGCGCTGACCTCCACTGAACTCATGGGGAAAGCGACTCATATGCTCAGGATTTAAGCCAACTAATTTTAATAATTCCTTAATGCGCTCTTTTTTCTTTTTTCCACTTAGTATTCGATGGATGGCAAAAGGCTCACCAATAATTTCCTCTACTGTCATCCTCGGATTTAAAGAAGCATAAGGGTCCTGGAAAATCATTTGGATTTCTTTACGTATTTTCCCCATTTCCCTCTGTTTAAAAGAAAATATATTTTTCCCGTTATATAAGACCTCACCGCCAGTAGCCTCGTATAAGCGGATAATTGTCCTACCAGCAGTTGATTTACCGCAACCACTTTCACCAACTAGGCCGACAGTTTCCCCTGGATATATATCCAGTGTTAATCCATCAACAGCTTTTAAATGATGACGGTCAATAGAAAAGTATTTTTTTAATTCTTTAATTTGTATTAAAGGGGTTTTAGAACCATTATTTTTTGTTAAGTTAGTTTCTATTAATTGTGATGGCATTTGCCTTCCCCTTTCCATCCCCTTGTTTCGCCATTGGGTGATGCAGCCAACAAGCGGCAAATTGGCCCGGACTAACTTCTTCAAGCTCTGGATTATGATTTTTACATACATTCATCGCGTATTCACATCTGGCAAAAAACGGGCATCCTTTTGGAGGATCCAATAAATCTGGAGGTGTTCCAATGATCGGAGCAAGCGGTTGTTTTTTGTCCATGTTTAACTTCGGTATCGATTTCAATAAGCCTTCCGTATACGGATGCTGCGGCTTTTGATACAAGTCCCGAACTGAAGCTGTTTCTACTACTTGTCCAGCATACATTACCACTACCCGCTCGCACATTTCAGCCACTACTCCAAGATCATGGGTGATTAAGATGATCGAAGTTCCCATTTTTTGCTGAATTTCCTTCATTAATTCCAATATTTGTGCTTGAATGGTTACATCAAGTGCAGTTGTAGGTTCATCAGCAATCAAAAGCCTCGGATTGCATGCTAATGCTATAGCAATCATCGCTCTTTGCCTCATACCTCCTGAATACTCATGAGGATATTGATGGATCCTCTTTGAAGCTTGAGGAATTCCTACGAGTTCTAACATATTCAAAGCTTTATTGAAAGCTTCTTTTCTACTAATATTATTATGGCGTAAAATCGCCTCGATAATTTGGTTTCCAATCTTGCTTGTCGGATTAAGGGAAGTCATCGGATCTTGAAAAATCATACTAATTTGCTTCCCTCGTATTCTTTGCATGTCTTTTTCGGAATTTGCAAGCAAATTTTTTCCGTAGAATTCGATTGATCCTTGCTTATAACGGACAGAGGAAGTTGGCAAAAGCTTCATAATTGATTTTGCTGTAACACTTTTCCCACAGCCCGATTCTCCCACGATAGCAATGGTTTCTCCTTCTTTTAATTCAAAGTTTACCCCTCTAACTGCTTTTACTTCGCCTGCATATGTTTGAAAGGATACGTGCAAATCTTTTACCTCTAATAAATTTCCCATTTTTATTTTGCCCCCCCTCTCTAATTCCGCAATCTCGGATCAAGGGCATCCCGAAGTCCGTCGCCGAACACATTAAATGCCAACATCGTAAGTGAGATTAATATGGCTGGAATATAAAGTTGATACAAATTCCCAATATGAATGCTGCCGAGGGCATCGTTGACAAGCGTCCCCCAACTTGCCTGTGGGGGTTGTACACCTAAGCCAAGATAGCTTAAAGTTGCTTCGGCAAAAATGGCAGTTGGGACAGTAAGGGTTAGGTTAACAAGTATTGGCCCCAGTGTATTTGGAATCATATGCTTCCTCAAAATCCACCCCATATTAGCCCCCATTGCGTTGGCAGCATGAACAAACTCCAATTCCTTTAACTGTAAAACTTGTCCACGGACAAGCCGTGCCATTGGGATCCATCCCGTAATGGTCATCGCAATGATAATCGGCCAAATCCCTCTTTTCATCGCAATCATGACTAAAATAACCATCAGTAAATAGGGAATCGCATATAATACTTCTGCTATCCTCATCATTACGTTATCAGTGCGGCCGCCTTTGATAGCTGAAATTCCGCCATACACAACACCAACTACGAAATCGACCAACGCCGCCATAAAGCCAATAAATAATGAAATTCTCGCCCCATACCATGCCCTTGTAAATAAATCGCGGCCGGACGTATCGGTGCCAAACCAGTGTTCAGCATTCGGTTTGAGATTTTTTTTCGTAAAATCTTGTTCATAATAGGAGTATCCATTTAAATACGGACCAATAATTGCCATGATAAGTAAAATAATGATAATAACAAGACCAAACATCGCAAGCTTATTTGTCTTTAACCTTCGCCAAACATCTGCCCAATATGACATCGATGGCCGAGTTATTTTTTCCGCTTCTTTAAAATTATCAACTGCTGGCTGGAACATGTCCTCTGTAAGCTTCATTTGTTTTTCCATCAGCTGTTCTCCTTTGCGATCTTAATGCGAGGATCGATCCACGTATAAGCCACATCAACGATAAAGATCAAAAAGATCAGAATGGCGCTATAGAAAACAGTTGATCCCAAAATGACTGAATAGTCACGATTGAAAATACTTTTAACAAACATTTCTCCCATCCCAGGAATTCCAAAAATATGCTCAATAATGAAGCTGCCTGTAACGAGGTTAGCAGTCGTAATCCCCAATACTGTAACAACTGGAAGAATTGCATTCCTAATAGCATGTTTTATAATAATCATGCTTCTGGCAAGACCTTTCGCTTTAGCCGTTAAAATATAATCTTGATTCATGACCTCCAACATGCTGGACCTCATTAATCTAGCTAAAAACGCGGTTGGCATCATCGCTAGTGAAATGGATGGTAAGACAGTATGAGACCATGATTTCCATGTTGCAACAGGTAAGACCCGCAAATAAACTGCAAAATATTGAATGAGGAAAGTGGCAAGAATAAAACTAGGTACAGAGATACCGATAATCGCTATGACCATCGAAAGGTAGTCTGGCCAGCGGTTATGATTAAGCGCCGCAATAACGCCTAATATCAAACCAAACGTTATAGCAATAACAAGCGCCTGCAGTCCAAGATGTAGAGAGACTGGAAATCCTTTTTTAATATAATCATTAACTGTTAAAGTCTTTGATTTCATGGATGGACCAAAGTCTAATTGGAGCAATGATTTTAAATATATTCCATACTGGACAATCTCTGGTTTGTCCAAATTATAATGTTTCTGCAAATTATTATATATAGCGGGTGGCATTGGGCCTTCTTTAGCAAAGGGATTGCCCGGAATGATTTTCATGATTATAAAAGTAATGGTAATGATGACCCATAGGGTAATAATCGCCCATATTAGCCGCTTTAACGTATATTTCAGCATGAATACACCTCTTTTTAGTGCAACTTGAAGTGAATAGAATCTTTATGAAAAATCGGGGTATGCCACAAAGACATACCCTTCATTTAGCGTAGATTTACCCGCACATCTTGATCTTTTATTTTTCAATATCTGCATATATAAACTGCGGATAACGGTTAATTGGAGTAAAGATTCCCTTCACATGCGGCTTAACCATAAATGGTTTTGTATAGAAATAAATCGGGACAATCGGCATTTCGTCCATCAAGATTTCTTCTGCTTTATGCATTGCTTCCATGCGCTCTTTTTGATCCATGGATGATTTTGCTATATTGATTTGTTTGTCGTACTCGGCATTACCCCAGTTTGCATCATTGAATGGACCATCTGTTACCCATAAGTCGACGAATGTCATTGGGTCAACATAGTCGCCTGACCAACCTGCACGGGAAATATCATAGTCTCCTGCTTTTTCACGGTCTAGCTTCACTTGGAATTCAACGTTCTCTAACTCAACAGTAAAATCGAGGTTTTTACGCCACATCTCTTGAACGGCTTCCGCAATTTTTTTATGTCCTTCTGATGTGTTATAAAGGATTGTGAATTTCGGCATTTCCTTCATGCCTTCTTCAGCAAGACCTTCAGCTAATAACTTCTTAGCTTCTTCTACATCTTCTTTAAACAGATCTCCAGAATTGTCTTGGAAGTCTCCGCTCACATCATTGATTCCTGGTGGAATGATTCCGAAAGCCGGTTTTTGACCACCTTGGGCAACGTGTTCGGTAATTGTGTTTCTCTCAATTGCCATCGAAAGAGCTTTTCTTACTTTGACGTTATTGAAAGGCTTTACATTATTATTCAAGTTATAGTAATAGACTGCAAAGTCAGGACCGTTATTGAATTCCGCGTTACCAGAGTCTACAAGCTGGCCTTGTACATCCTGTGGAAGCGGATAGGCAAGATCTAATTCATCTGCTTGATACATTTGCCATGCAGTGTCTTCGTTATCAATAATGACAAACTGCACTTCGTCCAATTTAATTTTATCTTTATCGTAATAATTTTCGTTTTTCTCCAACTTCATGCTTTCTTTATGATTCCACTCAGTCAACTTAAAGGCTCCGTTGGAAACGTAGCTTGAGGCTTCATGTGACCAATCTGGATTCTCTTCTTGCACCTTTTTATTTACTGGATAATACGTGTAAAAAGATGTCAAATCAAGGAAATAAGGTGTTGGTTGCGCTAATTTTACTTCGAGTGTTTTTTCGTCTAAGGCTTTAACTCCTACTTTTGCTTCTAATTCCTCATACTCTGATTCATCTTCAGAGCTATTATATTCCTCTGCTCCTTCAAGATAATAGAGTTGGTATGCATAGTCGGAAGCGCTCGCGGGATTAAGCGCATATTTCCATGCATATTCAAAATCTTCAGCTGTAACTGGATCACCATTGGACCACTGTATGCCATCTTTTAAATGGAAGGTCCAAGTAAGATTATCATCACTGACATCCCATGTTTCTGCCATTCCATCGACAATTTCACCTTCAGGGGTTTTCTTTGTCAAACCTTCAAATACATGCTCCAAAATCCATGAGTCATGTGTACCTTGTGCGATTCCTGGATGTAATGCGCCAGGTTCTTCATTATTATTAAGATATAAAATTTTCCTTTCCGCTGGGGCTTGTTCAGGTTCCTTTCCTTCTTCTGCCGTCTTCTCTCCCTCATCTTTTGGAGGAGAGGACGTTGGTTCATCCGTTTGCCCACTGAAACAACCACTAAGCACTAACATAAATACCAAAATCAGTGAGAATAATGATAATCTTGACGATTTCAAATGTAATCCCCCTTCAATCATGGTTTTTTTACGAAAATACAAATCAAAGAAGCATTGGTGAAAATACTAAGCTTTAAAGCTTAATAAATCCCTGCATCCATGCTAGGGCATACTATTAATCTATAATCGTCGTCCCAGCAGAATTAAGTTAAAGCTAGGGGAAACGCTTACATAATTAATAAATGCTCATTCCATTGTATGATGTAACTTCATGATTAATTTGTTATTTTCGCATGCATCAAATATATCAAAATTTTTAGTATAAATATATATTTTTTTATTAATAGAAATATTTAGAATGGAAAAAACAAGCTATTTAGCTTCTTGTTTAAAGAAGCTAGGCAGCTTGTTTCTTTTCATTAATTCGCGATATCTCTTTTTGTAAAAAACACGAAGGCCATGGCGTGGAAAATAATGAAGTAAATAAGGATCATGATGATTGAAAATTGTAAGGTCATCCCGTCCACAAGCGGCATACCATCAACATATTGCATTAAATTAGTATTGGCGAATAAGCTGTATTTTGCCCAATCAAATTTAGCAGCTAATAAGTTTGTTATGGTTCCTCCCATAAGTAGCAAGAAAATAGAAATTCCAATTGCCAACCCACTGTTTCTAAACACTGCCGAGATCATAAATGCCATTGTTGTAAGCAAGAAAACACTTAATGAGTTTAAAAGATACGTTTTGATTAAATAGAGTAAAAGGTTTTGTTCTACTACTGCCCCATTTACAAATGCGAGATGAACATTGTCTCCCGTCCCTTTTCCAAATAGAATTAATCCTATGATGGATACTGTTATAAAAAGGATTGCCAGCATAGTCAAGAGATACAGAATGGTTGTAAGATATTTTGCCAACAATATTTTCCATCGCCTATAAGGCTTGATCAATAAGATTTTTATCGTTCCCCATGAAAATTCGTGAGCGACAATGCCTGATGCGATGATAATGACAAGCAGCCCTACAAAACTAGCTAGATCAGAAGATTCTTTTATAAAGTTCCATACTGAATATGAATTTTCCGGCGGCATATTATGTTCAATCCGATATTCATTGATGGCAATTTGTTTCGAGTAAAATTCTTTAAGGGACGGTGCAGCGAATTCTACATCTTCCAATTGCGCTTTGTTCTGCTCGTTCTGTGTAATAAGACTTTGCTTCCAATTATCATTTGCAGGCTTTTCCTGGGATTCAATATATTTAGTAATCGCACCAGCTCCAATGATGACGAGCAGAAGAAAACCAATCATAATATACGTACTTACTTGTTTGAAAATTTTAATCCATTCATTCTTTATGAGATTAAGCATTAACCGCGACCTCCTTGCCATTCGTAATTTCTAGGAATCTATCCTCAAGTGATCTTTTTTGTCCTTTCACTTCATAAATGAGGAAATTGTTATGAACTAGAAGATTAATCACATTTGGTACTTGTTCTTTATCCAACACTAATCCGATTCCTTCTCCATTCACTTTTGGTGCATAGCCTTGCTTATTCAAAACATTAATAGCATGTTTCCTGTCGTTAACTATAAATACATATTCTCTTTGATCTGTACTTGCATCTTCATGAACTTGCTGAACATTAATCAGTTTCCCTTTTTGAATAATGGCAATACGGTCACACATCATTTCCATCTCTGAAAGCAAATGACTTGAAACGATAACGGACATTCCCTTGTCCCGTGCAAGACTTCGCAAATAATCCCGTATTTCCCTTATTCCAGCAGGATCCAGTCCATTCGTCGGCTCATCCAAGATTAATATTTTCGGATCGTGTAAAAGACTTTGCGCAATGCCTAAACGCTGTCTCATTCCTAAGGAATATGTTTTTACCTTGTCGTGAATTCTATCTTTCAAACCTACTAGTTCGATAACTTCATCTATCTTTTCTTTCGTTACCCCTTTAGTTAGTCTGGCAACTTGCTGTAAGTTTTGATAGCCTGTCAGAAACTTATACAGTTCAGGGTTTTCAACAATCGCCCCAACATGCTTAATCGCCTCTTCATAATCCTTTACGACATTTTTCCCGCAGATGGCAATCTCACCAGATGTGATGCCAATCAGCCCAACGATCATTCGAATGGTCGTCGTTTTTCCAGCACCATTCGGACCAAGAAACCCAAATACTTCACCTTCCTTCACTTCAAAACTTAGATCATCAATTATTTTTTTCCCTCGTATTGTTTTCGTCACATTTTTTAACTCTACAACTGTTTTCAATCTATTCACTCTCCTTTTGACTCATTGTTGATTTAAACCATTCAAGAACTGAAAGCCCTAGTTCTTCTCGTAATTTTTCTACATTTTCATGACCAATAATATGACCATTATAGATCGCAATCACTTCATCCATAATTGGTTCAATTTCGTCTATCTCATGTGTTGCAATAATAACGGTTTGCTCTTCAAAATCGATATAGGTCAATAAACTCTTTATTATAGAATCTCTCACCATCGCATCCAACCCCGAAAAAGGTTCATCAAGTAATACGATTGGTGCTTCACGGGCTAAAGTTAAAACGAGCTTTAATCTACCTCTATTTCCCTTTGACAATTGTTTAATTTTCTTTTTGCCATCCAGTTTCATTTCCAATAAAAGCTTTGCTGCCTTATCAGCATTGAAATCTGGAAACTGAGTATCATAAAAATGAACCATTTTATTAACCGTAAAAGAATCGTAAAACATATCCAATTCTGTTAAATATGCTACTTTTCTACTAATTCTCCGTGTTACTTCCTCATCCTGAACTGTAACTTTTCCACTGTTAGGGTAGACGAGCCCTGCAATTAGTTTTAAAGTAGTCGATTTTCCACTTCCATTAGGACCAAGTAATCCGTAAATTTTTCCAGAGTGAAACTGAAGGGTTACATGGTCCAAAGCTTTTTCGGAACCATATTTTTTCGTTACTTGATTAAACTGGATCGCCATTTTGATCCCCCTCATTTAAAAATGCTTCCAATCCGCTAATCATTTCTTTTTTTGAAAAACCAAGTTCCTCCATACTTTTAACAAACTGTAAAATGATTTCCTTTTGCATTGTCTGTTGTAGTTCTTCTACCATACTTTCTTTTTCTATCACAAACGTTCCCTGCCCTCGTCTCGTTTCCACTACTCCCATCCTCTCCATTTCAGTATAAGAACGTTGAATGGTGTTTGGGTTTACACCTAATTGAATAGCCATTTCGCGTACTGACGGCAATTTATCTCCCGGTTTTATTTCTTCTCGGACTATTCTTTGAAAAATTTGATCCGCAATTTGCACATATATTGGTTTTGATGCTTCAAAATCAGCTTTCATCCACATTACACCTCCACTTTTTTATCAAGGAGTCTGCTTGCAATGAGGAATAAGATAGTGGAGAAGATAATGTAAATAATAATTGGAATGATTGGGACAGGTACATCTGTATAAGTTATTGTCCATCCGTTACCCTTTGCGTATTCCATAGAAGGTCCAATATTTACGTTAGCTGTTAAACTAAAATAAGTATCTTGCAAAACTTTGAGTCTTACTAACAATGATTCAAGGACACCAAAAGCTATCCAAACTAAAAACACAATCAGCCAGCGGAAATTTTTCAAGGCTGGGAATTTTCCAAGTGAATGATAAATCGTCCAAAGAAAAATAATCCAGATTACAATATACAAAGAAGTAGAAAAAATGGCGATATGGAAAAGAAATCCCTGTTGTATAGGTAGAAAATCCTTAAACTCCGTGATCAGACCGGTTTTAAATAAAAATTGCATAAGAACTATCCCATAAACAACGAGCATTAATTGAGATAAGATTTGTAATAATGCGGCAGCGCTTATTTTTGCAAACAATAACTTTTTACTGTTTTGCGGATTATAAAGCCAAATTTGCGTTTTCCCTTCAATATTTAACACATGTAAAATCAAGATTGGCATTACAAACAAATGCATGCTCATAAGCATGATATAAATTGGAACAACAATGCTCGGTTCATTCCAATAATCTTGCATGACATATCCCCCAACAATACAAATGAGAGAAAAAATAAGCCAAGTAATATACCAAAATCTCATTAAGAGCATATCTTTTTTCATTAATCCCCAAAATGCAGTCATCAAGTGCACCTCCAAAAGTTATGTATTAGTGTACTAACAAAATAGTACACTAATACATAAAGACACGTCAAGCGGATTTTTGTAAAATAAAATGAAAAGTTCTTCGTATTTTTTTTTTATCATGATGAATCAGACTGGTCTTGGTTCCTTGCGAGCACCTTGTCCGAAGAGAGAGCTATGATGGACAGATCTTCGTTCTTTGTAAGCATTTTGTCCAACAAGAGCGATGCGATGGACAATTCTCCGTTCCGTAAAGGTATTTTGTCCACCAAGAAGGCTTTGATGGGCAACACTTGGTTCCACGCTGGCATTTTGTCCATAACGAAAGGCTCCTTGGACAAATCATGTTTTTCAGAATTGTTTTGTCCATCAAAAAAAACGCATAAGCTGCGTTTTTTTATCTAGATACGTATGGATTTCCTTTCACCCAGAAGCGCCATGGATAATCGCGCGCTTCTCCAGTATTCTCGATACCGATGCGTTTTCCTTCCATAATTTCTTCAGGGGTTATGCCGGATGTAATATATATAGGAGGAGCGATTAAAGTTCGACCATAATCTTCCATCGTAATTCCCATTGCCTTTGTTAACTTTCCTGGACCATTTGTCAAATTTTTCAATTTGTCTACAGGTCTTCGTTTTAGCATTAAATCAACACCTTCGTGCGGCTCCAATGCTCTAATTAACACCGCATGCGGCTCATCCACCCCACAACTTACAATATTTATTAGGCAATGAGTGTGCATTGTATATGTATAAACAAGACCAGCTTCCCCATACATGATCTCAGTACGTTTTGTCCTTCTATTATTAAAACTATGGGCTGCGCGGTCATGCGGACCCATATATGCTTCTGTTTCAACAATATATCCAGATGTAATGCCTTCCTCTGTTTCTTTCACAAGAATGCAGCCAAGTAGTGCTTTTGCTAGATCAATTGTTGGCAATTGATAAAATTCTTTTTCTAAAGGCTCCAATCGTATTTCACCCCATTTCTATTGTAAGTCAAGTGCAGCATTAAAAAAACCGTTAACCTTTTTAACATATTCCTCAGGATTTTGCTTATATGATTCCACATGACCATAGCCATCAGTCAACCAAATAGAAAAATCTTTCGGATATTTTTGCACAATCTTTTCACTTTCCGTATAAGGAATCAAATCATCCCCCTTATTATGTATTAATAGGACTGGCCTCGTTGCTAATTTATCAAGCACACTAATCGGACTAGCATCATTAATATCTAATTTTGTCAAGAGAGGCATGATTCCTAGGATGAGTGGCGTAAAAGGAAAATTCGGAAGGTCTGACCATTTCGTCATATTTCCCTTAAAATATTCATGGAAATCACTGAACGGACTGTCCGCAACAACTGCGACTACATCATCTGTTTCCGCTGCGGCCAATAGTGAAGTCGACGCCCCCATAGAGACTCCAAGCAATCCAATTGGTTCTTCGTAATTTTTTTTCGTCCAATTAATCACGCCGAGCAAATCCAATTTTTCCTTAGCTCCAATAGTAGTCAATTCCCCTTCAGAATTTCCAGAATGACGAAAATCAAATGCAATAATTCTAAATCCATTTTCAAGCAGTTCATTGGCAAGCGATAAAAACGGCATCCCTTCTTCTACTCGATTTTCTCCATATCCATGAGAAAAAATAATATTCATTTTAGGCTGCCCCGCAGGTTCAAGAACCCACCCCGAGAGTTTTGTCTTTCCATCTTCACTTAACATTTCAATATCTTGATAATGAATACCATAATCACTAGGTAATACATTGACCGCTTTTTTCTCAGGCCTTAACATTTTCATTCCAGTATAGGCGGAAATAGCTATACAAACAAACACAGTTAGTCCGATGAGTGCACTAAAAACAATTATGAGCAATTTCTTCATGCTTATTTTTTTTACTGTTTTTTTCATTTCAATTACACCCATCATTTCAACCTTCTTTCTAAAATGTGAATCTACTTAAATAGTAATACAAAGCATTTTCACGTACAATTAATCATGAAAAATATCTTGACATGCGGCTATAAAATGTCTACTATATGGAGACAAATGTTTTTTTACAAAGGACATTGGAGAGGTGAAGACAAAAATGAAAAACTACATTTCTATCGGTTTGCTAGGTTTGGGAACGGTTGGTTCCGGGGTTGTACAATTAATAAAAAATCATCAAGAGGAGCTTGTCCATCAAGTTGGCTGTGAAGTAAAGGTAAAAAGCATTCTTGTTCGCGACGTTGAAAAAGAACGAGATATCCAAATTGGGCAAACACACCTCACCACTGACCCTAATGATGTATTACACGATCCAGAAATTGATATTGTGATTGAAGTAATTGGCGGGGTTGAAGAAGCCCGCGAACATATTATTCAAGCATTAGACGCTAAGAAACATGTCGTAACTGCAAATAAAGATCTTATCGCATTATATGGACCGGAACTACAACAAAAAGCACTGGAAAATAAATGTGATTTATTTTACGAAGCTAGTGTTGCTGGCGGCATCCCTATTTTAAGGGGATTATCTGATGGACTCGTTTCCGACCGCATTCAAAAATTAATGGGAATTGTGAACGGCACTACAAATTATATTTTAACAAAAATGGATGAAGACGGATTGTCTTATGAAACTGCATTGAAAGAAGCTCAAGAACTTGGCTTCGCGGAAGCTGATCCCACTTCTGACGTCGAAGGCTTGGATGCTGCTCGTAAAATGGCCATCTTAGCTAGACTTGCCTTTTTCACAAACGTCGAACTTCCGGATGTTGAAGTATCTGGAATCAGTAATGTTTCTGTTGATGATTTAAATTACGGAAATAAATTGGGCTACGTGATGAAATTAATTGGCCTTGCTCATTTTGAAAATCAACAATTGGAAGTAAGTGTGCAGCCTACATTCCTATTGAAGAGTCACCCGCTCGCCTCCGTTAAAAATGAATATAATGCCATTTATGTAAACGGTGAAGCAGTTGGCGAAACAATGTTTTATGGTCCTGGGGCGGGAAGCCTTCCAACTGCAACAGCAGTTATGTCAGATGTTGTAGCCGTCAGTAAAAACATGAGACTTGGTGTTAACGGGAAAAGCTTTGTTAAACCTCGATTTGAAAGAGTGTTGAAGTCACCTGACCAACGATTTGGCCAATATTACTTCCGACTCCATTTGAAAGATCAGGTAGGGGCTTTCTCTAAAATTACTACACTATTTAATGAATTGGACATTAGCTTTGAAAAAATATTGCAAACTCCACTGAGCAAAAATGAACTTGCAGAAATTATCATTGTCACACATAATGTTTCCATGGAGCGCTTTGAAAAAGCACTCATGGAATTAAGAGATTTAAGTGTAGTGGAAGATGTAATCAGCTACTACCGTGTAGAAGGAGATGCGAAAAAATGAATTGGCCGGGATTAATTGCAAACTATAGAGAATTCTTACCCGTAACAGATGAAACACCGGCATTAACGCTACAAGAGGGAAATACCCCATTGGTACATCTCTCAAACTTATCCAATCAGCTTGGAATTGAATTATTCGCGAAAATCGAAGGAGCCAATCCAACCGGATCATTTAAAGATCGGGGAATGGTCATGGCTGTTGCGAAAGCAGTTGAAGCTGGAAGCAAATCGATTATATGTGCATCAACAGGAAATACATCAGCTGCTGCCGCTGCCTATGCAGCAAAAGCCGGCATTAAAGCGATTATCGTCATTCCAAACGGAAAAGTCGCACTCGGAAAGCTTGCTCAAGCAATGATGTATGGTGCTGAAATAGTAGAAATTGAAGGAAATTTTGACGAAGCTTTAAATATGGTTCGAAAAGTGAGTGAAACTTCCGCGGTGACACTTGTCAATTCTGTAAATCCATATCGCCTAGAAGGTCAAAAAACAGCCGCATTTGAGGTTTGCGACCAATTAGGCAGCGCACCTGATATTCTTGCCATTCCAGTTGGAAATGCTGGTAATATAAGTGCTTATTGGAAAGGATTCAAGGAATACAATGATGTAAAACAGTCCGGCCTGCCAAAAATGTTTGGTTTTGAAGCCGAAGGTGCTGCTGCGATTGTTCAAGGGCAGCCAATCGCTGAACCAGAAACAGTTGCAACAGCTATTCGTATCGGAAACCCTGCAAGCTGGCATCTTGCGGTCGCAGCACGCGATGAATCAGGCGGAATGATTGAATCCGTAACAGATGCTGAAATTCTTGAAGCCTTTAAGCTTCTTGCTAAAACAGAAGGAGTGTTTGCTGAACCTGCATCTTGCGCTTCTATTGCGGGAGTTTTACAACAAGTAAAATCTGGCAGCATTCCAAAAGGCAGTAAAGTTGTTGCGGTATTGACAGGAAATGGTTTAAAAGATCCACAAACAGCTATTTCAGAAATTAATATTGATACTGTTGTTCTTCCTAATGATGAAAAAACAGTATTAGAATATATCGAAGGTGTTGTAACTGCATGAGTATGTTCAACATCACTGTTCCAGCGAGTACGGCAAACTTAGGTCCTGGTTTCGACTCGGCTGGATTGGCGTTAAACTTATACTTAACATTGCGGGTTGAAAAATCAGAGCAATGGGAATTTGTACATGAATCTGTGCATCTTCCCCCTGCTCCAGAAGCAAGCAACCATTTAATATATGAAACAGCGAAACGGACGGCGGGAAAATATCATTCAACATTACCGCCATGCAAAGTCATTGTGAAAAGTGATATCCCGCTTGCTCGTGGGCTTGGCAGTAGCGCATCCGCCATAATTGCCGGGATTGAACTCGCTAATCAACTTTGCGAATTATCACTTACTATTGAAGAAAAGTTAAGGATAGCGACTGATATTGAAGGACATCCCGACAACGTCGCCGCTTCACTTTACGGCGGTTTAGTCATTACATCACAACTGCCAAATGGAGATATAGAAGTTTTTCAAAAAACTGATGCAGATCTTGATTTTATTGTATATATTCCTGTTGTTGAATTAAAAACAGAAGATGCCAGGAAGGTTCTGCCAGATCAATTTACCCGCAATGATGCTGCTAAGGCAAGCGCGGTTGGAAATGTTATGATTGCGGCTCTAGTTTCTGGTAATTATGAACTCGCCGGAAAGGTGATGGAGGAAGATTTATTCCACGAACCATACCGGTCTTCCCTCATTTCTAACTATGATGATATTCGCCAGGAAGCGAAAATAGCCGGAGCATACGGAACGGTTATTAGCGGTGCAGGACCAACGATGATTTCCTTTGCTTCAATAGGAAAAGGTGAAGCCATCGCATCACAACTAAAGAAAATACTTCCGTCGCATGAAGTGCTTGTCATAAAGATGGATTCGGATGGAAGTCGCATTCATAACAACAAAGCCTTAGGCATTTAGCCTAGGCTTTATTTTTTGTCCTTACATTTTGCTTTCTACTATTATTTCAACGATAATAATACATAAAGGGGGCTGAACATTTATGGATAATTTTACTTTTTGGAATCCAACAAAACTTATTTTTGGCAAAGAACAGTTACAGCAATTAAAAACAGAAGTACCTAAGTATGGCAAAAAAGTTCTCCTCGTTTACGGCGGCGGTAGTATTAAAAGAAATGGTTTATACGATCAGGTTATGACTTTATTAAAAGAAATTGGCGCTGAAACCTTTGAACTGTCGGGAGTAGAACCGAATCCGCGAATTTCTAGTGTTAGAAAAGGCGTAGAAATATGTAAAAATGAAAGCATTGATTTTATATTGGCTGTCGGTGGGGGTAGTGTCATTGACTGTACGAAGGCCATTGCTGCAGGTGCAAAATATGATGGAGATGCGTGGGATGTTGTCGTTAAACGCGGCAGTGTAAATGACGCACTTCCATTTGGAACCGTTTTAACCTTGGCTGCTACCGGATCTGAAATGAACTCCGGTTCCGTTATTACAAACTGGGAAACGAATGAAAAATATGGTTGGGGCAGTCCGCATACGTTTCCTAAATTCTCAATCCTTGATCCCGTTAATACGTTTACGGTGCCAAAGGACCAAACCGTTTATGGAATTGTCGATATTATGTCGCATGTGTTCGAACATTACTTCCATCAAGCAGAACATACAGAATTACAGGATCGTCTCTGTGAATCGATTTTGCTTACTGTAATGGAAACTGCTCCAATGCTTGTAAACGATTTGGAGAATTACGAGTACCGTGAAACAATCCTTTACTGTGGAACAATGGCATTAAATGGAATGGTGAATATGGGCTTTAGCGGCGACTGGGCAACCCATAATATTGAACATGCTGTTTCGGCCGTTTATGATATTCCACATGGTGGCGGGCTAGCCATTCTTTTCCCTAATTGGATGAAACATAATCTACAAGTAAATCCGGCTCGTTTTAGAAAGCTTGCTGTCCGCGTGTTTGGAGTAGATCCTCACGGAAAATCAGATGAAGAAGCTGCGATGCAAGGTATTGAAAAACTTCGCGAGTTTTGGAATAGCATCGGTGCACCTGCGCGCTTAGCTGATTACGACATTGACAACAGCCAGCTTGAAGTCATGGCAGATAAAGCGATGGTCAATGGTGAGTTTGGTAATTTTAAAAAGTTGAATAAAGAGGATGTTCTTGCTATTTACGAAGCGTCATTATAGGTATAAAAGTCTGTTATGTCTGCAGGTAATTGATATAAGGGCTAGTTAATCAAAACAATGTTCAGT
The DNA here is from genome assembly GCF_024626525.1 of Lederbergia panacisoli. Taxonomy (GTDB): domain Bacteria; phylum Bacillota; class Bacilli; order Bacillales; family Bacillaceae_C; genus Lederbergia; species Lederbergia panacisoli. Next base: position 198,796 of record NZ_JANJGU010000006.1, read on the forward strand.
AAACACGAGACAATGGCCAGTAAACACGACACGACGGTCAGTAAACACGACGCGACGGCCAGTAAACACGACGCGACGGCCAGTAAACACGACGCGACGGCCAGTAAACACGACGCGACGGCCAGTAAACACGACGCGACAGCCAGTAAACACGACACGACGGACAGTAAACACGACACAACGGCCAGTAAACACGACACGACGGCCAGTAACACGACGCGACGGCCAGTAAACACGACGCGACGGCCAGTAAACACGACGCGACGGCCAGTAAACACGACGCGACGGCCAGTAAACACGACGCGACGGCCAGTAAACACGACGCGAAGGCCAGTAAACACGAC
>NZ_JANJGU010000007.1 GCF_024626525.1 Lederbergia panacisoli
AAGGAAGGGTTCGCTTTTTGACCCTTCCTTTATGCAGAGGCCTCCAAGCGAAGTGAAACGGAGCGCGGAAGTAAAAAGATACGTCAAAACTTGGCTAATTTTTGTCCATTATATTGACAGAAGTCCACTACTAAACAAAATAATAATTATCTTCCATTCTCATCTGCAAAGATAGCCATCGCATCGCACATAAATTGTGCTAATCCTTCTCCAAATTGATCAATATTTTTCGTAAATCGTTCATCATCAACATACATTTGCCCCAATCCTTTGAACGCTTCAAAAGAATAACTACCCATCGAATTTAAAAACTGAAACCATTCTTCTATTCCTTCTTGTGCTTCTTTCGAATCAGGCGCTGTATGACGTATCTCGGCAAGTTTACGATAAATTTCATTAAATCTTTCCTCAAAATCCTTCTTCTCGCCTTTTGACATATTGCCTACTTTTTGATTGGCTTTATCAACAGCTCCATCTCCCCAACGTTCACGTGCTTCTTGTTCATAAGGGTTATGGCTAAAATCAAAGCCTTCGAACTTTTCATTATTTGACATTTGAATTTCTCCTTTCATATGCTTCATCGTTTTCTCAACCGTCTCAATCATTCGATTCAGCCTACTTCGTTTCTCGAGCAACATCTTTCTGTGCATCGAGAGTGCCTCTTCCCGATTAAAAGTCGGACTACCAATAATCTCTTTAATTTTCTTTAAAGGGAAGCCAAGCTCTTTAAAAAACAGAATTTGCTGCAATGTTTCTAGGTTTTCATCAGAATATATCCGATACCCCGCATCTGTTGTTTCTTCCGGGATTAACAACCCAATTTCATTATAATGATGCAGTGCGCGTACACTAATCCCAACTAAGTCAGCCACTTCTTTTACTTTCAATTTTTGTGCCTCCCTTCATTTCTAACTATAAAGTATCACGTTACGTTGGAGTCAATGCATTTTCAAATGATTTTTTCACATCAAAAAAGCAACGCTGCATCTTGTTGGATGCGGCGTTGCTTTGGGTTATGCTATTGATTTAGGATCTACTACACTATGTTGAGTTGGTAATTGTGGCAATGGTTGCCCTGCTAATTTTAGTCCTATGCTATGTTGCGTCGGTAATTGCGGCAATGGTTGCCCTGCCAATATTAGTCCTATGCTATGTTGCGTCGGTAATTGTGGCAATGGCTGCCCTGCTAATATGGGTGTTACGCTATGTTGAGTTGGTAATTGTGGCAATGGTTGCCCTGCTAATATTGGTGTTACGCTATGTTGAGTTGGTAATTGTGGCAATGGTTGCCCTGCCAATTTTGGTGTTACACTATGTTGCGTTGGTAATTGTGGTAAAGGTTCACCAGCTAGCAGGGTCCCTACTGAACTACCTCCCCCGATTAAACCAATGACAAGAACGGAAGTAAGTATTAATTTCTTCATTATGTGATTCTCCTTGTAAAATTATTTAATTATTGAAATTATATCATTAATTTGTTAATTTTTCCAACTCGGTTTCCACGAAATTACTATATCTACTATTCTCCTGAATATTAAAAAATATGAAGTGCTTTTGTAAGATATTTTATTCCTTCCTTTTTATTATCAAAAGCTAAATAATTAGATGCTGTTTGGTAAAGAAACTCACCCAATAAGTATATAACTTCATCATTTATACATTGACGTATTCCTTTTTCACTATATATTAAAGACTCATTAAAATTATTTATACTTGCTAGTGATTGCGATAATCCATACAATGCTCTTAATCTGATCTGGGGTACTGCCAGTGAAGGAAGCATCTCTATATCCTCTAATATCCCTTTTAGCAGCGAAATGGCCTCTTCAAAATTCAAATCATCTTTTTCTATCAACGCAATAGCCATTTTAATCTCGATTTCTCTTTCAGACAGACCTTTTCTTATTGGATTTGTTAAATCTAAGGCTTCGTTTAACATCCTAACAGAAACCTTTTTATCTCTTTTTTCGGGATCAGCTAAATAATATAAACAAATGGCCTCATGCCAAAGTAGAAATTGTTGACTGGATGGAAAATTGAACAGAGGATTATTTTTTTCTCTTTGTACAATTTCATTGATAGCTTTATAGTTTAATTCTCTTCTATATTTATTGATCAACCCGCTGACTGCTGAAACGTAACTAGCAGAATCCGCCGATGTAAAATCAAAGAAGTCACTTAATTTAACATTTAATTTATTGGCCAATCTAAACAGTTGATCAATTGTCGGCACTTGTTTGTTTTTTTCCATTAAATCAAGTTCCTCAACTGAACAAATATCTTCCGCCAATTCTTCAATGGCCAGTCCTTTATTGATCCTTAACGATTGTAGGATTTCACCAATATTTACGAAATTCTCGTTCATCTATTTTACTCCTTTGTCAAAATAACTTTAACATTGAGTTCTTCAACAACATTATAGCAGTGTTTTCATTACTTTCATACTATATATACTGCATCTTTCATTTTCTTGATCAGATTTTTTTTACTATTCATCCAAGATTAATAAAGAATAATTCGCTTTTTTACAAATATATTTCATTTTTAATGAATTATAGACACGATATATACTTTTTATCATTTCTGAGTCTTAATGCCCAGTCATATATTTGACCTTAGTCCTAAACATGATAACCGAATTATTTTCTATCCCAATAAAAAAAGATGAACACCCACACTCCAGTGTATTCATCCTTTGATTAGTATTATTTATTTACGGTAATTCTTCCATTATGCGTAACAAGTTTAATCAGGTTTTCGCCTTTGCCAAATATAACATTTCGATTGGTTTGACCAAAGACATTTACCTTTCCATTGTGAACAGTTACATCAATGGTTGCATTTGTTGGTTCTTTGTCTGTTATAACTTTGATTTCCCCATTGTCAGATTGAATGTCTAAAGGGCGATCTAAATTGTTTGTTATAAGCGAAACCATTCCATTGTTTACTTTTGCGGAGATTTTCCCATCCACATCATCAAGAAGAACTTTCCCGTTGTCCGCTTTCAGATCAACAGTCGTTGCCGCTACCTTTTTCAAATCAATCATTCCATTATTCGCTTTCATTGTAACTGTTGAACTATTAATATTATTGAGTACAATACGTCCATTATCTGTTTCAATTAATAAATCTTCGGCATTTAGTTTTTCCGCCTTTATATACCCATTATTACTTTTTGCTTGTATGGATTCGTATTGTTTTTCAGGCACATACACTTTTAATGTTAAGGATGTTGCAATAAAATCAAAATTAAATAGCTTTCTTAACTTTTCCTTCAATTCTACGTTGAGAGTATCTCCTTTTACATCAGCAGAAAATGTATATTTTAAATTTTTTGCGACCTTTCCTGAAAGTTCCACAGTTGCTGTAGAATTATTTGTAGGCAAAATTTCTACTTTAGAATTGTTAGTGGTTATTGCAATGTTCGAAAAATCCTTTTCTATCAGTCTTTCATCCGAAATTTGTTCAGAATGAGTCATTGATTTAAATGTCATTACACTTCCAATAATGCCCACTAGTAAAAGAAAAAGAGCAGCAGTTGATATTATTTTAATATTATTCATTTTTTAACCCACCTTTAACAAGTCTTGCATTAAATTTTAAATAACGAACGAAGCCGTTATTAATTGATCGAGTAGCAAAGAACATTCCAATTGAGATAAATAACCCGATTCCACAAAGAAGCATTGAGACAAATAAATCGAAGTATTCAAATGTTCCAGGGAAGATGACTGTATTCACTAAGACCAACAATGGAGAAGCAACAAAAGATACTCCTACTGCCCAGCCTGCAATAATAATCGAAGCAATCGCGATAAAAGGACCGAGCACAATCACTAAATTAAAGAACCCCAAGCCTATAACTGCCCATACCGCACGAACCACATTCCCGGTTGATGCTTTAGTTTGCACTTTTTCAAGATGATGCGTTGCTAAAATTTCTTTGGCAATTTGCTGTGGAGACCCGAGTGATTCTACAATTTGTTCTTCCGTTTTTCCTTCCTCTAGCCCAATCGTAAAATGCTCTTCAAAATCTTGTAAAATATCTAATCGTTCATTTTCCCGAAGCTTTTGTAAAGACGAATCCAATATTCTCATAAATTGATATTTATTCATGATTTACCCCTTCTTTAATAAGTTGATTGACCCCGGAAGTGAATTCATTCCATTCCTGAATCAATGCATATAAATACTTTCTCCCTTTTTCAGTTAGTTTGTAATACTTGCGAGAAGGTCCTTCTGTTGATTCTTGTAAGTACGTTGTAAAAAACTCCTCTTTTGTTAACCGTCTTAAGAGCGGATAAACAGTACCTTCTGAAATGGCAATCTGATCCGAAATTTTCTGGACCAATTCATATCCATATCGATCTTGCTTATCAAGTAATGCCAGGACACAAAGCTCTAAGACACCTTTTTTAAATTGAACGTTCAATGATGAACCGCACCTCATTTCTACTTTTACTACTATATAATGTACACTACTAAACATTAAAAAATACCTTGCAAAAATAATATATCACACAGTACTGTATATTGCAATGTACTAAACAAAATAATTTAGTCTTTTTTTCCATCAAAAAACCCGCTCCTGGGACAAATTGAGCGGGGGTATGATAAAGCTAGGAAGTTGCCTGATTTAGTTCATCTTCAGCTTTAACAATATCAAGTATTTTATAATTAATATTTTCTTTTACCTTTAAGTATTCTCCCGATTCAGTTGCCTTCGTAAAGAAATAAAGGAACACTTCATATCCATCTGCCAAATACTTATCAAATGTGACGTGAATAGTATCCGGATGAATATCGGGACAACTTTTCAATAACTCTTCTATCCGCTGTACAGTTCTTTCTAATTTTTCTTTTGGAGTATCAATGGAAAGCTTTAAGGAAAATGATATTTGCCTTTTCCCCATTTTGCTCCAATTAGTGATCGGCTGATCCGCAAGTGTAGCGTTCGGTACGGTAACGAGCGCCTGCGTAAAAGTACGTACTTTCGTACTGCGGAAACTTATATCCTCCACTATCCCTTCAACACTTGGCGTTGATATCCAATCACCTATTCTAAAAGGTTTTTCGGTAATTATAATGATGCCGCCAAATAAATTGGCAAGGGCATCTTTGGCGGCAAGCGCAAAAGCAAGGCCCCCCAATCCCAGACCTGCTACAAAACCACTCACACTATAATTAAATTCTTCAGCAATAATGCTTATCGCTAAAGCTACAATAATAACTCTAATGGTCTTAGATAAAAAAGGTATTAATATATTGTCTATTTCAATATTGTACCTTTTATTCATTCTTGTAAAAAGGAGGGAGGAAGAGTCAGATAGGTTAAATAGTCCCCAAGCTACAAGCAAGATAATTGCAGATTTAATTAAACTAACAAAAAGAGGATCGCTTTGCCCAAAGTAAGGAAAATAGTAAGCGGCAATATAAATCCCAAGTATGATAAAAAAACACTGCATCGGTTTTTCAAATGCTTTCCAAATGTTTGTAAATAATTTACTTGGAACCTTACTTGTCAATTTTAAAAATAGAGTAAATACGTATTTCGCAAAAATCTTCCTCAAAAACAGGAAGAGAAATAAAATTGCAAGTGAAATTAAGATGCTTTTAAAGTTTTCATATGTATTTAGATATTCCCAAAACATTCCCATGCCCCCTAGAAAACTTTATTGAAGAAATTTTATCATAAAAAGGCCACCCTATGTAGATAGAGCGGCCGCTTTCCCTATTCAAAGATTTAATCAAACGTTTGATTAAGAAGAAAAAGCGAACATATGATCTAATCAAACGTTTGATTAGATCATATTCCTTCCGTTTGTGGCTGAACTTTCATGTTGAAAATCGGCATAATGACTAAAATTCCAAGCACGAAAAGAATTGCCGATATTTCAAATATAAGGACAATAGACGAAACTTGTTTAAGAATACCGGATAGGCTCATTGTTAAAACCATGGATCCCGTGAATAACGGACTTAATGTTCCATTTACCCTGCCAATGAACTCTGCTTTTGTACTTTGGAGGATCATCGTATTGATGCCAATTTGAATACAAGGGAAAAATAATCCTGTAAAGAATTCGGCCCCCATCGTAAGTGGAAGTGAAGATGAAAATCCAACGACGCTCATTCCAATGGCATTTGCGAACATCCCGATGACAAGCAGCCTTTGAGGAGCAACTTTTCTCGTGAACATAACAGATAAGGCTCCTCCGAGAATCATGCCGATCCCATTTGCCATTAAAAGCCATTGTAAGTTTTCCTTCGCCAATTCTAATCTTTCTGTTACGAGAAAAATGGTGAGTGGTTGAATTAAGCCGATCGCAAGCCCTGCAGCCATAAAACATAGACCAAGAAGTTTCAATTCTTTTTTTGCGAGAACATACTTAACGCCAGCTTTCATTTCCTCAAGAACACTTGTCGTACTTTTTTCTTTTTCCATACTGTGATCGGCTGGAATGAATAAAAGCATGACAGCAGAAAGTAGGAATGCCACACCTGTTATAGCAATTGAAACATCAATACCAAACTGTTGGAAAACAAATGTACCAACGACTGGACCCAACACCATAAAAATGGCAAAAATCGTTTGATAAATAGACATTGCGGACTGTATCATTTCCGGTTTTAAATGCATTTTAAATAATTTCATTCCGGATGGCTGGGAAAATTGTGATAAAATTGCAGAAATTAACGTAGCGAAAAAGATAATTTTCCAAGACCCAATCACTAATGTAATCAACACGACGAACACTGAAATGGCACTTAAAACATCACACCAAATCATTGTGAGCTTTGGTTTCCAGCGATCTGCAAAAGTTCCCCCAATAAACGAAAAAATAAAGATTGGCGCAAACTCAGCTACAGAAATCATCGATACCGCAAATGCATTTCCATTCGTTTTTTCCATTACGAATAAAAGGACCGCGAAATTCCGCACCCAAATTCCAACTTGAAGAAACAAAGCTGATAAGAATATTGCTTGAACAAAGCGATTTTTCAATAACTCCGACATATAAACCTCTTTCCAATTTCTATACGAAACTTAAATTTATCTATTATTAGACTATCTTTCCACGAAAAATGTTACAGATATTCCTTAAAAAAAACAAGATGCAATATTTCGCAGGAGGATTGTAAGTCATATCGAATATAATCTAGAGATTAATTTTTCAAAAAGGAATGAATAGATTGGATAGTATAACAAAAACAAAACTCTCTAATGAAGACATAAATCAAATAACATTTGCAGCTTTCAGACACGGCCCGAAATTCATTGAAGAACTTAAGGGCGGCTTTTTTAACTCAGCTTATTTAATCACGTTTGAAGACGATGTGAAATATGTTTTAAAGGTAGCCCATTCAAGTGATATTAAAGTGCTGCGATCCGAAAAAAGCATTATGAAATCAGAGACAAAAGTTCTTGAATTTATTGCAAATAATACTAATATCCTCACTCCAATTGTGCTCCATACTAACTTTAACAAAGATCTAATCAATCATGATTACTTTTTCATGGAGTATGTTCCCGGCAAACCCTTAGATCAACTATATGACCATCTTTCTGAGGATGATTTTTTAAAAATCAGCCATCAAGTTGGGGCATACGCCAAGCAATTTCACAGTATGAAAGGAAATGCATTTGGATACACGTTTTCCGGTCATAAAGGATATAAAAAATGGGCGGATGCATTTATTTCATTTATTGATGACTTAATTCTTGATGCACTGGATGGAGGTATTGAGCTTCCGATAAGTTTTGGAGAGTTGAGACAAGTGTTTTTGGATAAGCGTTCTATCCTAGATACCGTTGCAACTCCTAGGTTTGTGCACCGCGATTTATGGTGGGGGAATATTTTTGTTGATCCTACTACTCTACAAGTCACTGGTATTGCGGATTATGAAAGATCGCTCTACGGTGACCCTCTCCTAGACTTTATTTTCGGATTCGCTGAAGAAAACGAAGGATTCAAGAATGGATATGAAAGGGGAAGCTCGTTTTCCAAGGTTGAGCAATGTTTATTGAATCTGTACCAAATATACAACCTCCTTTTAATTATCATCGAAGCACATTATCGGAAATATCCTAATAACGAGGAAAATGAGCAGAAAGCTAGAACGATATTAATGGATGAGATTGAAAAAGCAAAGGCATGGTCATTGTAAAAAAACGTTTTGGAGATGATGACATGACATCCGCATTATATTTTGTTGCTGGAAGGTCTATCTATGAAGTGAAAAAGATTGATTCTGTTTGGAGTCTAAACGAAATGAAGGTCCCCCATGAATTTTATTGTTTAGCGGTGGATTCCCTTCGACCAGAAAGGATGTATGGCGGAACTTTTAATAATGGTCTTTGGATCAGCAATAATGGTGGGATGAAATGGGAGCCAGCAGGAGCGGGGATATTTCACGATCGAGTATTAAGTGTTGCCGTTAGCCCGACTGAAATAATCAATGGATATAGTGTAGTTTGGACAGGAACGGAACCGAGCGAACTGTTTCGTTCAGAAGATGGTGGAAAAACATGGAGTCATTTTCCCAAACTACTTGATTTGCCATCAAAACCTACTTGGCGCTTTCCGCCTCGCCCACATACCCATCATGTCCGTTTTATTCAACCGGATCTTCATGATGAGCGAAAGATTTACGTCGGAATTGAACTCGGTGGTGTGATGAAAAGTGAAGATAAAGGGATAAGTTGGGAAGACCGTAAACCAGGATCACAATATGACTGTCATACATTGACGATGAATCCACTTGCTAAGGGTCGTATTTATGAGGCAGCAGGTGGTGGATTTGCCGAATCTTTAGATGGCGGCAAAACATGGACAACGTTTAATGAAGGACTTGGTTCGGATACGTATCTTGTTGATATAGCTGTAGACCCTGCTAGTCCAGATACGATGATTGCTTCTGCAGCAAAAGGTGCATACTCTGCTTATGATCCCGAAAGGGCAAGTACCGTAATCGTGCGGCGTGAAAGTGGAAATCCTTGGGAGGTTATTAGTGATGGCTTGCCTGAACGAAATGGATCATCTATCTTTTCACTACTTTCTCACGAATCGGAGCCTGGGGTATTTTATGCTGTGAATAATCTTGGTATTTTTCAATCGACCGACGCGGGAAAGAGTTGGAAGTGCTTGCCCGTTGAATGGCCTAATTCATTAAAAAAAGAGCGAGTTCATTGGTTTGTCGCAGTATAAGTTTACTAATAGGAGATAGTTATGTATAAATGTGAGGATCGAACAAACTTATTAAATGAGATTACTAGATTTTCTAAAACGATAAGTGGTATTCAAGGTCTATTATTAGTGGGTTCCGGTTCTAAAGGTTTCAGGGATGAGTTTTCTGATCTTGATCTGCTAGTAGTTGTTAAAAATAGCGAGGATGTTGTTCATATTCAGGATCTGCTTCGGGAACATATCAAACATCATTTTCTTGTGTTAAAGGAAAAGGTATATAGACATGAAGAAGATATTTTCGTGACCTGTTTCTTTTTCGACCATTTCCTAGAGCTAGATTTAGGTGTATGGTCGAAGTCAAAGCTTAGGGCTACAAAACCACATTGGAAGGTTATTTTCGACAGTGAGAACAACGAGATTCAAAGACTGCTTAAGGAATCATTATCGTCCCGAAGTGTTTCTAATTTTAATGAAACTGTAAAGGATTCCTTAAGTTTTATTTGGCAATTTTTCCGAAGCGCAGCAGTAGCCTTGAAACGCAAGCAATACATCAAGGCATTAAAAGACATTGATTTCATCCGTGACCAAATTATCCATTTTTTATGCCTGCAAAATGGTGTTAACGATGATTTTGAAAAAAGCATAGACAAGATAGATAGTCCATTTTTATCAAAACTAAAAAGAACCTATGAAGTAAAAATGAATGATGAAAGTATCGAAAAGGTTCTTTTAGAAATGATGGATCTATATTTTGATGTAATTAGTGATGTGGGTAATCAAGATAAAAAGATGATTCAACAATTTTTATATGAAATGCTAGAGATGTAAAAGCTTTTCTCGAGCATAATCTCTTAAGGCGAGCAGCTTGGATGGATTCCATTCCCTGCCGCCTGTTTTTTGCTGCTCTTTACTTACCTTTTCTGGTGAACGATACACATTGAGAGCTTCCAGAATAAGCGGCTGAAATTCTTGGGGTAAATGAAGAAGTCCCCACTCTCCACCTTCGTCTTTACTGTGGACAGTCTGGTTGTTTTCGCTAACCAATTGAAACACGCGGCAAATATTTAAAATACTATAATATGGTGATTCTTGAATGTTATCATTTTCAAGAATCCACTCAAGATCGTCAATGACTGAATCCATAAAAGACTGCCATGGATATTGACCAAAGATCTCTTGGATTGGCTGCCCGTACAAACAAACCCCGCGCTGATTTATATATGTCAAATGTGAAGGAAGATCAGAATCCGTAACCTCTTTACTATAGTCCACCTCATTATTTAATATGCTCTCGGCCCATTGGGAGCTATAATGCAGTTCATATGGAGTTGGCACAGGTACTTGTTCTGCCACTTCTTTTGTAATGATACTTAATTCAATATCGCCTAATATCGGTCTTTTTTTTGACTCCAATGCGATAGCAGTTCCTACACGATATGCCATTTCACTTTCCAGCCTATGATCAACGACAACAATGATATCAATATCACTTTTAGGGCGATAAAAGCTCCCCATTGCCAAAGACCCGTGAAGATAAATGCCAACCAGATTATTCCCCAGCTCCTGTTTGATTTTTTCTGTCAATGTTATAACGAACAATTTTATATCTTCGTCACAGTTAGACCAAGATTGTGGACGGTTCATTTGTGTTTCTCCTTTACATATTAAAATATTACTTATCATACGAGAGTTATGAGTCCTTATCCGAGAGTTATGAGCATTATACGGGAGTATTTAAGATTATACGGGAGTATCTGGGTGTTATGCGGGAGTGACATCTCTTTTGTTTATTCAAACGTTTGATTAGGATTGGATTCTCTAAAATATACCTATACGCGAGTTATAAATCTTTATCCGGGAGTTATGCCACATTATACGGGAGTATTTAAGATTATACGAGAGTATCAATGTGTTATGCGGGAGTGACTTCTCTTTTGTTTAATCAAACGTTTGATTAGGATTGGTATTCTCTAAAATATACCTATACGCGAGTTATAAATCTTTATCCGGGAGTTATGCCACATTATACGGGAGTATTTAAGATTATACGAGAGTATCAGGATGTTATACGGGAGTAACATCTCATTTGATAAGATGGTTAAATCGCTTTCCTATAAATCTACCAATTGATCATCTGTTCACAATTTAATCAAACGTTTGATTAATAGAGAGCGCCCGCTATATCGCCTGTCGACCACTGTTTCAGTTTAATCAAACGTTTGATTAGATGTTTGTTCGGTTTAAAAATTACGATATTAATGTTTTTGTTAAATATAATGCTACATCATCATCAATTGTAATTTGGTCCCCGTAAGTCAAGAATTTCCCATTTTGAGAAATGCCTAATCCGTCCGGAATATATCCCCTTTTTACATAAAGTCTTTGGGCGGCTCCGTAATCACGAGTAAGCCCGAAACCGATCCCTATACGATCACACTTTTCACTTACGAGTCTTTCTGCTTCGTCCATAAGGGCTGTGGCAATCCCGTTTTTTTGATATTTCATTAATACATTTAAATCTACTATTTCTGGAATGCCCACAGAAAAGAACGGCTCATAATCAGATTTCCATCTAATTGTTAAGTACCCTGCAAAATGATTGTTGTACTCAGCCACAACAACTTCTCTAGTTCCTTCCTCTTGCTCTAATAAATATCTTTCATATTGCGATACGGGTTTGTTCCAACCTTGTTCTGCAAATGCCTTTGAAATCGTCCCGCAATCATCTTTCATTAAATCTCTAATTTTCACCATTGATCCATGCCCCCATTTCAATATCATTGATAAGCCTTTATATTTAACAGCGTTTCTAAATCCACTATTTCAAAGTTCATTTTTTCCAATGCTTCAATCACTAATGGAAGTGCCTTTTCTGTTTCAATTTTATCTGAGTCTGAATGCATTAATATGATATCGCCATTGCGAACATTTTCCACGACATTTTTGACGATGTTTTCCGCCTCCCTTTGTGACCAGTCGAGAGTGTCGATGGACCAGAGAACAATAGAATATCCCTGTTCTCCTGCAATGGAGACTACTTGATTATTTGTATCTCCATAAGGTGTACGCAATATCGCGGGCTTCCTTCCTACCACGGATTGAATTGCCTTACCAGCCCCTGCTAATTCGTTTTCAACGTCTACTTTTCCTAACTTTGTTAGTTCTACATGGTTATAACTATGGCTTAAAACTAAATGCCCGCTCTCATAAGCTTGCTTTACCACCTCTGGATAACGCATTACATTACTCCCTAAAAAGAAAAAACTCCCTTTTACATTGTAATCATTCAATATATGAATAATCGCAGGGGTAATCGTATCGTCAGGTCCGTCATCGAAAGTCAAAGCGACCCTCTTTTTATTTGGACCATTTAAATAAACACTTTGATGTTCTGTAGAAAAGCTTTTAATTTGAGCACGCCAAGCTTGCATACTTTTCCAAGCTTTGTCGGTTAATTGATTCGAGTTTCCTTTTATATCGAGAACGTATTGCTCAGCTTCGGCGCGAACAGGGTTATAAATTGAAATATGATCGACACTCTTAGTTTTATTGGAGAAAATTAATTTCAGCTCAATCTGCTGCTTCAATTCATACACATAAATACTGTCTTGATCATTTAATCTAATGTCTTTTGGCTGCCCTAGTTTATCTTCAACTTTTTCTATCGTTAATTCATGTAAATTAGGACCATAAGAACGCACATCATAAATTTCACCATCTTGATTAAATCCGATGACAGTCTGTTTTTCACTATAAGTCGCATAAGAACCACCTGCCACTTGGTCAACATGATCAGGCTTTCCCCACTCAGACTTCACCTGCTGGATCGAACTATCAAACACATTGAATGGTGAATGAACCACCATTCCTTTATCAGCCCATTTCATGATTCGATCTAACTCAATGGAAGAAGGGGAATCTTCTTTAGGATATAAATCAATGCTACTCTGCGGTAAATCTTCTGTCGGCAAAGATTTATTCGCATCACAAGCTGATAAAATAGTAAATATGAGTAAAAGCAGTACTAGTATTAAGCTAGCATACATATTACCGCCTCCAGATTTTTTATAGACAATGTATTCGCTATTGATTGTCTATTTCCTGCTTTATGATAGAACCCATAGCTTTTTAATTTAATTTATCCGGGAGGAAAATCATTATGCTTTAAAGAAATATTAAGAAAATAATAAACAAGAGGTGCCAATATGATAGTTAACTTTTTAGGAGCTGTATTTTTAAGAGTTAGTAACTTAGAAGATTCTATACCATTCTATTCAGATGCACTGGGTCTCAAGCTTCGCGATGTCGAACGATGGAAAGACGGCAGAGGCGCAAATTATATTATTAATGAGAATTCACCCATTCTTACGTTAATTGAAACGAAGGATAATTTGCATATATTCCAACAACCTGTATTTAATCTGAATTGCAACGACGTTTTAGGTATTTACGAGCGACTAACGAGTCAAGGATATAAGGTGGGCGAAATTAATAAATGGTCTTCTGAGATGAATGATCATATCGACTTTGATGTTTATGATCCTGATGGGAATCCAATCAATTTAATAGAATGGCGGAAGAAAAGCTACTAAAAATACATTAATGACTATTGAAAAACATTCAGGTAAAATAAGGATAAATAATCCAATAAGGAGTTGGCCCCATCATGATAATCGTCACAACTGAAAATATCTCAAATTATAAAATTAAAGAAGTTAAAGGTCCTGTTTTTGGCTTAACTGTTAGAGCGCGCGGTCTTGGTAAAGATATCGTTGCTGCTTTAAAAGGGTTAGTCGGCGGAGAAATTAATCAATATACGGAAATGTTGGAAGATGCACGAAAACAAGCAATGGATCGGATGGTTGAAAATGCAAAAGTAATGGGTGCAAATGCTATTATTATGATGCGATTTGATTCAGGCGAAATTGGTCAAAACATGAGTGAAATCGTCGCATACGGAACAGCTGTCGTTGCTGAAGAGGAATAAATAGAATGAAATGGTTTCTTGGATTTTACGGTTTGCAGATTATCGCAGCTATTATTTTAATTTTTGGTTCATGGTTTATTTGGGATCGCCGTTTTAAAACAAAGCACGGCCAAAAAGTTCCTGAGGGTTTTGTCCGCACAAAGGAAGTTTCAATTGATCCAACAACCCAAAAAAGACTGGTCGTTTATTTTAATCCCGATACCGGGGAAAGATTTTATAAGGAAGAGTAGCGTTTTTTGCATCAAAGCACATTTTTAAAAACCCTAAAAATGTGCTTTTTAATATTAATTTGGACTTACGGATTCCAAAAACTCATCTATACTCTCGGGAAATGATGGTCCTTCAACAATATCAAAATATATACCGTCTATTTCCATAGGATTATTAAAAGTAATACTCGTCAATTTTTCCCCGCCTTTATATAAATCAGCTCTATGAATCCATCCCTTTGCATCTTCATGAAGCTTTTCTTTTTTTATTATGTAACGATTCAAAAGCTTCTCGAATTCTACTAACTTCTGTTTTTCTTTAATGGTGTAAGGCGGTTTATTCCCTTTGCCATCATAAAATACGATCTTTGTAACCTCACTATACTTCAGATTTGCGACTTCGCTTATCTTTTTTTCTTTATATTGCAATACCTTATATCCGAATAAAAAAGCTCCAAAAAATGTAATGGTAAAGACGATTAATGAAATTTTTTTGACCATCCTAACCCCTCCCCAATTATAAAGACGAAAATTCTTGGGGCTATGTTACACTAACTTACACATATATAAATAACCTTGCCACTTGGACAAGGTAGAGTTTAACGCCACCAAAATTTTAGTGAACCTTTTGCATCCACTGATCGATATAGATAACCTTGCTTTGCCTATGAAAAAGGACTTTTTGCGCCTCCAACTGTCCTAATTCAATGACTTTTGATAAAGACTTTGTTTCAAAGCGGCCAATATCTTGCAAATCGATGTCAATTAATATGTCCGAATGTTCTTCGAGACAGCGATCGGTGTTTTGATCACTCGCAATATCTATATATCTATTTAATACTGAAAATAGATTTGTCGGCTGGTGAACGTGGGAGCTTTGAACCCGGACGGATGTTACCTTTTCTGCCCCCATTTCCCTTACTATATCTGCAGGATTGTTATTCAAAATATACCCGTCCACTAATATTTTGTTTCCTATTTCAACGGGTGAGAATACCCCTGGTATTGCAATACTGGCACGAATCGCAATCGCCACCTCTCCCGCATCGATAACCATCATTTTTCCTGATACTAAGTCAACACAAATAACGGCAAAAGGAATATCCAAATCCGAAAAGTGCTTACCATCAGTGAGTTTTAATAATGTTTGATAAATACGATCCCCCTTAATCCAGCCTTTACGATTAAAACCAATGTCAATATGGCGGCGGATCGACAAATCATGGAGAACACTTTTCATCTGTTCAGGATGCATTCCACTTGCAAAAAGTCCCCCAACTACTGCCCCCGCACTTGTTCCTGCGATATGAGTTATTTCTATACCTTGTTCCTTCAATTCCTTCAATACACCGATATGGGCAACACCCCTAAGAGAGCCACCCCCTAGTGAAAGTCCCGTTCTTTTCAATCGCCCCGTCCTCCCTCTCTTAATCCTGATAATTCCTTTTTTCTCTGTTTTATTTTATATAGTGTAAAAATCGTTAAAATTGCAATGATGACAATTCCGTAACCATATATTCCAAATGAACTGGAGTAATTTTTAAAAGCTTCATAATTTCCTTTTAAATAGTCTCCAAGTAGAATCATGACATATGACCAAGGATAAATACCTAAAAAGGTCAAAATTAAATATTTTACTACGTTTACTTTACTCATCCCGGCAACATATGAGATGTAATTTCCTATGCCAAATGGCCGTGATAGTGCGATGCTCCAGATTCCATATCGTTTAAAGAAGGCAGTTCCTTTCTCAAGTCCCCTTTTAAATCGTATCGGAAAATGTTGTTCAAGCTTCTGTCCAATAAAATATGGGATTAGACTAGAAATACTATAAGAGATTGCCATTCCACCAGCTAAAAAAACCGTTTGTATATAGCCCGGGGACAATACATAGCCATACGAAAGAACAACAATTAATCCTGGAAACGGCAAAGAAGAACCTTCCAAAAACATGACAATGAATAAACCTGGAATTCCTATTGTATTAAGCCATTCTAAAAATTGTTGAATCATTGGGCAGTAATCCTTCTTTCTTCATCAGCTCTCATTAAAGAATGAATAGTATTAGAAATATCATCAGGATTCCCGGTTCTTAATTCCATTAAATATGATTTTAAAGAGTCTTGAAACTCATCAAATGAATGGTTGAAAAAGCCTGTAATTTGTTCAGACAATGATTCGTTTTGTTGTAATTCAAACACGAGTCCTAGCTCTTTTAATTTCGTTAAATTGATTTCTTCTTGACCTGGCAGTGCTGAATGGATAAAGATAGGCAACCTTTTTTTCAGCGCTTCACTAATGGTTACACCGCCTGGCTTCGTCACGATAGCATCGACTTCGTCGTATAAATGATTCATTTCCTCTCTCGAACTGATATATGGGAGTGGATGGATATTACCACTATTTAACTTCTCTATTTTTCTGTATAGATGTTGATTTTTCCCACATAAAACCAAATATTCAACATTTGAATCATTCTTTTGCTGCTTCATTAAGTCCGTAATATTACCCAAACCGACACTGCCGCCTGATACAAGAATTCGGTAATTCGTATTATTCTTCTTCGTTCTTAAACTCTCTTCTATTTGTTCAGCTGTAGGTATCCCGGTTACAAATATGCAATCTTCGGAAACATCATTTTGATCTATTAGATCTTTCTTCACCTTATGATTTGGCACAAAATGATAATCTATCCCTTTTTTCCCCCATACATCATTGATGAAAAAATCTGTATACACATTGATTACAGGGGCTACACTTTCGTTCTTCATTTTTAGTTTGCTAAGTATATAGGATGGAAAACCGTGGGTACAGATGATAAGATCCGGTTTTTCCTCTAATATTATTTGCTTCATCTTTTTCATAAATAAAATTTCATAGTATTTATAAGAACGTTGTGATTTAGATGTATGTGCCATGTGACGGTATACATGAGCATATGATTTAGGAAAATAATGAATCCATTCTAGATAGACCTGTGTTACAACACTCTCTACAAGTGGATTCCACGTACTCAATAAATCTATTTTTTTACATGTAATGCTCGGGCTTCGCTTTTGTATATAGCTTGCAATAGTATCCGCAACTTGATGATGTCCTGATGGCATTCTTAACAGTGGGAAAAATAATATTTTTTTCAATACTGTTCAACCCTTTCATTGATTCCCTCTTAGCATACGAGATTTAGATGGCGGATGAACCCCACCACAGACTAATTATTTACTCAGACTTGAGGCTGATTTTTATTCTTTTTTATATTCCCTATACTTATGTAAATGACACTTATATAGACGAAAGCCTCTAGCTAACCCCTACACATAAAGAAAAACACGTACGAAAATTATGACGTTTTCGTACGTGTCAATATTATGATATGATGATGTCCTGTTCCTGCACATCAAGCCTGATTAGTTCATGATTTAATTCGTCACGTTTTCTTGCCAATCCGTCTAGCACACGCCGCACATCGTGAAGGACTTGATTTAGTTTACTTTTTGCATCAGTTATTCGAGAATGAACCATCCAATCAGAAAAAATATTATCAAAAAATAAATCCGTAAACGTGAAAATATCTTTTTTATTAATAGTGAACGATTCCGCGGCAATATTTTGAACATCCATTAATTCTGTTTCAAAATGCCGCAATGCACGCTGAGCACGATGAATCAAATCTTCAGAACTATTAATTTGCGAGTATTTAATCGCAGAGACGATTAATCCTCCACCTAGAAAGGTATCCCACATCGACATTCCTTCAGCAGAACCTAATTTATCGAGAGCTCCATCCAATGCACGAATAGCTTTACGCCCCGCTTCCTCTGCTTCGCTAATTTCGCGCAGCATTGACCGGAGAGATACACGTTCATCGGCAATTTTTTGTAATGAGCTATTTGCAATAGAATCATTTTGTCTTATCCATATTTCTTTTTCCTTTAAAAAATCGGTCCAGTCCTCATCAATATAAGTAAAATCGGGATTTTGCATCTCTTTTCGCAAATTTTCTGTTTCCATTTTAAGGTCTATCACCGTTTTTTCTGCTTCGTTATACTTTAACTCCGCCTCAGCCGCCTCGGCCATTTCTTTCTCCATCTGTTCATCCCATTTTCCTGTCCAAGCTTTAATTTTATTCGTAAACGAAAATTTCCCAAGCTTGGCAATATCTTGTTGTTCTTTCGTTAATTGCCTATATAATCTATCGCGAATTTCGCTTGCTTCAGTTAATCTTTTTTCAGCTCCATCTAAGCGGCGTTTAATACGATCACGCTCAGATCGTTTCATTGTGAGTTCCATCTGCCGACCATATATATCCTGCCTCATAGAGACACCCCCTTATATATGTTACGGTTAAATAAGATTGGAGGTTTCAAATATTTTCCTGTTATAGTGTTCAACGATTTCAGGATACAATTTCAATTCCGTTTTCCCTTTTTCACTAATAATATAAGTACCTCTCTTAACCCTTTCAAACCAACCATAATAGTTTTTGTGAAGAATTGAGAGGGTTTTATCTCCTGTTCCCAATTCGCGCAATCTCCTTGGAGAAAGTATTCCAAAACATGCAAGGCAGCATGCGATATGAATGCAGTTCTCTTTATAGGCTGTCATAATTTTTGTTTGATTGCTGCCTCCTACATTATAATCGCCATGCCTGCCTTCTATTTCTTTCACGATATTTTCCCTTTTCTTCCTGCTAACCTGCATGCTTTTATTCCGGTCAAAAGGACTTGGATCGATTTTAACCTCTGCATACGCACCTGATTTTTGAAACGACACAATTATAAGTCCTAATTCCAGTCTTCTTATTAAATAGCAAATATCTTTCCACTTTTTCGTTCTTAAGCTGAATTTTGGCCTTGGGATTGCAATATAAACCATGTCTGTAAGACGCTGTCTTTTCGTTGCCTGGATAAGAAGATCGATATTTAAGAATAATTTTAATTCAACAATTATTAAGTTTTCATCCTTTACTGCTGCCACATCGCAATGGTGTACTTCCCCGTGAACCTTATATCCTAATCTCTTAAAATACCGATGTACCGGCTCATACAAGTCTACTTCAAGTATTTTCATCATCACGCCTACTTATTGAATATTTTCTTAAATTTTAGAATTATGAACAATCAAGCAAAATTATTGCAATATAATTACAAAAGAGTTATCATATCAAAAGTGCCTAGTCCAATTATAAACGACTTATTTATAATCGGAAGAAATTACATAAAAAAAACGGAGATGACATCATGAAGAAACTTTTAGCTATCATTTTGGGTACTCTATTGTTAATCGCTGCTTGCGGAACGACCGAACAGACGGAAGATAAAAAGAATGCCGCTGGAGAAAATAACGCATCCGAAGAAGTTAGCGAATTAGCAAAATTCCCTGAGTATTCCATTGTCAAAGAATATATCCCTAACGCTGCATATAAAGAAGGTCTTGAAAACGACGATGAAGATGAGCGTGTGATTTTATTTGAGAACGAGAATGGAAAAAGCTTCAAAAGTTTTTATTTAAAAAAGAGAAATATTTTGCAAATTAGAGATCTTGATGAAGATCGTCTGACTTATAACAAGATATTCCGTCCAGAAAAACAATAACTAATAAGTATGCTCCGATCAAAATTGAGATCGGAGCTTTTTAATTTTTTTGGCAGGAAAAAAAGGTGAGATGCTTGAATGTATTTTGTATCAATCACTTAGGGGTGTTTTATGATGAAGCAACGGCATGAGATATTATTTAAACAAATGGAGACGTATCGAAGTTATGTTATAGGTGTACTGGATGATGTAACGGAGGAAGAGGCGGAGTTTATACCGAAAGGATTCAATAATAATATTCGCTGGAATTTAGGCCATCTATATCTTGATCAGTACTTATGGATACAGGCGGTAACGAAAGAAGAAACAGCAGCTCCGGAAGAATTTAATAGATGGTTTGGATTTGGAACATCGCCGAAGGATTTTACAAACGAAACCCCTTCATTCGATGAACTTAAATTTATACTAGAAAAGCAACCTAAGGAAATAACAAGAGAATACGGCAGTAGAGTAGAAAAGGAATTCTCTCCAACAGAGATGGGGATGCATACGATTGAGCAGGTGTTAGTCCGCACAATCTTTCACGAGGGAATGCATTTACAAACGATTTTAGATATAAAAAAATTAATATAAGTTTGTGATGGCGGAGAAGGTGGGATTCGAACCCACGCGGCAGTTGCCCGCCCTAACGCATTTCGAGTGCGTCCCCTTCAGCCGGACTTGGGTACTTCTCCAAAATTGAAAATGCTGTTGATAGAACTAGAAGCCAAATGCCTAGCATTAAGAGTTACTTTTACTACCAGCTGTCTGCACTAGAATGTATTATAATGATAATACTTTTTTAGGATCATTTCAAATGATTTTTCACATGAGAAAATTGGCAAATATGCTTATATTTTGTTGCATTTACCCAGCTGTTTTATCGGCTCTTTCCCCAAAATCACCGTTTTTCACCCATTTCCGGCGTTACAGGTTTCATCTTTTGCCTGTGGACATAAACTGGATAGAGAAAATGAACAAACGAGGTGATTAAATGGAAAGAAATTTTTACGGATATCCCGGAATGCCTATGAACTATTCTATGGGTAACCCTTGTTGTCCAAAGCAACATTATGTACAGCAATACCCTGTGACTATGCCTGTCCCTGTGTACCAACATCATGGACATCATCACTATGACACCCAGGTCCAGGTTCAAAATCAATCATTCACACCTTATCAAGTGACACAGTTCGACCACCATCCTCACCATAAGCATCATCACAAGAAGAAGTATTATAAGTAAAATTGGAAGAAGATACGGAGTTGCCGTATCTTCTTTTCATTTTGATATTTTCTTTTCTCAGATTTCAGTCTCGATTAAGGACAGATCGGGACCCAAACTATAAATCTTTAGGATTTCAGTCTCGATTGAAGGCGAATCGGGACTCAAACTATACGTCTTTCGGATTTGCGTCCCGATCGAACGCGAATCGAGACTCAAACTATACGTCTTTCGGATTTCAGTCTCGATTGAACGCGAATCGGGACTCAAACTATACGCCTTTCGGATTTGCGTCCCGATCGAACGCGAATCGGGACTCAAACTATACTTCTTTCGGATTTCAGTCTCGATTGAACGCGAATCGGGACTCAAACTATACTTCTTTCGGATTTCAGTCTCGATTGAACGCGAATCGGGACTCAAACTATACTTCTTTCGGATTTCAGTCTCGATTGAACGCGAATCGAGACTAAAACTCTACGTCTTTTGGACTTCAGTCTCGATCGAAGGCGAATCGAGACTAAAACTCTACTTTTCTTAGATTTCAGTCTCAATTGAGTCCTCATTTAGATTTAAGTCCGTACCAGGAGGTTTTTTAACAACATCCCTCCAAGCACGTATTCCTTTTTGTCTCTATTAAAGCGAAGCCAATTTACTTGCGGATTTCAAGCTCTCCCCAATTAGCGTCTTTATTTTCACAACCGCCTCGTCCACATGTTGGACACTCAACGTTACTTTTTGGCCCTCGGGATATTGGTCTGCAGTATATTTGTAACGTGGATCGTAATAATGTTCCAATAATAATCTTACGAACCAATAAAAATCATCAGATTGCAGGCAATTCTCTATTTGGGCTGCTATAGGAGTGTGAATTCGTGATTTTATTTTACGAAATGCTTCGGTGAAATCGCTTTTGTATTCCCAAGGGCGATATTCATTTAAAATATGATTGACCCTTTCTTCCATGGGCATTTCAATAAAAATTTGTGTTCCTTTTTCTTTAAGCTCGTTTAAGCTCGGCGGGATGACCGCCCTTCCAATTCTTTTACTCTCTCCCTCAAACAACAAATATGAGAAATCCTTTAATTTCTCTAGCCGTTCAACCAAAAGGGCATCAAACGTTTTTTGGTTATGGGGATGTAATCCAATTTGTCCAAAAATGGATCCACGATGATTCGCCATTTGCTCCAAATCAATTACAGGGTACCCTTCGTTCTGAAGCTTACGCAAAATAAGTGTTTTTCCTGTTCCAGTGTTGCCATTAAGAACGAATGCTTTTTGAGAAAAGTCCATATTCTCCAATTTATCGACAATCCACTTCCGGTATGCCCGGACTCCCCCCTGTAAACGATTCACTTTTACATTCATCAAATTCAAAAAAGTAGCAGAAGCTTTACTCCTCATACCCCCACGCCAACAAAAAACAGTTATATCACCATTTATATTTTTAAAAGCTTTTACAAAACTTGGAAGCTTTGCTGCAACGATTTCAAGGCCTCGATCTTGAGCAGCATCTGGACTCACCTGCTTGTATAATGTTCCAATCTCAGCCCTTTCTTCATCATCAAATATGGGAATATTTAAGCTGCCTGGGATGGTGGAATTAGCAAATTCAGAAGGTGACCGAACATCCACAAGGACAATCCCGTCTTTTCCTTTTAACTCCATCAAATCTTCAATTACTATATCTTGGAACATAATACCTCTCCTCGCAACCTTTAGATAACAACAATTTTACCTAAATGGTCATCTTTTACCTCTCCAATAATTGCCGCCTCGACTCCAGCTTCAAGCAGTTCGGCTAAAAGCTCTTCCGCATCGTTACCATCAACAGAAATTAAAAGACCACCTGATGTAACGGCATCGCATAAAATCCATTGGTCAATTGTATCCATATTTTCAGGAAAAGATACGGAATCCTGTATATGTGCGTGATTGTTTTTTGTTCCACCCGGGATAACGCCTTGTTTCGCCAATTCTCTTACTCTTTCTAAAATAGGAACCCGCTCCTTCACAATCCGGATTCCCACTCCGCTTCCTTTCGCCATTTCCAGTGAATGGCCAAGCAAACCGAAGCCAGTTACATCTGTACAAGCATGTACATCATAACCCTCCATTGTTTCGGCTGCTTTTTTATTTAAAGTCGTCATTACAGCGGTTACCCGATCAATTTCTGATTGATTCAATAACCCTTTCTTCAGGGAAGAGGTTAATATTCCTACTCCTATCGGTTTTGTTAAAATCAATTTATCCCCTGGCTTAGAACCCGCATTCGTTCTTACTCTTTCAGGGTGTACCAAACCTGTTACAGCTAAACCGAATTTTGGCTCCTTATCATCTATGGAGTGACCTCCCACAAGCGTTGCTCCAGCTTCCTGCAACTTATCTGCTGCCCCTCGTAAAATTTCAGACAAAATCCTCTTTTCTAATGTAGCGATTGGAAAGGCCACAATATTGAGTGCCGTCAATGGCTTTCCGCCCATTGCGTAAATATCACTGATCGCATTTGCAGCCGCAACTTGTCCGAAGGAATAAGGGTCATCGACAATCGGAGTAAAGAAATCAACAGTTTGTACGATTGCCATGTCATCATTCAGTTTATATACTCCTGCATCATCACTCGTATCAAGGCCTACAAGTAGATTAGGATTTTCGGATGGAGGTGGCAGCATCCGTATTACTTCCTCCAAGTCGGCAGGACCGATTTTACAGCCACAACCACCTTTTGAAGATAGTGAAGTAAGTTTAACTAAATCAGAGTTTACCATACAGAACCAACCTTTCTTTGTTGGACATTATATATATAATAATAAAACTTGGAAGATATAATTCCCAGCTATTAGATTCAGTTTTTTAAAAGTATTGAATACTACCATTCTTTTTTAAATACAAAAAAAGTGGGTAGTTCTTAATGAGGCTACCCACTGCCGATTCATTTGATTTCTCTAATGTCTTTGTTTCTTTAATTGTTCGATGCTATCACGTACAATCGTAGCAGCTTGGCTCATGACCGCTCCGCCACCAATGGCGGCTGCAACACCGATACTTTCCATTATCTCTTGTTCTGTGCATCCTTGATCTAGACAACCTTTTGTGTGGTAAATCATACAGTGTTCATTTTGGGAGTAAATACTGATGCATAAACCCATTAACTGCTTATATTTTTGAGGGATTTCTCCTTCACTAAAGGCTACTTCTGTAAAATTATTAAAAGCACTAACAAGCTCAGGCATACTTTTTTGGTAGTTGCCAAGCCCTTCTTTATAATGAACTAAATGTTGTTCAATTGATGCATCTTGTTGGTATTCCATGTTCAAAATCACTCCCTATTTTTTTGTTAGTATGAAGCAAAGGGGTACTCCTTATCCTCTCAAAAAAGCTATTAATAGATGAGCGATATATGAACCAATTGTTTGTACTATTCATACAGTAGGCAACAGGAGGGATGATAATGGGTTCAGCGAATTCTTTTATACAAGAAATGTTAGTTCTTTATGCTATTGCTTTATTGGGATTTGTTGCGCGAAAACGTGGAATTTTGAATGAGCATGCCGATGAAGTTTTAACCCAGCTGGTTCTTTATATCACTCTGCCCTCTCTCATCTTGTTCTCGTTAGACATTCCATTTTCGGTACAGGTTATCCATGAATTACTTTGGCTAGTTTTTATGTCAATTTATATTTTGGCCATTTCGATTTTACTTGCTGCTAAGATGAGAAAAAGTTCCCGTCTTCAAGAGAAACAGCGGAAAGTTTACGAAGGTCTTACTATATTCGGAAACCAAGGTTTTATCGGTTATGCCGTTAGCTTTATCCTTTTAGAAGAACAAGGAATTGTATATTTAACCATGTTTAATATTTGCTATTTGATTCTAATTTGGACATATGGAGTGCATATTTTTACAAAGTCTAAAAATCGAATCCATTGGCGGAAAGTTTTTTGGAACCCAGGAATTATTGCAACTTTTATCGGACTATGCGTCTTATTCCTTCCCTTTAGTTGGCCGGAAATGATTGCTAAGCCACTAGAAAATGTCGGTAAAATGACCATTCCACTTTCCATGATGCTGATTGGGTCTCTATTTGCCAAAGTGCAATTTAAAGAATTGCCCTTATCATTAAAAAATATTTATTTATGGAAGTCTGCATTGACAAAGCTGATCTTAATACCACTTTGTTTGCTTCCCTTTATCGCCTTATCAGCGCCTTTTTCCTTATTGTTGATTGCCATAATTGTTTCCGGAATGCCCTCTGCTCCTACTATTTCGTTATACGCACAAAAATACGGAGCAGATACACTTTTTGCCTCCACAGGGGTGCTATTGACTACATTAATGTGCCTGTTTACAATCCCACTTCTTTACTTTGTATTATCGTTTTTTTATTAGCCATAATTTTTCCTTGTTTAGCAATCCGTTATTTCTCCATACTAAAAACGGAGGTGGAAAAATGACACTTGTGCGTCTTGGCTATGTTGCTTTAAGCATGGAGCTTCAAAATGCTTCACCGTCAAAAACAATGACATATGCAAATTTCCAAAAACTAAAAGATCGCGAGGCAGCAATACGAAAGTTGGAACAAATTGCCTTAACCAATTTACAAAATACATTACGTCTACTAAGACATAACGTTGCATACGACATTCATTTTTACCGAATGACATCTCGACTTATCCCTTTGGCAACCCATGAAGCACTTCAAGATTGGGATTATTTAACTCCTATTCAGGAAAAGCTTCTTGAGATTGGGACCTTCATTAAAGAACATGATTTGAGAGTTGACTTTCATCCCGACCACTTTGTCCTTATTAATTCGTTAAAGCCAGATGTTTTGAAAAACTCCATCCTTACATTAAAACACCATTATTTATTATTAAAGGGGATGGATCTTAATCCAACTCATCGCTGTGTTATGCATGTTGGAGGTAATTATAAGGAAACAGAAAATTCACTTGAACGATTTGTAGAAAATTGGATGGTTGTCCCTCGAGGAATACAAAAAATGATTATGCTCGAAAATGATGATAAATCTTTTACTTTGGAAGATACCTTATACTTGTGTGAAAAGCTAGGCATTCCTCTTGCTTTTGATTATCACCATCATCTTGCCCACCATCAAAATAGTGATTGGCAGTCTAATTGGGAACGAGTAATCCAAACATGGACAACCTCTCCATTCCCCATAAAAATGCATATATCCAGTCCAAAAAGTGAGAAAGCTTTTCGTCATCATTCAGATTATGTCGATGTTGAAATGTTTTTCACTTTTTTAAAAGAAATTAAAGGGACTATCCCGCAAATTGACTGCATGATTGAGGCAAAGAAAAAAGATGAGGCCCTTTTTAAATTAATGGATGACTGTCGAAAAAGGGAAGACGTTGAAATCGTTGATGGTTCATCCTTTTATATAAAATAACGAATTCCGAGCATTGACTAAGATACTCGGAATTCGTTCATTACTATATGGAGGACTTTTCTGCTGAAACGTCTTTCTTTCGCCATAGCTTTCCTGGCCAAAAGGCATATCGGCCAAGGACAGTCGTAATAGCAGGCACAAGGAGCGGTCGAACAATAAATGTATCTAGAAGTACTCCTATAGCAGTGACGATTCCAAATTGCACAAGGACTTGAATTGGAAGTGTAGCCAATACCGCAAACGTTCCTGCCAAAATTAAACCGGCAGATGTAATGACGCTTCCCGTTTGGATGACACCATTGGAGATGGCCTCTTGATGATTTTGAATTCGTTTGTTTTTCCATATTTCTGAAACCATGAAGATATTGTAGTCTTCCCCTAAAGCCACAAGAAAAACAAATGCGTATAATGGAATGGCACCTTGGATAGCCGAATCTCCTAATCCATAATGAAGGACAAGCCATCCTGCCCCAAGAGCCGAGAAGAATGACAGAACAACCGTTGCTACCAGATAAATCATCGCTGTCAGAGAACGTAAGTACAATAAAAGCAATAAAGAGATGATACTAATCATGACTGGAATAATGACGGATTGGTCTCTGTCTGTTGTTACTTTTGTATCATAAAGGGCAGCCGTTTCTCCCCCAATCCAAAAGTGACTTTCTGCATCTTTTATTCCGGATTTATCCATTATCTCCTTCAGATAGTCCCGTAACTCTGGGATTCGATTGATCGCCTCTACTGAATAAGGATTTTCTTTTAACGATACTTCATATAATTGTAGTTGCAAATTGTTTTTGCCTTGTAATGGATTCATAACACTTTCAATAAATGCAATTTGTTCTAGCCGCTCCATCCATTCCTCATGCTTTCCTTCCGTATCAATTACAATTTTGACAGGTGCAAGCTCACCAGCAGAAAAATGATTTGCGATTAAATCAAAACCTTCTCTAGATGGCATATCTTTTGGAAATGATTCCAATAAATTATACGTATAATGGATGCGTGGAACAAATGAAGCTAAGCCTACTAATAGGATCAGCGCAAATATTATTATAGTCCATGGCCGATGAGTGACCATCCGCCCTAAGCCTTTACTGAATTTCCCCTTTTCTTTTCTTTGTTTAATCGTGCTCCCTTTCTTTTTTGATAATGCTTCCGTCATTTTTATTGTTCGAGGTATAAATGGATAAAACGCCGCTCTGCCAAAAATAGCTAGTAAAGCTGGCAAAAGAGTTAATGCAGCTATGCCCATCAATAGTACGGCTAAGCTAAAAGGCACTGCAAACCGATGAAAAGAGCCGTAATGAGCAAGACCCAATGTCGCCAATCCAATTACAACTGTCAAGGCACTCATCGTAACAGCTCCACCAGATTCCTTGATTGCCGTTTGGAGTGCTTTAAATTTGTTTTCTTCATGAAGCAAAGTATCTCGATATCTTGAAATCAAAAACAAGCAATAGTCCGTTCCTGCTCCGAACAATAAGACCGTCATAATAGAAACTCCTTGAGCGTCGGCGGTAATCCAACCGTGATCTGCAAGAAATCCTAAAATGGGGCTTATCAATCCGTATGCAAAGCCGACCACAATTAAAGGTATGATGGCCATAAACGGAGAACGATACAAAAGAATTAATAAAATTAAGACTAATAATACGGTCGCAATTAACAATTTTACATCTGCTTGACTGAATAAGTTGGCTGCATCTGTCTGTATACCTACAGGACCGGATAATCTTACATGCAAGCCCGGTTCAGAAAGTTTTTTTTCAAAAGGATCTTCATTTAACGTTTGGTTTACTCTTTCTACCAATGATTTCATGTTTTCTTGTAAAATTTCCGTCCCAGCGTTCTTATCGAAAAAAATGGGAGTCACAATCGAAGTGCCGTCTTTAGATGAGCTCTGAGCAAGTGCGGGAACAGGTACATTTCCGAGCGGGGGTAAAGTTGTCTGCATGTTTAATGGCTCATCATTTAAAGATGAATACAATTTTTGGATAGCTTCATAATCTTGATCTGTCAGTTTGTCATCCCTATGCCAGACGATTAAAACAGGATTACCTGCATCGTTGGGAAATTCCTTTTTAATCAGGATGTCTGCCTGCCGAGACATCGAAGCAGCAGGCAGATCCTCTACTGAATCATCTTCAACCGTATTTACGGCTGGCCATGAAAAAGATAAAACGAGGGTCAATAACACCCAAATGGCTAAAGTAATCCATCTTGATAACGAGCCACCAACGAATTTTCCCCATGTATTAAAAGGGTGAAATTTCATCTAAAACACTTCCCTCCACATTTTTATTTTAAT
This sequence comes from Lederbergia panacisoli, assembly GCF_024626525.1. GTDB lineage: Bacteria > Bacillota > Bacilli > Bacillales > Bacillaceae_C > Lederbergia > Lederbergia panacisoli. The sequence goes on from NZ_JANJGU010000007.1 coordinate 28,908, forward strand.
TATATATACTGGTAAGTTAATTTTTCAAGATATAAATTTTTTATGATATAATATTATATAATTTATGGTTTAAGGAGAGAAAATCGTGGAACAGAAACAGCGTCCGATAGGAAGACCACGGCAGGACGAACAAGCAAAACCAACTAAAAACGTTATATTAGATGTTGCTACTCGTTTGTTTTTGGAGCATGGCTATCAACTTGTTTCAATGGATGATGTTGCCCAAGCATGCGGAGTTACGAAAGCAACCGTTTATTACTATTATTCTAAAAAAGCAGAACTATTTACTGATGCTATGGTTAAAATGATGATGCGGATTAGAAAGCAAATGAATCAAATATTATCGAGCGATCGCCCATTGAAAGAACGTTTATATACATTTGCCGATTCCTTTTTACGAGCAACCATTGCTATTGATGTAAAAAGCTTTTTTAATGAGGCTAATACCTCTTTATCTGTAACACAAATTCAAGAAATTAAAAATGCGGAAAAACAAATGTATAAGGTGCTTGAGGAAGCATTGGAGGAGGCTATGTTGAAGGGTGAAATTTCACAAGGCAACTCCAAACTAGCTGCTCATGCTTTTGTAGCTATATTGACAGTAGGCAACTACAAAGATGCTGATGAGAACCGTCTCTTCCCTATTGATGAAATGGCTAAACAACTTGTAGGATTTTATTGGAACGGATTGGTTAATAAATAATTATAATAAAATACACCGAGGTCGAAATGCACTCAAACTTTTGGCTAAAAGATTCCGCATTGTGTTATTAGGCTGCTTAAGTGGTACAATCAACAAGTCAAAACATATAAGCAACAATGAGGTGTTAACCATTTTAAAGATGCGGAAAGAGCGGCTTTTGAATATATTAAAAATTTTATTCCCGCTCCTCTTATTAATATTGGCGGTCATCGAAATACAAAAGTCAGTTAAAGGCGTCGATATGAATCTACTCCAACAGGAAGTAAGCCAACTCCAAATTTGGGAAGTGGTTTTATTTTTCATTATTGCGCTTTGTGCAGTTTCTCCCATGTTCTTATACGATGTGATGATCGTTAAACTACTAGGGATTAAAATATCTCCAAAAAAGTTAGTAAAACAGTCTTTTATCGTGAATACATTTTCCAATATTATTGGATTTGGCGGCCTTGTCGGCTTAATGTTAAGAAGTTATTTTTATACAAAATACGATGTAGAAAAACAAGGATTATTGAAAACAATTGCTTCTGTCACGCTATTTTATCTTACTGGAATTTCATTAATCGCTTGGGTTATTCCAATTGGATATCGCAATTTCCCTTTGTTTCATGATACGAAGTGGCTCATGCTTGCAGTATTGGCCGTCATTTTATATTTACCATCATTTATTGGCGTTTATATTTTTCAAAATAAGCGAATGAGTAGTTCACCTTTAAAACTCCAGGTGGCGGGTAAGCTTGTAATTGTTTCGGCACTTGAATGGGCAGCTGTATTCTTTGTTATTTGGTATTTAACATATTTATTAAATATTCCCATTCCTTTACCTAGCTTAATTCCTATTTTCATCATTGCTTCCTGCGCCGGGATTGTCAGTATGATTCCCGGTGGAATTGGTTCATTTGACCTCGTTTTCCTTTGGGGGATGCAAAGCTTCGGGATTCTTGATGAAAAGGTACTTTTTCTGCTCATATTATATCGACTAGGCTATTTTATTTTTCCTTTCCTATTAGCCGTCGTCCTTTTCATTAAGGAATATTGGGATAGGTGGAATCATTCATGGAATAACCTGCCGAATATCTTCTTTCAACGGGTTAGTCATATCACTTTAACCGTTCTTATTTTTATATCAGGACTAATTCTTTTGCTTTCAGCTGCCGTACCAGGCGTGTTGTACAGGCTAAAAATCGCAGAAAAGTTTTTATCGCAGCCAATTATGCAAGTTTCACATCAATTGACTGTTGCCGCAGGCTTTATTCTTTTGGGGTTATGCAGAGGGATCGAATATAAGGTAAAAAGAGCTTACTATTTAACGATTTTAGTGCTATCCCTTGCTGCTGTCTTTTCTGTGTTAAAAGGAATTGATTATGAAGAAACTATATTTTTATTAATTGTAGCTTCCCTTTTATTTTTGTCTAAAAAGCGATTTTATCGCGAAAGTTATGTAATAACTTGGGGGAAGGGCCTTGTTGATATTACTGTTGTCATCATCATCACAGCTATGTATATCTTAATTGGATATATGAATTTGCCAACGTCAAAGTTCAATATTCCTGTAAGGCTCCGTCCTCTTGTCATTACTGATTATAATGATTTGTTCTACAGCGGGATCATTGGGGTCGTAATTGCTGGTTTCATTTTAGTTTTGGGTTATTTTATCCGGAAACCGAAGCTAATCGCGAGTGAACCCTCGATCCATCAGGAGCAAAAAATAATGAAACATATTGAGAAATTTAAAGGGACTGTGCTTTCTCATCTTATCTTTCTGCACGATAAATTTGTTTTCTGGAATAAAAGCGAAACCGTTCTATTTAGCTATCAAATATATGCCGATAAGATTATTATACTTGGTGACCCCGTAGGAAATAGAGAAGATTTTCCTTCCGCTATCGAAGAATTTCTAGAAACGGCTGACCGTTTTGGTTATAGGTTAGTTTTCTATGAGGCAAGCAATAAAATCATTCCCCATTTACATGAATATGGTTTTGACTTTTTCAAACTAGGTGAAGAGGCATTCCTTGATATAGATAAATTTGCACTTACCGGAAAGAAAATGAAAGGGAAAAGGGCGATAAAAAATAAATTTGAAAGAGAAGGCTACTTGATTGAGGTTATGGATCCACCTTTTCAAACGGATCTATTACTAGTATTAAAAGAGGTTTCAGACAAATGGCTTGATGGCAGAAATGAAAAAAGCTTTTCACTCGGATATTTCAATGAGCATTACTTGAATATGTCAAAGATCATAGTATTAAGAGGAGAAAATGGAATTATTGGTTTTGCCAGCATTATGCCTATGTATGATGAGGACAAGACGATATCTGTTGATTTAATGCGCTTTATTCCAGGTGCCCCCGCCGGAACAATGGATTTTATTTTTATTTCTCTGTTTGAATGGGCAAAGGAATCAGGCTATCATACATTTAATTTAGGGATGGCCCCCCTTTCTAATGTCGGACAATCAAAGTTTTCTTTTTTAAGCGAAAGAATGGCCGCTCAATTATTTTTACATGGTCATTTTCTTTACCATTTTAAAGGGTTAAGAAATTTCAAGGAAAAATATGCAGATAAATGGGAACCCAAATATTTGGCTTACCGAAAAAAGTCATCCTTAACCTTTACAATGGCGCAGGTCACGCTTTTAATCAGTAAAAAAAGGGATTAAAGCCGATTAGCTTAAGGGGAATCGGCTTATTGCGCCTGCAAAGTTCTTAATCGGTATGCGTTCATTGCTGTTTCACCAAGATGATCTAGCAAATTATAGTTTGCATATGCACCGACGATCGCGCCAAATCCAGGAATCAATTGCAACATTTTAACGAAATCAATATAATCTCGATATTCCTGCTGGAACTTTTGCCAATCCATATCCATTAGAAATTGCTTCTCTTCCTCCCAGTTTTCAATAATATGAAAGGTTTCCTTTCGTTTTTCATCGCTAGAAAAAGCAAGTTGAAAAACGTGAAGTATAAACAAGCGCTCTTCATACTCATTTGTATCAAAACCATAAATGGCAGCCGCTTCAAATAAAAATTTAATCTCAATGGACAATAATAATGGAAAATCAGCTAAACCGAGCAAAATTCCGCCAGCACCCGTACCCGCGCCTTCAATAACAGCTGTTTTTCGATAAGTGGACAGCTTTTCTTTAAGTAGTTCGTCCTTCTCATAAAGATTCATACCAAGGGTTTGATGCTTCTTCGTCGTTACGTTTGATCCGACTAAAGTTGCTTTTACCATGTTTTTAATACTTTCCGTCATAACGGCATGCACTTTTTCAGGAATCAGTTTGTTAACTTTCGTTTGCGCTTTTTTCGATATTCGATTAATGAGGCTTGACTGCTTAAGCATTTTTCCTTTCCAAACCTGCAACTCATCCTGTACCTTTATACTATATTCAGTCATATCCTATCATCCTCTTAAATTTGCTAGTACAAAAGTATACGTAAACTGAACTAAAAAGATTCACTCTATGTGGTGCCGCCGATCTTTTTGCATCAATATTACATCGATTTTTGTTTCAATTCTTTGTAGGGTTTGAAGTATTTTTTCATTATAATGAACATCCGCTTTTACTGTGTCTTTACTGTGCACCAATGTTTCTTGATAACGACGTACAGATTTCAAATCCATTATGTCCCTCCTGATTCACTCGTTTGTTCTCAATAAAGAATATAATTTAATCATATAACGAATCAGGATGGATTACAACATAATCAATGAAAAAGCCCAGATTCTTTTGACTTTTTTAATAGCGCTTGCGTCTTTTTGCTAAGAGGTTCTTTTAAAAATGTACCTAGCAATAAGGCGATTAATCCAAATACGGAAAGAAATAAAATGTCATGCAGCACCCTTTCCAATACAATCCCCCCTACCGATTCTCTCATTAAATCGACAGCATAAGTGAATGGTAAAAACGGACTGATGATCCGAAAGAACTTCGGCAGGAGTACGACGGGATAAGTTCCCCCAGAACCCGCAATTTGTAAGACAAGCATAATGATCGCCAGCGCCTTTCCTACATTTCCAAAGACTGAAACAAGCGAATAGACAATTAACATGAAAACGAGACAAATAAAAAGTCCAAAAATGACGAACCAAAAGGGAGCGCTGACTGATACACGAAGAATAAATACATCTCCCAATGTAACAATAAGTGTTTGTAAAAATCCAATCGTTAAAAAGGTTAAAAACCTACCGAAGTAAATTTGTCTTCCTGTATATAGATCATGTTGATGTAGATCAACAGCTAATAGAGAAATGAGCAAAAGTGCACCTACCCAAATGGAAAGCACTGTATAGAATGGCGTCATGCCTGTGCCATAATTTTTAATCGGGAAAAGTTTATGCTCGTTTAGCTTCACAGGCTCCTCAAAGAAATTACGTTCTGCATTCGGATCATGTCGGAGTAAATTTATGATTTCATTAATATCTGCTTCACTTTTTACTTTTCGAATTTTGTCCGCAAGTTCTTTTACCTTTGAATTCACATACGGAAACTGACCATGTGCGTAATCTAACGCCTTTTTACCTTCTTTTAAATTCCCTTGTGTACTTTTTAAAACTCGTTCAACTTCCGTTAAGGTGGATTGAGCCTCTGTTAAGATCGCTTTCGCATTTGACAAAGTTTTTTTCGCATTCGCTTCATCAGCTAAAATCGTCGGCTCAATCGAATCATTATATTCTTTAATAAAAGCATCCAATTTTGCGGGAACTGTAGATGCCTTATCTTTTATTGATTCGAGTGTATCTTTAATCTCATGCCTTTTCTGGATCAAAAATTGATTAATATCCGTTATTTGGCTTCCGACAGTTTGCAAAGCTGCCTTTAATTCACCCGTTTTTGCGATTGACTCATCCAGTTGTTCACTGCCAGCGCCTCCTCCCTGTTCGGTATTAATCTGTTTAAGCTTTATTAAAGATAATTCAATCGTATCAATTGTTTGCAGTGCATTATTAAACTGATCCTGCAAGTTTTTTTGTAACTGTTCCCCCTTGCTTAAATCTATATTTACGTTTTGGGCATTGTTTAAAAAGTTGTTAATATCAGCGGAGATCTTCTGAACCTTCACCACATCCGTTATAATTGTTGGAGCGATGGCATTCAGCCGGTCTTCAGCTGCTGTTATAAAATCAGTTGTTTTATTAATGGTATCAAGTCCATTATTAGTAAGCTGCCTGACCTCCGGAATTTCCCCTTCTGCTTTGTTCAGAATGTTCTCTGCTGAAGCTGCGTCGGACAGTGATTCATTTAAAACACGATTGATTTCCGGCAAGTTTTTTTCAAGTATAAATATGTAACGCTCGAATCTTTCAATATCCGGTAGATCGCGCTCCAATTCGAGGCCAATCTCATTGAACAAATCAAAAATAACCCCATTTACTGTGGAAATGAACTTGCTGCTCACTTGCTCAACAATAAGAGAGGCTCCTTTTTGGGTAATTTTCGGTGAAACCGAATTGATTTTTTCATTAACGTAATATTCCATTTGCGCTTTTTCTGGTTTAGCAGAAATGACGGTTGCCAATTTTTCAGAGAAATCCTTTGGTATGATAATCACAGCAAAATAATTGCCATAATCGACCTCTTCCATTGCTTTCTTCCGATTCGTGAAATGCCAATCCATGCTTTTATTTGTTTTTAAAGTCTTTACTAGCTATTTCCCTACATCGATATCCTTATCACGAATTTTAGCTCCCTGATCCTCATTTACAACTGCAACAGGAAGGTTGCCTGTTTCTGAATACGGGTCCCACATCGCCGCAATATTAAGCCATGCATATAGGGAAGGAAGTACAATAAGGCCGCCGATCATAATGGCGGCAGCCCAGTTTGTAAAGATGTTTTTTATGTCATTTGTGTATATCTTTTGGATGCTTTTCATGATTTATTTACCCTTTTTAATGAGATATATGTATTAATTTACCCATTAAAAAGCTATATAACCCGACCATTTAGAAAATCTGAAAGTCCCTCCACTCATCCGGCATCATTTTTTTATATTTGGGCTGAAGATAGCGATCATCGAAAAGCATAATGATACCTGTATCCGTTTCTGTTCTAATAAGGCGTCCGCCGGCTTGAAGGATTTTATTCATCCCAGGAAACACATACGCGATATCATAGCCATTTTGTCCATTTCTAGAAAAATAGTCCTTAATTAATTCTCGTTCAAAGCCTATTTGCGGAAGCCCAACTCCAACTAAAAAGACACCATTTAACCGATCACCTTTTAAATCGACACCTTCTGAAAAAATTCCGCCAAGCACCGCAAAAGCTAAAAGTGGTTCCTTTTGATCTGGTTGAAATTTTATTAAAAAATCTTCCCTTTCAAATTCAGACATTCCCGGACCTTGAATAATCGTCCGAATCCCCATATTGCATAACGACCATTCTTCAAAAACGCGATTCATATATTGATAAGAAGGAAAGAAAATAATATAGTTCCCAGGACTTTTTTTGATGACAGCTTCAAGTGATCGAACAATCGGCAATACGGATCCTTCCCTATCACGATATCTTGTAGATAATGGCTGAACCTTTACATCCGTCTGTTCTTTCGCGAAAGGGGATGGAATCGATACAGTATAATCTTCTTCTTTGCCTCCGAGCATCATCATGAAATAATGTAATGGAGACAATGTGGCTGAAAAATAGACCCGCGATTTAAATGACTTCCCTGCTTGATAAACTACAGTGGAAGGATCCAAACAAAACATTTTGATCATCACTTCATTGCGATTTACTTCAATATATGTGACATATTGTTCGTCATACAGCTTAGCGATGCGCGACCAGCTCAAAGCTGCAAAATAAGCATCGAGCAAAGCTTGGGCATCCTCTCTTTCCGACCCCCTCCTTTGTAATACTTGCTCCGCATCTTCAATGAATTTTTCAACAAGCTCATTAAATTCTTCATCTATTTCTTGTAAAACTTGATATTGTTCACCATCCGACTGCTTCCTGAGACGAATGAAAAAATCATTTATTAACTTTGCAGATTCAAAAACCTGACTAGGTTTATACAAACGCTTTAATTCTAAGAACATCCTTTTCTCCAAGCTCGCTGAATACATATCTCTTGCTCGATCAACTAAGTTGTGCGCTTCATCGACTAGAAGGACCGTCTGTTTTTTTGTCTCATCAAACATACGTTTCAATGATACACGTGGATCAAAAATATAATTATAATCGCAAATAACAGCATCCGAGGCGTATGCTAACTCCAACGAATATTCAAATGGGCACACCATGTGCTTTCTTGCGTATGTCTCAATAACTTTTCTAGACATCTCTGTCTCATTTGAAAGAATATCAAGTACAGCATCATTAATCCTGTCGTAAAAGCCATCCGCAAAAGGACAATGTTCTTTTGTACATATTTTATCTTCGGTAAAACAGATTTTATCTTTCGCCGTAATGGTGACTGATTTCACATTCAAACCTTTATTCACCATTAATCGAAATGCTTCCTCCGCTGTTTGACGAGTTGTGGTTCTGGCTGTTAAGTAGAAAATTCTCTTGAGGTCTCCTTCTCCGATTGCTTTTACAGCAGGAAATAAGGTAGAAACCGTTTTTCCAATCCCTGTAGGAGCTGTTGCAAATAATGTTTTTTTCTCTACGATTGTTTTATATACTGAGGCCGCTAATTGCCGTTGACCGTTTCTATATGATTCATATGGGAATTGAAGATTACGAGCGCTTTTTTTCAACTCTCGTTCATGTTCCTTTATCCACTTCGCATAAGGAGCATAGCTCTCTAAAAGTGTAAACATAAAATCTTCTAATTCTTGAAAGCTATAACTTTTTCTAAATTTCTTCGTCTCTTCCGATTCTTTTTGAAAATAAGTGAGCTGGACATTCATTTCTGTGAGGTCATGCTGTTTTATGTACATATAGGCATAACATTTCGCCTGAGCCCAGTGAACAGGATATGTATCTTCTGTAATGTCCCGAAGATTTCCAGATGTCGATTTGATTTCATCAATAGTAAATCCTTCTTTTGTACGAAGTAATCCATCACATCTTCCCTCAATAACAAAAAGGAGATGATCATAAACCATCTCAGTTTGAAGAAACACTTCACTTTCAGCATCTTCATCATAATTTTTTTGAATTTTGCGATGTGCTTTCGTTCCCTCAGTCAATGTACTAGCACTTCTAAAGCCTGATTCAATGCTTCCGCTTCGGTATACATATTCTACAAGGGGACGCACGGCTATTTTTATTTGATCATCCATTTTCTCACCTATTTTAATGGGATATATCTATTGTAGCACATGCGTTCGTTATTTATAATAATCAATTTTTCGTTTGAGAGTGAAAAATACATACAAATAAAGAATAAAAACTAGTCCCACTAAGCTTGCGGCGATTATTTGAAAGACATACCCTTTCCAAGTAGCAATTAAACCGGCTTGACATCCCAACAAGGCAAGAAACATCACTAAATAAAATTGAATCATCCGTTGAAATGTTTCTTTCACTGACTCACGATCGGAATATATTTTTTTAATATTTTCCTGATTAGCGGGCATTCGGAAATAATGAAACTTTTGAATAAATGATTCAACATGGTCCCAGCCTGCATCCTTATATAATTGAAAATAGTCGTCATCCGCATCACGAAAATCAATTTGATAGACATATGAATAGTTAGGTTCTTCCTCGAAATAATACATTCCTAAACGATATTTAGTAAAATGCAGTCCTTTTTGAGACATTTCTGTAAGCCATTGTTCCTCTTTATGAACATTAGAGGGGGTAAATAACTTAAATTTTTTGACTGTCATCATGTTCACCCTCCATTTCTTTAATGATGCCACTCGCATTTCTTACGAGAGATTCAAGGCGCTTGTATTCCATCTGGAGAACTTCTTTACCGAGTGGAGTAAGAAGGTAATACTTGCGTCTATCCTCCTTATCTACATCCGCTTTTGCAATAATCTTTTGTTTCTCGAGCTTTCCTAGCGCCCCGTACAACGTTCCCGGTCCCATCGTGACCTCTCCATGACTTATTTCTTCAACATCCTGCATAATCGCATATCCATGCCGCACTTCCCTTAGCGACAACAATATATAATAAGTCGCTTGTGATAGCGGTAAATAATCTTCAATTTGTTTCATCCAAATTCACCTGCTTTTATATATCGTCTATTGCTATATCGCGTATCAATATATCGTTTAACGATATATTAGCAAATTGTATTTATCTTTGCAATATGTTTTTTAAAAATGGGCATAAAAAAGGACTGAAGCAGCTAGCCCAGTCTTAATGTAATGTTGTTATTTGGTTATTTCACCCACAGCTTCAACATACTTAGGATACCACTTCTCCCACTCCGCTTTACGATTTTGTATAGTTCTTCCGTCTAGTAATGCACTAATCACATCAAGACACACATGCCATCCTGCTAGGTCTCTCGGTGTGTGGTCTGTTATTTTATTAATCTTTTCTTTTAATATGAACTGACATCCTGCTGAGTCTGGATGTAATTCAAATCGCACGACATCATCCGCCCAGGTGAATTCTAATACAGAATGAATTTTTAATTCAAGGATAGGCATTTCTATGAGATTCCCATCTCCCATATTAAAAGTATATGCCCCACCTTCGCGAAGATCCTTTACACGAAGTTCAGAAAACCATTGAGGTAATTTATCGTTGTCCGTCAACATGCCCCATACATTTCCCACTGGATGATTTAAGAAGCGATTAAATTGAGCTAGGTAACCGCGTTCTGTTTTTAGTAGTTTAGCAAGCATTGTGGTTCCTCCATTATTTTGTAAATAATTTTACGTTTATTAGTGTACCCCAGCAAAAAGATATGTACAGGATAAAACAAAGAGAAAGGATAGAAATGAACCAAGTACTGTCTGATTTCTAGGTGGAACCCGTTTATGTGATTGTCACTGCATTATATCCCCAATCGAAAGGCTTTAACTACAATCCCATCATCTGCCGGCACAAAATCATATTGTGGCAAGTGCTCAAAGCCGTGTTTAGTGTAAAGCTGGATCGCCTGTTTCATAAACTCTCCAGTATGTAGTCCAATAAATTTGTGATTTTTGGCTTTAGATCTTCTTATGCATTCAGCAATTAAGGCGGAAGCTATACCTTTGCCACGATTTTCAGGAGTAACGGCAAGCATTCGGATTTCTGGATAATCTAACTCTTCTACTTTACCCTCATATGCATCTGTTTTAGCAGGAAACAAGACGACACTACCGACTATTTTTTCATCCAGTTCACACACTATCAGTTCAACACCATCCTGGCGTTCAGCTTCTGAAGAAATAGCCTGCCTCAGCGCTTGCCAATGCGCAGCTGGAATTGCCGCTGAATGCTCCGCATAAGCAGCCACTCGTTGCTCGCGAATAAAATCTAATTCATCTAGTTTTGCATCACGAATTTTCATGTTTGATTCCCCCTACCCTTTTAGCAAAAACTTTTCTTTTTTATTGCTTAGTTCCGCGCGGTTATGTTCCGTATGCCATAATGATGTGTCTGGTCCTTTTGGAAGAATATTCACTTCTCCTTTTCCGGGATCAATCGTAATCGATAGGTAATAATGTCGCTTTATCGCATCAAAACCAGTTGTCTCACCAAACCCAACAGTCTGGTACAAATCACGCGCATATCCCCATAAGTTCGTAAACTCACGGATTAGATTTCGATTTGTTCGAAAGGCGGAATAGTAAGCGGCATCAAAGCGAACCAATGTCGTATATAAGGCACATCCGAATCGGTAATAAAATCCCCAAATAAGAAACGACTCTTTGATAGGCGTTCCTCTAATTCATCTAATCTAGCAAACAATGTACCGTAGGCTTGTTCATAGGCCTCCTGCGAACGGGCAAATCCACATTTGTACACTCCGTTGTTTACATCATGAAAAATAACCTCATTCAATGCGTCAATCTCTGCGCGCAAATCACTAGGATATAAATCTGGAGCATTTTCCTTATGGAAAGGAGCCCAGACTGTTTCAAAGTAGTTAGTGAGTTTAAAATAATCATTGTTTACTGCTTTTTTCGTTTCAAGATCCACCATCACTGGCACCGTTGGTCTCCCTGAATAATCAGGATCTGCATTCTTATAAACTTCACTAACATACTGAACACCAAGAACAGGATCCACTCCATGATCATCTAAGGAAAATTCCCAATCAACACGCTCTATTCTTGGCCTCATCGGACTTACTTTCCCTAAGCTAATTGCATTTTCCAATCCAAGAATTTTACGAACAATAACAGAGCGGTGTGCCCAAGGACATGCATCTGACCAAAGCAAGCGATAGCGTCCAGCCGCAACAGGCAGCTCATCAAAATTATTACCAAAAGGAGTTGTAAACCGATTCGTTTGCCGGGTGAAAGAACCGTCCGCTTTTATTTCAGCCGGCTTTTTGGATGAATGATTGCTAGATTCATTGGGAATTGCACAACTTATTGTATGATCTTTTTCTGTCATCTATCTCTCTCCCTCAAGACTTTAGTTAATACAAAGTAACTCCATGTGTTTAATGTAATTTAGCCATTCTCTACATCATACGTCAAGGGGAAAAGCTTATGACATTATGGTGCATAGGAGAGAAATCATTTTTTATATAGAACCTTTTTAGGATTCATGATTATAAAAGCCACCGTAACTTTGGATGATCAATTAACCCACCTTGGCCCCTTAATTTTACATTTATACAGGAGCTTTGGAAGCCCCTTCTGATTGCAAAATTGAAGTAGAAAGAGTTCCGAATCCGGAAAGGTCCTTGATGGACAAAAACATACACTTCTTCTAGCATTTGTCCAACATGCGGCTCTTGATGGACAAAATTACACCTTTCTTCCAGCATTTGTCCAACATCCGCTCCTTGGTGGACAAAATCTTGCTTTTCCTCATACAGTTGTCCATCATCCATTCACCGATAGACAAATCAGTGTATTCACCAAACATTTGCAACAGAGGTTAAACAAAATTAGAAAAAACGGTGAGGAAGATCCCCACCGCTTCAAAGGAATATTATTTTAATAATCTCAAACTATTCAATATAACCAGAATTGTACTTCCTTCGTGGCCAATGACTCCATATGGCAAATCCAACAGTTGTAAGAAGTTGGATAATATCAACAAGATGATGACTCCAATCGAAAAGACGATGTTTTGTTTAATGATACGGTTCATTCTTTTCGACAGGTGAACGGCATCGGATATCCTAGATAGGTCGTTTTTCATTAAGATCATATCCGCTGTTTCAAGCGCGACGTCGGTTCCATCTCCAACTGATATTCCTACATTCGCTGTTGCCAGTGCGGGTGCGTCATTGATTCCATCGCCAACCATTGCAACATTCCCATATTTCGCTTTTAATTGCTTAATGTGGTCTACTTTATTTTCGGGCAAACATTCAGCAATATACTCCTGAACGTGACTTTCAGAAGCGATGGCCTGAGCTGTTTGGGTATTGTCGCCCGTCAGCATGATCGTGTAGAGGCCTTGATTTTTTAATCGGTCGATAGCCTCCATCGATTCTGCTCGAACTAAGTCTTTCAAGGCAATCAAACCAACGAGTTCTTCGCCCCTTTGGATAAATACTACTGTTTTTCCTTCCTTGGCCAAATCTTTTGCTTTAAATTGCTTTGTTGCTTCTTCTTCTACAAAACCACTTTTTCCAATTTTCCATTCAGCTTGATTAATACTTGCCTTTACTCCCCAACCAGGTACATCTTCAATGCTATCTGGTTCTATGAATTTTTCCGACAATGTTTCTTGCGTGTATTTCACGATTGCATTCGCCAATGGATGATTCGAATGCCGTTCAATAGAGGCGGCAATTAGTAAAATCTCTCCTGATGAAAATCCGTCTTTAACGATGACATCTGTTACTTCAGGCTTACCGATTGTCAGTGTACCTGTTTTATCAAAAGCAATTGCTTGTAGATCACCCACTTGTTCAAGGTGAACTCCACCTTTAAAAAGGATGCCACGTCTTGCCCCATTGGAAATAGCGGACAAGGTTGCGGGCATAATAGATGCGACTAGAGCACATGGTGAAGCTACTACCAATAAAATCATCGCTCGATAAAAAGTCTCCGTCCAGCTCCACCCAAGGATGAAATGCGGTAGAAACATCATTAACGCGACAACAGCAAGCACGATTTTCACATATTTCCCTTCAAACCTCTCGATAAATAATTGAGATGGTGATTTTTCACTTTGTGCTGACTGTACTAATTCAATGATTTTTTGAAATAATGTTTCATCACTTGGCTTTGTAATCTTCACTGTTATTGAACCATTTAAATTAACCGTTCCTGCATAAACTTCATCATTTAGCCCTTTTGATACAGGAATTGATTCGCCCGTAATTGCAGCTTCATCTAATGTAGAAATGCCTTTAACAATTTCTCCATCAGAAGGAACTCTTTCACCTGGTTTAATCAAAATGAGATCACCAATTACAAGCTCAGAAACGTGTACACGCTCTTCATCGTCTCCCTCTATTCTCAAGGCCTCTTCTGGCTGCAGTTCCATTAAAGAAGAAATCTCTTTATGACTTTTATTCATCGTGTATGTTTCAAGTGCACCACTTACTGCAAAAATAAAAATTAAGATCGCACCTTCTGTCCAATAGCCGATAATAGCAGACCCAATAGCAGCCATTATCATCAACATCTCAACGTTTAGTTCTTTATTTTCAATCGTATCCTCTATACCCTCTTTTGCCTTGGCAAACCCGCCAATGACAAAAGCCAACAAATATAAAATAACCGATGATGCAGCAGAGCCGTTCTTATCCATTAACCAGCCAAGAAAAATGAGGACACCACATGCAATAGCAGCAATCAGTTCTACATTAATTTTAATTTTTTCTAAAAAACTGCTTTGCGTTACTGCCTTTTTGTTCTCTAAAAATTGGACATGTGCACCCACTTCGGCACCTCCCGAGTTTAAGCTCTGAAATTTACGAAAGCTAATTTATAATAATTATTATATGGATATTATAATAAACGGAACCAAGTAAGTCAAATTTAATTGAGAATTTTAATTTATAATTGAGAATGATTATTAATGTTATTTCGCGACGCTTTGCATGACAGTAAAGAGAACTAATCTAATTATTAATGATAATCATTATCAACCAAATTAAATTTGTTATTAAGTGATATTTATTAGCAATGCGATTCGTTCATCTCTTTATTTTAGGATTTATCCTTTTGACAATGAGTGGTATAGTGGTGGAAGAGATAATTTTTACAGTAAAGGGGTAAAGATGAAATGACAGATACAAAACTCGATGTAAGCGCTTATTTAAAACGAATCGGATACACCGGCCCAATAGATGGCAGCGCAAAAACACTTGCTAAAATACAAGAATGCCATCTTCATTCGGTTCCATATGAAAATTTCGATATTCTGAACCACATCCCACTTTCATTAGAAATCCCGGATTTATACGACAAAATCGTTACGCGTCATCGCGGTGGCTACTGCTTTGAGTTGAACGCTCTATTCAGCTGGCTATTAGAGGAATTGGGTTATAAGGTAACAAGCTTGTTCGCACGCTTCTGGCGCGATGAACCGAACGACCCTCCGAAAAGACGTCATCATGTTTTAAAGGTTGAGGCAGAAGGTAAGTTTTTCTTATGTGATGTAGGCGTTGGAGGAATCGTACCTCGCAGGCCTATTGAAATGGAGGAAGGTCTCGTACACGAGCAAGGTGATGAATCTTACAAACTTGAGATTGATCCTTATTTCGGATGGATGTTATTGGAGGAAAAACATGGAGAATGGAGACAACTTTATTCCTTTACGGAAGAACCCCAGCTCCCAAAGGATTTCATTATGGCTTCATTTTGGTGTGAAAATGCGCCAGACTCCATCTTCATCAATGATGCGATGGTTGCAGTCCGTACAGCTAAGGGACGAAATTCAGTAGACGGAAAAGAGTTTCGTATTTTTTCAAGCGATTCCGTACGAACCTTTACACCGGAAACTGAAGAGGAATACAAGAAAGCCTTAAAAACATATTTTGGTATTGTACTAGAATATTAACATGTCATAAACCTGAATAATGGGCGCGTTCCATTTTCAGGTTTTTTTAAAAGGGGGAAATATGAAAAGCGCTTGGATCGTGTCATTTATCCGCTTCCCGATGCTAATTATTTGTTTACTTGTTTTTTCGATTGTATTCATGTTATTAGGCCTAGACTTTCAATTCCCATTCCTAAATGACATTTCGCCTATATATTTTACTATTGTGAACGTCTTATGCTTTGGCCTTTTGTATCACTTATTGAAAAAAGATGGTCGTTCCCTTAAAGAATTGGTAGGCATCAAACGCGAGCGCTTATGGAAGGATATTCTGTTCGGTTTTTTATGGTTGTTTGTTTTGTATATACCTTTTCTACTAGCCGTAATTGTCACTATGGTTATTTTATTCGGTGCAGACTTTCACCTGCACTTTCAAACGGTGTTTACTGGCGATAGCATTTCCGCACGTCCCGATTGGTTATTATGGTTGTCCGCTAGCATTTCTCTTATTTTCCCTTTATTAAATGCGCCGATTGAAGAGTTGATGTATCGAGGATATGCGCAGCCCATTTTTCTTAAATCTTATCAAAAAATTGCACCCGCGATTGTCATCCCTTCTTTAGGGTTTGCCTTGCAGCATATCATGCTCGCACCTAGCTGGGAAGGAGCTGTTGTGTATTTTGTTGCGTTCTTCCTTTGGGGAATCGGCAGCGGCATTATTTATTACAAGCAGAAAAGATTATTCCCACTCATCATTTGTCATTTTATCGTGAACATCGCCTTTTCGGTTGTACCGATTATCTTCCTTATCACGAATTAAAGAGGTGAACGATATTTATAACTTTAGGCTTGATACAAGTAATATTGAAAACGACGACGATAAGCATGTGACTAGACAGAAACTAATTAAAAGTTCTTGGAATAACATTACAAACTACTTTTTAGAAAAAGGGGAAAGAATTAAGATAAAATATTGGCCAGGTGATGTCTCTAACGGTTATTCAGGATATGGGATAAATGAAATATATGAATCTGATAAAAATGCTTTACAAGAAATGGATACACACGATCTTCTTATCGTAAATGCAGAAATAAATATTGGCGTCAAAGAGCTTATCCAAAAAAGCATGCATGAAGATCACGTGTACATATCTCCTTTTTTCCATTTTGATATTATTGACGAAAAGGGTATATCCATTTTTTCATCACAAGATAATGGAGATAATACGTTAATATTTTTATCTAAAAAAGACATTGCAAGTATATACGATCCTTTAATAGTTAGTCTGCCGGAAATATGAAAGCAATACCTAGAATTAGGAGGGTATTCCTCGTTGAATCCAGTTCCATCTACCCAAAAAGTATAAATACCCTTCAGTGCAGGGGTGGTTACAATCCTGATTTTTGCTCCTCCTCCTTATCTATTCTTTATCCAACTCGCCTACAATTTTATGAATTTTATTATCAAATTCTACTTCCTTACTTAGGTCAAGTCCATGCACATAGAACAATAATGCATTCTTGGCTTCATAATAATTATATGAAACAATATTAAGGGTTGCAGTTTTATTGCGAAAATCATTTAAACCCTCTTCTCGTTTTTTAGTTGAATCATAGATAAAAATTAATAGTAGCTTGCCGCCCAATTCATAAGAAAAAGGTCTTATCCCATTAAGCTTCATACCAAAAATGTCGTCATTACTAACTTTAACTTCTTTAAGTGGCAATTTATGTTTTTCGAAAGCAGAAAGCACTTCTTCCAAAGCGATCATATTAGAATCTGTTGTATTGCAAGCAGTCAAAGTGAGAAATATTAACACAAAAATTAAAACTACTTTTTTCATTCATTATTCTCCTTTGAAAAACTTCGAAAAAGTTTTTTTCATTACTATCTGCAATTTATTTTTGCCTCTTGGATTTTACTAAATGATTGGAGTAATTTTTGATTTCTTCCCTCTAGTTTTGTGTTTATGTATTCCTGTTGTCTTAGATAGTTTCAAGAGGTGTCTGACTGAGTTTCTTTTGTTCTTCCAAGTATTTTTGCAGTTCGAGGCTTCATTAGCGTTCCGGTGCATCCATTATAAGTATTAGTTATATTTAGTCATGAATATGTCAGATCCAAGGGCATCTTCAATACCGTCTAATCGTTTGCCTTGTTTATATAAGTCCGTGGCATATAGCTTTCACCTAAGTTCTAATAGATGTTTTGGAAATATAATATTGTAATGTTAACGGAGGTTCTCTCCAATAAAATAAAAAATAATAATATGAATAGGGTAGAAGAAATAAAAGAAGTATTTCAATCCGGTGCCTCTTTTTCCATTGTAAAGTAGCAATAGAGGTAGTGAAGTAATCATTATCCATTGGTAATCAGCAAATGGAAACAATAACCATGAACTTGGATCCATCTTCCCTCCCCATTTAGAGTAAGCCAAATAGATAAATAAGGAAAACATGATAAAAGTTAAGGAAAGCGTCACTTTATTTTTGCTCCAATAAAGCAGGACCCCGAATATGACAAAGAAGATTCCACCTTCAACAAAAAGTAGATTTCCGAAAATAGCACTATAAAATGAATAGTCCCCACGATAAATAATCACTATAATCTCTGAAAAAAGGATACATAGAAAAGTGGAAATTATCTGCCATAAAACGAAGTATACATAAAGTTTCATCTTTCTTTTTTCTAATATGTGAATACAGACTACAGTTAAAAATAATGTTGCAAAGAAATTGTTTGTGATAAAGTTCCCTGAATCACTATAGAAACTGTTAATAATTAGATTAATAAAAGCCATCACAATGGATGCAACATATAAACGTAACATGTATTTCTTTTTATCAGAGGTTTTTCTATATCCAATTCCTACGAAATAAATAAATATGGGTGCAGCCGTCCTACCAATATATCTTAAATATTCCGGGGTGTTGGGGATGAATTGTCCTGTATGGTCTATAAACATTGAAACTACGGCAATAAGTTTAATAAAGGTAGCTGTCACTTGATTTGTCTCCACAATTCTAATAGAAAGATTATGTTTCACGCTTTGGATGTTCTAACGGATTGCTATAATAATAGTGGATACCATCAATGATATTCACATAGTCCATATTAAATAAATTGATATCGGTGATGACCTCAGACGAGTTCGTTGATATCGTATATTTAAAAGTCTTATCAATCTCTTTTAAACCGTTTTTACTTTTACGAAGGGTAGCATAAAAGATAGTATCATCATAGAAAAAAATATCCCTTATAATGAGTTGATCCTCTTCAATTGGAGTCTTCCAATTGTTGCTACGTTGTAACTAACCAACCTATAATTCGGATATGGATCCGTAGGGAAAAGGTAAAACTCACCATTGATAAAAGAACTAATAGGATTGACATCTTTCCCTAGGACGATAGGTTATAAATTTTCTGGAGATCGAAATAAACTGATCTTCAGTATCTACATAATAAATATTCTCATTGTAATAAGCAAAATGGTCTGAATTTACATTAGATGCGACCAACCTCTTATTCGTACCATTTGTTGTGATAGCATATATTTTCCGGGTGCCCACCACCTGGTCTTCCGGGAGCTCAAGTGTATAATAAATTGAATCTTTTACAACAATGAATTATACTTCTCTTCAGTTTTAATATCATTTGTGCATAAACACCCCCCTTGCTAATCTTGAACAAAAACAAAATTCACTCTATTCTAATTTTAAGCTATAACAGGAGAAGGGACTAGCGCATTTATCCGTAATCGAAAATTCATTCCTTAACTGTCGAGCGAGAAGAAATAAAGCTCAAAAAAAAGATCGCAAGGTGCATCCCTCACGATCTTTTCTCTTAAAAATACCGTTCAATATCAAAATCCTTCAAAGTTGAATATACAACATCTGCATTCGTCAAATCTTTTTCTTGACCAACACCTATCGCGAGCATGCCCGCAATCTTAGCAGCTTCCAATCCAGCTTGTGAATCTTCAAAAACGACACACTCATCATAAGAAATGCCCAGCGTTTCAGCTCCAAGTGTAAATACTTCAGGATCCGGCTTCGCTTTCGATACGGAGTTTCCGTCAACAATTACATCAAAATACTCTTCAATCCCAACGTTTTTTAAAATGATTTGTGCATTTTTACTTGCTGAGCCGAGGGCGACTTTGATTCCCTTTTGTTTTAACTCTTGCAATAACGAGAGGGCGCCGTCCAATATTTCCGATTCATCGATATTGGAAATATATTCGACATAACGATTGTTTTTTTCAGTCGCCATTTTCACTTTTTCTTCTTCCGTAAAAGCGTCTTTCAGATTGCCAACTTCTAATAAAATATCTAAAGAAGTCATTCTTGAGACTCCTTTAAGCATTTCATTATGCTCAATGGTAAATTCAAAGCCTAGCTTTTCAGCTAGTTCTTTCCAAGCAAGATAGTGATATCGCGCTGTATCGACAAGCACACCGTCTAAGTCAAAGATTGCACATTTATTAGACATGACTCTTCTCCTCCAACGGAATGACGAGGCTATCTTTTAATTCGTACGCTTTGCCATACACACGAATTGTTTTCTCGCTTCCCTTTTGTAATGAGAATGTACAATTGTCACCTTCGATTTTCACAAAAATCACACTGTCTTCAAAACGGACTTTAAAGTTGTAGCCTGTCCATTTTTTCGGAAGAGCTGGAGCAAAATGCAAGCCATCTTCTTTGATGCGCAAACCACCGAAACCATAGACAATCGCCATATAGTTTCCACCCATATTCGCAGTATGGATGCCGTCTTTCGTATTTTTATGAGTATTAAATAAATCGAGTTTAGCAGATTCACCAAAATACTCATACGCTTTGTCATATTGTTTTAATTTCGACGCCACAATACTGTATATGCAAGTAGATAGCGATGAATCATGCGTCGTGATTTTTTCATAATAAGCAAAGGAATTTTCAATTGTATTTAAACTTTGGGCATCTTCTAAAATAAAGTGCGCCAACACGGTATCAGCCTGCTTACAAACTTGATGGCGATATAAATGAAGCGGATGATAATGTAAAAGCAGTGGGTACTTATCTTTTGGCGTATTTTCGAAATCCCATACTTTCTTGGATAAGAATGAATCATCTTGAGGATTGATATCCAATTCCTCATTGTAAGGCAAGTATATTTGTTCGGCTGCCCGTTTAAACGATTCAATTTCACTGTGTTCCAACCCGATTTTTTCAAACACGGATGTAAGATTTTGCGACTCTAAAAGCTCGAAAAATTTCACAGCCCATTTCAAGTTATGTTGAGCTAATGTATTCGTGTAGTAGTTATTGTTCACAACACACGTATATTCATCAGGACCTGTAACATTGTGAATCATAAATTTGCCGTCATGGAAATGACCAACATCAAGCCAAAGTCTTGCTGTTTCAAATAAAACTTCCGCACCTTTTTCGGCGATAAAATCAAGATCCTTTGTGACTAAATAATAATTAATAATCGAATAAGCGATGTCGCCATTTATATGATATTGAGCGGAGCCAGAAGGATAATAGCCAGAGCATTCTTTCCCCATGATTGTTCTCCACGGATATAATGCACCTTTAGTGTGGCCCATGATTTTCGCATGTTCCCTTGCAAAATCCAAAATATTGTATCGATATTCAATCAAATTTTTCACAATATCAGGCTGCGTCAATAAGAAGAACGGCTGGATATACATTTCTGTATCCCAGAAATAGTGGCCTTCATACCCTTCACCACTAAGCCCTTTTGCCGCGACATTACTGAATCGATCCTTCCCAACAGATTGCAGTAATTGATAGAGATTATAGTAAATGGCCATGCTTAACTCATCGTCGCCTTCTACATCTACACTCGCGTTTTCCCAGTAGTTCGCTAAAAATTCTTCCTGCTCTTCATACAAGCTAGCTAACGTTTTAGCTGTTGCTTCACGCATCAATTTTAATGCCTGCTCATCTCCATTTTCGGAGCGAATGGAGTCAAATAAAATAGTAAATTTAGTAAGCGAAATCGTTTCGACTTGGTCAATCTTTGTTGTGATTTCACACTCTATCGAATGAGGATGTACATGTTGCTGCACGTCCCCCTCTTTAGATAATTCATTTTTCACAGCTGACCAAACACGCAAGTTAGATTTTGATGTTTTTGACGCAATGATAGATACACCATCTTGAACGTCCGCATTTTCTACATGAATGTGTTGAAAGCTTTCCGCAGCTACACGCGGATCATTAGGATTAAAGTAATTTTGCACATTACCAATATGAGTAGAAATGAATTTTACTTCACCTGAAAAATTCTTGGCTGTCACTTGATAATCAATTGTAAACAGGGGTAGCATCGTAAAGGACGCCATTCTTGTAATGACAATTTCCACTTCACGATTATTAGGCGAACGCCAAAGAGTCGTTCTTTTCGTGATCCCTTTTCTCATGTCCAAAGTTCTTGAGCTTTTCAACACAGTCCCTTGAAACAAGCTAAACTCTTCACCATCAATCACCAGCTTGATTCCTTGTGTATCAACGATATTCACCATTGTTTGCTTTTCTTCCACAAAACCATATAGCTTTTCAGCTTGTTTCATTTCTGCAAAATCGTAGAATCCGTTTATATACATACCCCGAATTGAATTGTAATCCTCTGGGTAACCTTCTTCATAATTTGAACGTACACCTAGATACCCATTTGCATTATGAAATAATGTTTCATGAAGCATTAAGTCGTCATTATCAGTACTAAGATCATTTATTTCAAACAAATACTTATTCATGATGACAAACCCTTTCGGCTATATTATTTGACACTTCCGGATGCAACGCCCTTAATAATATGCTTTTGAGCTAATGCATAGAAAATGACAACCGGAATGATTGTTAATGTAAGTCCCGCCATCGCTAGATTCCACTGGATTGTAAACTGTCCAAAGAAGGAGGCAGTAGAAAGCGGGATTGTCCGTAAAGCGCGATCTGAAAGAACGAGAGATGGCAGCAAGTAATCGTTCCAAATCCATATTACGTCTAAAATAATGACTGTAACGGTAATCGGCTTAAGCAGCGGGAACACAATTCTCCAAAAGATTCCAAACTTAGAGGCGCCATCTAAAAGTGCAGCTTCTTCCAACGATATAGGTATCGATTTGATGAAACCGTGGTATAAGAAAACAGCCATGCTCGCACCAAAGCCAATATACATGAAAATAAGTCCACCATGAGTATTCAGCATTGGAATCCCTAATACATCACGGAATTTCCCCATAAATTGCATTAACGGCATCATAAGCGTTTGGAAAGGAATAAGCATTGTAGCTACAAAAGTCATAAAGATAAACTTACTAAGCTTATCGTCTGTCCTTACTAACATCCACGCTGTCATGGACGAGAATAATACAATGAGCAAACAAGATACAACAGTGATGAACAAGGAATTAAAAAACGACTGTAGAAAGTCCATTTTTTCCATTGCGTCAACATAATATTTAAAATCAAATGACGAAGGAAAAGCTAAAGTATTTTGGTATAATTCGGCACGGTTTTTGAAAGAGTTGACCAACATAATATAAATAGGTGACAAGTAGACAAGTCCGAGGGCAATGACGAAGAAATTTAATAAAAACCTCCCTATTTTTTTCATTACATTTCAACCTCTTTCTTTTTCGTAATAGCCACCTGCGTCAAAGTAATGGCTGCGACTAGTATGAAGAAAATAATCGCTTTAGACTGACCATAACCAAAGTTGTTATATCCAAATATTTCATTATATATATTCATAGCTAACAATTCTGTAGAATTATTAGGTCCACCGCCCGTTAATGAGAGGTTTACGTCGAATATTTTAAAAGAATTAGATACAGTCAAAAATAAACAAATCGTAAACGCTGGCATCAACAATGGGAAAGTGATTTTCGTAAGCTTCTGCCAGAAATTAGCTCCATCCACCTTCGCAGCTTCCATAACATCTTCTGGTATAGAACCGATTCCTGCGATATAGATGATCATTACATACCCAGCCATTTGCCATGTAAACACAATTACCATAGCATATAAAGAATATTTAGGATCTATCATCCAGTTGAAGAAAATGGATTTGAATCCTGTTACTTCGCCAATTACTAGGAACGCATCAGAAAATATAAACTTCCAAATATAACCTAGAATCAGACCGCCAATGAGATTTGGCATGAAAAACATCGAACGGGCTACATTTCGCACCCGTAATTTTGTAGTTACGAGTAAAGCAAAACCGAGACCGATAACATTTATTGCGATAAGCGCCATAACTGTAAACTTAGTCGTAACCCAAGCAGATGCGAGAAAACGCTCTTCCCCAAACAACTTGGCGTAATTTTCAAATCCAACAAAGATCTTCGGGTTTGCCGGAATGCCATCCCAACTAAAAAAGGAATAGTAGATTCCAATAAAAAATGGAATAATGACAACAGTCACAAAAACAAACAGTGTCGGAACCGTAAATAAAGCAAACCACGCCTTATCTTTTCTTCGTTTCATATTAACCCTTCTTTCAGTTTTACATAGGAATGAGTCTCGTTCATGTAGGCATTTCTCAAATATTATTGTTACATGACGTACATCTAAATAATGAAAAAATAGATTTTTCGATTTTTCCATAAAAACAAATATTTAATTGAGAAAAGAGCTACAAGCTTCATAAGAATCGCTAAACTTCCATATTAGGCGTAAAAGCCGGCTTTTGGGCTTTTACAAATCAACAAACTTTTAAAATTATAGCCTTCATGTAAAAAGCCTAACATCATTTTTCACTATACTCGATGTTAGGCTTTTTTATTTTTTCTAGGTCAACTCTTACTTCGTAGCGTTAGCCCATGCTTTATCAAGGGACTCTATAAATTGTTGTCCAGTCATATCTTTATTAATAAAGAATTCTTGTGTTGCTGGAGCAAGGTCAGCATCTACAATTCCTGCTGGCCATAGATTAAATGTCCAAGGGATAGATTTCCCAGAGTTAGATGCTTCTAATAGATCTGATGATAGTGGATCTAAATCTTTTGCTTCAATATTTGTCATTGCTGGAATGAATCCAAATTCTTCAACTATATATTTTTGTCCTGTTTCACTAGTTGTCATCCAGTTCAAGAAATCCAATGCTGCGTCGATTTCTTTTTGGTCCGCATCCGCATTCACTGCCCAGTAACTTGGAACACCAACAGCAATCTTATCATTGCCCATTAGCGGTAATGGAAGCATTCCCATTTCAAAACCTAAGTCACCATAATCTTTAAACATTCCGTATGCCCAGTTTCCTTGGTGTATCATAGCTGTTTTTCCTGTTGCAAAATCCCCAATTTGTTTATCGTAATTATACTCAAGTGGGTTATATGATTCTGCTCTGATGGATTCCATGAATTTCGCAAACTCTTGGAATTCTTTTGTATCAGCCATTTTCACTTCGCCATTATTAAGCTTTTCAATAAAAGCTGCTGGGTCATCTAATAGAGCGAAAGGTGTATTTAAAATATGAGCTATTAAGAAATAAGCTTCTTGTGATAATCCAAGTCCGTTAATACCATCAGCTTTAAGATCTGTTAATGTTTTATTGAAGGAATCATAATCTTTTACGTCTTCAGGTTTCACTAAGCTCTTGTTGTAGACAAGTCCGTACCCTTCAATCCCGTATGGAAGTCCAACTTTTTTACCATCAATCACTAATTCTTGATCAGCAGCTACATTTTTCATGAAATCTTGATTGCTTAAATCATATTCGTATGACTTAAGTTGCTCTCCCTCAGTCGCTCCGCCCAATGTAAATATGGATGGACCTTGTTTGCTGGAAAGTTTTGTTTTCAACTGTTGGAAATAATCGTCACCAGTTGTTTCCCAAATCTCAACTTTAACGCCTTTTTCTTTTTCATATTCCTTAGCAAGTGCTTTCATTTGGTCTGTAATTTCAACCTTTGACTGGAAAATAACAATCTTTTCTCCAGCTTTAGAACTTTTTCCACCACAGCCTGCCAATAAGACCATTGACATTAGTAGAAGGATAGAGATTAAACTAAACGCCTTTTTCATTTATGTGTCCTCCTTTTTAATAAAACGTTATACCTATATTTTAAGTCTTGTCATGAAAAAGTCAACAAATTTTATGATTTCATTTTTTTTACTAGGATTTATACGGGTTTTTAATAAAATATATGCCTGAAAATAAAAATATAGGTAAACTTTTATCAAAAAGACGATTTGTTTCTAATTTATTTTACTGAATTTCTCCACTTCATTTTAGCCGATATCTTGAAAATATCTTTATTGGCTGTTCCTCTTATCATTTCCACTAATTCTTTTGCGGCTAAATACCCACTCTCATACCGTGGAATCGATACAGTAGTTATTCCATATGTTTCTGCAATGCTAGAATCATCGAATCCCGTAACAGAAATATCCTCTGGTACTGAATAATTGCTTTCTTTCAAAGCCTTTATAGCACCAACCGCCATATTGTCATTTGCACAAACTAACACTTCTGGAAGTTTATTGCTTAAGGTTAAAATATTGGCAGCGCGGAACCCACTTTCCTCGGTAAAATCACCAAAATAATAGTTGGTCCTCTGAAAGCTAATATTATTTTTTTCCAGCGTATCCTTAAATGCTTGAAAACGCTCTTGATGATCAAGCGAGCTTTCGATTCCTCCAATATAACCAAAATCACGAAACCCTTTATCGATAAGGGATTGGACAAGCTCACACATAACTGTATAGTTTTCAACAATTACACTTTTAATGTAATCATTATCAACAATCCTATCCATTACAACAATTGGAAACTGTTCATCCGCAACAGAGGCAAGGAATTCATTGTCCATTTTTTTGTCCAGCACAATCGCTCCACCAGCAAAATTATTTCGCATGAAATTTTTACTGGAGCTTGTCGTACAAACAATTAAATCAAAGCCATTTTCAGAAAGATAATCATTTATCCCTTTTATAATCTTTAAATAAAACGACCTTTCAAAATCGCTAAAATTGAAGACAATGGTGTTCGTTTTTCCGGACTTTAAACTTTTTCCCATGAGATTAGGCTGGTAACCCATCTCTTCACATATTTGCAATACTCGTTCTCTCGTTTCCTTGCCGACATTTTTCCGACCATTGATCACATTTGAAACGGTAGAAACTGAAACTCCCGCCATTTTAGCAATTTCCTTTATACCAACCACATCCATACCCCTCGCTTTGAGATATTTTCTGTATTCAGTAAAACACAAAACGTTTATTTTGTAAAATTTACTTTTTATTTTAGTAAAATGGACTCGTCCATAAATGGCGAGTCCATTCTCACACTCATTTTCTTAGTTCAAACTCCTCAAATATATCCATATCGCTATTCGACCCAATGTAAATTTTAAATTTGCCATTTTCACTTTCAAATTTCATGTCTGCTGTATAAAATCTTAACATTTCTTCTGTTATGGTAAATTCAATTGTTTTCGATTCACCTGGTTGAAGTTCTACTTTTTTGAGTCCTTTTAATTCTTTTACAGGTCTAACAACACTGCCAGCCAAATCTTGAATATATAATTGCACTGTCTCTTTTCCAGCATATTTACCGGTATTTTTTACCGTAATGGAAGCTGTTAATTTTCCGGTATTCGTTAGCACTTTATTATCAAGGGCAAAGTCAAAGAATTCAAATTCCGTATATGATAAACCATAGCCGAAAGGAAATAATGGCTCATTCGGAATATCAGTATATCTTGATTGGAACCTGTGGCCCGCTTCACCTTTTTTCAGTGGCCGCCCTGTGTTAAAGGAATTATAGTAAACAGGAATTTGACCAACACTATGCGGAAAGCTCATCGATAATTTCCCTGAAGGATTTACATCATTAAAAAGAATATCTGCAACCCCGTTACCGCCCTCTGTTCCAGGGAACCAAGCTTCTACAATCGCATTTGCCTTCTCATTTATTTCTTTTAAATCAAGCGGTCTTCCGTTAAATAGCACAACTACAATATTTGGGTTGACCTCGTACACTTTCCTAAATAAATCAAGTTGAATTTCAGGCAATGTAATCGCAGCCCGGCTTCCACCCTCTCCACTTTGGATAAAATGCTCACCTAGCGCCATTACGACGACATCAGATTTTTTTGCAAGCTCCACCGCTTCTTGTAAATCCGCCTTTGCCGCCT
Organism: Lederbergia panacisoli; assembly: GCF_024626525.1. Lineage (GTDB taxonomy): Bacteria > Bacillota > Bacilli > Bacillales > Bacillaceae_C > Lederbergia > Lederbergia panacisoli. The sequence goes on from NZ_JANJGU010000007.1 coordinate 56,792, forward strand.
CCGGATTGAATTCCTTTTCTTCCACCTCATGCGCGAATCCACTAATTTTCGTATCAGGGTCTAAAATCTCAGTTCCTTTTGCAAAACCTACTTTAGAACCATCAACTTTTTCTGACACAGCCTGTTTTAGTGTCACTACTTGATCCGAGTCCCCATGGATGGACCATAAGCCGCTGAGCGCTTTACTATCTACATACGGTCCGATAAAGGCGATGCTTTGATTATTTTTACTTAAAGGTAGAGCACCTTCATTTTTTAAAAGGACAAGTGATTCACTCACTATTTTTCTCGCTAAATTGCGGTGTTCATCACTTAGAATGATTTCCTTTTCTTTTTCCTCATCAGCGAAACGATATGGATTTTCAAAAAGCCCTAATTGATTTTTCAGCTGAAGGACGCGCATGACTGATTCATCAATCAATTGCTCCGATACTTTTCTCTCATCGACTAACTTTTTCAAATTATGAACGTATACAGGTGTGACCATATCGATATCCACGCCTGCTTCAATCGCAAGTTTCGCCGCCTCTTCCCCATCTTCCGCAACACCATGTGCCATCAACTCTGCTATTGCTGCATAATCTGAAATGAGCACTCCTTCAAAGCCCCACTCATCCCTTAAAAGATCTTTCATAAGCCACTTATTTCCTGTTGCAGGAATCCCGTCAACTGTATTAAAAGCCGTCATCACCATGGCACATCCTGCATCAAGTGTTGCTTTATATGCCGGTAAATATTGTTCTCTTAATGTTCTTTCGGACATATCAACCGTATTATAATCCCGCCCGCCTTCAGCAGCTCCATATGCCGCGAAGTGTTTTACACAAGCTGCAAGTGTTCCTTCTTCTGATAAAGACTCGCCTTGGTAGCCTTGCACCATTGCTGCCCCAAGAAGTCCATTCAAATAGGCATCTTCCCCTGTTGACTCCATTACCCTTCCCCAACGAGGGTCTCTAACTAAATCAACCATTGGCGAAAATGTAATATGTAAACCTGCAGCGGCTGATTCCTTTGCCGCAACCGCAGCGCTTTCTTGTACTAGATCTGGATTGAATGTACTGCCAAGTCCGAGCGGAATCGGAAAAATAGTTTTATAGCCATTAATAATATCTGCCATAAACAGCAACGGGATTTTATGGCGATTCTTTTCCATATATTCTGTCTGAATTTGCTTTAGTTTTTTTGCGCCTAATACGTTTAAAATCGATCCCGTATTATTAACAGTGTCTTCTTCAAACTTCATGTAACTTGACGGACCCGTGCTAATATCGGAACCTTTATAATAATCCCCCGTCAACTGCAGCAACTGATCAATTTTTTCTTCCAATGTCATTTTTGCCAAAAGTTCTTCTAATGCAGATTGATTCATTGTTTAATCTCCTTATCTTTGAAAGCATTTATTCTATTTCCAAAATATTTATGATTTCATTAACTGTTTTAGCTTGGACCATTTTTTCAATATTATTTGAATCTGAGCAAACTACAGCAATTTTAGATAAGATCTCAAGATGGGCCCCGTCTTTTCCAGCAATTCCAAAAATCAAATAGGCTTTTTTACCGTTGAAATCAACTCCCTTAGGCACTTGAATGAATATAATTCCGGAATGGATAACATCTTTCTTTGCTTCTTCTGTTCCATGCGGGATTGCGACACCTCGCCCCATATACGTTGAAATCATTTCATCTCTTTCAATCATGGTTTCAATATAGCTAACATTAACGTAACCCGCTTTGACTAAGGCGTTGCCTGCAAAACGAATCGCCTCTTCTTTATTAGTAAAATTTTGATATAGAAATATGTTTTCCTTAAGAAGGATGGGCGGACAATTTTCTACTAACATATGCAATTCCTTTCTAGACGTTTTCAGTATGGGAACGGAGATAAAAAAGGATACAATACCTGCAACAGCTATCCCTCCGATGTTTGCTATATATGCACTCGTATGATGTGGACTCAACGCCATGATCGATAGAAAGCTGCCAGGCGAAACAGGGCTGAATAATCCTCCATCCATAAAAGTAAATGTTGCAACTCCACATATCCCACCGATGATGACTGCCAATATTAGCAATGGACGCATTAAAATATAAGGAAAATATATTTCATGGATTCCACCGAAAAATTGAATGAGTGCCGCTCCTGGTGCCGTACGTTTTGCCGTTTCTTCCCCAAAAATACTGTAGGCAAGTAAAACACCAACCCCTGGTCCCGGATTTGCTTCGAGAAGAAAAAGGACGGATTTTCCAGTTTCAACAGCTTGTTCAATCCCAATCGGCAATATCATTCCATGATTTAGTGCATTATTTAAGAATAATAGTTTAGCGGGCTCTATCAAAATACTTGTAAAAGGAAGTAGTCCATTTTCGCTCATCCAATATATCCCACTCGTAAGCGCTTTTGTTAAAGATGATACAATAGGACCTACCGCAAGAAATCCTACAATCGTAAGCAATCCAATTATGATGGTCACTGTGAAACTTTGAACAAGCGTTTCAAAACCTAAATTAATCTTTCTTTCAATAATCCGATCGGTTTTTTTCAGAGAATAAGCGGCAATCGGACCTATGACCATGGCTCCAAGAATCATCGGAATATCGGAACTCACAATTACACCGACCGTCGCAATCGAACCAACTACAGCGCCACGTTGATCATATACTAATTTACCACCTGTATATCCTATTAAAAGCGGCAGTAAATAAATGATCATTTTATCAGCTATATTAGCAAGGCTTTCATTTGGAAAAAGTCCTGTTGGCACAAACAATGCTGCAAATAAGCCCCAGATAATAAAGGCTGATATATTCGGTATGACCATAGAACTTAGAAAGTTTCCTAACTTTTGGATTTTCATCTTTAATTGTTGACTCATTTACCACTTTCCTCCATCATACTTTACACCTACAATGTTAAAGTAGAAACCTTTATCTATCAATACCGATTTTATTATCTCAACTACAGATTTCATTAAATTACATTCTTCTACCTAAATCAATGACAATATAGATTATTAAGATCCCTTTTCGGGTATGTATTACAACATGGAAAAACTGATAATATCCCTATAGAGATAGTCCCAATATCGTGCTATTCTAAAGTGTGCGGTTATTTTTCCACCAGTGGAGGAAAGTGTTATGAAATTAAATCATTTACGAATTTTGCCAATACTTCTATTAGCCATTTTTATTATCTTTCAAAGTGGATGTAGCTTTATAAATAGAGGAAATATCGATCGTTCAAATCTTGCTTCTAATGAAAATGGCGGTACTAAACTGTCAGAAACGATAATGGATCAAGAAAAGTCTACCGTGGAAAACCCACTACAGGAAGAAAAAAAGGAAGATAGAACCGAAAACTCTAAAGCTGGAAATCAGATAAAGCAAGTTAGTGAGATTGAAAGCCAAACAGAAGAGACCAGTGATTTCCAAGTTGGAAAACAGGATAATCGAAATGAAAAGCAAACAGAGGAAATAGCAGTTGAATCGAAGGAAAACCGAGTCGTTTCTAAAGCGCCCAAGGCGGAAAAATTAGGTCAGTCAAAAAAAACGAGTGAAGATGCCATCCAGGTTGTAGGTCAGCCCGAGGTCATTACCGTACTCGTCAATAAACAGAATAAACTTCCGGACCATTACGCCCCGAAAGATTTAGTCTACCCTAATGTCCGGTTCATTTTTAGCGGCAATCCTGAAAAAAAGAAAATGCGTAAAGAAGCTGCAAGAGCTTTAGAAAAAATGTTCGCAGGAGCTGAAAAAAACGGAATCCTTTTAGCCGGAGCATCGGGATATCGTTCCCAAGCTACTCAGGAAATACTTTACAATAGCTATGTGAGAAGAGACGGAAAAGCAGCAGCTGATCGATATAGTGCGATTCCTAGCCATAGTGAGCACCAGACCGGTTTGGCAATGGATATTTCAGGCATTAACGGAAAATGCGCTGCAATGGACTGCTTCGGAGGTTCACCTGAGGCTGATTGGCTGGCGGAGCATTCACACGAATACGGATTTATCGTTCGCTACCCAAAAGGAAAAGAACATATTACCGGATATCAATATGAGCCGTGGCATATGCGTTATATCGGTATAGAAATTGCAAAGGAAATTTTTGAAAAAGACATTACTTTAGAAGAATATTTTGACGAAGCTATTCCGATTAACGCAGGTAAATAGAGTGCAAAAGCAGATCTTGGGTAGCATCCCTGATCTGCTTTTACTTATTTATTTTCGATTAAGCCTATTCCGATTCCTGTTGGGTCCACTAAATAACTAAATAAAAACGATCAAATTCCATCTTATCCCGAACAATCATCGCTCCATATTCCACTGCCTTGGCGATAGATTGATCAATCGAGTCTACCTCGATATGAATTCTTGTACCAAATGGATAATCATTTGGACCTTTAGCAATCCCTCCGTTAATTCCAGTATATGCATAACTGCCAGTAGTGACAGATCGATAATCCCAATGCGGTTCAGCGACTTTCCACCCGAATACATTAGAATAAAACTCCGCAGCTTTTTCAGGATGTTGACTATTTAGTTCAAATCCAATTACTTTACCCATTTTGATCACCTACTTCCATTTAGAGTTCATCAGTTAGATTTTCTCCATCAACCTTAAGAATTCCTCCCAAATTAAAGATAGGCAATGTACAATGCTACTCGGATAAGAATGTCGGAAATTTTAATATTTGTGCTGAATATGTCGAATTCAATTATTTTAATGTATCAAAATTTTCGCTGCCAATAATAAATGGACTCCCCATAAAACCAGAGAGTCCATTTTTTTGATAAGTGGTCAGCCCTTGAAAAAAGGCGCTTGTAAAAAAAGTAAATAACAAAGAAGAAAAAATAACGGGCCTACCAAAAATGGATTTTGAAGAATGTTAATTAAGAAGTTTCGTTTTTTCATGTATGTAAAAACCTCAAAAAGGATCATCAAACTAATAAATACGACTATTGTAAACATAATCATAATGATACGATCCCAGTCTATCGGACTTAGCATAACGCCAAGCATAGCTCCCATCATCCCCGCCATAATGCCAGACAATAATCCTTCAAATACAGCTAGAAAAGAAAAGAATATACCTATAATAATTCCAATGACGGATCCGACTCCCATCCCGATTACCGTTGCCAATAACATATTGTCTTGAAATAATATCCCCATTAACGTTCCCGCAAATAGGCCGATTCCCATCGAAATGGACATCGTAAACAACATTCCGTGCATGCTGCTTACTTTTTTTCTAACAATAAAAGCTGAAATACCAGTACCAGCCGAAATGGCAAACAAAAGAAAACACAGTAGTATTAAGGAATTAGACATCCGTATCATCTCCGGCGTTTTTGTACAAGTATATGATTCGCCGGACTGAATCTGCACAATAAATTAATTAGAATAGACGCTTTTTTATTTAATCCAGTCATAAGGTGTATATGAGGTTAAAAAGTATAATAGGTTATACATTCTGTACGTTAGTTAAAGATCGCAAAGCGTTTTTCAAACTTTTTTCAACTAAAATTCCATCAAAGTTAATTCCTAAATGAACGATAGCTTGAGCTATTTCGGGACGCAATCCTGTTAAAATAGTCTCGACTCCAATTAATTTCAGTGAATTAGTAACTTGAAAGAGTTCGTTGGCGACCATAGTATCCATCATAGGGACTCCGGATAAATCGATGATTAAAAACTGATTTTCCAAATCGGCACAACTATTTAATGTGTTTTCTTTTAATATTTTCGCACGATGGGTATCAAGATCCCCGATTAAGGGAAGGATCGCAATTTCATCAGTAAGTGACACAACAGGTACAGAATATTCTTGTATCGCTTTTTGAGCTAGTTCTAATGTTTTTCTATGATTTTCTACAAATGATATACTAAAAATATACCCGGCGTGATCGATAAGAGGATCGATAATACGGTTTACAACAATAACGTCTTCGCCCTTTATATTATATTCCTTTATGATCTCTATTGCCATATCCCAAAGCACTGTTCTCCAAGACGTCAAAGTCTTTAAGGCTTCATCGAGCGAAAGTTGAAAATCTACAGCTACCGTCCCTGATACTGTTGCCCATTGTGTGATATTGTCCCACACGGATTCCATATCATTTTTCTTAACAGCTTCACCTAGAAATACCAAAAACTCCGCTCGCCATTTATGTAGTTCTTTCATTTGTTCATGGTCCATAAATGAATCCACAAAACTTTTATCGAATATTTCATTTAAACGTACAGCTGCTGGATAACTATTTTCGATAATATAATCGCCGAATAGTATGTTAAAACTCTTTTTCTCTTCCAAGGTTCAGACCTCCCACCCTTTTAAAATAAATGTATCATATTAATTGAAAATAATAGAGGTACTTTTGTAGCTGCCAATAGCATCATTTCTTATTACTGGTGGTTATCTCGACTTTTTTGGCTACCATTTTAGATTATTAGTATTCACTCTTACAAAAAAACAGCCCTGTAACAAATCACAGGACTGCATATTTTTATTTTCAATAGATACTTTTATTATATCGTCACTGCACTTGGATGATCATCTTTTACAATATCAAGCGACGCTGCTCTAGCATTTATTTCAACTTGCTCAGGGCTCTTACAGCCAGGGATAACCGTTGTAACTGCTGGATGTTGTAGGCACCATGCCAAAGCCCATTCAGCCATGTTGACTCCTTCAGGCACCTCGTTTTGTTGAATTTCTTCAACAAGGCGAAGCTTTTCATCCACTTCTTCGCGATTGCGACCTTTTCTTACATTGTCACTAAAAACAGTCCCTGGCTTGTATTTACCACTTAGAAATCCGCTGGCCAAAGGAACACGAGCTAGCACGCCTAAGTCTTGCTCAATACAAGAAGGAAATACTTCCTTTTCAGGAACTTGGTCAATTCTGTTATACACAACTTGAATTGCTTTCGCATTAAGCTCAGTTGCTTTTGATGTTTGATAGATATTCGCATTGCTGCCAATCGAAATCCCTAAGTTTCTAATCTTCCCAGCCTGTACTTGCTTGTCCAACATCGTCCACAATTCATCATTATCAAAATCTTCATCTGATCCAGAATGGAATTGATAAAGATCAATGTAATCAGTCTGTAAAGCCTTAAGAGATTCTTCTAATTGTACGCGAACCGCATCCACACTCCACGCATTTTCCCAATGGTCATGCCATTTGTGGCCAAACTTGGAAGCGACTACCCAATCTTCGCGTCGGTCACGTTTAAGGAAATCGCCAATAAAACGCTCAGACATATGATGAGGGCCATAACATTCAGCCGTATCAATCAAGTTAATGCCTAACTCTTTAGCACGTGTCAGAATGGCATCTGCTTCATCTTGATTAAAATCCTTACCCCAGTCACCACCGAATTGCCAAGTACCTACTCCAACAACAGAAACATTTAGATCTGTTTTTCCTAAGCGCCTATACTTCATAAAATGACACTCCTAGACTCATATTTTGGTAATGCTTTCATACTTCATTTATACCATATTATCAGGTCTTTTCACTAGTTTTAGATATTGACATTTAATTTTCCACTTGACTAAAGCTTGCTTCATAAAGTCGTTTCGTCTCCGAAAAGCGTTCGAATGAGTCTTTCGTTCCCATGACGACTGAAATTAGCCGAATATCATTTCTTTCTACCGTCCCAGTAAAACAATATCCCGCTTCATCTGTAAAACCTGTTTTAAGTCCGTCCACTCCCTCGAAACGAACGTGTACATTGTTTCCTTGCAGCATTCCATTTGTATTTATGTAGGTTTGACCGCCAAATGTAAAATTTGGTAATGATGATATTTCAAGGATTTCAGGAAATTGTGTAATCAACGCTTTCGTTAAAATCGTTAAATCCCTTGCCGACAATTCATTTGCATCTTGTCGACCGCCAGTTGAGTAAAATTCACCAAGATCTTCATTGTTTAAGCCCGTACTGTTTACAAACGTTGAATTTTTCAATCCAAGTTCTTTTGCTTTTTCATTCATTTTTTGAACAAAGTTCTTCTCACTGCCTGAAACAACCTCTGCTAAAGCAATCGTTGCACCGTTCGCAGATTGAATGGCCATCGCATTATACAAATCACGAATTGTATAATGTTGGTCTTTTTTTAAATATACAGAAGCAAAACCTGGTGTATTGGAAATGGTATATGCATAATCACTGACTTTCACCGATTGATTCCAGTCAAGTTTATCTTCCTTCATGGCCTCTAACACTAAATACTCCGTCATCATTTTCGACATACTCGCAGCAGGAAAAGGTTCGTCGCTATTTTTTTCAAAAAGTATATTTCCATCCCGGGTATCAATCAACATTGCTGATTCTGCATTAATATCGATTTCCTTTAACGGATGAATGACTTTTATTGTAAATTCCTTTGGATTAACCTCATGCTGCTGTAACGGTAAAAGACTGACAGGCAACTGCGTATTTGATTCTTTTGCAAATTTTATAAATATGGCGATTACAATTATGATAATAAGCAAGATTAATATCATAATTTTTTTAGATAGCTTCATAATTCCTCCAACATACAGATTATTATATTTAATATAGCAAAGATTTCTTTGATTAGAATGAATCTTTTTAAAAACCATTCCGTATTAATAGGAAAATGATATGTGATGGTGTTGAATATGAGCACGGGTACCATTATTTTTATTATCGCTATGGGCTGGGCGTTGATCATCTATGGTGGTTTAACGTATTTGATCGTAAAGAAAAAAGAATACAGTCTCATTTCAGGGTTCTTAAATCGACCGAAAGAAGAACAGGAATATTTGATTCATAACGGATATATTGAGGCGCTTGGGAAGATTTTTAAAATAACGTTCTATTTGTTTGCAGCCACGTTCTTAGCTGGTCTGCTTCCTATCCCATATGGCTTTGAAATTGGAATTGCAATCTTTATAATCGTTTTGCTTGGCGGAATCATTTGGGTGCAAAAATTTGAAGTTCCTCATAAACGTAAAAAAATGTACTGGATTACTGGTGGAATCATGGCTGTTACTATCGCATTAATCGGCGGGCTTACCATTGCTGGCATGGGCGACAATGAGGTTAAAGTTAATCATGAGTCTTTGGAGATTTCCGGGATGTATGGGGTCAAATGGCCTGTTGAAGATATAATGTCTGTTGAACTATTGGATGAACTGCCAGAAGTGATTATGAAGTCAAATGGCTTTGCGTCAGCTGGTCAATTAAAAGGGCATTTTCAATTGGAAGAGCCGTATGGTAGTGGCTTATTATTTGTGAATGGAAAAAATTCACCTTATCTTTATGTAGCAACCAAGAAAGACTTCTTGATTTTAAATCGGAAAAATAGTGAAGACACGATAAATATTTATGAGTCCTTACTTAAAATATTGGAAAGTAACAATTAGTGTAAAAAGGAAAGCTCCTTTTAGGAAAAGCTTTCCTTTTTATATTCAAAAAATATCTTATCTCAAAGTCTTTAATGCACCGCTCCAAGCTACCACTTCACCAAGCATTGTATTTACATTTTCAAGGTGCAATTCAGCTGGATTGAATTCGCTGAAGTTCACAAAGTCTGTAAATAAGGATAGTGTTGGATGTGTACGCACATCAGCAATTTTCAATTCTCCACAAATTCCACGTAGGTGTTCAGCTGCACGAGCACCACCTGTTGAACCATAGCTTACGATTCCTGCAGCTTTGTTATACCAAACATCGCGGGCAGAATCTAAAGCATTTTTCAATGCGCCTGTAATGCTATGATTGTATTCTTGAACGATGAACACGAACCCATCTAAACTAGCGAGCTTTTGGTTCCAAGCTTGTAGTCCTGGTTCATCACCAGTCCCCTCGCCTAAAAACGGTAATTTGAACTCGGAAATATCTACAATCTCATAATTAGCATCTTCACGCTTGTCCGCAATCCCTTTTACCCATTCCCCAACCTGTGGGCTGGCGCGTCCTTGGCGTGTACTTCCTAAAATAATTCCAATGTTTAATTTTTCTTGTGTCATGTATTTTTCCTCCTTGATGACTTGTCTATTAAATACAATCATTCATAAAGTCCTAAAAAATGGTATAAAACTACTAGTTAGTTACTTTATGTAAGTAATTATATTTATATAATCAAAGAATGTCAAGTTCATAGAAAGGAAGTTGTTTATGTGGAAAACTCTAATTATGACAGCGGCTCATACTTTCTTAAATTTATAGGCACTACGTTAGTTTCTATCGAGACGGCAATGATGATTTTCACTTGGTCGTGGTGAATGATTTCACTCGGACAATTAGCGCGATTTCCCTATGAGTACGGGTACGTTGAGTGATTCATTGTAACCCCATGGTTCACTTTTTATACTTTATGGTCACGATGGACGCTTCATCGTAACCTCGGACGCTACTTTTTTTGACTTATGGTCACAATGGACGTTCCATCATGACCTTGGACACCACTTTTTTTGACTTATAGTCACGATGAACGCACCATTCTACCACTAGCCCCACTATTTCTGCTCTAAAGGTATGATGATAGTTTTATTTTAAAATCCATATTCACAATTGGATCAATTAATTGTTCAAAAACACTTTCCCTCTCTTTTTAGCATAGGATTGAGCGGCATGTACGGCTTCATTTACATGCATTAAGTCATATTGGATGGAGGGTGGCATGCCTTTCAATCTTTTCTCGCTAAACAAGGAAATTAACTGTTCAAACGTTTCTTGCCATGTTTTCACGGATACTTGTTGGTTCCAATGGCGTAAATGGAAGATCTTTACGGTTGCCTTATCGGCTATTATTTTCCAATCGATAGGTTTACCCGATAAAAGACCGATTGATAAAAAAGTACCGTTCGCTTTAAGGCAAAACGCCATTTCGGTCCCGCATGAACCTCCAATCGAGTCGATAGCGGCCGTGACTCCTTTTCCATTCGTTATTTCCCGAACTTCATTAACAAGGGATGCTTCAGATGAATTAATAACGTATGAAGCACCAAATTCAAGTAATTCTCGCGTATGGATGTCATTTCTTACAACCGCGATTAGCTCGAACCCAAGAATATTAGAAAGCTGGGCAAAAATACGGCCAATCGAGGATCCGCATGCATTAACTAGTAATACATCACTAGGTTGCAACTGTAATATCTGTGTACAAACAACCCAGGCAGTCACTGGATTTATGTATAACTGGGCCGCTGTAAAATTGTCTATTGTATCCGGTATGGGAATCGCCAATTCCGCGGATGCAAGGACATAGTCCTGCCACGTACCTTCCCCGCGAAGCGGCAAAACATGTTTGCCAAGTAATTCTTTTGATACTAATGGGCCGACCTTTTCCACAATTCCAACACCTTCGTAGCCTGGAATCGTCGGCAGTGATATACGATGAGAATAGGATCCATAAATGGGGATGATATCTGATGGATTGATTGGGCGAGTAATCATGCGAACAAGAATTTCTCCGGCACCCGGGGAATGAATATGTCTATTTTCAATTGTTAAAACATCGTCCGGATTACCAAATTCGTAATATTTAGCACATTTTGCTTCCATTCCAAAGACTCCTTTTGCTTATATGTTCCATTGACATGATGTACCGCCGCTTTTATACTTATATCGTAACTCAAATACTAAAAATGTTCTTGTGGACTTTTCTAGAGATTCTCTATTTTCGCCACACAGCCGTTTAAAATAGGCTGGGTGGCTTTTCTATGTATAGGAAAGGAATGAATTACTTTGAAAACTTGGCACTATGCCTTAATTGTCTTTTTAGGCGGATGTTCTTACGGGATATTGTCTACCTTTGTAAAGCTTGCTTATGCGGCCGGTTTCACGGTTACGGAAGTAATTGGGGGACAATACCTTTTTGGGGCAATCCTTATTTGGATTATTTTCCTCTTTTCTAAAAAACAAAAAATGTCCCCACGACAAATTGGGAAACTCTTATTATCGGGACTTCCTTTCGGTTTAACTGGGGTATTTTATTACCAAGCATTACAAACATTGGACGCCTCTTTGGCGATCATTTTCCTTTTTCAATTCGTATGGATTGGAACATTTATTGAATGGACTTTGTTTAGAAAAAAACCTACCACAAATAAAATTATTTCCATTATCATCTTAATTATCGGTTCCGTTCTTGCGGCAGGGATTATCGTTGAAAAAGGAATTAACATTACGTGGCAAGGTTCGGTTTGGGGCATACTTTCTGCTATAACTTTTACCACTTCCATTTTTCTAACTGGTTCAGTTGAAAAAAACTTACCACCTATTCAAAGAAGTACGCTTATAGCTACTGGCGCTTTAATTACGGTTAGTGTTATATTTCCACCTATGTTTTTAGCTAATATTCCGGTCGTTGTGGGGGTTGCCCCGTATGGTTTATTGCTTGGATTATTCGGTGTGGCCTTGCCGCCGCTTTTATTTTCTATCGGAATGCCTCATGTAGGACCAAGTCTTGGAACAATTTTATCTGCTTCCGAGCTGCCAGTTGCTGTTACAATGGCTTATGTTATTTTAGCCGAACATGTTGGTTTGTCCCAATGGCTAGGGGTTATTTTAATATTAGGCGGAATTGTATTTGGGAATGTGAAACGTACGAAAACGGATCTTGCTTATGATAATTAATGTTAGTTGAGGAAGGGTGTTGTTCACCCTTCCCCTTTTTATCAACTTCAAAGGTTCCACTTTAACACGAGCCCTAAATGTGTAAGTCCTCCTCCAAAACCATATAGCAGTAATGTATCCCCATTTTTCACTTTCCCTTTTTCAATACCAAGGTTAAGCCCCAAAGGAATCGAAGCAGATGAAGTATTTCCAAAATATTTTACACTCGTCAATGTTTTTTCTATAGAAACATTTGATTTTTCACAAATTGATTCAATCATTCTTAAATTGGCACTGTGAGGGATGAACCAATCAATATTATCTGTATTTAATTGTACATTGCGTAACAATATGCTAATTCCTTCCGGGACAGTCCGTGATGCCCACTTGTATACCTCCCTACCATTTTGAACGATTTTTCCAGTATCGTTTAATGGTTTTCCGTCCATCGTCTTTGAAAAAGATGTACGATAAACATGAATGCCTCCCTCACCATTTGTTCCCATATGGGCAGCCAAGAAACTAGGATTTTCATGATCATACTCGACTAGCATAGCGCCTGCCCCATCTCCGAATAAAATACAAGTCGTTCGATCCTCATAATCAGTCACTTTTGATAAAGTTTCCGTCGCCACAACTAATATTTTTTTATGAGCTCCTGATGAAATTAAATTATTAGCTAAATGTAAAGCATACGTGAAACCCGCACATGTAGCATTCAAGTCAAATGCTCCTGTGCATGGGATTTTGAAGTGATTCTGAATTTGGCAGGCAACACTCGGAAACGCATAATCCGAAGTGGTTGTCGCAACTATAATACAATCGACATCACTAACATCCTTATTATATTTTCTAATTAAATTCTCTATGGCCTTAATAGCTAAATGAGATGCAAATTCCTCATCATCTGCAATTCTCCTTTCTTTCATCCCTGTTCTCTGCACAATCCATTCATCATTTGTATCGACCATCTTTTCTAGATCGTCGTTCAGTAATCTCTTCCTAGGTACGCAGGTCCCAATGGCGGTTATCCGTGCTTTAGATTGAAGCATATACTTCACTCCTTTTATCCCCATTATACCACCAAGTGCTAGTACCTGGTAATAATTAATAAAAAATAGACTATATCCATTTGGATACAGCCTAAATAGCTTAGATTAAATGTAGTTTTAAAATAATTGATTCAAGTTAGCCATCTCAATTGCCGATACCGCAGCATCATAGCCCTTGTTACCAGATTTTGTACCAGATCGTTCAATGGCTTGTTCAATGTTTTCGGTTGTTACAATCCCAAAAATCACAGGTACACCTGTCGTTAAACTAACAGAAGCAATGCCTTTGGCAGCTTCATTACATACATAATCATAATGTGTCGTGGATCCACGAATTACAGTTCCCAAACCGATAATCGCATCATACTTTTTAGTTTCCGCCATTTTTTTCGCAATAAAAGGAACCTCAAATGCACCTGGAACCCAAGCAACATCAATATCTTTTTCAGAAACACCGTGACGCTTCAAGCCATCCATCGCACCTCCCAATAATTTACCTGTTAAAAACTCATTAAATCTTCCTACTACTATTCCAATTTTCAAGTCTGTTCCGATTAATTGCGCTTCAAATACTTGTCCCATTTTTTATCTCTCCTATGCTAAAATATGATTCATTTTTTCTTTCTTGGTCATTAAATATTGTTTGTTTTCTGCCACTGCGGGAATCTCGATAGGAACCCGCTCCACAACTTGAATACCGTATTTTTTCAAGCTTTCAATTTTTTCAGGATTGTTCGTCATCAGTCGTACATCTGTAATTCCAAGGTCACGCAGCATTTGAGCACACAGTCCATATTCACGCATTTCTGGAGGAAAACCTAGTTTCACATTCGCCTCGACAGTATCGTAACCTTGCTCTTGTAGCTCATAAGTTTTCAGTTTGTTAATTAAACCTATGCCTCTACCTTCTTGACTCATATATAGGATTACTCCTCTTCCCGCTTCTTCAATCATGGCTAATGATTGAGCTAATTGCGGCCCACAGTCACATCGTTTGGAATGAAAAATATCACCTGTCAAACATTCAGAATGAATACGTACAAGGGGAGCTTCACCCTTTTTTTCATTGCCTTTTACAATTGCCACATGCTCTTTGCCATCTACCGGATTTGAATAACCAATCATTTGAAAGTTTCCATATAAAGTCGGCAAATTCACAGATGCTTCACGCTTTACTATTTGATCATGCTTATACCGATAAGTAACTAAATCTGCAATAGTTACCAACTTTAAATTGAACTCTTGTGCAAGCTTTAGGAGTTCTGGAACTCTCGCCATTTCACCGTTATCGCTCATAATCTCACAAATAACACCTGCATGCTGAACACCGCAAAGCTTTGCAAAATCTATCGCGGCTTCTGTATGTCCTTGTCTCTCAAGCACACCATTTTCTTTTGCTACGAGTGGAAAAATATGTCCAGGTCGGCGGAAATCCTTGGCAATTGATTCCGAATTTAATAGCTGTGTTATCGTTTTAGAACGTTCAAATGCACTAATACCGGTTTTCGTAGTTTTATAATCAATGCTTACCGTAAAGGCTGTTTGATGATTGTCGGTATTTCTATCGACCATTGGATGTAATTCAAGATGTTGTGCCAACCTTTCCGTAATCGGCGTACAAATTAACCCGCGACCATACTTGGCCATAAAATTGATATTCTCCGGTGTAGCGTAATCCGCCAGCACCAAAAAATCCCCTTCATTTTCACGGTTTTCATCATCGACAACGATGATGATTTTACCCTTTTTCAAATCGTCTATTGCTTCTTCAATAGTGCTATACATAATCAATACACCGCCTTTCTTAAAATCCATTAAGCTTTAAAAAATCCATTGTAATGGATGATTCTTTTTGGGTTCGATTCAAATGATTAATCACATATTTGGACAGTAAATCAGTCTCAATATTAACTAAATCTTGCTCTCTTTTATCTCCTAAAATGGTTTCCTGATAAGTATGAGGTATTAAAGAAACAGTCAATTTTTTTGGTTGAATATCGAAAATCGTTAAACTGATCCCATCAATGGCAACGGAGCCCTTCAGCATGCAATATTGGTTCATTTCCTCACTGATTCCAATATCAATATAGACCGCATTTTCAATATTTCTTTTTCGTAAAATTACACCTGTTCCATCAATATGCCCTGAAACGAAATGGCCACCAAAACGACCAGTTGACGGCATCGCCCGTTCTAAATTGACCTTATGCCCTATTTGTAAAGACTGGATATTTGTTGCTTTTACCGTTTCTGGCATGACATCGACTGTAAAGGTGTTATTCGAATAGGCGTTGGCTGTCAGGCATATTCCATTTACTGCAATGCTATCCCCTAGATGAATGTCTTCTACCACTTTTTTAGATTCTATCGTCAACTGCATACTTCGCAACCCATTCTTTATTGCTTTGACTTTACCTATATCTTCAACAATCCCTGTAAACATGGCATAACCTCATTTCAATATTGATGTTAATTTCAAATCCTCCCCAATTACTTCCACATTTTGAAAAGTTAATCTGTAAGCTTCGGGCATTTTCTGAACATTTAAATCACCAAACATTGGAAGTGCCGAATTACCCCCGATTATTTTCGGGGCCACATACGTAATGAGTTGATTTACATTTCCCGATTTCAAAAAACTGGCATTAATGGTTTTTCCACCTTCCACATAAAGCTTGCTCACCTGGCGTTTTCCAAGGATTGTAAGCACCTCGTCAATCTCAATGGATGGCTTAGAAAATTGAATGATTTCCACATGTGATTGTGTAAAGTTAGCAATCCTATCTTTTTCTACGTCTGAACCTGTAAAAATCCATGTTTTTGTTTGAGTGTCCGTTATGACCTTTTTATCAGGAGTTATCCTTAAATGAGTATCTAAAATGATTCGTATCGGCTGTTTTTTTGTATTGCCATAGCGGTTCGTTAACAAAGGATTATCGGCTAAAATGGTTCCGATGCCGACTAAGATGGCATCATTTCTTTCACGATCCAAATGGACATCTTTTTGTACTTCCTTACCTGTTATTTTTTGATCTTTCCCTTCCTCTGCCGCGATTTTCCCATCCAGTGTGATTGCCTGTTTTAACGTAACAAAAGGCTTTTTATGTTTAATAAAATGAAAAAACACCTTATTTAATTCATCCGTCTTTTCTTTTAAGACATCTGTTTTCACTTCAATTCCGGCACTTTTTAAAAGAGTAATTCCTTTCCCAGCAACTAGCGGATTAGGATCCATTGAAGCGATAACTACACGTTGTACACCATATTCGATTAACGCTTTTGTACAAGGAGGTGTTTTTCCATAGTGACTACATGGTTCAAGTGTTATATAAACCGTGCTTCCCTTTGCCCTCTTACCTGCCATTTGCAAGGCATTGACTTCCGCATGTGGACACCCTGCCTTTAAATGAGAACCAAATCCGATGATTTCCCCATCCTTTACAATGACTGCACCTACAGTTGGGTTTGGAGAAGTTTGACCTGCGGATACTTGAGCCAGTTTCAAGGCAAATTCCATGTAAATTTCATCGTTCATATTTTTCCACCTCCATTCAAAGAAAAAGAATACCCCGTAGATGGATTTCTACGGGGTTTTTAGGAGTTTTTCGTATTTTGAGCATGTTCAAATAAACCTTTAGAAGTATATTTTTCTTCTAAGGAACTAAGTTGTGCTCCATACATCCTTCTCCCATCCAGACTATACTGTCGGCTTTGGACTCACACCAAATCCTGCCTTTTACAAGGCTCACGGGCTTAGAATTTCTTCATCACCGTCGATTGGGAATTTCACCCGACCCCGAAGGACAATGCAATTATTAAGTTTTTCCGGAGCTTTCAATAAAAAGAAAACCCCATAGATCAGCTCTACGGGGAGATTAGGAGTACTTGCATTTTGAGCATCAACAAATAAACCTTTAGAAGTACATTTTTCTTCCAAAGAAATAAGCTATGCTCATACATCCTTCTCCCATCCAGACTATAACTGTCGGCTTTGGACTCTCACCAAATCCTGCCTTTTACAAGGCTCACGGGCTTAGAATTTCTTCATCACCGTCGATTGGGAATTTCACCCGACCCCGAAGGACTATTAGTTTGTGAAACTGATTATAACACTCTAAAAAATAAAATTCATCTTTGAAGGGTTTGGGAACTAATGTAAATTCAATAACCGCTTTAGGTGATTTCCTGTTATGTGAAATACTTCTCCCTTTTCCGAATCTGCTTTAATATTTGATTCACAGTTCTTTCAATTGGCAGTACTCCATCTAGTACAATGTCTGAACTAGGTTTTACGGACATTTCCATTTCCAAGTAGGCAGTCCTTCCGTAGGATAAATAATGAGTTAAATCGTTAAGTATATTCCCCACTGTATCATCTGAAAAGTCCCTAATTATTCTTCTGGCCATAGCAATATCCAATGGTGTTTCAATATATATAGATAAGTCTATATAATCACTCATACCGTTATTTAAGTAGGCAAAAGGGTAATCTAGAATAATATAATTAACGGTTGGATCATCGAGAATGGAACAAACATCAGTTGTGAATGGTTCTAGATTCCATTCATTATAATCGGCCCCATCCTCCACCCATTTGCAAATATCAGCTGGGCTTTCCCTAAATTCATAATCATCAAAATACAAGGCTTTGGAGTTATCTAGCCTTTTCATCAATTCCTTCGTAATGGTCGTCTTTCCACCTCCCGAAACAGCGGCAACGGAAATAACCATGGGTTTTCGACTCACTTTTCTGCCCCTTTCCCTAGAAAAAAGCGAGTCTCTTAGTTATGAGAAACCCGCTTTGTAGTCAAATCACTTATTTCCATTACTTGGATAACTCAATATTCCAATCCCCATTGTTTACGCAGAGTATCCATTGTTTTCATAATATCGTATGTTTCATCTAGAGGCATGATAGAACTTTCAAGTTTGCCTTCGCGTAAGCATTTCATTGCTTCTTCCGCCTCATAAATATAACCGTTTAGCTGGCGATCGTCTTTAAATCCTTCCACGTCTGAACCAGGGCGATGTAAATATGCGCCTGCCCCAAACAAGAAATTCGGTAAATGGATATAGCCTTCTGTTCCGTAAATATATGCATCATTAGCCATATTTAAGCGAACACCTGAATTCAACATAGCCGTTTTTCCATTTTCATATTCAAAAAGCGCGGAAAACCACTCGTCTACGCCTGTTTCTCCAATATGTGCACTACTTTTAATATTGGTAGGCTGCGTTCCGAAAATCAAGGATGCAAAAGAAATCGGATAAATACCCGCATCTAGCATCGCACCGCCGCCTAGCTTCTTATCAAGCAAGCGACTATCAGGCGCCCAGCCAACATTAAAACCAAAATTCGCAGTCAGCATGTTTACTTCACCGATTTTACCTTCTTTAATCCAATTCATTGCCGTAACAACCGCAGGTAAGTAGCGTGTCCACATTGCTTCCATTAAAAATGTATTATTTTCTCGTGCAGCTTTAATTAATTCTTCTGCTTCTTCAGCATTCATCGTAAATGGCTTTTCGCATAATACGGCTTTACCTGCATTTAAGCATTGCAGTACACATTCCTTATGCTGCGGATGAAGAGTGCCTATATAAACAAGCTCTACTTCCGGATCTTGAACAAACTCATCATAACTGTTATAGGAGCGCGGAATGTTGAATTCGCTTGCAAAAGAAGCAGCTTTTCCTTCCGTTCTGGATGCAACTGCAACAAGTTCTGCATTTTCTGATTGTACTAAATCAGAAGCAAACTTACGGGAAATGTTACCAGGGCCCATAATTCCCCATTTAATCTTTCTCTTAGACATTTTTGTTTCCCCTTTCAAGCAATATGTATTTTCTAAATTATAACCCAACCTCCAATTAAATACCTTATTTTTGTTAACAAAGCGGGCGCTAAGCGGCGAAGTCTTTTCGAGGTCGCGATGTTTCCTTTTAATCAAACGTTTGATTAAAATATCCAATCAAGCTCTCGTTTCAATCAAACGTTTGATTGAAAAATCTGAGACACTTTTCATTTCAATCAATCGTTTGATTGAAATATCTTCACACCAGTTTATTTCAATCAATCATTTGATTAAGAGCTTTCATCTACTATTTACTTTAATTTTTCGTTTAATTAAAACGAATATTTCACTTTTTCATTTCAATTAATCGTTTGATTGAAATTTCTATACACATTTTTATTTCAATCAATCGTTTGATTGAAACGTACGCCGCTTTTTCATTTTAATCAAACGTTTGTTTAAATAAGAGTAAAAGCCATCCATACGGGAGTTGAAACAATTTATCCGGGAGTTGGACAGTTTATTCGAGAGAAAATAACTGTTATACGTGAAAAAAAATATTATACGAGAGTAACAGAACTAAGATAGGTCGAGAAAACAGTCAATTTTTCTAAAAATGGTCTCCCCATTTTTCCTGTAAAAGCTGTATTTCTTTTTCATGTGGGATTTCTTCCTTTGGTGTTTCCAAAATAAAAGGAATGTTCGCGAACTGAGGCGTGTTTACGAACTGATCAAATTGCGACTCTTTAATGTAACCAGGTCCAAAAATAGGAGCATGCCGATCTTGTCCTATACGGGTGTTATACTTTGAATTATTAAAATGAACAAGCTGTAACTCTTCAAAATATCCAAGGTCCTCTCCTTTTTCTAATAAATCACTCCAATTTTCACCATCCCATAAACCACAAGAAAAAGCATGACATGTATCAAAACAAAACCCTATCTTTTCGGGATAATCACATAATTTTCGAATCTGAACGAGTTCTTCTAAAGTTGTTCCGAACGCACCAGGCAATCCTGCATTGTTTTCCAATAATATTTTGGCATTTCCCTCCCACTCACTAAGACCTTCATTTAACATTTCGATTATTAATTGGTAGCTTTCGAGGAGTGTAAGATGACTAACCTTCTTACCGAAATGAACGACAACTCCAATCGAACCACATGCTTCAGTAATTTTAAGATCATTTAACAAGGATTGAATCACTTGATCTCGCTTTCGTTCATCATTAGGGGTCAAACTAGTGGGATATGGTGAGTGGCTAACTGACAAAATAGCATTTTCCTCACAAAATGCCTTGCATGAATCGGCATCCTGTTGATCAAAATTTTTCACTGTTAGACTGCGGGGGTTTTTTGGAAAGTATTGAAATGCTCCAGCATTCATTTTAGATGCCTGCTTAGCGGCACCCAAATAGCCATTTTTTATGGAAAGATGACAACCAAATATCATATGTATTCTCCTCAATGCTGACAATTTTCACAGTAGAAGGTCTTTCTAGACGAAATTTCTGCTTTCACAATAGACGAACCACATCTTTTACAGGGATTTCCTTCCTCATCATGGACATACATCATATTTTTGTAGCCACCAGTCTTACTATCTCCATTAAATAAACGTTCGCTCATATAACCGCCATTTTTAATCGCTTGCTGAAGAGTAAATCTGATTGAATCAAACAAACGAACATTTTGATCGCGATCTAGATCATGTATTTTCCGATCGGGTAAAAGTTGTGCATGCCAAAGAATTTCATCTGAATAACGATTTCCGATACCTGCAATAAACTCTTGATTAATCAATGTTGTTTTTAATCCACCTCTTCTCCCCTTCAAAGCTAAAAGGAAAGCATCTATTGAAAAGTTCGGATTAAGCGGTTCGGGTCCAATATTTTGTAGTTCTTGTTCAAGCAATTCCCGAGACAAAAAATGCAAATAACCTAATCGCAGCCCAATAAAATAGAGGTGGTGTTCTCCAAAGGATAACTGAACTTGCACAGTTCGATTTGGTTTTTCTTCTTCTCTTCCATAGAACATCCAACCTCCTAACATTAGATGCAATAATAAGCAGCAGCCATTTTGCATCTGAAAAATTAAATATTTGGCCCTTCTATCAATGGTTTCGATCTTCTGATTAAGCACCTGTCGTGAAAAATCAGCCGTCGACGTATTTATTGACTTTTCCCGATTAATCACTACATCCGTGATTGTTTGGCCACCAATCTTTTGTTGGAGCAATAACTTATATGTTTCCATTTCCGGCAGTTCAGGCATGGCATTTCCTCCAAAAAGTGAATTCTATTTCCGTTTAGGCAGCGTTCTATTCCCGGTCAGATGGCTGCTATTTCCGTTCGAACTGATTCTATTCCCCTTCAACAGGATTCTATTGACGGTCGCGCATCCTATTCCCGTCCGGCAGCATTCTATTCCTGTTCAGATGGCCGCTATTTCCGTTCGAACTGATTCTATTCCCCTTCAAATGAGTTCCATTGACGTTCAAACTTCTATAAACATATGATTCCTCAATTAGGGAAAAAACATTACTCCGTTAAAAGCTTTAGGGACATGTTTTTTATTCATTTTAAATCTAAAATTTCATTCTAATTAAGGATCTCTTTTATGTATTTTATGTTACCGATATGAAAGAGGTTTATGAGAGTCTTATAAAAAAGCGACCCTTAATTACGAAGAATCGCCTCTTGTAGTTTATAATTTCCGGCATTTAATAATCAGTGTCCTTTTCAAATAATGACTTTTTTATGGTCAATCCAAAATATTGAAGGCCGTCAAAAGATTGTTTTCTCAACACCCTTCGACGGCCCTCAATTTATGAATCTATTTAGTTGCTAAAACAATTGCTTTTTTCGTAAAACTAAAGACGTAAATCCAGAAGTAAGAAGTAAACCACCTAGCAGCATCCAATTGTAACTATTAGTGGCGGTGTTAGGTAATTTTTTATCGTTGTTTATTGGCTTCTTGGAAATATTATCTTTCTTATCATCTTTTATCGGCTTTTTGGAGCTATCGTCTTTTTTATCATCTTTATCTTTGTTCGGATCTTTAGATACAGGCGGGTCCTTCTGATCAACTGGATCTTCTTTGTCGATAGGGTCCTTTGGATCAACTGGATCCTTATCATCCACCGGATCCTCTTTGTCTATTGGATCTTCTTTTTCAACTGCTTTGTCAAATACTCCATAATTTGAGAAGTGGGAAACATTCAAACTGATCGTTTTGGATTCTTTATTAACGTTTCCTTCCTGATTCTCCCATATGGCTTTATCTTCGTTATAATAGTAGATATTGACATCGTCTGAAGAATCGCCATCAAAACCCATTACAAGTTCAAATGTTCCTTCGTAATCTTCCGCCCCTTCTGGGAATTCGAAATTAAAGTTTAGCGCATCCCCGGCGGACTTTAAATCTTTTGCTTTTGCAAGAGTATCTTTATCTGTTGCACTTACCGTAAGCATTGTTCCATCTGGAAGATTTTCCGGCAACAATAAGCTTACATTTGTTCCATTAATAAGAAGCAGTTCCCCTTTGCCCACATTCACTTTTTCACCTAAATTGACATTATTCTCACCTGGTTGTTCTGGCTCAGACACTTTTGGGAATGACTTGCTGATTTCCGCCATAAACCCATTGGCAAGCGCTCTATATCCTTCCACGCTTGGATGAATATTTGTCGGATTAGGAAGATATGTTTGATATTTTCCTTCGAACAGGTGAAAAGTTGGAACAAAAGTTGCCCCTACTGTGTCTGTAGGTACCTTTAGTGCATTGTTTAGACCAGTTAACAATGGAACTATTACTTCCGAAGGTAAGTTAGGAAGTGCATTATAATACCCCATAACATAAATCTTTGCTGTAGGGTTAATTGTTTTGATGGTTCCTAAAATTCCCGCCATATTAGTTCCAACCGATTTAATATTCTCTTGGATTGAAATAATCATCCCTTGTAGCTCATTTATCTTCGCAACAATACTTTCAAATAAAAGTTTTGCCTCTATTGCTTTTGCTTGGGCTAGGGAATATTCATTTACTTTTGAAAGTGAGTGCTCTACGGATGTTTTTGCAGTAGTAACAGTTGTTTTTGTATCGGCTAATAGGGTTAAGAAAATTTCTATCTCATTCTTCAGGTCTTCTGTTAAAAATGCTGAAGGAATACCTTTCAACGTTGATTCCGTTTCAGACAGCTTTTCAAAAGCTTTACCCAATTCTTCTGTTGCTTTTGTTAACGATTCTGCATTGAACGTTTCTTCTACTCCAATTAATGAATTGTCTGCAGTTGCAGCATGATTTACTGCTGCATCAATATCATTCATTATTTTTTGGAGAGTTGTGGCTATTATCAGCTTTAAATCATCAGGGACTTTTTCATTCAATACACTTGATGCAATTTTCACTTCCCCGGTCTTGCCTTTAGCACTCCCCGCATCATCCTGAGCCTTTTTAATTGCATTTTTAGCTGCTACTTTTGCAGCTGCAGCAGCTGCCGTAGCATCCACTACTTCTTTTTGTAAAAGTGCTAGATTGGCAGGATCCAAATATTTAGGATCAATTCCTGCAAGCAGTGAGGCGTCCAGCCCGGCTAGTGCGTCATTAGCACCAACACTTATAGTAACGATGTCAGCACTTGCCAATTCCGTGACGCTGCCTACACCATTTAGTATATCCATTGAAGTAGCACCGTTTACTCCCTTGTTATGTACATTTACCTCATAACCATTAGATTCCAGATCACTTTTGATATAACCGACATAACCCGTACTAGGAGTATTGTTTGATAGTAAACCTGCCGCTAAGGAATCTCCTAATGCGACATAATTAACTACCTTTGTTTCAACATCCGCCAATGCAGATAGCGGTGCTAAAACTAGTAAAAATGCGAGCATTAAGATGAATGCCCTTGATCGTCTAATTACTTTTTGCAAATAACATCAACCTTTCCCTTTTTAGTATTATTGGTGCAAGTTGTTATGTATAGAGAATTGCGAAAGTTCACCATATTCATTATATGTTCTTTTTAATGAACATGTAAACCCCTTCTATGAAAATAGTCATGAATTAATAAGATTTAGTAGATAAGCAGCCAAAATCAATAGTTGACTATTTCTATTATTATGACTACTATTGATGTAACCTTCTCATCATTCCCCTAATCCACCAATTTTCCCAATCTAAAAAAATTACAATCAAATAAAGGAGGACGTATGATTGACCACAAGCAGGTTAGCTATTTTTGAAAATAAGTATTTTTTTGAAAAGCCATCAGAGGTTAAAATGTGGGTTCAAGACTTTACTCATCCCGAGGAACAAAAGGAATTTCTCAAAAAATTGGCAATTAGCTCCCAGTTTAGTATGCGCTACCGCGGTCTTATACATTTTTACGGTGATGATTTGATTGCATATAAACGAAAATACCCTTCTAGTGACAAAGTGAATGAGTTTCTGCGCATTTTCTCTGCCTTCCTCACTGATCATTTAGAAGATAACTGCCCCTCATCTTGGAAGGAATGTACACCCGCATTCTGGGAAGAATTGATTTACACCATTTTCCCCCACTATATGATAGTATCCACCAAACAACAAGAAACGAAGACATTCCTATTTCAGTTAAAAAAGTTTGTACGATGGCTAGACCGCCGTTCGGGTTGTTCATGGTCTAAAATCGTTGGGAAATTCGCTGATGATGCTTATTCCGAACTCAAAATGTGTGAACAGTTTTTAAATAAAATCTATCTTATTTCATTTCCCCAAGTTCATAGAAAAGACTGGTGCCTTGCCGAAGACATTGATAAAATCGTAGAAAAATTAGATGCCTGCAGTGACTCCGTTAATAGTATTTTTCAAGTGAAGAGTACCCTCAATAATATTATTACAGTTGAAGATCTTTATACTGGGCATTCCTATCAAGTACTAGACTTTCCTGTAAAAAACCTTCCAATAGGCATACTACTTGATGGAGATATTGGAAAGCTGCAAAGGGACTTTTTTTGGTCTTGGCTAGATACTCAAGGTGTTTTTCCCGAAATAGCTAAAAAGTATATTCACTTTGTACATGAGTAAATATTAATAGGAAAATGATCAAGGATATAATGGGACCTATATGATAAGAAGGAGGCGTATGTTATGAAATCTAGTGATAAAAAACCTTTCCTAAAAGAAGATCCAATCACTTACGACGATTATGCACAGCTTCCTGATGATGGAAAAAGATATGAACTGGCAAATGGAGTGTTGGAGCTGATGACTCCAGCGCCAACTCCCAAACATCAGATCATTAGCACAAAGATGTTGACCATACTAATGAATAGTTGCCAGCAGGAATACATTATTTTTGCATCACCAATCGATTTAATTTTATCTACAACGGAGGCGCGCCAACCTAATCTAGTCATGATACATCGTAATAATATTGAGATCACTACAAAAAGGGGAATTGAGGGAATTCCCAATTTAGTTGCTGAAATATTGTCGCCCCATTCAATCAAAATAGATAGATTCGATAAGCTTAAAGTTTATGCAAGATATAGGATTCCTGAATACTGGATTATCGATCCGGCGAATGAAGTCTTGGAACAATATGTGTTGGTCAATAATGATTATGAAATTTTTAATGTTTTTGGAAGAGAAGATACCGTTCAGTCCGAACAAATTAAATGTGTTTCTTTTACAATGGCGGAAATTATGGATGCAGCGGCTGATTTGCCGGGGTAATTACGAATGGGGAAATTCATTAATAATTGATAAGCTCCCCCAGTTCAGGGGAGCTTATCAATTATTTTCTCTTCGAACGCATTCCTTTTAACTTCGTTATATCGTCTCGGCCAAGCAATTGTCGATAGGATTCACTTTCAGCATCGTATATGGCTACCTTTCCTTGATCGTCATAATGAAATCCCCATCCATAGTTTTTTACTAAAGGAGAGGCTCTAAAGCACGCCTTCGGTTTTGAAAAAAACTGCTCCCTTACCTGATCTACATTGCGTTCTTCATTTTGATTCTTAATCAAGTACGTTTGAAACTGTACATCGTCTTGCGTATATTTATAAGGATTATTTTTGATCAAATCATACTCAATGGAAGCAATCGTAGGTTTATCGTTTTTAGGGACAGGTACTTTTGCAGATGTAACCTTTGAATCTTCTGAAATCGTAATGAGAGTATTTTTGTAACTCCAAATTAAACTCCTCCTTAATCCAACACATTATCCGGATCTACCAAACTAGAGAAGATCCATGTTTTCCCATCATCCTCGGATGTAAACTTCGCTAATACATTACCGCCTAGATAATCTCCATCAGGTCCTTGATTTACTATTAATGTTCCGTGACCGCCTTTAAAAATAGGCACCTCCGCTACTGTAAAAATTCCTTTATACCCGTTAGGGACAGGTACCTCTACCTCTTCCCAATTACTTCCTCCATCATCCGTGCGAAAAAGCCACGGTCTTGGCGGTTCATCCATTGTGTTATACGATCCAAAAGAAATGAAGCCAAGCTCATCATTTATAAAGCCGCCACTCGTGACTAGTGAATAAATCTCATCAACAGATCCGGCGGTTTCCCAAGTTCTACCGCCATCATTTGTTTTCATCACAAAGTTCGCTTCACTAGACATCGTACGATCACACGTAAAAATGAGATAACCATCCTTCTCCGATGTAAAACCGATGAATCTTTGGCGGACGGACGGTAATTGATCTTTTATAAATACTTTGTCCCATGTTTTTCCTTGATCTGTTGTTAATAATAGGCTCAGTTCTTGATTGGAAAATAGCACAAAAGCTGTTTTCTCAGGATTAATGATATAGCTGCCCTCTATTAAATCATTTTTAGAACCGCTATAATCTCCCCCGAATAATTCTTCTATTGCAACTGGTACTTCTACCCAATTTTCTCCATTATCATATGTTATTTTTAATATCTCGTTTGCGATTTGGTATCGAAAGTCTTCATTTGAATTTATTCCAGCTTCCTTTTGATAGCTTTCTTCATCTTGTACTGGAGGGAGGCCAATCAATTTGTCAGTGGATTCCTCAAAGCTGTCTAACGTATATGTTAGCTCCGCGTCCTTTCGTATCCTCAATTTCCAGACAATATTATCAACAAGACCATCTTCATTTAGCTCACCAAGGCTAGTTTGCGTACCTTCTCCCGGCTCAATTTGATAGACAACCGCCACAATGAATTCATTTTTGTCGCCTTCTAACAAATGGAATCTTTTATAATAAGCATTCTTAAACAACCCCTCATCTTTAAAGGATTGCATTAAATCAAACCACAAACGATAAGCAATGGTTTCGGGCTTTGTGTCATCTTCACTTACTTGTATAGTAAGCGGTAATTTCTGGTTAACTTCCTTCTCGTTGAATTCAATTATAGGTATATTTTCAATAGGATCTTCATAATTTTTAGGATAAAAAAGCATAAACCCAACTATTACTAGTAAGAAAGCTACAATAATGATCCCTAAGTGATTCTGTTTAAGTTTCATAGTTTAACCTCTTTTTGGTGCAATATAATCTTTAAGATCTATTAAATGTGTTGAGTTTGGATATGTTCCTCTTATTTATATAAGATATCAACATTTCCGTCTTTTTTTCCGATGACCATCGTATCTGCCATATTTACAAAAAGACCATTCTCCACTACACCGGGAATCATATTTAATGCTTGGTTTAGTTTATGAGCATCTTTAATTTCATCAAAATGGCAATCCAAAATATAGTTCCCATTATCCGTTATATAAGGAATACTGTCTTTTTGTCGTAATAAAGGTTCACAACCTAAAGCACTTATTTGTCTACTCGTCATTTCCCAACCAAATTGTGTAATCTCAACAGGTAATGGAAATCCTCCTAACTTCGCTACATATTTTGTCTCGTCCATAACAATTACCAAGCGTTTTGAAATGGATGCCACCATTTTTTCACGCAAGAGGGCACCCCCACCACCTTTTATGAGCTCGAATTCCGGATTGGCCTCATCCGCTCCATCAATGGTCAAATCTATTTGATGAATGGAAGATAGAGTAACTAGTGGTATCCCCAATTCATTGGCAAGCTGTTCAGTTTGTTTCGAAGTAGGAACCCCTTTAATATTCAGGCCCTGTTTCGCAAGCTCACCTATTTTTAGTATTGTCCAATAAACGGTTGAGCCAGTACCGAGACCTATTATCATGTCATTTTTAACAAACTCTACTGCTTTTTCACCCGCAAGCTTTTTTGCATCCATGTCTACACCCCTTGCTGAAATTTTTTTGAACAGTATCTTTTATCCATTTAAAATTAATACTCTGTATACAGGGGACAGCCAAAAAATGCACTACTTTGATAAAATCAACTTTCTTAATTTGTTTGTCATTTCTGCAGATGTAAGATACGTTGAGTCATCTGTTATGTACATAAAGGTGCTTTTTTCATTTTCCTGCCCCAACCATAAATGCAGAGCATGGACTGGCAAGCCCCCCTCTTCCGACTTATATTCAACCATAACATCGAACTCGGGTTTTAATATATCTACCTTCCCTGATTGTTTAACTGCGGTTGTAATTGCTTTTTCAAAAATATTTAAGGATTGTTCATCGTTGAAGGACAAAATAATATCTTCATTCATCTCTCCAAATCCTTTTGACTTTGAAATATTTACTTTAGCTATTTTTTCATCTAATAGAACCATTGTTTCAGCGGGGCGTAATTGGCAGCCCATTAATAACAGCAAGCATAATATAGATACGATCGAAAATAATACTTTCATGATGCTCCCCCTAATCAACTTAAATACACATCTATTTGTAAATATAAAACACTTTAGGGTTAGTAAACATACTAAACTCTCTTGAAAAATGACAATTGTCTTCAACAATTCTTTTCAAGTGTTATGTATTTGCCCTGAACCTTTCTTTTCTTCACTACTTCCCATTCTTTTTTTCCTCGTTTAATTTCCAGGAGTATATTTACTCCTTTTACATCCTTATAAAACAGATATCCCGTAAATGCATTTCCCCAATTTGGACTGTATTTACCATTTACTATTATTAACTGTCTTTCTCCAATAGAAGTTCCTCTAAACAATTCAACCAGAGAAATAAGATGAGAGTCTTCCTTCCCTAATATAGCATTCATTTTAATCAAATCTTCGTAACTGTAATTCCAAGTATCGTCTCTTTCTGCTAATTCTTTTAACATCGGAAAACTGATTAGAATATCTTGGTGAATTGTATTGTTAAAATTTTTATAGCAATTTTCAAATGTTGAAGAATGAGCAACGGCGCCATATTGAAAAGATAGGAACAGCATTAGAGAAGGCAATAATAATCTTAGCAAATCCACACACCTCCGTTGATGTCTATTTGTTATCTTTCCAACCCCATATTGAATTAATCCACTTAAGATCAACAAAAAAAGCCGTCCAAATGACAGCTTCCGATATAATATGATCAATTATTGTTTACTCACTCCCCCGCCAAATGCAACAACATACCCATCAATATCCCTTATCGCAAATTCATTCCAAATCGGATCTTGGTTTAAACCGTACGCAATTTCAGCGCCCTTTGCTTTAAATTCTTCAAACAATACATCTACTTCATCCGAATAGGCGAAAGCATCCCATTGTGGTCCACCTTTAAGAGATGAAAAAGGCCGAACGTCTTCCGTGCTGCTTGCCTCATGTAAAATAAACGTTAGTTGATCTCTTGTGACATGGATATGTTTGATGTCACCAATTCCGATTTCTTCGTAATAAAATCCCAAATCTCTATAAAACTGAGCTGATCTTTTTATATCTTTTACTAAAAAGACTATAGATGAACCGCTAATTTTCCCTAAACTCAATTGTACCCACACCCTTATCAGCATTTTTTTATACAAAATGTAAATTCTACAAATGTAACACAAATCCTTTTAAAATTTTTCCATTTACAAATAGGATTGCATATTATAAAATTAGTTAGGTTAACTAACTATTGTTTGAGGAGGATTTCCTTGTACTCTGTTTTTTCCAAAATCAAATTATTGTATAAACCTTATACGCAGCAGATACAAAAAGTGCTAGAGCCACATGAACTAACTGAATTACAATGGGGCTTGCTTCGTTACTTACAAGAAGATGGACCTACTGCATTTTCCGAAATTGCAGAGTATTGGCAGGTAGAAAAACCTTCTGTTACTCCAGTGGCACAAAAGCTTATTGAGCTTGGCCTTATTGAGGCTCGCCCCGGAAAAGATAAGCGACAAAAAGTGCTGCATATTACAGAATCAGGACAAATCAAATATATAAAATGTAAAGCCTCGGTTGATTTGTATCAATCGAAATTATTAGAAGGGGTATCTGAACAACAGATTAAAGTTGTGAACGAAGTATTAGAACAACTAACGAGCAACGTAAAGAAAAGAGGATTAATTTGAAATCAGAAAAATTATGGACAAAGGAATTTATTGCTGTTTCAACGATCAATTTTTTAGCCACATTAATGTTCTACTTATTAATGGTGACAATTGCGACTTATGCTAAAAATGAATTTCATGTATCGACGAGTACAGCTGGTCTTGTATCCAGTATTTTTATTATTGGTTCACTTCTCGGACGACTTGTTGCAGGACGCTATATTAGTGAAGTCGGGACGAAAAAAGTGTTTTGGACCGGTTTGATTTTGCTGATAGTCGCCTCGATTTTTTACTTTGGCATTTTTAATACGACAACATTACTCCTAAACCGCTTATTCCACGGAATTGCCTTTGGTCTCATGGGAACAGCAGCGGGTACAGTAATTGCGCAAATTTTGCCAGCTAGACGGAAAGGCGAGGGAATCGGATATTACAGTTTAAGTACTATATTAGCGACAGCCATTGGACCTTTTTTTGGAATTTTACTCATGAAGTTGGATAACGGCTTTATGATTATGTATATGATTAACGTCATTTTCTCAATCGGAAGCATGATTTTTTTAGCCCTAGTTAAAATTAAAATTGCAGGACCATCAAAAGATATAACAATTGTGGAAAAAGGACCTGTCCTTTCACGTTTTATCGAACCAAAAGCGGCCCCAATTTCATTAGTGGCACTTGTTATCGGTTTTAGTTATTCCGGCGTCATGTCATTCTTATCATTTTACGCAGAAGAAATTCATCTAGTAACAGCTGCAAGCTATTTCTTCCTAGTCTACGCCATCGTTATTATTCTCACCCGTCCAGTAACAGGCAAATTAATGGATACACGAGGAGCCAATATCATTGTATATCCTTGTTTCGCTATATTTGCAATCGGAATGCTTTTGTTCAGTGAAGCTTCAGCTGGCTGGATGCTTTTATTGGCGAGTGCATTTATTGGACTAGGCTACGGAAACTTCAACTCCATTGCGCAAGCAATCGCCATTAAAGTTACGGAACCACACCGTTTTGGTTTAGCCACATCGACATATTTCATTTTGTATGATTTAGGTCTAGGCTTAGGGCCATATATTTTAGGATTTATCGAACCGTATTCAGGATATCGCGCTATTTTCTTTTCAATGGTCATTATAATCTTGCTTTGTTACCCAATGTATTATTTTGCTTATGGGAAAAGGACTAGGAACTTACAATATTAATATTAGGACTGTCAAAGTGGCAGTCCTCTTTTATATTCAAACCTTTTTTTCCGTTGTAATCATTTTCCATATTTCTTTTTTAAAAGCTGCGAAAAAAAAGATGGCTCCAACAATGAAAAAAAGCGGCACAAATAAGTTATCTAGTAGATTAGGCGGTGGTGGTATAGTTGGATATTCTCCTGTACGTGTTAGCACGGACCAGTAGATCAACGAAATTATTCTTTCAATTGAATACAATAGTCCACTCGTTAAAATAAATATCGACCCAAGAATAAGATTTAATCTTTTGTCCATTTGTCTACCTCCTCTATTAATGTCTCAATCAATATGCAATACTACCTCCAGTCCAGTTGGTTTTTCTTTAAAAGGTTCTTTATATTCCCTAAACACAATATCCATTTTCGATAGATCATCTGGCAAAGGAGGAGAAACATTATAGCTATAAGTATAATGACCCTCAGAACCCCCTCCACTCTCCATCCAACAATCATATTTTTCACCGAGGGATAACTCGATGAAATGGTGATGTTGCATCGCATCTAAATCCCTTGTTCCATCCCAGTCAATATGGAGTAGAACAACACTAGCATTTTCATACTGCCGAATTGCAGTTACTGTGTATAGGCGTTGCTTTATTTCCACTGATTTTAAAACTGTAAGAAGCTTTCTAAATCTCTCTGGTTTAACACGCGGCTTAAAGGAATCCTCTACCCTCAATGTGTCGAATATCGCTCGTAAACAGTCTTCATAAAAATTGTATTTAATAGCCCAGTTGGAGATTAATTCATCCGAAGGAAAACTAGGGTTATTGTGGGATATTTCCTTCCGCTCTTTTAATAATGCACAAATCCTTTCATCAATACTTAATAGTTTTTCGTCATAATTGCTGGTTGGATAATGTTTCATACTAATCTCCTCGTTTATCTTTTCTTTTTTATAATCAAAATGAATGCAATTGCTAGTATAAAAATTACGATACTCCACCTAAGAATAGAGGTTTCTGTCAGATTGTCACTTGAGTTGGCGTTATCATGTGGTGTATTAATTGATTCAATTTTTTTCGGAAGAGAACTTTCGTTATGTTCAGTTTTTTCACCTAGAGGAAAAGCCTCACCTAGTTTCTCTATATCTCCCAGGGACGAGCTTAATTTGTTAGTACGATTACAAGTGATTGTCACTAATGATTTGAGTCCATACATTGTTGATTCATAAGCATAAACTAAATATTTTTCTCCCTCGTGAACCTCACCCACCAAATTGAAAATTTGGAAGGTGCGTCCCTTATCTTAAATACAGTACAAAACTAGCTGTTGTCCACCAGAGGTGACTCATGCCAAGTTAAGACTAATTAATGAAGACAAGGTCTGTTCTGTTCTTTTTGACAACTCAGGAACTTTTGCCTGAATGGTCAACCATTTCTTTTCAGAAATGGTTTTTTGTATGCCGCGAATAAAATATCGAGCTCCAATATTATAGGAAGCTTGTAAATCAGCATGATAAACTTTTCCCGTTGTAAAGGTGGCTAGGTCTTTTCTTTCGTTTCGCTTTACCTTACCGGAACCGTCGAATGCCAAGGCACTCGTATTACGGGCATTAATTCTAGATATACGTATCCCAGCGTAATGTGCCATTTCCGTCACTTTGTTCTGAATGCCTTTTTTGCGCCAATAACGAAGTTTGAATCGAAGTTTTTTTGCTCCCCAAAATCCCTTCGGATTCTTCATACGATCGAGGTATTCGAACACGATGACATGACAACCATTCTCTTTGGCGAATTTTACAATTTCAGAGGACGTATTATGTACGATGTGTGTTTGAATGCCATTGATCCGTCTCCAATAATGAGGTGCGGACACCCACCCTGAAATGGATTGTACTTTACGAAGCTTGTTTGTCATGCGATACAATCGGTCTTTTTCTTTTGGCTGGTTTATGAATGTTCTTACCAAGACAGTGCCTTTTGCATCCATGACAGAACAAACCGCTGAATTATTGATTCCAAGATCAACCGCACATACTTTTTGTTCCTTTATTTTTACTTTATTTAGTTTCACCTTACTTGCGTAACCGAAATGAAGGAAATATTTCTTCCCTACTTTGACCAACTTCGGATTACTCTCATTCCAATCCCACACATCTCGTTTAAAAAGGTCTTGTTCTTTAAATATGATCTCTTTCCATACCCAATCATTCTTGTGAAAGACCTTGATTCGAGCTGTGGTACTGGATGTATTTTCGAACATGTTCCCTCTATAAAACACAGGAAACTCTTTGTGCTGCATCTGCAACGTAGGAGGTTTTTTCTTAAACCTTCTTCCTTCGAAAAGGGCAATTTTCCTTTCCTCTTCCCAATTCTTCAGGTTGGAACGATGACTCTTCACTTTTCCAAAAGCAGAAGCAATCGCCGCTCTGCGGAAGTAGGATGGGAACTTGTAAAAGCACATATTGAAATCTTGATATTTTGGAAGGGGATTTGACTTGGTGGTGTGGATAAGTTTCTCGACAGCAGGAACTATGGTCTTCGTTGAAATGTCTTGAACATGATCAAACTCTTGATCGATCACATCGATGACGAATGACAAGGCTTCATTGTAAATGTCTAATGTCGCATCAAAGATTCGGCTATGGTTAGTAACTTTAGATTTAAGCACTTTCACCACTTTCATGATCAAACCCTCCTTCCAAATACCTTTTATGTTTGTTACTACTATTATACCAAACATTTGTTCTTTTGTCTTGGAATCGATGTATTATTATGTCTGTTTTTAAAAAGAAGAGACAAGGGGTTTTTAAACCTACTTATCGTTTAGTTGTTGTGACAAAATATCGTCATAAATGTATAAACCAAGACGTCTTAACTCGTTTAAAAGGAGATTGCAAATAATTTGTTTATCGGATGGGGTTGTGAAGTGATTGAAATGAATAGTGAAGAAGATCATATTCATATTTTATTGATGCACCTCCACAAATTCAGTTATCCAAAATCATTAATAGTTTTAAAACGGTCAGTTCCCGTTATATTCGAAAAGAATTTGAAGAACAATTAAAACCGTTTTATTGGAAACCTTATTTTTGGAGCCGTAGTTATATGGTTTAACCACTGGCGGAGCAACAATCGATGTGGTAAACAGTATATAGAAAACCAAGGTAAAGAAAAATGAGCCACTAACCCCCACCAAATCAAGATTTGGAAGGGGAATGCATGGCTCTATTCAGTTCAACGCTTGGTAATTCCGCACATGAACAGGCATTAGCGATTGAGGGAAACAGGTTTAATGACAACATAAACAAAAGTAAAATTAAGAAAAATAAGGATTTCCTTTTCACTTAAGCACCCCACCTTACTGCTTCAGTTAACATTTTATAAATAATAGACGCTTACTTCTGAGAAAAGTTGCATACAATAGAGTGTACTCGGCACTTATCGATTATGAAATGTATTTATTTTCCTATTTCGGATTGCCCTTTCCATAATCGCGTGATACGATGAAATCAACTTTTAACGAACGGAGGGTTTCCAAGTGGCAACTTTAAGACTTCGATTCCAAACTTTGAACCAGTAATTGAATAGTTCAAAGCTCTGCTGTCTGCGCAGAGTTTACGGGATTGGTCTGCCTATTTAGGAAACCTCATTTTTATAATGCTAATAAAAAATGAAGGGGAGGGGACGATTCTCCTCTTTTTTGTTGTCTTTAAGATTGGGGATTTTCATTTTGAAGAAAGAGGGTCATCCTTTACCTGATAATACAACGTAAAATGAAAGGCCATTCATTTCCGCTTCCTGGTGGTTTTTTTAAGCGTCCTTTCCCGTTTCCTTTGAACAGGCTGAGCATCTATGTTTTTATTCTGAAATAATCGGAGGGAACGAATATGAAAAGAAAAGCAATTGCCGTGGGAGTCAATCGAAATAACAACTCGGAAAACTTTGAGCATTCCATGGAAGAATTATGTAATTTAGCTGAAGCTTGTGACGTATTAGTGTTGGGTGAAGTCACGCAAAATTTAAACCACTTTGATAAAACATATTATATTGGAAGTGGAAAAGTAGAAGAATTGATTGCAATGATTGAGGAAACAGAAGCAAATATTGTGATTTTTGATGATGAGCTCTCCCCTTCTCAAATTCGTAATTTGGAAGCAAAGTTGGATTGTGATGTGATCGACCGCACAATGCTCATCCTAGAAATTTTTGCTAGTAGGGCTAAAACAAAAGAATCCCAACTTCAAGTAGAAATTGCCAGATTAAACTATATGCTTCCTAGATTAGTGGGAAGCCGTGAATCATTAGGACGACAAGGCGGGGGTTCTGGTTTAAAAAACAGGGGAGCCGGAGAAACAAAACTAGAACTAGATCGTCGAAAAATTGAAATCAAGATCGCTGCTTTATCAAAGGAACTAGAACAATTGGTTACTAGGCGAAAAGTTCAAAGGAAACAGCGCAACAAAAATGAAATACCCGTCGTTTCTCTAGTTGGTTATACGAATGCGGGCAAATCAACTATTATGAATTCAATGCTAGATCGTGCAGGTTTGGAAAAACACGTTTTTGAAAAGAATATGCTGTTTGCTACATTAGAAACATCGGTTAGAAAAATTACTTTAACAAATCATAAGGAGTTTTTATTAACCGATACCGTTGGTTTTATTAAAAAACTACCGCATCATCTTGTAAAAGCTTTCCGCTCAACGCTTGAAGAGGTAACAGAAGCTGATTTACTCATTCACGTCATAGATTCAAATGCTCATCATGAAGAACAGAAACAGTTGACGAATAAGGTCTTAAAGGAAATTGGTGTTGAAGATATTCCTGTCATTTATGCCTATAATAAATCGGACCTCACTGATGGACCTATTCCAGCAAGTGACGATTGTGTTTATATGTCCGCTAAAACAGGTGAAGGTGTTGAAGAATGTATAGAGCTAATTGGTCAACACATTTTCAATGACTATCTTGCATGTGAATTGCTCATTCCGTATACGGACGGCACAGTAATATCTTACTTTAACGAACATAGTCAGATTTTATCAACCGATTATGAGGAAGATGGGACAAAGCTGATAGTGGAATGTAAAAAAGCTGATGCCGAAAAATACCAGCAATATGTACAAAATGTTCTTTAGAAGTGAGAAGACGAGCTGCCGAGAATCCTTGGCAGCTTTTTAAAATTTATTGTTTTTTTCTTTTAACCACGCAAGAGCTCTTTGTTCAAGCCCCTCAACAAATTCCTCTTTACCAAGGCTATAGCCTTCAATATCTTTAGGAAACTGTATAGCTAGTTGCTCCTTTAATTCTCCATATGCTGCCGCTTCTTGATTATGTGATTTTAAATAGTCCCGCACTGCTAAATGGCGTTCAATTTCAAATTTGTTATCGAATTGAAAAATATGAATCTGATGTGTTCTATTTTCCCCTCCCTTTCGGAAATATCTTCTTCCCTTTATCCCAAACTCACCAAGTGGCTCATATCCAATCCCTTTCATTTTTTCATTATACCGATCGATAACTTCAATATTTTTAACGGTTGGCATAATATCAATAATTGGTTTAGCTTTTAAATTAGGCACTGCTGTACTTCCAATATGATGAATTTCCACGATTTCATTTTTCAGAATTTCTTGTATATGACTAGCTTCCTTTTTAAATAATTCGGGCCAGTTTTCATCATAGTTGGTGACAATAATATTCATTGCACGATTTACCATTTCTTTTCACCCCACTTTATGAAATTCCTATCATTTCAACTCGTTTTTTTGCTTAATCGATTTTTTATCCGCTATGTTAAAAATCAATCGAATTAGTGGTGGAACTGCGAAAAAGATAAAAAAGGTTCGAAACAGCTGGTAGCCAGATACAAAAGAAAGATCTGCATTGATTGCGTGTGCGATGACTCCCATTTGGTCCATTCCTCCTGGCGCCAAGCTTAGTAAAGCTGTTGCATTTGAAATAGGTTGTAGTTTCGTCAACAATGCACTTAAACCAATTGCCCCGATAACAAGTATAAACCCACTTCCAATCGCAAGGCTAAATGTTTTGATTTTTCTAGGAATCTGGTTGGGTGTAAGCATTAAACCTACATGTGTACCAAGCATCAACTGCGCTGCATTAATGACGGTTGAGGGCAATTGAGGTCCGTCTAAGCCATAAGCTTGTAAGATTGCGGTCCCAATGGCCGGGCCAATTAGATACGCTGTTGGAAAGTTAATTTTTGCACCAAGGAGAGCGAAAAGAATACATATTACTGCAAAAATAATGATATTAGGAAACAATTGATTCCAGCTTGCAGTGGATAAGGTCGGGATTACTTCAACTGACAATGAATTTGCAACACGACTAGAATCTGCAAACACCGGAATCAACACAAGCAATGGCATTGCAATAATAATGATTATTAATCGGATTACTTGAGTAATCGTTACAACACCGAGATTAATGCCCTTCGTTTCTTCAGCTAACATGATAATTTGTGAAAGCCCACCTGGTATGCTCGCTAATAACAACGTTCTATAATCACTGTCAGATAACCTTGAAACGACAAAGGCAATACCCGAACAAAGCAATAATAAGAAAACAGTCATCAAAAACATATACGGCAATTGCCCTACCATTTCATGCAAGGCAGATGGAGTCATCGACAGGCCAATCGTATAACCGACAATGATCATCCCTGTTTCGAATTGTTCTCGGCCAGATAAGTTTAAGTTTTAATATATTCGTACTGATTAATACAGCAATCATCGGACCTAGCAGCCATGGAACTGGGATATGAAGGAAACTAAATAGTATGCCTCCTATTATCGCAGTGATAAGAGTTATGAAAATTTGATTAGCTATTTTAAAATCTCTATTTTTCATAAAATTAAACCTACTAAATTGTTTTATTTTCATTGTAGATTCTTATTGAAAACATTGTCAAAGATTCATGACCTAAATCCCTAAATATGGTAACCTTGTATTAATACTGAAAGGGGCGATGTAAGATGAGTATTTCCATTCCTGAGATTACACTCAATGACGGTTTTTCTTTGCCTGTCGTAGGTTTAGGTACATACAGTTTGAGAGGAAATGCAGGGGCTAATGCCATTAAGCAGGCGATTGATATCGGATATCGCTTGATTGATTCTGCCTACAACTACGAAAACGAAGGAACAGTTGGAGAAGCGATTCGAAGAAGTTCCGTTCCAAGGGATCAATTAATCATTACATCCAAGCTGCCTGGACGCTATCATTCTTATGAAAAGGCAGTTTTAGCTATCCAAGAATCGTTGTACCGTGCAGATCTAGATCATTATGATTTATATTTAATCCACTGGCCAAATCCAAAACAAGATTTATATGTAGAAGCTTGGCAAGCCTTAATTGATGCGCAAAAGTGGGGTCTCATTCGGTCGATTGGCGTTTCTAATTTCTTACCTGACCATCTTGAGCGTTTGGATAAGGAAACTGGTGTTATGCCAAGTGTTAACCAAATTGAATTACATCCATTTTTCAACCAAGAACAGCAAAGAAAATGGCATGAAGAGAATCATATAGTGACAGAATCATGGAGTCCATTGGCGCGGGCAAAGACAATCCAAGAAAATGAAACGATCAAAAAAATAGCGGAACAACATAACAAATCCGTTTCACAGATTGTTTTACGCTGGCATTATCAATTAGGTGCAGTATCCATCCCTAAATCCGCATCTCCTACTCGCCAGCTGGAAAACATATCAATTTTTGATTTCTCATTGGATGAAAATGAAATGAATATGATGGCGGAATTAACACGTCCCGATGGAAGAATGAATAATCAAGATCCAGCTAAATATGAAGAATTTTAATATTATTAAAGAGCGCAATATTTAAAGGATGCGCTCTTTTTTTATTATGCCTATATATATAAATCCCCAGATTATTTACTGTTACAAAACTCAACTACTTCTCTATACGATAAATCTCCTCCAAAAATATCTAATGAACTGCCAATTGTAATATCTAAATGCCCATTAGAAATTTGGTGAAATTTTTCTAAATCTTTTATTGAACTAACTCCACCTGCATATGTAGTCGGAATTGAAACCCATTTTGATAGTTGCTCTACTAAATCCTCTTGTATTCCTGAACGCTTTCCTTCTACATCTACTGCATGGATTAAAAATTCATCACAATACTTTTCTAGTTCCCTTATTGATGATTTATTGACCTCTAAATTACTATATTGGGTCCATTTATTTGTTACAACAAACCACTTCCCATTCTTTTTCTTACAACTCAGGTCAATTACCAGCTTATCTTTTCCAACCGCATCAACGATTCTATTCAATCTATCTTTATTAAGTTCACCATTGTCAAAAATGTAGGAAGTAACGATTACATGCGATGCTCCATTGTCTAGATAGAAGTTGGCATTGTCTACTGTAATTCCCCCTCCAATCTGTAAACCTTTAGGATATTCTTTTAATGCTTGTAAAGCTGAATCCTTGTTGCCATCACCAAGCATAATAACATGCCCACCAGTTAGTCCGTCATTTTTAAACATTGAAGCATAAAAGGCAGACCCATATTCCGATACAAAGTTTTCAGTAACTTTTTCATTCTCCAAGCGAAGTGTGTCCCCAACAATTTGTTTAACTTTCCCTTGATGTATGTCTATACATGGTCTAAATTTCAATCTAATCATTTCCTTTATAAAGTTTTATCAAACAGGAAAAGTTCCCTGTAATTCACCTTTACTACTTTTCTTACTGAATACCTTTGTTTTTCAGTATACCTAAATATGCTTTCCAAGGTCCAACATCGTCTTTGTATCTCTTGGCCATCACCCTTACGATTTGAGCAATATGCGTCAAATCATGAGCAACCCAAGTTGAGATTAATTCTTTTACCTTTACAACGCCAAATTCAGGATGTGAACCAGTTAATTCTAGGTGTAGGTCTGGTTCGACGAGTTTTTTTAGTTTCTCTATATTTTGCGTCCGAATCGTTTTAAATTCAAGCATCTTTTCCTCAATCAACTTTTCCTCAATATCATGTAAGTGAGCAAAGCGATCAAATGGCGGAAATGGCTCACCCCCACCTTCTTGAAGTATGAATTCCAACCTTGGTATCCAATTGGTTTTCTCACCTTCAACGAGATGTCCAATGACTTCCATAGCACTCCACGTTCCTTCACCTTCATTGCATTCCAACCAGCCATTTGATAAACCCGAAAAAAAATATTCTAATGTTGCGGGTGTTCGTTCTAAGACCTCAATAGCTTCATTTATATTAAAATTCATCGAGATTCTCCTTGTTTCTTTAGGTTCACTAGGATCTTTTCAATATTCTTTTTCCGAACCCCTGGATTTTTATAATGACTAATCCCATTAATACATTTTGATTTTTGTGGATATGGCAACTTTTTAAAAATATTGTATGCCTCTTGGTCATTCTCGAATGCTTCTATAAAATCATTGGGTATTTTAATATCAAAATGCTTACTTTCGTAAACTTCTTCAATAAATAGTTCCATAAAGTGTGTTATTTTCCCTTTTGGGGTGTAACTTTCTAGTACTCCGAACTCTGGATCATAAAATACTCCATCGTAATAAACGACGCTGTGCCCATATGTTGGAAACTGGACCAATAACACACAAAGAGGTGGAAGATCTTTTATATCATCCACTTTACGCCAGCTCAAATAGTCAATTTTATATTTTTTCAAAGCTCCATAAAAATGAGTAGACCCTGGCCCTCTCGTTCCCTTCATTACTAAAACAGCTTCTTCTATTGGAATCCGTGCGACCATTGCTAAACACGCTTCATCACATGCTGAAAAGTCTGGCTGAGGTACATAGGTTATAGAGAATTTACTCATGTTTACCTCCTATTTCTGATAATCAGACTTCTAAATTCTTATCATTCAACTTCTTTAATAACTCAATAATTTCTTTTCTCTGTTCATTTGCTTTTTTCATTTTTAATTCAAGCGAACCACAGGTGATTATAATAAAAATAGCCAGGATTATTAATATGAAATCCATAAAGAAACACCGCCTCTTTACTATTACTTATTATCATTCTTCTTACATACGAGAATCTCCTTTTATAATCTACATAAATAAAAAGATGCTAAACTTTTTCCAAATGTCTCCACTAGAATAATAGAATAATAGATAGTAATATATATTAAGTATTTCTTTCGGGTAAAAATTGCTAGCTTTTTAACTATATAATACCTGTATAACCTCTAGAATATGGCTTGAGGGTATCTACCAGGAACCTTTAAAATCCTGACTACAGAAAATGAATGATTCGTTTTTTGCAGTCAGGATTTTTTGTTTTTTTGAAAAACATTAGGCCTATTCTTTATTTAGAAAGGATTGATTTACATCATGAACTTAAAGGTTTATATATTAGCATTATGTACAATCGCGGCTGGATTGGTTGAATTGATTATAGGTGGGATATTACCTACAATTGCCGACGATTTTAATATTACATTAGGGACTGCCGGTCAACTTATTACAGTGTTCGCCCTTATTTATGCTATTGCGGGCCCTGTTTTGCTTATGCTAACGAGCAAAATTGAACGCAAGAAGTTATACCTTGCATCTCTTTTTGCTTTCATTCTTGGTAATATCATGACATACTTCAGTCAGAATTTTACTTTTATGATGACCGCAAGGGTAATAACTGCAATGAGTACAGCACTTATCGTTGTGTTATCTTTAACGATTGCTGCAAAAATCGCAGCCCCTACTCATCAGGCAAAAGCAGTAGGGCTTATTTATATGGGAATTAGTTCGGCGCTTGTATTGGGAGTTCCATTAGGAATCTTAATTTCTAACGCATTTGGATGGCGCGTATTATTCCTTGGAATCGCTTTGTTGGCACTTGTCTCGATGGCCCTGATTTTCATATTTTTAGAACAAATCCCTGGTGAAAAAACGATACCACTTTCACAACAATTAAAAGCTGTGGCTAGCGCAAAAATAAGCAGCGCCCATCTGGCTACATTGTTTATGTTGGCGGGACATTATACGCTATATGCCTATTTCACACCATTTTTGGAAACAAATCTTCATTTAAATTCCTATTGGATTAGTATCTGTTATTTCGTATTTGGTATTGCTGCTATAAGTGGTGGAGCTTTCGGGGGAATTCTTTCAGATCGGATTGGAGCTCCTAAGAGCATACTCATTGTAATTGGCGCATTTGCCATCGTACTAGGCATTTTACCATTCACGACTTTTTCACTCTTCATATTCATTCCGATTATGATGGTTTGGGGTGCATTAAGTTGGAGTTTATCACCACCACAACAAAGCTATTTGATTCAAACGGATCCAGCCACATCTGATATTCAACAAAGCTTCAATAATTCCGCATTGCAAATAGGTATTTCATTAGGTTCAGCAATTGGCGGTGTTGTATTAAATCATACAGGCTCCGTTTCAGGTACAGCTTGGGTTGGTTGTGTCATTGTGATTATCGCGCTCTTGTGTGCATTCTTTTCATTAACAAGACCAGCAATTATTAGAAGAAATGAAAATTCAGAGGCTTTATTTTATAAGAATACGGTTCAATAATATTTATTGTAGGTGTTGACCTAGTTTTTTGAATATGGAACAGTCCCTTTTATTTGCGAAAGGGGCTGCTTTTTTAATTCAGTTTATTTCAACGCGGCAGTAAGTATATGTACTATTCTTTATCCTTGTTCTAAGTTCCTATATTTTATTTCATTTTTCTTTTAATCAAACGTTTGATTAGTAGTTTAAAGCACATTTTTTTAAAAATGCGTCGCTATGGCACCCGCTTTGTTTAAT
Organism: Lederbergia panacisoli; assembly: GCF_024626525.1. Lineage (GTDB taxonomy): Bacteria > Bacillota > Bacilli > Bacillales > Bacillaceae_C > Lederbergia > Lederbergia panacisoli. Next base: position 100,614 of record NZ_JANJGU010000007.1, read on the forward strand.
CAAACGTTTGATTAGATTGGGACTTTATTTAATCAATCGTTTGATTAGTGGTTATTGTCCCTATATTGCTTCTATGATACGATTTACTTATTAAATAAAAGGAGGAAACAGCAATCAACCTAAAAATAAGATCAGAATCTCTATCTCTGCAAGGGTTAACCGCCGCACAAAATCGCTTGTCTACAGAACACTTATTATTTCCATCCATCTCATCGAAAATACTATCCGTCGAAGCAGGAATAGCCGGTGAGGACAGGGTAGCAGATGTAATCCTTCGAAACTCATTCTCCATCGACCATCGCATTTTTCATGACCTATCTCTCACTACCAGTGCACAGTTACAAATAGACACATTATTTTTATCCCGATTATTTGCCCTAATTTTAGAAGTGAAAAACATCTCCGGAATATTGGAATTTAGAGAAAACCCACGACAATTGATTCGAATAAGAAAAGATGGTACTGTTGACGGATTTGAATGCCCTGCCGCCCAAGTAGAACGCAATGTTATTTTGTTTAAAGAATTTTTAAACGAAGCCGGTATTGATATCCCCGTTATTGGTGTCGTTGTCTTAGCATACCCCAAGCAAATTGTAAAAGTTGCACCTAAACATACAAAAGTTTTATTCCCAAACTTAGTCCCACAATACATTCAAAGCCTCTACCCTCTCCCACATAAAATAGATGTCAGAACACTGGATTGGCTGACATCTCAACTTCTTGATAGCCATCAACCTTATATCCCTAATCCTGTTTGTGAAACGTATGGAATTCCTAAAGGCGACTTTAAAAGTGGAGTAATGTGCCAAATTTGTGACGATATCGGAATGGTAAAGGTTTTTAGAAGTTGGTATTGTCCAAATTGCAAAAACTTTGATCGTTTGGCTCATCAGCAAGCAATTAAGGAATGGTTTTTATTATTCGGAAGAAAAATGTCAAATAAGGATTGCCGTGACTTTCTAAATATTGATGACATAAAATCCACGAACCGCATCTTACAAACAATGAATCTAGAAAGCCATGGCAAAAATCGATATCGCACATATTCCATGGATTTTCTAGCTGAGATGAAGTGAAAAAGCTTAGTCTAATGGGAGATGTATTTCCGAAATGGGCGATTATGTGGGAATGGTGCCTACCAATAGGAATTGATGGCTTTTATATGGGATAGAATCTATGTACGGGAATAAACCTTACTTGAAAGGGAATAGAGAGCCTTCGAACGTGAATGGGATGGCATTGAACGGGAATAGACGACCATTGAACAGGAATAGCAGATGCGAACGGGAATAGCTTTCACTTGAAAGGGAATAGAGAGCCTTCGAGCGAGAATTGGATGGCATTGAACTGGAATAGACGATAGTTAAACGGGAATAGAATCTACGAAAGCGAATAAACTTCAATTAAAAGGGAATAGACAACCTTCGAACGAGAATAGCCTTCACTTGAAAGGGAATAGACAGCCTTCGAACGAGAATTGGATGACCTTGAGCGGGAATAGACGACAGTTAAACGGGAATGAAATCTTCGAACGAGAATAGACTTCATTTAAAAGGGAATAGACAACCTTCGAGCGAGAATTGGATGGCATTGAACAGGAATAGACGACAGTTATACGGGAATGAAATCTTCGAACGAGAATAGACCTCACTTGAAAGGGAATAGACAGCCTTCGAACGAGAATTGGATGACCTTAAACGGGAATAGAGAGCCTTCGAGCGAGAATTGGATGGCATTAAACGGGAATAGAGAGCCTTCGAGCGAGAATTGGATGGCATTAAAAGAGGATAGACGGCCGCTCAACGGGAGAAGAACCTCTACAAGCCCATGGATGACCGTTATATGGAAATAAACTTAGAATAGTACTAGAAATCGCTATGTGGAGACCATATAAAGTCCGATGATCAACACCGCCATTCCAGCGCGAACATGAATGGCGGTTATCATGTATTATCTTTCATCTCCTATCGTAAATATGTATCTGCTCGCTCCAAATCGAAAAGACCGCTTTCCTCGAGAAATTGATAAAGAATTTGTACGTGACCACTACCAACGATGAATAAAATCCGATCATCTGATGATGTTGCTAATCGAGTTAAGTTTGAAAAAAGGATTAAGTTTCTTTGATACCACCAAATCAGCCAGTCTATCCCAACATAATGATCAAAATCTCCAATACGAGCCATATTCATATACATTTCATGGTGTTTCTTCACTTCTGATGGATCATTGCATTCACGAAATAAATCGAGTATGGTGGGTGCTGTACCTTCCGTTTCGCCTTGAATGCTTGCCTCTATCCATCCATAAATAGATTGAAATAATTCGGGTTGATTAGCTTTAGCCCATTCATATACTTCTCCTGCACTTCTTGTCCCTGCGCCTTGTTCCATCCAATCTATAGCATATATTTTTTCGTGATTTAGTTCGTTTGCAATTCGAAATCCAAGTTGGTAAATTTCATTTATTTTGAGTTCAAAGTTTCCATTTTTGTATCTTCTATACTCCTCATTTAGTTCCCGGTTCCTTTTTGTCACTCTTTCCACGGCTAATTTAGTAGGGTTATATTGTTTAACACGTTCCACGACCTCTTGAATTTCTTTTTGTCTTTTTATTGTCAATAAATCGTCTAAATTAGACTGAAACAAGTCTGAACTTGGTGCCATATGAAATGTACCTAATATTAAAACTGTAGGCTTTATATTTACCTTTTCCATCCCATAATCCTCCTTATATTTCCTATATCGATAGTTTCTATTAAGAAGATGGGATTTCCTCCATTTAGTTTTATATAAATCCTCAAAAACTAACTTATAGCTTTCGTTTTGAATTCAAACAATAGTAGAAATGGTATATGATATAGTCAACAAAATTACAAGATGAAAGAGGAGAATGACATGTGCCGCAACATTAAAACATTATTTAACTTTGATCCTCCAGCTACCGATGATGAGGTTTATGCAGCCTCACTTCAGTATGTTCGAAAGATTTCCGGTTTTAATCAACCATCGAATGCAAACAAAGACGCTTTTAATCGTGCAATTGAGGAAATAGCAATGGCTACACAAAATTTACTTAACTCACTAGAAACCTCAGCTAATCCACGTAATCGAGAGGTGGAAGCTGAGCGAGCCCGGGCTAGAAATGCAAAAAGATTTGGAAATAAAGAGATTTAAACAATTAAATGATGTTTCTTAAGGACTCTTACATAAAGGATTGCAGGCTATTACAATAAGGGGGGCTGAGTCGACAACCCCTTACTAATGGGAGCAAATTCAATCGTATACAAAAAGAAATAACTCTTCCTCAGCTTTAAATGAGCTTGGAGTGTTATTTCTTCTTATGATCTCTGCGCAGTGCGAGTTCCCTATTCCTCAGATTCGAACAAGTATAAAAACAGATATATTTGACTTAGGAAGGTACTTTTTTTAAAAAATCATTCCCCACCATTAACGACCTAACGTTTTTTTCATTTCTTTAAATTCTTCCGCACTGATTTCCCCTTTTGCAAAACGGGCTTCTAAGATAGAAAGAGCATCATTGTGAGGATGATTGAACGTTCTCCCTTTTCCCCTCAAAATCATGATGAATGCCCCAACTATGATTAAAAAGAATACAAAAGCAAATGGGTGAAAATATCCCCAATGGTGCATATTAATCAACTCCTACTTTTATTTGTTTTTACTAAAGCTAGGCTTGTGCGCAACACTACTATAGAAAGCCAAAATAATAACATTGCAATGACAGGATGAAGTGCTGTTTTATAAGGAAATTTCCCCGACAATCCGACAGTCATATATTGCAAAGCAATCATTATGTACAGGGCTAAACTATGCCAACGTAATTTTTTTGGAATCTCCCCAAAAAATGCAAGAACCAGCATTACGATTGGAATGAATTCAAAATAAACGACAAATGATTTATGCACTGCCCACTGGCTAGAATCGGCAAACAACTCAACGCCCGCTATAAAAATTTGACAGATGATAGCGATTAGGAATAATAAGGAAAGTAAAGCAAAGATTCTGCGAATGGCATTTCCTTTATTTGTAGTGACCACAAACTCCCATCCTCTCTTTCATTATGATGTTTTACGCTTTCCCCATGGTTTAAAGACAGATATCGCAAATATGATGAGAAGCGAAAGAATTTGAATAGCGATTCCCGTCCATAAATTAATATGAAACATATCCAATTGATTCATGTTTGTTTCAAACTTGTACAAAGCCTTTAATGTCCAAGCATACATACCCCAAAGGTTTAAAAAGAGAAGGAGTGCCGTGAGAATTTCTTTTACAATAATCCAATAGAATTTGAACAATCCCATTTAGTCCACATGGATAGTAGGATCCCGGATACAAATGTCCCTATGGTTGATGCTCTAACAGATGTTTTCGATAAAACATGCATGATTTGATAACAGCTGCTCACTAGTTGTTCGCTCCCAGTACTTGCCGCGGTGATGCTTAAAATGAGAAAGGTGACCATATTCCCAAGCATAATTGCTGAAAATATGAGATGAATGGTAAGCAGCCATCTTTTTCCTGTTATCGATAATTGCAATCTCTCACCTCCGTCCCACTGCTATTACTATAACAAGCAAATCTAAACTCCTTCTGAAGCATATATAAAAAATGTATAAACTAATATATACAAAATAAAAAACACCCATTCCGTAAAATGAGCGTTTCATCCATTAAAGCGATATCCAGATCCCCACATCGTTTGAATGTATTCTGGATTCGATGTATCTTTTTCAATTTTCTTTCGAATTTTTTTCACATGGACAGTGACTGTTGCATTATCCCCAATTGAATCAAGACCCCATATTTTTTCAAATAATTCTTCTTTCGAAAAAACTTGGTTGGGATGTGAAGCCAAAAAGGAAAGTAGATCAAATTCTTTAGTTGTAAACAGCACTTCTTTTCCATCTAGAAAGACTTGTCTTGATGCTGTATTTATATGAAGACCCCGAACACGGATTTCATCTTTTGGTGTATCCACTTGAATCAAACGTTCATACCTAGCAATATGCGCTTTAACCCTTGCGACTAATTCACGCGGGCTAAAAGGTTTTACAATATAATCATCTGCACCAAGGCCTAGTCCCCGCACTTTGTCGATATCATCAAATTTGGCTGTTACCATAATGATAGGAATATTGGATACTTTTCTCACTTGTTTACAAATGTCAAATCCATTGATGTTGGGAATCATTAAATCGAGTAAAATTAAATCAAAATTACGATTTAAGGCAGCGTCCAGACCACTTTTTCCTTCTTGGGCTATCTCAATATGAAAACCCTCAATTTCAAGATAATCCCTTTCTAATTCCGCGATACTTTGATCATCTTCTATGATTAAAATCTTTTTATTCATCGTTTTCATCCTCTGGTTTTTTAAGTGTGAAGTTAACGCGGAGGCCCCCCGTAGATACATTTTCCGCCCACATTTTCCCGCCATGTGCTTCAATAATCTGTGAGGCAATCGCAAGGCCAAGCCCACTTCCGCCTGTACTGCGTGCCGGGTCGGTACGATAAAAGCGGTTAAATATTGCTGCTAGCTCCTCTGTCGGCACACCCGGACCATTATCACTTACACTTATTTTAATCATATTTTTTTCTTCAATAATTGAAATGTTAATCGTTGCAGGGCTTTTATCCATATATTTCATGCTATTAAAAATAATATTTTCCATCACACGAATCAATTTATCCCTATCGATTCGAGCTTGAGGATGAGAGATATTAGAATGAAACAAAACTTTTACATCCTTCTCGATTAATTCTTCACTGATTTCCTCTAAGTAGTCTTTAATAAAGGCTTGAATATCAACTGTTTCAAAATGAAAAGGCAATGAATTCACATCTAATTTGGAATACAAAGCGAGTTCTTCAATTAATCGATTCATATATGTGGCTTTAGAGCGAATCGTATCAAGATACTGTTCTCGTTTATCGCCTGAATTCGCGATACCATCTTGAAGGCCTTCTACATACCCTAGAATCGAAGTGATGGGTGTCTTTAAATCATGTGAAATATTAGCAATCATTTCCTTGCGATTGTTTTCGTATTGATCACGAAGTTCTAATGACTCCTTTAGCTGGCCTCTCATCGAATCAAACGTACGAATTAGCTGCCCCAGTTCATCCTTGCTTTTCGACTTAATGACAAAATCAAAATCCCCTTTGCTTATTTTTTCAGATGCATGTGACAATTGACGGACTGGCTGCAAAACACTTCGCGACACGATATACGACAAAAATACATTCGTAAGGATATATACTAGGAATAAACTCATTAAAAGAATCGGAAAAAAGGTTCTCGCAAATTTTACAAAAGAAGCTGAATCGTCTAAAAGAAAAATCGAAGCTTTAGACCCATCTTTAAAATAAAAGTCATGCTGCCTAATCGAATAATGTTCCTCTCCAACTCTTGCTCCCGCTGGATTATACCCTTCATTTCCGAAGGGCGGTAAATCATCATTTTTTATTTGGGGATTAGATGTAAACAGTAAATCATTTTCCTTTCGAATAACAATCTCTACACTTTCCCTATTCAATTGCTCTGACAAGGATTCAAGATAATCCGTATTTAGAAATTTTTCTTGATCTAGCGATGCAGTTTTTTGAAGGTTTAAAAAGAGTTCCGTGTTCTTCTCGCCCATACTTTGCCATTGTTGTTTAAAATGTTTTCCAATAACTGCTCCATCGCTATAAACTGCGCTTAATAAAAATATTATGAACACAATAATAAGAATAGGCATCACAATCATTGCAGCATTTGAGATAATAAGACGCTTGCGGATTGACATAAAATTCCCCTTTAGAATAATGATTTCACTATACTAAATCATACATTGAAAAAGTTAACAATCTCTATAAAAAGCATAAAAGTTTTATAAACTTACGCTATCAAAAAACCTGTAGTGGAAATCCCCCTACAGGTTTAATTTACTTCGTGCTTCATTTATTTTAAAACGAATTTTTTAACTAATTCATCCAAATTCTTTGCCATTTCCGTTAAGTTTGTAATCGCTGATGTTATGTCGTTTATATGGCTTTCTTGTTCCATTGTACGGTCAACAACCCTTTTCGTGTTATTCGCAGCTTGACTTGCAGACATGGTCGTTTCTTCAACCGCCGCTGCCACTTCTTCTGAAAAAGTAGACATTTCCGTAGAAGTCTCTGATACTTCTTTTATTTGTAAAGACACACTATGGATTGATTCAACTATGTTTTCGAATGAGTATCCAGCTTCCCCAACAATATGTATGCCCGCTTCCACATTACTTGTAACGATATTCATTGCTTCAACAGTTCGGCTAGTATTCTCATTCATTTTTTCGATTAAAGCAGCTATGCCGTTCGTAGATTGCTCGGATTGTTCTGCTAGTTTTCTCACTTCAGCAGCAACTACTGCAAACCCTTTTCCGGATTCTCCGGCTCTAGCAGCTTCAATTGCAGCATTCAATGCCAACAAATTCGTTTGGGCAGAAATGTCGCGAATCATTTTTATAATCGAAGAAATGTCCTTTGATTGTTCTTCTAACATTCTAATCGCACTAGATGAAGCCGAGACAGATTGATTAATAACATTCATTTGTCTGATTACATTCTCAATTTTACTTTTTCCACCATTCGCATGGTCTAGACTTATCGATGACAGATTGAAAACATTCGCTGAAGCAGATGCGACTTTTTGAATCCCATTGGACATCTGTTCCAATGTTGCTGCACTTTCTTCAGACGATTTATATTGTGTATACACACTTTCCGATACCTCGTGTATAGAAGAAGAAATTTGATGGCTCGCTTCACTTACTTTTTCACTGTTGGATAATAACTGATTGGATGTATCCATTAATTGAATCGAATTAGAATTGATTCCCTCAATAACTACTTTTAATTCGGTCACCATTCCTTGAAAGACCTTTGTTAGATCGCCAATTTCATCTTTACGATTTGTTCCAATTTCGACAGACAAATCACCTGTACCTACACGCTCCACCTGTTCTGTTAATCTTCTAATTGGTTTTGTTAAATAATCGGCGAAAAGGTAAGCGATCAATAATCCGAATGCCAAAATAATGAAAGTAATGATCATGAGCTTTATTTGATTGGAAGCCATACCGTCGTATACTTGAGCAGCATCCAGATCAGCCCCCATAATTCCAATTATATCCCCCGTTTCAGTCTTAATCGGGACATAGACTGATATTAACGGACCATAATCTGGATCTTTCGATATTTCATACTCCACATTTCCTGTTACAAAAGCACGCTTAAGTGCTGGAAATGTAGAAGCACTTTCTTCTTTTTCACCTAACTCTGAAGCATCTTCAGATCCAATTGGCTGACCATCAACCAAATAATAATAATCATAGCTAGACACATTCTGTACACGTGTCATCGTATACAAATACTCCAGCTGATTTAATTCTCGAATTTTATTTAATTCTTCTCGAAGTTCACTGTAATAACCGGTTTCAGTCGAATCGATACTTAATTCTTTGTATCGATCAATATCAATGACAGTAGTTGCTTTTTCAACGATTTTAGAGGCCTGTTTACCAACTGATTCTTTTACAAAATCCATAGTAGAATGATATACAATAGCACTAATTAACAAGCAGGACGTTAATAATAATACAGAAAAAATAATGACCATTTTTAACTTCAGACTGTTTTTCATTATGATTCTCCCATATTCGATGTTAATTTCCACAATGTGGCTCAAAACCCAGCCAATACTAAAAATTATACTTAACTTTTAGGTAAATTTTCTATTTAAACAGGAGATAAAATAGGACTTTTTGCTTATTTTTTTAAAAAATTTTGAAGTTTCATAGATTGTTTTATAATAGAACTAACGATAACTAAGAGGTGAGGATATTGAGAAGCAAGCAAGAAATGATAGATTTAGGAATGAATTTTGCCTTCGAATGTGAAAAAATTAGACTCTTTACACTTGAAGGTTCTCTCACAAACAAAAACATTCCAAAAGATGAGTTTCAAGACTATGATTTTAGTTATTTCGTAACGGACATGGAATTCTTCAAAAAAAGCGATGAGTGGTTAGACTATTTTGGTAAGAGAATTATGATGCAAAAGCCAGAGGCAATGGAGTTGTTTCCCGCAGAACTAGGTAACTGGTTCTCATATCTTATGATTTTTGAAGACGGAACTAAAATCGACCTTACCCTCATTCCACTTGATGAGTACGAGGATTATTTTCAAAACAGTGATGGATTAGTCGAAGTACTATTGGACAAAGATAACCTAATTCAAGAGCCCGTTATTGCCTCAGACCGCAAGTATCATATTCAAAAACCAAGCCATCAATCTTTTGACGACTGCTGCAATGAATTTTGGTTTACTGCTACATATGTTGCGAAAGGACTCGCAAGAAAAGAAATTCTCTTTGCGATTGATATTATGAACGGTCCTTTCCGTCCTAATCTACTTACAATGCTACGTTGGAAAGTCGGGATCGAAGCCGATGTTTCATTGAGCATTGGGAAGTCTGATAAGTTTTTAAAAAAATATATCTCCGGCACAACGTGGGATGCGTTGCTGTCAACTTACGATATGGGTTCCTATGAAAAAATGTGGGATGCCCTTTATGCAAGTTTTGAATTATTTCGAAAAACTTCCCGCCATATCGCGGAAACATTAGGATATACATATCCGGATTATGATGAAAAAGTGAGTAGATATATAGTGGGGATTCGTCAAAAATATTTCGTTACCGAGAAATAAACTTCATGCTGGATCCATTGTATTTTCATGCACGTATATCAGTCCTTGTCATTTCGCCATTGTGCTTCCTAGGAAAAGAGTTTAACATCCAAATTTTTAAAGGGATTTTTTATTGTTTAGAGAAGTAATTATTATATATAACATTAAAGTCCTTTAATTCAGGGAGGTTATTCTATTGCCAAAAGAAGAAATTAAAATTTTTGGCGGCAGTACAGGAAAATCCTTTGCTCAGAAAATGTGCGACTATATTGGAATCGACTTGGGGAAATCAGAAGTATTTAAATTCTCTGATGGCAATATTTTTGTGAAAATCTGCGAGACAGTACGGGATAACGATGTTTATCTTGTACAACCAATAGGGTTAAATCCTAATGATGAATTTACAGAGATTCTTTTTTGGATGGACGCGTTTAAGCGAGCTAGCGCTACTTCGGTTACGGCTATTATTCCTTACTTTGGATATGCAAAAGGCGATAAAAAGGATGAACCTAGGGTTTCAATTAGGGCAAGAGTTTGTGCCGAGTGTATTGAACTTGCAGGTGCTGACAGGATTATAACAATGGACTTACATAGCCCCCAAATCCAAGGTTTTTTCAAAAAACCTGTAGATCACTTATTCGCTCTACCCATTCTTTGTGATTATGTAAAAAGCTTGAATATAGAAGATTTAGTTGTTGTTTCTCCAGATGTAGGATTTGCAAAACAGGCAAGAAACTTTGCTTCCACTCTCCAAGTGCCGGTTGCAATTGGAGATAAAACAAGGAAATCCCATGATGAAAAGGCCAAAGTTTTAGAGATTATTGGGAACGTAAAAGGAAAAAATGCCCTTATCGTTGATGATTTTAGTATTTCAGCTGGAACATTAGTAGATATAGCTATGGGTTTGAAGGAAAGAGGAGCACACAGAATATTTGCTTTAGTTTCCCATCTCATGCTCAGTAAGTCTGGAGCAGAAAAGATAGAAAACAGTCCGATTGAATTGCTTATTAGTACCGACTCCGTCATAAACAATTCCATAATATCTAATAAAACGAAGATTGTTTCTGTGGCTCCTTTATTTGCAGAAGCTGTTCTAAGAATTCATAATAGAGAATCGGTTAGTTCGTTATTTGATTCTGTACCTCAATCTATATTTAATAAACCCCTTAATTGAGATAAGGTAAAAAAGAGAACACAGATTTCGTCATCCAAATGTGTTCTCTTTTAATTTTTGCGATTCTTATTATTTTTTCTAACGTTTTGATTCATTATATAATTCACGAGTTTTATAAACGATTTTTCGGATGCTGTCTGAGGATAAATTATATTTTCGTTCAAGCTCCTCAAACGACTGGCCATCCTGATATAATCGATAAATCTCATCGTTTCTTTGCTTAATTAACCGACGAGAACCATTCACTTCTCCCCATCCCGCTCGCTCATTCGTTTTCTTTGGGATATAAAGCAGTTCTCCCTGAATGTATTTTTGAAGCTCCTTCAGCAAATGAGGGGGAAGCACCTCTTTTCCATTTTTGTATTGCAAAAAATTACATCCTCCTTATTAAGATGTACATATATAAGACGCTTCGTATTAAACAATTTTAAAAACCCCTTTCGTTCCAAATTAGGAAAGCCCTTACAAAATTGTAGTTGTTTTCCTTGCTAATAATAGTATAACGGATTTTCGGCTTATTGAAATAGTAAAAGAGGCCGCAATACGTGCGACCCCCATTAGCGATTTCCGCTTAAGCGGAAATCACCTCGTTATGCTTGATCAAAATAATCAGCCTCCCTTCCAAAAATCTATCGGCCCGACACCTTTATTAACTCATATCTACAGCTATGGGAACAAGTGAGAGAACAATTATAATCAAACTTTACCTGTGTTAGAAATATTAAATAACTGGATCATACTGCTCATACCTTGGATGAGTATATATGGATGTTGCGCTGGCTGGCAACCCCATGGACCGCTAAGGACAGCCATTTGAAGTTGCCCCAACGTTTGTCTATCTCGCTTCGGATGATTCGAGATTTGTGACCGGGCAAGTATTACATGTAAATGGAGGACAAGTGTTTGCATGATGGCAACAAAAAACTCAGGGCTTTTAATTTACCCCTCCCGAGTTTTTACCAACTCCTAATCGACGTACACTGTTTTATGCACCAACATTTCTAATTTCGCTTCCAAATCATCCTTGGAAATTTCTTTGATATTAGTCATTGCTTTAATTTCATTTAAACTAAATCCATTTCTTATTAATTCGACAAACTCCAGGTCACTTTTTGCTTTTGACATGATTATGAATCTACTTTTCTATTATAAAATAACGACGGTAGGCTAAAACAACCGATCCAATAAAAATAATCGGTATAAGAATAAACATCAATAAAAATTGCCTAAATGCAGCATTCTCCAAAGGTTCCTTTAAATCTGTCAAAGCTGCTAAACACGAAACAAACAGTAATAGGATAAACGCACAAATACTTAAGCAAATTTTGGTTTTATGATTTGGATATAGTTTAGAAACAATAAGTACAGAAGTTAACATGATCACTAAGATGACTCCAACAAATAAAACTGCATTTTGTGAAATCGTACCATTTGTTAAAAAGACGGTTCCAAATAATAAACATGCCGTTACAATCAGCATTAAAACATTTTTCATGATTTTGACCCCCTAGTACGGAATAATTACACCTGTTCGAACTACCCTCACTGGTGCTTTTGTTGTATATGGTAAAACCTCATCTACTGTCCCGGTAAGAATAATGCCTGCAACATAGATTTGATTGGGAGCTTTTTGCTGCAAAGACTTCAGCACTTCTTTTGCGCCAACTAATTTACTGGATTTTTGCTGCAGAAAAGTGATATACTGCTCTGCCCCTTCCGTAAATGGCTTATTCGATTCTACAGGAAATCCAAGCGCTCTATCTCCATCAATCTCACTAAAATCCTGTTTAAATGCCAAAGAAGCTTGAGATTCCGCAGCTTCTTCATAATAATGATCTTGCAATAACCATATCCAGCTTGATGTTGGAAAAGTTTGATTGACTTCACTCAGTGTTAATTCCTCACGAAAGGACAAAGCCACTTCCACACTATAAAAACCGGGCAATGACTTTAAGTAGTCTATGTCATTGTGAATCGCCTCCATTTTAGGCAAGTGAAATTTAACCACTTTATAATCGTTTTTATAGGGTTTTCCATTAATTTCAATAAAAGACGAATTATTCAACGTCGCTCTCGTTCCTAAAATCGTATGAAATGTACTATTCGAGTTCCAATTTATTAAATGTCCATTCACTTCTTTATACGCCGATGCATTAGATCGGCCCGCAACGATAAAATAATCGTACGTTGATCCTCCAGGGTATACATTCGCACCATACATATGATAATAATCACTTGTTTCTTCCGTATCCTTATACATTCTTTCATACATAAAATATTGCCCTATATACAAAAGTGCCCACAGAAGAATTAAAGTACTAATTGTTACAATTACAGATACGACTATGTTTCTCTTTATCGATTTTCGCTTGGCTTTTTTCACTAAGTCAGAAAATGAATCTTCTTGTTCGAAAATTGATTTTTCATTCATTGATTCGATCCTCCCTCTAGCAGTGCGACCAATTTTTGTTTTGCTCTTGCCAATTGTGTTTTAATTGTTTTATCAGTTGTATCAAATAGGACAGCAATATCCTTTAATGAAAAATCCGCGCTATATTTCAACAAGAGAATTTCCGCTTCCTTTGGTTTCATTTGTTTTAAAGCACGTTGAACATCTAGCTGTAATTCTTTTCTCAACAAGACATGCTCCGGTGTGTCATAATCAAAAAGTTGACCCATATCAAATGCCAATATGTATTTTTCGTGGGATTTTCTTTTCTTCAATGAATCATAATATTTGTTAATCGCTACCCGATATAGCCAAGCCTGTGCGAAGGTTATTTCGATTCCATCGATATACTGGAGAAATTGAATGGCTGTATCTTGCATAATATCTTCAGCATCTTCCTTACTTGACCCCATTTTTATTAAGGTTAGGTAGACGGAATGCATTTTGTTCTGTAGTGTTTTCCCAAATGCCTCATTCATATCGCCCCTCCTATATGTATAACGATTGAGATAGAAAAAGGTAAACAAAAAATAACCCCCTTTCAGAGGTTATTTCTATCGTATCTTATATTAATGACCTAGTTCCCTTAGTATCCTATTTTTATTTTAGATTGATTGATTTACTTCATTATAAACAATGTAAATATATAAAATATATAAATCTTTTGTACCCTTTAAAAAGTGTTTAAAATCTTTTTTTAATATCGCAAAGAAAAAACCTCCAAGGATAATAAAATTCCTAAGAGGAGGTTTTTAGATATTTTCTACTTTTTATTCATTCGCCTTTTTAACCCACTCAGCCACCGTAACCGTACGCTGCGCTTGATGCTTAACAGCACCTTGTACATCTTCAATCATCTTACCATCTTGTCCTACCGTGACACTTGTACCGTAAGGGTTGCCACCTGCGCCAAACAGTACCGGGTCAGTGTAACCAGGAGGTACAATTATAGCGCCCCAATGCATCATAGAAGTATATAAAGCTAAAATAGTTGCTTCTTGGCCACCGTGGGGATTTTGTGCAGAAGACATAGCACTTACAACCTTGTTAACAGTTTTGCCAGATGCCCAAAGGCCGCCCTGAATATCTAAGAATTGTTTCATTTGAGAAGCAATATTGCCAAATCTTGTAGGAGAGCTAAAAATAATCGCATCTGCCCATTCTAAATCGTCGGATGTTGCAATTGGAATGTCTTTCGTCGCGTCAACTGTCGCTTTCCATGCTTCATTTCCTTGAATAACTGAATCCGGAGCTAACTCTTGGACCTTTAAAACCTTTACCTCGGCTCCTACTTCCTTGGCTCCTTCTTCTGCCCATTTAGCCAACTGAAAGTTTGTCCCACCCATGCTGTAAAAAACAATAGCTAATTTTACGTTTGTCATTTTTTTCTCCTTATTAGAAAATTTTCATAGCAATTGTATTTTTTCTTATACTTAGATTTCTATTCCTAAAAAGATAGATAACGAAGAAACAGGCAATAGCTTCTTAAGAATAGCCGAAGAATAAATAGAAAATGCTATTTAAATACGGAGCACTTGTTTACGTCAGGAGGAACAGCATTGCTCAATCATATAACAAAAGCAGTACCCAATTTATTCACTATCGGAAATTTATTATGCGGTGTTCTTTCAATCACCTTTAATATGAGTGGTTTTTTTCAAGCAGCCTCTATTTTAATCTTTATATCGGCTATTTTGGATCTCTTTGACGGAAGGATAGCAAGAAGATTAAAAGTGAACAGTGAATTTGGCGTAGAACTGGATTCCTTAGCTGACATTGTTAGTTTCGGTGTTGCTCCCGCACTAATATTTCATTCGTTAGCCTCATCATCGATTTTGGCCTCTTTGGCATTTTTTCTTTTTCCAACGATGGGTGCATTAAGATTGGCTAAATTTAGCGTCCAACCAACCATCGGGTATTTTCAAGGATTGCCTATTCCTGCTGCTGGATTACCGTTGGCAGGTATGGGATTGTTTTTATATAGCAATGCATGGATAACCTTAATCCTAGCTCTTTTAATGGTCAGTCCGATCAGGGTAAAAAAACTTTAAGTTTATATTCATGTCACTATCCCAAATTAGTTTTAGTTACACGAATATTCATTCCGAAATGAGAAATTAATAATAGGGGAAAGAACTATCTGGATGTTTGAGGGGGGTTAAATTGTCTCTAAAATGGATCATGCTCGTCATATAATACTATAAGTGCCCATCCCGTGTTTGCATGATAATAAGCTTCAGCCTCTTTAATAATTTGCATTTGCTACTTCGTCATTGTTAATATAGTCACGTACATTTGAAGCTTTCCGAAGTTGTTCCAATACGTCATCATTTTAAAAAAAGCTTTCGTTAATTTTTTTTTCTGCTCTCCCGTCAATTTTTCGTAATTAACCATTTCTCTAAATGGAACAATAATCCCAAATTCCTTCTCAAAAAGCTACGCAAAATCCTTTAATTTTATCACTGATTTGCCTTTTACATATTTATCTAACGTTTCTTTAGTAATATAATCCACTTTTAACCACCTTCCTTTTTCTTTCATTATAGCATACGACTCGGAAGAGATTTTTACTATGGGACTAATTCAAAAAAATCCACTTTGATAAAAAATTTATCAAAATGGACTTAACCTTTCTTTTTTTGAATCTTTACGGAGCAGTCATTATGACTAACAGAAATCCCCACTTTTTTATTATGGTGCAAGACGTGTGCAATCTCTTGGAAATGCGCTTGCTTCGCGAACATTAGACAGTTCTAAAAACTTATATACTAATCTCTCTAGTCCAATGGCAAAACCACCATGTGGGGGACATCCGTATCGAAATGTATCAATATACGACTGAAAGTCTTCTACATTCAAGCCTTTTTCTTCAAAAGAAACCATTAGCAAATCATGCTCATGTATTCGCTGTGCGCCTGACGTAATTTCCAGCCCTTTATACAACAAATCAAAGGAATCCGTAACCGCGGGATTATCTTTATTCGGCATTGTGTACATGGGTCTCGCTTCTTTTGGATAATGTGTGATGAAGACAAAGTCGCTGCCATACGTTTCCTTCACAAATTTTCCAAGCAGCTTTTCGCCTTCTGTATCTAAGTCTCCTATTGGGGATACTTTTCGATACCTTGTTTTCAAAATATGTTGGGCCTCTGTCAGTGTTATCTTAGGAATCTCTATTATGTTAGGAACAGTAACTTCTAGTAGATTTAATTCTTTTTCACACTTTTCCGCTACCTTTTTAAACATATATCTTAAAACATCTGTTTCTAGCTCCATTACTTCATGAAAATCCTGAATAAAGCCGAACTCTACGTCTAATGAAATATATTCATTTAAATGACGGGAAGAGTTGTGATATTCTGCCCGATAAACTGGAGCAACTTCAAAAACGCGTTCCAATCCACCTGTGACCATCATTTGTTTATAAAATTGTGGTGATTGGGCTAAATAGGCTTCTTGTTGGAAGTAAGGAAGTTTAAAGACATTTGCTCCTCCTTCTGCTCCTTGGGAAACAATTTTTGGTGTAAATATTTGTGCGAAATCATTCTCTATTAAAAATTCACTAAACGCGCGCACAAAGGTGGATTGGACTTTAAAAATAGCCTGTACTCGTTCATGCCGAAGCGATAACACCCGTTCATTTAACATTTGATCCAACCCAACTTGCAGCTGTCTTTTATTCACCTCAAACGGAAGGCGCTCTGAAGTGTTTAACACTTTCACTTTCTTTACAAGTATTTCTACACCTAAGTCTGTTTTTGACGTTTCCACAAGTTCACCAACAATTTCAACTACACTTTCCATATCCACCTTATATCCCGCTAATTCGTTTTCCAACACACATTGTATGACACCAGATCTATCACGTAATAATAAAAAACTTATATTTCCTAAGTGGCGGATTCTTTTCACCCAACCTTGTAGTAAAACTACCTTTTCAATAGATGATTTACATTCACGAATGAGTGACCGTTTCAATGTTTTATCCATGTTTTCTCCTCCTATATTTTCGTATTTATTTACATTATCGTTGTCATCGTTGTCATCGTTGTCATCGTTGTCATCCACGGCCACTCACCTCCTTTAAAGAAATACAAAAATCCGCCCCTAAAATAGGGACGGATTTTTCCGCGGTACCACCCAAATTGTCAACATGACCACTTAGACCTAATAACGGTAGGTGCCGTTGGCTTTTACTAAATATCACGTTCAAAGCTACGCTCACAGGTGTCTTTCCACATGCGGTATCGCAATCTTTTCAGCACCGATTGCTCTCTTTAGACCCTTGCATGAGTACTCTTCCTGATCAACACTTTTTATATATTGTATAGTATTTTATTGATTTGTCTTTAAAATTGCAAGATATTTTTGATCGTCTATTGATTTTTTTATTAGATTAATTTGAAGCAACTGGCGTTTTCAATAGGCTTCTCCTAGAAAACTTTGAATTCTAAACTTTGTGAATATGATATGATTAATATGGCAAGTATTTTTCAATAGAAAACATTGAAAGCGTGGAATTATTATGTATAAAGTATACTGCAGAGTTTTTCAGGGGGTTATGAAAATAGTTTCTTTATTCATGCCTTGGCGTGAACCTGAGTTATTAGAAGGAGAAAACAGTTTGATCAAACTGCCTGAACTTTTTAAAAGTATTAAAATTAATAATGTTTTAATCGTCACTGACCCGGGAATTGCCTCTGTTGGTTTGATGGGCGAATTTCTTGATCACTTAAGATTTGAAGGAATCGAGTACGTAGTGTATGACAAAACCGTCCCCAATCCAACTGTAGAAAATATCGAGGAGGCATATCAACTGTACATATCCAACAACTGTATGGGGATTGTTGCTTTTGGCGGTGGTTCCCCTTTAGATTGTGCGAAAGGGGTCGGGGCACGAGCAACAAGACCCGATAAGAGCATATCACAAATGAAAGGTTTATTGAAAATATTAAAAAAGACCCCACCCTTGTTTGCGATTCCTACCACAGCTGGTACTGGAAGTGAGGCAACAGCAGCAGCAGTTGTTTCCAATAAAAAAACAAATGAAAAATACGTATTAATGGATCTTTCACTTATTCCACATTACGCTGTTCTAGACCCACTGCTTATCGTAAATCTCCCAAAACACATTACCGCTACTACAGGGATTGATGCCCTGACACATGCCGTAGAAGCATACATTGGGAAAGGAAACACTACGGAAACAAAAAAATATAGTTTAAAAGCAATACAATTAATTTTTGAAAATCTTTATGAATCCTATTCAAACGGTGCAAACATTCAAGCTCGTAAAAATATGCAAAAAGCGGCATATTTGGCTGGGATGGCTTTCACCCGTGCATATGTCGGTAATGTACATGCGATTGCCCATACCTTGGGTGGTTTCTACTCCACCCCCCACGGACTTGCGAATGCTGTTATTCTTCCATATGTTCTTGAATACTATGGTGAGACTGTTCACAAGCCTTTATCTGAGCTTGCAGATATTGTGGGAATTGTTGATCCAACAGATACTACTGAACAAAAAGCCATGAAGTTTATAGAGGCCATTAAGAAGTTAAATGTAAAGATGGAAATTCCAAATAAAATCAGTGGGATAATGGATGCAGATATTCCTGTGATGATTAATCGTGCTTTTAAGGAAGCTAATCCACTTTATCCTGTACCTAAGATTTTTAGCAAAGAGGACTTTTTCCACCTATATCAACTACTCAGAGAATAAGTTTTTTTCAAAACTTCAGATGAAAAAGGTGAATTTACAAAATGGGAACTTTTACTACTCTAGTTACGAAACAAAAGGGTTTCTTTAGGACAGGAACGACAAGAGATATAACGTATCGATTAGATGCACTTCAAAAATTAAGAATAGCCATAAAAAGTAATGAACAGGTCTTGATTGATGCTTTAAAAGAGGACTTAAATAAATCTGAATTTGACGCGTATACATCTGAAATTGGTTTAGTTCTTGAAGAAATACGTTTTGCTATTAAACATCTGCGTTTATGGGTGAAACCAAAAAGAGTAAAAACACCTATTACTCATATTGGAGCGCGAAGTTTCATTTTATCAGAGCCATATGGAACAGCGCTCATCATCTCTCCATGGAATTACCCGTTTCAATTGGCTATTGTGCCATTAATCGGTGCTATTTCTGCTGGAAACTGCTCAGTCATCAAGCCTTCTGAATTAACTCCGAAAACTTCTAAGGTATTAGCGAAACTTATTAGTGATTTATTCCCCGAAGAGTATATTTCCGTTGTTGAAGGCGACGCGGAAACGAGTCAGGCATTGCTTAATGAACAATTTGATTATATCTTTTTTACAGGAAGCGTTTCAGTCGGGAAAATTATTATGGAGGCAGCAGCTAAAAATCTAATACCTGTAACCTTAGAATTAGGTGGGAAGAGCCCCTGTATCGTTCATAAGGATGCGAACATTAAGCTTGCCGCAAAACGGATAGCTTGGGGGAAGTTTACCAATGCGGGACAAACCTGTATTGCACCAGATTACTTGTATCTACATAAAAGCATTAAGAATCAATTCCTCCAGCAATTCAAAGAAACAACGATTGATTTGTATGGGAAGCAGCCTTTAACCAATGAAAACTTCACTAGAATAGTAAGTGCGAGGCACTTTGGGCGACTTACTTCCTTCCTTGACAATGGGGAAATTTTTATAGGAGGAGGCTATAATCAAGAAAAATTAACGATAGAACCAACAGTCCTTACGAATATCACTTGGGAAGATCCAATTATGCAGGATGAGATATTTGGGCCAATCCTTCCTGTACTTGAATTTGAGGAACTGCCAGATGTACTGGAAGGAATTCATCGTCACCCAAAACCGCTTTCCCTCTATATCTTTACAGAAAATAATAAAGTTCAAGAGAAAGTCCTTAGCGATGTTTCTTTCGGTGGGGGCTGTGTAAATGACACCGTCTATCACTTTGCCTCCCCCTACCTTCCATTTGGCGGTGTAGGAAGCAGTGGAATTGGCGCCTATCATGGAAAAGGAAACTTCGATTCCTTTTCACATCAAAAAAGCATCCTTAAACAAACGACATTATTCGATATACCTTATCGCTATCCAAATGTTAAGAACGGGCTTCAAAAAATAAAGTTTTTCATGAAATAACATAGCTAAACTCGGGTTCCTTAAAAGAGCAGTCAAATATTTACTGTTTTAAGAGATCCGATCCCAATCTGCTGTATACTAATGGAGCTTTGATGAATAAGGCAGGAAATATCAAACTGGTACCGAATTAATCATTATACTTGGAACAATGGGGGGCAGAAAGGTATTTCTATACTTGTTGGTATTAATTGCACCTGATCAGTTTTTGATTAGTTCCTTTAATGACATTCCGGAGGTGCATTGTGAAAGAATCAGTGATTAAGTTTTATGATGACTTTTCAGAAGATTACCACCTTATTTATTTCGATTGGGACGGTGCCATAGTACGTCAAAGTAAGATTTTGAATCGGTTAATAAAAGATAACCTACCTCATTTAAATAACCGTCCAATCTCACTCCTAGACTGCTCCTGTGGCATAGGTACACAAGCGATAGGATTAGCAAAAAAGGGGTATATAGTTACAGCAACGGACATAAGCCCTGCTTCAATTAAGAGGGCTGAACAAGAGTCCGAGTCACGCGGGGTCAAAATTACCTTTGGTGTTGCTGATTTCCGTTCCTTGAAGGAGGATGTATCAGGAGAATTTGATGTTGTTATATCAGTTGATAACGCCATTCCCCACCTTCAATCTGACGATGATCTACAATTAGCAGGCCAGAATATGTATTCAAAATTACGTCAGGACGGCTTATTGGTTATCTCGATAAGGGACTATGACGCGCTATTACACGATAAACCTCGTGCCACTCAGCCAAGTGTCTTTGATAACGGGAAACGGATAACATTTCAAGTGTGGGATTGGCTAGATGACTCAAAAACGTATACTGTAAATCAATTTATGATTCAAGACATTAACAATCAGTGGGAAACGAAACATTTTTCAACAAATTATCGTGCCCTTAAACGACAAGAGCTTAGCACAATTCTAATTTCCTGTGGATTCACTGATGTCAGGTGGCACATGCCTGAGGAATTAGGCTTTTATCAGCCAATTGTTACTGCGCGTAAACGGTGAATATAAGATAAATTTTGTGTCGAAGAAATGTGAAAATCTAGGTGTATTAAATACAGTTCGGTAAATTAAGTATTGTAAATTAATGTTTTAATAAATATCTTGTTTTTAAATTCAAAACAATAGAATTAGAAAAATATATCAATTACTACAATACGAAACGGATGAAGGCAAAATTAAAAATGAATCCGGTGCAATACCGAACTCATTTTACTCAAGCTGCCTGGTGAAATAACCTTTAGGGGTCACTTCATATTCGGGGTTTTTTTATAGTCTAAAACGACTATTTCCTACTTATCAAAGATCCTTCTTCCAGCCTTGACTAATTCATTGGCGATAATTGGGATAAGGGAGATTCCAACAACAAACAACCAGTCCTTTCCAGTTAACACATGGATGCCAAAGACGTCATGCAAAAATGGAATATAGACCAATGCTGCTTGAATGGCTATACCAAGGACAATAGCACCGATTAAGTATTTATTAGTGAATAATCCAATTTGGAAGATTGATTTTTTCTGACTTCGTAAATTTAAGGAATGGAAAAGCTGCGACACACTTAATGTGATAAATGCCATAGTTTGAGCATGTGTAAGAGCATCGTTAGTTATATTTCCAAAATCTATTGTAAAAATTGAACTCGCCCCTGAGTAAAATCGAAGTCCTTCTACAAAAGCAAATAGTGTGATAAATCCAATCAAAAATCCGTTTAGTAATGCAAATGTACCAGAGCCCTTAGCAAAAATACTTTCTTTTGGATTGCGTGGTTTTTCTTTCATCACATCTGGATCATCGGGATCCATCCCTAGTGCAATGGCAGGAAAAGTGTCTGTTATTAAGTTGACCCACAAGATTTGAACAGCCGTTAAAGGAGTTGGCATGCCTAGAAGAACTCCAATAAAAATCGCTGTAATTTCTCCAAGATTACAAGAAAGCAAAAACAAAATGGATTTTTTAATATTTTGGAAGATATTACGCCCTTGTTCAACAGCTGCTACAATGGTTGAGAAATTATCATCCGTTAGAACAATATCTGCTGCACCTTTTGCTACGTCCGTTCCGGTAATTCCCATCGCCACCCCAACGTCAGCCTGTTTTAATGATGGGGCATCATTGACACCATCACCAGTCATCGAAGTGATATGACCATTTTCTCTTAATGCTTTGACGATCCTTACTTTATGCTCTGGTGAGACACGGGCAAATACGCGAGTTTTTTCCACTTTTTCTTGAAGTTCCACATCACTTATTTCATTCAATTGTTGGCCTGTCATTGTTTCAGATATACTGCTTGCAATGCCGAGGTCTTGAGCGATTGCCAAAGCTGTATTTTGATGGTCTCCTGTAATCATCACCGTACGAATACCGGCGTCTTTACACTCAGCAATCGATGCCTTTACTTCTTCCCTTGGCGGGTCAATCATTCCAACGATACCTAAAAACGTTAAATTCTCCTCCAATTGATGATTAAATTCTTTTTCAGAGGAAATATCTCGTTTTGCTACAGCTAATACACGAAGTGCTTCTTCGGACATTTGATTGGAAATAGCGATAATTCCATTTTTATCTTCCTCTGTCATTGGCTTAATCGAACCATCTATAAAGATTGATGTCATTCTTGGCAGCAGTCGGTCTAAAGCACCTTTCGTAATCGAAAAAAGTTGATTTCCATTTTCATGTACTGTCGTCATCATTTTTCGATCAGAATCAAAAGGAATTTCATACACGCGTTTATGTTGGTCTTCCAATTCCTTTTTTGTTAACCCCGTATACATTCCTGCTGCAACTAAAGCGATTTCTGTTGGGTCCCCTGCTTGTTTGTCATCATTCACAACCGCATCGTTACAAAGCATCATCCCTTTAATAAATTGAAGAGCCACTTCACTTTTTATATGAATGTTTGCTAATTCGGTAAATTTTCCGCCCACATACACTTTTGTCACGGTCATTTTGTTTTGTGTTAATGTACCTGTTTTATCTGAACAGATTACACTAACAGCACCTAAAGTTTCAACAGCTGGAAGCTTCCTGACAATTGCATGGTGTTTGATCATTTTTTGAACTCCAACAGCTAAAACAATGGTTACAATTGCAAGCAGACCTTCTGGAATGGCAGCTACTGCAAGGCTAACAGCTATAAGGAACATTTCTAATACTTCGCGGCCTTGAAAATATCCTACAAAGAACATAATGATACAAACGAGAATAGCACCAATTCCTAATATTTTCCCTAACTCGTCTAGTTTCTTTTGTAGTGGAGTACTTTCTTTTCCTTGATTTCCTAACATCTTTGCAATTTTACCGATTTCTGTTTCCATTCCAGTATGAACCGCAATCCCGATGCCTCTTCCGTATGTAGATAGTGTAGACATAAATGCCATATTCCGCTGATCACCAAGAGGGATTTCACCTTGTTCCAACGAAGTAGCGATTTTATCAACGGGAACAGACTCACCGGTCAATGCTGATTCTTCTATTTGTAAATTTGCGGTTTCAACTAAGCGTAAATCAGCGGGAATAAATCGACCGGCATCAATAAAAATAACATCTCCTGGTACTACTTTTTCTGAAGAAATTTCTTTGACGACCCCATCCCGCTTCACGACAGCACTCGGTGTAGACATTTTTTTTAATTCTTCTAAAGCTTTCTCTGCTTTTGATTCCTGTACAATGCCAATCACTGCATTTAACACAATAACAATTAAAATGATAACTGCGTCACTGATTTCACCAACAATTCCCGAGATGACAGCAGCTGCAATGAGAATATAAATTAACATGCTGTTCATTTGTTCCAAAAGCATTTTCCAAATGGTCGGTTTCTGACCCTCTTGAAATTGATTTGCACCATATTTCCGTAAGCGTTCTTCAGCTTCTTGGTTTGAAAGCCCCATCTCAATATTTGTTTGTAATTCCTTCTTTACATCTTCAATCGATTTTGAATACCACAAAGACACCAAAACCCACTTCCTTTTAGAGTTTGAAATTATCTTTATTTTATCTTTTATTTTCAAAATAATCGACAATATTTGGATAAAATTCCATGATTTTGCACCCCCATCCAAAGTTTTAATAATTATTTAAGAACTTCATAAGAAGTGATTTAGAATTGCCTCGTATGATGTATACAAATCAATATTACAGGAGGTAAATAACGTGGAAGAAAATAATCTGAGGGTTCGAGCAGGAAGAATTATATATTTCATATTAGCCATCATATTTGCATTATGTATCATGGTCCAAATTTATTTTGCTGGGGTGGCTATCTTTTTAGACGGCTCAGCCTGGTCTAAGCACATGATGTTTGTTCACCTATTTGGGTTTAATATACCTGTTTTAATGCTGATTTTTACTTTTGTAGGAGCTTTACCACGCTGGGCATATTTTCAGCTTTCCGGGGCATTTATCTCAATTTTCCTTATGTACTTTACGGCAAATATTAAAGCCATTTTGCCATGGGTTGGTCCATTGCATGTCATTTTGGCCTTTTTATTATTCGCTTTATCATGGTCCATTGTGTTGAAAACATGGAAGTTGCTTTTTAAAAGGAGTGAATCAAATTGAAATTGATTATTTCCATTTTTGTAGGAATTATTGGTGGGCTCGTTCTCGGTATAGCCTTATCAAGTATGATTGGAATTTTCGGTATCGTTTTTCTAAATCAACCGATTGGAATTAAGTATCTTCCTTTTTACACAGCAATACTTTGTGCTGTTGTAGTACCGATTTGGAATAATAAGGTGAAGACTGTCAAGCACTCTTGACAGTCTTATTTCTTAGCTGGATGATAATAAATATAATTCAATACTTTAACATTTATGGGTGATAACATTGTCTATTAAGAAGCGATTAATTTTATCAAATATAGGAATGATTATTATTCCAATTATTGGTTTCCTTTTAGTAGAAATCATATTGGGATACTTATTGTTTGTCGTTTTTAAAGGAAATCCTCATGGCTCAGAGATAACCACTTTTCTCAGTCTTCGATTTATTGCGATGGTGATCATTTTAATCATTACAAACGGATTATTAACGTATTACGTATCAAAAAGTATAATCACCCCAATTAAAAATCTATCTATCGCGGCAAAAAAAATTAGTGAGGGGAATTTGGAATATAGCGTAGCCTCACCTAATAAGGATGAGCTTGGAGAGCTAAGTCAAACATTTGAATCAATGCGTCTAAAACTGAAAAGGGCAAAGGCAGCTCAACAGCAATATGAACAAAATCGAGAAGAACTAATTGCGAGCATCTCTCATGATTTAAAAACCCCTTTAACATCCATAAAAGGATATATAAAAGGCATTCAAGACGGAGTGGCAAATTCTCCGGAAAAATTAGAACGTTATATGGACATTATTTATTCGACAGCGAATGATATGGACGGACTTATAGATGAACTATTTTTACATTCAAAGTTAGATTTAAAACAATTGCCATTCCATTTCGAGAAAGTGGACTTATATTCCTTTTTCGCTGATTTTGTTGAAGAATTAGCGTTTAACTTAGAGAAGGAACAAGGGACAGCTACCCTAATCGCTAATAAAAGTGATTCCTATGTAGTAGAAGCTGACAGAGATCAATTAAAACGTGTTGTAACAAATATTGTCCAAAACAGTTTGAAATATATGGATACAAATCAAAAAGAAGTGAAGGTTCAATTATTATCCAAACCGGACGAAGTCATTGTAGAAATGCAAGATAATGGAAGAGGTATGAATAAAGAAGATCTTCCTTATATTTTTGAAAGCTTTTACCGCACAGATACTTCAAGAAATTCTTCCACTGGCGGCAGCGGGCTAGGATTATCGATTGTTAAGAAAATCATTGAAGAGCATGGTGGAACCGTTTGGGCTAATAGTGACTTAGAAAAAAGAACTAGTATATATTTCACATTGAAGAAGGTGATATAAGTGCAAACCATTTTAATCATTGAAGATGAATTACATATTGCGGAACTGGAACGTGATTATTTAGAGGTCAATGGGTTTGAAAGCGATATTGCTACAAATGGTGAGGAAGGGCTAAAACTAGCTCTGACTAATCGCTACAGCCTAATTCTGTTAGATTTAATGCTTCCTGGTATCGATGGATTTCAATTATGCAAAAAGCTGCGGCAAACACTGGATATACCCATTTTAATGGTAACAGCTAGAAAAGAAGATATTGATATTATTCGGGGATTGGGCTTAGGTGCCGATGACTATATCGTTAAGCCATTTAATCCAAATGAGTTGGTGGCAAGGGTAAAAGCGCATATTTCCAGATATGACCGTTTAAATAATCATGGTGGTTACAAACAAAGTGATATTCAAATCGGTAATCTCCTCATTCAAATTGACTCAAGACGAGTGTACGTAAACAAAAAAGAAAAAATATTTACCGCAAAGGAATATGATTTATTGCACTTTTTGGCGACAAACCCTAACATCGTATTCGGTAAAGAACAATTATTTGAACGCATCTGGGGCTATGATTCAATTGGGGACACGACAACTGTTACAGTACATATTAGGAAAATCAGAGAAAAAATTGAAGATGATCCCTCTACCCCTAAATGGATCGAAACAATTTGGGGCGTAGGGTATCGGTTTAAAAAGTAATATGTTGTATTTGTACGAGGAATGCAGCGTAAATACTATATTGGAGGTATATCCTGTGGAGGAATTGCCGGTAGAACATTATATAAGGGGAATAAAGCTAGATCGTAATATTATCACTTCTTTTGATGACTATCCATTCCATTTACCAAGTATAAAAACTTTGGATGAACTATCCTTTCATCCCAATGTTACATATTTCATCGGCGAAAATGGCATGGGGAAGTCAACATTATTAGAAGCTATTGCGGTTGCTGTTGGATTCAATCCAGAAGGCGGTTCATTTAATTTCAACTTTTCCACCTATGATTCACATTCTCCATTAGAAAAGTATCTTAAACTG
Source organism: Lederbergia panacisoli (assembly GCF_024626525.1). Classification (GTDB taxonomy): domain Bacteria; phylum Bacillota; class Bacilli; order Bacillales; family Bacillaceae_C; genus Lederbergia; species Lederbergia panacisoli. Next base: position 128,074 of record NZ_JANJGU010000007.1, read on the forward strand.
ATAAAAGGAATCCAAAGGCCAAAAGATGGATTTTTCCTCCGTGCCGAGACTTTTTACAATGTGGCAACGAATATTGAGGAATTAGACAGTGAACCATCGCCGGGACCACGAATCATTGATTCATTCGGAGGGCTATCACTTCACCAACAGTCACATGGAGAATCTTTTTGGGCAACATTTATAAATCGCTTTCGGGGAAATGGCATTTATTTATTGGACGAACCTGAGGCAGCATTATCCCCGCTAAGACAATTATCGATGCTAGCACAAATCCATGAATTAGTTAGGAATGGGTCCCAATTTATCATTGCGACCCATTCCCCTATCATCATGTCATACCCTCATTCGAAGATTATAGAACTTAGCGAAGGCGGAGCAAAAGAAACTTTACTGGAAGAAACGAATCATTATAGTATCATGAAACAATTTTTTGATGATAAAGATAGATTACTACATCATTTGTTGAATCATTAATGAGGAAGCATCTCGCTTCTAAGTCAAAAAAGGAAATCCTCCTCATGTAGTAAACCCTATTTAATATGTAATAATTTAGAAATGAGAGTGTTCCGCAATGGAGTTACAGTTAAAAAACAGAGCAAAAAGGAAAAAGATGATAAAACCTCTATTAATAACTAATATTGTTATATTAATAGTTTTTGCAAGTATATTCATTTATCACTCTATATTAACCAGCGTTTCTAAATACCCACCTATTGGAGAATTAGTTAATATAGGAGATTACGAACTACATATGTACGCTGTTGGAAAAACAAACAAACCTTCCCACTATACTTTTAGAATCTGGTTCTGGTACTCCTTCTTCTGTTTCGGATTGGAGATATGTACAACCAGAATTAGCTAAAATTACAAGGGTGATTTCCTATGATCGCGCTGGTTATGGTTGGAGCGGTAATGCTCATAATGACCGAACAAGCGAACAAATAATAAAAGACCTTCACAAATTGCTGGAAGTTTCCGGTGAAAATGGGCCTTTCATTCTAGTCGGTCATTCCTTTGGCGGTTTCAACATGCAATTATTCGCACATCGTTACCCTAAAAAGGTAGCGGGATTGGTTTTGTTAGACTCATCTCTTGTAGGTAAAAGTCCTGAAATTTCTGATTCAGCTCTCCTACTACAACAATCGTTAAGAAAATTAGGTATTATGAGGTTAATGGGTGAACTAGGCGTATTGCCTGTTCCTGAAGCAGTTATGTCTGATAAAAGATCAAAAGAGTTTTTATACCGCAATTTTTATAATAAGGATCAGAAAAGTGAACTTAAGTTTATCACCACTACTGATGAAAATCTATTAAGTATCGTTCAAAAAGAAGGTTTAGGGGATATTCCTACTATAATCCTTTCCTCAAGAGCCGAAGAAAAGGAACATAAAGACTGGCAGACCTCGCAAGATGCTTTACTTCAACTATCCACAAACAGTCAAAGGAAAATAGTTGAACATTCTAGTCACTACATTCATCATGACCAGCCGAAAGTTGTGATTGATAGCATAATAGATGTATTAGAAAAAACAAAATAGCGATTAAAAACAGTAAGTCCTATGTACTTTGAAAAATGAGAAATTGAAACATTTCCGGCAAACTATATCTTCATTTTTTAACAGTCGTAGTTCTATACTATTCGGAAGCACTGACAACAATAAAAAAGTATCTGTTATCATTCTTAATTTCTATTGTTGTTTTTACGATCTTTTAGATTGCGCTCAATATATATTTTAAACAATTAAATTTTGATTTAAAAAGAATATGGCCATCACCTATGCTTGGTAAGAAAATAAAGATATTGCGTACCAACACCCCTGCCATTTTTATTTGAACAGCAGAAACTTTAGTACACGCATGCAGGTTCTGCTGTTTTCACTCACAATAGATAATTTTTCCTCTTGGGTTTCTTTATAAATCAAGCTATTAGGATTCTGTAATTTCGTATCACCATTAAACTGGTTTGTATTAAAAAAGAGCCAATTGATTGGCCCTTTTTTATAGAAGCAAATTATTGATTTCCTTTTTTAACCCATTCCGCAACAGTAACAGTACGTTTAGCTTGATGTTTCACAGCATCCTTAACGTCCTCAATCATTTTACCATCTTGACCAACCGTAACACTTGTTCCATATGGATTTCCGCCTGCTCCAAACAATACTGGATCAGTGTAACCAGGAGGGACAATAATAGCACCCCAATGCATCATGGAAGTATATAAAGATAACAATGTAGCTTCCTGACCACCATGTGGATTTTGTGCAGAAGACATGGCACTGACTACCTTATTCACTGTTTTACCAGTAGCCCATAGTCCACCTTGCGTATCTAGGAATTGCTTCATTTGTGAAGGCATATTTCCAAAACGAGTAGGGACACTAAAGATGATTGCATCTGCCCATTCAAGGTCAGCTGATGTCGCTACCGGCACGTCCTTTGTTGCGTCGACAGTTGCTTTCCACGCTTCATTCCCTTCGATTACCGACTGAGGAGCCAATTCTTGTACTTTTAATACTTTTACTTCAGCACCTGCTTCTTTTGCTCCTTCTTCTGCCCATTTTGCTAATTCATAGTTTGTACCACCCATGCTGTAAAATACGACTGCTAATTTAACGTTTGACATATTTTCCATCTCCTTTGATTTTTTTCCAAATAATTTATTTAAAAACCCCATGTATAACACCTTCTTTTTATTATTTTTTAATAATCCTTATAGGGACCACCCCCATTGAAAATGGTGAACTTCAAGGCTCTACTTTTTTATTCCCTATTGCACGGAATTTTATAATATAACCATTTCATACTTCTCACTTTCGAGATATTTGGGGTAATTTTACTTATTAAAAATGAATTTTCTATGATGTCCTACCTTTTAGCAGCAATTGACCAAGTGAATATAACTTACTACCATTCAAAACCATGTAAATTGACATGACGAGTAGGACAAGATCTAAAGCATAGCCATTTAAGAATCCATCTGGCAATTTCACAGTAAATATTGCACCTATCATGATTGCTCCAAATAGTAGTGAAACAAGCCGAGTTCCTAAACCTAGAATAATTGCAATACCACCGACCAGTTCAATAATAGCTACTATATATGCAAGAAATCCTGGAATTCCTATGCTATCAAACCAACCTACTGTATTTCCTATACCGCCTTGAAACTTTGCTGCTCCATTTGCTAGAAAAACAAGCCCTAACATAATACGAAGTAATAAAGTTCCGATTTCAGTTTTGTTTAACATAAGATGTCTCCTTGAATATTCATTTCCACTTAAGATAATACCATTTAATATATCTCAATTTCAAGATATATGTATATATATTTTTTACTCTAATATTAATACGACTATTTACTATGTTAAAAAAGAATAAATATAAACTAAATTCCATTATTTATTATTAAATATATGCTTGTTTCTTTTTTTCTTTGGCACGATATAGAGCTTTATCAGCACGATATATTAGTGTTTTGTAATTCGTTCCATCCTTAGGAAAAACTGCGATGCCTATGCTAGAGGTTGCTTGGATAGTTAAATCATTGATTTTGTATGTTTCTTGAAATGAAGAAAGCATCCTTTCGCCAATTTTGATAATAGTCTTTTCGTCATTTATTTCCTTCAGCAGTACAAGGAATTCATCTCCGCCAACTCGGCAAAGAACGTCGCTTTCACGTACACAAGATTTTAACCTTTGAACAAATTCTTAAAGGATATGATCTCCGACATCGTGACCATGGGTATCATTTATTGATTTGAACTTATCAATGTCGATATACATGATAGCGACTTTTTCTTTGGCTATTTTCGCAGCTTTAATAGATTTGGTAAATTTGTTTAAAAGTGTTTGATGTTGTTCTTTTGTCAGATTAACGATAAAAGGCGGAAACTTAATACCGTTTAGTTCCTTCGTTTCCCATCCAAGCATGTTTTGAAAAGCTGGATTTGCGTCAATTACTTCTCCATGATGATCAAGGGCGAAAATAGCATCTGTTGAATTACTCCAAATGAGATCCAATACATTATCATTCACAATAGTCTGTGATTCAGATTTCATGATGACCCCCAAATCCGCCGCTAACCGATATTATAAAGTCAAATACCATCTTCTGGCTGCTTCAACTTCCTCTACTGTTAATTGATGCCCTCTATTTTCCCAATGAATGTCGACTTTCGCCTTTGCCTGTTCTAATAATGACTGAAGTTCCATTGATTCGGATGGTGAGCATATTGGATCGTTTGTTCCCGCGGCAATAAACACGGATTTTCCGGACAAATCAGGAAGCTCCATTCCTCTTCTAGGCACCATAGGATGGTGAAGAACAGCAGCCTTTAAAGCATTTTGATAGTGAAATAATAAACTCGCAGCAATATTCGCTCCATTTGAGTAGCCAATGGCAATGATATTATTACGGTCAAATTCATACTTTTTCGCTGTGTCATCAAGGAACTGATTCAACTCTTTCGTGCGGAAGATAAGATCTTCTTCATCAAATACTCCTTCAGCTAATCTTCTAAAAAAACGCGGCATTCCGTTTTCTAAAACATTCCCACGAACACTCAATACCGAGGCTTCGTCATCAATTATTCCTGCAAGAGGCATCAGATCTAATTCATTGCCACCAGTACCGTGTAATAATAATAACGTTGGTTTTTTGGGGTCTTTTCCCTTATTAAATATATGCTTCATTTATTACCCTCCTTATGGTCTGTAGATGATTCTATTTGGGTCTCTCCATCTCAAAGATTTCTCCGATTTTAGCATAATTGGCACCAGCTAATCGACTTACTGCAGCCAATCCTCTAGGATCAATTCTTCCATTTTCATAAAGATCATTTTCAATATGAAACTGAATCACTTTTCCGATGATAAAATCACAACCAGGAACATCGTTATCTCCCAACTCCAAAGAATGCTCCAGTACACATTCCATGCGGATTTTTGCTTGTTTAACACCTGGAACTGAGATTTTGGTACTATCGACTTTCATTAATTGACCCAACTCAATTTCACTCTCATGTGGCGGCAGACTCGCAGCCGTTTTATTGATCTTTTCAACATTTTCTTCATCAACAATATGAACGACAAATTCCTTTTTCTGAATAATGTTCCTAGCTGTATCCTTCTGTCTGCCTCCAGGTCGCTGTATGGATAACGAAATCATTGGAGGATTAGAAGAAACAATATTAAAATAGCTAAAAGGGGCACCATTCAAAACGCCATCTTCGGATAACGAAGTCACGAAAGCAATAGGTCTTGGTATAATGCTTCCGATAAGTAATTTATAATTATCTCTTTCAGAATTTGTGTTAGGATCAATGGAAAGCATTGAATCATCCCTTTTTTGATATTAATCTAATTCTCTTACCTTAATCGGTATCAATCTCTGTTCAAGTTGTTCTCTATATTGTTCATATTGCTCAGGCAGCTTTAACTGTTCTCCCATTGTTGCTGCAGATTCATCGTGAGCAAATCCAGGAGGATCGGTTGCAATTTCAAAGAGAATTTCGCCATGTTCTCTAAAGTAAATGGCATTAAAATAATTTCTATCCTGAACAGGTGTTACACCATAACCATTTTCAGCTACATATTTCTGCCATTCTAGTTGGTCATTGTCATCGACTGCTCTCCAAGCAATGTGATGGACCATTCCAACTCCCATCTGACCTCTTCCAGCTAGGGTTGCTTTTAAATCGATGATATTTCCTATATCTGCTGAAGAACGGAAACGAATAAAGTCTCCTTCTTTACTAATGAGTTCGAGTCCCATTACCTTTTCTAACAATTCAGCTGTTTTGTTCGGTTGAGAAGAATAGAGAGTAGCACCCCCGAAGCCTTTGATTGCGACCTCAGGCGTTACCCCTCCAAAAGTCCATGTATTGATTTCCCCTTCTTCTCGTTCAACAATTTCTAAGTGCAAACCATGTGGGTCATCAAATTGTAAATACTTTTCTCCGAAGCGCTGATTTTTCGTGAAGGATATATTAAACTTCTCCAATCTTTGTTCCCAAAATTCCATTGCACCTTTAGGAACAACATAGGAAGTAACACCAACCTGACCATCACCGATAATCCCTTGACGTGCTCCTACCCACGGGAAAAATGTAATAATCGTTCCTGGTTTACCACCGTCGTCGCCAAAATAAAGGTGATACGTGCCCGGATCATCAAAATTTACCGTTTGCTTGACTAAACGCAACCCAAGGACTCCAGCATAAAAATCTACGTTTTCCTGCGGATGTCCCACGATTGCAGTAATGTGATGGATTCCACTTGTTTTTTTAGACATTTAATTTCACTCCTTTTTAATAAATAATTTTGCGTATTTTTCCCTAATTTAGGGTACAAATCCACTCATAGATTTACAATATTCAAATTGCACCCAATTAATATATTATTAATTCGAGATATATACTTAAAAAAATTACAAACCTTGTGCGTGGTAGCCTAACTTTTTCAATTGTTCAATCATGATTTCTTTTTCATGGCTATCTAAACCTGCACATATCTCTCTAATGGCTTGTTTATGTTTAGGAAAAACTTCATCCATTAATTCAGTTCCAGCAGTTGTGATTGCAGCATAAGTGATACGCCGATCTTTCGGACAAGGTTTTCTTCTTAATAAGTTTTTCTTCTCTAACTTATCCACCACATACGTTATACTGCTACTTGCAAGCAACACCTTTTCTCCAATTTTTTGAATGGGTTGCTCTCCTTTGCTGTAAATCAGCTCAAGAACCGCAAATTCAGTAGGGTTTAAACCTAAACATTTTATATCTTCTTCAACACGTTTTTTTATTGACTCCAAAGCTCGGGTCAAAACAACGAATAACTTTAAAGACAATTCTTCTTCGATTACATCTTTGTTCTCATTGTCCATAATTATCATTCCTCTTTTTTATCTCGAATTCGAGACAATTATATAATTAATGACTCTCATCTGTCAAGAGGTTATTTTTCGAGTTTCATTTTCAATACTTTTCTTGATGACAAGTGGAAGCATTTTAGCTGTATAGTATAATGTTATGTATATAAGTTCTTATTTTTTGGAGAGGAGGGAGTTCTGCCTTGCCTGATTGGTCATATCACACCATATTTAAACCAATACTTCATAAACTCCCTCCTTCCTTTGGTCGAGAGTTTATTCACCGTGGCATGAGCATCTTATCATCCACCTTAATAGGGGAAGCATTGATTGAATTTCTTGGCCATATGTCCCCTTCAAAGAAAATGGAGAAACACTTATTTGGTGTTAAGTTCACCTCTCCTGTTGGCCTAAGCGGCAAAGTTGACCCTCAATTATCTGGACTTACAGCGTTTCAAAATCTGGGATTTGGCTTTCTTGAAATTGGACCAGTTTCCATTAATGGTTCAGGAAAAAAGGGTGAGCTTTTTATTGATCAAAAGCTAGAGGAGATTCATGGATTTTCTGGCGTACCCATTAAGCTTTCTACTATCGAAGAAAAACTACACTCTCTGAAAAAAAAGAAGATGCCATTCTTTATTAGGGTTGAAGGTTCTTTACAAGAAATCAAGCAAATATGCGGAAAACTTCATTCATATAGTGATGGATTTATAATAGACAGCAGCGCTTTTGATACAGCTAATCAGTATGAAAACTTCAAAGAAAAATTAAGCAAACCTGTTATATTGGGTTGTTCTTCAGATGATATGAATATAATTGAAAAGCTGAATGACTATAATCCGAGTGGGATACTACTTGAGGGGTGCCATTCACCTGACAGGATGAGCGACTTTCTTATAAAAGCAAGGAAATCATTTGGTTCCGATTTGCCTATTATTATTTTAAGTAGAATTAGAGAACCTTTTGATGCCGTAAAATTACTGGACAACGGAGCATCGTTAGTCATGTTGGGCTATGATTATGTTTTTGCTGGTCCTGGTCTGCCGAAGCGAATTAATGAAGCATACAGCAACAGGTTTCCGAAAGAATCAGAGTTGTTTAAAGGATGGATTTGGTATTGGTTGTTTGGATTGGCCATTACAATTGCTGGATTCATAGCATTGTTTTTTAGTATGACCGCCATTATCCTTCCATACGATGAAATCTTTTTGGGATTAATGAGAAAGGATATTTTAGATTTCAATCCAGCCATTTTATACTTTATGGCACATGACCGAATGACTCTCTCGGGAACCATGATTTCTGGTGGAATCATCTATATGCAGCTTGCAAGATGCGGGATCAAGAATGGTCTACACTTTGCAAGAAAGGCTGTCAACATAGCTGGTGTAATTGGGTTTCTAGGGATTTTCTTATTTATCGGTTATGGTTATTTCGATTGGCTTCATGGATTGTTTTGGCTTATTTTATTGCCCTTATTTATTATTGGTTATATGAAATCTAAAAATGCCAAGGCAGCCCCGTCAAGCACGAACCTTTTCAATCATCGATACTGGAAGTTAAGTTTAATTGGGCAACTATCATTTATCCTATTGGGGGCTGCTTTATCATTTGGCGGAGTTGTAATCTCAGTCATTGGAGCATCATCTGTCTTTGTTCCAACTGATCTTTCTTATTTATGTCTTACCCCTGAAATGCTTAATGAATTTAATGAACGATTAATCCCTGTTATTGCACATGACCGAGCAGGGTTTGGCAGTGCCCTACTAAGTGTTGGTTTACTAGTGTTGATGCTTGCCTTATGGGGAATTCGCGAAGGTGAAAGATGGGTCTGGTGGACCTTCACTATTGGAGCCATTCCCGCATTTTTATCCGGAATTATCACTCACTTTATTATTGGATATACAGATTTTGTTCACTTATTACCTGCTTATGTTGCTGTAGTTCTATACATGATCGGAGTCATTTGCACCGCTCCATTTTTATTAAAAAAGGGGATTAAAAAATAAGCCACCGAGGCTTATTTTTTATCCCTAGTAAAGATCCCTATATTTCTTTGTTTGAAACTATAACTGTTTTAAATCCTAGATTTACTTTTTTTGAAATACACTCTGAACGACATGGGCGATACCAGTATGTCCACTGCCTTCAATTCTCTCAACTTCTCCAATAAAGAAATGCTTTATAAAATAGCCGGTAAACATCTCTAATAAGGTTTTGGGATCGCAAAGAAATTCGGGATTTCCCGGGCCTCCAGTCCCATATTGAATCTGTTCTTTTGTATACAGCTCACTTACATAAAATCCATTTGGTTTCAGGGACTTCTGTATCCCCTGCATAGTTCGATTAAATATAGGCTTAGGGAAATGTCCAAAAATATGAACAATTGCATCCCACTTTTCCTCTTCCCAAGTGACATCAGCTAAATCATGCAGCTCGGTTTTTACATCTACGGATCGTTCAGCAGCAAGACTTTTAATTTTTTCAAGCCCTGATGGAGCAAAATCCCAAGCAGTTACATCATACCCTTTACTTGCAAGAAATACGGAGTTTCTTCCTTCTCCTTCTGCTATGCACAGTATGTTTCCTTTTGGAATATAAGGCTGCGCCGTCACTAAAAAGTCGTTAGGCTCTTTCCCATAATAATATTCCTCCGAAGAAAATCGTTCATTCCAATGTGCTTTCACTTATCATTCCCTCCGTTCCTATTTAAAATAGTTTATCTTAGATAAACAAGAATTAAACCTTTTTTGGGTTAAATAGGTAATGACGTTATTTACATTTTCCCTCTCAGAATGTATAATTAATGCTGTAAAGCGATTTCAATGAGCATATCCGACATTTAAAAGAGGTGCATTTTGTGAGTGCGGTAGTTTCTAAATAGGAAAACATTTAAAGGAAATAAGATAGTTTTAACAACAGGGGATTTCGGTTATTTTTACACCCTTATTTTGTTATGAATTTATTTCCACCTATGAAGATACCTACCTAACTTTAAAAAACAAGCGCGTCTTTTTATTTATAGAACTATCATTATGATGGTTTTATTAATATATTTACTTTTGCCTTGTTAACGTAAAGCTGCGGTATCTGCCGCGGCTTTTTTATTTTTCACAACAACTCATTGAAATCCTAAGAGTAGGTTTCTTCATTGCTGATCCATTAAATCACTATGAGGAGAATGAAAAAATGAATGAAAGTACTTTTGAAAAATTACAATATAACGAACTAAAAGAAATTGTAAAATCGTATTGCGTTAGCGGACTGGGCAAAGAACTAATTGATAAATTAACCCCTAGTTCTAACCTAAAAATAGTAAAACATCGATTAACGGAAACATCTGAAGCTCGCGTAATTCTGGATGCTGGTGGAAGCGTACCTTTCGTGGGTGTTTCCAACATTGCACATATCATCACAAAAGTAGAAAAAGGCATCATTTTAGACCCAGCGGAGCTCTTAAATATAACTGATTTTTTAAAAGGCTGCCGCAGAATTAAAATGTTTATATCCAGCAAAGAGTTTTTTGCACCGACATTAGCCTCCTATGCTAATTCCATGACAGAATTCATGGGGATAGAAGAGGAAATAAATTTTTCTATTAAAAATAACCAGGTCGATTCGGCTGCCAGCAATGAGCTTAAACGTGTTCGTTACCATATTCAAACGACTGAGCAAAAAATCAAAGAACGGTTAAATAAATTCTTAAACAGCAGCGCAAATCGCAACTATATCCAAGAATTCATAATTAGTATAAAAGATGACCGCTACACAATACCTATAAAAGCTTCATATAAAAATCAAGTATCTGGAACGATCATTGAAATATCGTCAAAAGGTACGACTGTCTTTATGGAACCAAGCGTAGTAGGAAAACTAAATGTTGAATTAGCGGCACTAAAATCGGAAGAAGCCATATTGGAATATCAAATACTAGCTACGTTAACTGGATTAGTGGCGGAAAATCTCCAAGCTATTAATATCAATATCGAGCTGATATCACAATACGATATGATTTTTGCTAAAGCCAAATATAGCAGACAAATAGATGGAATTGAGCCGAATATTAATGAGTATGGGATGATTAAATTAGTTAATTGCAAGCATCCCTTATTATCAGGTCATGTTGTTCCACTTCATTTTCAGATTGGAAGTCACTATCGCAGCTTAATCATAACTGGTCCTAATGCTGGCGGAAAAACAATTGTACTGAAAACGATCGGCCTTGTTACATTGGCAACAATGTCCGGTTTTCATATTACCGCCTCGAAAGAGACAGAAATTGCTGTATTTGACAACGTTTTTGTAGACATTGGCGACAATCAGAGCTTAGAAAATGCTCTTAGTACGTTCTCATCTCATATGAAAAATTTGTCAGAGATTCTTCAATCCGTAAACAACAACACGCTATTACTATTCGATGAGATTGGCAGTGGGACAGAACCAAATGAAGGAGCAGCATTAGCCATCTCCCTTTTAGAAGAGTTTTATCTTAAAGGATGTATTACCGTTGCGACAACACATTATGGAGAAATTAAACGTTTTTCCGAATTGCATAGTGACTTTATGAATGCTGCTATGCAATTCAATCAAGAAACATTAGAGCCGTTATTTAAGCTTCTTATCGGACAATCCGGAGACAGTAATGCCTTATGGATTTCAAGAAAGATGAGCGTGCCGGAAAATGTTCTAAAAAGAGCGGAAGATTATATGAAAAATAAAGAATATCGGTTAGAGCTCTTAAATGAAAGCAAAATCCGAAAACCAAAAGCAGTTGCTGAAAAAATGGTAAATCATATCGATTATCAAAAAGGGGATCGTGTAAAACTACTGGATCACGACGACTTCGGAATTGTGTACGAAGAAAAAGACGAATATCATAACGTTACTGTGTTTTATCAAAATCAATTGATGGAGGTAAATGATAAGCGGCTAGTCCTGGAATTAAAAGCTGTAGAGTTATATCCAGAAGGCTATGACTTAGATACTTTATTTATTGATTATAAAACGAGAAAACTTAATCACGATATTGAACGAGGTTCAAAAAAAGCACTTCGAAAAATTAATAAGGAAATACGAAAAAATCAGTGATTCAAAAAAAAGGTAGCCAAGATAAAAAAAATTCAAAAAACCATTGAATTTTCGAAAACGACATGCTATTTTTTACGAGGTGATAATTTTATATTTAAAAAAGCTCTGTTATTTTTTATTCTTGATTTTGGTGCAGGCATGAGAATTCATAGGCGGAGAATTTCCTTCTAATGTATACAGAGGAAGCTTAAAAGCAGATATAAGCGAAGATATTCCGATTAACCGCTCTAAATAAGACAAAATTCAAAGATTTAGATTATATAAACGGAAAAACTTCCTTTATTTTTACGGAAATATGGGTATTTCCCGATTTAAAAGGAATTTATCCGTTTATTTTTCAAATACAGTGATATAAAAAAATAACTTGAAAGCTGGTTTGAGATGAACTATAGCCCAATTCTCATCATTATCATCCTTGTAGCTGCTTTGATTTTTTATCGTCAAATCATCTCAATGTTTAACCCTATTAAAGGTAAAGGAACGAGGATTATTGCAACTTTATTCTTGTTAACACCAGGATATGCACTAATCATGAATCCTAATGCGGAAGTAACCCCAACAGAAATTACTGTAGCTTTATTGGTAGGATGTGTCTTCTCCGCCCCCTTGATCTTTACGACTGGCTACGAACGACGAGAAGACGGAAGGATTTATGTGAAGAAAAGTCTGGCATTCGTCGTTACATTTTTATTACTTTTCGCAATAAGGTGGACCATTCGTGGATTAATTGATATGGATTCTGATTCGAGAATGCTGCTCTTCTTCGTCACAGCATGCGGGTATCTTATTCCTTGGAAAGTTTCTAGTTATTTTAGGTTTCGCAATGTCTATATATCAAAATAAATTAGAAATAATAAATAGTATTCAATAAGGGACTTAGAAAGGTCCCTTATTTTATATTTAGCGAACAAAAATATAATTCTTACTTCATAATTTCTTCCGAGCTAAATAGATGTTTTCCCATATCAGATCGTACATCCGCTTTTGATATATTAATATTTAATGTATATACTGACTAAGATTACATGAATGAAAATTAGTGATTTTTGAATTTAAAATAGGAGCTGTAAAATGAATAAAAAGAATCCGGTTAGGTTTGCCCTGTTGTTAGCAGCCTTTTCTGCATTAGGGCCATTTACTTTTGATATGTATCTTCCGGCATTTCCCCAATTGACGGAGTTTTTTGGAACAAGTGCTTCAGCCATTCAAGTAAGTATTACTGCCTGCTTGTTAGGGGTGGGTGTAGGACAGATCGTCATGGGGCCTTTGAGTGATGTTCACGGAAGGCGTAAACCTTTATGGATAGCAACGATTGTTTATGCCCTTGCTTCTTTCGGCTGTGCTTTGTCGCCAAACATTGCTACTTTTATAGCTTTACGATTTTTACAAGGATTTGCGGCATCCGCTGGAATGGTCATTTCTCGTGCGATTGTTCGTGATCAGTATAGTGGAGTGGAACTAACGAAGTTTTTTTCACTTCTTACGATGATTGGTAATCTCGCTCCTTTACTCGCTCCGATTGCGGGGAGTGCTGTCATTTCCTTCACCTCTTGGAACGGTGTATTCGTATTTCTAGGATTTCTTGGTATATTTTTAACAAGTATCACTACATGGAAATTAAAAGAAACGTTGCCAGTTGAAAAGCGTGTTTCTAGCAACTTTACGGAGTTATTGCGAAACTTTAAAACATTAATTCAAAATCGGACATTTATGGGCTACGCACTGGCACAAGGAATCATGATGGCCGGTATCTTTGCCTACATTTCTGGAACTCCATTTATCTACCAAAAAATTTATGGCGTGTCGCCACAAGTGTTCGCTTTCCTTTTTGCAATGAATGGAATTAGTTTGATCATAGGGGCGCAGACGGTTAGACGATTAGCAGGAAGGATACCAGAGCGTCGGATTCTCCTGATTGGAATGTCTTTGGCATTTATCACGAGCATTGCTGTTCTGATTGTCGTTCTTTCTCACGGTCCATTATATTCTTTGGTGATCCCGCTCTTTTTATTTGTTGCATCGCTTGGTTTAATTGGTCCTGTCACATTTACATTAGCAATGGAGTCGCAAGGACATATTGCAGGCAGTGCGGCTGCACTTCTAGGTGTACTTCCATTTTTATTGGGTTCCATTACTTCCCCACTTGTGGGAATCGCCGGTGAATATTCTGCCATACCTTTCGGGGTTATTATTTTTACAACTAGTTCGCTTGCCATCATCAACTATGCAATCCTAGTTAAAAGAGATAAAACCGTGACGCCTTCCGAAAAACAAGTGCTTAATCATTAATTGAAAGAAATAAAGAATAAACTTCTCATTCACGATAAGTCTATTAATATGCCAAAATCCCTGGTTTAATCAAAATCAGGGATTTTTTTTAGACGGGGGCATATTATTTTTTAAAAGAAGATGAGACTCAACCCTTTAAGCTGATACACTAGACAACCATATTCTACGTTCATGCTTTTTGAAAAAATAATATTACCGACTACATTTTTACAACATATTTGAAATGTTACTTTTTCGGCATTCTTGACAATTTAATAAAAACGCCCAACCCTGCTAAGAAAAATCCTAAACAAAATAAACTACCTGGACTCCCCCAAACTATTTCACCCATTAAGAAACCTCCTATTTTTGACAAATATAGTTATATTTTACTATATAGCATTGTTAATTTGTCTATTCTTTACAAACTAATAGAAAAATTTATTAAAGGTTGAGCCGTTTCAATCTCTGTTTTTAAACGTAACCATTTCATTTTCCTTTCATCATCTACCGTTTTCCAGTCATAACGTTGGTGAAGAAAATTGTAATCAAGTAATCGACGATAACTTAGAAACTTTGGCATCGCTTTTAACCACCAATTTTCTACAGTATGTACCTCCCGATATCCTTTAAGAAACCAGTCGAGGAACCAAGCTACATGGTCATCGAGTATTTCATTGTTTTTAATTTGTCGGTTATATCTCAAGATGACCGAGTAAAGGACTATGGCGATGTCATAAGCGAACCAATGATAGCAAGAATCATCAAAGTCGAATGCGGTAATCATACTATCGTTAGTTACGAAAATATTGTGCGCATGAAGGTCACAGTGGACTAGACCATAGTTCTTCGAATCTTTTGGAAGAGTTTCTAACCAGATTAATAACTCCTTAGCTTTCTGCCGAGCGATCGTTTCTTCATGTGGCAGGTGCTGCATCATATCCATCCACGATTCCTGCTTCCAATCACGGCGTTTAACATCTTTCAGAGGGACGTAAGACTGGGTAAGTACGTGCATCTGTCCAACTAAGCGGCCCCAATTAACAAACATTTCCTCGTCCCATTCATCATCCGTGGGGGTTCGACCAGGAGCCTCGGAAAACATAGAGGCGTGATACCCACCTGTTACATTTTCAACTAATTTCCCTGACTTTGATGGGAAAATTTCTGGAACAGAAACCCCGTTTTCAAACAGATACCTCATGAAATGCAGCTCTGCTAATGCCTCTTTTTCATTACGCCATTTCTGATTCGATACACGTAATATCCGAGAAGGATACTCATTTTGTGCTGGATATCGATACACAGCATTCACATTTCCACCAACATAAGTTAGTAGACTCACATTAAGTCCAAATGCATTTGATGTTGTTTGCAACACACTTTTATCTACCATTCCATTCACTCTTTCAGATTATTAATCAATAATTCTCCAATTCATTAACTTAGCTCAGCATTACTCGTTTGTTTAATGTGCTCATATTTCTTGAAAAAAGGAATTAAAAAAATCCCGAAGTTATCTCAAAAAACAATCGACTTCAAGGATATATAGCTTTTGCAACTTCCTTTTTTCTGTGCACTTTTATTATATTTAACAACATAATTTTAATCAGACCATAGTTTAATTCTCCATATATAAAGAATTATTTCAGAGGTCCACCAATACAGAATCGATACCCATCAATATCGTAGACAAGAACTTCCCTCATACCATATGACTGATTAGACGGTTCCGCCTCCAAAATGGCCCCTCTTGCCTTAAAGTCTTCATACACTTTATCCACGTCATCCACCCAGATGTACGCATCCATAAATCCATTTACGGTATGGTTTGGACGAATAACTTCTTTACTATCTGCCTTTTTAATTAAAAAACTTACTCCGTCCCGTTCAACAAACTGCCCATCAATCTTAAAGCCAAGTTGGTCTCTGAAATAGTCTTGGGACTTTTTTACATCGGATACAAGTAAACATTGAGACGATTTGTTTAATCTCATAAGCAAACCCCCATTTTGAATAACTTTCACTTAATCTTATTCTCTCTCTGCCATTGAATTCCTGCCTCATCTTACCCTAAACGTTTCATTTTCATTTCTTCTTTGTAATTGGATCTTTTTATGATTTCCTTAATAAAGTTAAAAAAAGTTTAACTTCCATGCTAATAGGCATATGGTATAATCAGTCCGATAATAAGCTACGAATAGAAAAGGATGAGGATAATATGACAGACATTCATACTAATAATATAGAACGTTTTTTAGGATATAGTCAGCTCTATGATCAAAGTCGTCCAATTCCTCCAGATGATATTATCAAAATTTTGACGAGGTATTTGGCACGGAGACCTAAACGAGTTGTGGATGTCGGCTGTGGAACGGGATTGTCTTCATTTATCTGGTTATCTCAAGCAGACGAAATAATCGGAGTAGAACCAAATGATGATATGAGAGAAACTGCGCTCTCCCAATGGCGCACGCAACAGGAGCCAAAAGACCTTCGGTTTATGAAAGGTCTGTCAGATCATTTAGAATTGGAATCTGAATCAGTAGATATCCTCACTTGTTCACAATCCTTTCATTGGATGGATCCGCAGCCCACTTTACGTGAGTTTGCTCGTGTGCTCTGCAATGGCGGAGTCTTTGCAGCTTATGATTGTGACTGGCCCCCGACTTTTACAAAAGAAATTGAAGTACGTTATCAAAACCTAATATCGCTTGCTGAATCACGTGTTGCCGAACTTGCCCAAACTGATCAATTAGCCTTCAAATGGAATAAAGAAAAACACCTTCAACAAATTCGAGATTCCAGCCTATTCCAGTTTTCAAAAGAAATTGTTTTTCACCATTGGGAACGTTGTGATGCAATTCGGTATGCTAATATCGCTTTAAGCCAAGGTGGGTTACAGACGGCATTGAAATTAGGGGCAGGAGATCTAAAGGATGAGGTCAATGAATTCCAAAATCAAGTTCACCGAGCTTTTGATGGTCAATCTCAAGATATTCTTTTTAGTTATCGCATGCGTATTGGAATTAAGTGATTAGAAAAAAATCTTGAAAACAGTTTTTCCAGATTTCGAAACATATGGCGAGTAGTATCAGGAAGTTTATGAGATTCTACAATGATTCTATTCTTCGATTCTTATCCTAACAGTCGAAAATGCCTTTGTACCGGGGAGATAATAGAATTTATGGATTTACGTTATTTTTAAATCTCATTTCCATCAGCTCTGCCATTTGTTTCGAATTTGGATTTCCTTCTTTTTTTAATTTATTAATGATCTCTATATAATCTGTCTCACTGCGGTTTTGACTTAATTTATATGCAGCCTGAATTTCTACCACTATAATCTTAAATCCAACTATACCTTTTATTTGCTTTTTAGTTTTTGAAGATAGATTTTCCCATAGAGCAGCATTATTACGATGACGTTCGTATCTTTGCAATAACAATATAAGGTCTTCCTCCAACTCTTGTTCACTCATAATACTAGCTGTTCCATATACATGGACAGATTGATAATTCCATGTTGGTACATTTTCATGTTTATACCAAGATGATGAAATATAAGCATGTGGGCCTTGAAACATAACAAGAACATTATCATTCGCAGCCTCTAACGTTTTCCATTGAGGGTTTGCATAAGCCATATGCCCAGTGATATAGTAATCATCATCTTTTTTTACTAATCCCAAAGGCAAATGAGTGGCTATTGGTTTTCCTTGTTCAGTTGTGACAATCGTACCAAATGAGTTTTCTTGAACAAAATCCCAGATTTCATCAACATTTGTAACCTTAAAATGATTTGGAGTATACATAATAACCCGCCTCATATATATTAATTGAGTGTTTCAATCATAATGTAGTCTACTTTTTCTTCATCACCCATAACAGCTATAGGTAGGTATCCACTTATTATAAATTGCTTATGTTCTATATACATCATAAGATTTATAATGTGTATTTGTAATTATCTCTTTTTCGACTTTTTGTATACCTAAGGTTGATTCATACGCTGCACTAATAAATTCTTTAGATAAATCAATTACATTACTATTTGATAATGCCTCTTCGATGGAAAAAAACTCGATATTAGAAATTTCATTGATGTCCAACGCTTTAGTTATTCCTGAAATATATTCCATTTCAAAAACTACATAAATGCTTGCTTCTACCATATTATTAACTTGTTTAACCCCATTTCTTAAACCAACTATTCTTTTTGGGTTTAATACTAACCCCGTTTCCTCTTTAATTTCTCGTTTTACTGCTTCTTCCAATGATTCGCCCGGTTCAACAATCCCTCCAGGAATCATCCATAAACCTTTATTCGGGCCGTAATTTACTTGAACTAATAAAACTTTATTATCTTTTATCAAAATTCCGCCTGTCGATACTGAATGTAACGATTTCATTATGTATCTCCTCAACTATTAATTACTTTCCCAGTTGATTTAAAATCTGTTTCAATACGTCATTCTGTGACATATCATTAGTCAATATTGTTTCTCCATCCACGCCGAGATAATCGTTTGGATTCCACCAAGCACGTAAAGACTCTTCCCCAAATTCCATCTTTTTTGGACTAGAGTTGTGACGTATGACTGTTTCCTCAAAAGATAAATCAAAATAATAACTATATGTCTTTTGGTTATAGAAATGGATTAAGTTTTTCAACATTTCACCGTAACGATCTTTATATAAAATCCCTTCCACAATAACAAATTCACATTTACCTTTACCGTACTCTGCGATTTGGCGAATTAAATCAATTGATAGGTTTCCATCTCTATCGTGAACCTTTAACATTTCACGGCGAACGACATCCTGAGATACCAAAAGTGTTCCATGCCCCAAATGACTTTGAAGGCTTTTCGCAGTCGTTGTTTTTCCACTCCCAGAGTTTCCCCGAATGATAATTAGCTTGGATTCCATATTTCCCCCCGCGGATCCTACTTAATCTTGTTCTTTATCCATAGGTGTAAATTTGAGGCAAAAGACAGTATTTATCTAGTCCAAAGCCATATCAACAACTTGTTTCGCAAACGCAGCAAAGGATTCAATAAGATCTGGACTTTTATCAATCGCCCATCTGAGTTTGTCAAAAGCTCTTAACAGCAACAAAGCACTCATACTGGAAAGGTCCTTTTCCTTTAAACCATATCCATCTAAATATGCTTTAAATTCCTCAATATTAGGTGCCTCACCTAGAATTTGGCACTTCATCATTTCAATAATGTCACCATACGGCGCCACAGTTACTTCTGCACTGCCCCAATCTAGTAGAACTACCTGCCCTTCATTATCGATGATTGTATTTTTCAATGAGACATCCCCATGATTTAAAGCAAAATGAAACTTTTCTTTCTTCAAACCTTCGAATAGTTTTCTTACTCTATTCGATTCAGTCTGATTGATTACCCCAAGTTCAATTAACCGATCATTCTCTGTTAAACTATTGATATTATAATTTACATAACCTAGCCAACTACCATCTGATCCTGCATGGGGAGGCGACTGAAACACACCATGTATTGGATTTATCAGGTTTTCCCCGAATCCCTTAACTGGAATCGTATGAATAAGTTTGGCGTACGTGCCAAGTTGCCTCCAAATATCCGGCTTAGGCTTATTACTATCTAATCCGTTCTCTCCATCTACGAAGGTTTGGATCATATACGCTGTTTCGTCAACTATACCAATAGATAACACCTTCGGACTAGGAATGCCAACTGCTCGAGCTTGCTCGATGCACCAACTTTCTTTAACAAAAGTTGAATATGAAGTTGAATTATTCATGCGGACAACAACTTTGCTGTTATCAGTCTCGACTACACAAACTTGATTTACGCTTCCTTTGCCTATTATTTGAAATGATTTTTTGACCCTTTCTTGCAAAAAGTCCTCTGTAATTTGCTCTGCTTTCAAAAGAACTAAATCTACCATGAAGCTCTCCTTAATATCTATGTATTTATAACTGCTTACATTAGGCTAGCAAAAACAGTACTGGAAAACCTTTTGGTGATGGAAACTTATTTTTTCTAAGGAACATTAATTTTTCTATAGAGACATTTTATCACTATCTTTCTATACTCACTTCAACAACACTTCGTTATTTATATGGAAATATCCTTTCATGATTAACATTTTTATTTTCAATTATTTCACACTGAAAGTTGAGTAAACAAAATAATAAACAATTATATTTATTATTAGAATTTTAATTATAACAAGGTTATATAATTTTTTAATTGAGTGTTTTAGTCATAATAAAGTCTACTTGTTCTTCATCACCCATATAGAAAGAGTGGGCTCCTGTTTGAACAAACCCCAATTTCTTATAAAAAGCAATCGCATTTTCATTTTTTTCCCATACGCCTAGCCAGATTTTCTTTTTATTACTTTCTAACGCTATTTCCAAAGCTTTATTTAGCAAAACTTTACCAAGCCCCAGTTTTTGAAATGTATTTCTTATATATATACGTTCGATTTCAAGTGATTTATCACCCATTATTTCAGACTGAGCTTCATTGGTATTAACCTTTAAATATCCCGCTACTTCATTATTGAAGTAAACAAAAAAGAATTGCGAACCACTTTTGGATAACTCTTTTTCCAATTGTTCAAAGTTAAATGCCCTTTCTAAATAGACTTTCATATTTTCAGATGAATTTTGATCTTTAAATGTCTCATTAAATGTTTCATAACTAATTTCTTGAACTGTGCGTAAATCTTCGAGAGTGCACTTTTTTAAACTTATATTCATTTTGATATGTTTCTCCTTTATCAATAATTTCTCTTGTTTCCCTTTTTTACATATTCCCAGTCTTTTTCAATATTCTTTCTTATTCTTTGAAGAAGATTGGAAATGGTTTCCGCTTCTTTCTCGGAAAATCCAGCCAATGCAACGGAATTGGAATAATCATTTTCACTTTTTATAAAAGGATAAACATTTCTCCCTTTCTCTGTTGGATAGAGTTTTTTTATTTTTTTGTTATGATCATCTTCTTTTTTTTCAATCATGCTATTCATTTCAAGTTTTTTTATAGCACGTGATGCTGTTGTTCGATCTACTTTTATCATTTCAGCCAACGTTTCTTGAATAATTCCTGGGTTTTCACATATTCGCACAAGGTACAAATACTGCCCTTTTGTAAGATCATACTCTTTAAATTCTATATTGCTTATTGAATCTAATGCCCTGGCTATCATTCCAATTTCTCGAAGAATTTCCTTCATCATTAACCCCTTAGTGTATATTTTGTTGCAAATGCAATAAAAGTGGCATGCAACTAATTTAATATATTTTTGTTGCATCTGCAACAAAATTTAAACCTTTTAATTCTATCTTTTTCTTTTCTCTACAAAATTGTCTTCCTTCCTCAAACTAAAAAACAAAAATATCCATATTGCAAATAATGCTATAAGACTACCCCGAGAATGATAAAATAATATCCTTGAATATTTCTCAAAAAAAACCTAATTTCTTGGGATTTTAAATATCGTAGATTACACCATGAAAAACAAAAACGAGATAGTTCATATAAAAAATAAAAAAACGAAATAGTTTGTAACGAAACGAAGGTTTTTTAGATATATAGGTTGGAAAGGAGGTAGAGCATTGGGCGAGCTTACGAAAGTCTATGAACAATATGCAGAACAAGTCTTCAAATATTTAATGGTCCTTTGTCA
This sequence comes from Lederbergia panacisoli, assembly GCF_024626525.1. GTDB lineage: Bacteria > Bacillota > Bacilli > Bacillales > Bacillaceae_C > Lederbergia > Lederbergia panacisoli. The sequence goes on from NZ_JANJGU010000007.1 coordinate 149,987, forward strand.
TAATTCAGATATTGCAGAGGAGCTAACACAAGAGACTTTCTATCAGGCTATTCGTTCAATCGATACTTATAACGGCGAATGCAAAATGTCGGTTTGGCTTTGTCAAATTGCAAAGCATACATATTATAAGTACGTGGATAAACAGATGAAGCAACCACAATTACAAGATTTGCTGAGCCATTTACCATCAGTAGAAGCAAATCTCATCGAAAGCGAAAATAAAATTGAACTTTATCGGATGATTCATTTGATGGAGGAGCCATTTAAAGAAATACTTTTACTTCGCCTACTTGGCGGACTAACCTTTAAAGAAATTGGAGAAATACACTTAAAAAATGAGAATTGGGCAAGGGTTACCTTTTATCGAGCAAAATTGAAATTAAGAGAGCGGGGGAATATGAATGAAAAATGAATGTTATATAGTGCGTGACTTGTTACCATCTTATATAGATCAACTATGTAGTGAGGAAAGCGCTAGATTTGTAGAGCAACATATTGACATTTGTGAAAAATGTTCTCAACTTCTTCATCAAATGCGTATAGAAGTTGATACTGAAAAGCAACCGGAAATTTCAGCTAGACTAGAACAAAAAAAGCCATTTCAAAAAATAGCATATTTTTTTAATGCACAAAAAAATTTCTCGAAGTTTTTTAAAATTTCCTTTTGGATTGCACTCCTCGCAACGCTGGGGTTTTTTGTATATTCTATAAGCGTATTTTCTAATCTTGTGCATGAGCGAAAAGAGTCCAGTATAGTTGAACAGCAAAAAAAAGATATTATGAAAAAGGCATTTGCCATATTATCAACGGAAGCAAGTATAGATGAAAAAGGACTCCAAACTATTTTTGATGAATATAGTGGGCAACTGCAGCATTTATCCGTATTTTCTTCTAAAATTATAAACGATGTCACACGTTTACAAAAAGGCCCTATAAATACTTTCCCTATTGATTATTCACAAGCAGTACTTATCATTGGAGAAAACGGAAAAATCACGGAGCCAATCATTCCAAGTGATTATGATATTGGTACTGTAGCAATGGCTAATGATCGGTGGATTGTGCAATACGAATATAAAGAGTCGTATCTTAAAACAGTTGAAAATGCCCATCAAATAAAACATTATGCACCTTCTATTTGGACAATCTTTCAGTTGCCGATTGTGTTTACCATCATAACTGTTTTCATTTTAGGAGGTTGGCTATTTCAAAAACGTATGATAAAACCAGTGGAAAACCTATTGGACTAACAACTTGTAGTAAACTAAGTATATATAACTTATTAAGACAAAAAGAACAGAGCTAATTCTACACGTTTTGTAGATTACTCTGTTTTTATTTTTGATCTCAACAATCAATATCCGAAACATCAGTTCCATGATCCTTCATTTGGCTGTATGGTTTATGAAAGTTATTTACTTCTAGAGCATGTGCATATTGTTCAGTTCCGCTTATTTCTGAAGGCTATGGTTGCCATACTTCCCACACGTTTCCATCAGGGTCCGCGAACGTTACATTTGGACCGCAAGTCACCCGATCGCTTAAAATGTTCACGCCATTTTCCTGAAAACGTTCGTAAAGTTCTAGTATATGGGGGGTAACGAAACATCCAACTGCGTGTTGCTTACCTCCGTCTAGTGTCCATGAAAAGCCTAAACGACCGCCTTCTTCCGCCGACTCATGAAGAAACAACGCAGGAATCGTCCCTGTAGCCGGATCTGAAGTGTTGCCGTCAGCTTCGAAAAACCTCATGATGGACATTTTCATCCCTGGCTCAACGATATGATTATTTGCAGGTTGGCATCCTAGATTTTTCTGATACCATTTTACGGATTCGTAGACGTTGCTGACTGGAACATAAATGCAAGTTATTCCTGTAATGTCTCTTATTCTTTTCTCAGCTTTTGCTTCTTCATTCGTTTTTATATCCATATCCCATCTCCTCTACATAATACGGTTATATATCTATCATTATTTTCTATTTCTAAAGAATGCTTTCCTGCTACTAACAAAAAAATAGTGTGTGTCCTTTATTATTCCGCCTAGTTCATTCCAAGTCTAATCCTCACACATAAAAAGAAATATATTAAAAAAACCTGCGCTTGAATGTTCAAGTGTAGGTTTCTTTTTTGATCAAAATTCATACGCTCAGTAGACCTAATTAAAGAATTATTCATTTTTTGGATACCTTCAATAACGGTGGTGCCACTGCCATTGTAACAATTCCAGCAAGGATTGCTTCAGCAAGACCATTTGTTAAAAACACAGTTATAATGGCTTTATAAATGGCACTAATACTACCCGCATTAATTGCTTGAGCATAAGCTTTATTAAATATCAAAGAGATTAAACCCATAACTAAAAATGTGTGAAGGAACGTAGTGAGTAAGCCAGTTACAAATAATGCCGGCTTTTGTTTCCTTTTTATAACTTTTTGAACAACCTTGAATAAGTAATAGGGAATAAACCCAATGATTACTCTTGGAACAAGTGCAATAAATAACGCCCAAAAACTTCCTTGACTTGTTCCTAAAACAGGAATTACTGGTGAAAAAGCAAATGATAACAATGTTGGACTAGTTGTATTAGTTGCAATACTAGTGAATCCAAACATCAGTCCTAGAAAAGCACCAATTTTGGGTCCTAAAATAATCGAGGCTATAATGATTGGAATGTGAATCAAGGTCGCTTTAATGATTCCTAAATGTATAAACCCAAATGGTGTGAAAGCAAGTAATAAAATAATGGATAAAAAAAGTGCGGTTAATGTAAAGTCTTTTATTTTCAACTTCTAACTCCTTTAGTAACCTAAAATTTTTTATATACCTATAGACTTGAACCTCACCCGCCATATTATTCATTTGGATGGAAATCTACATATTAAAGGTTGAGATGAGATAAATACCATTGGAATCGGTCTACAGACTTCCTATTGGACTCCTACAAATCCCCATTGAAATACCTTTATGATTAATGATTTTTTTTAGATTTACAACAGCATTTCCTTGATAAACTTGTTCCATTAGATTTGCTATTGTTTCGCTTTCTTCTTTACTTATTTTCTGCTTCATAGTCAATTTTTGGAACCATTGAATGATGTCCATCGGAGATATATTTCCAGCAATGGAAGAAAGACGATCGTATCCATGTAATACTTTTTCTTCTAAATCGACTTCCCCACCAGCGTAAAAATAGAAATCATTTCTATGAATACCTTTTTTTATTTGTTCAACTTTTTCTTTATTGCCAGCATCTTTTATTCCAACCACTAAGTCTATCTCACTTAATTGAATAATACTCTTCTCTGATAAATCAAATCCAGTTCTTTTTGGGTTGTTATATAAAATGGTCGGTTTATTACTAAGCTGTATAATTCTCTTTGTATAAAAGACAGCTTCTTCTTGTGTCGGTATAACATACGGTGGATACCCAAGCATGACACCTGATAGTTTTGTATGACGAATATTTTCAGCTAATTCTTCCGCCTCTTTTTGTCTAATGGAAGCCACACCAAAAATAATTTCCATATTATTAATAAGTTCTTCTTCCTGATCCAAACGGTTTATTATTTCAATTTTCTCTCGTAGATTTATACTATGCTGTTCTCCTGTAGTTCCGGAAACAAGAACAGATTTTACCCCTCGTCTATACAGATCTTTTATATGGCTCATGGTCCCTTGAATATTTAATGATTCATCTTTCAAAAATGCTGTAGGTACCGCAATATGAACTTTTTCTGTTAACATTTAGTTATCCTCTTTCCCTGTTTATCTACTATTGCTAAACTTCCTTTCGTTTAATAATTTAGACAAAAAGAGCGTTAATCCATCTGATTGACGCCCTTGCTACTTAAATAAGGATTCTATTTTTTGGGCAACTTCCCTTGGTTTAACATCAATGGATGGAAGGTCATCTATCTCCACCCACATAGGGATATAAATCCCTTTGTTTTTATCCGAAAATTCTTCGCCTCGACCAGTACCGAAAGTTCCCCCAACGATTTCCCCTAAAAAGAAAAATTGCTTACCGTTAAAGTCAATTTCAGCAATACATTCACTTACATCAATATCGATGCCTAACTCTTCATACGCTTCCCTTTTTGCTGCCTCTTCAGGTGCTTCCCCTTTTTCTATACCTCCACCTGGAAAAACATAATAAGTTACGCCATTCTTTATTCTTTTAATTAGGGCAACTTTTTTATTTTCAATAATAACAGTCGAACCTCTATCCCTCATAGTAATCCTCCCACCCTTTTAACGACAGCCTTTACTATAATAATTTCGACAAAAAGGTCGCTTCTCCTTTATAAATTAGTCCAACAGGTATATCTTTAACTCTTAAATCCCAGAACATTGCCAAACTCCCCCCGAGCCAGGTACAAAACCACAAGTTTTGTAAAAGTTAGTATTACTTTCCTCATAGGATACAGTTACAATTCCTAATCCATAGCGTTCTGCTTCCCGTAACAATTCTTTTACCAATTTAACTCCAATTCCCTTTTTTTGATACTCAGGATGTACGATAATGTCTTCCATATACCCGTGTTCCAAGCCCATTCCACAAACATACCCAAATGCTATAAGTTTATCGTTTTCATTTCTCACTCCAGCCCAGAAGTTACAACGTTCAAACAAATCAGGATAATCTTTATCACGTCTTCCCCATCCAACAATCTCTCTTAAATCGGGTACCTCATTATTAGATATTGGAAGGTTTATCATAACTTTGCAATCCATTATTTTCTCCCCTTTACTTTTTTTATTTTGGTAAGCCTGAAAGACTATTAATCTCAAATTCTGTTTTAACATCGAAGTTTATATACATACTAATCACCAGAATTTAGTATGTAAGGCTTTAACATTTGTACATATTTAAATTAGCATTTGTGGATCGAGAAACCAACTAAAAAAAACTAGAGGCATACCGCCCCCTTACCGGACGATGTTTAGAGAAAGACGGATTAAAAATAGGATCGAATCAGGATTTGACTCCCTTAAATTGGGCACAAAAAAATCCGAAGTAATGCCGGAATAGAACCGGAAAAACCTTCGGATCGGGAAACTTTTTCTTTCTAAGGAAACCCACCTAGAAAGATAGCTATTTTAAGACACCTAAATTGTTCTTTTATACAATGCTTTCTTTAACTGCCTCAATGACTTCCTTTGTTGTGCTCATTTTCAAGGCTTTTTCTGCTAAATCTTCCATATCTTTTTTGGAAAGCTGAGCAATTTGCGAGCGTGCTTTTAAAATGGATGTCGCACTCATGGAAAATTCATCTAGACCAAGTCCAAGCAATAACGGAATCGCTGTTTCGTCGCCTGCCATTTCCCCGCACATTCCAACCCATTTACCTTCATGATGGGCTGCATCAATAACCATTTTCACCAATCGTAAAATAGCTGGTGAGTATGGCTGATACAAATAGGAGACACGTTCATTCATACGGTCAGCAGCCATTGTGTACTGAATCAAATCATTTGTTCCAATACTAAAGAAATCAACTTCTTTTGCAAATTGGTCAGCCAATACTGCAGTGGACGGAATTTCGACCATGATTCCGAGTTCAATATGGTCAGAAACAGTAATTCCTTCACTTACTAATTTTTGCTTTTCTTCTTCTAAAATGGTTTTCGCTGCTCGGAATTCATCTAAGGTTGCAATCATTGGAAACATTATCTTTAAATTGCCATATGAGCTCGCTCTTAACAAGGCTCGCAATTGGGTACGGAACAAATCTTGTTCCTCTAAACAAAGACGGATGGCACGAAAACCAAGAAAAGGATTCATTTCTTTCGGTAACTCTAAATAAGGCAATTCCTTATCTCCGCCAATATCTAGTGTTCTAACCACAACAGGCTTTCCATTCATTCCTTCTAGGACAGCCTTATAGGATTCAAACTGTTCTTCTTCGGAGGGTAGTTCATTTCGACCCATATATAAAAACTCGGTCCTGTATAGACCAATGCCTTCCCCACCATTATTGGCCACTCCTTCTAAATCATCAGGTGTTCCAATATTGGCCGCTAATTCAACATGATGACCATCAGCTGAAATCGTCTTTTCATTTACAAGCTTTGCCCATTCCGCTTTTTGTTCTTCAAAGCGAATTTGTTCCTTTTCGTAATGGTCAAGTACTTCTGATGTGGGATTGATATGTATTTCACCTTTTAAACCATCGACGATGATTACATCTCCATTTTGAATTTCTACCGTTGCTGACTTTGTTCCAACTACAGCGGGAATTTCCATTGAACGTGCCATGATAGCAGAATGAGAAGTTCGCCCGCCGATATTTGTTGTGAAGCCTTTAACAAATTTACGATTTAATTGAGCCGTGTCGGAAGGTGTTAAATCCTCAGCCACAACGATTGCTTCTTCAGAAATCATACTGGCATTCACAATTTGAACACCAAGTAAATGAGATAGAACACGTTTTGTCACATCACGAATGTCAGCAGCACGTTCTTTCATATATTCATTGTCCATTTGTTCAAACATTGCGATAAACATATCAGCAATTTCTTTTAATGCTTGTTCTGCATTCACTCGTTCTGTGTTAATTTTATTCTCGATTGGGGTTATCAGTTCTGGATCACTTAAGACAAGTAAATGAGCTTCAAATATCGCTGCTTTATCGGCACCAAGCTCTATATTTGCTTTTTCACGAATAGCCTCAAGTTCGGTTTTAGAAGTATTTAAGGCAGCTTGGAGCCGTTCCACTTCCAATGCTGTATCTACTATTGTTTTCTTTTCAAATGATAGATCTGGCTCGACTAAACGATAGGCCCTTGCAATCGCTATACCACTCGAGGCGGCTATTCCTTTTAATACATTCATTATTTTGCCAGCCCTTCTTGATTTAAAGTTTCCTGCAACGTGCTTAATGCTTCTTGCTCATCTTTTCCATCCGCACTAATTTTTATTTCTGCTCCTTGCCCAATCCCTAATGACATGACACCCATTATTGATTTTAGATTCACTGATTTACCGTTATATTCTAATTTAATTTCAGAAGCAAATTTACCTGCGGCTTGTACTATAATTGTTGCAGGACGTGCATGTATGCCGGATTGGTCAATGACAGTAAATTTTTGTTCCACCATAATTTATTTAGCTCCTTTATTATCCATTTAATATTTTGCTTAGACTAATTATTTTAAGGACTTCTTATAATATCCCCTTAAAACAAAAAAACCTAAACAAGTATATTCCTTTTCCAAAAAGGAATACTTATTTAGGTTTTGCCTGCGTTACCAGTCACAATCCTTAAAAAATAATTATATAATTAACTCTAATTATAGACGAATGCTAATATATTTGCAAAGTGTATATATTAAGAAACACGACAAGAAAAAGCAGAAAGATTGTAGTTGAAGAATAACATTGCACGAACTTTGTTCATATCAAGCCAAAATGTTTAAATGCGTTAAATAAGCCGTTCTGTTCTACATCTTCTGTAATATAATCTGCTACTTCTTTTAAAACACTTTCAGCATTCCCCATGGCTACTCCAATTCCACAACTTTCCACCATTTTGGCATCACTTTCTGCATCCCCAAAAGCAAATGTATCTTTCATGTCTCCATTCAAATACTCCAAGAGAGTGTGGACCGCATTTACTTTATCGACCCCTAATAAGGCAAATTCACCAAACTCTCGTCTTTTGCCAGTCGCAGTCCAACTTCCAGCTTTTAATTTACCGCCAAAATCCCTCTCCGCAGCTTCAAGAGCATCAGATTCTAAAACATAGCTTATTTTCGCCACATCATCACGATATAGATCCCCATCATAAATCATGTCCGGAAGCATGCTACGGACTTTTTCTTGATTTTCGATTGTGTTCTCTCCGTAAATAGATGCAGCCTTTTGTAGAAAATATTTGTTTGCAAACAAACCATTTTTGCTTTCTAAATAAAAACCGTGTTCTCTTTTATTCAGCCACTCTACGACCTGTCTGACCATTTCCATATCCATTCTTTTGTCTTGGATGACCATTCCATCGTGTTCAATATACATGCCATTTCCGCCAATCATTCCATCCAAGCCAATATCCCATAAATACGGATAAATTTCTGCCTTGCTTCTACCTGTTGTGATATATACTTTGTGACCATTTTTTCTAGCTTCTTTTACCGCAGTAGAAGCCGATTCTGGCAGTTTTCCCGCATAATCAACTAAAGTACCATCAATATCTAAAAAAATGAATTTCATTTTTATCTCTTCTCCGTTCTTATACAAAAAATAAATGACCAAATAATCATGCGATCTGGTCATTTATCTTTCACTAAACTGGGGCTCTAAAGCTCCTCCCCATTCGTCGCAATCACCTTTTTATACCAATGAAAGCTGTTCTTTTTGATTCTCTTTAATGAGCCGTTGCCTTCATTATCCCGATCCACGTAAATATAGCCGTAGCGTTTTTTCATTTCACCAGTTGAGGCGCTAACAAGGTCAATTGGTCCCCAGCTTGTAAACCCTAGAATTTCTACTCCATCTTTGATAGCTTCTGCCATAGCAGCAATATGTTTTCTTAAGTAGTCAATACGGTAGTCATCGTTGATTTCCCCTTCAGCGGTGACTTTGTCCACAGCGCCGAGTCCATTTTCGACGACAAACAATGGTTTTTGATAACGATCGTATAACTGATTTGCGGTAATTCGGAAGCCTTTCGCATCAATTGGCCATCCCCACTCAGACTTTTCCAAATATGGGTTTTCAACTGATGCGAACACATTTCCACTCGTGATTTGTCTTAAGATTTCCGGATCCGTACTTGTTGCTCGGCTGCCATAATAACTAAAGCCGATATAGTCTACGGTACCATTTTTTAAAAGCTCTTCATCGCCCGCTTCCATCTCGATGGATAGATTATTGTCTTTAAAGAAACGCTTTGCATATCCTGGATATTCACCGCGTGACTGGACATCGATAAAGAAGAAAGACTCACGGTCTTTATCCATGGCTTTAAAGACATCATCTGGGTTACATGTATATGGATACGTCATACCCGCGGCAAGCATACAGCCAATCATTGCATCTGGTATGATTTCATGACACGCCTTCACAGCTAAAGCACTTGCGACAAGCTGATGATGTGCTGCTTGATATTGAATTTGCAGCTTGTCATCACCTTCTTTAAACACAAGCCCAGCACCGACAAAAGGCAAGTGCAAAAGCATATTGATTTCGTTAAACGTCATCCAATATTTCACTTTATCCTTATAACGATTGAAAAGGGTAGTGGCGTATTTTTCAAAAAACCCGACAAGCTTACGATTTCTCCAGCTCCCATATTTTTCAACGAGATGAACTGGAACATCAAAATGGGCAATTGTTACGACCGGTTGAATGCCGTGTTTTAACAACTCATCAAACACATCATCATAAAACTTTAAGCCCGCCTCATTCGGCTGTTCTTCATCGCCATTTGGAAAAATCCGTGCCCAAGAAATCGATAGACGGAATGATTTAAAGCCCATTTCTGCAAAAAGAGCAATATCCTCTTTATATCGATGGTAAAAATCAATTGCTTCATGTGAAGGATAAAATTCTTCTGCCAGCGGTGTAAAGGACTCAACACTTCCTGTTAAAATGCCCCATCTATTTTTTCCAGTCGGCATGAGATCAACAGTAGTCAACGCCTTCCCACCTTCTAAATAGGCGCCTTCAACTTGGTTCGCAGCAGTGGCCCCGCCCCATAGGAAACCTTCTGGAAAGTTTCTCACGTTTTCCCCCATTTTCCATTCCTCCTCAAATTTGTTTGTTACGATTGGCTTTCCCTATGACTTCTTTTTTGTGCTCATTTTCAAGGTTCTTTCTATTAAATCGGCTATTTCCTTTTTGGAAGGTTGAACAATTGTGATTATTATTAAAAATCAGTGAGGAAAGACCCTCACCGATCAATGCTACAAATTTTCACCATTCGAAGAAATAAGATCTTTATACCAGTAAAATGATTTTTTACGTTTACGTTCTAATGTACCGCTGCCGTCATCATGTTTATCTACATAGATAAATCCGTAACGTTTGGAATACTGACCAGTAGACATACTGACTAGATCAATACAGCCCCAGCTAGTGTAACCAATTAGGTCAACGCCATCTTCAATTGCTTCACCCATTTGTTTTATATGGTCACGCATGTAGTCGATACGATAGTCATCATTAATGGAGCCATCTTCTTCTACTTTGTCATGAGCACCAAGACCGTTTTCAACAATCATTAATGGTTTTTGGTAACGACCATAAAGTTCATTTAAAGCAATTCGTAAACCAACTGGATCAATTTCCCAACCCCAGTCACTTGCTTGTAAAAATGGATTCTTCACTCCGCCAATCAGATTACCTTCGCCAACCTCTGCTGGTGTTTTTTCCTTTTTATCTGTACGGGACATGTAGTAACTAAAGGAAATGAAGTCTACCGTTCCTTCTTTTATTGTTTCTAGATCTCCTTCTTGAATATCTAGTTCAATATTATTTTCTTTAAAATAACGCTTCGCAAAATATGGATATTCCCCACGCACCTGTATATCTCCACAGAAATAGTTAAAGATATCTGCTTCCTGTCTAGCATACATCACGTTGTCGGGATTAGAATCGAATGAATATACCGGTGCATAAATTAACATACAACCAATTTTGGATTCAGGAATAATCTCATGACCAATTTTAACAGCTTGTGCACTTGCAACGAATTGGTGATGTAGACCTTGGAAACTATCTTGTAGACGTGTTTCTTCACTTTCAGGGGAAAAACCTAGTCCTATTAATGGCATATGAGTTGCACCATTGATTTCGTTAAACGTTAACCAGTATTTCACTTTATCTTTATAACGGGTAAAGACAGTTCTTACATAACGCTCAAACAATTCTACTAATTTACGATTTCTCCAGCCACCATATTCTTTAATTAGGTGTAATGGTGTTTCATAATGAGCAAGAGTAACCAAAGGCTCAATCCCATGTTTATGTAGTTCATCAAAGACACGGTCATAAAATGCCAAGCCTTCCTCATTCGGCTCCAGCTCATCACCATTCGGAAAAATACGACTCCATGAAATACTCAAACGGAATACTTTGAAGCCCATTTCTGCAAATAAGGCGATGTCTTCTTTATAACGATGGTAGAAGTCAATGCCTTCATGATTCGGATAAGTATATTTTGAATGATCGATTTCATAGTTAAAACCAGGCTGTGAGATTACTTGTAATCTTACTTTTCCTCCTGGTAGTACGTCTGCAAGATTTAGACCTTTTCCGCCTTCTTTGTATGCACCTTCAAATTGGTTGGCAGCAGTTGCGCCACCCCATAAGAATCCTTCTGGAAATTGTGTTGCCATCATTATTCCTCCTAAGTCTTCATTAGCCAAGGCACCTACTTAAAATCTTAAGCAGATGCCGGCCTCATTTTTTAAAATTATTTCTTTATTATTTAGGTTTTACTTGTAATAATACGTCTTGTGACTTAACGACTGCATCACAAGCTGGTGTAACCTCATAGTTAGCATAGTTTGTTACTACTACAGGAGTTGTTAATGGAAATCCTGCTTCTTTAATTCCTTCTATATTAAATTCAATTAATAATTGGCCTTTTTCTACTCGATTACCTTGTGTTGTGTGTGAAGTAAAGTGTTTACCGTCTAGTTGAACAGTGTCCATACCAATGTGAATTAATATTTCTGCTCCATCATCGGATGTAATACCAATTGCATGATTTGTAGGGAACAAAGCAGTAACTGTACCGGATACAGGGGCAAATAGTTTACCTTCTGTTGGTTCAATCGCAACACCTTGTCCTAATGCTCCAGAAGCAAATGCTGCGTCGTCAATGTCAGCTAAGTTTTTCACTTCGCCGCTTAATGGGCTAACAATTGTTTCAGCTTTTGTATTTCCAACAGTTTTTTCTGCAACTTTCTCTTCCGTTACTGGTGTTGCTTCTTGATTTTTATTAATTCCACCAAAAAAGTAAGTTAATACGAATGCTAAAACCATTCCAACTACAGCTGCGATTACTGCACCGATAACGGACATATCTATACCTGATTCAGGAATAAAGCTAGGGAGCTGGAAGACACCTAAACCTCCCATGACATATCCTACCGTACCAAATACTCCTAACATCGCTCCGCCGATAGCTGAAGAAATGAGTGTAAAGATAAACGGCTTTTTGAGTGGTAGAGCAATACCATACATACCCGGCTCTGTTACACCAAATATTGCAGATATAAATGCGGGTGCACTAAGTGTTTTCATTTTAGAGTTCCTTGTTTTAATCCAGACTGCTAGGATAGCACCAGCAAGTGCAAATGAATGAACAAAAATTAATGCTAATATTGGATCCCAACCTTGACTTACAAAGTTGTTGATTCCAATTGGAACAAGCCCCCAGTGAAGCCCAAACATAACAAATATTAACCAAAATCCACCAATGAATGCCCCTGCAATAATTGGACTTAAATCATAAACCCAAATAGTTGCTTGTCCTAATAACTGACTAGCCCAAGTTGCAATTGGACCAATTACAATAAAAGTTAATGGAATGATTATTAGTAAAGTAAACATTGGAACTAAGAACATTTTCACTACGTCAGGAATTACTTTAGCAAAGAACTTTTCTAACTTAGCTGCAAAGAACGCAGATACGATAATAGGAATAACCGACATAGCATAAGTCATTAATATCACTGGAATACCAAAAAACTCAATATAAACCGGTGATTCAAACATGGTACCTTTAAATAATGTATACAAAGGTTCTCCAGCTTTCGGAATTCCTTCAAGTGCTGGATAAACGAGAGCCATTGCAATAACCATACCTAGGAATGGTGTACCGCCAAACTTTTTCATTGCTGTGTAACCTAATAAGATTGGTAAGAAATAAAACAGTGCATCCCCAATTGCATTTAAAATTTGATATGTTCCACCTGAAGCATCAAGCCAACCACTAGCTATAAATAATGCATTAAAACCTTTAATCATACCGGAAGCTGCTAATACCCCAAGAATTGGAGTAAAGATTCCGGAAACCAAATCTATAAAGCTATTTAATATATTCCCTTTTTTACCTTCATCTTCAGCATCAACTGGGCTTGAACCCTGGAAACCACCTTCTGCTACGACTGCTTTATAGACATCCGGAACGTGGTTGCCAATGACAACCTGATACTGTCCGCCACTTTTCATAACCGTGACAACGCCATCCATATCTTTTAATACATCTGTATTCGCCTTTCCTTCATCTTTTAACTTGAAGCGCAGACGAGTGATACAATGGACAACACTGTTAACGTTTTCCTTACCTCCGACATTTTCAATAATGTCTTTGGCTAATTGTTCATATTTCATAGATTGGCCCTTCTTCCTTCAATTAGTTTTTTATCCCGCATTAACTGGCAGTAAGACCCCACCTCAAGAATTCGATATAGACCAAGAAGTGTAAGTGGGGATCAACTGCCAGTAAAAGCCCGATTCGTTCAACTAACAATCAGTGAAACCCCCCACTGATTGAAGTTTCACGTTATCAAATAAAAAACCTGAACCGCTCTTAAACACACTGATAGCATGTTCAAGATCAATTCAGGTTATGCCCAAAAAAGGTAACATTCCTTAGCGTTTCTATTAAATTGATAATAATATTCTTAATCCCCCTCCTAAAAAACAAAAAACCTAAATTGCGCGTCATAAATATGACGTAACAATTTAGGTTTTGCCTGCATAATCAGTAACAATCCTAATTAAGATTATTATTAAGTTTATAATGGTAGTTTAGCATGCGCTTTCAGAAAATGTCAACATTATCTCAGCATAATATTTTAATTCAATTTATGGCGATTTGTTACACGATGAATATGCACAGTTAGATAGACTTCTTCATCCTTAGTTAGACTCCAATTAAATTGATTAATTAAGTAAGTGGCAATCTTTTGAGTGCAAGCATAAGCATTAGGATACTTTAACTGGATCTGTTCAAAAAAGAATAAATCCATTGTGTCCTCCAATTTTTCTTTACGGGCAAAACGGATAGAAAAGAAGCGAAGATGGGTTAAAAACCGTTCATAATTAACGGAATTCTCATCTAAATCCATTTTAAAGTGATATTTTACTATGTTCAGAATGGTATTAACCATCTCGGTAGTTTGTACAGCCACTGCCATGTTTTCACCAGATAACTGACTATTAACTAAATGCAGTGCAATTGATGCTGCCTCATCCTCTCCTAACGCAATACCTGTTTCTTGCTCAATAATTTCCAGGGCCTTTAAGGCAATTTGGAATTCCGGTTTATAGTATTTGCGTATTTCCCATAGCAGTGGATTTTTTAATTCAATCCCTTGCTTATGTCTACTAATCGCAAAGCTTATATGATCGGTTAAGGCAACGTATAAATATTCATCCAATATGTACGGAAGTTGAGATTGTGCAAAATCTATAACTTTTGAAGATATATTCAAGTAAAGTTCCGATGTATCTTTAAGTAATAGAGCAAGTTTATCAGAAACACCTTGTTTTTTTAATACAAATGTCTTTTCAATTTTAGAATCATCGATAACATCCCCTACCCTTTTTTGAAAAGCCAACCCCTTTCCCATAACGACCATTTCTTGGTTGGATTCATTTGTAATCATGACTACATTATTATTTATAACCTTCTCAATTCTCATTTTGCACCTCTATCTTAATTAAGAATTTGAAGTAAAATTCTAATAAAAAAAACCCAAATTTGAATAATAGAATAACATCATTGATATTCTATAGCAAATTTAGGTTTTGCCTGCGATGCACTAACAATCCTTTTATGTACTTGTAAACGCTTCTCCTTTACTTTACCATATGTCTACAGAAATTAAAAACACAAAAAACAGACAGTATAGAGTTTCCCTGTCTGTTTTAATTATTTTCATATATAAACTTCTCTGTTTTCTTAAATATTATACTTCTGCCTTTTGGAAAAATTGTGGTAAATATTCTTTATGTGCATCAAGCATTTCATCCAGAATCACTTTACCTATTTTATCGGAAGGAACTAGTGGATTTATTATCATCGCAAGTAATGCTGTATCATAGTTTCCTGTTACAGCTGCTTCGGCTGCTACTCGTTCAAAAGATTTTATTTGTTGCACCAATCCTCTAACCGCAACTGGTAAATCTCCATTAACGATTGGTCTTGGACCTTCTTTCGTAATCACACAACTGACCTCAACTGCAGAGTCATCTGGGATACTAGCAATGGCCCCATTATTAATAGTATTAACCGGCTGAATGTCTCGCTTATCGTTATAGATAGATGAGATTAAACGTACAGCTGCATCACTGTAGTACGCTCCGCCTCTTTCCTCTAACTGTGGTGGTTTAATTGCTAAATTTGGATCTTTATACAGCTCGAACAAATCCTCTTCTAGTTTCTTAACTACTTCCGCTCTTGTTGTACCGTTTTTAAAGTTTCCCAACTCCGTTTGCAGCATTTCATCCTGTTTATAATAGTAAAGATGGTATGGGCAAGTAAGGGCATTTAATGCACGGATAAATTCCGGCTCCCAGCCTTGTCCTTTTACATTTTTTACAAAGCTGCTGTTTTCTGGCTTGGTTAACAGTTCAATTACTTGATCCTTTACACTAACTCCATCCAGATAAACATCCAATCCATATACCATATGATTTAAACCGACAAAATCTACCCGAATGCGCGAATGGTCAACATCTAGAAGTTTGGCAACCCCCATCTCAATACCGATTGGAACGTTGCATAAACCAACGACTTTCTTATGGTCAGTATACCTAAGAACCGCTTCTGTCACCATGCCTGCAGGATTTGTAAAGTTTATCAACCAAGCATCTGGACATAATTCTTTCATGTCCTTAACAATGTCTAATATGACTGGAATCGTACGCAATCCCTTAAATAGTCCACCTGGACCATTTGTCTCTTGTCCTAGCACTCCATGACTCAAGGGAATTCTTTCATCTTTTGCGCGAGCATCAAGTAGGCCCACACGAAATTGTGTCGTAACAAAATCAGCATCTTTTAAAGCAGTTTTTCTATCAAGTGTTATATAAACCTCGATAGGGAGCCCTGCTTTTTCAATCATTCTTTTTGCGAGATTCCCAACAATCTCTAACTTTTCCTTGCCCGCTTCTATATCAACCAACCATAATTCCCTAATAGGGAGTTCACTGTATCTTTTAATAAATCCTTCAATTAATTCTGGAGTATAACTCGAACCTCCGCCAATTGTAGCGATCTTAAGTCCTTTATTCATTGCACATCCTCCTAAAAAACTTATTTACAAACCTATAGTAGGAGAAAAAAGGTCAATAAGATATAGTTTCAGGAGCGTTAGATCTATTTTTCACGGAAAGGTATTTGTTTCATAAAAGTAACACTGTGTTTCTCGGATGATGTACAATGAAGTGGAAGGGGGAATTGACTTTGTTTACAAACGAGATCATCACAACATTCAATGAACTTGAGATGCTGCTTTACAAATACATTATGCAAAATAAAGAAAAAGTCGTTTATATGCGCATACGAGACCTTGCAGACGAAACGCATGTTTCCACTTCAACAATCATGCGTTTTTGTAGAAAACTAAATTGCAATGGTTTTTCGGAGTTTAAAGTAAAGCTAAAGTTATTAATTGAAGAAAAACAATACCCCACTATTAAAAGCAGCCAATATGTATTAGCGGAGTTTTTTGAGCGGTCTCAAAATAAGAAATTCATTTCTAAGATAGAGGACGCAGCAGAAATAATTTCCAAAAAGGAAACTGTTATTTTTATCGGATTTGGCAGTTCAGGAACGTTTGCCGAATATGGTGCTAGATACCTTTCAAGCTTAGGAAAGTTCTCTATGTATATAAAGGATTGGTTTATGCCCATCCATGCCGACTTGAATAATAGTATTACCATTGCTCTGTCTGTTTCGGGCGAAAATTCTTTTACTATTTCGCACATACAAAAGTTAAAAGAAAAAGGCAGCAAGATTTTAAGTATTACAAACAACGAACAGTCTACCATTGCCAAACTAGCTGATATAAATATTTCCTATTATGTAACAGAGGAATTCATAGGGGATATGAATATCACCACACAAATCCCTGTTATTTTTATATTGGAGGAAACGGCGCGAAAGGTGTATGAAGTGAACAAAATGGAAGAATAAGAAAACAGCTGAAACCGTATTGGATCCATCCCGAATTTGTTTTGATTTTTGGATTGAAAAACCGATTGGGGAATGATTGAAAACACACCGAAATCAGATTGATTGACAGTCCTTTATTCTTCCCCCGTTTTCCATTTCAGACAACAACAACTAGGGGATATAGTAGAAAAGAAAAATGGAATAAGAATAATTCTAAATGCAATTTCGAATGGTTAAGAATTAAAAGAATCCCAAGGTTCAGAAACCTTCTTGCTATTTATGCCGCTTTCGGCAAACGCAAACCATAAGTCGGCTATCTGCTTGAAATGGGCTCTTGTCAAAATTACCATACATCTCCTTAAGTACAAATCCATTATAATACAGCAAACTTTCAAGCTCTTGAGGAAAAAAGTAACGAAGCGCAAATGGCTCTATTGTTTCCACTACGTTCGACACATCCTTCCATCGACGGTTCGTAAAAATATAGTGCTCTAACTGACTTTTATGATCATACGATCGTCGGTATACACTGCTACAATGATAGCCTTCATTATCTGTCCATGAACCGGCATCCTTTTCTATATCTTTTTCCGCCGCCAAAACTGAAATAGTCGGATTCCTAGTTTCGAACGCAAATACTCCTTCATCATCTAGATGTCTGTGAACTGCACCGAGCATTTTGTCCACAGATGTTCTATCTAGAAAGTGCTGAAATGAATTTCCTGTTGTAAATATGAATTGATACTTGCGGCTTAACTCAAATTGTCTTGCGTCAGCGTGAACCCTTTTTTGTCCCTTCTTTACGCATTAAAATAACACCGGCATCTCGTAAAACTTTAAGATGATGGGACACAGCAGGTCGAGAAAGATGTGTTTGTTCAGTGATTTCACCCACACGTAATCCTGTTTGACAATCCGTCCCCATTAGAACTAACAAGATTGATTGACGTGTTTCATCACCAATTGCCAATAGTACTTTTTGACACTTAATAAAATCCTCTTTGATTATATTTAGTTGGTCCTGTTTATTCATTCAGTAAAATACATCCAATAATTGGTTTAATAGTTTAAGTTAATGAACCATAAAACTGAATACAACAATATACTGTTGTTATGTTAGGTGCAATATTGAGAAAGCAAATCGAGACGAATGCATTTTGGAGAGGAAGCAACATTAACTTTTAATGTTTAGCAACTTAAAAAAGGGGACTATGTTTGGTGATTACATGAAGAAATAAAGCAACTTTAGTATTCACTCGATCCATTAATTAAAATAAACACTGGATATGTAATCTAGAGGGCTTTTAAAAAAGAGACCTGAATCGTATAGTCAATTTAATCCGCAACTTAGTTGGTACTGATATAGGAACGTGCTTATGCATTAGTAAAGTAAAAGCCAAGAGAATTTCTCCCAGCTTAGTAAAATAGTTATTATTCTCCAGTTTTTGCGAAACGTTCTATTCTTTTTCCAATTTCGTCACGTACACGTTGGAAGAACGCCCATTTTTCCTCTTCTGTTCCTTCTGCTTTTGCAGGATCATCGAATCCCCAGTGAACACGTTTGATATGTGGAGGTGTTACCGGGCAATTGTCTGCTGCATGACCACAAAGGGTTACGATCAATTCTGCAGTATTTATTATTTCGGGATTTATCACATCAGATGTTTGATTTGAAATATCGATACCTGCTTCTTTCATTGCTTTCACTGCATTCGGATTTAATCCGTGTGCTTCAAGTCCAGCACTTTTCACTTCCCACTTATCACCTAAATGCCTTTTTGCCCATCCTTCTGCCATCTGGCTACGGCAAGAGTTTCCTGTACATAGAAAATAAATTGTTTTTTTAGACATGTTGAGATTCTCCTATTAAGTAATTTATCAAATGATAAGTAACCAAACATATAGACCTACCAGTGTAATGAACAAGGTCGGTATGGTTAATATAATTCCTGTCTTAAAATAGGTTCCCCAGGAGATTTTAACTCCCTTAAGGGACAATACATGCAGCCATAGCAAGGTTGCAAGGGATCCTATCGGAGTAATCTTTGGGCCTAAATCAGAACCTATAACATTCGCATAAATGAGTGCTTCTCGAAGAATACCACTTGTATTCGTATCTGCAATAGCTAGCGCATCAATCATGACAGTCGGCATATTGTTCATTACAGAAGATAGGATTGCCGAGATGAATCCCATCCCCACCGTTGCCGTAAACAGTCCCTGGTCTGCCGTCATCTGGATTAAATCAACTAAAACATTTGTAAGACCTACGTTTCTTAAACCGTAAACCACTACATACATTCCGATAGAGAAGAAAACGATTGCCCAAGGTGCGCCTTTGATAACAGTACCCGTATTAACAGCTGAGCTTCTTTGTGCCATAAACAAGAAGAATATAGCTACAATACCAGCTATGAAAGAAACAGGAACTCCAATAAATTCACTTGCGAAATAGCCTATTAATAAAATCCCTAAAACAATCCATGACAATGTAAACATTTTTTTGTCCCGAATTGCCTCAGCTGGTGCCTTCAAATTCGATAAATCGTAATTCTTTGGAATGCTTTTTCTAAAAAATAAGTACAAGACAATAATGCTAGCAGCTAAAGAAAAGAAATTCGGAATAATCATTCTTGATGCAAACTCTACAAAACCTATTCCAAAAAAGTCAGCAGAAACGATATTAACTAAGTTACTTACAACCAATGGGAGTGATGTTGTATCCGCAATAAATCCACTCGCAATGATAAAAGGAAAAACCATTTTTTCATTAAAATTAAGGTTTCTCACCATGGCAAGGACAATCGGCGTTAGAATCAGTGCTGCCCCATCATTCGCGAAAAATGCAGCGACTATCGCTCCCAGAATGGAAACGTAAATGAACATCTTTACCCCGTTACCCTTTGCCGCTCTTGCCATATGCAAGGCTGCCCACTCAAAAAAGCCAATCTCATCTAGGATGAGAGAAATAATAATGATAGCTATGAAAGCCAAAGTGGCATTCCAAACGATTGATGTTACATCAATGACATCTTTAAAATCTACAACTCCTACTATAAGAGCCAATATAGCTCCACTACATGCGGACCAACCTATAGATAGTCCTTTGGGTTGCCATATAACAAGTATAAGTGTGAATAAAAAGATCACTGATGCTAAAATAATTGATGTCATTAATTAAATCCTCCATCTAGTCACACGAAATTCGTAAACCCTGTTCTTCCAATTCTTTTAATTTATAATCTTGACTTGGAAGGTGATCCAGTAGGTCTTGAACCATCGGATAATACTCACTGTCCTTATTTAGTGAATAAATAATCCATTGTCCTTTTCTGGTTTCTCCTACCACTCCCGCATCTTTTAATTTTCGAATATGCTGGCTTATAGCGGGCTGGCTCATTTTAAAAATCGCCACAAACTCACACACACAGCAATCATGGTTATCTAAAATTGATACCATAGTTAATCGCGTCTTATCGCCTAATAATTTTAAAATGTTTGCCGCCTTATCAATCTCCACTGTGAATTGTTTCATCCTATGCTCACCTCCGCTTTCCAAACATTAATATATAACGATTTGCTTATATAAGTAAATGCTTTTATTCTCATTTACAAAATCTTTACATTTAGGATGTTCATTTCAAAGTTCTACTTAATTATGATGATTAGTGAACAAAAAAGCTGATAAGTGAAATTAATTTTAAAACCTCAAAAAAGCGTTAATCACTCTTCATACAGATAGGTAAGGGTTTGAAGTTATCGCTCCCTTTTCCCCCTGTTCACACCGTACGTGCGACTTTCACCGCATACGGCGTTCCAACTAATCCATTTCATTCAATTTTCTATGTACTTTGTTGAA